>NZ_JAHXPT010000009.1 GCF_019431045.1 Clostridium weizhouense | reverse complement strand
GCACTCTCTCGAATGCTGGTTATATTACAACCTTGAATTTAATTATTTTTCTTGTCTACTTGACAAGGGATGTATCAAAATGCGATAGCCCTATTATGTCTATAATTTTTCACGCCTCTTAGTTGATTTTATAAATAATTTTTTCAAGGATTCTTTATCCTCATCTCTTATAGCATCTTTTAATTTATCTAGTTCTATTTCAAATGACTCTATACACTTTAATAAATTTTCTTTATTTCCTAAGAAAAGTTCACTCCATAAATTTTCGTTTATGTTAGCTATTCTAGTTAAATCTCTATAACTATCCCCAATGAAACTTCCCGTATCTCTTCCTTCTATATCACTATTAATTAAAGCTACAGCTAAAGCATGAGGAAGCTGACTTGTAAAACCTATCATCTCATCATGATATTCTGGAGTTATTCTTTTAACTCTTTTAAAACCTATTTTATAAGCTAAACTTTCTATAAGTTTTAAATTTTCTTCTTTATTTCTCTTAATAGGGGTTAAAATATAGTTTGCTCCTTTAAACACATCATTTGTAGCAAAATCTATCCCTTTTTTCTCCCTTCCAGCCATAGGATGACCAAAAATAAAATCTATATTTTCTGGAAGTACATCTATTATATCTTGAATAAACATTTTTTTAATACCAGTAGCATCAGTAATTATTGCTCCATCTTTAAAATTATCTATGTTGCTTATAATAAACTGCTTAACAAGCTTAGGATAGATTGAAATTACAACTAAATCTGCTGTTTTTAAAATTTCTTTTCCATCAACAAAGCCATCTTTTATTAATTGAAGATTTTTAGCTTTTATTAATGTTTCTCTATCTACATCTATCCCATAAACATCTTCATAACCACATTCTTTCAATGCCATCGCAAATGAACCACCAATAACTCCAAGACCAACCACTACTACTCTCATATTCTTTCACCTTAAGAAGCTTAAACTTCTTTACCTTCCATCTCAGCTACTATTTTAACTTTATCCATTAAAGTTTTAAATTCTTCTGGTCTAATTGATTGTTGGCCATCACTTAATGCATTTTCTGGATCATTATGAACTTCTATCATAAGTCCATCCGCACCTGCTATAACTGAGGCTTTAGCCATAGGTTCTACTAAGTAAGCATATCCACCAGCATGACTTGGATCAATAATAATAGGTAGATGAGATAACTTTTTAATAGCTGGAACCGCTTGTAAATCTAAAGTATTTCTAGTGTAAGTCTCAAATGTTCTAATTCCTCTTTCACAAAGAATTACATTTTCATTTCCTTCAGACATTATATATTCAGCTGACATAAGCCATTCTTCTATTGTTGCAGATAATCCTCTTTTTAATAAAATAGGTGTATTAGTTCTTCCAATTTGTTTTAATAAGTCAAAATTTTGCATATTTCTAGCACCTATTTGTATAACATCTACATCCTCAACAAACTTATCTATATAATCTGTAGACATAAGTTCAGTCACTATTGGAAGACCTGTTTCCTGTTTTGCAGTTTTTAATAATTCTAGTCCATCAAGCTCTAATCCTTGGAAACTGTAAGGTGAAGTTCTAGGCTTAAATGCTCCTCCTCTTAAGAAATTTGCTCCTGCATTTTTTACCTTCTTTGCAATTTCAACAATTTGTTCTTCACTTTCAACAGAGCATGGCCCTGCTATTATTCCTAAATTTTTTCCTCCAATAATTGAGTTTTGAACTTTTACCACAGTATTCTCTGGCTTAAATAATCTATTAGCTTTCTTAAAAGGTTCTTGAACCTTTACCACTTTATCTACACCTGAAAAGGCTAATAATTTTTTAGGGTCTATTATAGATGTATCACCTATTACCCCTAATATATAATTAGTAGCTCCTTTAGATAAATTAATTTCTAGTCCCTTAGACTCTACTATCGCCTTTACTTTTCTTACCTCAGTTTCAGTTGATTTTGGTTTCATAACAATTATCATTTTTAATTCCTCCTATACTTCTTAAGTCACATTTCAAAAATAATAAATCAATATACATTTGAGCTATTATCTTCTTTCCTGTACCTAAATCTTTTAAAATTTCTACTATTCTACTGTTCTACATTATAAAATTATTTTTATTTAAGTATATATTAAAATATTTATTTAAAACATAATCTTAATCTAAATTAATATTTTCATTTATTATATCTTTAAATTTAATTATTACGTCTTCTATGTTACCATCATTTAGAATAATTTCATCTGCTGCTTTTTTATAAAGCTCATACCTTTGCTCATATAGTTTTAATAACTTTTCTTTTCCTTCTTTTAAAAGTGGTCTTTTAGATATATCTATATCTGAAATAATTTTTTCAATAGGTCTATCAAGAAAAATTATTAAAGCCTCTTCTTTTAAAATATCAATATTTATATTCCTTTTTATAATTCCTCCACCTGTAGAAATTAATATATTATTATATCTTACAAGTTGCCTACAGGCTAGTGTTTCTTTATTCCTAAAGTGATTTTCTCCTTTTTCAAAAAGCTCACTAATAGTTTTAGATGTCATATTTTCAATATATTCATCCATATCATAAAATTTCATTGATAATTCTTCTGCTAACATTCTTCCAATAGTTGTTTTACCACACCCTGGCATACCTATAATAACTATTCTATTCTTCATAATGCAACCTCTCTATTTAAAGTGTTTATCAATATATAAATTTACTTGATTTGTTATTTCATCGCTTATAGATATATCATTCCAAATTTCTTCTGATTTAATAGCTTGACCAATTAACATTTCAAGTCCTCCACAAACTTTTTTATTTAGTTTTTTTCCTATCTTTAAAAACTCAGTTTCTTTTGGATTGTATATCAGGTCAATTAGTGTATCAAAATTATTAATAATAGTTTCACCCACAACTGATACATCAACTTTAGGATGCATTCCTAAAGGAGTAGTATTTATTAAAATACTTCCTTTTATATTATCAATTTCTGAATAAGTCATATATTCAACTCTTGAATCTTCATATTCAGGATTAACTTTTTTGTTTCTAGATACTAAATATATCTTTTTTATTTCCTTATCTAATAATAAAGTAATGACAGCTTTAGATGCTCCTCCACTTCCGAGTACCATAGCAGTTTCACCTTTGGTTTTAATATTATTTTTAATTAATATACTTTCAAAACCATAATAATCTGTATTATATCCATACAATTTATTATCCTTTAATAAAATAGTATTCACTGCTTTTATTTTTTCTGCTTGTGGTGATACATAATCTAAATATTTTATAACTTCTTCTTTATAAGGAATCGTTACATTTGTTCCTTTTATTTTCAGAACTCTTAAGCCATCTATAAATTTTTCTAAATCTTTCTTCTCTACTTCAAACTTCTTATAAGCAGCTTCAATTCCCAATAAATAAAAAATTTTATTATTAATCATTGGTGAAATAGTATGTGGTAACTTTTCTCCTAATACTCCATAAAACTCCAAAGGACTCACCCCTAACAATATTTAATTTTTGTCTATATTTTAAGCTATTATTGATATTTTAGTATAATGGCAAACTAGCATTGAAATTTGCTTTATTCTACAATATCAATATTTAAAATATTGATCACTCTTTTCTATAAGCTCCTAAAAGCTTAAAGTATGCACTACTTTGCTCAATTAATGCTAACGCTTTAGTTACTTCTTCATTAAATAGATTTCCTTCAAAATCAACATATAAAAAGTACTTCCAAGGCCCTTGCTTCATTGGTCTTGATTCTATTTTTATCATATTTATATTATTTTCTGCAAAATATCTTAATAATTTATATAATGTTCCTGCCTTATCTTCAAGTGAAAATACTACACTTACTTTATCTGCATTTTTATCTTTTCTAAGTTCTTTTCCTATAATTATAAACCTTGTAAAATTTTCATCTTGATTATTTATATTAGCTGAAAGTACTTCTAAACCATATATTTCTGCAACTCTTTTGCTTGCAATAGCAGCCTTTGAGTTATCATTTAAATCTTTAATTAATTTAGCACTTGTTGCTGTACTATGGAAAGGACTTAACTTCCAATCTGAATTTTTTTTTAAAAATTCAGATGTTTGTTTAAATCCTTGTGGATGAGAATATACTTCTTTTATTTCATCTACTGTTGTTCCTTTAATACCAAGTAAATTTTGATTTATTTTTATACAAACTTCTCCTGTTATATAAAATCCATACTTATATAAAAAATCATAAACATCTGAAATAGCGCCAGTTGAAGAATTTTCTATAGGAAGTACTCCATAACGAATATCCCCTTTTTGAACTGCTAAAAATACATCTTCAAATTCTTCATAAGCCTTTGCGTTATTTTTCTTTCCAAAATATTTAATCATAGCCTCTTCTGTAAAAGAACCTTTTACACCATAAAATCCAATACTATCTTTAATTTTAATATTCTCTTCTTCTATATCTAAATCTTTTTCTAATTCTTCCTCATTTATTTTTCTAACTTGAAGCTCTCTTGAAGTTTTCATTAATCTATAAAAAAAGGTTCTTGTTTCTTCAAGATAATCTTTATTTTTAAGATGCTTTAAATTTTTTTCAACTACTTGCTCTTCTCTTTGCTTATTAAAAACAGGTAAGTTATTTTTCTTTTTATATTCTCCAATTTTAAGAACTACATCCATTCTCTTTTCAAATAATTCTATGATCTCTTTGTCTATTTCATCTATACTCTTTCTATAATCATCTAATCCTTCCATCTCCCGCTCTCCCCTTATTATTAATTTACAATTTACAGTTAACAATAAATAATTGTGCTTGAAAACCTTAAAACTTTTTAAAATAATATATTTTAAAACATAATCTAAAATTTAAATAAGAATTTTCCACTTAACTATCCACATTCTATTCTTAACCATTATATGTTTAATTTCCTATATTTAAAGTATTAAATCAAGCAATCCAATCGCTGCTACACTCTCAATTACAGGTACAGCTCTTTGAACTATACATGGATCATGTCTTCCTTCAATTTTAAGACTTTCATCCTTCTTTTCAGATATATTTATACTTTTTTGCTCTTTTGCTATTGATGGCGTCGGTTTTATAACTGTTTTAAATAATATTGGCATTCCATTTGTGATTCCGCCTAGAATTCCACCATTATTATTAGTATATGTCTTTACCTCTTCCCTATCATAATAATATTCATCATTACACTCTGATCCTCTAAGAGAAGCCATTTCAAATCCTTTTCCAAATTCTACCCCTTTAACTGCAGGTACTGAAAATAATAAATGTGCTAATGTAGATTCTACTGAATCAAAGAACGGATCCCCTATTCCAGCTTGTATTCCTATAATTCCACATTCAATTATTCCTCCAACTGAATCTCCATCTTTTTTTGCCTCAAGTATTTCATTTCTCATTTTTTCTTCATTATCTTTAATTAATAAAGGTAATTCTTCATTTCTTAATTCAGATATAATATCTTTATTTAACTTTACTTCACTAAAATCTTTATCTTCAACTTTTCCTATTCTTTTAACATGAGAAGTAACGTATATATCTTTGCTTTCTAAAATCTGCTTACATATGGAACCTGCAAATACCAAAGGTGCTGTAATTCTTCCAGAAAAATGTCCTCCACCTCTATAATCATTAAATCCATTATATCTAATATTTCCACTATAATCTGCATGGCCTGGCCTCATTACACTTTTAAGTTTTCCATAATCCTTTGAGTGCATATCTGAATTTCTAATAATCGCACATAATGGAGTTCCTGTTGTCTTCCCTTCAAAAAAACCACTAAGTATTTCAGGTTTATCACTTTCTTTTCTAGCTGTAGAAAGTTTACTTTTTCCTGGTGCTCTTCTTGACATTTCTTCTAATATGTTTTCCATATTTATTTCAAATCCTGTTGGAAGTCCATCTATTGTAATGCCTATTGCATTACCATGAGATTCACCAAATATTGATATCTTTAATTTATTTCCCCACATTCCACTCATCAAACTTTCCTCCCAACACTTTAAAATCATCAAAGAATTTTGGATATGATTTTGAAACACATTCATAATCTTCAAGAATAATAGGTTCTTCACATACTGTAGATGCTATAGCTAAAGTCATTGCTATTCTATGGTCTTTGTGGCTCCATACATTAGTTCCACCTTTTAATTTTTTAACCCCATTAATTATTAATCCATCTTCTTTTTCTGTTATATTAGCTCCTAGTTTATTTAATTCGCTTCTAACAGCAGTTAATCTATCACATTCTTTAATTCTTAATCTTCCAGCATTTATTATCTCAGTTGTTCCTTCACTTAAACTTGCAGCTAAAGAAATTACAGGTATTATATCTGGACATTGAGAGGCATCAATTATAGTCGACTTTAGGTTTCTATCTGTTTTGCCTAATATACCATCACTATATTTAATTAATTTCATACCCATTCTTTCCAATATATCTATAACTTCCTTATCACCTTGAAGTGAATCTAATTTTAAACCATCTATAATTATATTGTTTGAAAGTACATCCCCTACTAAAAAGAAGGCAGCTTGTGAGTAGTCTCCTTCAACCCTATAATTTCTACTCTTATATGTTTGATTTCCCATTATTTCAAAACTCTTATAATCATTATTTATAATTTCAATTCCAAAATCCCTCATAGCACTTAAAGTTAAATCAATATAACCCTTAGATTCTAATTCTGTGGTTATTATAATTTTTGAATCTCCATCTAAAAGTGGAAGTGCAAATAATAATCCTGTTATAAATTGAGAACTTATATTGCCCTTTAATTCAAATTCCCCAGGTTTAAGTTTCCCTTCAGTATTTAAATCAAGAGTATCTTTACTATAACAATATTTTATATCTTGCTTATCAAATATATCATAATATGTGTCTAATGGCCTTTTACCTAAATTACCTCTTCCAATAAATCTATTACACCCTTCAAATAAAGCTGCAATAGGAACTAAAAATCTTAATGTCGATCCTGATTCATTACAATCAATAACCCTTTGATACTCTATATTTTTTTGTCCTTGTTCTGATTTTAACCCTATGATCTCAAGATGATCTTCATTTTTAGTTATTTTAGCTCCTAGTGAAACCATAGCATTTATAGTTGCAATAATATCATCCGAATAATCTATATTTTCTATCTTACTTACTCCATCCCCTAAAGCTGCACAAATCACTGCTCTATGAGCCATACTTTTAGATGGTGGTATGGTAACTTTTCCTTTTAACTTAGTAGGATGCAGTTTTAAATTCCCCATTCTCTCACCTCACAATTAATCATTTTAATCAAAAAATTCTATATTAGTATTCTCTAAAATTGACTTTCCTATTTCATTAAGTAGTATAACCTTAAGAGTATTATTAATATTTTTCTTATCTAAAGATATTGTTTCTAATATTTCATCACTATTTTTGATATCAACACTATATGGAAGAGAATACTGAATTAGTATATCTTTAAGTTCATCTGATGTTCCTATTTTAGTAATTCCCTTTTCTTCTGCTATCTTTGTTATTTCATACATTCCTATTCCAACAGCTTCCCCGTGACTATATTTATTAAAATTATAGTAAGTTTCTATCGCATGCCCTAAAGTGTGACCAAAATTTAATAACATTCTTTCACCTTTATCTTTTTCATCATTCTCCACAACAATTCTTTTAATATCACAACATATATAAATAATTTCTTCTATATTTTTCATAACTTCTTTCTTAGTTTTATAACTTTTTAACTTATAAAAGAAATCTTTGTTTTTGATACATCCATATTTAATAACTTCCGCCATACCATCTCTAAAAAATCTATCACTTAATGTATTTAAAACATCTGGATCAATTAAAACTACTTTAGGATGATAAAAACTACCAACTAAATTTTTTCCTCTTTCTAAATCTACTGCAACCTTACCACCAACACTACTATCCACTTGTGCAAGTAATGATGTAGGAATTTGAACAAAATCTACGCCTCTTAAAAAGGTTGAAGCTGCAAATCCTCCAAGATCACCTATCACACCGCCACCAAGCGTTATAATAAGATCACTTCTTGTTAATTTAAAATCTAAAAATTCATTATATATACTAGGTAGAGTATTAAAAGATTTAGTTTCCTCTCCCGGCTTTAATACCATTACCTTAACATCATAGCCACCCTTAATTAATGATTCCTTTACCCTATCCCCATAATGAAAATTCACATTTTCATCAGTTAATACAAAAATCTTCTTTCCTTTATAAATCTTTGCTATCTCTTTATTAATCTCATCTATTAACCCTTTTTTAATTATAATAGAATAACTCTTCTCCTTTAAATCAACAACCAAATCTCTCATTTTAATACTCCTTATTTATATCTCTCTTCCTACTGCTTTTGCGATTAATTTTAGTTCTTCAAATAATTTTTCATAATTATTTGGTGTTATTGATTGTGGGCCATCACATAATGCATTTGCTGGATCATTATGTACCTCTATAATAAGACCATCTGCACCAACTGCAATTGCTGCTTTAGCTAAAGGTTCTACCATCCAGTACTTTCCTGTTGCATGGCTTGGATCAACAACAACTGGTAAATGACTTAATTTTTTAAGAGCAGGTATTGCACTTAAATCTAACGTATTTCTAGTATATGTTTCAAATGTTCTTATTCCTCTTTCACAAAGAATTACATTTTCATTTCCACCAGCCATAATATATTCAGCACTCATCAATAATTCTTCAATAGTTGCAGACAACCCTCTTTTTAAAAGGATAGGTTTATTTATTCTTCCTAATTCTCTAAGTAAATCAAAATTTTGCATATTTCTAGCTCCAACTTGAATCACATCAACATTATCATTAAATACTTCTATATCATAAGGAGACATAATTTCTGTAACTATCGGAAGACCAGTATTCTCTCTTGCCTTTTTTAAAAGATCTAAACCTTCATATTTTAACCCTTGGAATGCGTATGGTGAAGTTCTTGGTTTAAATGCTCCTCCTCTTAAAAAATTTGCCCCTATTTTTTTTACATCTTTAGCTATTTCAGTTATTTGCTCTTCACTTTCAACTGAACAAGGACCTGCAATCATAGCAATTTTATTTCCACCTATCTTTGCTCCATTTATATCAACTATTGTAGGTTCTGGATGAAACATTCTATTAGCTTTTTTAAAAGGTTCTTGTACATGCATTACTTTTTCAACTATTTCATTTGCTTCAAGCTTTGATTTATCAATCTTGCTTGTATCACCAATCAACCCAAGTATACTTATATCTGTTCCTATTACAGGATTAACTTTAACTCCTTCATTTTCTAACGCTTTTGTTAATTTAACTATTTTTTCTTGTTCTGTTTTTTGTTTTAATATTATTATCATTTTTTATTGCCCCCTTAAATATCATTATTTTTTATTATTTTTATAAAGAGTAAAAAAAATAGAGCTCATAATGAGCTCTATCAAATATCAAACTTTTAATTAGTAAATTTTAGAATTTAAAATTTAGATATCAAATTGTTATATAATTCAATCACCCATTAAAGATATATTATTCAGTTTTTTGCAAAATAAATAGCCAGCGCTAAAATAAAAGCCCCAGAACATAAAATAGAAAAAGCTATAAAATTTTGCTACAACTGTTTTTATAATATCTTTATTCATGATTTCCTCCTATTACAACATTTTAATTCAAAACTCTATTTTTAAACATTTATTATATTTTAAACCACTTTAATTATTTTAACTATGATAAGCAAAAATAATTAATATTATAAATTATTAATTTTTAATCAGTAATTTAATCTTGTTAACATTATAACAACCTGAAATAATTTGTCAATATTTATTATTACTTTTATATAAATTTATTTTAAATTTTATCAATCTGTTTATTTTTTCTATTTAAAATCCTATCTTAACTCAATATTTATATTTTAATATTATTAAAATGGAATTCACACAAAATAATTAGAAATATGAAGAAAAATAACGAGTCCAAAATGCCCTGATTATTTTTCATTAAACTTTAATGATATGTAAGTTAAAAAAATTATAAGTCTAAATTAAATTTCAATTTTAGACTTATAATTTTATATATTTATTAAATTATTTTATGATTGTGATTAATTCTAATTTTCGTTTAAAATATCCATCAATTCTTCATTCTCAGGAAGGATTTTTAATGATATTAATGCAGAAAATAATATAATTGAAAATGCTACTAAGTACATTATTCTATATCCAAAATTAACTTGAATTGTACTAAATATCTGAGGATATACAAAGTTAGCGCCTGCTGATCCTAATACATTAACAAATGAAAATATTTCTCCTACTAATTCCTCTTCAAAAATTTTTCTAATATATTTAAATAAGAAAGTTAAATAAACTGCAAACATCGTTCCATGTAATTGATCTCCTAATACAACTAAAGGTATATATCCTGTTGAAAATAACAATATTTTTATTCCTGCTATAACAAAAGCCAAAATTAAATATTTCTTAGGACTACCTTTTTTAAAATATTTTGTAACAACTATAAATGATAAAAACTCAATGAAAACTCTAAGTCCTATAGATTTACTATAAATATTGTTGGCTATAATATTATTTCCTGTTAAGTCTATTAAGTAAGTTGAATAAGCAAATTCTATTGCATTATAAGTACCAATAGCTAAAATATTAATCATTCCAAGAATTAATACATTTTTATTTTTTAATATAGTGATTAATTTTACTTTTTTTCTATTTTCTTTTAATTTAATATTTTTAAATTTAGTTGTTATCATAAATATAGTTATGCCTATCATCAAAATCCCTAATAAATGTATTGTTCTAAATCCATATTTTGAAATTAAAACTCCACTTAAAAATACTATACAACCAAATCCAATCGATCCCCATTTTCTTATTTCAGAATATTCAATGTCTTGTTTAACTGATAATTCTTCAACATATACTTCATATATTGGCATAATTGTTAATATTAAAATCCCATACAAAATTGCAAATAAATATATTGTATTTTTGTTTATGAACATTAAAAGTATAATCATTAAAATTAATATAGATAAATGAGTAATTATAAATTTCTTTTTATTTTCAGTCCTGGAAAGTCTATTAACTAAAAATGGTTGTGCAAAAATTGCAAATAATGCTCCTATTGAAACCACTTGTCCAATTTCGGTTAATGATAATCCTATTGATTGATTTAAATAGGGAACATAAAAAGTTGTTATTATGCTAAATACTCCAAATATTATGTAAGTTGTTATAGAATAATAAAATTTTATTTTTTTATTCATATGTAATACTCCTATTTTTTTAAATTTAACACTTTAATATATATATTCTAATTAAGTTAATACATTTATATTTTTCAATCTAATTTTTATAAAAAATATAAACATTTATTAATAGTATTTAATGAGAAATTTATTAGAAGTATATAATAAATTTCTTAGTATACTAGTTAAAGCATAATCAAAAAAAAAAAAAATAACAAGTTCATATGCCTAATTAATGAATAAACTTTCTTAGAACTTATATGTATTTTTAAATGTTAGTATAATAATTCTAAACTATATTTTAATATTAATCTATGTTTTAAATATATAATATGCTTTAAATAAATATTAACGTTATAAGATAGATACACATATTCTTAATTTTAAATGAAGTAATCTACAGCTAAATAATTAGAAATCTTTATGTAATTAAAAAATCCTAAGTCTAAACTGAAATTAAATTCTCTCTAAACTTAGGATTCTATATTTAAAAAATATTATTCTAACAAAATTATTATAATATTGGTGATAATAATCTTATTAAAGATTCTTTTATTCTAAGATAAACACTTCTATTCGAATGAGATTCTATTGTTATTTCATCTGAAAATTCAATATCCTTCATAAACTGATCTTCGATTTTTTTAGCTATCATCTCATCATATATAAATGCATTTACCTCAAAATTTAATTTAAAACTTCTTATATCCATATTAGCTGTTCCTACAGATGATACAGCACTATCTGCAACAATTGTTTTAGCATGAATAAATCCATTGTTATAATAATACACTTTTATTCCTGCATTTAATAACTCACCTATATATGAACTAGCTGCCCATTGCATGAAAAAGTGATCAGGATTTCCTGGAATAATTATTCTAACATCAACACCAGATAAAGCAGATATTTTTAATGCTTCAAGTATAGGTATATCTGGAACTAAATAAGGTGTTTCCAAATATACATTATCTTTAGCATTATTAATAAGTTTTATATAACCATTTTTTATATATTCTTCTTCATGATCTGGCCCACTTGTTACAATCTGTATTCCTGTATCTCCAATATAAGACTCTGGTTCTGATAAATATTTCTCATAATCATCTATTTTTTCTGCTGAAGCATAACACCAGTCTAATAAAAATCGTTCATTTAAAGAATTTACTGCTTCTCCATGTATTCTGACATGCGTATCTCTCCAAAACCCAATTTTCCCATCTTTATTTACATATTCTTTTCCAACATTAAATCCACCAACATAACCATATTTACCATCAATAACAACTATTTTTCTATGATTTCTATAATTTATACGAGTATTTATATGAGGTAAAATTCCTGGAAAAAATATTGAAAATTTTCCTCCAGCATCTAAATACTTCTTAACAGCTCTCTTTGTTAAAGTATGTGATCCCATACTATCAGCTAATAGTCTAACTTCAACTCCACTTTTAGCTTTTTTAGTAAGTTCTTCTACTATAATTTTTCCTAAACAATCATTACGAAAAATATAATACTCTACATGAATATATTTCTCAGCATTTTTAATGTCTTCTATTAATTGCTTAAATTTATCTTCTCCACTAAAGTATAAATCTACATCATTATTAGTAGTATATTGTGCTCCTGAATGATTAAAATTCATCTTTCTTAAATCAAAAAATCTTTCTCCTCCATCATGATAATTAGTGTTGGCCATATATTTACTATTTATATTTTTTCTCTTTATTTCATCAATCTGTGTTTTTTCCTTAAATATTTTTTGTCTACTTAAATTTTGGCCTAATAAAAGATATAATACAAATCCCAAACCCGGTAACATTATAAATATTAATAACCATGCCCATGTTGTTGTAGGATCTTTTCTTTCAAAAAATATTAATGATAAAGAAAATATAATATTTAATATCAAAAAAATTACACCTAAACCAAATAGTATGTTCACTCTATCTCATCTCTTTTCTCTACGTTAATTTTTTAAATGAAATTATAAAACTTCATTTTTAACACTTAAAGCATATCACCATAAAATAACAAATCAAATGAGCGTTGTATATTTTGTGTCAGACAAGGAAGTAAATTTAGTTAATAGCGAGAGCTAAATTTACTGACGCAGTATCATTTAAAATAGACGAGCATACTTGATCTATTTTTTGAATGTGCCTAAATTCAAAGTGCCTTACTATATTGTATCATGATGTACTAAAATTTGATTATATATTTTACACAAATTTAACTTTCTTGACTTTTTTATATTCTTTAATATATAATTATTTAAAATATAATTTAATATTAATATTAACTATGAATAGGAGTAGTAATATTGTCTATATCTTGAAGAGAGCTATTGGTTGGTGAAAAATAGTGATATAAATATATGAACTTGCCTAGGAGTTTACTTGCTAAAACAAGTACGGTAATTCCGTTATAATATCGAGTGAGAAAAATTAATTATCTTTTAGTATTATATACTATTAATCAATATGCTATTATATTTAATTTTTCTAATAAGAGTGGTACCACGGAAGTTATACTTTTCGTCTCTTAAATTGAGATGAAGGGTTTTTTTTTATAATTAATTATATTTAATTTCAATAATTTGCTATGTTTTAAATAAAGGTTAATATTGTGGTGTAGACTATACTATTGACTATATATTAAAACATAATTACCAATTAACTAAGAGGAGGATTAATATAAAATGTCAAATTACGGAACATCTATCGATAAAAAATGGCAAGATAAATGGGAACATGATCAAACTTATAAGTTTGATTCTAGTAAATTAGATAAAAAGCTATATACACTTGAAATGTTTTCATATCCATCAGGAGCTCAATTACATGCAGGTCACTGGTTTAACTATGGTCCAGTAGATTCATGGGCTAGACTTAAAAGAATGCAAGGATATAATGTATTTCAACCAATGGGCTTTGATGCATTCGGATTACCTGCTGAAAATTATGCAATAAAAACTGGTATACATCCCCAAGATTCAACTATAAAAAATATAGCAAAAATGGAAGAACAATTAAAAGCTATGGGCGCTATGTTTAACTGGGAAAATGAAGTTGTAACTTGTATGCCTGATTATTATAAATGGACTCAATGGCTATTCTTAAAATTATATGAAAAAGGATTAGCTTATAGAAAAAAAGCTCCAGTTAACTGGTGTCCATCTTGTAATACAGTTTTAGCTAATGAGCAAGTAGTTGAGGGCTGCTGTGAAAGATGTGATTCTGAAGTTCAAAAGAAAGATTTAACTCAATGGTTCTTCAAAATAACTGATTATGCTGATGAATTACTTGATAAATTAGATGACTTAGATTGGCCTGAAAAAACTAAGTCTATGCAAAAACACTGGATTGGAAGATCATACGGTGCACAAGTTACTTTTAAAGTTAAAGACTCAGATTTAAAATTTGATGTATTTACAACAAGAGTTGATACTTTAAATGGAGTAACTTATGTGGTTCTTGCACCTGAAAATAAATTAGTTGATAAGTTAACAATTCCAGAATATAAAGAAGCTATTGAAGAATATAAAGAAGCTGCTTCTAAACAGTCTGAAATTGAAAGACAATCATCATCAAAAGAAAAGACAGGAGTCTTCACTGGTTCATATGCTATAAATCCTATAAACGGTAAAGTGGTTCCTATTTGGATTTCTGATTATGTATTAGCTACATATGGTACTGGTTGTGTTATGGCTGTTCCAGCTCATGATGAAAGAGACTTTGCTTTTGCAACTAAATTTAATTTACCAATTGAAAGAGTTATAACTGATAAAGGTAATACTACTCCAGAACTTCCTTACTGCGAACATGGTGTGCTTGTTAATTCAGGAAAATTTGATGGTTTAACAACTGCTGAAGCAAAAATTAAAATTGTTGAAGAGTTAGAAAAAGATTCTTTAGGTGAAATGAAAGTAAATTATAGATTAAGAGACTGGTTAGTGTCAAGACAAAGATATTGGGGAGCTCCTATTCCAGTTATTTATTGTGAAAAATGTGGAACTGTTCCAGTACCTGAAAAAGATCTTCCAGTTGAACTTCCTTACAATGTTGAATTTACACCAGACGGTAAATCACCATTAAGTAAATGTGAAGAATTTATAAATACTACATGTCCTCATTGTGGAGGTCATGCTAAAAGAGAAGCTGATACTTTAGATACATTTGTATGTTCATCTTGGTACTATTTAAGATATCCTGATAACAGAAATACAGATGCACCTTTTGATTCTGAATTAATTAATAAGATGCTTCCAGTAGATAAATATGTTGGTGGACCTGAACATGCTTGTATGCATTTATTATATGCTAGATTTATAAATAAAGCTCTAAGAGATATGGGATATTTAAATTTTGATGAACCATTCTTAAGCTTAACTCACCAAGGATTAATCTTAGGACCAGATGGATTAAAAATGAGTAAATCAAAAGGAAATACTATTTCTCCTGATGATTATATTAAAGAATATGGTGCTGACGTATTTAGAATGTACCTAATGTTTGGTTTTGGATATACTGAAGGTGGAGCATGGAGTGATGATGGTATAAAATCTGTTGGTAGATTTGTTGATAGAATTGAAAGAATATTAGAAAATTCTAGAACAGTTCTTGAATCTACTGAAAATGTTAAAAATACAATCGATAGTCCTGAAAAAGAATTAAACTTCTGGAAACATACTGCTATAAAAGGTGTTACTGAAGATGGAGATAAAATGCAATTTAATACTGCAATAGCAAGACTTATGGAACTTGTAAATGCATTTAATAAATATCTTCAAGAAAAAGTTAAGAATCCAAGTTTCTTAAAAGAAACTATAGTTGATTTCTTAAAATTATTAGCACCATTTGCACCACACTTTACTGAAGAACAATGGAGTTTAATTGGAAATACTACAACAATCTTTAATGAAAAGTGGCCTGAATTTGATCCTTCAGCTTTAGTTAAAGATGAAATTGAAATTGCTATTCAAATAAATGGTAAGATTAAAGCTAAGATAAATATACCTTCTAACTTAACTGAAGAACAAATAAAAGAAGCTTCTTTATCAAATGAAACAATTAAAGAAAATACAAATGGTAAAAATATTGTTAAAGTAATTGTTATAAAAGGAAGACTTGTTAATATAGTGGTTAAATAATAAAAAGGTGGCTCTAAAGCCACCTTTTTATTTCAAAAATATCTACGTAATATTAGATTTTATTAGTTTTTCAAACTTCAAAATTCTATATTTTCTTTTAGGCACATGAAATAAAATAATAGATCAAAGATGAAATTATACTGATTTACTATTCCTTTGAATATGCCTTACATTCCTTCATTTAAAATTTCTTTAAATGCTAATAATATTTCTTTAACCATATCCTCATCTAATTGTTTATAATATTTAATATAACCTGACATATCAAGAGATGTATAAAGTCTTTTACTCATCTCAACCCATACTTCAGGTATATATACCCATATTATATCTTCATATTTACAACTTAACAGAAAATGTTCCATACCCCAAAATGTATATTCTTCTATATCATGTAACTCATTAAATCTTTTATAATCCTCAACAACCTTTAAATCTAATTTATACTCATAAATATCAACATAAAAAAAGTCAAATTTTTCTGAACTCGCATTAAATGCATCTCCATGTATAATTTTTACTTTTTCATTATTTCCGAAGTTCTTTTTATACATATTAATTACTTCTTCGCTTATTTCATATACAATTACTTCTTGTACTTTTGACTTTTGAGCAATCTTTTGAACTACGTATCCAAGACCTAGCCCTACAATACCAACTTTTCCCCTAGCAAATTTTATTACTTCATAAGAACTTTCTATTTCCTTAGGAGTAAGCCTCATTAAACTAACATTATCCTTTAATAATTGAATTACTGGGATATCATATTGATAGTTATTTTCATACATATATCCTTGTATATGTTTTCCTAAACTATTATTTTTTTCTATTTTATATTTTCCACAAATACTTTCATTTATCAAAGAATTATATTCCTGTATTTCCTGAAGTATAAAATCTTGATTATATGGTTTCATAAGTTTTTCCCTTTCAAATTATAGCTTGGGCACATAAAAAAATAATAAGTTAAAAATGTGCCTTAATTATTATTTAAACAATGAATTTTTATTCATTAAATTCAAAATACCCATTGGTAAATTATATCATATTTTACATTTACACTCTATGTTTTGAATAATTTATTCTTCCTTTATGATTAGTATTTTTTAAATTTTTATATTAAAAATTAACAATATCAAACCTCTTTCTAAGCTTATGTAAAAATTATTTAAAATAAAATGTTTGTTTTTATCTAAATTTATTTAATTATGTAATCTTATTTAAGGTATATTTATTAGTCAATTTTCCAATATAATTAAATTTAATAATTATGTTATCATCTTTATATTTTTAATTATGTATGTTATACTTATTTCGTTAACATTAAGTTAACCATTTTAATTTAAGCAGGTGATTTATATGAAAAATATTACTATAAGTGAAGAAGCTTATAATGAATTCAAAGGTTTTTTAGAAGAAAATAATATAAGCGATTTTAATATTAGAATAAACTTTGCTGGTTCTGCATGCAGTGGTCCTATATTCAACATATCAGTTTCTGAACCTACTGATGCTGATGTAGTAGAAAAAATTAATGATATATCTTTCCTAATGGAAAAAACTTTAGTAGATGAATTTGGTGGATTTATAATTCTTTCTACTGATGAAAATGATGGTAGAGGGTTAAGCTTAAAACCAGTTATAGCTCCTGAAGGTGGCTGTGGTTCTTGTGGTGGATGCCATTAATCCTTAGCTAAAATAGTTAAATTTCTACAACTACTTAAAATTAAGTAGTTGTAGTTTTATTTTTTTATATTTAATTTACCTTTAATCATAAATACAAAACTTCTACTTTTTTTCATTCATTATCTCAATATTATTAACGTTTTTACTCTCATCTACATTAAATTCAATATTAGTATAATCATTATTTATATTATATATTCCTTCTAACATATCAATCCAATAGTGATTCTTTATAATCTCTTTTTCTCTTTGTTCACCAGTAACATTTAATAACTTTTGTGAATTAAATTCTTCAAAATAACTATTAACTTTTTTAGTCAATTCACTCATAGTCTCAAAATTTTCAAGATATCCTGATGATAATGTTAACCCTATATCCTTGCTTTTCATTGTTTGATTTAAAATTATTGATAAATAATCTTTTATTCTTAAATATACATCATTTTCTAACACCTTTTTATCATCAATGTTTTTAGAAAAGATTGATAATGTATTATCCTTATATGAAGCATACTGTCCCCATAACTCTATTATTTCACTTGTAATAATATCATAATTCTTATATAGTTTTAACAAGTCTTCATTCTTTATACATCCTTGTCCTATACTTACATTAAGTATATTCATATTACTTTCATTTCTTTGCCTTATATCTTCTATATTTATTTGAGACTCTTTTCCTAATTTATATTTATATTTATTAATATTTAAATAACTATAAATATTAATAAATATACTAATAAGAAGAAATATAATCAATATAGGTGTATAATTTTTTAATTTTATTTTTTTATTCATATTATTCTCCCTTATATTGAAAATTATATAGGTAATTTTATCATATAATTTTCAATATAACTACTTGATTTTATTATATTAAATTATTTTGTAATTAAACTTTAATATTTTTTTCATATAATATCAAAATTTAAAATTAAATTTGTATTTTAAAAACTCTATCTTGCCCAATCATGAATAACCTCATTAACCATTTGTAACCCAACATTTCCCTCAAGCATTTCTTCTCTTTCTTTATAAATTCTTTTTACTTGACCATATGGATATTTTAAAGAAAATTCTTCATTCCCAATTAAAACCCATAAAATTTTTTTATTCAATGGTTTTACCCCTAATTCTCTTTCTCCTACTCCATCAGTAAAATATATCAACACAGAATTTCTTAAATTATTTTCTGATATATATTTAAACACAGGAGTAAATGCTGTAGAACCATTATTGTCACTTCTCTTTTTTATATCTTTCTCATTTTTCAATCTATAAATTCTTCTTATATTATCATCACATTCAATAATAGTAATTTTATTTTTTGTATTTCTACTTATATATAGTATTTCAAGTAAAATTTTATGAATATCATCATCCTTAATGCTTGCACTTATATCTATTGCAACTATTAATTCTGCTTCATTTTTCGGAAGCCGTCCTCTTAAATCTAATCTGTCCTGTTGCCTTCTATCTCTTCTCATTATAGTTTTCTTATATCCACATCTTACATATGGTAAAATATTTTTGAGTACTGATTGCCACGGAATTTCTGCTTTTTCTTTATACATTAAAATTATTTTTTCAAATTCTCCTGGAGTATTTTTATCATTTATACTTAATGCTGTTTTTTTAGTTAAACTTTTAATATCCTCTTCAGATATATCTATCTCTTCCCATATATCATGTGCACTTTCAAAATTTATTTCATTATACTTATCATTACTATCATCCATAGTTTTGATTTCTTTAATTCTTGATTTTATTGACTTGTATATTTCTTCTCCATATTCTTCTACACTTCTATCATCTTTTAAATTTAAATTATATTCCATATTTACAGAATTAATTTTTTTGCTCCACGCGGGAAGATTTTTTATATATTGATTTATGGATATATCTAAAGCAACATTTATAGCTTCTTTATTTAACTTATATTTCATCTTTCTTTCTCTTTCAAAATGAGAATTCATTATATGATAAATTTCATGTTTAAATAAAGCCCCCATTTCTTTTTTTTCACATTGTAAAAAAAGTACTGGATTAAAATACATATTAAATCCATCTCTTTTAGGTATTGTTGCTATAGGATAAGTTATGTCTACACGTATTCCTCTTTTTACTTTAAGCATAAATTGTCCAAAAAACGAATCTTCGCTTTGCAATAAACTAAGAATAACATTCTCAACCAATTCAAAAAACTTTTTATAAAAAGTGCTATTAAATTCATTCATACTTTTTATATTATATGCTTCTTCTAATAGTTCCTCTCTTCTTTTATTAAAATCCATAATTTATCTCCTAATTAAATATATTAAAAAAGCTCTCTATGAATTCATCTTGATCTAGTAAAAGCTCATATACTCCATTTTTATAATCTCTTTTTATTTCTTTCATTATTCCAAGCCTTAAATCTCTTGGATATAAATTTAACATTTTAGAAAATAATATTAAATTTTTTTCACAATAATTATTTTCTAGAAAATTAAGTGAATTTTTAGCTAGTATATATAATCTTGAATGATTTTCATTTTTTATATTTTCCTTTAACTCAAAACTTAAAATTTCATTTTCAAATAAATCTTCTATCTTAATTAAAGGTTTCTTGATATGTAATAGAAATTCACCTAAATCATTTGCAATATTAATGCCAACATTTCCTTTAACAGTATTTAAAAATATATTAAAAGCATACTTTTCTTTATTAGTTAAATAAACATTATAAGCTTTTGAAACTCTATGCCAACTTCTAGGAGTTGCCTTTATGCTCTCTTCTGAATTTGGTGTATGTAGGTATTGTGGAAATGTTGATATAAATTCTATTATATGTTCATTTATATTTCCATCTTTACTCATTCCCCACTTTATCCATTCCTTTACATCTGAATCCATCTCTATCCATACAAATCTATCTTCCTGAGCAGGATCCATATCAACTACTTCATATTGACTATCAGTAAAACCATCATACTTATTTGAAGGATTCATGGCAGCAATTACTTTAACTCTTTCATCTAAAATATATCCATTTATTTCTCTATTTAAGATAAGGTTCATAAGTTCTTGTGATACTGCATGATCACACCTATTAAGTTCATCAATAAATAAAATTATATCTCTATTTTCATCTTCTTCTAATGCTTTTTTTATTTCAATAAGCTTATGGTGAGTAGCATATATAGTTTCCCTATTTTGTACTACAGGTAATCCTCCTATTTCTCCTTCTTTTAATAAATTAGCATCTATTGTAATTAAATATGCCTTATTATCTCTCGCTATTTCCTTAACTAAAGATGTTTTACCTATTCCACTTTCTCCAATTATTAAAGGAACATCTTGTGAATTTATAACTAAATCAACTGTTTTTAAAGTTTCTGAATAATTCAAAGTCTTTTCTCCTCTCTACACATTTATGCTGTTCATGATCTTTGTCTAAGAACAACAGTGGCTATGCCACGTTTAAATACGTAATTACATTTATCATTAATTTTATCATAAGCTCTTGCTGTAACTAAGAACTTTATTTATACTAAAATATTAACATTATGATTAATATGATAATTTATAATCTACTAATAATTTCTTAGCACTTCTAGATCCATATTCCTCAACAAATTTAATTTTATTCATTTCTAATATTTCTAATTCCAAAAATTTTTCAATATAATTTTTATCTATATTTTCTTTTTTAATTTTATCTATTAATACTTCTACCACTAAATCAACATCTATATTTTCATATATATATTTAACAATGTTTATATTTTCATATATAAATACTTTAATCTCATCTAAATCATAATTAGAAATATAATTTATTGCTTCAGCATCAGATTTTATTGCTTCAACTTTAGCTTTTAATGTTGGCTTTTTTATATATCTTATAGCAACATAATAATTTCTAATAGCTGCAATTTGTACTTCTTCAGATGGATTATCAATATATTTAATCGCATCATAGTCTTTTGTGACAGCTAAAATTTGTAATTTTTCGCTTGGATTCTTTACAAACTGTATTGCCCATCCTTTAGTTTTAATAGCTTCTTCTATAATTTTCTCTGTTGTCTTTTTTATTAACCCCAAAGAATTCCATAATGCTTTTACCGAAATAATCCCCACTTCTTCATCAATATTTTCAATATATTGTACAGATAAAGAATTATTTTTTATTGCTTCTAATTGGATTTCCTTACTAGGATTTTTAATATATTTTATGTTATTTCCATTATTTTTAACTATAAATAATTTATATTTTTCTTCAACATTTTCAATTTGTTGAATATATTGAGGTTCATATTTTAATTTTTCAAATAAATATTCTTGTTCCATATATACTTCTCCTTTTAAGATAAAATAAAATTGCTAAATTACTGTTTAGTAAATAATTTATATAAGTTTCAATAAAATTTGTTTATTAATATAAGTCTTAGAATATTTATAAATCATCAACCTTCAACTCCTCATTATTGTAATTTAGTAAAATATTTACTAAACTTAAAGCTATGTTTGATTTACATATCAAACATAGCTTCAATTATTGATCTCTATACTTTTCTATATCTCTCTTTACTGAAAATAACAAGTTATTTAATTCCCAAACTTCTCCATCTTCAATAAGTTTGTTTAACATTTTTTCATATCTTGCAGATTCTGCTTCTTTACCTAATGAACTCAAGGTCAATAGAGAATTCATTATATTAGATATCAAACTTGATTTAACTTCAAATAGTTTTTGGGCATCTTTAATTTCATCTTTAATTTGAAGCATTTCCTCATCTAATCTAAATGCTGCATCTGCAGAACTTTTAAGTTTTTTCTTTAATTCGTGTGGTATGTTCTTTTTATACTTATAATTAAGAGAATGCTCTATAGTAGCCCAGAAATTCATAGCTAATGTTCTTATTTGAAATTCTGCTAAAATTTCAACTGGACCTTCTGCCATATTTACTTGATATTTAATTATCATATGGTAGCTTCTATATCCACTTTCCTTTACATTTCTTACATAATCCTTCTCATAAAGAATTTGCATATCTTTTCTTCCTCTTAATAGTTCAACTACCCTGTCTATATCATCCACGAATTGACACATTATTCTTATTCCAGCTATGTCTTCTAATTCATATTTAACACAATCTATAGGTATCTCAAATTTATTGGCTTTTTCTAATATACTAGAAATTTCTTTTACTCTACCCGTTACAAATTCTATTGGTGAATATTCATTTTTTCTCCTGTATTCTTTTCTAATAGATCTAAGCTTTACCTTAAGTTCATCTACTGCTTGTTCATAAGGCATTAAAAAACTTTTCCAATCGTTTATCGCCATAAATACCATCCTTTTAATTGTCATTCATATTTATTATATCAAAAAGTTCAATTTATGTGTATTGATTTCATAATTCACTAGTTTTATTTTTTTTATTATTTAATTATGTTATAATTTAATAGCTGAGCATAAGTTTTATAAATATAATCTAAATATATATATACTTAATATTTTTTATCATCAGGGGTGAACAATAAATGGACAATATTGAAATAAAAAGTCATTTATTTCAGAAAAAAGTTACATGCCCAGTATGTAATAATGTCTTTAATGTTAATGTAGTAAAAATTAATTCGCCACGAATACAATCTAGAGATTCTGATTTTTTTATAAGATATTCTGTGGCCAATCCGTATTTTTATGATGTATGGATATGTAATGATTGTGGATATGCAGCACTCAAAGTAGATTTTAATAGTCTAAAAAAACATCAAAGAGATATAGTTTTAACTAATATTAAACCAAAATGGAAACCAAGAGTTTATCCCGATATAATAACAGAAACTTTAGCTATAGAACGTTATAAATTAGCCTTATTAAATGCTATTATTATTGAACTTAACTATAGTACGAAAGCTATGATTTGTTTAAAAATTTCATGGATGTATAGGCTTTTAAACATGGAAAAAGAAGAATTACACTTCTTAAATAAAGCTTTAATTGCACTTAATAATGCATATATGAATGAAGGTTTCCCAATGTACGGTCTTCAACGTGATTCTACTATGTATTTAATAGGAGAATTAAACAGACGTATTGGGAATTATCAAGAGGCCTTAATATGGTATTCAAAAACTATAACTTCATTAGGTTCATCTTATAAAATTAAAGAACTAGCTAGAAATGGTCGAGATATAATTAAAGGAACTAATGTCTAAACGTATAATTGTATAAATATTAAGAATTATTCAAGGGGGATATATTATATGAGCATTTTCAGAAAAAAAGAACAAAATTCAAATACTAACAACTTAAATAATACTCAAGAAATAGGCATAGCTGCTACTAATACTAATTCAAACTTAAATAAGATAGGTGATGATCTTTCAGATTTAATGAATGAAAGTTCTAAAATACATCAATCAATTGATAGTATAAGTTCATCATTATCAAACTTAGCCGATTCAACAGTATCTGAACATAGAGAAATAGTTAATGCTACAGATATGCTTCATAACTTTAGAGGAAATATGGAAGAATTAGCTTTTAATATAAGTACTGTTCATTCACAAGTATTAGATACTGATAAATTAGCTGATACTGGTATAAACTCTATAGAAAATCTTGATACTTCATTAAATGAACTTCAAGATGTTTTTACCACATCAACAACAACAGTTAATGCTTTAGTTAGTAAATTAGAATCCGTTAATAGCATTACTGATTCTATCAGCCAAATAGCAAGTCAGACTAATCTTTTATCATTAAATGCTGCTATAGAAGCTGCTAGAGCTGGTGAAGCTGGAAAAGGTTTTTCTGTAGTTGCTGGTGAAGTAAGAAAACTTGCTGAAAATTCAAAACTTGCCGTTCAAAGTATAACTAACATATTAGAAGAAATTAAAGTAGATATTATAAATGCATCGAACGCCATGAATGCTGGAAATTCTGCTCTACTTACTCAACATAATTCATTAGAGTCTACAAAAGGTAGTTTTAAAAATATAAAATCTGCTATCGTAGAAACTGTTGATGAAATCACTACTAGTATTGATAATTTAACTACAGCATCTGCTGAAAAAGATAAAATTATTGATTCTATTGAAAAAATAAATGAATATACTGCTGAAAATTCAGCTGTGACTCAAGAAATTGCTGCTAACTTAGAGAAACAATCAAATTCGATCAACAAGTTTAATTCAGCATTAAATAATTTAAACAAAAATATTTCCGAATAATATTAATAATTTTTATATACACAATTATCAATTTTGAACCTTAAGTCTAACTTTTAATTTAAAACAAGTTATAAAAAAGATGGAGATAAAATCACCATCTTTTTCCTTTCATCCTTAAAATATTTGTAATATTTATTTTTTTACTGTTTTACCACTATATAAAGTTTCATATAATAATCTTATTTTATCCCAAGTTAATTCATCAACTACCCCTGTTATTTGCAACTTAAATCTTTTCTGCAACTTTTTAACTGCCTCTTCCGTTTCTCTATCAAAAATACCATTTTCTTTGATTAAACCTTGTATATAATTATTTTTAACAATAACATTTATATATTTTTGCAAAATAGTAACATATCCATCTTGATCTCCTAATTCTAAAACAAAACCTGGATAATCATATAATATATCAGATTTATTAATATTTTGTTCACTATCTAAACTATTATATACTGATATTAATTTATCCCAATCATTTACCCCAATCTTTCCATCTGCACTTAGTCCAAAAATTTTTTCAAAAGCTATTACAGAATTCTTTGTTCTTTTATCAAATATTCCATCTACTTTTATTTTAGGTATTTCTTTATAAATTTCAGATATGGCATTTAAATAAGTCTGTAACCATTTTACATCCTCTCCATATAAATTCTCTTTTAAGATATATCCTGGATAATCTAGCGAATAAATTTTTTCTTCTTGATTAAATTTTTCTAAACCTGTATAAATTTCAAATATTTTATTCCAAGTGTTTAAATCTACTATTCCATTTTGAGATAATCCAAACAATCTTTGAAATGATAATATTACCTCCCTTGTGTCTTCTCCAAATATTCCATCTGCTTTAATATTAGGTATATTATATACTTTAGAAATAGCTAAAATATATGTTTGCATCTCTCTAACTTTTTCTCCTCTAGAACCATATTTTAATACATACCCCGGATATTTCCCATCAAATTCTAACAAAGAGCTTTGTGATTGATTTTCTTTCTTTAAATTTATATATATTTCATATATTTTATTCCATGTATTTAATCCTACTATCCCATCTGGAACTAATTTAAATAATCTTTGAAAAGCTATAACTGCCTCTTTTGTTTTTTCTCCAAATATTCCATCTGCCTTAATACTTGGTATATTATATGATTTAGAAATAACTGAAAGATACGTTTGTACCTCTTTAACTTTTTCTCCTCTAGAACCATATTTTAATATATATCCTGGATAATTTCCTTCTGGTGGTAAATCTGGATCAGGTTCTGGATTAAGCTCCGCTAATCTTTTAACTCCAACATAAATAGATGATATTCTATACCAAGTTGCTCTTCCTACAATCCCATCTGGTGTAAGATTAAAAACCTTTTGAAATATCTTTACTGCATCTTCAGTTGTTTTATCAAATTTTCCATCTTCAGATGGTATTTTAGGTATGGCAGGAAAATTTTTAGATATTCTATTTAATTGTTTTTGTATAATCATTACATTATTATTTTCATCATTGATTCTAATAGGGGTTCCTGGATATGATTCTGGTATACCTTCAATCATTGTTGCTCTGACTAAATCTTTATCATATCCATAATAATATTGAATAATATCTAAAGCTGGCATTCCTGCCTTTGCTAAATCTACAGTTCCCCATTGTGATAAACCGTCACATTTAACTGTTGTGCCATTGCAAAATTGTGCAAAAAACGGTGTTTTATTTCCAATAATTATTATATATTTACTAAAAATTTCATCAACTAATTTACTTATATTATCATATATGTTTCTACCTTTTATAAAGTACTGATCATATGCAGTCGAGTTAGTAATTTGAAATGCATATCCCTTACTTCTATACCATTCTGTATAAATTCTATTTAATGCAAATGATATTTGACAATATATATTAGACTTTAAAGATTCTTCTGGCCATGTTGGATATATTTCACTTGAAGCAACATTTTTAATATAATCAACAAATCCCACTGTTACATTTTCAGCTGGAACACTTGGTGCCCCTAAATGTACTATAATAAATTCTGGTATATACGGCTTATCTAAAACTAATGGTTCAATCATAGTGCCGACTTGTTTATCTCTTTTCGCATTAAGTACAAGTTGTTCTGGTGGAATAACAATTTTTTGTGGTGAAGGCTTCGTAAGATCTGTTTTCTTTTTTTCAATCAGCTCAATATTTTGTATAGATATGATTTCTTCAAAAACACTTACACCTTCAATAATAACTTCCTTAAAATTTTCAGATAATACATTTATATTATATCTAGCATATGGAATAACGCCTTCTTCGTATGGCTGCTGAGACAAACTTTTTTCTGGAGTAACTACTTCTATCAATTCACTTCTTCCACTGATATCAAATGCATTATCTTTTTTATAAACTATATTTCCATTTTTAGAATTGGTAATTATAAGTTTCCCTTCAACATTAGGTAACAATTCCTTTACTTTAAATGTTCTTACTAATATATATCCTTTTCCCAAAGTACCCTCCCTATAAACATCTCCATTTATATTAACTTATACATCTTATATTTAAATAGTTCTTAATTGATATTATTTAAATACTAAAAGACGTGTCAAAAATGATATAACAATCATTTTTGACACGTCTTTTACTTTATAATAAGTTTAGGTGAAAAATCAATATAATCTGCTGATGATAATATATATTCTATTCCATCAACATCTCCTTCAAGTAACTTTCCTTTTAGAGATGGCCCATGTAAGTGTCCATATATAACTTTCTTTACATTATATTCTTCAAAAATTTCAATAAAAGCTGATTTTTGAAATTTTTCATTACTTGGTGGATAATGAATCATAACTATTATATCTTCAAAGCCACTATTTTTTGCTGCTTCTATAGATAATCTTAATCTTATTTGTTCTCTTTTATATATTTTTTCATCTTTTAATGAATATTTTTCTCCACCCGGACAAATCCATCCTCTAGTTCCACATATTGCATAATTTTTATATTCATAAAAATTATTTTGAAGGAATTTTGTTTTTTCATACATCTTATTTAACTTCGATATACTCCCCCACCAATAATCATGATTACCCTTACTTATAATTTTTTTCCCTGGTAATGAATCAATCCAATCTAAATCAAATTTGCTATCTGATTCCTTTAAAGACCATGATATATCTCCTGCAATCAAAACTGTATCTTCGTCTTTTACCTTACTAATCCAATTATTTTTTATTTTTTCGCAATGATTTATCCAGTTATCTCCAAAAATATCCATTGGCTTTTCAAGATTAAATGCTAAATGCAAATCTGAAATGGTATAAAGTGCCATAGCGTGTATCACCTTTCTATTTTCCAAATGCTATAATTATTAACTAAGTTGTTTATTTTTTACTATCATCATTTCTACTTAGGCATATGAACGAAAATAACGAGTCCAAATTCCCCAATTATTTTTCATTATGCGAATCATACTGACACAGTATAATGAAACATAGACTTAGAATATGGACTTGTGATTTTCTTATTATGCCTTAAACATAACACTGATAATAATTATATCATTTTATCTATATCTGTAACAAATGCTATTACATGAGCTACTGCTTCATATAATTCTGTTGGTATTTCATCACCAACATCTACATTGCAAAGTAATTCTGTCAACTCTTTATTATACACTATTGGTACTTCGTTTTCTTCTGCTCTTTGAATTATTTTATCAGCAATATGTCCCATTCCCGAAGCCGTTATAACAGGTGCATCACTGTTTAATTCATATTTAAGAGCTGCCGCTTTTTTCCTTTGAGTCATACTTTTCACCTACTCCACAAATACTTTTTAACCTTATTAATTACCTATACTTTTAAATATACACTGTTAATTAGATTAAACTTATTATACCTTAATATCTATATTAGAAATACTTAAATCATTAAAAAATTCACCACAATTAACTAAATTCATATTTTCTTCTTTTAATGATACTTTAACAGTTGAATTTAATCCCAATGTTCTTAATCCATCTATTAATTTATTTTTATTATTATTTAAAGTCAACACATGCTCATTATAACATTTTAATACTACATCTATATTATTATCTCTTAACGTTAAATACCCATCTATTTCCCCTAAATTTATTGTTTTAACAGTAACTATCATTTTGGCATTAGTTTTATCTAATTTTTTTCCATCTTTTCTATTATCCTTTATAACTAATTTACAAGGATATTCTTGTGCATTTACACTTACAGGAAAATTCAAATAATAATATTCATTACTTATAGAATTAAAAACTTTAAAGTCACTAATATTATTCTTTATAAATTCCATTGCCTTTTCATATCCAATATTTTTATTTTCAATGTTTCTTATAATATCTTTTACAACATCTTTTATTTCATTTATTTTATTAATCATATCTTCTTTTATAAGATCTTTATTGGAAAGTATCATTGTATCTTTTAAGTTTAGATCATTCTTAATTTCAGTTTTTACTAATGGCAATTGAGTCTCTTTATTGATTTGAGAAGTTTCTAACTTATTGATTTCTAAATTAGAAGTTTGTACTTTTTCATTATTATCCAATTGAATTTTATATTTTATTAAATTATTAAATCTTTCAAATTCTTTATCTGTAAGCTTAATATCTTTTTCTAACCCCTTACTTAATGCTTGCTCTAAAATTTCTTTTCCATTTTTGTCAAGAGATTTTAATCCATCTTTTTTAAGATCTTCTAATGATAGTCCATTTTCCTCTAAACTTATTTTTAATAAATTCATAACATCATCATCATCTAACTTAGAAACTAATGCACTTAATTCATTGAAATCTTTAGTCGATAAAGATTCTGCTCTTGAATCAACAACATCTCTAAGTGAATAATTGAAAATTTCTTTATTCTCACCTGATATACTTTTTAATAGTGATAACATACTTACTTTATTCTTAGAATTATCATTTGAGTCATATAACTTAGATATTAAAGAATTTATATTATTATTTTTTTCTGCTTTATTATTTAATTCTTTATTTTCAATATTAGTTTTATTAACTATAACTTCTTTACTTTGTATTTCATCTAATTTATTATCTTGAATTTCTAATTTAGAAAGTAATTCTGTAAGCGATTTTTCCATTGAAATATCACTTTTAAATAATTTATTAAAACTTTCTATATTTTCACCTGAAAAGTCAATATTATTTTCTAAAAAAAGGATAATTTCTTCACTAGACATATTTTTAAATGCTTTAAAAAATTCAGTTAAATTTTGCTTTATTAATAATCCCTTTGAAGTAGATACATCTATCCCTTTACTTTCAAGATAATTTTGTATAAATGAATCTATTTCATCCGGGTTTAATTTTATATTTTCATTAAATTCAATTAATCCTTTAACTTTATTTATATTTTCTCTCGTCAAAGGCATATTATGTTTAAGCATCTTTTCTAAAATTTTAACATCTTCACTTGAAAGTCCTTCTTTATCTATAATTTCCTGAAAAACTTCATCAGTAGTTTGAGATTTATTAGTTTCACCTTTAACTAATTTTAATTTTAATTTACCATTTTGGAAATCATCTACTTCAAATTTCATTAATTTTAAATCATCTAGATTTACATTTTCATCAAGTTCAGCAATAAATTGCCATCCATCAGCTAATCTTATAGTAATGTCTTTTCCTTGACCTTTTGAAACAACTCTTCCAGTAAATCTTTCTCCAACCTCAAATGTTAATTTACTTGAAATTTTTTTTGTATTATTGGTATAAGCATTATTTACATTCCAAATACCCGGCATATATTTTCCCCTCCCCTAACTCTTTTTCACTTTATGTAAATCATTAAATATTTCTCCTATTTCTTATATAATTATTCTTAACATCTGCACCTTCCTGGATAACGTGTTCTAAAGTTCAGTCAGAGGCAAGCTCTGTCTGAAGCTAAGAACTCTGTTTATAATATACTATATAATTATCGTCTTATTAAAGAATAAATTAACTTTTCTTATCATTAATTATATATAAAAATACCCTATAGAATAGACTTTTTACTTATCCATGCTATAGGGTATATTTAAAACAACACTTATAATTAAAATATATTATTTTATTTCGATTTTATTATAATTTTTCTTTCCTCTTTTTATTAATGCAGAACCATCTTTAAAATCATCTTCTGTTAAAATTCTAGAAATCTCAGTAACTTTTTCACCATTAATTGATAGACCACCTTGTTCTATTAATCTTCTACCTTCTTTTTTAGATGGTACAATTTTAGTACTTGCTATTATATCTAAAAGAGATGAACCTAAATCTTCTTTTGATATAGTTACTGTTGGTACATTTGACATATCTGCGCCACCTGAGAATAAAGCATTTGCAGCTTCTTCTGCTTTTTTAGCTTCTTCTTCACCATGTACAAGTTTTGTTACTTCAAATGCAAGAATCTTTTTAGCTTGATTTATTTCTGCACCTTCTAATGCACCAAGTCTTCTTACTTCATCCATTGGTAAGAATGTTAATAAAGCTAAACATTTTTCTACATCTGCATCATCAACATTTCTCCAATATTGATAAAAATCAAAAGGAGATACCTTATTAGCATCAAGCCATAATGCTCCTCCAACAGTTTTACCCATCTTTTGTCCTTGGCTATTAGTTAATAATGTGCAAGTCATAGCCATTGCATCACCTTGAGCTTTTCTTCTTACAAGTTCAACACCAGCAATCATATTAGACCATTGGTCATCTCCGCCTAATTCCATCTTACAACCGTATTTTTGATTTAAAACATAGAAATCATATCCTTGCATTAACATATAGTTAAATTCTAAGAATGATAGTCCTTTTTCTAATCTTTGCTTAAAGCATTCAGCTGATAACATTCTATTTACTGAAAAATGAATTCCAACTTCTCTTAAAAAGTCAACATAATTAAGATCTAATAACCAATCTGCATTGTTCACTATTAAAGCTTTATCGTCAGAAAAATCTATAAATCTTTCCATTTGTTTCTTTATAGAATCAACATTGTGTTGAATTTGTTCCTTAGTAAGCATCTTTCTCATATCAGTTTTACCACTTGGGTCTCCAACCATTGCTGTTCCGCCACCTAACAATGCAATTGGTCTATGTCCTGCTCTTTGCATATGTGCCATAAACATCATAGCTATAAAGTGACCTACATGTAAACTATCTGCTGTTGGATCAAATCCTATATAAAAAGTTACCTTCTCATTTTCTAATAATTTTCTTGTTTCTTCTTCATGAGTGAATTGTTTTATATACCCACGATCCAGTAACTCATCTAATACATTTGCCATTACTATAAAACCTCCTAAATAAATAACTAGTTAAAACTAAAACATATACATCTTTCGATTGTACCTTATGTATAGTATAGCCTCATACTTATATTTTGGCAACATTGGCCAAAAATCCTCTCAGTTTACATTAGGCATTTTTATTGCAAAAGATAAATTTTAAGTAAATATCTACATGTTTTTTAACATATCGTAATTATAAAGTATTTTTAACTCTTCCAGTGCCATCTATTTGTAAATCTACATCAACTTCTAACTCTACCTTTGATAAATAATCAGGTTCTTCTTCATACCCATATTTTTTATTAAGTAAATTTAAAACTTCTAATATATCAATATTTCTTTCTTTATATTCTTCAAAAACTTGTTTAGTATGAAGTTTTATACTTTCCTCTTCTAATCTTTTTAATTTATCTAAAAGCTCAGAATTTATTAAAAGCTTACTTTGAGATTCTGCTATATTAGTTTTTAAATTAATCTTTTTCTTCAAAATAAATTTATCATCATTAGATGTTATAGATGTACTAGTATTAGTTTTAAGAATATTTAATGTTATAAAATCATTTTCAGTCTCTTCATTAACAATTTCTAAACTTCCAGTTCTTACATTATTTATTAATAAGTTATAACTTAAGGCATTTAAATTATCTATTTTACCAACCATTCTATCATCTTGCATTACAGTTCCACCATTAAGTTGTATTTTTTTATCAAAAACATCATCTTTTAAATCTATTGAAGTCATAATAGCAAGATTATTTTCCATCAATCTTTTTGCCATATAATCACTTGTATTAGATTGTATAACCTTTGGAGTATGTTTATTTTTTTCTATCAAATTATCTAAGAATAAACCTAGATATTCTTCATCACTTTTAGACATATCTAAAAGATGGTTAATATCACCATGATATACAAATATATTTGGAGTTATAGGAAATTCAGGGTCATTATTTATTAAATCTATATATTTCTTTATTCCACTATTAACAGCATTTCCAGTAAAAATATATGCCCTATTTTGAGAAAAATTCAAGTTAAAACTCGAAACCCTATTTACATCTTTTATTGCTTCCAATGCTGTTTTTCCCTCTCCTTTATAAAGTATTCTTTTACCCTTATCAGCACTTTCATTAGCATTTCTATATGCTTTTACACAATCTAAATATAATACAACATTGGAATTTTTATCTTCATCAAAAATAATACCTGTTACAAATGTCACCCTATTTATATCATTATAATTAAAGCAAGAAACCATAGAAAATGAAGATATAATTAATATTAAAATTATAAATATTTTTTTAATTTTCATCATCTATCCCCTTTCCTATTATCGTTTTAGATATTCTACTTATACGACCTCTGAAAGTTACATCTTTAAATTTATATATTGAATTAGTTCCAACTGGGAATAAATATGTATATCCTCCTGTTTCTAAATCAGCTATATTAGTCAGTAAAACTATAAAACCTGTAAATAAACCTGGTAACCCAAAAATTGCACTCATAATTGTTATTATAATAGACCATATTGAAATTGCCCCATAAATTTTAGGTATTAAAAAATAACTTAATGTACTTAATGCTACTATTATTATAGTTATTTTTGATGCTATTCCAGCTCCTACTGCTGCATCTCCTAATATTAAAGCAGCAACTATACTCATTGCCCCTCCAATTGGTTGAGGCAATCTTAGTCCCGCTTCTTTTATAAGTTGAAATGCTAACATCATTATTGTCACTTCAAGCCATGTTGGAAATGGTACTCCTGCTCTTGCAACTGCTAATCTAAATGTAAACATCGGCGTTAATAAAGAAAAATGATGTGTAACAGTTGCTATGTATAAGCCTGGCATAAATGTTGCTAAAAAAAATGCTACCCATCTTAATACTCTCATAAAATTTACAAACATCCTATTTAAATAATAATCATCTGGAGTTTGAAAATTTTCTAAAAAGAAACATGGTAATGTTATAACAAAAGGAGTCCCATCAACTAATACAGCTACTCTTCCCTCCATAATTTTAGATGCTACTTCATCAGGTTTTTCTGTATAACCTACAGTATCAAATAATGAATTTTTCTTTCGTAATTTAGATTCTATATAATTTGTATCTAAAATAAAATCTAAGTTCAATCCATTAATTGTATTTCTAACTTCATCTATTAAATGTTTTGGTGCTACTCCTTCTATATAAGATATACATACTACTGTTTGAGATTTTTCTCCAACATATATTGGTTCAAATTTCAAATCAGAATTTTTAATTTTTCTTCTTATTAAAGAAATACTGTTAACAAATAGTTCATTAAATCCTTCTCTAGGTCCTTTAAGCACTGATTCAGTTAATGGTATACCAATCCCTCTTGTAGGAAACCCCTTAACTTCACAATAAATCATCTTTTCTTCATCTTCAAAAGTTAATACAATATCACCAGATAATATATGTAATACTGCATCATCCAAGTCTTTTACATAATCAGTTATGTTGATTTCTAATACTTTTGTAACTACATCGTCTATAGTATTACATTCATATTGTTTATTTTTTAAAGGACTTACAATATAATCGCTTATAAACTGTGAATTACACAAAGTATCAATAAATACTAGTGTCGCCTTTCCTAATTTAGTATCAATTTCTCTGTACTTTGCATCAAATGCTTTTTCAAAACGTTTTTTTAAATAATTTAAATTTTTATTCATAAATACATCACCTGAAAATATTATCTCTCTATCCATGGTTTAATATTCATTTTTTTGTTAATACTAAAATAGAGGTATTATTTTGAAAAATAATACAAATAATATATTTAGTTTAGTATTTTATTACTTTATATAAAATACTAATAATAATTATTGATATACACTAAAAAGGGAGTAATTTAAATGAAAAAAGATTTATCAAGTAAACATTTTATATTTTTTATATTAGCAAGTACTTTAATTAGCCTTAGAACCTATTGTTCTTTATTTATAAAATATGGCAAACAAGATACTTGGATATATCTACTAATATCATTATTAATTATGATATTATTTTTTTATTTTATTATTAATTCATCAATTAAAATGCAAAATCTTAATATAACAGATCTATCAAGTTCATATATGTCTAAGTTTTTATCAAAACTTTTCATATTTTTATTTGCTATAGGATTATTCTTAACCTCTATAGAAAGTGCCTCTACAGAATCAAATTTTGTATATACATCTTTCTTTCTTGAAGCTCCTGTTTGGTGTTGTGTATTGTTGTTTTTAATACCTACTTTTTATGTATTAACAAGAAAATTTTCATCAATATTAATCTTTATTATCGTTGGCTTTTCGTTTTTATTAGTTAATGATGTAATACTTGGAGTTTTAGTTGAACCATACAAAAATTATAGTTATATTCTTCCAATTTTGCATGATGCATTAAATTGGGATTCACTTAAATGTATTATTCTATTAATAGGATCTTTATCCTCAATTTCAATAACAATTCCTTATTTAATGTTACTAAATAATAAAGATAAATTGAAAAAACATTCACTTAATGGCACAATAATATGTTCAGTAATATTATTATTTTCTATAATAGGTGTAATTGCTTCTTTAGGTGTAGAAAGATCTGCAAACATCTTTTATTCAGGATTTATACAATCTCAAAGAGTAAAAACATTAGAGTTTGTAGAATTTGGTCAGCTTTTTTATATTTTTAGAATAATTATAAGTTTTTTTATTAAGTATATTTTATGTAGTTATGGTATATACTTATTGTATAGAAATAAGATTAAAAATAAAAAAATATATTTTTCTTTGTTTACTATAGTAGTTTTTATAATATCTTATATAATTTCAAATAATAATTATATTTTGTTTAATTCACTAAGATATTTTCAATTAATTTCATTAATACTATTATTGATAGTACCATTATTAGGTTATATTATAATGTATACACAATATAAAAAAATTCAAAGAAAAAATTAATAAAGTGAGTATTTTATTCTATAAAATACAGTTATTTAATCGTTTTATAAAATTTATTCAATTAAAATTTTAAATATTGTATTAAAACATATATATGTTATAATAAATTTAAAAGATAATAGGTGATTCTCGATGATAATTTCCCGTTCCTTCTCTATTTATAAGGTTGGAGTTATCAAAGTCAATTAGCCCTATAAATTTAAGGAGGATTTCAATATGGAAGATAAGAAAATAATGTGTAAAGATTGTGGAAAGGAATTCATTTTCACAGTTGGAGAGCAAGAATTCTACAAAGAAAAAGGATTTGAAAATGAACCTGTAAGATGTCCTGATTGTAGAAGAGCTAGAAAAGCTGAAAGAAATAACAGAAGATAGTTATTTTTATATTAAGACTCATAAAAAGTTCTTTATGAATTAAATTCATAAAGAACTTTTTATTATTTTAACTATATTCTAGATTACTATTAATACAATATTAGTATAATCATCTATTTAATCTATTATTTTAAAAATATAAATGAAAATAACGTGTCTGAAATTCCATGATTATTTTTTATTAGACAAATCTGCTGACGCAGTATAATTAAAATTAGACTTGGCAGATACACTCGTTATTTTTTAACTATATCTTATTTAATGTAGCTAAAATCCCAAGCATAATCTAATTAAAAACTGAGTTTTTAGCTTTTATTAATATAGTACTTAATGGTATTGCAATTACTATTCCAGTTCCAACTTGTATTATATTTCCTAATATATCTTTAGATGCATATATTAGCCCTTGAAGAAATCCTGATTTTTCTGTTAAAAAACCTGCCATAATTGTACCTGCAAAGAAATATCCTACAACCATAAATAATCCACTAATAAAAAATGTTATTACATAACTAAACACTACATTATGACTTTTCATTCTTTCTAAAATAATTCCTGCAATATATGCCATTAATCCTTTAATTATTAAAGTGAATGGTGCCCACAAATAATATCCACCTAATACATCAACAAGAAACATACCTAATGCACTAGAAACAGCCCCTTTATTTTTACCAAGTACTATTACTGATAAAAACACCATACAATCACCAATGTGAACAAATCCTCCAACTGAAGGAATTTTAATTATACTCCCAGCTAAGTATACTAAAGCTATCATTAATCCCATTAATACTAGCTCTTTAGTATTTATTTTTTTACTTCCCATAATTTTTGCCCCCTTAAAATAATTTCTAAGGATATTATATTCAAAAATTATGTTTCATTCAAATGTAGCGATACAATATATTATTGATTTAATAAATAAATGTTGATATTTTAGAGTTCTTAAAATAGCTTCCCCTGTCCATAAGGTTTATACTATAATATCAATACTATATTAAAACATGTTAATTATTTTTTTATATATACTTTCTACATAGCTAAAATTATCTTCTAAACTATAGTTATCAATAACAAATTGCCTTGCATCTCTTCCCATTTTTTCTCTTAATTCTTTATTCTTAACTAATTCATCTATTCTATCTGTAAGTTCAGATACAGAACCTTTTTTAGCAACTAAACTAGTAACTCCAGGTTTGGTCGACTCCATTAGTCCCCCTACATCTGAAACAATTACTGGTGTACCACAAGCCTCTGATTCCACTGCTGCAACACCAAAACTTTCACTATCTAAAGTCGAAGGAAATACTGCCATATCAAAATTTTGAAATTCCTTTATAACATTTTCTGGTCTAACAAATCCTAAAAATGTAACATCATCTTCTATTCCAAGTTTTTTTGATAATTCTTTTAAGTAACTTTCTTGACTTCCTTTTCCTCCAATTCTTAATTTAAGATTTAAATTCTTATTTCTATCTTTAACCTCTTTAAATGCTTTAACTAAATACTGAACTCCATATTTTTCTTCTAATGTTTTAATAGTTCCAATTATAATTTCGTCTTTATCTATTTTATTTGGTACAAATTTATTAATATCAACTCCAAAAGGCGTTACTTCAATTTCTTTATTAGTATATTTTTCAGTTTCCTTTTTCATAACATTACTTGTTGATAAAATATAATCTGCCTTCTTTAAATTATATTTTATTATAAATTTATGTAGTGGAGATTTTATAGGAAAATCATATACATCACTACCCCAAACTGAAATCACATATGGATGATAATTAGTTAATGCCCCTAATAAACCATAACTACTAGCATAATGTGCATGAAGTATATCGGGTTTTATTTTCTTAACTAATTCCTTTACCTTTGTAAGCTTTTTTAAATATCCCATTTTTGTTTTATCAGAAGCCTTTTTCATAACAGTATCATCTACATCTAAACAATGTACTGTAACCCCCTCATATTCACCTTTTCCAAGTGATATAACATGAATATCATACCCCTTCTTCACAAAATAATTTAACCATTTATGAGTATGAGCACTATTAATATCTGCTAAATAACATATTTTCATAATTTCAGCCTCCAAAACCTAAATACATTTTTTTATTTTGACTATATCCATCTACAGTATTTTACAACCATTTTATCATATTAATTCTTATTAATCTATTATTCATAGTATTCTATACAATATATACTATATTTTCCCAATAAAATTCTACTTATTTTTGTAATAATTGACTTCCTATTAAGCAAAAACTATAATATAAGTATTACTATCTACCTTAGAAAGAGGTGTTTTTCATGTCAGAAAATACAGTTGAAAAGAAAAAGGTTATCTTTAGTGGTATTCAACCTTCTGGTGATTTAACTTTAGGTAACTATCTTGGAGCTTTAAAAAATTGGGTAAAGCTACAAGATGAATTTGATACTTATTATTGCGTTGTAGATTTACATGCTATAACAGTGCGTCAAAAACCTGCTGATTTAAGAAGAAGAACTTTAGAGTTATTATCTATATATTTAGCAGCAGGAATAGATCCTAATAAAAATACATTATTTATTCAATCTCATGTTTCAGCCCATGCAGAAGCTTCATGGCTACTTACTTGTAATAGTTATATGGGTGAACTTGGTAGAATGACTCAATATAAAGATAAATCACAAAAATATGGTGATTCAATAGGTGCTGGACTATTTAATTATCCAGTATTAATGGCAGCAGATATACTTTTATACAATACAGATTTAGTTCCGGTTGGTGCTGATCAAAAGCAACATTTAGAACTAGCAAGAGATATTGCTGCAAGATTTAATAGTACTTATAGTGATACATTTAAGATTCCAGATCCATACATTCCAAAAGCTGGTGCAAAAATTATGAGTCTTCAAGATCCATCAAAGAAAATGTCAAAATCTGATGATAATCCTAATGGCTTTATATTAATTATGGATCCACCTGATGTTATAAAAAAGAAAATTAATAGATCTGTAACTGACAGTCTTGGAGTTGTAAATTATACTGACGATCAACCTGGTGTTAAAAATCTATTAAATATATTAGGAACTATAAAAGGTGAAAGTCCAGAATCTTTAGTTAGTAACTATGAAGGTAAAGGTTATGCAGAATTAAAAAATGATGTAGCTGATGCTGTAATTGGTGAATTAACTCCACTACAAGAAAAAGTTGCTGAATTCTTAAAAGACAAAACTAAATTAGAAGCAATATACAGTGAAGGTGCTAAAAAAGCTTCTTATATTGCTAATAAGACATTAAGAAAGATGCAAAAGAAAATAGGATTTATTCCAAAATCATTTTAAATAAAAATAGAAGCCAAAACTGGCTTCTATTTTTATTTAAAACAAATTGTTATATTACAATTCTCATCTGTGATATATAATATATTAAAGTCTTATTTCAATTTAAATTTCTTTATTTCTTCATTTAAATGTGATGATAATCCTTTTAATCTATTAGCATATCCAACAAATTCATCTGATGATGCTGCAACTTCTTCGGATGACGCTGATACTTCTTCTGTACCCGCTGCTGTTTCTTCTCCTATCGCAGATAAATTTTGAACTTGATTTACAATACTATCTTTCTTTGACGTAACCTCTCCTACTCCAATTGTAATTCTTTCTAGTTTATTTGTTAAATCATTTATTGATGATAATATGCTATTAAAAATACTCTCTGCATTTAAAACTGATTCTTCTTGACTTTTTACTGCCTTACTAGTTTCTTCTACTTGATAAACTGCCCTATCAACATTTGTAGAAACATCCTTTATTGTTTTATCAATTTCTTTAGCCGATTGTGCTGTTTGTTCTGCTAATTTTCTTATTTCATCTGCTACAACTGCAAATCCTTTCCCTGCTTCTCCTGCTCTTGCTGCTTCTATTGCAGCATTTAATGCTAAAAGATTAGTTTGCTCAGTAATTTTAGCTATTGCTTCATTCATAAATGCAATGCTTTGAACACTTTCTGCAACCGTTGAGACTACATTACTAACATCAATTGTACTTTCTTTAGTTTGACTTGATTTATCCATAATAGTTTTTATCATTTCAAGTCCTTCTTTACTTAAATTGTTAGTATCTATCGCTAAATTATTGATATTTTTACTTTCAGTATTTATTGTATTTATTTCAGTTGATACATCTTCTAAATTACTTGATAAAATCTCAAGGTTTTGTGCTGATTCCATACTCCCCTTAGAAATTTCACCAATAGTATCTGCAACTTGAGAAATTGCTGATGATACTTCTTCACTCATGCTAGATAAATTAGCAGAAGTACTATTTACTTCTTTAATAGAATTATCCACATCATAAATTAATTTAGAAACATTTTCTTGCATATCATTAAAACTTATAGCTAATTCTTCTAATTCATCACCAGTTGGAATACTTATTTTCTCACTAAAATCTCCTGTTGCTGTTTTCCCTATTGCTTTCTTTAAATTAACTATATTCTTAGCTAATCTAATAGAAAATATTCTTCCTATAATTATTACTAAAACTAATAATACTATTGAGGTTGCAAACAAAACTACCTTATAATCTTTTTGTGTTGCTTTCAATTCTGATTGTGGTATTTGTAATAATATTTTCCATCCTATCTTATCTAAAGTTGTAAAATTAACTTTATATTCTACTTTATCAATATCCATATCTATAAAATCTTCATTTGTGTTTAATATATTATTCCACTTAGAATTTTTTGTTATATTATTATTTCCTATGTACTCACTATTTGTATGTGCAATTGTTGTACCTTTTTTATCAACTATCTCTAAAATTCCTTTTTCTCCATATTTAATGTTAGATATAGACTTTGCAATACTAGTTAAATTAACATCTGCACATAAAACTCCAACAAGTTTATTATCTTTAATAACATTTTTAGAAATAGTAACTACATATTCTTTACTTGTTATATCTTGATATACATCTGTTATTGCAAATTCACCATTTGCTTCTTTTGCTTTTACATACCACTCTCTAGTTGTATAATCAGCTTGTGGCATCTCTTCATAAGGATACATCAGGAATTTTTTGCTATTTTCACTATAATAATAAGCTGTAACAATATCTTTATTACCTTCTTTAAATAATTCAAAATCTTGGTTTATTTTTTTATTTGATTCTTCTGATTCATCAAACTTATTATTATTTATTATATAATTCATAGCCTGTTCTACAGTATTAAATTTCGAATTTACATTTTCTTTGACAGATTGTCCTAAACTAGTTCCACTTTTTTTAAATTCTTTATCACTTGAAATTGTAAACTCTGTAAGTGATGCAATGCCTAATACTAATATAGGAATTGCTGCAATTCCTATCATTATTGCAACTAATTTATCTTTAATAGATTTAAAATTTAATTTAATATTTCCCTTTTTATCTGTTTTCATTTTAACAATTCCCCCCTTTTATTTTTACACATTAATATTTTCGATATTTTTTTAATATACTTTAATTGTAATTAAAGGATTTTAAAGAAATTTATATTATATTTATTATTTAATTAAATTATTTTATGAAATATTATTATATAATGCTTTATTATTTAAATCTATAAATTACAAATACTAAAAGTTAAAATTTTATACAAAAAAATCTGTAAATTTCTATAAAGATAAAAGAGATTATCTTAAATTTAAAAATTTAAAATAATCTCTTTACATATTAAATATTTTTTTATTTTTCCCAAGGTTTTGTATTTAAATAATCAATAAAACTTTCTCTTAATTCATTTTTCTTTAAAGCAAATTCTATTGTAGCCTGTAAAAATCCTAGTTTATCTCCAACATCATATCGTTTTCCTTCAAAGTTATAAGCATACATAGCTTCTTGACTAATTAATACTTTTAATGCATCTGTTAATTGTATTTCTCCACCCTTACCTGGTTTTGTATTTTCTAAAATATCAAAAATTTGAGGAGTTATTATATATCTTCCTAAAATTGCAACATTACTTGGTGCTTCTTCAACAGATGGCTTTTCAACTAAATCTTTAACTTTATATACATTATTCTCTATATGAATTCCGTTAACTATTCCATATTTTGATACGTTTTCTTCTGGTACAGTTTGAACTCCTAAAATAGTTGTATTATACTCATTAAAACAGTTAATTAATTGTTTTAAGCATGGTGTTTTACTATCAACAACATCATCACCTAATAATACTGCAAATGGCTCATTGCCTACAAATGTTTTAGCACAATGAATAGCATGACCTAAACCTCTAGGCTCCTTTTGTCTTATGTAATGGATATCAACCATATCAGAAATGTCTTTTACTAATTCTAATAATTCCGCCTTACCTGACTTCTCTAGTTCTAATTCTAATTCTATTGATTTATCAAAATGATCTTCAATACATTTTTTATTTCTTCCTGTTATAATAAGTATCTCTTCAATTCCTGATGCAACGGCTTCTTCAATTATATATTGAATTGTTGGCTTATCAACTATAGGAAGCATCTCCTTTGGTTGAGCTTTAGTTGCTGGTAAAAATCTTGTTCCAAGTCCAGCTGCTGGAATAATCGCTTTTTTAACTTTCATTTTATACATTCCTCTCATAAAGTTATATTTTTTAATATTAAACATCTAAAAGAAATAATAGTTTTAATATTTTCCATATATTTTTTATTATAAAATAATTCTTAACTTTATTTGAATTTTTTATAAGCATAATTTTAAAGAAAACTTTTTTTACAATAAATATAGATTAGTTTAGTTTTAACACTATTATACTCTTATGTTATCACATATTTAGTAATGTGTTAATATGTAATGCTAAGTCTTCATATTCAGTTGCTTAAATATTAAATATCGAAATATTTTTTTAATATTTTAATAAAAATATACCGCTTTTATTATGCTTTTTATTTAAATTTCTAGTCATATATTGATATTCTTTGTTGATGATATCTTAATGTTATGTTAATATCTAAAGTGCGACTTTATTGATAGACATGCTTCTAAATAATAATCTTTAATTTTAAGTAATTATTTAAATTAAAGATTATTATTTATGATTATATATTTTGTTTCAATTTAGGCATAATAAATGCTTTCTAGATATAAAATATTTGATAAAAATCTGAATTAGTATTATATTTTCAAAAATTTAAGGAGGAAATTATATATGAAAAAAAGTACAAAAGATGTAATTATAATAGGCTTCGCTTTATTTGCTATGTTTTTTGGTGCGGGTAATTTAATATTCCCACCATTCTTAGGGCGTATGATTGGTGATCAATATATTTTAGGTATTATAGGCTTTGTATGTACTGGCGTTGGATTACCTCTTCTTGCTATAATAGCTGCAACAAAAGGTGATGGTACATTTGAAACAATGGCATCTAAAATAGGTCCAAAATTTTCAATAATTTTTGCTACAATATTATTTATAACAATAGGTCCAATGTTAGCAATTCCAAGAACTGCTGCAACAACTTATGAATTAACTATAAGTCCTTTGGTTCCTAATCTTAGTCCTCTTATTTCAATGATAATATATTTTGCAGTAAATTTATTATTTGTAATAAAAAGATCTTCTATAATTGATACTATAGGTAAATATCTTACTCCTATGTTAATAGTTATATTAACTCTTATAATTATAAAAGGCATAGTTTCTCCTATAGGACATGTAACTTCAACTGGAGTAACTTCTGTATTACCTTCCTCATTTATAGAAGGATATCAAACAATGGATGCTTTAGCCGGATTATTGTTTGCAACTGTGATTACAACTACACTTAGAGAAAAGAAATATAGTGATAAAGAATTGCTTCCTATGACTTTAAAAGCAAGTGGTGTTGCTGTAATTGGTCTAGCATTTATTTATGGTGGATTAATGTTTTTAGGTGCTCAAACAAGTGGATTTGAAATTGCTGATTTATCTAAAACAAGTTTGTTATTATTAATTTCAAACAATATATTAGGTAATATTGGTACTACTATAATAGGAATTGCTATTGGACTTGCTTGTTTAACAACTTCTATAGGATTATTAACAGCAGGATCTTCATTTTTTGAAAAAGTTTCTAATGGAAAATTACCTTATAAGATAAATGCAATTGTAATTTCATTAATAAGTATTTTTATTGGTTCTCTTGGTGTTGATAAAATAGTTAAAATATCTGGTCCTATTTTAAGTATATTATATCCTGTTACTATAACTTTAATCGTTACTACATTAGTAAACAGAATTTTAACAAACAGAAAAGCTGTAAGAATTGGAGTTTATACTTCATTAATATTTGGTATATTTGAAATACTACCTTTCATTGACTTAAGTTTTATTCCTCTTGCAAAATCAGGATTTGCATGGCTTATCCCAACTATAATTTCTATATTAATAGGATATATTATATTTCCTATGTCAAAACAAAAAGTAACTAACTTATGCTAAAAATTTTACTAATTAACGTTTTAATTAGTAACTAAAAATACATAATTTATATAAAAATTATACTTTCTTAAACATATATAAAAGGCTGAAGAAAAGAACTCCTCTTTCCTTCAGCCTTTATTTTGAGTATGTTTTAATTAAACATTGTTAGTTTAGTATAAGGGCGAACTGGCATTGGAATTTGCTTTTTAGAACTCTTAAGTGAGAGTCAAAATTTTATATTTTGTTTCTCGAACTTACTGGACGAATGTATATGAGTCAAGTTTCCTATTTTAATTCTGTCCATGTGAGTTTTATACTACACTAACAATTCTATTAAAATAGACTCTTTATTTAATTATTTTCTACCCTTGAAATCGTCTTTCATATCTAATGTACTGAAGTTTTCATATGGGAATTGAACAGGCATTCCTGTCTTTCTTGATTTATATGCAGCAAGAATTATTGACATAGCTTTCTTACCTTCTTCTCCTGATATTAAAGGTTCTCTATCATTATTTATAGAATCAATTACATCCTTAAATAATGGAGTATGGCCTTCCCCATAAACATTATCTATCTTTACATTTACAGCTTCTTTAGCCGCTTCTTCATCTTCACCTTCAAATCTCCAAGTCTTAAGTTCATTAACAGCAAGACCTCCAATAACAGCTGCTCCTGTTTCTCCAAATATACTTAAAGTTTCTTCTAAATTCTTTGGATAAACACAAGCTGATCCTTCTATAATTCCAATAGCTCCATTTTTAAATCTTACAACAATTGCTCCAAAATCTTCTGCTTCAATATCTCTTAAATAAGTATCACATTCAGCATATACTCTTTCAACTTCTCCGCCCATCATCCATTGAAGTAAGTCAATATTATGTATACATTGATTCATTAATGTACCACCATCTAATGCCCAAGTTCCTCTCCAAGGTGCTTGTTCATAATAGCCCATATTTCTATTCCAAAGTATTCTTGCAGTACCATTAACTAATCTTCCAAATTTATTTTCTTCAATTGATTTTCTTAATTTTTGTATTGGTTTATTAAATCTGTTTTGATGACATACAGCAAGTTTTACATTGTTTTCTTTAGCTACTTTAATCATTTCATTTGCATCATCAATAGACATAGCCATTGGTTTTTCTATTAAAGCATTTATACCTTTTTTCATGCAGTATATAGCTATTTCAGCATGATATCCACTTTCTGTTGCTATAGTAACAACATCTATATCTTCAGTTTCTACCATCTTTTTATAATCTTCATAAGCATGAACTGTATCATTAGATGCTCCTGTTTTTTCTATATATTCAGCTTTTTTAGCTTCAGCTTTTTCTAAAACCACATCACACGTTGCAACTAATTCAGCTTCTCCAATATTTTTAGCTAATGCTTCTACATGTTTATAAGAAATTCTTCCACAACCTATAATAGCAAATTTTAATTTTTTCATAATAATCTCACCCGGCCTCTTTCTTTTATTTTATGTTTGGCTATATTAAAAAGATATTAATATTATAGTATAAATTTTAAATATAGTTTTATATTTTAGTATTATTTTTTCAATGTTCTGATTAAACTATATACACTTTAATATGGTCTTAAGTATTATGTAAATATCAAAAAAGATATTGCTTCTCTTTATATACTCTAAATTTAATGCTAACTTATCTGGCATAATTGTATTTATATAAAATTCTTCTGGATTTTCAGCTTTTCCAAGAAGTTCATTTTCATCTTTATATCTTATTGATGCTAAGTCAGTTATACCTGGTTTTACTTTAAACACTTGTCTTTGATCTTCATTATATAACTTAACATATCTAGGCACCTCAGGTCTTGGTCCTACAAGACTCATCTCACCTTTAAAAACATTAATTAATTGTGGTAATTCATCTAACTTATATTTTCTTAAGAATGCTCCAACTTTTGTAATTCTATTATCTTTTCCTACAGTAATTTGTTTGCCAAGCTTTTCTGCATCAACTACCATAGTTCTAAATTTTAAAATTTCAAACTCTTTTTCATCTTCTCCGACTCTTATCTGTTTAAAGAATACTGGACCATCTGAACCAGACTTTATTCTAAAAACTATTATAAGAAATAGTGGACTAAGTATTATAAGTCCTAAAGAAGAACATATAAAATCAAATATTCTTTTAATTATTTTATTAAACTTATTCATATATCTATCCTTTACTAAAATTATTTAGGCATATAAACGAAAATAATAGTCCCAAAATCCCTTATTTTTTTATTATGCCTTAATTACATTTACTTAAGTGCATTTAAGAACTTTTCTGCTAATCCATGATAAGTATGATTTTCTAGTACATACTTATGACCATTATTACCCATAGCTACTTTTTCTTCATCTGATAAATTCTTAATTTTAAGAACTGCTTCTACTACAGCATCACTATCTTCAGCTGGAACAGAAATTCCACAGTTTGCATCAGTTACTGGATCATTTGAAGCTTCTATAGAATAAATTATCGGTCTAGCAGCTAACATATAATCAAATAATTTATTTGGACTAACTCCATACATAAATAATTTTTCTTTTCTTAAGCCAATATAACATATGTCTAATAACTTTAATACATTTTCCATATTGTCTTTTAACACTGGATCTAAAAATTCTACATTAGTTATATTATTGCTCTTTGCATACTCTATTAATTCATCTTTTATGTTTCCATTACCAACTAATATATATTTTACTTTTTCATCTTTAGTTTTTTTCGCAGCATCAAGCATAGTATCTAGTGAATTTGCTGGTGAATGATTTCCTGTATATCCGATTAAGAAATATCCTTGTTCTTTTAATTCTTGTAATCTTTCTATACTACTTTCCATAGGAGGATTTTTCTTTTCATCACTTATTATAATTCCATTAGGTACATTTACATAATTATCTGTACTAAATCCTCTTTCTCTTATATGCTTATCTGCATTAGGTAAAATTGATATTATTTTATCTGAATTTTTAAATGCAAAATCTTCTGCTTTTTGAAGCATTACTATTGCTGGATTTTTTTCTGAATATCCTCCAATTTCCATAGGAGTTAATGGCCATAAATCATGTATTTCAAAAAACACTTTACCATTACTTCTTTTAGCTATTCTATGAGCTGGATATATATCTAAAGGATATGTTGAAGATGCTATAACTGCATCTGGTTTATATTTGTCAGCTAATTTTTTATAGTTCATTCTTAATTTATACATAAAAGTAGCTATATTTTTAACTCTTCCTAAACCATTACCTTTATATTCTGGAGTTTTAACCCATACATAAGTAATTCCATCAATTATTTCTTCTTCAAAATCATTTTTAACCGTAGGATTCTTCTTTCTTAAATGAGAAAAATCTGCACCAACAATTGTTACATTATGACCCATGTTAACCCATTCTCTCCCCATGTAATATGATCTAAATTCCATCCCATGATAATCAGAACCCGCATAGTGGTTTATAAGCAAAATATTCATTTAAATTTCTCTCCTTAAATTAGGCATATGTAGAAAAATAACGAGTCCAAAATGCCTTAATTATTTTTCAATCCTCTTTGTTATTTTTTTACATAATTATATCATTTTATACTATTTTTCTTTATAATTCTAATAGATTATAACATAAAAAAATTTTTATTTAAATCTATAAAAATTAAATAACTATTACAATCGTAGTAATATTATAAAATGCTATGTTTTACAATATCAACATTCACTAAAAACATAATCAAATAAAAAAGCTTACACTCTTCTAAAATAAAGATTGTAAGCTTTTTATTCTTTATAATGCTTTTATATAACTAAATTATGATAGTTTAAACTTTTCTACTGTATTATTAAGTTTCTTAACTAACTCTTCTAATGTATAAGTTGAATCTACAATTTGATGCATAAAAGCAGTTTGTTCCTCATTTGATGCAGTAACTTCTTCTGTTACAGCTGAATTTTCTTCTGTTACAGCCGCAACATTATTTATTACCTCTGATGTTACATTTGCTTTCTTTTCCATTCTGTTTGTAGCTTCTGATACCTCTGATACTATACCTTTAACTTCATTAAATACTTTTTCTATATCTTTAAAATCATTACCAACTAATTTAGCCATTTCAACTCCATGCATAACTTCATCTGTTCCAGAATTCATCTTATCTGATATGATTTCAATTTGTTTTTGAACCCCATTAATAAGTTCTGCTATTCTTTTTGATGAATTACTTGACTGTTCTGCTAAATTTCTAACTTCCTCTGCAACTACAGCAAATCCTCTACCTTGCTCTCCTGCTCTAGCTGCTTCAATTGCTGCATTAAGTGATAAAAGATTAGTTTGTTCTGATATCTCTGTTATCACATCTACAATTTGTCCAATTTCTCTAGATTGTTCTAATAATTTTTGTGTTTCTTCAACATTATATTTATTCGTAACAGCTATATTCTTTATACTATCTACTGCTTTTTTAACACCTTGTGAAGCAGAAATACTAGTATCACTTGATTTTTCTACTATATTCATCATGTAATTGCACTTTTTAAACACTTCATTTATATCTTGAACTAACTCTTCAGTTACAATAGATGCTTTACTTGCTCCCTCTGCCTGTGATACTGCTCCTGAAGCTATTTCTTGCATACTTCTTGAAACTTCTTCATTTCCTTTTAAAGATTCACTTGTCGCTGAAGTTAAGCTATTGGATACTACCATAACCTCATCAGCAGAACTACTTATGTCACCTATCATTTCTTTAAGTTTTAAAACTGTATTATTTAACCCTTTTGTTACTTTTGCAATTTCATCTTGACCATGAACTTCTAATTCATTTGTAAGATTTCCTGATGCAATTTCTTCAGCAAAATCAGATAATTTAGTTAATGGTAATGTCATTTGTTTTGCCACAAATATAATTACAAGTGCAATAAGAAATACAATTACTATCGTTATTAGTAATAAAATAAACATTAATCTATCTACAGAAGCAAATAATTCTTTTTCAGATACTACACTTGCTACACTCCATCCTGATAAAGGAACTTTATTATAAAATACAATTGATTTATTATCTCCACTTCCAAATCTAAATACACCTGATTCATTTTCCATCATTTCTTTTTCTAACAATTGCATATTTCCATCTTGTATTTCTGACATTTTTGTTTTCATTATTAATGATTCATCTGGATGTTCAAGAATAGTACCATCTTGTCCAACTAATAAACTATATCCTTTTTCACCAAATTTAAAATCCTTAACCTTTTCTTGAATATATGAAAGATTTACTGCTGATATCATTGTTCCTATTGATTGTTCTGATTCATTTTTAATTGGAACTCCTATTACAACTAAAAGCTTACCAGTACCTTTTGATATTACTGGATTAGATATATTATATGGTACACCTTTCATTAAATTTTGATACCAAGGTTTTTCTGATACATCTCCATTTACAAAGTTTCCATTTGAATATTGTGCTCTAGATTTCCCATCATTATTAAATAAAGTTGCAGATGTATTATCATATTCTCCTGGATAATTTTTTTCTAAAAATTTAATTCTTTCTGCATTAAAATTATCTACTGCTGCAATATCTGTTTCTATTAGTTTTGCTGTAGGTGTATTAGTCGCACTTCGTACTTCTAATAGTTTCCCTTCTAACCAAGTGTTTATGTTCTCAGTTAGTTTTTTTCCTTCCTCTAATCTGTTATTAATAAGTTCTTCTTGAATGTTTTTTCTAAATTGATAAAATGTTGTAAAACTCAAAATTGACATTCCAATTATCACAACAGGCAAAATCATAATTAACAGCTTCATTTTAAAAGACAACTTTTTCAACATTTCTATCACTCCCATAACTTATTTTTTCCCATAGCTGGCATCCGTAACTAATCTGTTTCTATAAGTTAAAATCAAAAATGTATATCTAAATTCTATATTTAATGCTGTAAATTTTTCTATATGTAAACTTAACGGTTGCACACTCTTGGACAACAACACTTAGTAAATCCATTTTTAAACTAAGTATTCTATTATATAAATTATCGGAATATATAATATAATCTTAAGAATTAAATGGTATTTTTACATATTATAAATATAAATTGATTTTTTTGTATTTATTACACTTATATACTCTTTTTTCGTTACATTAAGTATATTCTAATATTACTTTTTTACTTAATATTTAATTTATAAGTTTAACTATTTTTTAATAAGTTGATATTTAAGTATAAGTATAACTTAACATAAACTTTATGATTAAATTTTACTTAAATATAGCTATAATTTTACTATTTTTAAATTAGTTGTTTATCTATTATTTTTTTTAAGTTTTCTTTTGAAGTGTTCCCTTGTATTATTTCCTTACCTATCATAATTGTAGGTACCGCTGTAATATCTGCTTTCTCGTAAGCTTGCTTTAATGCTTCTTCTTGTTTACCTTTATATTTCTTTGCATTTAAAACTTCTATAAATTCTTCTTTATTTATACCGACTTGTTCAGCCAAATTTGATAATACTTCAGCCTTACCAATATCTAATTCATCTTCAAAGAATCCTTTAAAAACTTTTCTAATGTATTCATCACCTTTTCCAAGTTCATTTGCATAATGATAACCTTGAAAAGCTAAATTAGTATATGGATGAGGCGATAATTTGGGTAACTTCATATTTATTCCTAATTTATCTGCCATTGGTTTTATAAAATTATTCCATGAATTTAATTTTAATGGATCATTCCATGGATCAATTCTCTCTGATGGTTCTGGTCTTAATTCAAACGGCATCCACTGAATATTTATATCCTTTCCTTTTATTACTTGACTTAAAGTTTCCTCTGCTAAAAAACAAAATGGACAAACAAAATCAAAATATACTTTAATATTTAATGACATTTTAATCTCCTCCTACTTTCATTTGTAACTATATCAGTTACAACAATTCTAAATTTTTACCTATGATATTAGACTTATGTACCACAAATTTATCAATCTACGGATAGTTGTAACTTTATAAGTTACAACTAGTATAAAAAAAATTGATTTATTTCTCAATTTTTTTTCTTATACCAGTAACCACATATTCCATTGTTACATTTTCTAATACTTGTTCCATAGCTTCTTGAGCACTTAATAAAATACATTCTAGTACTGACTGAATATTTGCACCAATAGGACAATTTATATTCGGTGATTCATGAAATTGAAATAATTCTCCTTCTTGCACAACATTCACAGCCCTATATACATCTAGTAATGTTATCTCATCTAATTCTTTTAATAAATAGGCTCCACCAGCCCCTGCAATAACATTAACTAACCCTGCTTTCTTTAGCATTCCAATAACTCTTCTTATAACAACTGGATTAGTATTTACACTACCCGCTATCCATTCAGAAGTACATAAATTTTTATCTTCCATAGATAATATAGATAAAATATGAACTGCTACAGAAAATCTACTGCTTATTTTCATTTTTATCACTCCCGTTGTAACTATTTTAGTTGCAACTGAAATTAAAGTCAATAGTTTTTTTCTTTAGATATATTTCAAATAAAAATTTATATTATTAAAAAGCTGATAGTATTTGCTTTTTAATGTTCTGTTAAATTATTTCATTTACGGTTCTTATGTGATAAAATAGTCATATCTAAACTATAGACACTATTTTAGCTAAGGCACATTCAAAAAAATAATCATAGGATTTTGAACTTGTTATTTTCTTTTATATGCCTAACTTTACTAAGTGATATTTATTGTAGATATATATTTTAGAAATAAATTACATGAAATTTAAGGAGGTAATACTTTTATGAAAGTTTTAACTGTTATAGGTGCCAGACCTCAATTTATTAAAGCGGCAACAGTTTCGAATAAAATCAGAAAAAATAATAATACTGAAATATTAGTACATACTGGTCAACATTATGACAATAATATGTCTGATATATTTTTTGAGGAGCTTGGAATTCCAAAACCAGATTATAATTTAAGTATAGGATCATCTAATCACGGTCATCAAACTGGTAGTATGATGATTGCTCTTGAAGAAATATATCTTAAAGAAAAACCTGATATGGTTTTAGTATATGGTGATACTAACTCAACACTTGCTGGAGCTTTATGTGCTAGTAAATTATTAATACCAGTGTCTCATGTTGAAGCAGGTCTTAGAAGTTTTAATAAGGCTATGCCTGAAGAACAAAATAGAATATTAACAGATCATATCTCTGATTTACTTTTTGTTCCTACTTTAACAGCTGAAAATAATTTAAAAGCTGAAAACATAACAAAAGGTGTGTATAATACTGGTGATGTTATGTATGATGCTATAAATCTTTTCAAAGAAAGAGCTAAAAAAATGTCAAACATAGTTGAAAAGTTAGACTTAGCTCCAGAAAGCTATATACTTTCAACTATTCATCGTGCTGAAAATACTAATAGCATCGAAAGATTAACTTCAATAATTGGTGCATTAAGTAATTGCAATGAAAAAATAATACTTCCACTTCATCCAAGAACTAAGAAGTTTATTCAAGAATATAATTTACCTATTGGACAAAATGTAACTATAATTGATCCAGTTGGATATTTAGAAATGATTTCTTTAGAAAATAATTCAAAGAAAATCTTAACTGATAGTGGTGGAGTTCAAAAAGAAGCTTATTTCTTAAAGAAACCATGTATAACTATGCGTGATGAAACTGAATGGGTTGAAACTGTTAATAATGGTTGGAATACAATCGTTGGAAGTGATTCAAATAAAATTTTAGATGCAATCGCAAACTTTAACCCAACTGGTAATCCTCCTTCAGCCTTTGGTGAAGGAAATACTTCAGAAATAATTACAAATATAATTCAAAAATATATAGGTTAATTAACACATAACCTTAAACTAAAAAAGACTATCTCAGTAACATATTTATGAGATAGTCTTTAGCTTTAAGTAAATGTTGATATTATAGTATATTCTAAAAATGAAATTCTTTTATTTTTTCTGGTAATGAATCAGTCTCTTCTGATTTATAAACTTGAATACATGAAATTGCAAATCCCATAAGTACCCAATATGATAATACGTATGTTATAGAACTTGGTCCAAAGCTTGCTGGAGCAAACGCTATAAGACCAGATACTGTTGCAAAACACATTATTTTCTTTTTCCTTATTCCTATTACAAGATTTCCAATTAATAAATATAAATAGTAAACCCCATATAATAATATCCCTATTACTCCAAAATCTCCAAGTATCTCTATCGCATAGCAGTGTGGACTATATACCTTATTTGTATTTCCTTGTTGTCTAATATATTCCTCTACATTACCAACACCATATCCGAAATATTTTTTTTCTTTTATAACTCCATTTATAACATCATTTATTATAGTCCATCTAACATTTTCTGATCCTTCTCCGCCTTCTTCAAACTCTTTTGATTCTAATGAATGCATCTTTCCTGCTAATATATTTCCTACTTCTGTTTTTCCATTTACCTCATCTTGTATTGGTCTTATATTCATAAACATAAAACTATATTTATATAAGAAAATAAAACTAATTGCTATTATTATTGGAAATATAACACCCTTTAATTTTATATTTTTTATATTGAATATTGAATATATGCAATATACTACAAATCCAAATAACATAGATACATATCCTGTCCTTGAAGTTATAATCATTATTAATGAAAATGCTATACATGTAACTATAGTAAAGATAATCTTTAATAATGTATTTTGAAATTTATATATAGCATAAAAACATATAGGTGATAAAATAGCAAGTAATGCTGCTAAATTATTAGTGTTAAATGAGAATACTATGGGCCTTGCCCTTATTATACTAAGATGCAAATTTGATAATTTAAAAGTATCATAATAATGTTTTACTGGAAGTTGTTGTCCTAATAATACTTCTACAGCGCCAACAACTACTACAATTGAAATCAAAAGTAATAATAACTTAATAGTCTCTTTAAGTCTTTCTTTATTAATGTTATATATCATCATATCTACAATAAATGCAAACATCATAATATATATAGCTATATATTTTATAGCTAGGCCCTTACTTAATGCCCATGCAACACTCATGCACATATATATAAACCAAATTATAAAGAATATTAATATCTTTTTATCTAATTTAGCCAATATATCTCTATCTTTAAAAACTTTATATAGTGATAATAAAGTAAATATTCCTAAAACTATGTGAAAAAAGTATATGCTTTCTATTTTAGGAACATGTAACGTGTAATCATAAAATAAGGAAACTAATAGTGTAGCATATAATAAATTATAAATGTCCTTATCCTTAATAATGTATACAGCTGCTAAAATCGTTAATATATACATCCCTGTAATTAAATAACTGTTAGTTAATACTCCTAATCCTATAGCAACTATAAATAATATTGCTAAGAATATATTCCTTGTTTTATTCTGATTCTCCATATAGGTCTGGTTAGATACTTTATCTAACCAGAGCTCACCACCCTTTCTATGCTATCCTCTAAAGACTATTCTTGATCTGCATTATCCGCTGCAATTTCATCTTCATTTTTACAATGATATGTTGGTACTATTCTTTGCATTTGATATTTTATTTCTGCAATATCATCTAATTCTAATAGATTTTCTAATTGGTCAAGTTTTTGTTTTAAAGTTTCCATACTTTCAAATGTAGGTTTGCCTATATATATCTTTTTATGTTGAGTATCCTTAAGACCTTCTTCACTCATTAAAAGTTCTTCATATAATTTTTCTCCTGGTCTAAGTCCTGTAACTACAATTTTTATATCTCTATTAGGTTCAAAACCAGATAATTTAATTAAATCACAAGCTAAATCATAAATCTTAACTGGCTTGCCCATATCTAAAACAAAAATTTCTCCCCCTTTAGCAAATGCTCCTGCTTGAAGCACTAATTGGGCTGCTTCTGGAATTAACATAAAGTATCTAACTATTTTCTTGTGAGTAAGTGTAACGGGTCCACCGTGAGCAATCTGTCTCTTAAATAAAGGAATAACTGATCCATTACTTCCAAGTACATTACCAAATCTAACTGCAACAAATTCTGTTTTTGATTGTTTATCCATAGCTTGAATAATCATTTCACAAAGTCTCTTTGTTGCTCCCATTATGTTAGTTGGATTAACTGCTTTATCTGTAGATATTAATACAAATCTATCAATATTAGCTAAACTTGCTTCTGTTGCAACATTTAATGTTCCAAATACATTATTCTTCACTGCTTCTTTAGGACTATCTTCCATTAAAGGTACATGTTTATGAGCCGCTGCATGGAATACAACGTTAATTTTATGTTTTTTAAACACCTCACGGATTCTGCTTTTATCTCTAACTGATCCAATCAATACCTTTAATGATAAGTCTGGATATTCTTCTTTTAATTCATTTTGAATATCATATACATTATTTTCATAAATATCAAAAATAATAAGCTTTTTAGGATTATAATTTGCTATCTGTCTACATAGTTCAGACCCTATAGATCCTCCACCACCAGTAACCAGAATAACTTTATCTTGTATATAATCTGAAATCCCCTTATTATCTAACTGTATAGGATCTCTTCCTAGTAAATCTTCCAAATCTACATCTTTAATTCTACTAACTGTGGCATCCCCACTTAGAATTTCATACATTCCAGGTACTATTTGTAGTTTGCAATTAGTATTTTTACAAAGATCTATGATCTCAGCCTTGTTTTTTGCATCAAGTGATGGTATTGCAATTAATATTAAATCAATTTCTTGCTCACCGGCTATATAAGGTATATCATATCTATTTCCTTCTACCTTAACCCCTGATATTCTTCTACCTAGCTTATTTTTATCATCATCTATAAGCACTATAGGATTATATTTTAGTTCTCTTCTTGCCATCATTTCATTAATAATCATAGTACCAGCCGAACCTGCACCTACTATCATTACTCTTCTTTGATCTGATGAATACTTAAATGGTATGTATAAAAGTGTTCTTCTATAAACCCTATAAAGGATTCTATATCCTAGTACAAAGAAAATAGTCAAAAGTATACCAACAACTGAAATATTTAGTGGTATTGTTGATCCTAATGTTCTTGTATATCCTATAACTAATATTCCTGCTAAAATACTTCCTCCAACCCCTAGTAAGAATTCATCTGTTCCAGTTAAATGCCATAAACTCTCGTACATTTTAAATAGATAAAAACATACTAAGTAAATTATAGTTAAAACTATAACATCTTGAGAATATATTCCTGCAATCTCTGTAAAACTTCCTTCATGAGTTATATTTATAGCAAAAAGGTATGCCATATTTACCATAAATATATCTATTATCATAATAATTAATGTTTTCCAATTCTTCAATGTAATCTCCCTCCCATTCAAGAGATTCTTGCTAAAACTTAAGCAAGTTATTCATTTATTTAATATACATAATAAAGCAGCTAAGCCACCTTTTATCAACAATTGACAGTTGACAATGGACAATTGTGGTTGAAAGCCACTGGCTTTCTTAAAAAATATATATTTAGAAATCACAACGTTATTTCATCCTATATTATCAATTTAAAAGTTATTTCACCTTATTAATTAGCCTTGAGAATGTTTTAGGAAAATAACTCATAGCCTTACATTGAATAAAATATCTAATATTACTTTTATCCAATCTTTGAAGTTTATATTTTCTTAAATCTCTTTTTACATTATCTCTAGCTAAAAATTCAAAAAGATTTTGATGAAAGTTTTTATCCCTAGAGAAGACAGAAAAAATATGTGCTATAGAGTAAGGAATTTTATATTCTATTAAGAATTTTTCTATTTTCTTTAAATCCCCCATTCCTTTTACATATTCTAATAAATCCACATATGAATTATAGCAATCCAGATGCTTTAATGAAACATTTTGAGTTATTGAATTCTCCCAAATTACATAAAATGCCAAAACTTCATTTACACTTATTACTTTATTAGCATGAATTAAAGCTTTTACTATAAGAACCATATCTTCTCCATATTTTCTATTACTATCAAACAAAAGATTGTTATCTTTTATAACTGACATTTTATATATAGCACTTCTCATTCCTATAGTTATATCATCACTTAATTGCCTTAAAGCTGCTTCTTTTCCGCTTATAAAATCATTTAAATACTTTGTTCTATTCTTAACCAAAGTATTTCCATTAGCATCAACTTCACTATAATCACAAAAAACTATATCACAATTCGTTGTTTTAGCTTTATCATACATAAGTTCAACAAACTTAGAATCAATGTAATCATCTGAATCTAAAAACGTAATATATTCACCACGTGCTTCTAGTATTCCTTTGTTCCTTGCAGTGCTAACCCCTGAATTTTTTTGAGTTATGATTCTATAGTTTACATCAGAATCCTTAAGTAAACTTTTAGCTATATCAATACTTCTATCCTTAGACCCATCATCTATAAGTAAAAATTCAAAGTCTTTACATGTTTGGCTCATTATTGATCTTATACATTTTTCAATACAAGCCTCCACATTATAAACAGGAGTAATTATAGATACCTTTACCACACCACTCTCTCCCTTTTTTCTTGATTTTAACCAAAAAATACAATATTTTTTATCATTTAACATAATAACTAATAAAACTATTTTATTGTATTTTAAATTGTGTTTATTACTATATGAATTATACTAATATTACTGATTATATGCAATAATTAGTCATTTTTCTTAAGTAAAATTTCATAAGTGAGAAGGACTCTGATGAATTAATACTATATCTTAAAATATAGTGTTTATATTATAGTATTAATCAGAACTCTAAACTTTTAACTTTTTAATTACCTTTGCATGCCATACTCTTTCTTCTTCTTTAGGAAGAGTCATATAATCTCCATATAACTGAGTTAAAATAGCATCAGCATTTTTAGGACCATAAAAATGCTCCCCTTCAAATTCTAGTTTTATTAAATCAAAGTAATCTTCTTTTCTATAAACATACTCACTCCATACAGTATCTAAACCATATCCCATATATGGTGAGTTTTTGTCATTCCAGTTTACTAAGAACTTAAAAAACTTTTCTCTTCTTTTTACAGTAAATATTTTAGTAATAGCCTTATAAAATGTAAACGTTATTTTATTTTTAAAACTTAATTTTTCTGGAGTTTCACGTAATCTTATAAAGCTCTTTAAAACATTATAGCTTAACATTCTTTGAAATTTATAAACCCATCCTTTTTTAGGAAGGCTATCATATGGAAATACATCAATATATACTCCATTATGCATATCATGATTTTCAGCTATATTCTTTTCAATTAAAATAGTATTATTATATCTAATTTTACATGGTACTTGATAAATATCATAATTCTTATCATTATCAAATGTTTGTAAAAATAAATGCTCTGGTAATTCTTCTTTAGCTATTTTTAAAAACTTTTCATAATCTTCTCTAAGCATACCAATATCCATGTCATCATCCCAAGGAATAAATCCCTTATGTCTTACTGCACCAAGTAATGTTCCAGCATCTAAGAAATATTTAAGATTATGTTTTTCACATATTTCATCAACATCTTTTAAAATACTAACCATTAACATTTGTGCATCTCTTAAGCTTAAATCTTCATACTTATCTTCGCTATATTTATATTCCTCATGATTTTTCTTAGATACATTCTCCATTAAAGTCACCTTCCGTCTTATCTTCTTGAATAATATTTTTCTACTATCTTAGGACTATGTAATATTAATTTACTTAGTATTGAATACTTAATTCTATCTTTTTCTATTCTAACCATTTTATATCTACTTAAGTTCTTTCTAACATCTTTTTTCTTTATAAATTTGTACATTTCTTTATGTAAATTTTGTTTTGTTGCAAAAGCAATAAAAATATTTACTATAGCAGTTGGAATTCTATTTTGGATCATTGCCTTTTCTAATTCTTGATCATTAAAATTTGCTCTGATATATTGTAAAGTTTCTATATTTGAATAATAAACATCTAAATAATTTAAAGATACATTATTCATAACAGATTCTCCCCATTTTACATAATGAGCATAAATTTTCTTCATACAGTAAATATTTTCAGCATAAGCATAAGATTTAATCATAAAAGATATATCTTCTGCAAATTTTCTATTAACATCAAATTTAATATTGTTATCAACTAATAATGAACGCTTAAATAAATTGGCCATTATATGAGTATATGAAATACCATAAATAAGTCCTAATGCTGCTTCCTTTCCTGAAAACTTCCCTTCACTTAAACCTTCTATATTATCAGTAATTCTCTTTCCATCATTCTCTTCAAAAACATATGCCGAATATACTACATCACACTTTTCTTCAGTAATTTTATCATATAAATCCTTAATCATATCTTTATCTATATAATCATCTGAATCCAAAAATTGAATAAATTCGCCATTAGCTTCATCTATTCCTAAATTTCTTGCTGAACTTACTCCACCATTTTCTTTTTTTATTATTCTATAATTAACACCTGAATCTTTTAAATAGTTATCAGCGAATTCACTACTATCATCTGGTGACCCATCATCAATAAATAAAACTTCAAATTCTTTAAAGGTCTGTGCTTTTAAAGATTCTAGTGTCTTTAAAATTCTACCTCTAACCTTATAAACTGGCACTATAACACTAACCTTATAACTCATAAAATTTCCTCCAATTTAAATTCAACTTTAACTATGTTTTAAAATAGTGTTTATATTATCGTATAAGGGCGAACTGGCATTGGAATTTGCTTTTTAGAACTCTTAATAAAGATTTGTACAATTAATTGCTTGTCACAATCTTTGATTGGGAACATGCATTAATTGGACTAATCTTCATTTTAGAGTTCTTAAAGTAAATTCCTCTGTCCATGAGCTTTATACTATAATATAAACATTCACTTAAAACATAGTTAACTAAAAACATGGTTATATTATATCACAAAAATTTCTTGTAATTTTTACTTATAAAAACATTATAAAACAAAATATCTAATTAAAAATGAAAAAATTGTTAAGTTATAATTTTTTACTAATTACCATTTAGATAATATATAAGTTCATTAAACTTTGTTCATTAATATAAACCTTAGAATATTTATAAATGATATGACTTATCAGTATATAAGGGACTTATATAAAAAAAATTTATGATAAATTAAAAACAGGGTTATCTATTATAACCCTGTTTCTGATATATTTTTTGATTATTCTTATTTAGCCTTATTCAAAAAATAACAAACCAGTACAATCGTCTATTTAATATATTATTTCATGTGCCTTATTCTTTTACTCCCGTATCACCAATACCTCCCATAAACCATTTTTGTGCTATTAAAAATAATATTAAAAGCGGTAATACAGTAATTGTACTTGCAGCCATAACTTGTGGCCATTTTATCCCATAAGCTCCTCCTTCTATAAAAAACTGTCTGAGTCCTGATGACACTAAAAACTTTTCTGGTGTTTTTAATATAAGAGAAGGATACATGTAATCATTATAAGATTTTACAAAAGTTATTAAGCCAAATGTTATAAAACTAGGTTTAGTTAATGGAAATATAATCTTCCATAATATTTTAAAATGAGAGGCACCATCTATTCTTGCTGCTTCTACCAAGCTATGATTAACTTGTAAAAATGCCTGTCTTAATAAAAATATCCCAAATATACTTACAACATTACTTATAATTAATCCTGATAATTTATCTAATAAATTTATATTTGAAAGTAATATATAACAAGGCACATAAGTGGTAGCAGATGGTAACATATACGTAGCCATTATAACACCAAATAAAACTTTTTTACTTTTAAATTTCAACTGGGTTAAAGCATAAGCTATCATTGCAGAAGTAACTATTTGAAGCGCTACTTCTGAAGTTGCAACAAATAAACTATTAAACATATAAGTACCAAAACGGGCCTCTTTAAATACCTCTATGAAGTTCCCCCACTGTGGATTAGATGGAATAATCTTTGGAGGAAAACTAAAAACTTCACTCTTTGTTTTTAATGCGCTAGATATCATCCATACAAAAGGAAATATTGCAACAATACTAGCAAACAAAATCAAAAAATATTTAATTAATCTAGTTATAAATATTTTCTTAGATAACTTAACTTTTCCATAAGCATAAGGATCACTTTTTGCTTGTTTATTTTCTAATCTATTATCCATAAGCGTCTTACTTACATTATATAATTCACTTGATAAAACATATCTATCAAGAAAAATTATTTTCTTCTTGCTATGACTTTTTTTATCATCTATAGCTTGATTAATATCTTCTGAAGTGAAACCATTATTATCATTTAAATCTCTTTCCATATCATTTCCTCCAATACAGAATAAAAAAGTGTCTACACCACTTTCCAAATTGACAGTTGACAATGCACAATTTGCGTTGAAAGCCACAGGCTTTTTGAAAAATATATATTTTAGAAATTACAGAGTGATTTCATCCTAAATTGTCAATCTTCCATTGTCCATTCAAAATATCTCATTTACCTTAGATTTTATAATCATTTCACTAAAATATAACTTTAGTTAATAATGAACCCATTTTTTTGAGGCTATAAATTGTATAATAGACAATCCACCTGTTATAAGTAAAATAACTGTAGCAATTGCAGTTGCTTCTCCTATATTAAAATTTTCAAATGCTGATTGATAATACATATATAATAATGTACGTGTACTTCCTGATGGTCCCCCTTGAGTTAATACTTGAATTTGGTCATAGGCCTGTAATGAATTTATAGTTGTTATTATGCTTAAAAAAAATGTAGTTGGCGATATTAAAGGTAATGTTATACTTTTAAATTTATTCCATGAATTTGCCCCATCTATTGAAGCTGCTTCATATAAATTATTAGGAACCTTTTCTAAAGCTGTTAGATAAAATACCATTGCCCAACCGATTCCTTTCCAAACAGTAACAATTATTACCCCAAGCATAGCTGTATCTGAACTCTGTAACCACTCAAGCTTTGGCAAACTAAATAACTGTAATATATAATTTGCAAATCCACATTTGGGTTCAAATATCCAACTCCAAACAATTGAAATAGCAACTGTTGGTGTGACCCAAGGAGAAAATATTATAACTTTATATAAAGCAGATCCTCTAAAGTTAGATTTTAATAACATTGCAAGAGCCAATCCCCCTATTATAGTTGGTGCTAAAGTTCCTAATGTAAATATAATTGTATTCTTAAGTGCACTATAAAATATATCGCTTGAAAATACTCCCCTATAATTATCAAATCCAACAATATTATAATTAGAGGTCATATAGTCCCAATCTGTAAAACTTATAAATATAGACTTAACTATTGGATATAACCAAAATATAATAAGTGGAATTACTGCTGGTAATATAAACATTAATATAGTCAATATGTGCTTTATACTTTTACTCTTTAATCTTCTCATAATTCCACCCCATCATTACTTTTAATATAGCTATTTTTTTAAAACTTTATTTAATTCTTCTTGAGATACTTTTTGAGCTTCATCTAGTGCTTCCTTAGCCGATACATTTTCTATTTCAACTTTATCAGCCGCAATCTTTAATGCATCATATATTTTCCCATCTGTTGGATCAATAAATACCTTTGTAGCGTGAAGTGCTTGTGATGTTGGTACTGCAGCTTGAGGATTCTTTGAAATAAATTCCTTAAATTCTGGTGTATTAGCACTCTCTTTATTTACAGAAATATAACCTGATGCTATAGACCATTTTGCACTTACTTCTGCCTTAGTGAAATACTTAATAAACTCATATGCACCTTGTTTAACTTCATCATTTGCAATACTAGGAATAACAAAAACTCTTGACTCTGCAACTGGTTTTGATTCTTTTCCTTCCTTAAATGCTGGTTGTTCACATGCAGATAACTTTTCAAAATCTAAATCCCCTTGATCTCCTGATGATCCTGTATAACCTGCACTTCTATCTTGCATTACATCATCAACTGTTGAATACCAATATTCCCATCCTTGTCCATTTGAGTGAATTCTCATGCTCTTGTCGTCATGTATCCATCCTCTAAATGCATCCCAAACTTCTATCCACTCTGGTGAATTTATTAAAACTTTACTTCCATCCTCACTTAAAATACTTCCACCATTACTTAATGAAGCATCAATTAAATTATCAGGTCCCCACATTGGTTCCCATCCATAAAAATTAACTTCATCCCCATCTTTTTTGACTAGCTTTTTGCTTGCTTCTCCAAGTTCAGTCCATGTTTTTATAGAATCCATAGATATTCCAGCATCCTTAAAAGCTTGTTTGTTGTAATACAATACTTGAGTTGTTCCAAAGGCTGGAAATGCATATTGTTTATTATTACTTTTACCTAATTCTAAAAATGATTCTATGTAACTATCACTCTTAAAATCATTGTCCTTACTTGTATATTCTCCTATATCTTGTAATACATTTTTATTATTAAAAACAGCTGCTTTATCAGGTTTTAATATAGCTAGAGCTGGTGCTTTTTTAGCTGCAATACCAGCTTGCAAATTTTTAAATGTAGCCTTGTAGTCTTCTTGTGCAATTCCCTTAACTTCATATTTATCTTGAGAAGCATTAAAATCATTAATAATCTTCTCCATATTCTCCTGAAGCTTACCTCCAAGACCATACCAATACTCTACTTGTATTTTCCCATTCTCTGTATTTTGTGCTTGATTAGCAGATGTTTTTTCACCACAGCCAACCAAGCCAGTCATTAAAATTGTACTTAATCCTAATGAACAAAACCCTTTTATAAATTTATTCATAATCTTTTCCCCCCATAGAATATAAAAATTTAATTGCGTTTTAAAATACATAATTACAAAACCTGTTTAGATTTTATAAGTTAATATAGATTTTATTGTTCATTTTATGAACAAATTTATATTAACATTGTTCATTGTTCAATACAATATGTTCATGTAAAGTTTTTACAATTAGTTTTAAATATAGCAAAAAAGTAACTTAAAACCTAAGTTTATAGCATCTTAAATCACATGAATTTTATATTATCTTAACAAAAATAAAGAACTCTAGTTCAATTTTTTTAACTAGAGTTCTTTATTAATTTTAAATTAATATATCTATATTTTTTTCTTTTTTATATCTTCTAACTATTAACATAATGCTTGTCAAAGCAAGTAATAATATTAAAATCGGTACTCTATACTTAAAAATCGCTAATTTATACTTAAAACGATATATAAATCCCACTCTATCTAATATTAAAGATTGAGTTATATAAATTAAAACTACTGATATAGGTGTTAAGGCAACTATAAGTTGTATATAGCTCGAAATATTTACTGATATAATACAAGTTATTAAAGTTACTATAATTCCAATAATATATAATAAGATTATTGTTAATATTATATACTGTAAAAATGTTATATCAAACCAAAACAAATTGCCTGAAAAACATGAATTTATATTTGAATTATAAAATATGTTTACAGTATACGGACGTGTTATAAATAATAAAAATAATATTCCAAGCTGTATTGTTATAAGTATATTTGTTGCAAGAATTGCTGCTTTAATCTTATCCTTGTATAATTCTCTTCCTGTTTTAGATGTATATTGTAATAATTCTAAGGCTATATTTTTATCTCTTGTAAATATAGGTGCTATCATAAATATTATTGATATTATTACTGCTATAGAAGTATTGATTATGATATTATTATAATTTTCAAAAACAAACCATGGCAATATACTATTTTTTGAATTATTTTTTCTAATTTCATTTATTCTTTTTTCATAAGTTTTACCTTGTAAAAATTTAAATTCATTTTCTTTATATTTAAAATGATCTATATCATTATCTATAACTTCTAATTCCCAAAATACATTAACACCCTCTTTAAACATTATGTCAGAATATAACTTATCAAACTCTTCTGAAACTTTATCTTGTTTTGAAGATTCTTCCTTAAAACTAGCATAATCTTTTATATTAAGTTCTTTTGCTTTTTCATTATTTTTAAGATAGTTATCTGCTTCCTTTATCATATCTTCTTTCATATTATAAAGATAATTAATATCGTTATCTTTAAGGTTGTTTCCTTTTTCATTAATCATTTTTACCGATATTCTATAAGAATCCATTTGCGGCCTACCATTTGGGAAAATACTAATATCAAATTCTATGAATAAAAAATATATTACTACATTTATTAATAATAAAACCACTATGCTCTTGAAATTAAATATCTTTTTAAGTTCATTTATTAAAATTCTCATCTTTTTCTCCTAATTCAAATCTTCCTTCTCAAATTTTTTTATACTTGAATTTCCAATAATCATTAATAACATTCCTCATATTAATATGGTTATCAACTCATAATATCTATAATTTATTAAAATAAGTGCTACTATAAGGTTAATCTTCTACTTTCCATAATTCTAACATTAGGATGCATTATCAAACTAAAAGGTATAGATATTTGGTTATCATTAAATTCCATCATTATATTCATAAAGAAAAACATCCTCAATGTTAGGAGAAACTAATATCCATTCATCTTCCTTGTTTTTCTCTTCTATGAATCTTATCTTCATTTTTCCGTTTTCTTGTTTTTCAGATAGGGCAATATGATTTTTTCTAAATTCATTTGCTTCATTAAAAGCAATTTCTGTTTCATAAACCTTTCTCTTAAGGGTATTGCATATAGTCTCTACAGCATCTTTATATAATATTTTTTTATCTTTAATCATAATTACTTCATTAGCTATAAATTCTATATCATTTACTATATGAGTAGAAATTATAACTATTCTATCTCTTCCAAGTTCACTTAAAATATTTCTAAATCTTACTCTTTCTTTTGGATCTAATCCTGCAGTTGGCTCATCTAAAATTAAAATCTTAGGATCATTCAAAAGTGCTTGAGCTATTCCAACTCTTTGTAACATTCCACCTGAAAATTTCTTCATTTTTTTATTTACAACATCTTCTAATGAAACCAGATTTAATACTTCTATCACTCTTTCTTTAGCTTTTTTTTCTTCTATACCTTTAAGTGCCGCCAAATATAATAAAAATCGCTTAGGTGAATAATTTTTATAATAACCAAAATTTTGTGGTAAATATCCTAATATATCACGGTATTCTTCATCAAGACTTATGATATTAGTTCCATTGTACAAAATCTCTCCTTTACTTGGGAAAATTAATGTTGTAAGCATCTTAATTAATGTTGTCTTACCTGCACCGTTAGGTGCTAATAATGCATATATTCCATTTTTAAATTCTAAATTTATATTTTCTAAAACTGAAAAATCCCCAAAACTTTTACTTAAATTATTTATTGATAACATTTATACTTCCCCCGTCTCTTTTCTAACATATATAAGTCTTTTTAAAGCTTTAATATAAATAATTATGCAAATTATTGTAACAATTAAATGAATATATAATGGTGCTTGTGTAATTAAATTTATATATAATAAATTTTCATTAATCATTAAAATTAAATTAACTAAAATCCAAGCACTTATAGCCAAATATTTGTAAATAGTTCTCTTCAAATAAATTATTGTTAATATAAAAATAGTTGAAAATAAAAATAGTGATGTTATAGATACAACATATGCTCTTATTATGTTAAAAATATTAGACATAAAATATATCACAACTATTAAAAAAGAGTTTAAAAACATACTAGCTATACTGAAAATAAACATTCTTATAGCTGCCAAATTATACATATTATATTTGCATACAGCTTCTATTTCATAAGTTCCTTTTAATCTAGTATTTATAAAAGAAAATAATGAGATTATTACATATATAATAGGAGAAACTATAAAAATATATTCGTATAACTTATATATGTATATATCTTTTCTGCTAATATCCAATACAACTTGATTTCCTATAAATCCAAAAAATATCAAAGACACAATAGATATAAATATCAATTCACTTTTATCATGAAATATATTTTTAAAACCTAATTCTTTTATTGTTGAAATTATATACTGGAAAAAACCTTTTTTCTTTTTGAAGCCTTTATCTAAAATTTTATTTATTTCTACATTTACTTCTTCTAATGATGGAAAGTCAATCTCTTTTTTCATATTACTTCCTCCTCTAGAATTTTATTTATTCTTCTAATTGCTGAATAATATCTAGTTTTTACAGTTGATTCTTTAATTTCTAAAGCTTTAGATATTTCATTAAAAGTCATATCTGCAAAAATTTTCAACCTTATTATTTGCTGAATACTTCCTTCCATTTTATTAATAATTTCCATTATCTCTCTAGCATCTTCATTTATAATAAAACACTCCTCAATATTTAAATTATCTTTAAATTCTAAGTCATCAATATTCCCAAGATTAATCCCCTGTTTATAATATTTAGACCTATAATAATCAATTATCTTATTACTTGAAATTTTATAAAGCCAAGTTTTAAAAGAAGCTTTTTTACTATTAAAATCATTAATAGATTTCATCATACTAATGAAAATTTCTTGAGTTAAATCTAAAGAAAGTTCTATATTATTACTTTGTTTAAAAACATATGCATATATTTCTTTATAATATAAAGTAATTAAAGTGTTAGCCGCAGTTCTATCACCTTTTTTTTGTATTAATTTAATAAGCTTCAAATCTTGGAACATACCAATTTACAACGCCCCCTTTCATCATTTGTTAACTACTAGCATCTTATCTATTCATTTACATATTCGTAATAAATATTAAAATAGTTTTAAAAATAAATATATATTTTAAAATTTATTTTTAAATTCTAATGTAAAACAAACAAAAGCCACATGTATAGTTTATACGACTTACATCCTTAACTGTACATTGTAGCTTTTATTAATAATAAATTTAATTGATATTTTAAAACTTATTAAACTCCAACACTAACTGTTTCTAAAAAGAAAACTACCTTAAATATTAATTTTATTAAGGTAGTCTTGTTTTTTAATTCTGTTTTGAAATAGTCTTTATACTACAATATTAACATTAACTTAAAACATAGCATACTTTTAAGGTAATTTGTAGTAATTATCTTTTCCTTTTTCTTTAGCTAAATATAATGCTTTATCTGCATTTTTAAATAATTCTTTAAATGTTTTACCATGCTTAGGATATTTTGAAATTCCTATGCTTCCTGATATCTTATAATCTGATTTTTGTTCTATTAAAATATCTTTAAAAGCACATACTAATTTTTTTGCCTTATTATCAATATCTTCTTCATATTTTACATCTTTTAAAAATGCAATAAATTCATCTCCTCCAATTCTCCCTATTATATCATTCTTTGAAAATACTTCTGACATTTTTAGAGAAATATTACTTAAAACTTCATCACCAGATAAATGTCCTAGATTATCATTAATTAATTTAAAATCATCTATATCTATCATAAGCAATGCATGACATTTATTTTCACCTTGATTTTCAATATAGTCTTGGATATTTCTCTCTACCGTACCTTTATTATATAAATGTGTTAAGCTATCTCTCTCAGCTTTAAATAATAATCTCTCAGCTTCATTTTTTTCTTCATTAATATCAATAATTACTCCTATTACTTTGGATAAATTTCCATTTTTATCAAGAAAAGTACTTATTCTTATTCTAAACCAACTATAATTATCATCATAAGTTCTTGCTCTTATTTCAACTTGCTTGCACACATTATTATTTAAACTTCCCTTAAGCAAATTTTTAAATAAATACATATCATCTTTATGAATTATATTAGCATTATCAATTTCTTCTTTAACATTTCTTGTAATTGGATCATATTTAAATTTCTTCCACCAATTATCAGAGTAAGAAATAGTGTTCTCATCAATATTCCATTGAAATATAATATCTTCAGTTTGACTCATAATAATACTGTAACGTTCTTCACTTAATCTAAGTTCTTCCTCTATTGTTTTCTGTTTAGTTATATCTATTGATAAAGTATAAAGATATGTTTCTCCATTATGATGATGAACTATTTGGCCACTATGAAATATCCAAAGAATTTTTTTATCCTTATTAACTATTCTATATTCCGTAACAAATTTTTCTTTTTCTTTTATCTGATTTCGAATTTCATTTTGAATTCTTTCATAATCTTTTTCATATACTAAATTTAATATTTTATTATTAAATTTATCTCTTAATTCTTTTTCTGTATACCCTAAAATATTTAAATATCCATTACTTATGAATTCTAATTCATACGATTTACTATTTAGTTTATATGTATTTACTCCTCCTGGAATATTAGATATTAAAGATTCAAATTTTTTATTATTATATTCAAGTTCCTTTTTTTGATTAGCCACCTTATCAATTAAAGCATTAAATGCCTTAGCTATCTCTCCAAATTCATTATTCTTATTATATGTAAATTCACTATTATAATTTCCTTGTTTTATATTCTTTATAGTTGCTAATAATGAATATAATGGGTTAGAAAAATAATTTATTATAAAAATATTAGCAATTATTATTAATACTACACCTACTAATATAAATATAACTACTGTTTTGATAGATTCTTCAATATCTGTTTTAAATTCTGATTCTTCTACACTACTAAGTACCGTCCAATCAGTATCAGAAATTTTATCATAATATCCTATCTTTTTAACTCCATATATATTATAGGTAATAATACCACTAGATTGTTCATCAAAATTTATGTTTTTCCATTCTTTATACAAAGTATTATCTATATTACTATCATTTATATTAAATATAGATGTCCTATTCTTAGAAAATAAAATATCCCCTTCTCTATTCAAAATAGAAACTTTCCCCGTTTTAAATAAATCAATACTGTTTACAATATTCCTAAAATGTTCTATATTTATTAAATTAATAATAGCTCCTTGATAATCCTCATCATAAATAGGCAATGCTATGATTACATTTTTTTCATAATCATTCACTTCTTCTAGTATAATGTTATCTATAATAACTTTATTGTTATATAAAATATTTAAATTTTCTTCATCAATTGATATAGTCTTACCTAAATAATTACTATTACTTGATGATACTATCTCTTTATTTTTATTTATAAGTATAATTGAATCTAAAAAATCTTGTTCTTTCTCTCTACTCCATAAAATTTCATTTAATATTTTTACTTCCTTATTATAATCAATTCCATTATTCGAATTATAAAGTAATTCTTTACAAAAATATATATCTGTTATTATTCTCATATTAATTAAACGTTCATTAAAAAAATCTTCTATTTTTTTTGATTCTTCACTTGCTGCTGTAATTATATTTTGCTTTATAAGATTATCATATTTCTTATTAAAACTTTTAAGAAAAATACCTGTTATAATAAAAGTAGGTATTGTAATTAAAAATATAAACAATATAATGAACTTTTTTCTTATGTTCATTTTTCCACCCCATTTATTATGTATTATTATATAATTGTACTATGCTTCTACAAAATAATCATTATTTCAAGTTATTTAATATTAAATTCTTGAACTTTCTTTATATATTATTAATTATTTTTAATTAATAATAAAAATACTATGCATTTTTATATTTACATAAGATATTAGTTGATGTCAATATAGTATAAATTATTCTTTAGTAACCTTATCTATACTCGATAGATAATTCATAAACTTTATAAGGCATAATCAAAAATTAACAACAATTTCATATACCTAATTTTCTAAAACAAAAATAGACTATCTCAAAAAATTACCACTATTTGAGATAGTCTATCATTTAAATATATTTTAAAAATTTTTCTTCTATTTAACTTCTAAAAGTTTCGGTTCAGATTCAACTTCTATTTCTGGCTCTTTAGCTACAAAATAAACTCCGCCTATAACAAGTATACTACTTAGAACTGTTAATAAACTTATTTCACTACCTAAGAATATTTTATCAAATATAATTGCCCATACAACATAAGTTATATTTAAACCCATTGCTCTTGTTGGACCTATTTTATAAATTGCTGTATAGTAACATAAATATGATATTGTTGCTACAAGTGCTGTTCCACCAATCCAAAAGATAACACTATTTCTTAGTATATCAAAACTTAATCCTATTCCACCTACTATTGGAACTATAATCAATCCATAAACTACTGCTGATGTAAATTGTCTTATTTGAAGTGCAAATTCTGATGTAACTTCATCACCTTTCATTCCATAAGCACATATAACGCATTCACTTCCCCATCCAAATACGCACAATAATGCGAATAAAAAGCCTACTGGATTTACTGAAGTTGATACTGATGTATATCCTAAAACTGATACTCCAATAATTGCTACTATTAATCCAATCCATGCTTTCTTATTAATTTTTTCTTTTAATACAACTGTTGCAAGCAAAGCACCAACTGCTGGGTATAATGATGAAATAATTGCTGTATAAGATGGTCCGATATATTTAACAGACAATAAATATCCTGTCATTCCAACTGGCCCTCCTAAAAGTGCTCCAAGCACCACCCATAAAGCACTTTTAGTTTTAACTGCTTTAAAAAAGTTCTTAAGTTGTTTTCTAAAACCAAGATATATAAATGTCCATATAGCTGAAAAACTGTCATGTAAAAATGCAGTTATTATTGGTGCTAAAACTAAGGCTTGTTCTGTTTTAACAAATGGTGTCATAGCTAGTATAATTCCCATAAGTACTGTATATGCTCCCCAAGATATAGCCGAGCTAATTGCACACATAACACCTTTCTTATAATTATTATTCATATTTATCTCCCCTTTTTATTATTCTTTTAAATTTACATAAATTGATTACACAAGTCTTTGATCTTACTAAAACTTCACCTTAAAATTAGCATATATTAATTAGTTTCATTAAATTCTAAAATTATATTTATAGTTATTATTAACTTAAATAGGATTTAATTAAAATACATACCATTTTATTCCGTTCATTTTATGAACATTTTTATATTATCATTGTTCATTGTTCAATACAATATGTTCAATTAAAAATTATTTAATAAAATATTATAATATATAAAAAAATACAAAGTAACTTTCTCAATGGACAGCCACTTTGTATTTTTTATACACTAATATTTTAATATATATGTTCTAATTAAGTTAATATAGCTATAATCTTTTATATAATATTAATGAACAAACTTTAAATGTAGAACTATATTTTCCCATTTATTAACTTTATATTATATATAAACATTACCTTTAAACTACCTAAAGGTTAAGTATATTCTTTAAAGAAAAAAGAGGTATTTTTTAATTTAATACCTCTTCATTCTTTAAATTATGTGTTTGCTTTATTTAATTTTTATATCTATATATAATTACAATTTAGTAATTATGTTATGTCGTTTATTTTTATATAACTTTATATATTAGTATATACATAAAATAAATTTTTTATACGTGATTTAAATAAATTTTCATACTTAACTTCCTCTGATTATAAGTTTTATACTAAATATCAAATCTATTTTAAAATATAGTCTATGATTTTAATGAACCATCAGAGTTTAAATAATAGAATTTACCATCATCATCTTGTATCCAACCTGTTTGTAGTACTCCCGATGAGTTTAAATAATACCAATCATCACCATCTAAAACCCAACCAGTTTGCATTATTCCTGTAGAACTTAAATAGTACCACTTTCCATTATCCTTAACCCAACCAATCCTCTTATTTCGTGTATAAGGATCTATATAATATCTCTGACCAAACTCTTCTAACCAACCCACTTTATTATCATTAAAATTTTTATCATATTCTATATATATTTTATATAATTCTTTACCTGTTGGTTTATATTTTATTCTTATAGTGTTAAGTCCAATTTTTAGATTCTCAATCATTATAACAGGACTATTTGTGTCTACAATATATTTACTACATTTTAAATTATTTATCTGATCTTTAGCTTCATCTATAACTATCTCTAAATCATTACTTTCAAATTTATCACTATGATCATATAAAATCATAACTCTACCTGTATTGTTGTTCACAATTGCTTTATACACATTATCCTTCATTGAAAACTTCATTAGCTTTTCTCCAGTTTGAATATTTAAGTTATAAATTGGGTCAGTACATTCTGCCGCTATTGCATACAAAGTATTATAATTTAAATTTATATTTACAAGCATACTCAAAGATGTAATTGTAATAAATGATACTAAACCTCTTTTTATACTTCTTCCTAACATATCAATAGTCCCCCTCTTTTTAGACGCATTCAAAAAGTTACCTATTAATATATTATGTAAATCAATTCCATATTATTCCTATAATTTATAAAATTAGTAAAATAATTATATTTTAATATAATTATTCATAGATTTCTTTATAGAATAAAAGTCGCTATGCCATGTTTCAATTGACAATTGACAATGCAAAATTATAATTGAAAGTATATATTTTAAAAAATTACACAGTGATTTCATCCTACATTGTCAATTGTCCAGGGTTCATTCTTAATTTAAAAATATAATCTAATTTATAATTATACTATGACTTTATTAAAGATTTTTTCATCATAATTTTTATATTTTCTAATTCTTCAGATACTTTATAAAGTTTATTACCGTTTATAAACATCTTAATTAATAATTGTTGTATATCTGTTAATGTTTGGAGATTATCTAAAAATTCTTGATTTATATTATTAGAAGCAATTACTTCTCTTTCATTTAATATCTCATTTATTTCAAATCTAAATTCCTCATATGATTCACAACTTAATTGATATGCTGATAAGACATTTATTGCTGTAGGATTATTTGTAGCATTTTTAATTTCTTCTTTTAAATCTCTATTTTCATATAATTCTATATTTCTAAGTGCAGACTCTAATCCTTTTATTTCACTTTCTACATCAGCCATTTTTCTTAATGTTCTTGCTGCCCCAATCATAGTGCTTATAGTTTTTAAATCTTCTAATTCTTTAATCATCTTATCTTTTTGAGCAATTATAACATACTTTTCTTTTCTTTTTTCTTCATTAATATTCATCTTTTCAAAAGCTTCTTTTACCTTCTCAAAAGGTAAAGCTCTTACTATCTCTTTTCTATTCTTAATAAATAACTCCATAAGTTTCCACATCTCCTAATGCACATAGAAATAATAAATTAAAACGTGCTTAATATATGAATAATATTATACTATACTATACTTTTATTTTAAATTTAATATATACGTTATAATATGATTTCTTTAATCAAATTTTGAATTTAATTTATGCTTATCTTTAAAAAGATCATTTAAATAACTATATATTTCTTTATAATAAACATTCTATTTTCAATAATTATTTATCGAATTATTACTATAATAACTTTATAAAAAAAACTATACCAACTTATTACATTGATATAGCTTTAAACCTTCTTTTAACATAACATTTATATTTTAAAGTCCTAAGAAATTACTCTGTCATAGCCTTTAGGCAAAATTAAAAAAATAAAAAATCCATGTAATTTATTACATTATCTTTTCAACTTCAATTTTACTAAAAATGTATTAAACAATTCAAAAAACACCTTATCCTTAGTAATAGCTAAAATTCCAACATAAGCTATCCCACATAAAAATACTACTGATAAAGTAACTAATAATGTACTATTTACAAAGTATTTAACTAAAAATGTTATTGGAATAAATAACAATGAATAATAAAAATATTTTATGTTTTGAAAACTAAATAAATTAATATCTAACTTTAATACTTTCTTTACTAATCTATATTCAAGCACTATAACAATTAAATTTGCTATAAGTGTAGTTTCCATAGCAGTTGTAGCATTAAATTTTCCTGTAAGCAATAATGCTATGTTAAATATTAAATTTAATATTCCTCCAATTAATATTAATATAACATCATCTTTTTCTTTTCCATGAAGATAAATCATTTGATTTGCTATTATTCCTTCTACTCCAATAGTGAGCATATAAATAGAAAATACTATCATCACAGGAACTGCCTCTATAAATTTCGCTCCACCATAAATTAATATTATCTCTTTTGATAAACATAATAATCCTAATGATGCTGGGAACAAGAACATAAAATATATTTTTATTATTCTTTTAAGTAAAACCATATACTCCTCTTTAGAATCATTCCCTAAATAATTAGAAAGTCTTGGCATCGTTACTTGAATTACTGTTAACATAAGTGTGTTTATTATTGTCATTATTTTTTGAGCTGTATAATAATATCCTACATCTATTGCTCCTATATAATTTCCTATCATTATCTTATCAAGTTGAGTATATAAAACATTTGTATTTGATAAAATAACCACAAAAAACATAGGTTTTATATGTCTTCTAAAATGTAAATTTTTAAAATCGAATTTTATTCTCCTCTTTATATATATAAAACTTAATATATTGTTTAAAAAATTAAAGAAAACAACTATGTATAAATAAAACCAAAAGTTTTGTTCATTTCTAACAAATAAAACTATTAATACAGAATATATTATTCTAACAATCATTGTCTTAATAGCTATGAAATCATAATTTTCTAATGCTTCATTAACCCATTCTACATAAAATAAATTAGATACTAAGTTAAATCCTAAAATCATACATGTATAAAAATAATATGGCTCATTCTTATAGACAGTTGCTACAAAAATCATATATACAGTTGATACAATTATATTTGTCGCCACTGTAAAAAGAAATAAACTAGTAAAAGTTTGTTTTAACTTCTTCTTATCATCTCTTACTCTACTTATTTCTCTTAATCCATATTGATAAATTCCAAAACTTGCAAATATTAAAAAGTAAGCAGTCAAAGATTCACCATATCCCATATATCCATAAAGATTTGGTCCTAGCGCCCTTGTTAATATAGGCCCTACTAATATAGGCAAAATAATATTAAATAAATTTAGTATAGCTTTAAAAATTGCATTTTTTGACATTGACTTAGCCATATATGTATCCTCCCATAATCCTAAAATGGATTATTTTACTTCTACTATATTTTACACTAACATAAAATCTTGTCAAATTCATTTTATGTTATAAATCATCAACCATAAAAATAACCACCGACTTAATTTTAAAAATTAAATCTGTGGTTGTTTTTATGAGAAAATCAGCTTGTTATTTTTTAAATTGCCTTAAGTTTCTTCTTAAGATATTCTAAATCTTTAAGTGAATCTATTTCAAATATATCATCTGAATTAATTTTATTTATACGAACATCTAAATTATCAAGATTTTCTACAACTATATCATCCCAATATAAATTTTCAAATTCTTCTTTTTCTACCTTTTTAGCTATTTTTTCTGCTATAAATTTTCCATCCTTTTCACTCCAATAAGATGCACCTGACATTATATATGATGGCTTATCCCCCTCGGCACCTATATCAACTTTGAATACTCTATTATTTTCATCATGTCTTAAAATCCATTCGCCAGTAATGCTTTCTTTACACGCTGAATAGTACTCTGAATGTTCAGGTCTACTTTTGGGCAAGAAATTCCTATTTATATAATTATCTGCATCAATAACAAAAACATCATGAAGATATTCTCTTGCCAAATACATTGTATAAATATTATTATAAACATCAAACTTATCATTATAAACTTTAATAAGATTGTATTTTTCAACCAAATCATCAAACTTTTCATCTAAATATCCAGTTAAAACTATTATCTCTTCTATCCCTATTTCTCTTAAATTGATAATTTGTCTTTCAAGTAAAGACACTCCATTAACCTCAATTAATGACTTTGGTGTTGTATTTGTAAGGGGTCTAAGTCTAGTACCCATACCAGCGGCAACTAAAATTGCTCTCATGTTTCCTACTCTCCTCTAATCCGTAGTTTTTCACTATGTTTTAACCTAAGTTTAATATTGTAATTAAAGCTCATGAACAGAGGAATTTGTTTTAATAACTCCAAAAATAAAGATTAGTCCAATTAATGCATGCTCCCAATCAAAGATTGCTGACAAGCAATTAATTGTACAAATCTTCATTAGGAGATTATAGAAAACAAATTCCAATACCAGTTCGCTCTTATATTACAATATTAAACTATCATAATTAAAACATAGTCTAGTTCATATATTTTTTTATACTATAATATCAATATTTTTTAAAACTCTCTTGATAGTCTTTTTAGGTTTTCTTTTCCTCTATTGTATCTGTCTATTCCATATGTTCCGAAATCGTCGCCTTCATTTTCTTTTATTAATGTCCAAACTGCCCATAAAATATCTTGGCTTATTTGATGAATAAGTAATCTCTTTCTTGAATTTTCATCAGGTTCTCCATTAAAGTAAAGTCTAAACATAAGCTCTATATCATCTTCTGAGAAACTATTTTCTAAAGATAATGCTGCTAAATCCCACATATCATCATTAATCCCACTATACTCCCAGTCAATTAAATAAATTCTTCCTTCTGTATCTTTAACTAGATTTTCTGAAACTAAATCATTATGTGATGGAACAAATACTCTTTCTGAATTCATTAATACTTGCTCTAATGCCATAAATTCTTTTCTTACTTCTTCATAGTCATCAAAAAATTCTCCATTGCCTGATTTTAATATCTCTTCATATTTTTCAAGTTCTCTAAAGACATTAAACTCATTATTCATTGGAAATTCTTTATCTTCATGCAACCTTCTTAATATATCTGTTACTTGTTTTAAGTTTTCTTCTTTTTTAACACTTCTAGGAGTTAATGTTTCTGCATTCTCTATAAATCTTGACATCTTAACTCCAGTTTCAACATTAAAATAAGGAATCTCAACATTATATCCTCTTTCAGAAGCAATTGATGAATTAAACATCTCATTTTTTCTGCTTATCATTTCTTCTGTTCCAGTTCCTGCAACTCTTAAAATATATCTTTTTCCTTTAACACATACTCTATAGTTTTTATTAGTCATTCCACCAGCTGGTAAAGCTTCAGTTATATCTTCTTCTGAAACTTTCATAGCTTCTCTAATTATATTCTTTATATTATTTATTTCATAATTAATTTCTCTTCTTCTTATACTTGGATAAAGATGATTTACTATATTTTCATATTCTTTCTTAGTATCTGCATCTCCCCAAGCAAGATCATCAATCTTAACAAATCCTATTTTATAATCTCTAGCCACATCAAGTAAAACATATTCATAATTTAAATATGGATTTATATTATCTTTAAATTCTTCTAACATCATTTGATATAATTTATAAGATATTTTAGTTATTCCAATCATCTCACCATCAATTTTATTGAATTGATGAATATCTTTAGACATCTTAAATAAATGATTATCTCTTATTTCAACAAAAGCCTCATCTCCAGAACCGCTTTCATTAGTTAAAAGTATGCAATCACGTTTATTGCTTTCAACTAATTCCTTAATAGCTCTTGCTTCAAAAATCAAGTCATTTTCAATAAGAAGAAAATCATCTTCAACATACTCTTTTGCTAATGCTAATGAAAACATTGTCCCTGTCCACTTATACTTTTCATTCTTAACTAGATTTATGTTTTTATTAGATGCAAAATATTCTTCAAAATAACCACTTTCATATCCTGTTATTATAGTAATCTTATTTATTCCGTTTTCCTTAAGTATATTTAAAGTTCTGTCAATTAATTTGCTATCCTCAATTTCAAGCATACCAACTGGCTTTCCAAAGTCTTTTGCTCTACCTGCTGCAAGTATAACAGCTTCTTTAACAATTTTGTGTTCTTCTTCATGAAGCTTTAATCTTGTATTTTTAGCAGAAGCAAGATTTTCTTCTAGAGTTTTTATCCCCTTATCAGTTACTCTATATAAAATCCCCCTATTATTAATGATTCTTTCTATTGTTCCATCAAGTGTAAATTCCTTTAATATTGTATTTACCTTACCTAAAGATATATTTGTCCTTTTTGATAACTCTCTTTGATTAATATTAAAATTATCATTTAAAATCTTTAATATTTCCAGTCTATCTTCTAACATAATACTCTCCCTTTCATCTAATTGCCTATACTCTTTGTTCATAAATTGAACTCATTGTTTAAATTATATTATATTGTATCTTAAATGTAAATACATATGTTCATTTTTTGGTTTAAATTTACAAAAAAGATTATCCTAAATACATATTTATGTATTTAGGATAATCCTATAATCATTTTAAATATTAAAATATTAAAATATTAAAATATTAAAATATCGATATTTTAATATTAGAGTATACTTACATTAGAATTTAATTTTCCACTACCTCTTTTTCTTTTATGATATTTTCTTTCATTAACTCTTTTTCCCTCTTATTATTTTCACAACATTTTTTAATAAATTTCTCAAATTTAACCCTATCTTCTTGACTTGTAAATGCCTGAAGTGGAATTATAATATCTCTATCATTGCTTAAAATAATCCCCAAAAATTCCGCTGAAATAATAACGTTTACTACTGAATCTAATAAAATTTCTTTTTTGCTTTTATTTTTATAAATCATTAACTTTTCATTTTCTAATGTTACTGTTATATTTCTTCCTAACTCTCGTTCATTTTTTTCAAAACTTTCTTTTAATAATTTTTTAGCTCTTCTATCCCAATATGCTGGCAAATGATAATATCCAAAAATACCTAAACCAGCAAAAATAATTCCAAGTATAATCGAAAAAATAGGACTATTTCCTTTTATATAATCCTGCAATGCTAATATACAATATAAAACTCCTATAAGCAGACCTATCCCTAATGCTAATGTTCTTCTGATTTTAACAGACTTCTCATTTTCAATAGAATTGTTTACTTTATAAATATTAAACTCCACCCATTGTTCTACTGTATTTTTATACTTTACCTCAACCATATATTCTCTCCCCCCTAATTCTTTAGTACTATTTTAAAAAATAAGTTCTCAATAAGTTCATTATAATATATATAATAAATTTATCCAATAAAATTATTATATTCTAATAATAGCTTAAATTTATATAATTAGTAAATTAAATATATCTGTTCTAATTGAGGCATAATCAAAAATAACAAATCTATATTTCTAAGTTATTACATTTATAATTTTTCATACTATTTTTATAAAAAAAATTATACTATTTATAAATATTCTAATATTTATATTAAAAGACAAACTTTATCGAAACTTATATACTTTTTTATTTTTATATGCTTAAATTTAAAATATTTATCTTTTTAATTTTACTTGTAAATCCTTAATTAACAACAAATTAGAACATTATTTTACATATTTATTACTAATAAGGGGTTTTAAATTCTTTTAAAATTTGTTATAATTAAAAACATTGTGCAACAGACCTTATTTTATTATTATATTTTTGTCGTTTATTGTAGTATTAAAAAGTGTATACTTTTTATGCTAGACAATAACATATATTAATAAAAATAATTATGAATTTTCTAAGTATCTAAGTAAGTATATAATACTTTTATTATCAACTGGTTAATAAAGCGGAACCGGTTTCAAAGTCGTTGCTTTATATAATATAATCAAAGGTCTAAATTTTAGCTGATTAAACTTATTAATAATCAGCTAAAAATAATTGCAAAAAGTATATTATTAAATTTTAAAAGTATATTTTTAAAACAAACTTAATAAACATTAATAATATCTAATTGTTATTAATTACCAATCAAAAAGATAGCATAACATAATAGTAAAAATTTTAATAATGCTATCTATCATGAAAATAATCAGATACATTTCCTTTTCAATACTGGAAGTGATTTCAATAGAAAGGAGTGATTGGTTGTCGAAATTAGCAAAATGTATGTGTGGACTATATATTATATGTTCATCAACATTAGTAGGAAAACCAGTGGTTCAAAACGAAATTCAATATGATACGCAAATAATAGAAAATTCAGACTCAACCAATGAAGAAAAAATTTCTGATTCAGAAATACAAATGCTATCAAGTGGAGTCTCGGAGGTAAATAACTCTAGTCAACACCAACCAAAAAAATATGGACAAGTCATAAATATAGATTCTAGTTTATCTATTAGAAAAGAAGCTGATATAAATAGTGAGGTATATTATGGTTTATATAAAGGTATGACATTTGACATATTAAAACTGGAAGGTGATTGGTATAACATAAAACATGATGATGTAGAAGGTTATGTTAATAAGAATTATGTTATAGAATATGATGAAAAGCCACCGTATCAAGTTTATGAATCATCTGCATCTACTACATCTGCTAAAAATAGAGCGGAAATCAGTCGTGGTGGTAATTTAAATAAAGCTATAAAAGCTGAACTTACAGCATATTGTAACTGTAGTTCATGTTCAGAGTCATGGGGATCAAAAACTGCAATGCAAACAAAAACTAGAATCGGAGTTGTTGCCGCTCCTAAAAATATTCCTCTAGGAAGTAAACTTTACATTCCTGAATTAAAGTCTTATAAATCAGACTGTATGTTTAACGTAGAAGATAGAGGTGGTGCAATTAAGATAAAAAAAGATGGAACTTACGTAATAGATGTATGGCTTCCAAACCATCAACAAGTAAAAAAATTTGGAAGAAAGAAGACTTATATTTATTTAGTAGAATAAGATCTTCAAACTTCTAAACTTTTATATTTATACTTTAGTGTTAATTATCAATATATATATTCTAATTTAAGTTGTCACATTTAAAATCTTTTATATAATTTTTATAAAAATTATATTTTTAATTAATAATATCTATTTAGAAGTATATATATCATAAATTTTCTATATAAGTTTCTCACTATAGTTGTCATTAATATAATTTATAAATATTTTAAGAGTTATATTAGTGAACAAATTTTATTGAAACTTATACATACTACATTTATTCATATTAAGTTGATGATTAGCACTTTTTAATTATTATTTTATTCAGTCAATTTATATAAAGACATTCTTTCACTTATAACATATGCCTGATGAGCTAAATCATTTGTAGATAAAGCTGTTTCCTCAGTTTTTTCAGTATTAACTTGTACAACTTTTGCTATTTCATCAACAGCAGAAGTCATTTGAGTTATAGATTCTGTCTGATCTTGTGAACCTATAAATATTTCATTTACCAATGAATTAGTATCATCCACATTTTTTACTATTTGTTGCAATACATGTTCTGTTTCTTTTGCTAAATTCTCACCTTTTTTTACTGTGAATAAAGAATTTTCTATAAGCGTAGTAGTATTCTTAACAGCTTCTGAAGATTGCTCTGCTAAATGTCTAACTTCTTCTGCAACTACAGCAAAACCTTTTCCAGCCTCTCCTGCCCTTGCTGCTTCAATAGCTGCATTTAAAGCTAAAAGATTTGTTTGTGAAGCAATGCTTTCTATAGTATTTATAATTTCACCTATCTTCTTAGATGATTTAGCTATATCATTCATTGAATTCATCAATTCTTCCATTTTATCATTTCCATCTGTAACAATATTCTTAGTATTCTCTGAAACACTATTTGCCTTCTCTGCATGCTCAGAATTCACCTTAACCTTACTTAATATTTCATTAAAACTTGATAATAACTCTTCAATTATTTCAGATTGATTTTGAGCTCCATCGGAAAGCTTTTTAGTTGTTAAAGATATTTCATCTGATTTATGCGCAGTTAAATCAACAGCTTTTCTTATAGAAATAAAATCATTATTTAATGTTTCAATAATAGTTTCAAGTGCTTCTTGTATAGGAATAAAATCACATTTATAATCAACATCTTTATTTAACTTTATATTTAAATTCCCAACCGATAATTCTTCTAAAACACTTGTAATATCATCTATATATGAATCTATCATTCTAATTGCTTCAATTAAATTAGTTGCCATTTCTCCCATTTCATCTTGAGATTCATATTGATTTTCTACTTTTAAATTTCCATATAAAAGCTCTTCTGATATCTCTTTTATATTATTAATTCCTTTAATAAATACATCTGTTAAAATTTTACTTATAACAATTGTAGTCATTATTATAAGTAACATAAAAATAAAAATAATTCCAATCATAATATATTTATATATATTAACTTTATGTACAAAACTAGAAGCTCTTATTTGAGAGTCTTTATATATAGTAACTATTTTATTTACAGTATCTTCTGCTTTATTAGAATATCCATTTTCAATTTTTTCTACTGCTAAAATTTTATCGCCTCTAATAATTAAGTCTTTAATTTCTTTTCTACTACCAGATAATTCTTCTAAAGTTTTTTCAAGATTATCTATTAATTTTTTATCTCCTTTAAATTCAGTTTTAAGAATTTCTAAATTAGTATTTAATATCTTTATTTCTTCATCTATATTTTTTACTAAAGTTTCATCTTTATCATTATCTACTTCTGATATGATTTTATAAATATTTTTATCAATTTTTTGTAAACTAATTCTCATATTAGATATAGTATCTGAAAGTTTATATGGTCCATTATATAATGAATTTGTTCTATATGATAGAGTATATAATGTTCCTATTGTTATAATCATTACAATGGATATTAAAAAAATAAGTACTAATAATAATTTTTTAATTTTTAAATTTATCGAATCATTCTTTATTCTTTGGTATAGTTTGTTATACATATTTTTATGTCCCCCTTAACATGCTTAAACTAAGCTATTTACTTATATATCTTATAAACAACCTTATAATATAAGTTCCAATAAAGATTATAAATGTAATAACTTAATCAGAATATATATTAATGAAAATCATTATCATTAATATATTATACCAACATAGGAAATATTTTTGTATAAATTTTATAATAAATATATATTAAATAAAAAAATAGTATGTATTTTAACTATTTGTTTAAATACATACTATTTTACTCTACATTTTTATATTTTTAATTTATATTGATATTATTGATACATTGTTCCATAGTTAGAAAATGAATACCATCTTCCATCTATATATGCATTCTCATTCTTTAATAATTTACCTGTTGCATCAAAATAGTACCAATATCCACCTAATGATAACCACCCTGTTTTCATAGTTCCATTTGGATTAAAGTAATGTTGTTTTCCTGATTCTTTATCATAAAACCATCCTGTTACCATTTTTCCATTATCATTTAAATAGTACCATTTTCCATCTGTTTCTTGCTTCCAACCAGTTAATCTATATCCTGATTTATTAACAAAATACCAAGAAGCATCAACTTTTACCCAAGCATCTTTAACTTGTCTACCTCTCTTATCAAAATAAACATATTTTCCATTTACTTTTGCCCATTCTTCATATTTACTTAAATCAATCCATATTTTATTACTTTCATCATAATATGCATCATTTTTATTGCTATTATCGTCATCATCATCGTCGTCGTCATCATCATCTGGATCTTTTATGTCATCAATATCATCATTTGTTCTATAAATTTTTAAAGTATAAGTCTTAGTTGTAGTTCCATCTTCTGCAGTAATATCTATATCAATCTCTGTTTTCCATTGTCCTTTTAAACTAACAGATATAGGAGTCCCAGAAAATTTATTTCCATCTACAGTAATCTTTGAATAATTTTCGTCTTCTGGAATTGGTTTAACTTTAATACTTCTAACATCCTGATCTACACGAACTTTACATGAAGAATTATCTGGTTTAAAAGTATAATCTCCAGTATTAAGTTCAACATTTTTTAGCTTAGCATTATTACTTCTTTCATCAGCTTTAATAGTAATAGTGTACATTTTTTTATCTTTACCATTCTTTGCAGTAACAGTTATCTGTAAAGTTGTTTGCCCTACTTCTTGTAATGAAATTTCATGTTTTGTTCCTGAAACCAAATCATATGTATCTCCTGTTTCCATAATCTTAGTTTCAGAAATTCTAGCACCTGGCTCATCTACTATTGCAGTAACATCTAACTTGCTAACACCAGTTTTAACTATTAAATCATAATTTAAAGTTTCTCTTGTAAAACCTATATTTCCATTTTCTTGTTTTAAATCTCCTGTACTAAAATTTAAAGACCCTAAATATGCATTTTGTTCACTTGGAGTTTCTGGATCTCCTCCATCATCTCCTTCTCCTTGAATATTAAATATATATTTTTCTGATGCTGGTCTACCATCTTTATATGGTATTATTGTCATTTGAGTTCCACCTGATTTACTTAAATCTAAATCTAAATTACCACCCTTTTGGATAGAATACTCATTACCATTAACTTTAACCTGTGCTACTGCAAGATTTAAGCTAGTCTCAAAATTTATATTTACTTTACTTGTAGGATTGTTAACATAAAAATCATATTTATGAATAGAAGAATTAAATGATATTGCTTGTGTTCCTCCATTAGCTTCTTTCAATGTAGCATTACCAAAATTGAAGTTAAATACAGACGATTCTCCATTAAATACAACTTCCAATTCATATGTTGCTATAAGAGCACCTAATTGATCCGAACTATCTGATCCTTGATAAACATCTAAATAAATTACATTTGCATTTGGTTTGGTGCTTGTACTATCTGTAAACGAAACATATTTATCAAAATCCTGTTGTTTTATCTGAACCTTACCATATTCATCAATATAATGATTACTTGCCTTTACCACAAAACCACTTTGTGCTCCAAAAGTTGGTGCTATCCTAACCTTTCCTGCACGCTTATCCAAATGTATTTTCCCAGTAAATCTTTTTGAATCACCTTTTTCAGTTATATCATAAAACTCTTTTCCAATATAATTTGTTTGAGCAGCTAAAATTTCATCATTATTATATTTACTTTCTATATCTACTTTTCTAAGAGTATAATCTTCTTTACTATTTTCATCTTTAAACTTTAATTTAATAGCATAATTTTTTCCAAGACCTTTATCATTAGGTATACTAATTACCAAAATTTTCGAATCTGTCTTAGTTAAAAATCCTGTTAACTTATTTCCATTACTCTGTATGTCGCTATCTTTAGCACCATCCATCCAAACTACTGCACCATCTAAGTTAAATGATTCTTCAAAACTTATTTCATAGTCTAAACTATTAATTTGGTCATTTACAACATGTTCGTAAGTAAAAAAGCTTTCAGTTTCAGTTGTTATAAGTTCTTTCTTATATAAGAACGGAACTTTATTTTTATCTTCATCTTTGTTTAATTTATAAATATCTTTAGATCCTACATAGCTAGAAAAGTTTATTTTTCTAATTTTTCCTTGTGCATACTCTGAAGCATGTTCCATTGTTATTGTAGCATCTTTACTATTTAAAACTTCTTGTGGTAGTGGAGTGGTTCCTTCACTTTTTTGTATATAAGTTTTGTTCCCCTTGTCGTCAATGTTAATGTCATATACTGTCTCTTTTACGCTTACATCTTTAGTTTCTTTTACTTTATAAACCACTTCATTACTTCCTAAAGGAAGTTCTTTAATTGTTACTCCATTTTTAACTGTACCATTACTTAATTTAGTTTGTGTAGGTTCAATAGTACATCCTAAAGTATTAAATTCATCTGGAGTCATTCTATTGATAGTTTGAATTTCTATTGTTCTTTTAATTGTAGTTGTTATTTCTTTTTCAATTTTAGTATTATTTTTTTCTTCTGATTCCTTTTCTACACTTTGTTCTTTATATGTTGGAAGATCTATTTGAAAATCTTTAAACCTTCCTCGTGTTGTATAAACTGTTTTTGTGTTATCTACCTTAACCCCATCTGTGTCTGCAGTATTACCTTCAAGTGCTGTTCCTGTTACAGTTAAAGCATAATCTGCACCTGATATATCTAAGGTTGGTGTTGTTGCTGCATTAGCTTGTTCACCATATCCACCAAATGGTGTTGGTAAAAGTGAAAATATACAAGTGAATGCTAAAAATAATGATATAATTCTCTTTTTACTAATCTTCTTCCCCATGTTTCTCCTCCTAATAATATTTCTTCCCAATTTATCAATATATTTATATATTATCATATTTTTCTTATACAAATAACCTATCTATATCAAATATTCGCCTAATATTTGTAGTAAATAATAACATTTTTGGTTTACATACTATTTCTCAGGAAATATGTCGGTTATTTTAGAAATTATATAATCATAATATATACAAAATACTACTAACTTTTATAATATTTTTTATTCACTTTACTTTTCGTTGAAAATTTTGTTATCTTTATACTTATTATAAAAATTTGTCATCATTGTAAAACATAACACAAGTTATTTCTATTAACCATATTTCTTATTATTTAGATATAATAAATAAATCTTCAAAATAAATAAAATGTCTACATCATGTTTTAATTGATAATGGACAATTACGGTTAAAAGTATATATTTTAAAAATCACATGATGATTTCATGCTACATTGTCAATGTCAATTCAACAATATAATCTAAGCTATCCATAAATTTGACTAAGTTATAATTTCTTATAGAATTAAAAAAATCGCCAAAGCGATTTATAATTTTTCATATAACTAACATTTCAACTCTATATAATAAAAATCTTAAAAAATTATTTACTTTTTATATATTACATAATACAAACTATATATCCAATTTAAGTACTAAAATAAAACCGTTTTTTAATATAATCTAATGTTTCTTCATTCTTAAATTTTTAATATATAAATTCAAGAAAATATTTTACATTTTTCACATTATTATATATACTTTATTCATATATATAAGGAGTGATATTAATTGATGCCTTTTAAAGAATCTTATACAGCAGAAGATTTAAATATGTCTGGAGTTGTTAAAATTCTAAATGATTTAATTATAAACTATAAGTTTTCAACTAGTTCTATTGAAAAACTTGCCCATCTTTCACCTGATAAAATAAAGAATTTTTTAGAAATCAAAGATGGTATAACTTATGATGAAAGTATCCGAACATTTTTAGTTGCAGAATCATTAAAAAATATATGTGCTAAATTTTCTAATAAATTTTGGAATGAATTTTAAAATCAGAGAACTTGTATTTACTTTTTTAGAAATTCTAAATAAAAATAGTAGTGATATTGGTGCATCAGACATTTGAAAATAAACTGTTGATGTTCTCAATGAAAAGTTGTTCCATTAATTACTTGTCCAAAGTTTTACCTTTGGAACAAGTAGGAATGGGTGCAACTTTTCATTTAGAAACATCCAGTGAAATTTTCTTAGTTCTGTGAAACAATTATCACTACTAATTTGTTCTAAATTGCATTTGCTATAGAATCTGCAATTCCATCTGTTATTTTATTTTGATAACTTGAATCTGCACAATTTGCTGCTTCTTCTGGATTAGTTATGAATCCTGACTCTACTAATACTGCTGGCATTTTTGTATTTCTACATACAAATAAATTTCCATCTTTGGCCCCTCTATTTACAGCACCAGTATTATTTACAATACTGTTTGTAATATTTGTTGCCATTTTCTTACTTACTGAAAGTTTATAATCACTAAATGCTCCACCAAATTCAGAATCTTGTGGTTTTGAACTATAGTAAGTTTCTACACCCGTTGCTGCAACTGCATCAGCTGAATTATGATGTAAACTTACAAAGAAGTCTGCATTAAAGTTATTAGCCATATCAACTCTCTTAGTAAGACTTTGAGTTACACTTAAAGTTTCTCTATCAGTTTCATTTCTAGTCATCATTACTTCATATCCTCTAGCTTCAAGTTTTGCCTTAAGCTTAACTGCAAGTTGCATATTTAAATCTCTTTCAGAATAAGTTACTCTATTATGTGTAGCATATGCTCCGTCATCTCCACCAAAGTTATGACCTGGGTCTATAACTATTAATCTTGAAGATCCACCACTTACTCTCTTTCCTCTTGAACCATCAGGACCTATTTCCCAACCATTTATAACAGTTGCTTTAGCCATTTCTCCTGAAGAAGGATATAAATAATAAGTATACTGTCCTGTTGTAACCCAACCTGTTGCCATTGAACCATTACTATTGAAATAGTACCATTTGTCACTCAGTTTAACCCAACCGGTTGACATAGTTCCATTTGAATATAAATAGTACCAATTAGAATCTGGCCTTATCCAACCTGTAAGCATACTTCCATCAGTATTAAAGTAATGCCAGTTTCCACTGATTTCAAACCAACCGACTCTCATAGCACCACTAACATCAAAGAAGTATTTTTTACTATCAATTAGTTTAAATCCATTTACCATACTTCCATCACCTTGAAGAAAATACCAAGTAGCTCCATCTTTAAGCCAGCCTAGTTTCATTCCTCCAAAAGATTGAAAATAGTACCATGAACTTCCTGATTTTAGCCATCCTGTTGCCATAGCTCCATTTGAATATAAATAGTACCAATTAGAATCTGGCTTTATCCAACCTGTTGCTTTACTTCCATCTGATCTATAATAATACCAATAACCACCTTCATATTTCCATCCAATTGATGATGTGATATTCGCAGTATTATTATTTGAATTTTCTATTGGTACAGTTGCATCTGGAACACTTGGTGCAGGTCCTGGATTTGATGGCTTACTCACTTCTTCATATTTACTTTCAAGTCCTGAATAAGCTAACATATCATTATATAATTTATTGACTTCTTCACCATATGTACTACTTGGAGCCCATTTTCCACCTAACGAATTTACTGTACTAGCCTTGCCTTTTATACTTACAAAATGTCTTGGATCATAAGTATCTTGTCTTGGATATTCCTTAGCACCTGCATATAAAGCAAGATGATCTAAATGAGCTTGTACACCTTCATCCCATGAATCAAATTTCATATGAGCATTAGGATCTGTATCTCCACCCCCAGCTGAAGTTTTCATTCCACAAGGGTTATGATAAGTATCATCTAATACTCCACCGAACTTCCCATATCCGGTTTCTTTAGCTGATTGGACATATGCAATTCCTGGATTTACACCCCCATGTAACTCCGCATATTCCCAATAAACTTCTGCTAAATCTATAAAAGTAGTAGTAGCACCTTTTGATTTAGCCCATTTTTTAGCTTGCTCCGCTGTTAATTTTGTATTTGATATTATATTAATATCAGCAAAAACAGCATTTCCATTAGCATCAGCTTGTACATCTGTTGCTGGAACTATTGAAAATATTATAGCTAGAGCAAGAAAAAATGACATTATCTTTTTATTAATATTCAAGCTTTTCTTTCCCTCCATTTCCTTTTAAATTTAATTTGATAATATTACTACAAAATTCGTCAAAACCTTGTTTATGTAATATTCTAAAACCATCATAATTCTAACATATACTAAAAAAAAAGTAAATTATATAGCATCTAACTATTTTTTGATTTTTTCTCCATTTTTCTATACTTTATTATGGTATTTATTATAATATTATAAAAATATTTAAATATGATAACTATAGTTCTGTTATACCTTAATTAACAATTTCTACAATAAAAGTAGCTACCCCACATTTTAATTGACAATGCAAAATTATGCTTCAAAGCCACAGGTTTTGTGAAAAATATATATTTTAGAAATCACAATGTGATTTCATCCTAAATTGTCAATCGTCCATTGTCCATTCTTTATTCAAAATATCTCATTTACCTTAGATTTTATCAGCATTCTAGACTTAAGAATTTCTATATTTTTCTAGACATAAGAAAAAAGACTTATCCTCAAAATATTTTTGAGATAAGTCTTTATAATATATTCTATATTCCATTAATTACAGCTTCCTTTATTCCCTCAGCTGTCTTATTTTGATAATTATTATCAGCACATTTTATTGCTTCTTGAGGATTCGTTATAAAACCTGCTTCTACTAATACAGATGGCATATTAGTATTTCTACATACAAAGAAATTTGCATCTTTTGCTCCTCTATTATAAGCACCTGTTTTATTTACTATACTATTATTAATACTATTAGCCATTTTTTTACTAACTAAAAGTTTAGAATCACTTGGACCATATCCAAAACCAGAATCTTGTCTATTTGAACTATAATAAGTCTCAACCCCATTTGCTGCTGATGATTCTGATGCATTATGATGTATACTTATAAAAAAGTCTGCATTAAAATTATTAGCCATATTAACTCTATTAGTAAGACTTTGAACTAATGCTAAAGTTTCTCTGTCTGTTTCTTTTCTTGTTAACATTATTTGATATCCTTGCGCTTCAAGTTTTGACTTTAATTTTAATGCTAACTGCATATTTAAATCTCTTTCACAATAAGTAATTCTATTATGAGTAGCATATGCACCATCATTTCCACCAAAATTATGTCCTGGATCAATTACTATTAATTTTTTAGAGGCTAGACTAACTTTTTTTACTCTTTTCCCCTCTGCATCAATTTCCCATCCATCTACAATGGTATTCTTACTCATAACCCCTGAATAAGGATTTAAATAATAAATATCATCACCTATTGTTTTCCATCCAGTTGCCATAGAACCATCACTATTCAGATAATACCAGTTTTGCCCATCTGGATTTACCCATCCTATTGCCATAGCTCCACTCGCTGCATAAAGATAATACCATTTTCCATTTGGTTTTATCCATCCATTTAACATACGTCCATCAGTATTAAAATAATACCAATGCCACCCTATCTTAACCCAACCTATTTTCATAGCTCCACTCGAATCAAGAAAATATTTTTTATTATTAATTGAATTTAATCCCGTTACCATACTACCATCACCTTGTAGATAGTACCATTTGTTTTTATCTTTAATCCATCCCGTTTGCATCACACCTGATGACTTAAGGTAATACCATTTTCCAGATATACTAGTCCATCCAGTTGCCATGCTTCCATTTCCATGTAAATAATACCAATTATTATTAGTTTTTATCCAACCAGTAGCTAGTGTGCCATCTGATTTATAATAGTACCATTTACCTGATTTATATCTCCATCCTATTGAAGAAATCATATTCCCATTACTATCTGTATTTTGTATTGGATTATTTACACTTGAAGGATTATTAATACCTGAATAAGTCAATAAATTTACATATGATTGATTTATTTCTTCTCCGTATGTACTACTTGGAGCCCACTTTCCACCTAACGAATTTACAGTTGTTGCTTTTCCTTTAATGCTTAGAAAATGTCTTGGATCATAAGTATTTTGTCTTGGATAGCCTTCTGCTCCTGCATATAAAGCAAGATGATCTAACTGAGCTTGTACACCTTCATCCCATGAATTAAATCTATAGTGAGCATTTGGATCATAATCATCACCACCTGAAGATGTTTTAAGTCCACAAGTATTATAATAAGTTTCATCTAATACTCCACCAAACTTTCCAAATCCAGTTTCTTTTGCTGATTGAACATATGCAATACCTGGATTTACATTTCCATGATCCTTTGCATATTTCCAAAAAAGATCAGCTAAATTTATAAAAGTACTACTGGCTCCTTTAGATGCTGCCCATTTCTTAGCTTGCTCAGCTGTTACTTCCGTATTAGATATTATATTAATATCTAATGGAGCAGCTTGTACTTTTGTTACTGGAACTATAGAAACTGTAATAGCTACACTAAGAAACAATGAAACTATTTTTCTATTAAATTTCAAGCCTTTTCCACCACCTTATTTACTTTAAACATTCTTTGTTTCAGATATTTCTCTTTAATATATCGTAAAATTTTTTATTCATTTTTCGACATTTAAAGCATTAAATCTGGCTTTGTCCCAATTCTAACATAGGGTCAAACAAAAGTAAATTAATCAACCTCCCCACTATTAACCCCTGGAATCCGTTGATAATACAAGCCTTATAATATTTTGAAAAACATATTCATCTATTATTTACCAAGATTATTTTTTGTTTATTTTCAATTTTATTAAATATTTTTAGAAATACTGTTAAATTCTATTATTTATAATAATATATTAATTACCATACTTTTAATTTATTTTAAATTTTTCTCTATTCTTTATATACATAAAAAAGAACATATTTCAATATAATTTTTTTGAAACATGCTCTTTCTTATATTATTTATTAAGATTCATTTTTGAATGCACCTTAGTTCTTCGAAACAATTATCACTATTTTTTAATTTAACTCACTTGCTATAGCTTCTGCTATTGATGATGCCACCATTGATTGATTATTTGAATCTGCACATTTAGCAGCTTCACTCGGATTTGTAATAAATCCACATTCTACTAATACTGCTGGCATGTTTGTATTTCTACATACATTTAAGTTTTGATCTTTTGCACCTCTATTAGTAAACCCAGCATTATTGCAAATTTTATTTACAATACTTGTTGCCATTGCTTTACTTTTAAGAATTCTATCTTGATTTGCTGATCTTCCACCCATTCTACTATCTTGCGGATTTGTACTATAGAAAACTTCTATACCATTTGCTGATGCTGCCTCTGCTGAATTATGATGTATACTCACAAAAAAGTCTGCATTAAGTCCATTAGCTAAGTTCACTCTCTTATCAAGACTTTGAGCTACAGCTAAAGTTTCTCTATCAGATTCATTTCTTGTCATAACAACTGTATATCCTTTAGATTCTAAATATGATTTAAGTTTAATTGAAACTTGCATATTTAAATCTCTTTCTGAATATGTAATTCTATTATGTGTAGCATAAGCTCCATCATCTCCACCAAAGTTATGTCCTGGATCTATTACTACTAACTCTTTACCACCATTATTAGTATTATTTCCTGGATTTGGAGTAACAGAAGGTTTATTTCCATTAGAATTATTAGAAGAATCATTAGATTTTCTCTTTCCATCTGCTCCTATTTTATATCCATCTACTGTTGTATTTGTAAGAACTTTTCCTGAAGTCTTATCTAAATAATAAAAGTTTGATCCACTTTGTACCCAACCTGTTGCCATTGTTCCATTACTATTTAAATAGTACCAAGTTCCATCAAGTTCAAGCCATCCTTTAGCCATTGCACCTGTATCATATAAATAATAATAGTTTCCATCCGGATTAATCCAGCCTGTTAACATTTGTGAATCACGATTTAAATAATACCAATTATTATTTACAGATATCCACCCTGTTATATTTTTTCCGCTATCATTAAAACAATATGTTTTTCCATCTATTGATTTAACTCCTGTTACCATACTTCCATCACCTTGCATATAGTAACTAGAACCATTATCTGAAAGCCATCCTAATTTTAATTTGCCTGACTTTTCAATATAGTACCATTTTTTATCAACTGATATCCATCCTTCAGTTGAATACATAGCTCCAGATTTCTCTAAATAATATAAATCTGATCTATCACAAATAAATCCTGTTGCCATAGCTCCACTTGTTTGCATATAGTACCATTTATTATTAATTTGTTTCCATCCAATAACCATCGTTCCATTATCATTAAAATAGTACCATGAATCACTATAATTTATCCAACCAGTTCTCATCTTTCCACTATCATCTAAATAGTACCAATTACTATCTGGCTTAATCCAGCCTTTTTCTTTGATGTTATCAGAATTGTAATAATACCAATCTCCATCTTCATTTTTCCAACCAATTGTAGATTTGTTCTTAGGTTCATTTGACGGTTGTGGTATTACTGGTTTTTCAAAATTAATAACCAAATCACCAACTAATCCACCTGGTTTGTTTTCTGTACTTCCTGGCTTTAGTTTTGATGAACTATCATCATCTTCTTCATCATCAGTGTTACTGTCATCTAAATCTATATTTAAATAAGAAGATAATGCTCTATAATAATTATTTACCTCTTCACCATAAGTAAGGCTTGGAGCCCATTTGCCTCCTAATGAATTAACTGTTTTTGCTTTACCTTTTATACTTATAAAATGTCTTGGATCATAAGTATTTTGTTTAGGATACCCATCTGCTCCTGCATATAATGCTAAATGATCCAGATGAGCTTGTACACCTTCATCCCATGAATCAAACTTTTTGTGAGCATTTTTGTCTTTATCTCCTCCGCCTTGTGATGTCTTCATTCCACATGGATTATGATAATTTGCATCTAATACTCCCCCAAAATTACCAAATGCAGTTTCTTTTCCTGCTTGTACATAAGCAATTGCAGGATTAACATTCCCACATTTCTGTGAATATTTCCAATAGAGATCTGCTAACTCTAAAAATTCTTCACTCGCCCCTTTAGTTTTTGCCCATTTTTTTGCTTGATTAGCTGTTATAGAAGTATCAGATATTATATTAATATCTGTAACAGCAGCTTCTGCAATTGTTGTCGGGATTAAACCTATAAGCATTACAAAAGCAATTAAAAATGATGCTATTTTATTTTTCATAGTCAAAATAATCCACCCCTCCTCTTAAGACATACCAAAGAAAATAATAAATTATATGCTATATATTTAAAGTTAGATAAAAATACAGAAACAATCATATACTATCAATTAAATTTATGACAAAATATGACTCAAAATATATAAACATACTTGTCTATTATTTTTTTAATGAGCCTAAGTTTTTTAAACAAGTTTTTACTACATATAACTCAATTCTAGCATAGGCGATAAAAAATGTAAATTTATAATAATATTAATATATTCGTCCACAATTATCTATTTTTAATACTTTTATTCTAATAATTTTTAAATTTAAATCAAATATTACAAAATACATCAAAGTTATTCAAGTAAGTACTTTAAGTTTTTTTAAAATAATAATATAATTAAATTAAGATTGGAGTTGATTTTATGAACATTATAAAAAAAAGTGGAAACATAGAAGAATTTGAAGTTTCTAAAATAAAGAGATCAATCCTTAATGCTTCAAAACAAACACAAGAAGCTTTGTCGGATTCTGAACTTAACTTAATTGAAAAAGAAGTAATCAAAATTTTAGAAAAACTAAAGAGAAGTGAAACTTCATCTTATGAAATTTTTTCCATCTGTTTAAACGTTTTAGTTGAATTAGGATTTAACTCAATTGCTAAGAGTTATTTAGATGGTTCTTTAAATTTTTAAAGTATATAATTCCCTAAAAGAATAAAAAATAGCCTCGATGGAATATTAACATCGAGGCAATTCTTAGTTAATATTAATTACAGGAGGATAACTTTATGAAATATAAACTAATCTGTATAGATATGGATGGAACTTTATTAAGTGGACATAGTGAAATAAGTGAAAAAAATAAATACGTATTAAAGAAAGCTGTTGATAAAGGAATAAAAATTGCAATAAGTACTGGAAGAATTTTTGCTTCTGCCGATTATTTTGCAAATCTTGTAGGTATAAAAACTGAACTTATTTCTTGTAATGGAGCTTATATTAAAAATAGAGCTACTGATGAAGTCATATATTCAAATACATTAACAAAAGAACAAGTCTTGAAAATTTATAATACTATACATGATAAAGGATTTAGAATTATATATTACACTTGTGATACTGCAATTATAGATACTCCTTTTAAGGAAAACCATACATATAATATTACAAACAAGTTAGTTCCTGCAGAAAAACAAGTTAAATTCTTTATAACTTCAGATATACATGAAATACTAGATAAATTTGGAGATTCTATAATTAAAATTATAGGATTAGATGACTCCAATAATAATAAACAAAAACTTCTTAATGTAAAAAATGAACTTCTTAAATTTTCTGATTTAGAAACTGTAAGCTCTGGTAGTAATAACTTTGAAATAATGCAAAAAGGTGTCTCAAAAGGCAATGCTGCAAAAATACTTGGAGAAAAATTAGGAATAAAAAAAGAAGAAACTATCTGTATTGGTGACAATGAAAATGATGTATCAATGATTAAATATGCTGGACTTGGTATTGCTATGGGCAATGGATCTGAAGTGGCAAAAAAAGCTGCTGATTACATTACTGATACAAATATAAATGATGGTGTTGCAAAGGCAATAGAAAAATTTGCACTTTAATAAATATTCTTAATAGCTAAATACTTCTAGATAGCAAAATCTTAGCTCAGTTAAAGAAATGCTTTACTAGAGACTAAGATTTCTGTTCTTCTGGGGTAGATGTCCATATTCCTTCTTCATTAAAATAAAATCCATTTACTGTAGTATTTTTAGCCATACTACCATCAGAATTTAAATAATACCAATTACCTTTATATTGAATCCAACCAGTTCTCATTTTTCCATCTTCTTCTGTAAAATACCATTTATTATCATACTTAATCCATCCACTCTTCATATTCCAATCTTCATAATAGTAAAAATCTCCATTCTTTTCTATCCATCCAGTACCCTTAATCATATTTAATTCATTTTTTATATTAAATACAGAAAATGAAGGAGTATTCCTGCGAAATACCATAATAGCGCTTAATGATGATATCACTACAGTTATAACAAATATAAATATTATTAGTAGCATTTGAATTAAACTTTTCTTACTTTTAGTATTATTATTTTTTTTTATATTATTTTTCCTCATTAAAACATCTCCTCCATCTAAACTTAAGTATCTATTTACAATATATTATGCAATATTTTTCTAAAGAAACACAGACATAACAATATAATTTAGGTACATGAATAAAGAACAATTGATAATAAAAACTTCTTTTCATTATCAATTGTTCTTTATTCATCATAACTCAACTTAATTATAAAACTGTATCTTTAACAGTAATTTTGATATTTTAATATAAACTCTAACTATAAATTATTCTTTTTACTCTTAAAAACTAGTTTTATAGCCACTACTATTTAAGATATTTTTTTAATTATTTAGAATTGTACCTTTCAAAAATTTTATCTGCTATTTCTTCGTTTATATTTTTCAAATTATTTAAATATAAAAAAGCACTTCCTTCATATTCTTGCTCTTCTCCAAATAAGCTGACTTCATAACAACTTCTTATAACATTTATAATACAATTTTCATAATGCTCTTCACTACAACTTTTACATCTTTTTAATATATCAGAAATTGCCGTAATAACTGTTTCTTGATCATATACTCTTGTATCTGTTATAGGAATATTTTTGTATCCATCTCTAATATATGTTACTTTATTTTTCAAGCATCCCTTAATACATTCTTTTCCATATCCAACTAAACATTTTTCTTTAGCGCATCCATTACACTCTTCTTCACCCAAACAGCATGGTGCTAATTTATTAACTAATTCATTAAAATTTACTTCTTTAAATGCAACTCCCATTTTATATCCCCCATATCATTTATATATTTAAATCACAATTTTATTTTATAACTCATATTTTTAAACGTTTGTTAAGTAACGAATTTTTTATCTACACAAGATATCACAACTCGTTTTTATTATATAATAATTATTATCTTTCAATAGTAATTATAGCATGCTTTTCCATTGAATTCAAATTATTCTAAACTATAATCTAAAAACTTATTATATTGATGAATAAATTATATAAGTTACAATAAAGTTTATTCATTAATATAAATGTTAGAATATTTTTAAATAAAATGATAAGACTAATAAAGAAAATTTGATTATGCATTAAAGGGAGGATTTAATATGATTAATAAAAGTACTTCTGATGTTTCATCAAGAAACTATCCTAAGAAAATTAATAATGAGGAACATCAAAAAAGTCCTTATGGCAAAAATGAACCTTCTCCACGTACAACTTATAAATAGTATATATTTTATAAAATTATAAAAATATGCTTTCTAAAACTTCATTTACTTAATATTTCTAACCATAGATTAATGTAAATTTTCTTATAGTAATAGATTAAACTATTACTATAAAATTATATAACTCTTCCAATGTTATATTTAATAAAAATCAGCTTCCTTATTAATCAAATTCTATATAAATGGTAGAAATATTTAATATGTCATGATTAACCTAAAAAAATATGATAATCAGTACTATAAAACTGATTATCATATTTTTTATTGTTCTTATATTCTAAGTAATTGAATTACTTAATATTTTACTCCCAATTAATAATATGCTAATTTTGACTTAAATAGTTGTAATTTCATCTCTTCAACAATTATTTTATCTATTTCTTGACTTATTCTTAAGCTATTTTCATTATCTATTCCAAATTTATGTATTGATTTATATAATTCTTCTCTTAATTTTAGTCTTCTCCTTCTTAATTCATCCGAAATCATAATTAATCGCCCCCATATTTAACTATTGAAATATATTGTAATAATTTTAAAGTTCCGTTTACTTACTTATATCGATATTTTTAACTATATCTAAAATTTCTTCTTCCCCAAGACCATTTTTAGTTAAAATACTATAAGATATATTATCCTTATTCCATTTTGCAAGATTTATTAAACTCTTATCTCCGCTTAAACTTATATTAGTTTCATCAAAATTTATTATTTTTTCTAGTTTATATTGAGTATAGTCACCACTTATATCTTTATCCTTTTTAGAGGTTCTAAAATTAATAGAACTGTTATCTACTTTATTAGAATATGTTATTGACACTACACTATTTTCAATATAACTTATGGTATCTATTTTAAAGTTTGGAGGTAACTTCTTCGGAATTTTAAACTCAAAATCAACTGCTTTTTTCAATTCTGTTAAGCTTTCAAAATTCCTTTCATTTAATATTGTTCGCACTAACTGGCTACTAGCATTAGATTGCATTTTAGGTTCTGGACTACTATAAGGGGTATTCTTAACATTTTCATTATCTAATAAATTATTTTGTGAATTTATACTTTTTTCATTAAACTTATCATTTTTTAAAGGTACTTTACTTTCATTTCCTTCTTGATTTATAGGTTCATTTACATTTGATCGTTTTATTTGATTATTTTCATTTTCTTTATTTAATGAAGAATCTGTATTTGTAGAGTTTATCTTTTCTTCCGTATCTTCTTTTCTTTCCCTTGATTCTAAATCCTTATTTTTTAACTCATCACTATTATCCGTTTTTTCTGTTATATTTATGTTCTTTGAAACATTCATTTGTTGTAAATCAGGCTCTCCAAATTTAAATAATTTTATAAATGTATTATTAGTTATACTAAATAAAACAATTGAAAAACAAGCAGCATACATTACTAAATTACTAAATATTCTGTTAGAAAGTCTTTTAACCTTAACATTATCTTCTTTTTCATTTACATTATTAACATTAGAAAGTATCCGATTTTTCATATCTTCATCCATAACAATTTTATTCATTACATCCTTGTAGTTCTTACTCAAAATCATATCCTCCTTTCAATGTCTTTTTAAGTATTTTTCTAGCTCTATGTAATAAAGAACGTACCGTAGACTCTTTCTTACCAATTATCAAAGCAATATTAGCCGTAGTATAATCTTCATAATAAAATAAATGTATTACCTCTCTATATTTTATTGGTAAATTCATTACTGCTTCAAATACATCGGCATTCCCCTCTGTATAATTATCATAATGAGGAAGTTCTATTAACGATTCTCTATATTTAAACCATGAAGATTTTAATTTATTTATACAAAGATTTCTAGTTACACAAAGAAGCCATGATTTTTTATGTTCTTCATTTTTAAAATCATCTTTATTTTTAATTAGCTTTATTAAAACATCTTGAAGTATATCTTCTGAATCATGGATATTTTTCATATATGAATATGAAAGCCTAAGTAACATATTTCCATATTTCTCTAAATCTTCTGATATAATTTCATCCGTACGCAATGAAATATCATTCATCATAATTACCCCCTCATTTATTAAAACAACTAAAGAAGATAAAATGTTGCATTTTTTATTTTTTATATTAACTACTAATCAGAATATAGTAACATAAAAAATAAATTATAAAAACTCAAAAGTATTTCCGACCTAATGGTATATACCAATTTAAAATGGTATAATATTAAAAAATCACTTAAATAACTGGTATTTTTTTAATTTTTTATAATTTTATTATAATATGGATAAATTTCAATTTATTTACTAAAGAAAATAGAAAAGGAGAACTTTATATGAAAAGTATAAAACTAAAAATACTTGTACCTGTTTTTTTTATGCTGATATTTTTTATAGGTTTTATGGTAATTCAATTTATTTACACAAATAATAATTTAAAATTAGTAAAAGAAATGAATGAAAAACATTTTACTACTAGCTCAATGGCTGATGAGTTAAAACTTGATGTTGTACAAGTTCAACAATGGCTTACTGACATAAGTGCAACAAGAGCTGCTGAAGGATTTGATGATGGCTTTGATAATGCTGAAAAATATGCACAGAATATAAAATCTATAACTCAAAAACTAAAAAAGATAAATCCTGAAAATATAAAAGATATTGAAAGTATAGAAAAAAGTTTTAATCCCTATTACGAAACCGGGAAAAATATGGCAAATGCATATATTAATGGTGGTCCGCAAGAAGGTAACTTATATATGGAAGATTTTGATACTACAGCAGAATTAATTAATGATAAAGTAGATAAATATAAGGAATCTTCTACTAAAAATATTAGTAAATCTATAAAAAATATAGAAAACTCTATTAAAAACACTATAACCATTATAATGATATCTATTATAATTTCAGTAATAATAACAATATTATCATGGATATTTATTACTAAAAACATTGTAAATCCAATAACAAAAATTTTATCAAAATTAAAATCTATGGCTAATAATGAAGGTGATTTAACTCAACATATTGATTTTACTAGTAATGATGAAATTGGTGAATTAGCAAAAAATTTCAATCTAATGCAGGAGTCCTTTAGAAATATAGTTAAAGTTATTGTTAATGAATCTAATATTGTTGAACACAAGCTTAAAAATACCAATAAAAACATTGATGAATTGGATTATTTAATACAAGATATGTTTGCTTCAACAGAAAAGCTTTCCAGCGGAATGGAAGAAACAGCTGCATCTACAGAAGAAGTAAGTTTAATAACATCCAAAATTAACTCTTATCTTGATGCAATTACAACAAAGGCTAAAAATGAATCTGAAAATTCATTTTTAATTACAGAAAGAGCTAACACACTTAAAAATATAGCTATTAATTCTAAGGAAAAAGCAGAAAAAATTAATGTTGAAACTCAACAAAAACTTTTAGAAGCTATCGAAAAATCTAAAGAGGTAGAAAAAATCAATATTTTATCTGAATCTGTATTACAAATAGCCTCTCAAACTAATTTATTATCATTAAATGCATCAATTGAAGCAGAACGTGCAGGAGAAGCTGGAAAAGGCTTTGCTGTTGTAGCTAACCAAATTAAAAAGCTTGCAGATGATTCAAAAACTACTGTTTCTGAAATAAAAACAGTTAATGATATGATTATTAATACAGTTGAAAATCTAGTAAATACATCAAAAGAAATGGTGGAATTTATAAATAGTCAAGTCATACAAGATTATAATATGATTGTTAAAACTGGAGAACAATATAGTAATGATGCCAATATTATTAATAATATGACAACTGATTTTAATGAGACTTCAAATAAAATGAGTATTTCAATTGGTACTGTTGTAGAATCTATAAAGCAAATAAATTCTGCAAATAATGAGTCTGCAAATGGAACAAACAATATTAGTAAAAAAATGAATATTATATCTGAAAAATCTAATACTATGATAAACTTACTTGAAGAAGTTAATGATAGTACTTTTAAATTAGTTTCTACTGTTAGTAATTTTAAAATTTAATAAAAATTAATTAAAGCGCTATCCAGACTATATCATTTGGATAGCCTTTATTTTTTATCCTGTAAAATTGCAAAGAAATATATATTGTCTTCTTAATTCTTTTCTATACCAGTCTGTTTTGATTATACTAATATAAGCATCTACTATTTTTTTAATTTGAGCTTCTTTAGTAAATTGCTCTACTAACCCTACTGTAAATAATAGAGTAACTCCTAATGTAAGTAGATATCTTACATTATTAGAAAGCTCTTTAAATATAAACATAAAAATTCCAAGTAAAATTGATCCTCCTATTGAAAAATAAGTAATATAATCTATTTTACTTTTAGTATTTTTTACTTTTTCCATAAGCTTGTCAACATTATTAACATCTTTAAAAAATAGTTCTAGCTTATCTTTATATATCTCCATAAACTTAGCTAATACATATTTATGTCCTTCTTCATTAATTATAGTTGAAATTCTCATACACATTACTAAAGAGTATTCATATTCACTTATATCTTTATAAATATATTCATCCTTCTTTTCCAGACTTGGCATTTTTACAGTTAATTTTCCTATCTCGTTAAGAACTAATTCATAATTATCATTTACAAGATTTATATAACTCTCTTTAATAATTTGTAATGATTTCTCTATCAATTTATTATTAGTATATGTTTGATTTAATAAATCTAAAATTGTCATGATTATCCCCCCTTATAGATTGTCCAAATTTATTCCTATCAATTAAATATTATATATGCTTCTAACTAGATATTATTAATTAAACAAATAATTTTCTATTAAAAATTCTATAAAACTTTTATAAAAAATTTAAAATGTAATAACGTAATTAGAGTATATATTAAATATCAATTTAATTATAACAATTTTAAACATTTTTTTCTCCTTGATTATGTAAAAAACCATTAAATTTAACTATAGAAAAATATGTTACCATATATTTTCGATTATTGTATAAAATTCTTTATATAACAACTACGTCAATACAAACTTTTTATTTATTTTTTAATTTTATGAATAAAAATCAGATTTTTGTCCTAACATACCCCTGGGGTACCCCAGGGGTATATAATTATTTACACACACTCAAAAAAGTAGTAGCTTTTAAAATTAAAAAGCTACTACTTTTCATCTAATATTGGCAATATTATTATCTTTTAATTACACATTTAATTTTAAATAGTATTATTAATTTTCATATTTAAAATCTAATCTTCACTCTTACCTACAGATGAAAGTACCAATCCCTTATTATGCTCTAGAGCCCAGCTTATGCCCCAATCATTTTGGAATATAAGTAAGTTTCTATCTTTAAGATCTTTAACTTTCTTAGTATCTGATGTTAAATTTAAAGTGTCCATATCAACATCTTTATTTTCAATCCATCTAACATATCTATAAGATAATCTATCCATCTTGATATCAACATTATATTCATTATTTAATCTATATTCAAGAACTTCAAATTGAAGCACACCAACAACTCCAACTATAATTTCTTCCATACCTATATGTATTTCTTTAAATACTTGAATTGCTCCTTCTTGAGCTATTTGAGTAACACCTTTTATAAATTGCTTTCTCTTCATAGTATCCACTGGTCTTACTCTTGCAAAATGTTCTGGTGCAAATACTGGAATTCCTTCAAATTTAAATTTCTTTGATGGAGAACACAATGTATCACCTATTGAGAATATACCTGGGTCAAATACCCCTATGATATCTCCTGCATAAGCTTCTTCAACAATTTCTCTATCTTGAGCCATAAATTGTTGAGGTTGTGCAAGTTTAATTTTCTTTTCGCCTTGCATATGGTATACATCTTCACCTTTATTAAACTTACCTGAACAAATTCTCATAAAAGCAATTCTATCTCTATGTGCTTTATTCATATTAGCTTGTATCTTAAATACAAATGCAGAAAATTTATCTTCAAATGGATCAATACGTCCTTCTGTAGAATTTCTTGCAAGTGGTGATGTAGTCATTTCTAAGAAATGTTCTAAAAATGGTTCTACACCAAAGTTTGTTAATGCTGAACCGAAGAATACTGGAGTTAATTCTCCTCTTCTTACAGCATCTAAATCTAAATCATCTCCAGCAATGTCTAGAAGTTCAATATCTTCCATTAACTTATCATGAAGTGCTTCCCCTAAAATTTCTCTAAACTTAGGATCATCTGGAGAACCTTCTATAGCCTCAACTTCATTTTGACCATGATTTCCACCATTGAAAGCTATAATTCTATTATTATCTCTTTCATATACACCTTTAAATTCCTTACCTGAACCTATTGGCCAGTTCATTGGATAAGTTTTAATTCCTAATTCATTTTCAATATCTTCAAGTAAACCAAATGGATCTTTAGCTTCTCTATCCATTTTATTTACAAAAGTAAAAATAGGCATTTCTCTTAAAGATGCAACATGGAATAACTTTCTTGTTTGATCCTCTATACCTTTTGCAGCATCTACAACCATTACTGCACTATCTGCTGCCATAAGTGTTCTATATGTATCTTCTGAGAAGTCTTGGTGACCTGGAGTATCTAATATATTAATACAATGATCATTATAGTTAAATTGCATAACAGAGGAAGTAACTGAGATACCTCTTTGTTTTTCTATTTCCATCCAGTCAGAAACTGCATGTTTAGATGCTTTTCTTGCTTTAACAGAACCTGCAAGTCTAATAGCACCTCCATATAATAAAAACTTTTCTGTTAATGTAGTTTTTCCGGCATCAGGATGGGAAATAATCGCAAAAGTTCTTCTCTTTTGAATTTCATTTATATAATCAGCCAAAATAATTCCTCCCTAATTTTTTTTAATTACTTGTATCTTAAATCATGCTTAAGTTATATCTTAAACACTATAATAATATATAATTCCAAATGCTAAATAACAAAAGTGACTGTGCCATCTTTCAGTTTACAATTGACAGTTGACAATGCACAATTGTGGTTGAAAGCCACAGGCTTTTTAAAAATATATTTTTTTAAATTCTATAATTCCCTAAAAACAAAAAAACATATAAGCTGCACTATATAATTTGCATTACAAAATAATTATGTTTATTGCAGTAGACATATATAACACAAAATTATAAATGCAACTTATTTAAGTCTAAAATCAAATTATGTTTTAAGTAAATATAAATTTTAACCTTAAAACATCTTCAAAAATAATTAAAACGCATTAATAGTAATAAAAATCACTTTAAGATTTTTTAGAGTTTAGACACATAAGAGAAATGTGCCTTATTGCAAATACAATATTAATATTAAAATATATATTTGCAAATTACAATATATATCTAGTTAGGTACATGAAATAAAATAATAGACCAAAGATGCTTTGTATATTTTGTGTCAGACAAGGAAGCAAGTTTAACTAATAGCGAGCTATTAACTAAATTTACTGACGCAGTATGACGCAAAACAGACGAGCATACTGGTCTATTATTTTTTGAATGTGCCTAAAATCATATATATTGCCTAAAGTATTATATCATATAAAAGAGTTCAAATACATATTGATTAACTCATTTTATGATCATCGTTAATATATTCTCTAAAATCAAACATATAAATAATCTTTATTTGAACTATATAGTTTAACTTTAGTTATCCTTAATTATAGCCAAAATTTAAGTTTATCAAACTTTAAAAATTCTATAATTTCCTCTTATTATAAAAGACTTAAAATCAACTTTAAATAAGCTAACTTTAAGTCTTTTACTGTTAATATTTTAATTTATTTTTTTGTCACTTCAATATTATTAGATGACTTAGTTATTGAATCTACTGTTATTTTTGCTGAATATGTTCCACTTGTTGCTGCATTAAAGTCTACATTAAATGTACCATCACTTTGTATTACAACATCATTTTTTATAATTTGTGGATTTAATGAAGAATTACTCTTTAATAATTCAACTGTAGCAACTTTACCTACTACACAATCCACTTTACCTGTTACAATTACTTTTCCCGTATCATCTGATGAAGCTAAAATATTTATTATTACAGCATTTTTAGGCTTTATTTTACAACCTATATCTAATTTACTTGATACTTTATACGCTGTAGCTATATTAGTATCTGAAGTTACCCCTGTCCAATCATAGGAAAATTCGTTCATTCCTGAAATTCCACTTATCATTGAAGGTGTTACTGTTATAATTACATTATTTCCACCAAGTACTGCATCACCTGATTTAATTGTATTAGTACTATTAGATCTATTATTAACCTCTGTTAAACTTACTTTACTTCTAGTAATATCTATTGAGCTTGTACCAGTTAAATTGCAATTAAATGTATAGTAATTTAATACTGTAGAACTATTTGCTGCATCTTTTATTTCAATTTGTTCTCCTATATCCTTATTATTAATAAATATATTATAAATTCCACTTTCTAATCTCTTTGTTTTTACCTTACCTAATGAATCATTCATTACTGGTATTGAAGTTCCTAAGCTTCCATTATCTAATTTTTTCTTTAATGTTATTGTTCCAGTTCCATCCCATGCACTACCATCTTTATTAATAGTTATAGTTGCTTCATAACCATTTTTTAATACTGATGCTATTAAAGTTTTTGTTGCACTTTCTATTTGAGATAATGATGAGTTTTGATTTTGTTCAACTTTTACAGCATTCATTACTGCTGGTACATATTTTCTCCAACTTTCTTCCGTGTAATCTGTCTCTTTTTTCTTCCAAGTAGTACGGTTTACATCCATCTCATTATCTAAAGTAACTTTTAATTCTTCTCTTGCCTTTTTTAATTTTTCTGTTGCTTCTAAATTAGCATCATCATTTTTCTTTAATCTTGTTTGGGTCATAACTGCATTATTAAAATTCTTACTAATGATTCCAACTTCATCTACGGTATACTCTAATGGTCTATAAACACTTTTAGCAACTTCTGTTGTATATTTATTAGTTAATTCAATTAAATTTGCATAATCTGATTTATTTAATCCAAGAGCTTGTGCAGATTTGCTGAATCCATCTGTATTAAATAAGTTAACAAGATTTGAATATTTAGTATCCCCAGCATCTTTTTTCATTGCATCATTAATAGCATTCACTCCATCTAAAACCTCTTGAGCTATCTTATTAACATAGAAGTATCCTGATGATTCACGTTCTAATGCTCCTATTGTTATTTTTACTTTATATGCCCCTTTTCCTAATCCTATAAAATCAGTTGTAAGATTTCCATCTTCATCTATCTTCACATCAGATCCATTCTTTGCAGCAATTAAAGCACCATCTTTAAATAATTCGACCTTTGCATTTTGACTTTCATATTTATATACCTTTGCAGTAACTGTAGCATTACCTGAATTATCATTAGCTGCCATACCTTTAATATTACTTATTATCACTTCATTTGGATACACATTACAAACAAGGTCTACCTTCCCATGTACTTTTAAATCTGAAATTGAATATGAAGCAGATTCTGATTCTTTTTTACCATCTATACTACTCCATAAATAAGTAAATTCTTTTGTCTCATTACTATTAGCATTCATTGTAAGCACTAAATCATTATTAGAATCATAAAGTACAGCGTCTCCAGATTTAACAGATAAATAACCAGTTAAGGTATTACCATACTTAGCAATAATTTCACCCTTTGTTATATCTGAGTTTTTCATTTCATATTTTACTGTATAATAATATAAATTTTCTTCAGGCAATTTATTGTCAGATATAGTATCTGGTACAGTTATAGTTTTTCCTGTAGGCTTTCCATCAACTAATATCTTATACTCTCCTTTAGTTAATGTTGCCTTATATGAACTTTCTCCTCCACGATCTGCTTTTATTGGAGTAGATAATCCTTTTTGGAAACTCATATCTTTATAAAAATCAGTCCATACATCATCGTTTTTATAAATATTAACAGTTACTAAATGAGCACCTGTTAATGCATCCTTAGATGAATTTAAATAGTTTATTGCACCCTCTACATTTGATAAAACAGCATTATCATTACTTTCAACTTCTTTTGCATTTGTTAATGCTAAAATATATCTATTCCAACTTTCTTTAGTATTTTCTTCTTGCTTTGCTTTTAAAGTGGTTCTTGAAACTCCATCAGAATATTGGTCATTAATAGCTTTCGTTAATTTTTCTTTTGCCTCTTTTAATTTCTTATCTGATTCTGTTTTATTGTCATTTTCCTGTTTTGATCTAGATTGATTTATAACAGCCATATTAAATATATTTGAAATTCCTATTGCTTCACTTTCAAGTTCTTTTTTATATACATTTTCATTAGAATTTCCTGATATATAATTTCTAGATTTTATATCAGCATAAACTGCCTTTGCAACACCTAATTGATAAACTTGTTCTTTATCAGATGTCAATTCTAAATCTTTATACTTATTATATTGAGCTTCGCTTACTCCAATAGATAACATATTATCTTGAGTTAATTTTTCCTTAACTGCTAATATTTTTGCATCTTCATCACCTTGCATATTTACTGCATTATTTATTCCTTCTACTGCCTTTCCCAATTTTGTATTAAATCTCTTGACATATGCAATGAAATCTTTTGTTAGAGGAGTTGCATCTCCCTTTGAAATAGTAGCTGTTAATTTTACTTTTACATTACTGCCATCTCCATCAGGTCTAGTTACTTTTCCAATAACATTGTTATTACTTGAAGAGTCTTCTTCAATAGTAATAACTTTATCAGTTTCTCCATCAAGATTATTAGCTGTCCATTTAATTGTAGTTCCATATGCTCCTGTTGTTGGTAAATTTAAATCAGAAGTTACTAAGCTTACATCACCTAATTTAAGATTATCTGCTGCATTTTGAATATCAGTATTTGATATATCATTCTTTGATAACACCTTAAACTCTTCTGAACTTACACTTACTTTTCCTACTGTTACCTTAGCAGTAAAGGTTCCTGGTATCATATCTGTAAATGTGCATCCTATATATCCATTGCTATTTATTCCTACAGTTTGTGTTTTTCCTTCTACTACTTGTCCTGTGATTTTATCAATTAATTCAATAGTTGCTTTTGTTCCAGATGCAAAATTCTTTGCATTTGCAGTTACTTTAACGCTACTTACCCCTGAATCATTGGTAAATACTTTTGAAGTTACCTTTACAAGTTGTACTTGTTCATTATCTGATCCATTATTTTCATTTCCTGAACCTGATTCAGATCCACCAGAAGAACCCTTTTTAACCCATTTAGCATGTAATTTAAGATTAGATCTTACTTTTGTATCATCTGTAAATTCCTTATCAAAATCTTCATCTTTATACCATCCATCAAATTCATAGCCATCTTTTGTAGGCTCATCTGGTAACTCTATTGTTTTTCCTGCTTTTATTCCACTTATTGATGATACCTTACTTCCACCATTTGAATCAAAAGTAACTTTAAATTTAACCTTTACTTCCTTAACATCATCAAATATATCATCTTCTTCATCCTCTTTATAAGAAGAATTATTTGAATTAGCTCCCCATGATTCCCCGTTTTCAGTATAAGGAGGTTTAAACTTCCCATCTAAGATGTTGTTATTTATATCAAAACTTTTATTTGGAGTTGGTATTTTATCTCCTACTGCTATACCTTGTTGATTAAATGTATATGATCTACCATTTATAGAAATATTGCCTGTCTGCATAATTCCATTCCCACCAAAAGCATAAACCTTACCATCAATTTCGATTATCCCTGTTTGCATTACACCAGTAGAATCTGTATAATACCATGCACCCCAGTCATTAATCCAACCTTTTCTCATATTTCCACTATAATCGAAATAATACCACTTTCCATCAATTGACTTCCATCCTATAGCTCTAGAATTGCCTTCTATCCAATTCCAATTTCCATAATTATCTTTATTCCATGCTGCTGAAACTCCGGTCGGTGCAACACTTAAAACAGTCGTAGCTGCAAGTACTGCTGCCACAGCCTTCTTTAAAAGAATATTTTTCATTTGATCTCTCCTAACTAAAAAAGTAATATATAAGTTCCAATAAAGTTTGTTTATTTATATAAATCTTAGACTATTTATAACAAAGTATAACTAACTATTTTAGTAATGAACTTATATAGGAAATTTATGATATATATAATCTAACTAGATGTTATTAATTAAAAATATAATTTTCTATAAAAATCATATAAAAGATTATAAATCTAATAACTTAATTAGAATATATATATTAAATTTAATAATACTTTTTTAAAAACATACTGATTTACTTATTAAAATTTATTTAATAAATATTTAAATATTTAATATAATCTTTCATTATTAATCCTTAATATATTATATAATACAATAATACCAAATTTTATTAAGTATGTAACCCTTAAAAGTAACTATATAATCATTTAATAAATAATTATTATGCAGTAATATAAATCTTGTATAGATTTACATGTGAAAACAAAATTAAAGCTTTTTCAAAATAAATACTACAAAAAAGTGGCTACGCCACGTTTCAATTGACAGTTGACAATGCACAATTATGGTTGAAAGCCTTTGACTTTCTTAAAAGTATATATTTTAGAAATCACACGGTGATTTCATCCTACATTGTCAATTGTCCATCGTCCATTATCAATTCAAAAACCTCTCCATAAACTTATATTTTATCAAGGTTTCATGCTTCTCAAATTCTATACTTTCCTATACATAAAAAAGTTGATATTAAGTATAAAACTCATACTTAATATCAACTTTCGTTTAAACAAAATAAAAAATCATTATATGTTTATATAACTATCTATATACTATAAATAATTTAAGATCTATTAATAATAATTTTAATTTCTATAAATAGATTTTATCTATATAATATCAATAATTTAGATTACAATCTCATTCTTACATAAGTACATATTATTACAATAAACATCGTAAATACACTTATTGCTAAATTACCTATAGCTTTTTTATTTTTTATTTCTATCTTAAATTTATTAAAATCAATTTTTTTCTTATCAAATACTTTATACATTACATATATTATAGGAAATGCTGCAATTAAATTAAATAATACAATTTGACCAAGTACTACTAATCCTAATATTATTTCTGATAATAGTAAGTTTTTATCATTCTCTAAATTTTTTAGCGAATAATCACAACAAATTCCACTAAAAGGAGCTAACATTGAAGTAATAAATGCAATTGTCATACTTGGATTTTCAATAACTTGCTTAAAGATCATTTCTCCAGTTTGTAATGAATTTATATATAAATATATTAAAAATAAAATTGGGGTCATTTCTAGAAATAATGTTATAATCCTTAATATTAAAAATTCATGCTTATATTTATCTTTATTTGTTTTATTAATCTGTTTCAATTCCCTTTTCTTCATTATTTTCCTCCTCAATAGTCATAGATTGAGTTTTTATGTAAGTTAAATATTGCCTAAAAAGTACATCAACTAAAAGGAAAAAGAATGCTGTTGTTTCATGTACTCTACCTTTATCAAGATTAATTTTTGCAGTTGATATGTATAAATTATATTTACAATTCCTTGCTAATATATTGTCACTAAATTTAGTCATTGATATAGTATTAATTCTATTCATTTTAAAAATAGTAGTTATTCCTTTTAAAAGTTCATTATTTCCAGATAATGATATTGCTATAAACACATCTTTATCCGTTATATCTGAAACTACAGTTTTTAATTCTGTTTCTCCTTCAATTACATAAAAATATTTGCTTACTATTAAAAAAGTTCTTTGCATTTCTTTTGCTACTGCTGTTTGAGTCATTCCTGTACCATATACAAATACCCTATCAGCATTTTGTATTAATTCACAGATTTCAGAAAGCTTTTTATTATCTAAATGTCTTCTAGTTTCTTCTAAATCTAAATAAAATTTACTTACATAGTCTTCTTCAGTATTTTCTTCTTCTTGTTCTTCCCACCTTAAAAATACTTTAAATTCACTATATCCCTTAAAACCTAATTTTTGAGTGAATCTTAAAATTGTTGTCCTTGATACATTACAATTATCAGCAAGGTCATTTATAGATATATTTCGACACTTCTTTTTATTACTACATATAAACTTTAAAATATACAAATCATTTTCATTAAGTTTTGAATAATTATTATTTACTACCTCTTCTAACCTCATCTCTGACACCTCCCCAGCTATTATAATTATATCAAATAAATATAAATAATATATATTATTTATATTTATTCTATATGCTATAAGCTGAGAACGTTGCTGTTCCATGTTTCAATTGATAGTTGACAATAGATAATTATGCTTGAAAGCCATAGGCTTTCTTTAATATATATTTAGAAATTACAAGGTGATTTCATCCTACATTGTCAATTGTCCATCATCTATTGTCAATTCAAAAATACCTTAATACCATTAAATTTTATCAACATTTCAGAGTTTGAAAATGACATAATTCCTCAAAAGAAAGGTTGCTTATTTGAATAATTCAAATTCAAGCAACCTCTACCTAATTACATTTTAGTTATTTTGTAAGAAATTTTGATAAATTTAACTTTTATTTTAATTCTGGCCAATATTCTTTATTAGCTTCAATTAAATCATCAAGAATTTGTTTTGCAACTTTCGCACTTGGTACTGTCTTTGATAATGTAATTGCTTGCCATAATTTTTGATATGAACCTTCTGCCCATGCTTCAACTGTTAATTTTTCTACTGAAACTTGTTGTTCCATTAATCCTTTTTGGAATTGAGGAATAGTTCCAACAACTAATGGTTCTGGTCCTTGACTTCCAACTATACATGGTATTTCAACCATTCCTGTTTTATCAAAGTTTTCAATAGCTCCATTATTTTCTACTATTAATAACATTCTTTCTTTAGTGTTATATGCAATAGCTCTAGCTAAATCAACTATATATGAAGCATGTTCATCAACATGTAATTCACATCCTTTTGCTGTTCCTTTCTCTACAACTTTTTCACATTCTCCAAATACAAATTTTTCTCTTCCATCCATAACTTCATTTGCTCTAGTGTATTCTTTATTAGAATGTTCTACAACATAATCTTGGAATAAGTAGTATTTTAAATATGTGTTTGGTAAAGTTGTTGGATCTACTGCAAATACATCTTTTGCTTTTCCAAAAGTATCATTCCAGCTAGCATCTGTATGTTGGTATTCTTCAACATCAACATTATATCCATATTTAGCAACATGTTCTTTTATCTTTGGCATTAAGTCATTTCCTTGTTTATCTTTAATACTTGTCCACCAACCAAAGTGATTTAATCCAAAGTATTTAATTTCCATTTCTTTTCTTGAAGATAATCCAACTATTTTAGCCATATGTTCTTCAATTCCAACTGGCATATCACAGATATTTAATATCTTTGAGTTTGGTCTTAATTTTCTAGTAGCTTCTGCAACTATTGCTGCTGGATTAGAGTAATTTAACATCCATGCATTTGGAGAATATTTTTCCATATAATCAATTATTTCAAGTATTCCACCAATTGAACGCATTCCATATGCAATTCCTCCTGGTCCACAAGTTTCTTGACCTAATACATTATATTTTAATGGAATTTTTTCATCTAATTCTCTCATTGCATATTTACCAACTCTAATGTGAGCCATTATAAAATCAATATCTGTAAATGCTTCTTCTGGTTTTGTTGTTTGCATAAATTCTATTTCAGGTGCTCTTTCTTTTAATATTATTTCACATGCCTTAGCAACTTTATCTTGTCTATCAGCATCATTATCATAAAATTTAATCTTTCTAATTGGGAACTTTTCTAAGTTTTCAAGTAACATTAATACTATTCCTGGTGTAAATGTACTTCCACCGCCTGCTATTACTACTGAGAATTTTTTCATTTTTCATTCCTCCTAAAATTACTATATTTTATTAAATTTAATCTTTATTTTATATTTATATATTTTGTATTTATTATTTATATAATATGATTTATTGTGTTTATAGCTTTAATCATATATTTAACTTTTAAGTTTGGGTATGTTTTAAGTATAATGTTAATTTAAAACATACCCTTAAAATCTTATTCTAAACTTTATAGTAATGATTCAAATCTTTCCCTAACTTGTGGTACTGATAATCCTACTATAACTTGTATTGCTTTTCCTTTATTAACCAAGCCATGTGCTCCAGCTGCTACAAATACACTTGTATCTTTTACTAAGCTTGGATCTTTTACTGTAACTCTAAGTCTAGTTGCACAATTAGTAACATCTTGAATATTGTCTTTTCCACCTAAAGCTTCTAAAAATGCTTTTGCTTTAACATCTCTAGCATCTTCTCCTTGTGATGAGTTTTCTTGATTCTTTTTAGCTTTATAATCAGCTTTTCTATATAGCTTTTCTTCTTCACTATCTGTACGTCCTGGAGTTTTAAAATCAAACTTAAGTATTAAGAATCTAAATACAAAGAAATAAATTCCTGTGAATATTAATCCTATTATTATTTGAGTTATATAAGTTCCTGGATGATATTTAAATAATGGAAGCCAATTTTGAGCTGCCCAATCTATTAAACCTGATCCAAAGTTACCTGTTACTCCAAATGCAAATGATGTTGCTGCTAATGTTGCTGCTAATAATGCATGTACTAAAAATAATACTGGTGCAATAAATAAGAATGTAAATTCAAGTGGTTCAGTAATTCCTGCAAATACTGCTGTTAATGTTGCTGGAATTAAAAGTCCTGCTACTATCTTTTTCTTTTCTGGTTTTGCTGTTGCATACATTGCTAATGCTATACCTGTACAACCAAAGACTTTTGATAATCCATGTAAAGCAAATCCACCTTCTGGAAACATTTCTTTTAATGTATGAGCTGTATTAGTAAACTCTTGTATATGAGCTGGCCAATAACTTTGAATTCCTTCATTAACAACTGCTGGTCCAAATATAAATGGTGTGTAAATAAAATGATGTAATCCTGTTGGTATCAATATACGTTCTAAGAATGTATATATCCAAACTCCAAATACTCCTGAAACTTTTAAGAAACCTTGCATTGAATTAATTCCACCTTGGATAATTGGCCATATGAAACATAATGCTAATGCAACTGGTATCATTACAAAGAATCCAATTATGCATACAAAAGATGATCCTTTAAATACCCCTAACCATTCTGGTAATTCTGTATCAAAATATTTGTCATGAATGAATACTGTAATTGCTGAAATTAGTATTGCTCCAATCATTCCTAGATCCAATGTTTTTATGTTAGCAATCATTGCTAGTCCACTTGTTCCACCTGGTTCTAAGCTATAGTCAACACCAAATGATGGTCCCCATAAATTAAGCATCGCTGCCATAAAATAATTGAAAGTGATGTATATAACCAATGATTCTAAACAAGCACGTGCATTGTTTTTCTTTGCTAGTCCTATTGGAAGTCCAATTACAAATAATAACGGTAATTGTCTAAATACTGTCCAACATCCTTCTTCTATTACGTACCAAATGTTGTACCACATAGTTCCTTTTGTTGCCATCGAACCCATCAAATCAGGATTTTTAAATAATATTGATAGTGCTACCATTATTCCTGAAAATGAAAATAATAATACCGGTGTAAACATAGCGCCACCAAATCGTTGGATTTTTTGCATCATAACGTTTTCCCCCTCATCATTTTTCTACTGTTGTATTGCTTTGTTGTGTTTATATTATCACCACAAGATTACGTTTACAATAACTTTTGGACATGTAGTTCTTTTTCACATACATTGGTATTTGTTATTATTTATGTGAAATTTCACACCTTGCAGATATACTATTGTTTTTACTTTAATCTATCTTTAAAATTAGAATTAATCACATTAAAATACAATAATGCACAAGCATTGTTAATATGTTATTTGGGTTATTGTACCTTATGTGAATTAGTCATAAAGATTATATAATTTTAAAAATAATATATTAGTATCTTATTAATCCATATTGTTACACTCTCATTAACACATCTTGATGCTCATTAATATATTATTTTTAGTATCACAGGTCCAATGTAAACATTTAACTAAAAAAAGAATTGTATAAATATACAGTTAATAAAGGGTTATAGGTTACCTTAATCAATCTAAATATATTATATAAGGATGGTAATAAATAATGTTTAATTTTTTAAAAAAACCACTACATATTATAGCACCAATTTCTGGACAAACAATAAGTCTTGATAAAGTTCCAGATCCAGTATTTGCAGAAAAAATGGCAGGTGACGGTGTTGCTATAGACTCTACAGGAGATACAGTAGTTGCTCCTTGTGATGGTACAATAACACTGATAATGGATAGTAAACATGCCTTTGCAATGACTACTGATGAGGGAATTGAATTATTAGTACATGTAGGTTTAGAAACTGTTGAATTAAATGGAGAAGGATTTGAAGTTTTACAAAAAGTAAACACTAAAGTAACAGCTGGAACTCCTATCTTAAAAGTAAATAGGACTTTCATAGAATCAAAAGGAATTTCTCTAATAACTCCTGTACTTATAGTTAACCATGATAAATTAAAAATGTTAAATCCAATAATTAATCAAACAGTTTCTTGTGGAAAAACTCCTGTTATTGAATATAAACTATAATTTTAAAAAACAATCTCCCAAAAGTATAAACTTTATACCTTTGGGAGTTTTTATATTATAAATTTTTATATAAAAAAAGTCATAAGAAAATACATTCTTATGACTTTGTAATGTTTTTTTGTTTAATAACTATCCAGCTGAAGGATTGATCTTACTTATTATTGAAATATTAATATACAAATAATCGTTTAACTTATTTAATGTCGACATATGTATTTGAGTTAAACTCTTATGAAATCAACATGATAATTAATGGTAATAATCGAAATTTTGTCGCAAAACAGATATAATTAAAATTCGGATTATTTTTAAGCTGAATAGTTATCTTGTACCTATATATTTACATAAGATATGTATTAAGTAAACCTTTATTCTTCTAAATTCAAAAAACAATACACCAACGGCAAATAAATAACTTATCTGCATTTAATGTATTGTTTCTGCTTAATTATTCTTTTTATTCCTTTTTTCTTCTCTTTAATGCACCAAAACAAATGATTTAAGTTCATTTTTGGGATTATTTAACTTAAATTAAATATTATCAAAATAAATATCAAAGATAATTTCATCATCTTCTACCCTTATTTTAATATACCCTTTATGCAAATTAACTATCTCTTGTACGTTATACAATCCATAGCCCCTTGTATCATTACTTTTAGTTGAATATCCCTTTTTAAATATTTTATTTAGATTAATATCTTCTGAATTAACTACTTGATTTTTAATAACTATATGTGATTTATTTATTTCAGAAAAAATCTTAATATCTATATTTTTTTCATTACATTCATTCTTTAAAACTTCATCAAAAGCATTATTTAATAAGTTGCTTAATAGATTAGAAGTTTCTTGGTAATTCAATATATCATCAAGAACATAATTTTCTATCTCATAGTGAAAATTAATATGATACTTTTTCGCTTTACATACACTTCTATATATTATAGATTTAATAACCACATTTTCTATGTATATAAGCTCATTTATATTATTATCATATGTATCTTCATCTTTTACATAATTGGTAATTGCTTGTTTTATTTCTTTTTCATCTAAAACTTCCACTATACCTCTTATTGTATTTTTATAATTAGCAAAATCATGTTGCCTTCTTTTTATTTCTTCGACTATCTCATCAATAATATTATTATATTCACTTGAAAGCTTTAACTTCTCTTTTTCCTTTATTACTTTAGTAAGATATAGGTATATTAATATTTGCGAAATAAATAATATACCTACTATAATTATCGTCATATAAGTATTATTTAAAATTATTCTGCTATCATATTCACAAATAAACTTAAAGACTATAACATATACACAAAATATTGAAATTAAATATATTAAAATATTATTCTCTATATTATCAAAACTAATCTTATTCCTTAAGAACTTTGTCTTTGAAAATATAATTATTATAATCAATATTAATGATTCAACAATCATTCCCTGAGTCGTATAAGCATTTATAAATCTACCAATAATTAAAGAAAACATTAATTGTAAAATTATATCTACAAATAGTACTAAAAGAAATACTAGTACAGTATTTTTCAAGCCTTCTTTATATATAACTACAAGCAATGTAATAATAGCTATATATGATATAAGAAAAGTTAAATTAAAATGCTCATTTACTGTAAGTATAATAGAAGAACTAATTATACTAAAAAATAATTTATATAAGTTATTATTATTTTTAGTTAGGCATGTCCATAAATAAATCACACTAATTGAATCTATACTATTTATTACTAAACTCTCTAACATACTATCACTTTTCCTTTGTTAAATTCATATGTAAAAATTAACATTTAATAAAAAATGCTTATTTCCATATACTCTACACTATTATCAATACATAATCTTAAACATCACACTCCAATCTATTCTAAATAAGCCCAACCATATCACTACACTATTATTATCGTACTCAAAGTAAATTTTTTAATATTTTTTAAAAATATATTAATTATATTTAAAAAAGCTTCAATGAAATTATACTTTTGTCGATTTTTATACTTTTCTATTTTAGAAGCATTAGATTAACAGATTTTTTACCCTTAAATTATATATTTTTAATAATATTATTCATTATGTTAATTTTTTAAATATAAAAATCAGAATAATATGTTAATATTAGATAATATTATATTTATTTGATAAATTTACATAATGAGTTATAATGTTATATATATTTTTTTCTTATAATACAAGTGAGGTTAAAATGTTAAAAACATTATCAAATTTAATATCTGAATACCTAGCTAAAAATAACACTGCTTTAACCAAAAATGATTTACTAAAAATACAATATTCGCTTCAAGTAATCTTAGGTGATTTAAGTAAATTTTTAATTTTATTCTTAATATTTTTAAGTTTAAATGAATTATCTATTTTTTTATTTTCATTTATTATTTTAATTTCAATAAGATTTTTCTTTGGTGGCATTCACTGTAAAACTTTTAGTTCATGTTTAATATGTAGTGTAATTTATTTTTTAAGCATATTATTTTTTAGTAACTTGCCAATTAAATTGCATACTAATTTTTATTTATTATTTCTTATCTTTTCAATTATTACTACTTTAATTTTTGCTCCATGTAATAATGGAAAAAGACCTATAAAAAATAAAAGGCTGTTAAAAATATTATCTTTAATATCGCTTACTTTTTGGAGTATTTTATTTTTTAGATTATCTAATACAAAAATATGTAATTGCATATTTTTAAGCATATTTTTACAAATACTTCAAGTAATTATACTTAACATAAAAGGAGGAATTTCAAATGCAAAGATCTGCAAGAGTTTTTTCAACAGTATTAATTAGATTATTTGATTTAATATCTAATACATCTTGTTTAGGATTATTTGGTGAACCTGATTATCCAGAAGAATTAAAATAAATTATCTAGAAAAGTAATACTCAACTAAATAAAGTTTATTAAAGTTTTTTATTTTATTTAGTTGTAAGATTATTCAAATATGGGGCTGTATTAGATTTATTGCTATATGAAGAAAATTCCTTTTTCATATAGCTTGTTAATATATATCTTCTTATTAAGTTATTACGTTTATAAATAATTTAAGATTTATATTAGTTTTCATTATTATAATTACTGAATCTATGGTATTACTTAAAATTTTTTAATGCACCCTAAAAATATCAATTTCACTTTATATATTTTGAGCATTTCTATAACATGCTATTTAATTGATTGTGTTTAAATAAAAAACTATTATAACTATAATTTAGAAAATAATCTATTATTATAAACTAATACTAGTTTGGGAGATATTTACATGAATATTGTAATAAAACTCATTATATTTTTATCAATTCTATATTATTACAAAACTGATAGAAATATAAAATTACTACTTTTATCAATTTTCTTTTTTATAGATTTTTGTAGAATACTATTTTTAGATAAAATACTAAATTCTAATTTAATGTCTTATCTAACTTTAATACAATTATTTATACTTATAATTGCAATTATGCTATATTTAATATCCATTATTACATATAAAAAGAATTAATTTGAAATCTAGATTACACATATTTAGTATACATTATTCATTAATTAAGAATAGTTGATGATTACATATATAATTGGAGGTGATATATATGCCTAAAATAATAATTTCAAGAACCTCTCAAAGAATTAATCGCATGAGAGAATACGATATTTATATGGATGAAGAAAAAATAAGTTCAATTAATGATAGTGAAAAAAAATATTTGAAGTTTCATAAGGTTATCACCAAATCTATATGAAAATTGATTGGTGTAAAAGTAAAAAATTAAATTTAAATTTAACTAAAGAGCAAGAAGTAAGTTTAGTATGTGGAAGTACAATAAGTGGACTAAAACAGTTGTTTGTCTTATTCTATTTATTTTTTCCTTCAAAATGGATATATTTAGATTATCTATCAGATGATAAAGTTATTTTTGAAAATAACAATACCCTAACTTGGAATAATATTAAAGACATTGGGATAAAAAAGTTTATCTTAAAATATGGAATTGTTAGATGGGGAATTCCTACAGGTATTTTATATTCTATATTAATGTTACTTGTTGATTCTAATATACATTCAATAAAAAGTTTTATAATTAGTACAGTAATTAATATATTAATATTCTCCTTATTAGGTGGATCATTATTTGGAATTGTAATATGGAAATTTTTAAAAAATAAAAATACTTAGTAACTATTCAGCATAACAGATTCTTTAATAGTATATATTTTAATTAAATACTATGAAATTTATAACATATTTTATTATAAATTCAATACTATAATCATAAAGATTACATTTTGGGGAATAAAACATATTTTTCTATTGTTAATACACTCAATTAGGCCTTTTAAGTTCTTAATTTATATCTTTTAAGTATAAATTATTAACTTTTTCTCTTTTTTATGTAAATATTGTATATGAACTTAGATATCTGAATTTAATTTTAATTATTATATAATATAAAACTTATTTAAATATTCTATCGCGAAAGAATATAAAACAAAAAATTTTGTAATATTATAGAAATGAGGAATAACTATGAATGCTTTAAATAAATCATTAACAGAACTTTCTTTAGATGAAATTTCAGAAATAAATGGTGGTAGTAAAAAAGATACGGATTTTGGATATAAAGTCGGACGTGATATTAGCAGAGCAGCAAATTACGTTTGGAGACATACCATTGGCTGTACTCCAGCTTATTAAACATCTATTTAAAATTTATAATTAGGAGTGATTGAAAATGTTAACTTTAAATGAAAATGAACTTTTAAAAATAGAAGGTGGTAAAAAAAAGAGTCTTATCGGTATTGATGACCTTTATGATGGTGCTAAACATATTTATAAAGATTTGAGGGATCACGGTTATGATAATGCAAAAGATTTTGCTAAAGGTTTTTATAAAGGCATAACTAGTATAATAATTTTCATTATAACATTTTTCATAATATTAAAAATTCCATTAAGTAAAACACAAAACTGATTATATATAAATAATAAATAAATTTTCTATACAAGGAGTACATTTATAATGACTAAGACTAAAACTTATCCTACTATTTTAGATAGTATAAGACTTTTAATTATCATGCTCGCGTTATTTGGTTTTTCATATGCCATTATTCAGTTTATTGATAATTTATATAATACAGATTTTATTAACACCCCTTATGCTGAAATATTTATGATTATTTTAAGTGAAGGTTTTATTATTTTTTATGCTACAAAAAAAAGTAAACTTTTATATAAGGATATTTTTTCATTTAAAAAAATCTCTCCTGTAGTTCTAATTTCAATAGCTATTTTTTCAACTGGAATGAATATTATATTATCAGAATTTGATAATATAATCCAATCAATTTGTTCTAATTGTAATCATGGTCACAATACTTTAGAGAGTGGATTTACTAACCAGAATATGTTTATAGCCGCTATAATAATTCCTGTTATCATCGCTCCCATTTTAGAAGAATTAATTTTTAGGGGTATAATACTAAATGGGTATTTAAAAAACTACAGTAAACTTACTTCTATTATCATATCATCTTTATTTTTCTCACTTATGCACTTTGAAATAGGTCAATCATTTCAAGCATTTTGGAGTAGTTTATTTTTTGCTTGGATTTATATTAAAACTAATTCTCTTTTTTCAAATATATTTGCTCATTTCTTATCTAATTCTTTACATCGCATACTTACATATATATTTAATATCAATATAACAGGTTTTAATTTAAATACTGATTTAGTAGTTCATCAACCTTTATGCTTTGATCTATTAGGTATTTTTTTAATTCTTTTAGGTTCTCTTCTTTTTGTAAAACTATTTGGTAAAAATAATAATCCAAACTTTAATCAAATATAAAAAAACACCTATAGAAAGACACTTTTTTCTAAGTATCTACTCTATAGGTATCATTTTACAGTACATTAAATAATATAATTTTTTCTTTATTTTTTTCTTACGTTATGTTTTAAAACAGTGTTGATATTCTAGTATAAGGGCGAACTGGCATTAAAAATTATTAAAACAAATATCAAAGATAATCTCGTCAGATTCTATGTTTATTTTTATGTGTCCCTTATGTGAATTAACTATTTCTTGCACATTATATAATCCATAACCTCTTTTATCATGATCCTTAGTTGAATATCCCTTTTTAAATATTTTACTTATATCAATGTTATTAGGGTTAGTAACTTGATTTTTAATAATCAAATGTGATTCATTCATTACAGTGAAAATCTTAATTTCTATATTTTTTTTATTACACCCATTTTGTATAACTTCATCAAAAGCATTATTTAATAAATTACTTAATAAATTAGAAATTTCATGATAATTTAAAATATCATCTAAAACATTATTTTGGATTTCATATTTTAAATTAATATTGTATTGTTTAGCTCTACATATATTTCTGTATATTATAGACTTAATAATAAAATTATCAATATATATAAGATTATTTATATTATTATCTGATACATCTTCACCTTTTATATATTTAATAATTGCAGGTTTTATTTCTTTTTCATCTAAAACTTCTACTATACCTTTTATTGTATTTTTGTAATTAACAAAATCATGTTGCCTTCTTTTTATTTCTTCTACTATTTCATTAATAACAACATTATATTCATTTGAAAGCTTTAATTTTTCTTTTTCTTTTACTAATTTAATAAGATAACTATATATCAATATTTGAGAAATAACTAATACACTCATTATTAAAAAAATTACTAATAAATTATTTAAAATTATTCTATTATCATAATCCCAAATAAATTTAAAGACTATAGAATATATACTAAATATTGATATTAAATAAATTACTATACCATTATCTACAGGTTTAAAATTAATATTTAATAAATTTAACTTAGATAATATAACTATTCCTACTAAGATTATAAACTCAACAATAATTGCCACAATTGAATAATTATAGATGAATTGATTAACTACTAAAGCAAATATTGATTGTAAAATTATATCTATAAGAATTATCAAAAAGAATTTTAATATTATTTCTTTTATATTTTCTTTATACATAAGTTTAATTATTATAATATTTATTGCATATATAAAAATAAAGTTGCATCCTAATTGTTCAGTAATTGTAACTGCAATAGAAATAAGTAATATTGTTAATAATAGTTTAAATATATTGTTATTTTTTTTAATAAGGCTTGTATATAAATACAATATATTAATCGTATCTAGACCATTTATAATAAAACTAGTTAACATAATATCACTTTACCTTTTTTGAATTGATCTATAACATTCTTTTTAAATTTATACCCTAAAAATGCTTGTTCAGAAGTTCCATTAAAATATATAATACTTAACTTACTATCTACCTTCTCTATTTTAGATATGTAATCTACATTTATAGCAAAAGCTCTATGACTTTGCAGTATATTCTCAGAATCAATTAATTCCATTATTTTTTTTAAACTTGTCTTAGTAACTGTATATGTACCTGTTGGAGTATGTATATCACAATTTTTTCCTTTCACTTCAATAAAAACAATCTCTTTTATCTTTATTCCAATATATATTCCACATTTTAATGTTACAACAATTTCTTTATTATCTTCTAAAGTTTTTTTATTTTCATTAAGTATAATCTTATTCAGCATAGCATATACATCATCTTTATCATATGGTTTTAGTATATAATCATAACAATGTACTTGTTTAAATGCTTGAGTTATATATTCAATATGAGTCGTTAAAAAAATTATTTGATTAAATTCATATTTAGGAATATTTCTAATCTTTTTTGCAAGATCCAACCCTGAAGATTCTTTTAAACTAATATCTATTATAAACATATTAATTTCATTATTTTCTATTATTTCTAAAGCACCACTTTCACTATCCGCTTCATAAACTTTTACAAAATCATATGTAGAAGTTAACATTTTTTTTAAAATAGTCCTTTGCATAAAATCATCTTCTACTAAAATAATTGAGTACAAAAAATCCCTCCAATCCAAATTTTAATCATTTATTACTTTTATTAAATTTAATTATTAAAACTTTTTATATAAATTTAATAACCCTAAATGAGATTTTCGTCCCGTTTTACTGTTTTGCTATTAAAAAAAATCGCCAAGACGACTGTGGTGCCACGATTTTTTTTAGCCATGCATCCTTTCCAAACGTAGTACTGGAATAATGGTACGGCATATGATTATTTTGTAATAAAGATATTAAAATCACTTTAAAATCTTTCTTTGTCTATGATACAACATTATGAAATATTATACAATTTTCATACTTAAACAAATTTTTTAGTTAAATTATTATAATTAAACTAAAATACTACCATCTTATATTATCGTACCAATATTAAATTTTTTTAGTAAAAATTCTTAGTAAAATAATAAAAGTAACTCTTACCTTGAAATTTAAGTAAGAGCTACTTTATATTTTTAATAAATTTTATTTATTAGCTGTGCTTATATTATAATGTAAAAATTAACTGGCATTAGTTTTACTTAAAACATAGCTTATTTATTGTTATTATTTTTTTAATAGGCCTTCATTCTTTGCTTGTACTCCTATATCAGCAAAATCTGAGAATAGTCCATCTACATTAACATCAAATAATAATTTTCTAATAAATTCGTCTGCATTTTTAGCATACTTAGGTAGATCATCTTTACGTACTGTGTATGGATGTATCTCAAGATTGTTATCATGTGCATCTTTTACAAAGTTTGGATTACAAACTAACTCACTCTTTTTTTGTTCTCCATTTTCATCTAATATTTGGTCTATAGATGGTCCTACACCATCAGCATATTTTGATATTCCTTTTAATCCTTTAGCTGAAAGTAAATATGGAACATCATCACCTTTATTATCATCCCAATCTGAATGACCTATTAATTGAACTAATTTACATTTAGGCTTTAAGGTTTCCTTAAAATTCTTTAAATAAGTTGGATCAAAACATTGAATATAACACTTTGCATCTTTTTGGTTATACCCATATTTATCAAGCATTTTTAAAGTTATCTCACCTATATCAAACCCATTTTCTTTATAAAATTTAGGAAACTTTAATTCTGGATATATTCCTACATCACGTCCTGTACTTTTATTAAGACCTTGAATTAATTGAATTTCTTCCTCTAAAGTTGGTACTTCAAAATGAGAATTATCTAAAATGAATCTATCTTTGAAAACAGGATTTCCTGTTGCAAGGTCTATACGTTCATGTACACTAAGTTTTTTAATTTCAGCTAATGTAAAATCTACTATATAATATCTTCCATCTAAACGTTTTCTTTCTGGATAAAGCTTGGCTACATTAGTTGTAGTATCTAAATGAGTATCATGCATTACTACTGGAATACCATCTTTAGTAATATTAACATCTGCTTCTATATAATCTACTCCCATTGCATATGCCATAGAATATGCTTCTAACGTATGTTCAGGTAAATATCCTGATGCCCCTCTATGAGCAATTATTTGTTTTTGTGTCTCAGTAGCATATACTTTTGTTGGTCTTACTAAAGCAAACTGCGTAATTGTAAGTGCTGATAGTACTAAAGCAATGGTTTTTGCATGCATTTTTGTTTTCATAATAAACTCCCCTTTTTTCAATCATATTTTTTAATACGAAAATAATTTTTAAAAAGTAAATACTTAAATTTTTAATTATATATTATCTCTTATACATACAAATATATTATCTCTTATATAAATTTCAAATTATAATTTTCTTTTTAAACGTTTTCTTAAATATTTTATGTAATTATTGTAATATTTAAACATCAAATATTCAAGCAAATTTTTACAAATTGTTTTCTATTTCAATCTAAAAATTATACAAAACATATTTTTTTATATCAAAAAATATAAATTTTTTAGTTTTTTATTTATAATAATTTATTTTAGTTTTAATTTCATTAAGAAAAATATTAAATTTATTTTTCTTAATGAATATTTTTCCAAGTAGTACTATAGAAATATCAAATTTTTACGCTACCCCTTTTTTAGGCATCTAAAGAAAATATTATAAGTAAATTATCTGTCTATATTTTTATAACTTATATTTTAATATAAGTCATACATTAATTTAAATTTTGATAATTTACTAAAAATAAAAATACACCAATTCTTAGTATTAGATTTGTTTATAAAACAATTATACTAAAAATTGGTGTAGTTATTTATAAGTAAATTTTTTATTTAAATGATCTTAATTAAAATATATATTAAATTAATACTATGTTTTAAGTGAATATTGATATTTTATAGTATAAGCCTGAAATGGTATTTTAAAATATAGCCTAAATTAAAGATTTTCTATTAAAAGCTTTCTCCCAGTCTTCTATAAATTTATCAACACTCCAATCAGTCATTGGATGTTCTATTAATTTATCAAAAATATCTTTTCCAACTGTAACAGAATGTCCACCTAATTTGCTTATTTCATGTACTTGCTGAACATTTTTAAAAGAAGCAGCTAAAACTTTAGTAGATAAATTATATTCTCTTATCATATTTATTAAATATCCAACAACACATACACCGTTACCACTTAAATTATCAATTCTATTTACATAAGGAGCTATATAATCTGCCCCTGCAACTGATGCCATTAATCCTTGTTGAGCTGTAAATATAGCTGTAGCAGTTATATTAAAACCCTTTGACTTAAGAATTTTTATAGCTTTAATCCCATCCTTTGTAACTGGAATCTTAATATATAAGTTTCCTCCTATATTTTCTTTTAAATACTCTGCATCTTTGATCATACCTTCAGTAGAGATAGAGATAACTTGTGCATGTATCATTGTTTCTTCCCCAACAACAGTACGAATTTCTTTTAATAAACTTATTGGGTCTTTATTTTCCTTAGAAAGAATGCTTGGATTTGTTGTTACTCCACTAAGTGGATAATATTCCATAGCATCTTTAATTTCTTCAACGTTTGCTGTATCTATCATATATATCATAATTAATTCCTCCTAAAATACTTCTTCTGTTCTTGATATTATATCCTCTTGAGTAGTTGAGTCTAAAGTTACAAATTGAGCACAATAACCAGCTACTCTAACAATTACATCTCTATATTTTTCAGGGTCATTTTGAGCTTCTCTTAAAGTTTTAGTATCTATTACATTAAATTGTATATGCCATCCTTTCATTGCAACAAAAGCTTTTATAAGATCAATAAACTTTATAAATTGCTCTCCTCCAACTAATAAATTAGGTGAAAATTTCATATTTAATAATTGTCCACCAGTGATTAATATAGTAGGTAACTTAGTTATAGATTTTAAAACAGAAGTTGGTCCTTCTATATCTGATCCTTGCATTGGTGATGCCCCTTCTGCTGCTGGAGTCCATGCAAGTCTTCCATCTGGAGTAGCACCTGTTACACATCCCATTGGTACATTAGAAGAAATTCCTGATGTTGAAAGTCCATAGATTCCACCAATAGGTCCTCTACCATATCTTGTTGTTTTATATTTTGATATTTCATTTATATAAGTTTGATAAACCTCTTTTGCCATATTATCAACACAATCTATGTCATTTCCATACTTAGGTGAAGAAGATAATATTTTTTTAACTTTAATTCCTTCTAAACCTTCAAAATTATTTTTTAATGCACTCATTACTTCTTCTTTAGAAAGTATATTTTTATCAAAAACAATATCTTTTAAAGCTGATAATGAATTGGTTGCATTTGCTAAGCCAACTTGAAGACCTGCAACTATATCATATATACTTCCACCTTCTTTAATAGACTTTCCTCTACCTATACAATCATCTACTAATGATGAACAGAATATATCTGGAAATTTTTCAAGGTTTGTATCTGCAATTTTATCTAATGCAACAGTTAATTTTGTGTAGTAAGCTATGTTCTTTTCCCATGCTGTCCATAATTCTTCAAAATTATTAAAATTTAATAAATCTCCATTTCCAGTAAGTAATGTTTCCCCTGTTCTTTCATCATATCCATCATTTAAAGTTAACTCTACTACTTTTATCATGTTTAAAAAGCTCATACCAGTACATCTATAGCCCCATTTCCCAGGAACTGCAACTTCTACACACCCTACCATTGTATAATTATATGCATCGTTATAATTAACACCTTTATTTAATAATGCTTGTACTATTATTTCATCAGTATGAAGTGCTGGCATTCCAAATCCTGTTTTTATAACATTTGCACATTCTCTTATAAATCTTTCACTACTATTAGAAAAAAGTCTTGCTGAAAGGTTTGGTTGAGTTAATTTCATTTCTCCAACAGATTGCAATATTAAATAACTTAAATCATTTGTACAATCTTCTCCAAATTCATTACATCCTCCAATTGTTACATTTTGATAAGTTGGATATCCTGCTCCATACCCTGCATGAGATGTTGGACGAATCTTTAATATAGAAAATAATTTTATCCATAAGCAATGTAATAATTCTTTAGCAAAATCTTCTGTTAAAGTTCCATTTTCTATTCCTTCTTTATAATAAGGATATAAATATTGATCAACACGACCTAATGATGCTGAGTGACCATTACTTTCTATTTGTATTACTAAATGTACAAACCAAATCATTTGAACTGCTTCATAAAAGTTTTTTGGAGCTTCTCTTGGTATTCTTAAGCATATATCTGATATTAATAATAATTCATTTTTTCTATTTATATCTTTTTCTTCAAGTGCTAATTTTTTAGCAAGTTCACTATATCTTAATCCAAAGTTTATGATAGCTTTATTTATGATTATTACTGATTCTAAAAAAGCTTTCTTTTTAAATCCATCATTTTCACTTATATCAATTTTTTCTAAAGCTTTTTCTGCTTCTTTTATTATTCCATAAAGACCTAATTTCAAAGCTTTTTCAAAGTCTGGAACTATATGACCATCTCCTGAAGTCATATTTCCTTCTCCATGTATTACCTTAACATTAATCGCTTTTTTTATTTCTTCTGGCATTATTCCATAGCATTTATCTCTTAATGTTTTGCCTTTCCAGTATTGAACTATTTCTAAAAGTTCATCTATATTTTTTTCATCTATATAGAAATTATCTCCTTCTCTTTTATTAAAATTACCACATTCTTTTAATTCGTCTTCTATCCATTGAACAGCATATTCAGGAAATATTGGTGCTGTTCTTTCATCAGAACTTTGATTACCAACTATAAGTTCACCATCTTTAATATAAATACTCATATTTTCTAGGGTTTTTTCTACGGCCTTAGCTCTCTTTATATATATTGGTTTATCTTCATTTTCCTTATAAGCTTCAGTAAAATATCTAGCTCTTTCAATACAAACAGAAGGAGTTTTATTAAGTACACTCTCTCTTAATTTTTTTATTCTTTCACTTTTAATTGTATAATCTCTCATTTTTACTAACCCCCTATAACACATTTAATATTATTTTTTTCAATAATTTCTTTTAAGCTTTCTGTTTTATCTTTATTAGGCGTTTTCATATCCTCAAGATCATAATTTCTATTTAATTGATTATATTTTTCTTTACCTAATGAGTGATAAGGTAATAAATGAATTTCTCTTATTCCATTCCTTAAAGCTATATCAATAACTTTTTTTATATTTTCTTCATTATCATTAAAAGCTGGTATTAAAGGAATTCTTATAATTATATTGTTATGAACTTTACTTAATCTTTCTAAATTTTTAATTATTAAAGAATTATCCACACCTATGAATTTTTTATGAAGTTCATTATTAGTATTTTTAATATCAAACATAACTAAATCGCAAAATTTTGATAAATTTAAAAGAGTTTCAGTATCTCCAAATCCACTTGTTTCAATTGCTGTATTAATATAATTTTCTCTGCATTTTTTAAGTAAATCTAATGCAAATCTTCCACTGCTTAATACTTCCCCACCTGATAATGTAACTCCACCTCCAGATTTAGAATAAAAAATTTCATCTTTAATAACTTCTTTAAATACTTCATCTGTAGTCATTTCTTTTGCAACCATATTCAAAGCATCTGTAGGACAAATCTCTGTACATTTACCACAACTAATACATTTATCTCTATCAATTTTTATTAGATTATCTTCAAATGAAAGTGCATTTTTATCACAATTTTTTATACAACTTCCACAACTAATACATTTTTTCTTGTTATAATATAATTCATTTTTTTTACTTTGAGTTTCAGGATTACTACACCATATGCATTTTAGTGGGCATCCTTTAAAGAAAACTACTGTTCTAATCCCAGGTCCATCATGGGTAGCATATTTTTCAATATTACAAATAAGTGCTTTTTCCATAATTCATATTTAGTGAGATATATACTCTTATGAACAAATTCTCACTAAACTTCACCTCCTTCTAGTAGTATTATTTTTTATTATTTAATTTTGTTTATTATTATTTATTATTGTTTGATTTTATTTTAACCCTCGTTTTTATATTTGTCAATAATTTTAATATCATTTAGTATTATTCATTATCATTTTAGGTTATAATAATAATTAATTATTATGTTATTATAATTATGAATTAAATTATAAAGCTATGATTTAAATAAATATTGATATTATAGTGTAAACAAAATTCTAATCACCCGATAAAGTTTATATTTAATTGATGGTTAGAATTAGTTATTTATGGACATGTAACTGCTATAAAATTACAGATACTAGTTATCAGATAAAATTTAGATTTTCATTTTTACTTAAAAATTCTAAGAAGAAAATTCCAACACCATTTTTGCTCTTATACTAATATCAATACTATTTTAAAATATAGCTAATTATTAAAATCAATTGTTTTATTTTAGGAAGGAAGTAAAGAATGTTTCAAGAAGAAAGATTACAAGAAATAATAGATATAGTTAATAAAGAAGGAAAAGTTTTTGTTAAAAATCTTAGTGAAAAATTTGGTGTGTCTGATGGAATGATACGTAAAGATCTTCAAAGATTAGAAAGTCTGGGGAAGCTAACAAGAACTTATGGTGGTGCTATAGCAAATAATGAAATTAAAAAAACTTTAAATATTGATACTAGAATGCATAAAAATATTGAAAATAAACACATAATTGCAAAAAAAGCATTTAATATAATAAAAGATTCTGATACATTATTTTTGGATATCTCTAGTGTAAATTTTTTGTTGGCAGAATTAATTGCAAATAGTGATAAAAAAATAACCTTAATAACAAATATGTCATCTATACCTGAATTATTTAAAAATAATTCTAGCTGTAAATTAATTGTCATTGGTGGAATTTACAATAAAGAATTAGGTGGAACAGTTGGTGCAGAAACTATTAATACATTAAAAAAATATAGATTTGATAAAGCCTTTATTGGAAGTTCAGGCATAAATTTAGAAAATGGGGATGTTTATAATTTTGATTTAGAAGAAGGTAATACAAAACAAGAAATAATTAATTCAAGTAATAATTCATACATATTAATAGAAAATGAAAAATTCTATTCTCATGGTATATATACTTTTTCAAATTTAAATGATATTAATGGAATAGTTACAGATAAAATTCCAGATAGAAATGTAATGAAAATATTAGAAAGCTTTAATGTTGAATTATATAACTAAATTTTAAGCTCTAATTTTCAGGTACAATTTAATATATTTGAATATGGGTTACTAGTATCACTTACCTTTTCTAAAGAGATGATACATATAATTAACAATATTTTAATGTTAGTCATATAAAAGAAAGTACCTTGTCCAAAATACCCTAATTATTTTTAGTAACACTTTTAACATTTTTAGTGTATGTACGTTTCAGTAATCAGATCATATATTAGGACTATCCCTTATCGTGTTACTTATAAATAAAATTTCAAAAAAAGTAGCCCCATTATCGTAAATGGAAGCTACTTTTTTCTAGTAATACCAGTTGCCTAAATAACTTAAATTCTATATTATAGGGTGTTTAAAACATATTACCAGTAGTTTTACCCCTATTTTTTATTAAAACTTTCTTCTATATTGTCCTCAGAATCAACAGGATTTACAATATGTTGTCTATTTTCACCTGATTCATAAACTAAACCATTTGATGTTTTAACAACATATTTGTATTCAAAATTCATTCCTGATGGAAGAATTATACTATTTGTTGATTTCCAATTTGGCCAACTATCACCACTTAATTCAAGTGCATTATTTATATCCCAATTTCCTAATTCCGGAATATTTCCTACTACATATACCTTTTCACCAAAGCTTGTATTATTATTAAACATAGAAAAACTTAATTTAGTTTGTGGAAATTCTTCTGCATTAAATTTAGGATCATAATGACTTCTTAAATTAACAAATTCACCAAAATATTTTTTTGCAACGTCTTTATCCCTTATAACAATAAGATCATCATCTGAAACAACTGTAGCTGAAAACCAATTTGCAGAACCTGTAAGTACAGTTTTTCTATCTATTACAGCAAATTTATGATGCATAGTAGAATATTTATTCCCATGATAATTCGTATGAACTTTAACCACATCTATTCCATTTTCTGAAAGCCATTCATCTGTTAAATCATTTGGAGTTGTTGTTCCATAATATTCTCCTTCATCAGCAATATTACTTTCTAAAACTAATCTAACTTTTACTCCTCTTTTTTGCGCTCTTACTAATGCATCAAGCATGTCTTTTTCTACACCATTATGATTAAAATTCAAATGACGTAATGTAAACATTGATATGACTACTTCATCCTTTGCATTTTCAATTTCATCATAAATAGCTTTAGGAATATTATGATACTGAGAATAATATACATTTATTTTACTTGATGAACTATTCTTATATGTAATCTCTCCTAAACCTGCAACACTTTGAAAAATTTGCTCATAAACAGAAGCTAACTCTTTAGAAGTGAAAAATGATACATTTTCACAATTTTGTTCAGCAGCTCCATACTCCCAATTATAAGAACCAGTTGATACCACATCGCCATCATATATTGCAATTTTAGTATGATTTGAAGCTGCAAATCCTTCTCTACATACTCCTAAAACCTCAATTCCTGCTTGTTGCATCTTTTTGTATTCAGTTTCCCAAGTTTTTGATGTATACATATGACTAGAATCACTTAATATTAAAACTTCTACACCTTTATTATGAGCTTCTATTAGTTTATCAACAATTCTATAATCATTTATATCATAATAAGAAGCGTGAATATAATGATATCCATCAGGATCTTTTTGCTTATTTTTTATTACTTTTTCAATTTCTTTAATAACTCTACATTCTGGATTACCATAAGGTGCAAAATATACATCTGTCTTTGGTATTGAATCTTTAAATTTATGAGACATAGTTTTTGCTAAAGATGTATCCACAACTTTATTAGGAGTTATATAATCATTATCTTTTGCAACTTTAGGTATTCCTATATTGCTTTTTAAATTTGTTTTATCTAAATCTTTTAAAGTTGCAATAAGATACTTATTTTTTGATGGACATAATTCTCTTTTTCCATCATCATTTATATCATTTAAAATATTGTATGTAATATATACATTTTTTATTTCACCATTCCAACTAGGATTAGTATCAATATTTATTCTATCAGTTCCCCACTTTTCTTTCCCATTCTCTATATTCCCCTTATATTTCAAGTAATATAAATAATGTTCAATAGCTCCATTTTCTCTTTCTATATGCATATTAAGAGTCATTTTTTTGTGATATTCATAGTTATTTACCCCTAAATCTACATAAGCTCTAATTATATCTTTATTTTTATTATCCTTGTCAAACCAAAAACCATAATCTATAGGCGTTGCAAAATCTTCTTTTTTGACTTCTATATTTTCATTGTCTTCTTCTATATCTTCAATATTTTCTTTAGAATCTTCAGTTATGTCTATAGCCTTATCTGCATCTTTTTCAACTTTTTCAGTTGTAACAATACTCTTTTCTTTATTTTCTGTTTCAATTTTATCTAATTTATTATCCTTGTTTAAATCATTATTCTCACTATTTAAATCATTGTCTTTAATTATATTATCCGTATTTTGATTATCTAATTTATCACCTTTAATTTTATCTTCTACAGTTTTTTCGTTTGCTTCAGATTCATTTGATATATCAGTTATATCTATAACATTTTCTTGATTCATTTCTGTTTTATCAATTGTGCTTGCAAATGTTGCTCCATTTAAATTAACAACTGTTATAAAAATTACTGTTAAAACTAAAGCTTTGATTTGTTTAAATTTACTCAATTTAAATTCCTCCTATGAAGTTACTATTTATATTTTATTCTTGTGATGGTTGCCAATTATTCGAAGTATCTCCATATGCTCCACTAACCTCAAAAGCTCTTGATGTATCTGAAATATCTATACTACGATTTGCCCCATTTTCCCATTCTTCATTACCATTTGCTCTTACTATTACATATTTATATTCAATCTTACTTCCTGATTTAATATCAGCCTTAACAAACCAATCTGGAAATAAATCATCAGATGTTGACATTTCTAAGCCATTTTCTGCCTTCCATTCTCCTAGTTCTGGTACATTTCCTACAATAACAACCTTATCTCTTGGTTGTGTTAATGAACAATTTGTATGAAATAATATAGGTGTCTTTTCTCTAATCTCTTCCCCTTCAAAAGTACTTGATATACCTTTATATACATGTACTAAATCTAAAAAGTTTTGATGATATCTTTTTGCAATGTCTCTATTATTTAAAATTAAAATATCTTCATCATTAAATTTTGTGCCAGATGCTGTCCAGTTAGCAGATCCTGTTATAACTGTTTTATCATCAATTACGCAATATTTTTGATGCATAGCTGAAAATTTTGATAATTTATTACCAACTCTATATAACTCTATATTAGGTTGATTTTCTAACTCTTCATCTACTTTGGAAAAATCACATTGCTTCTTTTCCATTATTACTTTTACCTTTACACCTCTTTTAGCTGCATCTAATAAACTTTTACCTATGTATTTATTAGTGAATGTGAACATTGAAACTTCAATAGATTTATTGGCTTTTTCTATTTGTTTTTCAATATATCTTGATAAACCTTGTTCTGGAGAAAAATGAATAGATACTACATCATTATATTGATCTTTTTCTATTTCAAAAGGTTTTTTTTCAAATAATTGAAGAATTTGATTTCTATAAATTCTAGCTACTTGTTCATTTCTTATAAGAATCATATTTTCATCATTACAATATGCAGCTGTAGCATTCCAATTAAGTGATCCAGTCATAACAGTTTTTTTATCTATTACAACTGATTTTAAATGCATTATTGAATAATTTGTAGTTCCTACTGTCTTTTCCGGCTTAGATTTTACAACTTCTATTCCATTTTCTTCTAAATAGTCATCCCCTGTATTCCATTCTTTAAGTGCATTATCCTTATCCACTACAACCTTAACATTTACTCCTCTTTTTGATAATTCAACAAGTTTAGATAATATTGGTGTTAGACGTATATTATAATGTGCAATAACTACTTCTTCTTGTGCTTCATCTAAAACTTTAAGCACCTTTTCTACTTGATTATCAAATGGTGAAAAAGATACTTCAGCATCTAAATTTGATCCCTCTAACTTATCTTGATTAACTTCATAACTTACAGCTGCCGCAGTAGTTGACTTATTAACACAACTAGCATTTGCTGGTATAGCTTGTGCTGAAATAAACATATTGCAAGCTATTAACGCTGATGTTATACAACATAATATTCTGTTTCTTTTCATTGTAATTACCCCCTAAAATTTAAAATCGTTAACTATCATACCTTAATAATTTTTGGAAGTAAATACTGAAAAATGTAATATTTTGTAGATATTTTATTCAATTACTTTTTTCTCGATAAAATACAAAAATTATATATCTAATAACTCTTTTTTTGTTATAAATCACAAATTATTAACAATTTTTTTAAATAAATAGCTTATTTTAACAATATATACAATTATTAAGATAAAATAATATTAGGGTAATATATATAATTATGAAACTTTATATCAAACTATGACAGAATATTATAATTAATATATTATTTTTAAGATTAAAAGTATAATTGTTTTTAAATTATAACTTTACTCATAAATAATATTAATAAAAATAATATAGAAACCTATTCATTTATTATTTTATTTAAGGCATAATCAAAAAAAATAACAAGTCAATCTACCAAGCCTAATTTTCATTATTTAAAATATAATCTAAAACAGGGTCTTTTTTTAAACTAATTAGTATAATTACTTGACTTTATGTATTTATTAAGGTATAGTAGAACTCTAGACAGGAGTTATTTAAAAACTATGTCTTATAAATTAACGCGGGGTGGAGCAGTTGGTAGCTCGTCGGGCTCATAACCCGAAGGTCGTAGGTTCAAGTCCTGCCCCCGCAACCATAAAAACACCTATACTTATGTATAGGTGTTTTATTATTTTATATTAAGACTTAAACATAAACTTCAAACATATCTTTATCTTGAATATAATATCAACATTCATTTAAAACATATCATTTTAGTATTATTATAAACTATTTTCATTTTACTTAATACATTACTGATACTTAAAATACTAAACTTTAATGTATTGTTTAATACTTTAATTTACTATTTAGCCACATTGAAAATATAATCTAAAACAGGATCTTTTTTATTTAAATAATCATTCATAGAAATCTCAATAATATGATCTGGTATTAATGCATCACCCTCATCCTTAGATATTTCAAACTTCTTTGTTGAATATCTTATTGATATTTTAGAATTAGGTAATTCAAATCCTTTTGCTTCACCATAATGATTAGGCTTACCACTAGTTGGGCTTCCAACAAATGTAGCATTTGTTTCTTCTCTTAATTTACATGCATCTACTATTGGAGCAGAAAAAGTTTCTCTTCCAACTATAACAAATAATTTTTTTTCATTATTTCTATTTCTTCTCTTTATCCCATCTATAATAGGATCTAAATATCCACTAGTTCCACCAGAATTATTTCTCATATCAATTACAAATTTCTCTACTGGATTATTATCAATAAAATTTAAGACTTCATTAGTAAAATTAGTTATATCTCCCGCTTCTTCATCTGGTAAGCATTGATTATATTTAAAATATAACGTCTTCTCATCTTCTAAATATTTATACCAATAATTTAAACTTCTTTTTTGCATATAAAGAGGATAAGAATCATCCTTCTCATCACTTACAATAAATTCTTCATTATTTTTATCTGTTTCCAGTGCATCTATTTGCAAATCAAATACTTTTCCATCCGCATTTTCAAAAGTAAATTTAGTTGAATCAATATTATCAATTATTTTTACTCCATGAAGAACATCTGGTACATTTAAATAAGTAGGAATGCATTTTTTTATAGTTGCTTCATTTTCATTTGATACTAAAGGCAACAAAATATTTTTAATAGATTGTATATCCATTCCATTTATCTTTGTTAGTTTACAATTTAATGCTTCTTTATATTTATCCATTGTATTAATTAAATATATGCCATCATCAAAATAGTAAAATTGTAAAGGATACTTTTTCAAAAAACCTTTATAAGCTTTAGTATGTCCTTCCCCTACAGATGCAACAATCTTATAAATACCATCTACTATCTCATCATCATTTAACGTATTAATTGATTCTTTTAAATCATTTATTTCTTTGTTGAATTCTTCTTCACTAATTCTAAAAAATAAGTTTACATGCTTTTTAGGAAGAGCTTTTTGTAAATAATTTAAATCTTTCTCCCATTTAGTATTTCTATCTCCTCCTAAATACTGAGTTTCACATCCAGTAATAAATAGTAGTAAAAAAACTAATACAAAACAGAAATTAATTTTTATAAATTTTCTCATATAAAACTCCTTAATATGAAATTTTTCTTATATATTCTATCTTTAATATTAATGGTTATGTTTTAAAACAGTATTGATATTCTAGTATAAGGGCGAAATCGCATTGGAATTTGCTTTCTATAATATCAACACTCACTTAAAACATAGCCATATTAATTAATAGGTCATATCAGTTTTATTGTATTGATAAATACATAATGCTATTGATATGACAAAACATATAATTCCAGAAGTTATTGCTGCCATCATATCAACCTTACCTGGATAATAAAAATTTTTTGCACAAAAATATGGTGTAAGTAATGGAATGTATTTTATATAAAAAGACTTCATTCTAGTTAATGATGCTGTAATTATAAAACTTAATATTCCATATGATACTGTAAGCACAATATTTTTACTTATATTTGCAATAAATATTGGGATTGGAATGAGTAAAAATTGAAATAATAGTGAGCATATATTAACCTTTATATCATTAATTATCAATTTATATTCTATTGAACCATATAACATATAATATCCTAGATACATTGTTACCATTTGAATAAAATAAACTATAGTAATTAGTGCATATATTATTATTAATTTTCCTATGAATATTTTTACTCTGCTAATTGGATAAGCATACAGTGTACTTGCAGTTTTATCACTATACTCTCTACAAAAAATATATCCTGCTATTAATGCAAATAAAATCCCATATATCAAACTAAAATTTATTAGCTCTATATTATAAACATACTTTTCAAAAGTCCTATTTTTTTCTCCTGATACCATTATTGCTAAATCCATAAATCCTGGATTTACACTTCCTCCTATTAATACTAAGAGAATAATATAAGATTTCTTAAGCTTTAAAAATTCTGAATATATTACATTTAACATCTTAAATCCTCCATTCTTTAAGGCACATGAAAATAAATAATAAATCTAAAGTTGCCATGAATATTTTTTATCGACACCATTGATGGGAAATAGGCTGGCAAATGGACTAGTTGTTTTTTTGAATGTGCCTAATTTATCTCTATATTATTGTAATGATATATACATAAAAACATAGATATAACAAAAGTTGATACTCCAACAATAGGAACTAATATAAAATCAATTGGATCTCCTACATAGAAATAACAAACAGGTAGAAATGGTATCATTAAAGGTGAACATTGCATGTATATTCCACTTATCATCATAAATATTGATGAAACTGCTCCTAGTACACCATATATTACTGAAAATATAATATTTTTACTTATACCTCCAATTAATATTGGTATAGGAATTATTAAAATTTGAGCTAAAAATGAATATACTAGTATTTTGACTTCATAATTAATCACATCTTTGACTTCTGCCCATCCCCATATTGCATATAATATTAAAATTCTAATAAAAAAATTGATTACATATATAAATAAAATAATCATTAATATTGTAATGAATTTTCCAAAAAAAATTTTCATTCTACTCATTGGATAAGAATATATCACATTAGCAGTCTTATCTATGAATTCCCTTGAAAAAATATAACTTGATATTAAAGAAAAAATAACTATATATATAAATTGAATTTGAAAGAAATCCATATTTACTATATAACCTTTAATACAATTATCTTTTCCCATTTCAATAACCATAACTATTGGAATAAACAATGTTACAATTAAAGCAATTATAATAATGTATGACTTTTTAAGCTTCAAAAATTCTGAATATATTATATTAAACATGTACTTCCTCCCATTTAGTAAACAAGTATACTACTCTACTGTTTTTTATTTACATAAAATCTACTACTTTTCAGTAAGTCTTAGAAAATGATCTTCTAAACTATCTGCTTTAATGCATAATTCATTTATCCCTACATTATTTGAAACTAAGATTTTATTTATAATTGAGGCTTGTTCTAAATTTTCATAAACTCTTAAAGTGTTCTTTTCCCATATAACATAGTCTTTTAATTTCAATTTATCTTCTAATATGAATGAAGCCTTTTTATCATCATTTACTCTTATATTTATATAATGTCTATTTCTTTTTTGTAATTCATCATAATTTATTTCTTCTAGCAACTCTCCTTTATGAATTATTCCTATCTTTGTTGCCATCTGTTGAATTTCACTTAATATATGTGTTGAAATTAAAAATGTAATTCCTTGCTTGTTACATAATTCTATAATCAATTCTCTAATTTCTTTTATTCCTGTTGGATCAAGTCCATTAATTGGTTCATCCAATATCAAAAATTCTGGATGATGCAAAAGTGATCTAGCTATTCCAAGTCTTTGTTTCATACCTAAAGAAAATTCTTTAACCTTTTTATCCTTAACATCTGCTATACCTGTTATTTTTAAGGAGTCTATTATACTATCTTTATCTTGTATTCCCATCATTCTTCTGTGTATTTCTAAGTTCTCTGCTGCTGTAAGATTGGGATAAAAACCTGGATATTCTATCATTGATCCAACTCTTTGAAGTAGATTTTTATTTTTATTTGAATATTTTTGTGAAAATAATTCTATTTCACCTGAAGTAATTTTTATAAGTCCCATGATCATCCTTATTGTTGTAGTTTTTCCAGCACCATTCTTACCAAGAAAACCATAAATTTCTCCTGGTTTGATACTCATATTTAAATTTTTAACTGCAGAGAATTTTTTAAAATTCTTAGTTAAATTATTTGTTTTTAAAATATAATCCATCTCTCTCCTCCTAAATTTAATTAATCTTTTAATAATTATTCAATAAAGAACAAAAGCGAATACGCCACGTTCCAATGAAAAATTGACAGTTGACAATGAACAATTGTGCTTGAAAGTCATAGGCTTTCAGGTTTCAAAAATTCTATACTTTCCTAGACATTAAAAAAGACTATGTTTTTAATATACAACATAGTCCTTACACCACTTTTAATAAGTTCTTACATATTTCTTAACTTTCCCATTAATTAGTAAATTGAAATTTAATCAAAATTTAAAAATATCGTATAAATGTGAACTAACATTAAAATTTACTTTCTATAATCTTATAACTATAATATCAATATTCTTTAAATCATAACGGAATATGATTAAATATCTCATGATACTTTCTTAAAATTTCTTGGCAATATAACTCTAAACACTGTCTTTTCAAACGGAACACTGCTCACAGATATACTTCCTCCTAATGATTCTACTAATTTCTTTACTATAGTAAGTCCAAGTCCACTGCTTTTTAAATTTAATTTTCTTGATTTTTCTACTGTATATAGTCTATCAAAAATATATTTTATTTCTTCTTTTGGTATTCCAATACCGTTATCCCATATATTAATAAAAACATTATTCTCATCATAATTTAAATCAATTCCTATTTCTGTAGCCTTTGAGGCATGTTTTAACGAATTATTTATTAAATTACTTGAAATTCTATTTAATGCTTTTTCATCACTTAATATATATATGTCTTCTTCTGTAATATTTATTTTTGGATCTATATTAAGCTTTTTTATCTCATTAAAAAATGAAATTATATTTTTCCTTATAATTTCAGATATATTAATTTTCTTCATTTCTAATTTTATATCGTTTGAATCTAACTTAGAAATCTGAAAAAATTCCTCCATTAAATTGTATAAATAATTTCCCTTACTATAAACTATTTTTAAGTATTTCAATATTTGTTCATCATTTAAAGTATTATTTTTTAATTGAGTTTCATTTAATCTATTATTTAAGTTTAAAGCTTCATCATTAAAATTACTTTCTTCAAGAATAAGTTCCATATATCCAAGCATTGAAGTTAAAGGTGTCCTAAGATCATGAGATATATTAGATATCATCCTTTTTCTTGACTCTTCATCTATCTTATTCTTTTCATATAACCTCTGAAATTTTTCAACTACTTTATTTATTTTTATGCTTAATATTTTTAAAAGTCTCACATGATTTTGAAATCTTATTCTTTGATTTAAATTTCCATCTAATATTTGATCAAGTATTTTACATATATAATTTAACTTTTGATATAATGAAACAAGCAAAATTACAAGAATGACTATGATAGTAATTAATACATAATTTAATACACTCATATTATTCACCAAGTTTATATCCTATTCCCCATACAGTTTGAATATATTTAGGCTCATTAGGATTATCTTCTATTTTATTTCTGAGTCTTTTTATATGAACCATTACAGTATTATTATCATCATTCAAATATTGATTTTCCCATACATTATTAAATATTTGAGCCTTTGTAAAAACTCTATTAGAGTTTGAAAGAAATAATTTTAAAATTTCAAATTCCTTTGGTCTTAAATTTAACTCTTTATCCCCTTTAAAAGCTCTATAATTCAAAACATCTAATTTTAATTCATCATGTTGTAAAATAGAATTTTTATTTTCATTATTGTTGTAATCAACATATCTTCTAAGTTGTGCTTTTACCCTAGCTGTTAATTCTCTTACTGAAAATGGCTTTATCATATAATCATCAGCACCCATACTAAGACCAATTACTCTATCACATTCATCATCTTTAGCTGAAATAATTATTACTGGCAAAATGCTCTTTTCCCTAATCCTTCTTAATACTTCTATTCCATCAATATATGGGATCATTAAATCAAGTATAATTAACTTAATACTATCATTGAACATTTCCAAAGCTTGTCTTCCATCAAATGCTTGACTTATATTATAATTTTCCTTGCTTAATGCATCACAAATCAAATCATTTATCTCATCATCATCTTCTATAATTAATATATTACAAGTATCCATATAATCACCGTTTCTCTTTCTTAACTTATTTTAATTTTTACTAACTATACTATATATTAACATTATATAACATATTAATTTTATAATTTATTCATAAAAATAGCTTATATAATTATTAGTTATATAAGCTATTTTTTATTTATTATTTTTCATGGAAACTTTTAAATCATCATAATATAGTTCAATAATTTTTTCATTTTTATAACAATGCTTTGTTTACTATTTTTTATCTATATTATCACAATATACTTCAATTGCTTCACTAAAAAATTTAGCTAATTCTGGTTTAATTTCGTTAATAAAATTTGTAAATCTTTCATCATAAATATACATTTGTCCTAAACCCCTAAATATTTCTGGTGTACAATTATAAAAATTATTAGTTATATACCTTCTCCATTCTTCAATTACATCTTGAACTTCTGAAAATTCTTTTGGTTTATCCATTAATTTTGATAATTTTTCAAATATTAAATTTCCAGATGCCATAATATTATTCCAATCTTCTTTTGTATACTTTGATGTTTTTATTTTGTTTTCCTTATATGCTTCTGAATTACCATACTTTTCTCTAACTTCTTTTGCATATTTAACCTTATAATTTTCTATTTCAGATATATCAAATCCATTAAACATTTCCTTCTTATCCATTTCTTTTCCTCCATCAATTGAATTTATAGTTTTTTCAAGCGTATCTATTATTTTTTCAAGTCTCTCTTTTTTCTGCAATAATAAATTTTTGTGATTATTTAATGCATGCTTTCTATCAAATCCCGGATTTTCTATAATGTTTTTTATCTCTTTTAAACTAAAATCAAGTTCTTTAAAAAAGAGGATTTGTTGTAATTTTTCAAGATCCTTTTCTGTATAAAGTCTATACCCCGCGGCAGTTATAGTATCTGATTTTAATAATCCAATTTGGTCATAATAGTGGAGTGTTCGTACGCTTATTCCAACCATATTAGAGACCTCTTTTACTTTATAAGAAATAAAATCATCCCCTTATTGTTTAGTACTTGTTTCTTACATCTTTATAATAAACTATCACGTAACGTTATAGTCAATACATTATTTTAAAATAAACAAGCTATTTTTGTATTTATTTGACATTATTATCTTAAAGAGATAAAATTATTTATAGATGGTATTAATTTAAAAGAGTAATTGAATATTTATAGCGCTGAATCAATTTGAGCGGGAGAACCAATTTTTGGGGTGAATCTTATCGTTATGATAAGTAGGGTTAATTTCTTCAATCCGAATCCGTCAGCTAATCTCGTAAGCGTTGAAGGGAAGTTTTTAGGTATACTATTATATACTTTTTTTAGTGTTCCTATAATTTATGATGCTTAATAAGCTGCAGAGACTTCTCTGCAGCTTATTATTTTTTAACAAACAATTTAAGGAGGTATTTTATGGTAAAAATTTGTTTAATTGGTCTTGGAAAAACTGGTAAGGAAATTGCTAAAATGATACTTAAGAATAAAAATATGGAGCTTGTATCGGTTCTATGTAGTCCTAACAGTAGTAAAAAAAATAGAGATTTAGGTGAAATTCTTAAAATACAAAAAACTGATATCAAAATAGAAAGTATTGATACATTAGAACAAAATATATTAAAGTCTAAACCAGATATTGTTATAGATTTTTCTAATCCTGAAGCTACTTTAAAAAATGCAAATCTGATTTCAAAAATGAAAGTTAATATGGTTATTGGTACTACAGGTTTTTCAGAAATAGATTTAAAAAAACTAGAGACTTTAGCTACTAAGAATCATACTGGAATGGTTTATGCTCCAAATATAACAGTTGGAATTAATGTATTAATGATTTTAACTAAACTAGCATCTGTTCTATTAAACGATTATGATTTTAACATTTCAGAAATTCATCATAAAAATAAAAAGGATAGCCCATCTGGTACAGCATTAAAAATAGCTACTGAAATAGAAAATGGATTAAAATACTCTGGTAAAGATATTAATGAATCAAAAATTTCAATAAATTCCATACGTGCTGGTGGTGTAGTTGGAAAACATACAGTATCTATTGTTGGTGAAGATGATATAATCACAATTTCTCATGAATCATTTTCAAGAAAAGTTTTTGCTCTAGGAGCCATTTATGCAATAAATTTTATACAAAATAAAATTGGCTTTTATGAAATGAGTGATATATTATGCTTATCCAAAGTTATAGAAGATTTATATCTATCTCAACAAACAAATGCTCTATAACTTATTTTAAATTTTCTATAAAATTTTCTTAATAAAAGTCTATTTAAATAATCTTTATTTCTCAAAAAATAAAGACTTTCATAAAAATATTAAAGTGTTATAACCCTTCTTATAATAATTCAAAATTTTAATTAACTATAATTCTACATTAAATTTATACCTTATTTTTTAACTATAAAAGGAGTGTTTATATTGAAAAGAAACTATAATGATATATTATTATGGAAAAATACCACAAAGGAACAATGGAATGATTGGAAATGGCAGATTGCTAATCGAATTACAACAATAGATGAATTAGAACATATTGTAAATCTTACTGATGAAGAAAAAAATGGAATAAAAGCCACTCTAAAAAAACTTAAAATGGCAATAACACCATACTATGCAACATTAATAGATCCAAATGATTATAATTGTCCAATCAGAAGACAAGCTATTCCTACTATTCAAGAAACAAAAATTTCTAAATATGATAGTAATGATCCTTTACATGAAACTATTGATTCTCCTGTCCCTGGATTAACACACAGATATCCTGATAGAGTTCTTCTTCTTATTACTGAGCAATGTTCAATGTATTGTCGTCATTGTACAAGAAGAAGATTTGCTGGACACAAAGATAGTTCTCTCTCAACCAATAATATCCTAAAAGCTATTAAATATATAAAAGAACATAAAGAAGTACGAGATGTATTATTATCAGGTGGTGATGCTTTGTGTGTATCAGATGAAAAACTTGAATTTATTTTAAAGAAATTAAAAGAAATACAACATGTTGAGGTTATAAGAATAGGAACACGGGTCCCTGTTGTTATGCCACAAAGAATAACTAGTAATCTTTGTAATATTTTAAAAAAATATCATCCAATTTGGATTAATACCCACTTCAATCATCCAAGTGAAATAACTGAAGAGTCTATTTTAGCTTGCAAAAAGCTTGCTGATTCTGGAATTCCTTTAGGAAATCAATCTGTTCTATTAAAGAATATAAATGACTGTCCTTATATTATGAAAAGTCTAGTTCACAAACTAGTGATGAATAGAATAAGACCTTATTATATATATCAATGTGATTTATCTCAAGGAATTGAACATTTTAGAACTCCTGTTTCAACAGGTATTGAAATTATAGAACTTTTACGTGGACATACTTCTGGATTTGCAGTTCCTACATTTGTAATTGACGCTCCAGGAGGTGGGGGGAAAATTCCTATTAATCCTCAATACTTAATCTCACAATCTCCTGAAAAATTAATTCTTAGAAATTATGAAGGTGTTTTATGTACTTATAATGAACCAACCGATAAAACTCATGAATGTCATCATTGTGGAATATGTAATAAATTTAAAAAAGATGATTCTAAAGGATTAGAGCAACTTTTTAAAGATGAACGTGTTTGCTTAATTCCTCAAAGTAACATTAGAATAAAAAGAAGGGCGTAAAATTATGAGTATAAATAATTGTAAAATAAATAAAAATTATTATATTACAATAGATGATATCAATCTCTATGTAGATTACACTAATAAACGTATAAAAATAATTGATTTTAATAATATATCTATAAAAAATATAAAGAATATAATGTCTTTCTGTATTCAGGAGAATTTAAGTAAAATACTTTGTAATACTGATATTGAAAATTTAAAATTTTTCTTTGAAGCCGGATTTGATTTAGAGGGTAAAATTGAAGGTTATTTTAAAGGAAAAGATGCATTTTTAATGTCTTATTTTATAAATAATAAAAGAAGAATTTACAATAATATAGATGAAAAAAATTTAATATTAAATAAATGCTTAGATTTAGAAAATACTTACAATAATAACATTAATAATAGTGCATATGATATAAGAGATGCAAATGAGAATGATATAAAAGAAATAGTAAAACTATTTTCTAATGTATTTTCAACTTATCCATCTCCAGTTTATGATGAAGAATTTTTAAGACAAACTATGAATAAGAAAGTTCTATATAAAGTTGCAACAGATAATGGGAAAGTAATTGCTATAGCTTCAGCAGATATGGATAAAAAGAACTTAAATGCTGAGATAACTGATTGTGCTACTTATCCTGAATATAGAGGTAAAGGCATATTATCAAATATTGTTCATTTATTAGAATTAGACCTTAAGTCTAAAGGATTTATTGCTTTGTATAGCTTAGCTAGATCAATAAATCCAGGTATTAATTTTGTTTTAAGTAAACATAATTATAAATTTAGAGGAAAATTAATAAATAATTGTAATATATGTGGTAACTTTGAAGATATGAATGTTTGGGTAAAAAATATTAATACTCATTTATCTAAAATTTAAAACTTTCTGTTAGTTATCAAAATTATTTTAGTATATTTTAAATTCTGTAATTAAATATAAAAACACCTATACTTGAATTGCTCTCTATCTACTTGACAAGGGCAATTCAACTTATGTATAAGTGTTTTTATATTAATCTTTAAACATAAACTTCAAAAATATCTTTATCTTGAATATTTAATCTTTCTTCTTTAAATTCTTTATTTTTATTAAAATTAAATATAACCAAGTATCCTTTGTCTAATCCATGAATATCTAAATAATCACAAAGCTGATTAAGTCCATCTTCATGATACTTTGGTCCTCTCCATATTTTCATTTCAATTATATATTTGAAATTATTATATGTTATTACTACATCTAATCTTTTTTCTTCAGAAACTTGTACTTCCTTAAAATCAAATCCTGTTCCATTTATTATTGGTTTTATAAACGCTAAAAATAGTAATCTTCCATGATGTTCTATAAATTCTTGATCTTTAGATGAATATTGTTCTTTCATAAACTGCTGAAATCTTTGAAGAATTTTTTCTATATTAAGTTCTCCATTTTCTTTTATAAATCTTGATTTAATATTATATATACTCATATTTTCAGTGGAAGTTCTTACCTTTGATATCATATAATTATAGATAATTTCTTCAAATATTTTATTGCTTATCTCTAGTCCATCTTTCCCCTTTTTAAATATACCGTAAGTTAACCCTATGCTTATTACTGGATCTAATGGATTAAAAATTATTTGTTCTCCATCTATTAAAATTCTCTTTGTTAATTCATAAAGTTCATTATTATTTTCTAAATTTTTTACTATACTTTGAAATAAAGTATTAACTTCTTCATTAATAATCTTAACTGCCTTTTGAACATCTTCTTTAATCCAAGATTCTTTTATATCTTTTTTAATCTTTTCATCTATAATCTGGCAAAGTCTACTTACTAAAAAAGGATATCCTTCTGTAAAAAAGTATAATTCTTCACTTATAGATTTTATGTCTATATCTATATTATTTTCTCTACTATACTGCTCTATCATTGTAGAAATTTCTTTTGGTGAAAAACTCATATCTACATCAAAATCCACTGCTATGTTCCAAGGTGAATTATATTTTGATTCCTCTTCTGAACGTAGTTTTAATTTTAATGATTTCACATCATAAAGTCCTGTTAATATAACAGATTTAAATGTATAATCTCTTTCCATTTCCCTATCTAAATATTTATTTCTAAGCATTCCTATAAAACTTAAAAATAATTGATTATTAGAACTTTTATCAACCTCATCAATAAATAAAACAACTTCTTTTGATGCATCTTCAATAAATTTAGTTATAACCTCTGATGTATTTTCAAGGTCATTAACATTTTCATTTAATTCTAATAGCCTTTCACTTTCTTTTTTATCAGTAAACTTTAAAGATTTAGCCATTATCTTTAAAAATTTATTACAAAAATCTTTTTCATCTTCAAATACACTATCACCAATACCTTCAAAGCTAATACTTATGACTAAATACTCTTCACTTAATAATTTTTCTAATTCACTTAAAGTTGTTGTTTTCCCATATTGTCTAGGTTTATTTATAGTAAAATAAAATTCATTATCTATAAGTTCTCTTATTTCTTTAAGTTTTTTTGTAATATCTACCATATAGTGTTTTCTAGGTACACAAACCCCAGTGGTATTAAACCTCTTTTTCATAGCATAAAACCTCCATCCACACTATTTTTTATAAGCTATGTTTCAACAAAAGTGGCTGCGCCACGTTTTAATGAACAATTGACAGTTGATAATGGACAGTTTTAGTTAAAAGCCCCTTTTCAATTGACGATTGACAGTTGACAATTCACAATTGTGGTTGAAAGCCTTCGGCTTTCTTTAATATATATTTTTTTAGAAATCACAGCGTGATTTCATCCTAAATTGTCAATCGTGCATTATCCATTGTCAATTCAAAACTATCTCTCATCTAAAGCATAAATGGGTGTTTTGTAAAAATTCAAATTGTCTTTTAAACATAGCATTTAGTATTATTATAAACTATTTTCATTTTACTTAATATATATGTTCTAATTAAGTTATTACAATTTATAATCTTTTGTGAAATCTTTACAATCCTATTCGATCTAATTTGCAATAACTTTTCCTTCCCAAAATATACTTTTTATGTTAATCGTATTATAATAGATATATAATACCAAAAGCATATTTACTAAAATAAAGTTTCTTTATTTAATTCTAGAATGATTGTTATTATATTATGCACATGAAACTAGGCTAGAAAATGGACTTTTTATTTTTTAATTGTGCCTTATTAAATCTATACGTAATTAAAAATAGAAGGTTATGTTTTAAAACATAGCCAAATAGAAAAGAGTGATTTTATGTTTCTTGATGTCAGCAAAGACTTTATTAAAAAAGATCTTAATTCAACAAAATATAGGAAAAGAAATATTAACAAAATAAACACATTATTTAAACTAACTGAAAAAAATGATTTTACTATTGATGATCAGACTTGGGATGATTTGATGATGAATGAAGTATTTTATGAATTAGATAGGACTTATTCAACAGAAGGGGAAGCTGCTTTATATAAAATGCTTAGAAATCCAATAATGGATGAAGAAAAATTAAAAGAAAGAGGAAAGTTAATAGATCTATTTAAAGAAAATTTAGATTTAACAGTAAATTTAAGAAAAACCTTTTACAATATGATTTATGATAGTAAAAATAGATTACTAGATATGATAAATGACTTAATTCCTGTAAGTAAGTTAAAATCCTTTTTTTATGGCATTGTAGGTATTATACCTATATTATTAATATTGGCTGCTATTATATTTAAAGAACCTAAAATAATGATTGCTGTACTAGTAGATATATTTATAAATATGTATATACATAATAAAGAAGAAAGTACCATAAATGCTATAGGACTTATCTATTTAAGAGATTTGATAAATACATCAAAAAAATTATCCTCTATTAAAAATGATGAAATTAAATTATATACTACTAAAATGAAAACTTTATTAAATGAATTAAGCGTTTTAGATAAATCTACCTACTTACTTAAAGTACTTAATTCTTTTGGTGGACTTTTACAGATGTTTTCTATTCCTTTTCTTATAGAAGAAAGTGTATTTTATAGAATGAGTATAAAATTAGTTGGTAAGAAAAATAAAATATTAGAATTATATTATTTAGTTGGAGAACTTGATGCTTTAATTTCAATCTCGCTTTATCAAAATGATAATAAAGAAAAATGCTGCACACCACAGTTTATTAAAGAAAATTCATTAAAAATAACAGATGGAATACATCCTCTTCTTAAAAATCCAGTTGCAAACTCACTTGAAATTTTTAAGAAAGGAATTGTTTTGACTGGGACAAACATGTCTGGTAAGTCTACATTTTTAAGAATGATAAGCACCAATATACTTTTAGCACAGACTTTTAATTTTGCTTTAGCACATGAATATAAAGGATGTTTCTTAAATATAATCTCATCAATAAGTCCAAAGGATGATATTACTAGTGGAAAAAGCTACTACTTAGCAGAAGCTGAATCTATCTTAAGAATAATAAAAGGATCAGAAAAAGAAATCCCTGTTTTTTGTCCAATAGATGAAATATTCAGGGGAACAAATCCTGCTGAAAGAATATCTTCCTCAGCAGAGATACTTAATTATATCAATAAAAGAAATGCCATTTGTATTGTTGCTACCCATGATAGAGAACTTTCAGATATTCTTAAAGAAAATTATGATTTCTATTATTTTAGTGAAGATGTAGATAATAAAAATGGATTAAAGTTTGATTATAAGCTAAAAAAAGGCATATCTAAAACAAGAAATGCAATTAAACTTTTAGATTATATAGGATATCCAAAAGAAATTATACAAAAGTCTTATAGAAGAGTAGAAAGAATGGAAAATTTCATTTAAAGATAAATAAAATATATTCTATTTAAGGAGATAACCCTATGATAAAGAACCTGTTTAATAATTTTTTAAGAAAGCTTATGATTGGAATATTTATTTTTTCTATTATAAGTTCTATATTAGTTAATTTTATTATAAATTTTGCTGTATATATTGAAATTCCAAAAGGTATGAAGCTTGTAGCAAATATTTTTTCTATGTTAATAATAATATTACTGCTAAGTATAATTTATTATAAAAGAAATAAGATAATAAATTGGTTACAAAAACTACTAGATACTAAAAATTTAATAATTTTTATATTGCTTATTAGTTTTATAATTAGAATTTTGTGGATAAGCTTAACTAAAACTATACCTGTTTCTGATTTTGCAATTATGTATAACTCTAGTAAAGATGTTTTTAATGGAAATTTTAGTTGTTTTCATGGATTTAATTATTTCGCTAGATTTACTCATGATACTATTCCAGTATTATATTATTCTTTATTTTTTAATTTTAATGATAATCCAATTTTTTTAATTAAACTTTTTAATGTACTTTTTTCAACTGTATCAGTTTTTATTATGTATTGTATTGTAAAAGAATTATTTGGTTATAAAAGTGCAATTGTATCATCAATGCTTTTTTCGTTATTTCCACCATTTATAATGTATAACTCTCAAGCATTGTCAGAAAACATAGCAATACCATTCTACTTGCTTAGTATATATTTTTTTATAAAATATATAAAAAATACAACTAAATGTAGATGGATTATTTTTAGTGGACTAGCTCTTTCATTTGGAAACCTATTTAGAATGGTAGGAATTATTTTCTTAATAGCATACTTAATGTATTTACTTATTTATAAAGGATTTAAAAGTTCTATAAAACCAATTTTAATTACTGTTATTATGTTTATATTACCCATGTATATTATAAGTTCTGTACTTCTTAATAACAAAATAACAGAATCACATTTATGGAAACCTAAAGAAACAGTTTTAACTAGTGTTTTAAAAGGTACGAATTTAAATTCCTTTGGATTTTGGAATGAAGAAGATTCTAATATTCCAATCAAATATAATTATGACAATGACAAGATAAAAAAAGAAAGTATAAAACTAATTGAACAAAGATTGCTACATTCACCTATAAAAAACGTAGCAGCTTTGTATATTGGAAAACTGTCAGGTGAGGTTGGTGTTAGTGATTTTGGTGCTTTTCAATTTACAGTAATAAGTAGTGACCAAACACTAGGAATTAGAGTATTACGATATTTTGAATTTACCTTCTTAACCTTAATAACCCTATTTTATATATTTCTACTTTACTTTGGTATTATTGGTCTAAGAAAAAATAAAACTTTATTAACTGAATTAAATTTATTTTTAATACTTTCATTAGGATTTACTTCATTCTATTTGATTTCTGAAGTTCAACCTCGATATTCTTTTATTAGTTGTTGGACATTAATTATTTTTGCTGTAGCAGGATTAAAAGCTAAAAGATCTACTAAAAAAATTTAATATATATGTTCTAATTAGGTTAATACATTTATAATCTTTTATATAATTTTTATAGAAAATTATATCTTTAATTAATAATATCTAGTTAGAAGCATATATATCATAAATTTTCTATATAATTTCCTTACTATACTGGTGAGTCATAATATTTATAAATATTCTAAGATTTATATTAATGAACAAACTTTATTGGAACTTATATACTTAATTATTTTACTCTAAAAATAAAATTATCTACATCACGCTTCAATAGATAATTTTTTAAAATAGCTGTTATAAAACTAATTCATTTAGTCTTATAACAGCTTTTAATCTATATTTTAAACATAAACTTCAAATATATCTTTATTTTGAATATTTAATCTATCTTCCTTAAATTCTTTGTTTTTATTAAAATTAAATATAACCAAGTATCCTTTGTCTAATCCATGAATATCTAAATAGTTACAAAGTTGATTAAGCCCATCTTCATGATACTTTTGTCCTCTCCATATTTTCATTTCAATTATATATTTAAAATTATTATATGTTATTACTACATCTAATCTTTTTTCTTCTGAAACTTGTACTTCCTTAAAATCAAATCCTGTTCCATTGATTATAGGTTTTATAAACGCTAAAAATAATAGTCTTCCATGATGTTCTATAAATTGTTGATCTTTAGATGAATATTGTTCTTTCATAAACTGCTGAAATCTTTTAAGAATTTTTTCTATATTAAGTTCTCCATTTGGTTCTATAAATTCACCTTTAAAATTATATCCATCCATTTTACTATAAGTGTTTTCTAGTTTTGAAACCATGTAATTATATATTCTTTCACCAAATATTTTATTAGACATAGCTACTTTTCCATCTCTATTTTTAAAGTAACCATAGGTTATTCCAATTTCTATAAGAGGATTATCATTATTAAATCCTTTTTCAATACCTCTAATAATAATATCTTCTATATAACTATATAATTCTTTGTTATTCTCTAAATTTTTAATAAGAGTATCAAACAAAGTATTTTTTTCTTCTAAAATCATCTTAACAGCTTTTTTAATATCCTCTTTACTCCATGCTTCTTTTATATCCTTTTTAATCTTTTCATCTATAATCTGGCAAAGTCTACTTACTAAAAAAGGATATCCTTCTGTAAAAAAATAAATTTCTTGACTTATAGATTTTTTGTCCATATCTATATTATTTTCTCTACTATACTGCTCTATCATTGTAGAAATTTCTTTTGGTGAAAAACTCATATCTACATTAAAATCCACAGCTATATTCCAAGGTGAATTATATTTTGCTTCATCTTCTGGACGCAATTTTAACTTTAATGATTTCACATCATGAAGTCCTGTTAATATAACAGATTTAAATGTATAATCTCTTTCCATTTCCCTATCTAAATATTTATTTCTAAGCATTCCTATAAAACTTAAAAATAATTGATTATTAGAACTTTTATCAACTTCATCAATAAATAAAACAACTTCTTTTTTTGAATCTCTAACAAATCTAGTTATTACCTTAGATAAATCCTTTATGCTTTTTGTATTATTGCCTAAAAAATCTAATCTTTTACTTTCATCTTCATCTATAAATTCTATATTTTCACTTAATAGTTCAATAAAAGTCTTTGAAAAATATTCTTCTGTTTCAAATACACTATCACCAATACCTTCAAAGCTAATACTTATTATTAAATATTCATCACTTAATAATTTTTTTAGTTCACTTAAAGTTGTTGTTTTTCCATATTGTCTAGGTTTATTTATAGTAAAATAGAATTCATTATCTATAAGTTCTCTTATTTCTTTAAGTTTATTTGTAATATCTACCATATAGTGTTTTCTAGGTACACAAACCCCAGTGGTATTAAACCTCTTTTTCATAGAATAAAACCTCCATCCACACTATTTTTTATAGGCTATACTTTAAACCAATCTTAATATTATAGTATACGACTAAATGAAATTAAAATTTATTTTCTATAATATTAAAATACACTTAAAACATAGCATTTTAGTATTATTATAAACTATTTTCATTTTACTTAATACATCTGTTCTAATTAAGTTATTACATTTATAATGTTTTATATAATTTTTATAGAAAATTATATCTTTATGCATATGAAATAAAATAATATACAAAATAAATAATACAAAATTCCTATAGAAGAGTATACAGAATGGAAATTTTCATTTAAAAGTGACATACTAAAAAAACTCATACCTTAATAATTTTAGGCATGAGCTTTTAATTTATGCTTTTTTAACAAATTCAGATTTTAGTTGCATAGCACCAAAACCATCAATTTTACAATCAATATTATGATCTCCATCAACTAAACGTATATTCTTTACTTTTGTACCTTTTTTAATAGGTGATGAACATCCTTTTACTTTAAGATCTTTGATTACTGTTACAGAATCACCATCATTTAAAATGTTTCCATTTGAATCTTTTACAACAAGTTCATCATCATTACCTGCATTTTGTGATTCTAAATTCCATTCATGAGCACATTCTGGGCAGATAAAAAGATTTCCGTCTTCGTAAGTATATTCTGAATTACATTTTGGACAATTTGGTAAATTAACCATTAATTCATTTCCTCCATTCGTTAGTGTTAGGCTTATATATTATCATAGTCTTATTATATTAACAAACTATTATACATAATCACATATTCTTTCCTATATAGATTGTTCAGTAATTTTAGGTTCGTTGTTCTTTTTAATATTTCTTACCTCTAATTTATCAATTAAAGATATAATAAATCCTATAATACATCCTATTGCAGCAAGAGCATATACCCATTTCATACCATATATAAATATATCTCCTCTACCTTCTACATAACCTAATACTCTATACCCTATTTTATAACTCATTCTGTTATACAATACAGTAGTTGAAAATGAAACTCCAAAAACAAATCCTAAATTTCTAATAAGAGCATTTAATCCTCCAGCTATTCCAAGCTTACTTTTTTCAACTGAAGACATAACTAAAGTATTATTAGGTGATTGGAAAATCCCATTACCTAAAGCTACTATAGATAGAGAAATTATTATTATTAAAAATGATGAATGTTCATTTAAAATTGTCATAGTAAATAAACCTATCGCACTTATCATAAGACCTGTTAAAGTAAGTATTTTACTTCCTATTTTATCTGCTAAATATCCACTTAATGGGGCTATAACAGTTAAAACTATAGGATAACCCATCATGATAAATCCAGTTGTACCTGGTGATAATTCCAATACATCTTGAAGGTAAAAAGGTTGTATTATATTTATACAACTGATTCCTACAAATGATAAAAATGCACAAAATACATTAATAGAAAAAACTCTATTTTTAAATATTGATAAATCTACAAGTGGATCTTCTATTTTTAATTCCAATACAATAAATATAATAAAACTAACTAGAGCTATTATAAATGATAAAATTACTGTTATATGATTGTAACCAATCTTTTGCCCTGTAAGTAGTCCTTGAAATAATGAAACTATACATATAAGAAAAAGTATAGCTCCCTTATAATCTAAAGTTTGCTTTGTATTTAAATTTATTTTATCCTTAGGTAAATATTTCATAGCTGCTATAAATGCTAGTGTTCCTATTGGAACGTTTATTAAAAATATGTACTCCCAGCTTACTATTGATATTATTAATCCCCCTAAAGGTGGTCCAAGTAAAGTTCCAAGTGCTACGAAAGTTCCAGAGATTCCAAGTGCTCTTCCTCTTTCATTCTTTGGAAATGTATGTGTTATAATTCCTTGACTTGTTGACATAGTCATAGCTGCACCTATTCCTTGAACTATTCTTGAAAATGTTAAGAAATTAAGTGTAGTTGATATTCCACACAATAAAGAACCTAAAACAAATATTATAAATCCGTATTTAAATACACTTGTTTTTCCTTTTATATCTCCTAATCTTCCAAATATAAGTATAGTTGCAGAAATTACTATAAGATATGTTGTAACTATTTGTTGTATACCAGCCATAGTTGTTGAAAGATCCTTTGCCATAACAGGTAATGCTACATTTATTATGCTACTATCAAGACATGCCATAAATGGTGACATAACTACTATCGCAAGAATTATCCAGTTATTTCGGCTTATATTATTTTTTTCAGTTTTAGTCATACTTAAATTTATATCCCCTTCCGTATTCTATTCTTTAGTTTATATAAGTTCCAATAAAGTTTATTCATTAATAAAATCTTATAAAGATATTATTTCCACTAGAAATTATAACATAATATCTCCTTAGAATTTTTTAATATTATTATTTATTTTATTAACACTATTAAAATTCGTAGTGTTACTTATAGATAAAATATCAAAAAAATAGTAGCCCCACACGCAATTTGGAAGCTACTAATTTTTTTATTTATAAAACTTGACTTATTTTTATTTTTCTTTAAGTATTTTTATAAAAAAGTATAAAATAATTATTAATATAATTATATAAACAAAAATTCTACTTATTTGAGTTATTATTGGAATTATATTTTCCCATGAATCTCCAAACCAATATCCTAATCCCAAATACATGCAAGCCCAAAATAGTTCTCCTAAAGCTGCAAAAACAGCAAAGTGAGATAATTTATATTCTGTAATGCCTGCTGCTGCATTTATAAACGGCCCCATTGGTGATATTAAAAATCTAGTATAAAAAACTGCTCCCTTACCATGCTTTTCTAAATATTTATGTCCTTTTAATATTTTAGGTTTAACATAAATTCTAAGCTTAGGATACTTATTTAATATCTTATGTCCTATCAAATTCCATAACATATAAGCTATTACATCACCAATACATAAAAAAATCCAAACTTCTATAAAAAGAATAAATATATTAAACTCACCAGCATAAGCAAAAGCTCCAGAAGCAATTACTAACAAAGTTCCTCCTGTTGGGATTCCTATACACTGAATCAAAAGTAAAACACCCAAAAGCCAAACATTATATATCCTTAAATATTCTATTATAACTTGATTCATACTTTTTTCCCTTTTTTATTTTCATATGGTCCTATAATCTTAGATAAATTATTTTTCATTGTTTCAAGTGATATATTATATTTTTGAGATAAATTTTTAATAGGTATATTTTCATCTCCTGGTTCTGGAACAATTTCAAAAGTCTTAAAAATTTCTTCTTCACTTATGTCATACTTTTTAGATAATTTTTTAACTGTAATCCATTTATAAGTACTCATTTCACCCAAATGTCTACTTTCTTTAGTAGGAATCCTAACATTTTTAACATCCTTATGCAATCCTACAGAGGTTTTAAGTATAAATAAAATAATTGTAATAATTAACATAAATAAAACACTTAATATTACCTTTTTTTTCATCCCTATCACCTCACTTAATATTTGTATATTATTATATATTAAAATATTTAGATAATAAATATACTTATTTATTAAAAAATCATTAATTATAAGATTTGTCTATGTTTTAAAAATAATAAAAGTCATAATCACGATTTCATAGTAGTTAGAACTTTTATTATATTTATAAAATATAACATCATATCCTTTTAATATACATGTTTATTTTTCCAATACCATTTAGGTAACAAAATTGAAAATGCTATAAGTAATGGAGAAGAAATATTGCTATATAAAGTACTTATTGCATAATATGAACTCATAGATACAGAGTATAACAATATAGTTCTTAAAACAGCTTGACTTATATTTAAAAATCCCCATGCTACAGTAAGTATTCTCCAAACTGATTTATACTCTGGTTGCTTCTTAAATTCTTCAGAAACATTTTTTAAATAACTTTGCTCTACTATTACTTGAATTAATGATCTTTTAAATAATAATGATCCGAAAAAAATTAAAGCATATAAGATATCTTGTATTATTGGAGATATTAAATAAAAATTTGGATTTTTAGAAACAATTGTACCTACAAGTCCAATTCCAGAGAAGATAGCACTCATCGATGCAAGTGCATTAATTCTATGTTCTTTAATAAAATTTATTACAACTACTCCTATACTCCAAACTCCAGATAATATTATTCCAGTAAAAGTCATCTGTAATTTATCAAAAATTGAAAATATTATAATAGGAATAATTGCACTTACAACAAACTCTTTATTTAATATATTTTTTAATACTGAATTATTTTTATTTAAATTACCAATTGATTTTTCCATTACTTTTTCCCCCTAATATTTTGCATGTTCATTTGCAGCTTTTACATAAACATCTGGATCAATAATATTTTTATCAAGTATTTCTTGAGTTTCAGATTTTATATACCCATCATTTATTACTTCTTTTCCAGCACTTTTTAATGCTTCAAAAAATGGACTATACATTTTTCTTAATATATCATTAGTATTAACACTATTAAGAACTCCACCTTGTGAACATAAAATAGTGCCTGCCAGATTCCCTTTTGTTAGCACTTTAAAAGTTTCTAATAATCCTGAAAAATTATAAGCACCAGGAAATCCTGAATTTGAAATTAGTACAGTCTTAAGAGAAGTTTTTCTTTTAAATCTCCTTGGATGAGAGTACCCTTCATCAACTTTGACAATTTCTTTATTATTTAACGGAAGCATTCTATCCATAAAATCCTTCATAAGCCCAGTAACAGTATAATAATATAAAGGAGTAGCATAAACTATTATATCTGCTTCAGATATTTTGTTAAGTAATTCCTCCATATCATCTTTATGAATACACCTTCCTGGAGTTTTTGTCCAACAAGTAAAACATCCACTACAATGTTTTATATTTTTATCTTTAAGATATACTATTTCTGTTTCTGCACCGGCTTCTTCACATCCATTAAGAAAAGACTTTAAAAGAACCTGTGTATTCCCTTTTTCCCCTCTCGGACTTCCATTTATAGCTAAAACCTTCATTTCAAATCTCTCCCTTTTATTATTAGCTATGTTTTAAAATAGTGTTAATATTGTAGTATAAACATTCACTTAAAACATAGTGTAATACTTTATAAATCTTTTATTTCTTCTAAAGCATTTAATGTTTCTTCACACCATTTTATTTTTGCTTCCTCATCATGCTTTCCAAAATTAATGGTACTAAGCCATAATATTAAATTCTTTTTATCTATATCATTTTTACCCTTAATCAAATTCTCAACTTCTGAATATTTTTTAAGATTTTCTTCTGAATCTTCCTTTAACTTTTGAATCTTTTCAATAACATTTTTTACTGGTATATCTTTTGATAAAAATATTTTTAACAAAAGTTCTGATCTAATAGGTTCTTGCTCTACCGGAAGAGTGATCCATTTTTCTAATTCTTCTCTACCTTTTTCAGTAATAGAATATATATTTTTTGATGGTCTTCCTTCTGTTTGTTCAACCTTTTTTGTTATTAAAAATTCTTCTTCCATTTTTTTAAGTACAGGATATATATGTCCATAATTTTCATTCCAAAAATGACCTATAGAATAATCACAAAACTTTTTTATATCATAACCTGAACCTGACATTAGACTTAGTACTCCTAAAAGAGCATATCTAGTTTTATTTACCTTTGCCAATTTAACTTCACCTCTATTATATATATCACTATGATATATATAATATATCACTGTGATATATATATGTCAATATTTTCTTTATTTTGAATAATATATTTATAAACATGAAAATAGTAGTACCTAAATTTAATTAGAGCACTACTATTTTTATATTTACTATATAATATTTTTACTTTATTAATTATTTAATATTAGACGAATCATTTGATAATGTAGGTCTAGTTCTATTCATTTTTTCTGTTTTTGGTAATCTTATTTCAAGCATACCACTTTGTAATGAAGCATCGCAAGCTTCAGCTCTTACAGTTGTTGAAAGTGGAATTATTCTTCTTAAAGCAATTCCATCATTTCCATTCCATACTGAACCTGAAATAGTAACAGAATCTTCTGAAACATTTAATGAAATATCATCCATAATTCCATTTGATACATATGCTGATATTACTATATCATTTGATGTTTCTGATATATCTACAGTAGGTTGTAATGATTGACCTTGAGTAAATCTTCTTACATAGTTTAACTGACAATTTTGATTAGAAAATTGATTTCCATATTGATTACCATGATGATACATTCCACTATTAGATTGATTATAGTTTGAAGCAGAAATAGTAGGATACATTTCTTGTGATTGTTGCCATTGATTTGTTAATTGACCATTTCCCCAATTACCACAATTATTTCCCCAATTACCAGAAGCTAAAGTTTGATTATTAAAGGCATTAATTGAACTTCCACCTTCTCCTCTAATACCATAAGATACAGTTGTTCCTCCAAAGGAAATATTTGAACTTATTGGTGATAAGTGCATTTTTGATACTGAATTGTTTAAATTTGTATTTACTTTCATTGTAATTCCTCCTCTAAAAAAAAATCAATTTTAAATTACTCAATTATTTTGTTCTAAGAAGAAAAATATATACTTTAAAATTTTATGTTATATTATGTTAAAAATTTATACTTAAATTAAAACTAAGTACTTTATAAATAAATCACATTAGAACATATATAATTTATTTTTTTTTGTATAAACTAATTAAGTATTTCAAAAGAGAACATAAAAAGAAAGTGGTGAACGTATGGATAATAATAGAAAATCTCTTATAAAAGAGATTTCAGAGATAAGAAACTCAAAAGTAATTTGCTACATTTGTGGTGATAGAAAAAATGTAAGTATAAGAATTGCACCTGATATTATTCCAATATTTTATAATCAATTAAAAAATATTGATAAAAATGATAAAATTGATTTAATTTTATATACAAAAGGTGGTGATGTTCTAACAGCTTTAAGGTTAGTAGAACTTATTTATGAGTTTACTGATAACTTTTCAGTTATTGTCCCTTATAAAGCATACAGTTCAGGAACACTTATATGTCTTGGTGCTTCAGAAATAGTTATGGGAAAAATGTCTGAATTAAGTCCAGTTGATCCTAATATAATCACGCCTTTTAATACTAAGGATAATGATTTACAGAATCAACTCCCTATTAATGTTGAAGATGTCTACTCATTTATATCTTTAGCAAAAGATATAGTTGGTATTAAAACAGATGAATCCTTAATGAATATGTTTATGAAATTAACTCAATATGTTCATCCTCTTGCTGCTGGAAGCGTGTATAGAACTCATGCACTTATACGTTCTATAGCAAAAAAACTTTTATTAATACATATGGATTATAAAGATGAATATAAAATAAATGAAATTGTAAATATTCTTACTGAAAGATTGCCTTCTCATAACTATATGATTACACGAAAAGAAGCAAAAGAAGATATTAAACTTCCTGTAACCTATTGTGATGATGCATTTGAAAAAAAAATTTGGGATTTATATAAAACATATGAAAATGATTTTATGCTAAATACTCCATTTGTAGCTGAAAACTGTGCTGATAATAATGGTGATTTTTCTGTTTATTCAGGAATAATTGAAACACTGAATGAATCCAATGCTTATATTTTTGAAGGAAATGTTGAAAGAATGAATATGAATATTAATATTATCAATCAAGGTTGGAGGCGTATATAAAATGGAAAATAATTACAATTTAAAGACTTATAACAATTATTATAAGAGTACAAAAAAATCTGGATGTGTTTCTATGAGATATAATTTCAAAGATGATGAAGATCAAACAATTATTGTAGTAGATAATATAAATGAAATAAGTGGTAATTATATCAATACTAAATAGTAAAAATGATTGTCTAAATGTCATATAAGTTAAAGACAATCATTTTTGTATTATTATCTTTATTTAACTATATTTTTAAATAGAGTTGATATTCTAGTACATACTACAATATCAACTCAATATTTAATTAGGCACATTAAAATAAATAACAAGTCAGTATGCTAGTCTATTTTTTAAAATTTATTTATCTATAACATTTTGAGCCATTTTTATCATTTGATCTTTATCAACATCATTATATTCCATATTAAAAATTGAATATTGAATACCATTTTGATACCAATAAACAGATTGACTATCAGACTCACGAATTTCATCACTACCATAGCCTATATTTAACTTTCCTTCTTCCATTAATTTTATCTCTTCTTCTGCCTTTACATAACCTTCTGGAACAAATTTATTATGCATACTATGGTAATATATTTTAACACCTTTATATTCTGTCATGTTATCTTTAAACATTTCTATATTCTGATCAAACTCTTTTTCATCTATAGCTTGAGCGTTCATAGATAAACTTTGACCTTTTTGAGCTCCTGCTTTTTTATAATCAAACTCTGCTGATTTTAGTTTTCTAACTTCATTTCCATTATCATCCGTTTCTGCTTCATTACAAACATTAAATGACTCAAATTTAAACCCATTTTCAAATGAATCTACATATTTAGGTGAAAATCCTACTGTATCTTTTACCTTATCCTCTGTAGGAAAGTTCTTAATTTCAGTAGCTCTAGAAGTACTTGAAATCCAATGTCTACCATTTGTTGCTGCAACACAACTTACTGTTGTTGCTATACATAAAAGTCCTGCTACTATTATTGTTTTACCCTTTAAAAATCTAAATTTCATATCTAAAAATCCTCCCTTTTTCTCTTTTAAAATTTCACCTCTAATTTTAAAAAACATATTTTCTGGAGTTGAAATCTCTTCTGCTTTATTATTTAAACATTCAGTAATTTTTCTATCTATATCCTCATTAAATTTTCTTCTCATTAAGATTCACACCCCTTTATCTTTTCATATCTAGTATCTTCATTATTTAATAGACTTGCCTTTAATTTTTTTCTTGCACTATGAAGTCTTGATTTTACTGTACCTTCAAAACACCCCATAACTTTTGCAATTTCTTTTACAGACAATTCATTAAAATAAAAAAGTACTATAACGGTTCTTTGTTTTAAATCTAAATGCTCAATTTCAGCATGAAGTGTTTCTGCCTCCTGATCTTTTATATACATATTTATTGATTTTTCAATGCTGTTATTGTCAGCTTTTTCAAAAATATTTTCTAATGGTAATGCTTTTTTATCCTTACCTGCATGTTTCCATGCAATTCTTGTAAGTATTTTAAAGAACCACGATTTAAACTGATCTACATTTCTTAAACTCTTTGCACTTAAATAACATTTTATAAATGTCTCTTGCACAATATCCTCACTTGTAAATTTATTACCTGTAATAAGATATGAGTATTTAAATGCCTGATCTTTATATATTTCAAATATTTCCCCCAAAGCATTCATGTCACCAGCCTGGATTTTTTTAACAATCTTTGCTTCATTCACTGGTAATATCTCCTTTCCTAAATAATCCCTTTTAAGATGCATCTATATATAAGAGCCTTCAAGTCTATAAATGGTTCATTTTTCATATAAAATAATTTTAACCAACAAAAAGCATGTTTCAATTGACAGTTGACAATTGCAGTTGAAAACCACGGGCTTTATTTAATATATATTTTTTTAGAAATCACAGAGTGATTTCATCCTACATTGTCAATTGTCCATTGTCCATTGTCAATTCAAAAATATATCCTTCACCTTAGATTTTATCACTCTTTAAGTCTTCAAAAATTCTATAATTTCCTGGTCTATACATCAAAAAAAATAGTAGCTTCACTTTTAATCGTGAAACTACTATTTCTTTTAATGCAGATACTGGGCTATTATTTTTTTGAATGTGGCTAAACAATAACTTCAAATATAGTTTTATCATCTAAACAATATTCACTATGAGTGTATTTTTTATTTTCATTAAAGTTAAATATCAATAAATATCCTTTATTTAAACCTTCTATTTCAAGATAATTTTTTAATTGATTTAAACCTTTTTTATGTGCAACTTCTCCATGCCAAATTTTTGTTTCTATAATATACTTACATTTATTATATTGAATAACAATATCTAATCTTCTTTCCTCAGAAATCTGAACTTCTTTATAATCAAAGCCTACTCCATTAATTATTGGTTTTATAAATGATAAAAATAAAAGAACGCCTTGCCTTTCTAAAAACTCCTTATCTTTAGAACTATAATTTTCTTTCATAAATTGTTGAAATCTTAATAATACATTCTCCATATCAAGCGTATTATCTTCATTTATAAAATTATCTTTAAAATTATATCTAGACATTGTTCTAGTATCTGTTTTTGATATCATATAATTGTAAATAACTTCTTTAAGAATCTGATTTGATACAATAGTATTGTTATTTTCATCTTTTATTAAATATCCAAACATATGCCCTAAATCTATAGTGGGATTGTTTATATTGTATGTTATTTGTAAACCACTAACTAAAATATTATACAAGTACTCATATAAATTCGAATTATTTTCAAGATTTTTAATTAAATCATCAAATAATGTATTTTTATCTTCTAATAATAATTTTACTGCTCTTTGTATATCAAATGGTGTCCATTCCCTTTTATCTTCTGCTAATAAAATCTCATCTACTATTTGGCATATTCTTGATACTAAAAATGGATATCCTGATGTAAATTTATATATCTCCTTGCTAAGAAGTTCTATATTTAATGTTAATGCATTTTCATCAGCATATTCTCTTAACATAGTTCCTATTTCTATCTCACTAAAACTCATGTCTATATTAAAATTAACTGCTATATTCCACGGTGAATTATATCTTATTTCAGAATTATCTCTAACCTTTAACTTTAAGTTTTTAATATCATACACACCTGCTAATATAACTGATTTAAAAGTTGTAGCAAGATCCTGCTCTCTACTTAAATATAAAGATCTAAGCATACCAAGAAAACTTAAAAATAATTTATTACTAGAATTTTTATCAACTTCATCTATAATAAGTATAATTTCATTGTCTTTTGTCAAATCCATTATTCTATTTGAAAGCTCCGTTAATGTTGATGCTTTTCTTATATCTATATTAGTGAATCTAGACATATAATCTACAAAAGTTTCACAAAATCTCTCTTCACTTGCAAAATCTTCTCCTATAAGTTCAAAATCCATTCTTATTACGCTGTATTTACTATTTAATCTCTTATATAATTCATTCAATGTTGTTGTTTTTCCAAACTGTCTTGGCCTATTTATAACAAAATAAAATTCTTCCTCTACAAGTTTTTCTATTTCATCTATCTTCTTTGATATATCTACCATGTAATGCTTTCTAGGGATACACACCCCTGTTGTATTAAACCTTTTCCTCACCATCTCACTTCCCCTCTTAAAATTTCGCTATATTTTAAGACAATTATAACACAAGCCAATGTTCCCTTTAATATCATTAGCTTCTTTATTACTATATAACCATCTTATGTTTAATTCTTTCTTGAAAAAACAGCTTTATTATTCTCTTAATCTATTATTAGCTAATTTACTATTAAATAGTTAATAAATATAAAAAGTTACAAAAATAAATGCTTTTATAACAACTTTATTTTTGTATGCAACTTCTCCATGCCAAATTTAAAATTATCTCTAATGTATAGCTTTCTTTCCATATCTTTTTCCTGTGCCTTCAACACTTGTGATTGTAATTAAGGCATCTTCATCAAAACCGTGTACAATATTTTTTAATTTTGCTATTTCAAGTCTTGATAAAACAACATATATTACATTTGTTTTATTACCACTATAAGCACCTTTTCCATCAAAAAAGGTAACTCCTCTTCCTAGCCTTGCCATTATAGCTTCAGAAATATCTTTGCTTTTTTCAGAAACAACAATTACTGCTTTTGATTCATCAAGACCTTGAACAGTAATATCTATTGTTTTAAAGGCTATAAAATAAGCTATTAAAGAATACATTGCTCTATCCCATCCAAATATAAAAGCAGAACTTCCTAATATAAATAGATTAAAGAACATAACTATTTCACCAATAGAAAATGCACTTTTTTTATCTAATATTATCGCTACAATTTCAGTTCCATCTAGCGAACCACCATTTCTTATAATTAATCCAACCCCTACACCAAGTGTTATACCACCAAATATAGTAGCAAGTAATATATCTTGTGTTATACTTGGAACAGAGTGAAATAAACTTACACAAATTGATAAACATATTACTGAAAATATAGTTGATAAGGCAAATGTCTTTCCTATTTGTTTATAACCTATAATAACAAAAGGTAAATTAAATATAAATATAAATATTCCCAATTCAGCTTTTGTTAAATAACTTGCCATTATCGATATTCCTGTCATTCCACCATCAATTATATTATTAGGTATTAAAAATATTTCAAGTCCTACTGATGCTAAAAGTGCACCTAATGCCATAAAAAAAATCCTATTAATATAAATTAAAATATTATTATGCTTTTTTATAATGAATCATCTCCTTTATTTTTAATATATATGTTCTAATTAAGTTACTAGATTTTTATCTTTGTATATAATTTGTATATAAATTTATATTCCTTTTCCAGAATCAGTTACTTCAACTAATTCTATAGGAAATGCTTGAAATATCTTTTGACTTAAAAGATACTTATTATCAAATCTTATAACCCAAGAATTTATTATTGTCAAAGGCAAAGAAAATGGTACCTTTTTCTGTCTATATCTTTCTAAATTATCTAAAAAAAATGCTTTTTCTTTTGTAGTTAAATCCTTAGAAAAATATCCAAAAAGATGTAATAACATATTTATATTTCTCATTGTACTTGGAGATACAGATAATGCCTTTGATAAAAGTTCCTTATATTCTGTCAGCGATTTTTCTATATTTTCTTTATCAGTATTTGAAACTATCCTTCCTAATTGCTTTTGTTTTAAGGGACTATAGGCCATTAATAAATATTTATACTCACTTTGAAATTTTATAAGTTCATTGATAGATTTACATTCTTCAACTTGTTTAAAATTAAACATAGCAAATAATCTAGTTAAGAAATGTTCTCTTATGTTAAAATTAGTTAATCTTCCATCATCCTCTATTGGTATACTATTAACTCTATTAATTAGCTTTTCTGCAAAAATCCCATTAGTTTTTTTAGAAATTTTAGCTGACTTACCAAAACTCTTATAAATTTTAACATCATTTATTCCACATGAAGGTGATTTACTCTTTAATATAGCACCATCAATTTTCAATGATAATAATTTATCAATAAATTCATCTGAAAATTTATTCATTTTTTCTGTTAAATCACTTCCTGTTTTAGAAAAAACTAATGAATATCCATAATCACTTTCAATTAATCTTAAAGCTTCTCTAGGAGTTGGCAAACCAATATCCATTTCTGGACATACTGTAATTATATTTACATAAGGTTTTAACCTATCTATAAATGTATTCTTTTTCGCAGTACCATCATAGCGACAAGCTTCCTCTAAACATCTACTTAATAATATAGTTGGCTTATTTTTATCTATCATAAATATCTTCCTCCTATAAATAGTTTATTAATCTTAAAGCAGCATTATCTTTTTCCTTAGCCTCTACCATTAAATCAATCTCAATATCTTGAATTAATGAAATAAATGATTTAATATCTTCTTCTAATATATAATCACCATGACTTTTATCATAAAAACCTGTTTTCCCGCTACTAATATGCATCTTAGGAATAATTCCTGTATTCTTCCATGTATCTTTTATAATCTTTATATCATCATTTGTTATCTCTCTTTTTTTATTACAACGATGATGATGCACATCTAAAACTATTGGGATAGAAGTCTTTTTACTTATAAATAATACATCATCTATATTAAATGAAACATCATCATTTTCTAACCTTAACATCTCTTTAATGCCTTTTGATAACTCCTTGTATACCTCTATAAATCTATCAATAGCACTAGTTTTATCTCCATAAACTCCCCCAGTATGGATAATAATATCATTCCCACCAAGAAGATTTAATATTTCATAATGATGATTTAAATAATTTATACTGTTTTCAACAACACTTGTTTTAGTACTGTTTAGGACTGTAAATTGATCTGGATGCATCGAAAGTCTAATATCATTTTTTTGTACGATATTCTTTATTTCATACATTATATTTAATAATTCTTTATCTTGTTTCCATCTCCACTCAAAATCTTTTAATATATCAGGATGCTCTACTAAAGGTAATAGATTGCTAGTAACTCTATACATAAATATTCCATTATCAATATTCCACCTTAATATATCTTTAATTAACTCCAAATTATTAACTATCTTATCTCTTAAATAATCTATTCCATATTTGTATACAGAATTAAGCCTACATTGCTGAAAATTTCTTGGCTTTAAATTATTATTTATACAAGCATAACCAATTCTTTTAATCACTTTTATCACCCTCAATAAAATTTAATTATATTTAGGCACATTCAAAAAATAATATACCAGTATTCTAGTCTATTTTGTGTGATACTGCGTCAGTAAATTTAGCTAATAGCTGTTATTAAGTAAGTTTACTTCCTTGTCTGACACAAAATATACAACTCCTCTTTGATCTATTATTTTATTTCATGTGCCTTAATCTAAACTTAATTGTTATTTTAACCTTTAAATAGTATTATAACCATAGAGGTAAATTTAAATGAAGAATTTAAATATTTGTATAGAGGTCGATGGAACAATAACACTTGCTTATTACTAGATTGAAATATCACTAATGATAAATAATCTATCATTACAAAGTAAAGTAATATAATAATATAGATAGTAGCTAATTTTATAGGACAGTGGGACAGTAGATAATTTTGTGTAAAAAACCAAAATTATCTACTGTCCCATTTTTTCACATAAAATAAGCTACTACACAACATCTATATATCAAATTTTTGAAGTCCTTCTGTAACTTCATGTGAAACTTCATTAAGATTATTTGATAAACTATATATATCTCCTGTTACATTTTCTAGCTCGCTTGCTAGAGACACTATTTCTTGTGATGAAGCAGATACTTCTTCTGAAACTGATGATATTTCCTCTACTTTTTCAAATATCTTACCACTTTTTATTTGTATATGATTAATATCAGTATCTATTAATTCTATTTGTGGAATTATAATATCTAAACTTTGATTAACTTTAGAAAATATATTTACACCTTTTTTCATCTCTATAACTTGCTTTTCTATAGTTTTATTAACACCATTTGATTCTATTGAAATAGTATCCATAAGCTTAATATTTTCATTAATAATATCTTCTATTTCTTTCGCCGCTTGTCTACTTTGTTCTGCTAAATTTTTAACTTCATCTGCAACAACTGCAAATCCTTTTCCTGCCTCCCCTGCACGTGCTGCTTCAATTGATGCATTTAATGCTAAAAGATTAGTTTGCTCAGACATTCCATTTATAACGCCTATAATTTCACCAATCTTAGTTATACTCTTTCCTAAAGTTCCTATCTTATTATTAAATTCCTTAACCTTTGAAGAAACCTCATCTGAACTAGACACTATCCCATCCATTATTATCTTATTATCAATATTATCTGATTTAACATCTTTTGCACTAATATTTAAATTATCAATATTGAGAACTATATTCTTAATCTTTTCATTAAAATCATTTAATACATTATTAATATCCATTAAACTACTTGCTTGTGTACTAGACCCTTCTGCAACATTTTGTACTGATAACAATACTCTACTTGATGAATTATTTACTGTTGATGAAACATCATTTAATTTAATAATTCCATCCTCAACTTTTTCCACACTTTCATTTAACTGCTCAATTACCCCTTTAATTGAGTCTTTCGTTTTACTTATACTGTTACAAATCATTCCAATTTCATCTTCTCTATCTAAAAGTTCTTTTTCAATTTCAATATTTAAATTTCCATTTCCTATATTACCTAATAATTTTATAATTTTATTCATTATATTACTTATATTCTTGCTTAATTTAATCCATATAAAGATTAAAATTATTATTATTAAAATTGTTATTATTGATATAATAGAAACCGTCTTTTTTGCACAACCTAACATTTCAGATTTAGATACCATAGAAACTATTGTAAGATTTAAATTGTTTTTATTAAAGTTATCAATAACAGTTTGATATTTATTGCCCTTATAATCTAAAATTATATTTTCTTTTAATAGCTTGTCTTTATACTCATCTTTTAATTCAATATCTTCTATTTTTTTACTAGTATACTTCTTATCACTATCAGCAATAATTACATTATTTGAATCTACAACTAAAATTCTTCCTAAGTCACCTGTTTTATAATTCTCTGTAGTATTAACTATTGTATCTAGCGATAAACCTATATTAAAAACTCCTATAACTTCACCATTTACCTTAAGTTGTTTTACAGCAGCAACAGCTAAATTTCCATTAGTAGTTGAGAATATATTGTATTTTATTCCATCACCATTTAATGCATCTTTATACCAACCTCTTTCTCTTGGGTCATAATTATTCTTTCTGTCTTCTGCTGGATATTGTACATAACCACCATCTTTTTGAGATGCAAAACTCATTGTTTTAATCATAGGATTACTTTCTGCAATGCTCTTAAAATAATTATATAGATCTGCTTCAAATTCTCCATTTTGATCTGGTGTCATCTTTACAATTCCACCTTCACCTATTTTATCAACATATGTAGTTATTGAATTATTACTTAATTCACTTGCATTTTTTGATTTCATAATACCATCTAAATTTAGTTCTATACTATTAAAATATGATGTTAACGTTTGCTCTAAATTTTTATTATACTTATTTGCATTTCCTATAAAATTATCCTGATTCTCTTTGAACACCATAAAAAATACAGCTACTGTTAATATTATAATGCTAAGCACTGTAACCGTGACTGAACTTATTGCTATTTTTTTAACTATCGATTTTTCTCTTTTCATAAATCCTCCTTACCTATTAATGGTTATTTTATTAAATAATTCATATTCTGTTTTATTATCGTATTTAATTCCCATTTTTTTATATCTATATATTATTTTTTAATTTATATTATTATAAAAACTATGTATATTTTTTGTAATAATGAAAAAATATACCCCTGGGGTACCCCAGGGGTATATTGGAGTATATTTAAAATACTTATTTTAATATCTTTTGTTATGTTAATTTGTTATAATAACTAAATGACATAATAAACGCTATTAAGGCACATGACATAAAGTAATAGGCCCAAATGGTTGTCTATTATTTTTAGGGATGTGACTAAATATAAAGAAAGAAGGTATACATCATAAATACTAATTATAAAACTACAAAGAATGAATTCGAATCCAAAGAAAACTTTACATTAATGACTGTATTAAAGAAAAATGGAACTTCACTTACTGCTAAAATAGATAATGTTGACTTAGAAAAGGTTAAAAATGCTGGAATTTGGTTTGCTGAATGGCATAAAGATTTTAATAGTTATTTAGTTCAAAATATAAGTTCAACTAAGCTTAATAAAAAATCTAAGCCTTTAAAGCAAAGCCTACAAACAGTTATTATGGATGTTAATCCTGCTACACCTGTTATACATATAAATGGTGACACTTTAGACAATAGAAGAGTTAATTTAAGAATCTTTAAAAGAAATGAATTAAACGAAGTTGAAAAAATTGATGATAAAACTGTTGCTATAATATTAAAAGATAAATATGGCAACGCACATTCAAAAGCTTTAATTTCTGCTAAAGATTTAAAAACTGTTGTAACTGAGGAATATACTTGGGTTAATCATAGAATAAATGGTGAACCTTGTGTTGTAGCTAACACTCCAGATGGTAGAATTTATTTAGATAGACTTATTTTAAATGCTGATGAAAACAAAAGAATTCATCACATAAATCTTAATCCATTAGATAATAGAAGAGAAAATTTAGAATCAACTGATATATAAAAATATTAGCCCCTCTGGGGTACCCCAGAGGGGCTAATATTTTTATAATTTTAACTATGGATATTAAAAACCTTAATAGATTCATCAAGTTTTTCTGATACCATTTTTAATTCTGAAGCATATCTTAATATTTCTTCTGAAGATGCAAATTGTTCTTCTGATATTTTTGAAATACTTTCACAACTCTTAGATAACTTTTCAATACTATCATCTGCATCTTTAACTGCAACTAAAATATCCTCTGTCTCTTTTGAATAATTATCTATACTTTTTAAAACTTCTGAGGTATTATTTTTCACATTATTACTTGAGGCAAGTATATTTACAAAATATTTTTCTGCCTCTTTAGAACTTGATGTCCCTTGTTTTAAATCATTATAAGTTTTATCAATTGATGAAAAAACTTCTTTAGAACTTAAGTTAATATCTTTAAGAATAGTATTTATTTCTTTAGTTGCTTTTGAAGATTCATCTGCTAATTTTCTTACTTCTTCAGCAACCACACTAAATCCTTTGCCAGCTTCTCCAGCTCTAGATGATTCTATTGAAGCATTTAATGCTAAAAGATTCGTTTGATCAGAAATATTAGTTATTACTTCTACAAAATTTATAATATCATTTATTTTCTTATCTAGTTCTAAAATCTTTTCTTTAGATACTTCCATGCTATTATTAGCTGTTATAATTTTATCTGTAGAATTTTTTATTATATTTTCACCTTGTTCTGCATGACTATGAGATGTTTCAATCTCCGATGCAACTTTTTCAAGTTTATTAATAATATTTTCTACTTCTGAATTAATACTCTTTGCTTTATCAACAATTAATTGTATCTTGTCATATTGTATTTCAGAAAACTCAGCTATTTCTCCTGTTTTTTCAACTACTTGTTTTGCTGAAGATGTAAATTGTTCAGATTGTTCTTGCAAATCATTAGAATATATAAATACATTTTTAGAATTATTGGTTATATTACTAACTATATTATTTAAATTTGACCCCATATCATTCATAGCTTTAGATATTTTACCTATTTCATCTTCTGATTTTACATCTAAAGAAACATTTAGATTTCCTTTTGCAATACTTGATACTGCATTTTCAATCTTTTTCATAGGTTTTAATGCCTTAAATAAATAAATTCCTATAAAAATCGCTATAAGAATTCCACCAAAAATTAAATTAGCTATAATAAAATATGTGGTTTTATCTAAAGTACTATTATACTCATTTGCATTCAAATCTGCCGCTAAAATTGCTACTGGTTCATTTTTGCTATTATATATAGCTACATTAGCAGTTATTAAATATCCCCATTCCTCATAATACTCTATATCTGTAACATAACTTCCTTTTTTTAAAGCTTCATTTTCATCTTTATAATTAATCTCTTCATCTTCTGTGACTTCAACTTGTTCTCCATAACCTGTAAACTCTTCACTATTTTCATCTAATCCTTCTACTAAATAATAAAAATTATTATCTTTAAATTTTCCTATTGTATACAAAAATCTAAAGTCACTTTTTTCTTTGGCATCTTTTAAATATTGATGCAATTCATCATAGTAACCATTATATTCTTTACCTTTTTTTATTAATTCCTCAAGTTTATCACCATCTATATTTGCAGTAATTACATTTAATGTGTTGACAATATTCTTATTAAATTCTTGTTGTATATTATTTTTAGTTTTTATAGATGTTACTGCACCTAAAATTAGACTATATAATAAAAGTATTATTGTAGTAAAAGTAACAGTTTTTTTTACTAAAGACCATCTTTTAAAACCCATCATTCAAATTTACCCCTTATATATTTTAATTTTTCTTTATATTTATCGTATAAAATTTAATATACTTAATTTATTAAATATACTTTTAGTTTAAATTTCGACATTATGTTGCAAATATAATTTGTATCATACGTAATTTTAAATTACATACTAAATTTCTATAATTATTATATGTAATAAGCACCCCTGGGGTACCCCAGGGGTGCTTTTTTTGTTTGTAAATAAAACATTTATATAATATGGGTTATTTTAAGAGGCAAAATTAAATTTAAATTAAATCTATTTATTATTTTTTAATTCTTGTCTTCCAGCTACATATACAAATGGAAGATATATTAATACACTTACAGCTAAACAAATTAAAGCTGTTACTGCACCCATAATTGAGTTAGTTGATAAAAATGCACCTAAAATTGGTGGTGTTGTCCATGTTGCCATAATGGAAACCTTTGGTACAAAGTGTATTACAGTTAAACTGTAAGCTATTAACGCTGAAGCTAGAGGTGCTAACATAAATGGAATAAAATACATTGGATTTAATACTATTGGCATACCAAAAATTATTGGTTCATTTATATTAAAACATCCTGGAGCTATACTTAAGTTTGCTATCATCTTTTGTTGAGAACCAGCTTTCTTTCCTAAAATATATATCGCTAAAATTAATGCAATTGTAGCTCCTGATCCTCCCATATTTACATATGAATCTAAGAATTGACTACTTACAATATTTTTTGGCTCTAATCCAGCTTTTACCGCTTCTGTATTTAAAACAAGTAATGGTAATAATAATGCATTTATAAGTGGTGCAAGTATATTTGAACCATGTAATCCAAAGAACCATAATAATTGAGATACAAAAATTATAAGTAATACTCCACCTAAACTTCCTGCAACTCCTTGTAATGGTTGTTGTAATGCTGTAAATAATGCTTTATGAATATCAGGAACACTTAAAACTATAAATATTTCTTTAATTCCTGCTGTGATTGCTAATATTATCATTGAAGGAAATAATGCTGCAAAAGATTTAGCAACTGCTGGTGGAACACCATCTGGCATCTTTATTACTAACTTAGGATTTCCTATTAATTTAACAAAAAGTTCTGTTGCTATTAATGCTACTATTATAGAAACAAATAATCCTTGTGCCCCTAAAAAATCAAATGGTAATGCACCTTCAGCATTAGTTGCATATAAAATCATTGCTGCTGATAAAGAAACTATTCCAGCAGACAGTCCATCTTTACCATAACCGTTAGCTAAATGATATGATATTGTAAATACAATTAATATTGACATTACTCCAAAGGAACCATTCCAAATAGCTCCACCCCAAGCTGTCCATCCTACCGGTAATAACCAGTTCATAAAGTTTTGATACCATTTAAATCCTAAATTATTGAATAATACCGCAAATGCTCCAGCCATAACTAATGGTGTTATTGTTGCAAAACCATCACGTATTGCTACAAGATGTCTTTGTGAACCAATCTTTGCTGCAATCGGTACAAAATGCTCTTCCATCCAATCAAAAAATTTTTTCATTGATATTTCCTCCTATATTAAATATTTATTTTAATTCAGTTAATATTTTAATTCTATTGATTAAGATTTAACTTCTAAATTCTATATGTTCTAATTAAGTTATTACATTTAAAATCTTTTATATAAGTTTTTATAAAGAATTATATCTTTAATTAATAGTTTCTAGTTATAAATCTCTATATAATAAATTTTCTATATAAGTTTCTTACTCTACTTATAAGTAATACTATTTATAACTATTCTAAGATTTATATTAATGAACAAACTTTATTAGAACTTATATATGTTTTTAGGTTTATATTAAATTTTAGGTTTTAAGTTATAAGATTTGTATTAAGTTTTAGTTAATATAAATTTTTTTAATAAATTTACTAATTTAATATTGTTTTAGTCTAAGTTAAATAATAATTATAATTTCTAATCTTCTTATTTATTTGACTGTGTTTTAAAAATACCTGTTTATATTTTAGGATAAAGTAAAACTTAAAAATATAAACTTTTCTTTAAAACATAATTATTGCTTAAAGCCAAAGCTTGTCCAAGGCTTTATATAATCTAATAAAAATATTTCTTCATCAACTATCTTTCCAACAACATTTGTTTTCCCTGTATTTTTCATATCTTTTAAAGCAACTTGAAGTTCCCCTGCATATCTTGTATATAAATCTGAATCTATTAATATATCTCCTCTTTTAATATCTGGAGTATTAACTGGTGGAAAACTTTCTCCTTTGTATTTAACTCTGCTTTGAGTGGATCTTAACATATACTCTGAGACATCCCCCCTATTATAGTGATATTCTTCAAGAACTATTTTTTTATCAAGTTCAGTTGCATATTCATTAAACTGAACATTAAAAACTAATTTTTCTTTATTTAAATCACTTAATGCCTTTAATTCCTCCTCTGATGCAAATGAATTTGCTATTATTACATCATCAATTAATCCAGTTGCTAAAAGATGTTTAGCTTGTACTTCTATATTTAAATCTCTATGAGATTCTAATGTACATAATCCTTCTGAAACAGGCCAAGGACCATATTTTGCACTCTTGGAATTTACAAATGCTGATGTATTTATTCCAAGTTCCTTAAACTGTTTTGAACACTTCATAAAATGTTCAAGTGAAAGTCCTGTGTATTTATGAGGATAAAAATTATGACATCCATATAAATTGTTCACATTAGAATTATAAGAAAGAATATTATCCACATATTTAGTTCCATTACTCATGTTTAATTCTATTTTTAAACCATACTCATTGAAACTCATTATAGATTCTTCCATTCCACTAAAGCCTAAATCTAATCTTATACCATCTAAGCCCATATCTTTAAACGCTTTCAAGTCATATATGGATGCTCCTAAAAACTTAAATACAGCTGGCTCTAAATCTGCAATTACTTCCATATCTTCTTCCTTTGCAGCATTTAACATAAGCTTAAAATCACCCAGTACATCATCCAAATTTTTATCAGCTACAGAAATTAAACATGTAAATATTCTTTTGAATCCATACCTTCCTGCTAAATGTATATATTTAACGATTTCATTTATATCAGTATGATTTGGATATACTGAAATCCCTAACCTCTTCATCCTTTTCCCTCCATTTTCTACCTTATATTGATTAATCTAAACAGTTTAATAATTGATTTCACTAATTCTATATCTATTATTATCAATCTATAACTCTTACGTATAAATAATTGTGTTTTAAAATATTATTTATATTGTGGCATAATGATAAACTAAAATCTGAATTTAACTTTTGAAGCTATTGTTTATTCAGATAATAAGCCCCTATAGTAGGAGAAATTTCTTCATCTACAATCTCATCAAGAACTATAGTTTCTTTTAAATACTCCTCAAAAGCTTTTCTAAATACCTTTGCCTTTCTAATTACACCTCCAACTAATGCTATAGAACAACTTTCAAAGTTCAATTTTTTGTATACATTTTCAACTCTCTTTCCAAAACTTCTTGCTTCATCTATTAATATTTTACTTGCTATAATATCCCCATCTTCAGCTAATCTAGCAACTATTTTGGTTAATGACGCTATCTCATCTTTAGTTGAAGAATATACAAACTCTGTTATTTCATTAACTGAACTAATTTTTAGATTTTCTAAAATCCTTTTAGATAATTCTGATTGCTCTAAAGAATATTCTTCTTCTGATATCATTCTTTTTATTGATTCTATTGCTATTTTATACCCACTACCTTCATCACCTAATAGATTTCCCCAGCCTCCACATCTCACATTTATATTATCTTTAACTCCAAATGCTACTGAGCCTGTCCCTGCTATAACTAATATTCCATCTTTTCCTTTTAACATTGCCTTTAAAGCTATCTCTGCATCATTCATAACTATACAGTCAATATTAAGCTTATCTTTTACTGCATCTTTTATTACTTTAGAATTATCTCCAACCTCTACTCCAGCGACACCAAGATATACACCACTAAGTTCTTCATATCCAAGTTTTTCTACTATTTCTTTTATAGAACCTACTATATTTTCTAAAGCTTTTTCCTTATTATTTAATAAATTAGCAAATCCCTTTATTGAACTCATAATAACTTTTCCATCTAAAGAATAAGCAATAGCTTCAGTTTTGGTGCCTCCACCATCAACTCCTATAACATATTTCACATAATCACCACACTTTTTTCACTTAATATTTAGTCATTTATATTTTAAAATAGTGTTTATATTGTAGTATTAACATCTCCTTAAAATACAACAACAAGACTTTTTTATTTACTATGCAATTGTTCATGTATATCTATAATTTCAACCGCAAGAGATTTTACTGTCATACTTGTCATTAAATGGTCTTGAGCATGAACCATTAATAAAGTAACTTCTGTTTTCTCTCCATTAGCTTCTTTTTGTATTAAAGACGTTTGAACACTATGCGCCCTTGATTCTTCTTCTTCAGCTTTTTTAATAAGTTCTCTTGCTTCATCTATATTCCCACTTTTAGCACATTGAATTGCTTCCATTGAATAACTTCTAACTTCTCCACTGTGTACTATAAGAGTCATTATTATTTCTTCCATTAAGTTTCTCCCCTTCATGCTTTAATTATTTTCTATAACTTCTAAGGCTCTTTCTAAAACTTTTTTACCATTCATTGTTCCATAATCAATTGTGTTTATTACTTCTACGGGTACATTTTTATCAGCTAAACTTTTCTTAAATTTTGATAATAAAAATCTAACTTGTGGACCTAATAATAAAACATCTGTATTATCTATATACTGTTTGACTTCAGCTTCACCTGTTGCTTGTATATTACATTCAATACCTTTTTCCTTTGCTGCCTGCTGCATTTTTGATACCAATAAACTTGTAGACATTCCAGCACAACAAACCAATAATATATTTTTCATTTATATTCCTCCTATATTTTTTTATTGTGTTTTAATAACTATAATCCTTTTCTAAACATAAATCTCATTCTTCTTGTAAACATATTCATTTAAACTTAATATTTTTTATCGTACACCTTTTATATAAAGCAAATTACATGCCAACTTTTAATATATAAATAAAGATTCCTAAAATGGCTTTATTACTTACTTATAGATTATTTTTATAGTGTAAAATCTAAAAAAATAAGTGTGTAAATACACTTACACACTTATTTTTTACACTATATTCCATCTAAAAAAGAATAAAATTTAATATTTAACTTTATCATACTCAACTAATTCTTCTGCAAGTTGTATTTTTGTTTTTAATATGCTTTTTCAGACACCAAAATCACTGCATTTATTATATATTTACTATACTAGGGTTATAGATTAAAGCAGCTTCTACTTCCTCAAACGAGGTCCCCCATCTTATTGCAATATCCCCTTTATTGCAACATTGCATAGCCAAACCATAATAATCAATTTCATTTGAATACTGTGCCTCACAATTGAACAATATCCGGAACATTTCATCTATATAGTTTTCTGTTAAAATATCATCACATTTACTCATAATAATTGTATTAAGTTTTGAATTAATTGAAACAATCTCAAGTGCAAGTGGGAGCTTCTCTATATTAAATTCTGAAATACTAGAGAAATAATAACTCCCTTCAATATCTACTTTTATCTCAGGTCCTTTATTAAAATCTTCTATATTCCAATTTTTATTCATATCTTTCCATATTTTTTTATAATTTTCTACTCTTGAATTTATGTCTTTTATTTTTTTATTTACTACAAGGTAAAATTTATATTCCTTTAGAATATTATTATCATTAACTAATGAATAGATCTCGTTACTACATGCTAGTATAAATCTAATTTTATCATTTCTTCCGCTCCTTCTGGACTTAAATTAAGAGGTCTATTCCCCGCCTTACTCATCCTCCTAGAAGATATAAGACTCATTGTATCCTTTGCAAGATTATTAAATGATCTCTCCGCATTAATAACTCCATCTGCTGCAATTGCCACTCCAGATATGTTAAGTGGTACACCTATTACAGCTCCAGCTCCTGAACTATCTAAAACAACGCCTCCCATTGCTTCAGAACTACCACCACCAAATTCAAGTCCACTTCCTATAAGTGACCATATATCACCAAATATTCGTCCAGCCTTGCAAGATGCAGAATCAGGTAACTCTTCTTCTCTTTTATTTGCCATACCCCATTTTTTCTACATAATTTATATTTATAGATTATTTCCTCCTTATTTCTATAAGCTTCATCTCCACCAGATTCATGAAATCTTTTTAAATCTTTGAAAGCCTCATAGTTCATACTATCAATTAACAATCCTCCTTATCTTTAATTATATAAATGAGAAGGATTATTGGCAGTTCACGTATTCTTATACATATTAATTCTCTATACGTTTCATTTTAACTTTATTTATACTTACTCCTTATTTTCTAAATAATATTATTCTGTAATTTTAGAATAGCCCACATCCTCAAATTCATCAAGACTATGTACAAGTATTGGGTCGGTAAATACTTTATCTAGTATCGTTAAACTTGACTTTGAGAAATTTTCGCAATCTCCCTTGCTTCTTTTAACATCTCCTAATGTTCCCCAACTTTCCACATAGAAGCAACCTGCAGAAATATTTTTATATTTCTTTTCACCCAAATATTTTCCATTAAGAACAAAAGTATTTTCAACCAAATCATAATTTAGTTTATCTGGAAAATTACCTGTAATAAATATAAAGTCCATATGATGATCTTTGTCAAACTCAAACATTACACCATCTTTTCCATATATACACCATCCAGGATATTCTGGATAGCTACCAACATAAATTTGTGCTGTTTTCTCTTCAACAAAATCTTCTTTTAAGCCTTTAGTAGTATTTATATGAATTGCAATGTGCTCTACAGGTATTCTAACAATAATAGGTATTAATAAAATAAATGCTATAATACTTCTACCTATTATTTTAATTATTTTCATTTTCTTGGTCCTCCAATATCTATTTGTTCGGTATGTCCATCTTCATAAATTCTCTCCCAATATATATCTTCAAACATATCTTTATTCTCCTCCTTAACATATTTTGCTGGATAATTATCACATCCTTCTGTATTAAATTTACTTCCTGAAAATTGCCTAATCTTATCTTCTATCTTAAATTTTAAATTTTTATCATTTATGTTATAATAAGATATTTGTCCTCCTTTTTCTTCTGACTCTGGAGTTGGGTCACAAATTGCATCAGCTTATCTTTCAACTCTTCTTACCTACTCATTGGAAAAACTTGTATTATTTACAACTGTTGCTTCATTATATTATGCAAAATATGTGTGCGAAAAAGTTCACAACAGATTTGATGCATAATCCATCTATCCATATACTCCCATTTTTGACATTACATAAATTGCGATTAAGGCTAAACACAAGAAAATAAGTGTACCTAACCAAGCATATGTACCATATCTCTTATCTGGAATTTTTCTTATTCTCCACGCCATAACTGTTATCTGAATTACTAATACTGCTGTAGAAATAAAAAATAAATTTCTAAATAGAACTTCATTTATACCACTAACTTTCCATAAAAATAGTAAGATCCCAGTAGTTGAAAGTAACATTGAAAATATTTTTAAACAAATATCTTTTTTGACAACAAAAATTGTATAGTAAATAAAAGATATTGATATTCCCAATACTAAAAGGTACTTAATTGTGTCAATCATTTTATCCAACTCTCTTTCCAAAACTCACCTATTGCTCAAATAGTACACCCTGCAACAACACCTGCTGCAAATGTCCATCCTAGTCCAAATAACCCTACTCTATTATTTATAGATTCATATTTTCTTTTAATACCTTATTAAATTTTCCCTTTACCAAACCATTCACACCATCTACTAACATTGCTGTATTAACCGTACTTTGATTCGATTCTGTAGCATCTTCTAAACTCATATCAGGGTTAAAGCACCAATCATATATTTTATTAGGTGTTAATGCTGTTTTTGCATCGTCAATTATTTGACCTGGAATACTTTTTATTTGATTTACCCACTGCTCTCTTTCCTTTAAATTCTGCTTATTTGCATCTATAAACTTATCAGGATTACCTGTTCTAAAAAATCCATCTTCTCCAAATAATGAATTTACATATCTCCATTTTTCTTTTGTCTCTAACTCAAATGGTTTCTCTACAAATTCTATCGCTCCCTTTGTTGTATTAATTACAGTTGATGTCATTGCCTCTGCTCTAATTATTCTCTTCTTTAAAGTATCGTGTACTTCATCCTTAACCCATTTTATTAATCCATTATCATTTTCTTTATCATTTAACCATCTATTAAAACTACTGCTTCTAAGGTTATCATTTAGCTGATTAAATGTACTTGTAGGATCATCAATGAGCTTTCCAACATCAGAATCTTTTAATTCGTTAAATAATATAGAAGCTCCAACATACACTTTATTTATATCTTTATTTAGTCTTTCCTTTTCGTCTTCATTAATCTCCCCATCATCACAAATATTTGCAATATCTGCTATAACTCCAGTAACATCTCCTACTAGATTTATCATTGAAGTCCCTATTTCAAATAATCCTGCTATTTTATTACTTACTGTTGTTTCTAATTGTGTTACTACTGTTGCTACTTTGGCTACTGCTCCCTTAACAGCACTTACCATGTTCCCCCAGAAACCCATATTACTCTCCTCCTTCTGCAAAAGGAGCATAAGTTTCTCTACAGCTTCCGTTTTTTATTACATTATTACCTTTTATATGGAATTCTCCTTCTATTGAGACTCCATTTTCTGTATTTCCTTTGGTCATTAATATTTTGCTTTGTGCTGTTATGTTTACGTTATTTTTTGTCCTTATTGCTATTTTTCCACCTGCATTTAGGTTTAATCCTGTTGGACTTGTAAGAGTTACTCCTGTTTCATCATCAAAATTTATACTTAGTGGATCTTTACTTCCACCATTTATATTTAAAGCTCCTGGAAGCATTTCTATCTCACTTCCATGTTCTGAAGCAAAATATCTATTTGTTGTATCAGATGTTTTTTCACAAGTATCTCCATTTTTTCTTATGCAACCTGTAATAATTGGTTCTGCACCATCTTCACTTGGAAAATAAAGCCTTGCACTTTCTCCAAGAATAGGCATTGAATAAGTGATGGTGCATATCTAAACCAATAGGCTTCTTCATTTGTAATTTAAAACATTTATTAACACTAAAAATCCTCCTCATCTTTAATTACAGAAGTTAGGAGGATTTTTTTTATTATATATTTTTAATATTTTTTTATATATTCTTCCCAAGTATCTGGATAAGTCTTTTTAATTAGTTTTAACCTATATTCAGGAATTTTAGTCTCCCAGTATTTTACCCCTTGATTATTAAATTCTTTAACAATTTCCATTTTAATCTTATATTCTTCTGAATCTAATTCATATATCCAATTCCTTAGTATATCTACTGGATAAAATTTTTCATTAGGATCATCACCTGGCATTGTAACATTTTCTGTTGCATAATAAGCTTCATTTACTTTTGCTTTTTTCTCTACAATTAAATAGTATGCATATTGCATGCCTTCCAATGTAGCATTTGGGCCACCTGCATGTAAAGCTTTGATTCCTGCTGTATGTCCACTTTTTGTTTTATAGTTAATATCAGCTCCTGCTTCTACTAAAGCTTTTGTTTTCTCAATACCACATATAATTGAATGCATTAATGGGCTTGTGCCTTCCTCTATAATGTCATGATCCTTTCCGACATAATTTTTATTTGGATCTGCACCATAACTTAATAGAAGTTTTACATACTTAGGATCATTTTTAGCATCGTTATCTATCCAAGAAAAACCTGCTGCTTGAAAAAGTGGAGTCTCTCCCTCACTTGTTGATGCTATATTGGGGTCTGCACCACATTTTAATAATGTCTCTGCTGATTTATACTTTTCCATACCTACTGCCCATAATAACAAAGTAGCACCATATTTAGGGTCTTGATAATTCAATAATTCCTCATTATCTTTTATTATTTTTTCTATAGTTTCAGTTTTTTCATCTCTTACAGCTAATGCTAATTTCCATGCTGGAGTGTTTCTATAAATATTTATATTAATAATTTTATATTCACCATTATTGGTTTTACTAGAAATATAATCAATTACATTATTTATTATGTATGTTGATCCACCATTAACCCAGTAACATGAACATATTATTGAAGCAAAAATTAATATTGCTACTATAAATTTTTTATCCATACCTTATTTCTCCTTCGCATTGATAATATAATCCTTTATCTTAAGAACTGTTGTACCTTAGGGCTGTTAAATGCTTCATTTAAATTCTCACCTAACTCTTTAATTTTATTATCTACTGTCCTTGATATAATCACCTTTTCATTCGAATTATATTGCTTTATTGATTCTTTTACTGCACCAATTAAGTGATTTGCAATTGCATCTGCACTATTTATTGGACCTATCGCAGTATCAACAGGATATTGCGTAGGTAAATAAACTGCTTTACTAATTGGTTTTGATATAACATCTTCACAAGCATTTAGTGCTTCACCTTCCACAATATATGAAGTCATATCAGCACTATATTCTGAGACGGGTAATTTATAAGCCTCTGCATTAACTGCTGCTGGATTGAATAGTATTGCATTTTTATATTCGTAAAAATCTTTACCTTTCTTTAATACAATACATTTGAATAATTGGTCAATATTTATTGCCTTAATAATCTCAGATTTATTTAGTGTTTTATACCAAATTGTTCTTCTTTTTTTATGGCTAGGGTATTGTGCTGGCAAACATGTTGAAATACATCCATAGATACTATTACAGTATTTTTTCACCTGATTGAAAATATCTAACTCTTTTATCCCTAAAATTATCACTTACATTTAATTTTATTAAATATTTTTATTTATATATTCACTTATTTTTTTATTATATTCTAATTCTTCTATATCTTGAAACCCTATAAAATAAACCCTTTCAATTTGTTCATGATTAAATAAAAACGCACTTTCTGGTCTTAAATTTCCTTCTGGATATAAGCAAGCAGAATAATCCCATTAATTTTCCCTTCTACTTTCTAATTCTCTCTGCAATCTTCCTATTATCATTAATTTTTTATTACTATCTTTTAATAATACAATTGAACCTATTGGTAATAATGTTTTCACAATCAAATCTCCTTTTTTATTTTTTTAACATATAAAAAATTTTTCTCCATCCTGGGAATATAAATTTTGTGAATACTAGTATAAAAATATAAAGTCCACCAAAAAGTATAGTTCCTGCAAGAATAGTCGCTCCTATAATTGTTAAAACTAATAATCCATATTGACTGATTGATGATATGTTTGTGGTATTAAATAATGCTTGTTTAATATAATTATTTCTAAAAATATATTGTATTAATACAGCTCCCAAACATCCTATATACAATTTATTGGTTACTATTCTTTTTATTAAATTTTTCATAATTATTTGTTCCCCTTTGCTAGCTCTTCTAAAGAATATTTTTTATCACATTTTGAGCAATAATAAAAAATTGTGATTTCATATGCTTTACTATATGATAAACCTGTCACAATACCTCTAAACTTTTTCATTCCAATATATCTCTTGCTTGTTATTTTTTTCATTTTACTTCCACATATTCTACAAATTTTTCTATTAAACAAAAAAAATTTCAATTCATAAAATTCAAATGACCATTGTTTTATGTCTCCCACACTTACTTCCTCCATTAACCCAGTAACATGAATATATTATTGAAGCAAAAATTAATATTGCTACGATAAATTTTTTATCCATACCTTATTTCTCCTAATAATTCTTCTGCGTCATCAATGTCCAAATCACCATCTTCATCAAAATCCACAACACCAAGTACAGACATTGCTCCAGATAGAACTGATGCAAGTGCTCCACCAGCTGATGAAAATATTTCAGAAATTCCTGATATTATAGATTTTGCTGTATCAACTACTGCTTTTGCTGCTTTTGCGATTCCTCCTACAACACCTTTTACTAAAATTCCAATACTAAAGTCCATTTTATACTCCTCCTTCTGCAAAAGGAGCATAAGTTTCTCTACAGCTTCCGTTTTTTATTACATTATTACCTTTTATATGGAATTCTCCTTCTATTGAGACTCCATTTTCTGTATTTCCTTTTGTCATTAATATTTTGCTTTGTGCTGTTATCATAACTGGATTTTAAGAAAAATTTTAACTGACCAAAAAATTGCAGTCAGTTAAAATAATAAATAATAATTATCTTTTTTTATAAAAATTCTCTTAGCCAAAATCCTAATATAATTGAAGTAATTACTTAATATAAATGCTTTCTTTAAAACTTTGTAATGTAAATTACATAATAATTAATTATTAGCCTCTTTATATTTTTTACATAAACTTTCAATTTCCCTATAAAAATCATCTGGAATTGTATAATCATGCTCTTGTTCAGGTACAACTCTAGCTAAATCGCCATAAATTTTTAAACACGGAATATCATAGTTGTCTTTACCACTTAACCCTATTAAAACATCTGGAGTAGTATTAGGTGCATTGTTGTCAGAACGTTCAGAAAACTGCACATTCTTCAGATAATTCATAATTTCTGATATCTGACTTTTATCTTTAGTGCTAAATGTTCCGCCAATATATGAAATCGAAATTTGATCAACACGCTCTATATCAATATTTTCAAAAAGTTTTACTTTGGTACTACTATGAAATATTCTAATTGATACTATTATAAAAATTATACTTATTGCAATTAATATTTTTTTCACAATAGTCCTCCTTTCATATGTAAATTTAATCTTATTATAACTTTTATTATTTTATTCTTACTTTTCCTTGTCTTTTTCTAACTGGCCATCCATATTCATCTTTTTCAACATATTTCCACCAAGTTGGTTGCCCTTTAGATGAAGTTGGATATATTAATAAACCTTTATCAGTAAGTTTATACTCCCAATCTTTTAGCCATCCTTCTCCTCCTGCAACCTCTTCTGATTTTTCTTGTTCTTTATCATTATAAACATATACTGTTCCCCCATCCCATCCAGTTATCTCATTTGCATCAACAATCTCCTCAAATGCACTTGCTGTATTTTGTGCATCAGGATTAGCAGAATTACAAGAACTAAAATATAATTCATTCATTTTCTTCTTATCTAAATCTGATATCAATATAGCCTCTTGTTTTTGTTGATCTGGAATAACAGTTGTATCCGTTGCAATTCTATACCACCAAGTATCTGGATGATCTTTGTGTGTTTCATCTTCAAAATACATAAATCCTGCACCCTTATAGTCATCATCATCATTATCATCATTTATACTACCATGTAAAATAATTTCTACAGCATCAATATTATTATACTCATCATCCATATTATTCCATTTTTCTTAAATTCTTGAGGATTGCTAACTGGCATCAAAATTACATTTGTGCCAGGATATTTTTTTTCATATTTTCTCATCTGTATCTTTGCTTGTTCATCAAATGTATGTTTTTTATCACCAGATTTTTCACCTGTTTGATATAAGATATAACACACATGATCACTAGGTATATCATCATCATAATCACCGTCTGACCATTCAAAACCAAACCTTGGTATAAGAGCTCCAACCAACAATTTAAATACTTCTTCGAGGAGTTCTTCCTCCTCATCAATCTCTCCATCTTCACAAACATTTGCAAGAACTGCTGCAACTCCAGCAAAGCTTCCAATGATTCCTTCACTTTTAGCTACTGCTGATAATGCATTACCTACTGCATTTGCTACTTTTGCTATTCCTCCTACAACACCACTTACTAAATTTCCAATATTAAAGTCCATTTTATACTCCTCCCTCTGCAAAAGGAGCATAAGTTTCTCTACAGCTTCCATTTTTTTATTACATTATTACCTTTTATATGAAATTCTCCTTCTATTGAGACTCCATTTTCTGTATTTCCTTTGGTCATTAATATTTTGCTTTGTGCTGTTATGTTTACGTTATTTTTTGTCCTTATTGCTATTTTTCCACCTGCATTTAGGTTTAATCCTGTTGGACTTGTAAGAGTTACTCCTGTTTCATCATCAAAATTTATACTTAGTGGATCTTTACT
>NZ_JAHXPT010000008.1 GCF_019431045.1 Clostridium weizhouense | reverse complement strand
TTTATATCATATAAAGCTCCACCTGAAAATTTAGGATTAAATACATTAGGTATTTCTCCATTCATAAACGAATTATATCTACTTGAATATTGAGAGAAATTACATTGAACTAACTTTATATCTTGTAAATCTTTAATTTTATTTTTAATATCAATAAAATTAGCTAAACCCTTATTAACTATATACTATAGTAATTTATTTTTTTCAATTTTCTCTTCTTAGTTTTTATCATAACCTAAGAATTTTGTATAGTCTAGTAATACTAGAAAAATCTTACTAAAAATTAAAATCTCTAGTAAGATTTCACTAACAAAATATCTAAACTACACAAAATTATTTAGAGTCTTAAAATATCTAAAATTTAACTACTTAATTATATTGTTAAAGATTTTCTATATGCTGTCCTAACTACTTCAAAAACCCTTCCTGGCTTCCTAGAATCTCCTATATTATATATTTCTTTTGCTATATGTTGTTTTACACAATTATAGTAAATCATATTATCGCTTTTTATACCTGTTGAAAGAACAATCATGTCCGCTTTTATATTGATTTTTTTATTTTCAATTTCAATTTCTTTTGAAAAAGATACTTCCATATTTTCAGGTAATATAGGTTGCCATGTATTATATGGATTAGGTACTGTTTTTGAAATATTTTTTAATACATCAACACTATCTTTATTTATTTTCTTTAGTATCGTACAATTATGAAGATCTACACCTGATTTTTCTAGATAATGTAGAATATGCCCTCTATTGGCTGTACAAGTGTGATTCATAAAATATGACATCATTTCAATTACACTTACTTTTTTATCAAGCTCATATTTTAAGAAATAAGCTGTTTCACAACCTACTACACCACCACCCACTACTACTATAGATTTTGCATCCTTAACTAAGGATGGATCTTTCAAAACATCTATGGCAAAAACCACATTTTCATTATTTATTCCTTCTATAGGTGGTTTAATCTGCGTAGCTCCTGTTGACACCATTACTACATCATAATCTTTAAATTTAAGTGTTTCTATGGTAGCAGAAGTTGAAAGTAATAAGTTAAAGTTTTCATCATCTTTATGTTTATCTAAACTATGTTTTAAGTATATTAGATAATTTTTTAACTCATACTTTATCTTTGCACTTCCTCCAGGTATTAACATACCACCTACTTCTCTATCTTTTTCATATAAATCTACTTTATGGCCTCTCTTTAATAAGGTAAGAGCAGCCATAATACCTGCTGGACCTGCTCCTATAACAGCAATATTTTTCTCTTTACTTGCCTTTTGTATTTCTTCAGGCAATTCAGATTCAAAACCTGTTCTAGGATTAACTGCACATTGAGGATGCCCACCTTCTACAAACTCATTAATACAAGCTTCTTGACAACCTATACAAGGACAAATATCTTCTACATCTCCTCTATATGCTTTATTGGGAAGCTCAGGATCTGCTAAAAGCGGTCTAGCAAGCATAACCATATCACATTGACCGTCCCTTAAAGCTTTTTCAGCCAAATCAGGATAACCAAGCTTTCCTACAGCAACTACAGGTACTTTTAAACCTACATTAGATTTTATTCCTTCTTTTTCAAAATAATCTTTTACTATTTTTGATATATCCAAAAAACATCCTGATGGCATTGTTGCAGGTGGATGCGGAAGCCACCAGTTGTCATAACAACCTAAGTCAACATCAAAAATATCTACACCTGCTTCTACAAGATTTTTCATGTAATCTAATGTTTGAGCTATAGTTCTTTCATTCTTAAATTTCTTAAGTGACTTTTCTGTATCCATTTTTTCTTTATAAGTTTCATTAAGAGCCAAAGAAAGATCTATTCTGTACATAATTGGATAATTTTTACCACAACGATTTCTAATTTCCTTAACAGTATCTATTCCAAATCTCTGCCAATCAGAATATTTACCAATTTTTCTTCTATTAAACGCAGTATTGGTTAATTGTTCCATCAAATATCCTTCATGACCATGTAAATATACACCATCAATATTAGCAGCCTTTGCATCTGCAGATGCCTGTCCTGTTTGCTTTATTATTTTATCAATTTCTCTATCAGATAATCTTTTACATGGAACTAAACTCATGTAAAAATTAGGATTCCAAGAGGCACTTACTGGAAACTTATATTTTGTTACAAGGCATTGAGGGTTCCCTACTCTACCCATACCAGGAGTTAATTGAATAAATAGCGTAGAGTCATGTGCATGACACACAGCAGCCAAATCTCTCCAGCCAGAAAAAACCGTTCTACTTCTGTCAATTCTAGGGAAAATTGACAAATCACCTTTTTCACTAAGTGAATTATCAATACCATAACTAGTAGGTATTAATCCTGTAGTAATTAATCCCACTCCTCCTTTAGCTCTTTCTTCAAAATATGCAATCATCTTTTCACTAGGTCTTCCCGTTTCATCTGCCATACAAATGTTTCCCATTGGCCCCATTACTAATCTATTTTTTATAGTAATTCTATTTACTTGTATTGGTGAAAAAATATTATCATAAGGATAATATTTATCTGTCATTTCAGAAATTTGAAATTTACCATTAAACCAATCACCATAAGAATTTTCTAATTGTTTTAGCTTTATTTCATAATTTTCACTCATATCAGTTTCTCCCTAAATTAATTATTCAGCATTCTTTTTAGGTACTGGCTTAGTTATATATTCTTTTCCAAAATATATTGGGCAAGCTCCACCAAACTTCCCTTCTTCTACTTTTATTGGACATATTGAGTGAGGTAATCCTGCTGGAATATATACTGCAGATGGAGGTGTAACTTCATAATAGTCATCACCCAATGTAACTGCTACAGTTATAGAATTCTCTTCTCCTAAAATAAGGTACATCTCATCTCCATCATGGATATGTGGCACTGCTTTTCCCATAGTTCCACTTGCAACAGCTTGACTTACTCTTCCATCTACCTTCATTAAAGCTGGGCACACCCATACCTTAGCTTCAGGAACTAAATCATTACTCATTAATACCGGAAAACCTTTACCATTGATTGAACCCTCATGATGACTTAATTCATTTACCCAGTGCATACCTCTTACAATTAAATGTTTATTGTCCATAATATACCTCCTATATAATTAAATTTATATTGAAATGTAAATCTCTATTGTCATAAAATATTAAAATACTTTATTCGCATACTGAAGTATGTCAATATTTTATCATCCTAAAAATTAATTTGCAATATATATTTGTTAATATTTGGAATCAAAAGGTTGATTTACATAATTTGACCATTAACAACTGTTATATTATAATTTCACTTGAATATAAACTCGAACTATAGAAGGGATTAAATATACATGAATAAAAGAGAAGCTCAAGCTATAGAAACCAAAAATAGAATTACTCAAATTGCTATAGATATGATATTAAATTCCAATTTTAATAATGTTACAGTTGACCACATTTGTTCAAAAGCAAATGTGTCAAAAGGAGCTTTTTATCATCACTTTAATTCAAAATCTGATATTGTTGTTGAAATTTACAAGAATAAAGTTATAGATAGTTATCAAGTAGAAAATAAAATATATCAATCTACTTCCTCTATTGGTAAAATACATGAAACTATTTTGTCATTTTTAGAATTAATTTATAATGGAGGAATTGAAATAGTAAAACAAGTATTTATCCATGAAATACAAACTGATTTAAAATACTACATTTCAGAAGGACTAATTGTTTTTGACCATCTTAAATCTTTAATTGAAGATGGTCAAAAATCAGGAGAAATAAGAACTGATTTAAACAGTACTGATTTATCATTATATATTATTAAATTTTCTAGAGGTTTACTATATGATTGGTGTATCTATAAAGGTAAGTATAATTTTATTGAAAAAGCAACAAAAGATTTAAATTTATTTTTAGATTCAATAAGAAAATTATAAAATAGAGAGGGTTGAAAGTATTTTCCCTCTTCTTTTTCTAAACTTAAATCAGATAGGTATTTTGATATAAAGAATAATCTCGATTTTGGATAAGTTTTTAAAATACTTATTATATTCATATTCAAATAAACATTCAACATCTAACATATCCCTCAAATATCCTAAACTATCTATAAAACACGTTTAAAAATTATGAATAAGTCTCATAAAAATATTTTTTATCTCTAACTTGTTTTTTCATATTTATAAACTATTTATCTAATTGTTAAATAGCTATATTCATTGCTTAATTATTTTACATATAAATTAAAACTTTTCTAATATCTAAATTATATAATAAACTAAATCTTCTTACTATCTTAAATTATTACAAAATAATATATTAGTATAGATTATATTTTATCGATTTTTATACTTTGTTATGATATAATAAATACTAATTTTACTAATATTATGCACTAAGGAGATAATTTAATGATAAAAGTTTTATTAACATTTCAAAAAGGAGTTACAGAATTAGCTTTAATATCATTCCTAGCTCTTCAAACCAAATTATTTGTAGATTATAAAATTAAGAAAATTGCTATTGAGGACAAATCTTATGAAGATATTAAGTCTTATCTCCATTCTTTTTCTTTTTCCGAAAAACATATAGATAGTTTTATAAAAAGAGTTGAACTTTTATCTAAATATTTTATAGTAAGAAAATTAATATCATTACTTTTTTGTTTTGTTCCATTTATAAATATATTAGTAATATATTCAAATCTGAATTCTTTATCAGAATGTAACAGCCAAAAAAATTAAAACGCCTTAACATAGGCATTTTAATTTTTTTAACAATCTAAATAAATCTCTAAATATTACTGCTTTTTTCTACAAAAGATGTTAATTTATCATACTAAAAATAAAGTCTCACTTATAATTTCCAAAAATTACACAATGCATTGTTTAAACATAGCTTCGTGTTATATTAAATTATTTTAACTCTACCTTTATTTAAAATCTAAATTTATATCTCCATTATTACTAGTAGCATCTATAGTATTCTGAGTATTATTATTACCATTATTTTGGACTTTCTTTTCAAACTTATCTCCATCTATATTTATATCACCATAGTTACATGAAGCACTATAATTATATACATCTTTACTAATATTAGTTCTAAAATTTATGTCTCCATAATGTGATGATAAACTAGTAATCCCTTTAAACTCTCCATCTAAATCGATATCTCCATTATTTGATTTTACTTTTAATCCATTAGATATAAGATTATTTGATGTTATTTCTCCATATTCATTATTAATAGTATTATTATTTTCTACTTTAACATTTTCAAATTCAATGTCACCATTATTCATATCATTACTTAATATATTAAATTCACTATTTCTTATTTTTATATCTCCATATGAGCTTTTTAATATAGTATTATTAGATTTTATATTTTCTAAATCTATATCTCCATTATTTAATTCTAAAGTTAAATTATTCGTAACAATATTTCTACTTATTATATCTCCATAATTACAATTTATATAAATTTCATTAACATTAATATCATTCATAGTAAAATCTGCACTATTTGCTTTTACATTTAAATTAGTTAAATCTACATTACCTGGAACGTATATCTTAAGATAACTTTCTTGACAATTTGAACCTATACAAAAATTTATATTTCCAAACATAGAATTTTGTAATTTGTCTTGTTTTACTAACAACTTTCCATCTTCTATTGAATAATTAACGTCACCTTCATCTTTAGCATATTTCACTTCAATTCCATATCTATTTGATTTTATTATATCTATTTTTCCTAATTTAGAATCAACTTCTATGCTATTAAATTGAGATAATTCTTCATTTTTTTCAATCATATCTGTATTATCCACAATCTTAAATCCAGCATCTTGTTTAGAAATTGTAAATTTTCCTCCCATTGAGAAGCCTACTAAAGCAAGTATTAATCCTACTACAATTATACAAGCTGAAAATATTAATAATTTCTTTTTTGTTTCTCCCATTATAGCTCCTCCTTTTTATTTGATTTCTTAACTCTATTCAATAATTTTCTAGCTAATTTTGCAATTTCTTTAAATATCTTTGGTGCTAATATTGAAATTAATACTGATATCAATAATCCTAATCCAATTAACGACAATCCAATTCCAATAAACATAATAGCTGTTGAAAAACCTTGAGTAATAACTGCAAATCCTGCAAATATAGTAACAAACCCTGCAAATATTATTGCAATTGTAGAAACTGCAAAAGCAAAAGTGATAGATCCTGCAACTATAACCATAGATATTAAAATCATTACAAGTGTAAAGGCTAATGGTAATGCAACTGGTGCTGCTAATATCGCTAAAATAACAAACCATATTGAAGAGATACTTTTTTTAGGTTTATTAATAGTTATCTCATCATCTTTAAAAGCATACTCTGATAACAACTGTGAGGCGATAACTGAAGGATCATCTAATTCTTTTAAAACATCTTGCTCATTATCTATTCCTGCATCTTCAAAGTATTCTATATAATAACCTATTGCATTTTCTATTTCTTCCTTTGGCAATCTCTTTAATTTTTTTCTTAATTCCTGAATAAAAGTTTCTTTATTCATCTCCTGATATCCCTCCTAAAAGAACTTTATCAACATTCTCTTTATATTCTTCCCACTCATTAATATACTTACATAGCATAGTTCTTCCTTTTTCTGTTATCTTATAATATCGTCTATTTCTTCCTTGAAAGGCTTGATCATATGTTGTTAGACATTCATCTTTTTGTAATCTTCTAAGCACTGGATAAAGTGTTGATTCTGATATATTCATTATAGACCGTACCTGTTGAGTTAGAACATACCCATAAGTATCTTCTCTTGAAAGAACAGCTAATACACAAGCATCAAGTAAAGATGCTCCTAATTGAAAAGCCATCTATTTACCTCCTATATATTATATTTTTTTATATATTATATGACATATAATATACTTCATATCCAATACTATACGCTGTATAATATTAGATGTCAATATATTTTAACAATTACAGAAATATTTATAGTATTTTTTCATTAATCTTTAGAGGATTATAATGTATAATTATGAATTTACATTATCGGATTATTTTGTATTTAATCTCGTATTATTCAAATGAATTTAAGGTGTTTTTTTATTACATTTTATATATTAATTATAATTTTTTATCATATATGATATAATTTAACTTGATTTTACTGAAAGGTGTGATTAAATGGAATATAAAATTAAATCTCCACAGAAATTTAAATTAAAAAATATAATATTTTCATCAATTTTCATATTAGCATATAGTATTTCAGCATATGTGACTTTCCAAAAACCTACTATAACCATTGACCAAAGCTCTATTACTAATAAAATTAAAGAGCTTATTACATGTAAGGATGAAATTACATATTCTGATGATACTGAAGCTTCTTCTGATAATTCTACAGTTTCTAAAAATGATTATAAGCCTAAAGATTATAGTAAGCTTACAATTAATGAATATGTCAAGACATGTGTTACTGAAACTTTTGGAAAAAAAGATAATCAAGGTGGTTCTTATTTAAGTAGAATTCTTTTTTCAAACAATACTTACACTATATATATAAATATTGGTTTTTATAGAAACAGTGATGAATTAAAAGAAGCTGCAATTAATGCAAGTATAGAACTTTATAAATCATTGTATACTCTTTATCCTGAAAAATTTGGACATACCTTATTTGGAATTGTAGTTAGTGGTGATACCATAAATAAAAAAGGTGACACAACTCATATAGATGAGGCAGCTGTTAGCTGGTATAATGAAAAAACTCTTAAAAATTTAGACATTAATAATTTAAATGTTAACAACTTTAAAGATACTGTTTATCGCTTTTATGATTATCAAAATCAAAGAGGCATACAAAGAGATTAACTTATGAAAGGTAAAACACTATTATGAAAGATATTAACAATCAACTAAAATCAAAATCTTATTTTATTCCACTATTTTCTCTTATAATTTTAATTGATTTACTAATTTATATGTTACTTCCTATATTAAAAGATAACTGTGCTTTTTTACTCATTGGAATTTTTAACATAATACTTGATGTAATATTATGGATTTGTGTACAACATGGTCTTAACTGGGCTAGATGGACTTTTATTATATCGCTATTTATTAAATCAGGAATTTTACTTGGTAGTACTTTAGATGACCTATTTATAATTAACCATTTTAATATTAAATATATAATACTTATATTTTATGTATTCATCATTTTTATGCTTTCATTTCCTAAAAACATTAGAAAATATTATAAATTATGTTCACTATATAATTACTATTTAGAACAATGCAAGGATTATGCTAAATCACGTTATGACATTCCTATACTATTTAATAAAAAGTTTAATGCTAATACTTTTTCAGAAGATTTTATATCAATATCAGCTCAGTCAGTTATTGATAATTGTACATTTTCTATAATAGTAAAAAATAATATAATTTATGATAATTATTATGAAAGTTATTTTAGTAAAAAAATTAATTCTAAGATAAAATTTGAAATAAACAAATATGCATTAAAATCAGAAGAACCATATGCAAATAAGTTATTAAACATATGTGCCAAAATAAAATCAGACATAGATTACCTAGAATTTAATCTTGATTCTTCTGTAAATTTATTTAAAGAATATAAAACTAAAGTTCCTCCTTATGAAATATTTTATGAAAGAATTTCATTAAAAAATAATACTTTTAATTTTAATTATTTAATGACTTTAGATAATAATGATTTAGAACTTAATGCTAATTATATATATTTAATTTTACAAACTTTAAATAATTTTAATTATAAATTTGATACTATAAATTTTTATGATTATGATAAAAATGAATTTTTCTCTAATTCTAAAATTTATAATGATTCAAATTATATTATAAAAGATATGTCTTATTCTAAAGTATGTAGTATTTTAACAAGTGAAGATTTATCTTATATTAAAGAAAAGCTTAATTCTTATATGACAAATGAAAATCATATACAATCTAATACATACACAGAAGAGACCTTATAAAATTAATACTAAATTTATAACATATTAAATCTAAAATAGCTAGTAACATAATAAAGTTACTAGCTATTTTTAGTTTCCTTAAAAAATAAACTATTCTTACTTAATAAACAAATATTTTTAATTTTTCTAAAGAAGTATGCTCAAAAGCTTATGATGCATAAATCAAAAACACATGGAAAAGATGTAGTATATAAGCTATTTGAATCATATCAGAAAAAGATAAAATTCATAATCAAATAAAAGACAGAATAATTAACAATTCTGTTTTTTACACTATCTTAAACAAATATTTTGTTTATGTAAAATATTTTGAAATTCTCTATATTTGCAGTCTAAAAAGGAGGAAAAATAATGTTTTTAAAAATAGAAAATTTAACGAAAAGTTATAATACTAATGATATAACTACATCAGTTCTAAATGGCATAGAAATGAATTTAGATAAAGGTGAAATTGGAGCAATACTTGGCCCCTCTGGTTCTGGGAAATCAACACTTATTAACATTATTGGAGGAATTGACAGATGTGATTCAGGCATAGTTTTAGTAAATGGTATAGAAGTTAATAAATTAAATGATAATAAATTAACAGATTATAGAAGAGAAAATATAGGCTTTATATTTCAGTTTTATAACTTAATTCCTAATCTTACTGTAGGAGAAAATATAGAGGTTGTTTCAAACATAAGCAAATCACCACTAAATATCGATGAAGTTTTAAAAGCTGTAAATATGATTGATAAAAAACATAGATTTCCTAAGGAATTAAGTGGTGGTGAACAACAAAGAGTTTCAATTGCAAGAGCAATAGTTAAAAATCCAAAACTTTTATTATGTGATGAACCAACCGGTGCACTTGATTTTTCAACCTCAAGAGAAATATTAAAATTACTTCAAAGAATTAATAAAGATTATGGCACAACCATACTTATGATAACTCATAATACTCCAATCAGTGCTATGGCTAATAGGATTTATAAAATTAGAAGTGGAAAAATTGTAGAGAGTATAGTTAATAAGACAATGATTCCTGCAGAAAGGATTGAGTGGTAATGATTATAAATAAAAAAATAAAGAGAACCATGTTAGAAAACAAAGCTCAATATCTTGGCTCATTAGTACTTATTATTTTTAGCTGTATCCTTTTTACAATGTTTAACTTAGTTTCAATAAACCTAACAGATATGACTTCTTCTTTTGAAAAAAACTATAAACAAGAAGATGCAAACTTTATAATTAACGAAAATTTAAATAATATTGAAACTTTAGAATCAAAATTTAATATGAGTATAGAGGAAACCAAATCTATTGATTATTCCCTTCCAGATAATAAGGCGTTAAGAATATTTAGTGAAAATATTAAGGTTAATATCCCCGCAATAATTGAAGGCAAAGCTCTAAGCAAAGGTGATATTCTTATTGATCCATCTTATGCAAAAGCTAACAAAATAAAAATTGGTGATAACATAAAATTATATGATCAAAATTTTATTATATCAGGCTTTATGTCTCTTCCAAATTACATATATCCATTAAGATCAGAATCTGATTTATTAAATGACCCAAAAAGTTTTGGTATTTCAGTAATAGGAAAAGAGGATTTTAATAGTCTACTTAAAGGAAATATTGTTTATTCCATACGATTTAATGGAGATAGAAATACTTTAGATAATAAAATATCTAATTTTAAAAATTATCTAATAAATAAAGGTATCTATATTCTTAGTTGGGTTAATATAACTGATAATCCAAGAGTAACTTATTCCACTGCAAAACTTTCAGGAATAGATAAAATAAGTTCTTCTCTGCCTATAACCATACTACTTTTTACTTGTATCTTAACAGGAATAGTTATGCTTAGAATGTTAAAAAGAGAATCTGTTATTATAGGAACTTTATATGCACTTGGCTATAAAAAAAGAGAGATTATGAAACATTATCTTTTATATGCTGTGTTTATTTCACTTTTAGGTGGAATAATAGGAACTATATTTGGAGCCCTATTTTTAAAGCCCATTATGATTTTTTATGTGTCTTATTTTAATATTCCTATAGATACTTTAAGGTTTGATATAACCTATATTATAATAAGCATTTTACTTCCATTGTTATTTTTAACAATATGCAGTTACTTTATAGTAAATAAATCACTTGAAAATTCACCTATTGAACTTATGAAAGGTGGAAAAGAAAATAATAAGGTTGGATTTATAGAAAAAATGGTAAAACTTGATAAGCTGAGATTTTCTACTAAATTTAAAATAAGAGAACAACTTAGAAGTATAGCAAGGAGTATATTTCTTCTATTAGGTATTATTATGGCAACAATGCTACTATTAATGGGCTTTTCAGCAAAAAGTTCTATGAACAGTTTAATGAAAGATTCTTTTAATGAGGCATTTAAATATAATTATCACTATGTATTTAACTCTATTCAAAATGAGAAACCCAAAAAAGGTGAAGCTTTTTTAGAAATACCATTTGCATTACAATCTAATAAGAAACTTATTTTTACAGTATATGGTGTTAGTCCTAATTCTCAATATATATCTTTTAAAGACAAATCAGGGAATGTATTAAAATCCGATAAAATTATTATTACAAGACCTTTAGCTGATAAGCTTAATATAAAACCAAATGATACCCTTAAAATGATAAATAGGCTTGACTCTAAAGAATATAGCATGACAGTTAATAATATTGCTGAGAGTTTTGTTGGGAACTATATTTATATGCCACTTAATAAACTTAATGATCTTCTTAAATTACCATCTGACAGTTATATAGGATTATGGAGTACAGAAAAATTGGATATTTCAGAAAATAAATTATTAGCTACTATAACTGTTAATGATATGAAAAACGTCTTTGATGCTATGACTAAGCCTCTACAAGCAGTTATTGGAAGTGTATCTTTTATATCTTTTATAATTGGTCTTATAGTAATATATGTTGTTACTTCACTTACTATAGAAGAGAATAAGGAAAACATATCTCTTATGAAGATCTTAGGTTACAGAAATAATGAAATTTATTCTCTAATTTTAAACAGTTTTACGTTTATAGTTATACTTGGATACATTATTGGAATACCACTGCTTCTTATATCTTTAAATACTCTATTTAAATCAATAACAAAAGATATGAGTGTATCTTTTCCTATAACTATTGATTACATTTATGTTCTAATTGGTTTTATTATAATATATTTAACCTATAAACTTTCAAATTTATTAAGTAGAAAAAAAATCAACAAAATTACTATGGCTGAAGCTTTAAAATCTAGAATAGAATAGAAATATAAAAAGACTCTAAATATCAAATTTCTCATATTTAGAGTCTTAATTTTATTTAAACTTATATATTTTAAAGTCTTTTCAGATTATATGTATACTTTTACATCTATCTTACCTAAATTTCTTGGAATTATATTTCCATTAATTTTTTCTCCATTTATAGTTATATGAGATTTACTATTTTTAAAATCTGACTTAACTTCAACATTTGAGTTTTTTCCTTTATCTATATTTTCACCTCTTATTACTTTTATAGTATAATCTTCTTTATCATTTTGAATTTTTATCTCAAATTCATTCCATGACTTTGGTATACAAGGATTTACTACATATCCCTTGTCTTGAACCCTTTTTAATCCTAGAATATCTTCAATACCTACTCTATACATCCAACCTGAAGCTCCTGTATACCAACTCCAACCACCTCTTCCTCCATGTGGTTCTTTTATGTACACATCGGCTGCCATTACATAAGGTTCTAACTTGTATGTCATACATTCAAGTTCTGTCTTTGTATGATTAATTGGATTTATCATATTATAATATTTTAAAGCCTTATCTCCTAGCCCAAGCTTAGTCAATGCTAAGATTACCCAAACAGCTGCGTGAGTATATTGTCCTCCGTTTTCTCTTACTCCTGGTACATACCCTTTTATATACCCTGGTTCAAGATGTGAATTACTAAATGGTGGTGCTAATAAAAGTATTAATCCCTTATCTTGTTTTACTAGATTTTTATCAACTGCCTCCATTGCTTCAAAAGCTCTTTCATTATATGTTTTTAAGTCATTTTCAGCCTTAATTTCTGTAGCTCCTGAAATTATAGACCAACTTTGTGCTAAAGAATCAATTTGACATTCAGGATTTTCACGACTTCCAAGTGGTGTACCATCATCAAAATATGCTCTTCTATACCAGCCTCCATCCCAGGCATTTTTCTCTAAGTTCTCTTTTATAAATTTTTTTCTCTCCTCATAATGAGATTTAGTTTTTTCATCTCCTTTAAAGTCTGCAATCTTAATAAAGTTTTCTAAAATTGAATATAAAAACCAACCAAGCCATACACTTTCACCTTTTCCTTGATTACCAACAGTACTCATACCATCATTCCAATCTCCACTACCCATTAACGGAATGTTATGTATTCCAAACTTTAAAGCTTTTTCTATAGCTTTTAAACAATGTTCATATACTGTTCCTTCTTTTGAAGATTGGTTTACTATTGTGTATCTCTCATCTTCCCCTTCTCTTAAAGGCTCATCTTCAAGATACGGTGCAGTTTCTTGTAAAATTCCATAATCTCCAGTTGAATTAATGTATTCAGCAGTAACATAAGGAAGCCATAATAAATCATCACTAAATCTAGTTCTTATACCAGAATTTACAACCGGATGCCACCAATGTTGTACATCCCCTTCTACATATTGTCTTGAAGCACTACGTAATATTTGAGCTTTTGGTATTTCTGGATTAACAACTCCAAGTGCCATTGAATCCTGAAGTTGATCTCTAAAACCATATGCTCCACCACTTTGATAAAATGCACTTCTACTTAAATATCTACAGCTTAAAGTTTGATATAGAAGCCATCCATTTACAAGATAATTGAATGATTTATCTGGTGTATTAACTTGTATATTTCCTAGGAAATTTTTCCAATATTTTTTAACATTATCTAATTCTTTTTCTGCATTTCCTTTAATCTTATATTTTTCAATAACTTTTTCTATATTTTCTTTTTCTTCCTCACCAAATAAAATTAAAAGTTCTTTCTTTTCTCCTTTTTTAAGTTGAATCTTTGTAGTAGCAGCTAAGCAAGGATCATAAATCCCTCCACATCTGTTTGATAGAATTTCATAATCTAATGCTTTTGGCGATGAAACTTCTCCATTAATTCCTATAAACTCTTTATTATCTCCAGTAAAACTTAAACTTTCTCCCCCTAAAATAGTTAAATATGAATTATATTTCCCGAAGTATTCACTATAAGGATTACAACCTCTAATAAATCCACTATTGTATAGATATCTAGCACTATCAGAGACATTATCTTCCTTATTTACATTTAATCCATTACTTTTTTCAATGTCACCATGAATATATGTTGAAACATATCTAGAACTATCATATTCATATACACCCATCACAAGTTTTGCATAATAGAATAAAGAAACTTCTCTATCATCTTCACTTAAATTTTCTAAGGTTACTTTTTGAATTTTCACCTTTTCATTTTTAGGCGCAAATATTTCTAGTTTTCCTTTTAAATCATAAGCAGTATGAGTAAATTCAGAATATCCAAATCCATGTTTTATAAAATAATCACCTTTATCTCTAACTGGTTTTGGGGTTATAGAAAAATAACTATAAGAATCATCATCTCTAATATAAAGTGCTTCTCCTATAGGATCTTTAATATAATCATTACTCCAAGGAGTTATTTTATTTTCTCTAGAATTTCCACACCATGTATAAGATGATCCACTTTCAGATATATGGAATCCAAAATCATCATTAGAAATAACATTAATCCAAGGCGCTGGAGTATTTTTAAAACTAGATAATTTTATTAAATAACTATTATCAATCTTACTAAAGCCACCATATCCATTAAAGAAATCCAAATCTTCCATATTTGAATATTCATCAAATCTTTCTGTATTTGAATATTCTTTATTAGATACATTATTTTTTAATCCTTTATATTCTGATCCACGAATTAAGTCCTCTTCTTCTAAAAAATCTTCGTCATGATCATATTGTTTATAATCTACTATATTATCATCTAAATTTTGAATTAATTCATCCCCAATTTCTAACTTATAGTTAATATTTAAAGACTTAGCTTCTTTTTCTAGTTTCTTAGATTTTTTCTTTTTATTACTCTTTTCTTTTGAATCTTTTTTCTTTTGAATCATATCAATTTCTTCAGTATTATAATCATTAACTATATTAGTGTGATTACGTTTATAACTTTCTTCGTCAACTGATTCTTTATATCTTGAAAATTCATTACTATTATTTAATTTAAATTCTTCACTTTTCGCAATTTGTTCTAACATTGAACCTTTCTTTGAATCAACATATAACCGAGCAATTCCTATTATAAAATCTTTAACCGCTGAATCCATAGTGGATTTGTTATGAACAAAAATTCCTCCAGATGTATTTAAAGAATTACGTTCCTTTGATATATGTATTAATTGCATTATCTCTTTTTGAAGTGGTTCATCATATGAAATTTCTTCATTATTATATATTATTAAATCTAATTTTACCCCTTTAAGTTTAAGATAATAATGTAAATTCAAGATATTATTTACTAAATTTATATCCTTATTATCTTCAATAGTTAAAAATATAATAGGCAGATCCCCTGAAATTCCATAAGACCATAAGTCTTTTTGGTATTTTGAAATATTCTTTATATATTTCTCTCTATCTTTTCTTCCACTATGCAAAAAGAATACATATGAAGCTAAAGTTTGGAACATATTAGCTTGAGCGCTTCTTATACCTAAACTCTTAAGTTCAAGTTGTGTTCTTATACTATAACTTTCAAAAACGTTCTCTAAATTAACTACATCTCTATTTTGTTTACATATACTAACAGCCATTTCCCTAGATTCTGTTGTTCCTGTTATGAAATAAAGTTCTTTTTTTGAATTTCCATCCAATCTTACCCTAGCTCTAATACTCATTATTGGATCTAAAACTGTTCCAACAGTATTATTTAATGCTTTATCATTATCCATAGCCAAAGGAGATTTAAGATCTCTGTTTCGTCCTATAAAATTAATTCTAGAAGTTTCATAACTTATACTTCCTTCTAGTTCTCCATTCACTATAACTTTATGGAATATATAAGGTACCTTTGCTCCTTTAACTCTTCCTCTTCTGCTACCTATAAGTACATTTTCCTTATCATCATATTCTGTTTGAACAAATAAATTAGAAAATGCTGGATGTACTGCATCAGCACTAAAGCTAGTTAATGTTACCTCCATGTAACTTGTTATTTCAATACTCCTGCTATTATCACTCAAATTATTTAAAGTGATTTTTCTAACTTCAAAATTCTGATCTGGAGAAACAACTACTTCCATTTGAGTTTCAATATTACCATCTTTTCTATTAAACTTAGCTTTATCTAAATTAAATTCAGTAACATAATTCTCTCCATAATCCTTACAAGGTTCAAATGTTGAACTCCAATAATCATTAGAATTTAAATTCTTTATATAAAAGAACATACCACTATCATCACTTGTAGAACTGCCTTTCCATCTATAAAGCATCATATCATTCTTCTTAGAATAACCACTTCCAGATACAGTTAACATTGATGAATATTCACCATTAGATAACAATAACACTTCAGGATTGTCTTGGTTTGCATTTCTAAAGTTCCTTGGAATTAAGTTTTCTCCCTCAAAATACATATTCCTTACAGAAAAATCTTCATCTCTTTCAAAAGTTATATTAGTAGGTATCTTTTCTTTTAATATAAGCTCAGTTGCCTTAACTTCTGGTAAGCTATGAAATCTATTAACTAAAATATTGTTAAGAAGTACATTATCAAGAGCCATTAAAGACATTCCCAAATGATGCACCATGTATGTCATAACTTTATTTGGTTTTATTCCATCACTATATATGCTATCATCTACATGTTCATTATCTAAATTTTCTACATCACTTTCTATTAAAACATTTTGATTATTATGTATTGTATTTTTTATAACATATTTATCTTCTCTTGCCTTGGTATAATCTACTGCCTCAATAAAACCATATCTTCCAATACAGCCTATTTTCTCTAATTTTTTAAGATTTTTAATCCCACTTTTTTTAGTAAATGATAATGTCATCAATGTTGAGTAAGGAGATATAACAATTTCATCCTCAAGTCCTCTTTTTAGACCAATACCTGGAATTCCAAAGGCTTTATATTGATAATTTTCATTCACATCAAATTTATAAAATGCACATTCTGATATTCCCCAAGGTGTCTTCTTTTGCTTAGCAAAACTTTTTTGAGCCTTTATTACTGATTTATATGTTTGATTTAACAAAGTTTTAGGATAATTTCTCATTATTAAAGCTGGCATAAAATACTCAAACATTGTTCCGCTCCATGATACAAGAGCATGAGTGTGAAAAGCATTTGTCATAGATCTACCTAATTTAAACCAATGAGATGTAGGTACATCATTCTTAGCTACAGCAATAAATGATGCTATTCTAGACTCTGATGCTAATAAATCATAATAAGAATTTCCAAGTAAATCCTCTTCTAAGTTATAGCCAATAAAAAATAACTGTCTAGTTTTATCATAAAGAAATTTAAAGTCCATATTTTCCGAAATCGCATTAATATCTTTAATTATAGTATCTATTTTTCTACTATAAATTTTCAACTTATCAATCTTTTGTACTAATGTATTGTTAAAATCATCACCAAATTCATTTCTATATTCTTCACATTTATCTATTAATTCTTTAATACTAGGAACCCCTTCAAAAAATTCTTTACTATATAATTTTTCTAATCCATCAAAAATATAATTATAACAACTCAGCTTATTATTAACCTCTTCAAAGAACTTATTTATCCAATATTCATCCTCTTGATTCATTTCTTTCTGTAAGTAAGTTTCACTTTTATTATCAGTGTTTTTTTCTTTAAATTCTTTAAAATTTTTAATTTCATCTAATATTTTATTTAAAACTTCTTTATATTTACCATGATTAATATCTGAATTGAACATAATCTCAATCGAAGGTTTCTCTTTTTCAATTAAAGAATAAATATCTCTTAATGATAAAATTTCATTTATTCTTATGATTTCTTTCTCTTTTAGTTCCTCCATAGTTTGCTTTAAAACCCATAAATCTCCTAAAAGATTTCCACTATCAACAGTTGATACATATCTAGGCCATAGAGGAGCTTTAGTTTTGGTATCATACCAATTTAAATAATGACCATGAAACATCTGTAAAGATTTCATGCTTCTTAATATCATTTCTGTTTTATCAACAAATTCCATCATAGTTATATAGCCCAAATCATAAGCAACCACATTTGAAACAAGCCCCATACCTATATTGGTCGGAGATGTTCTGTGAGCAATTCCTTTAAAAGGTTTTTCTTGATAATTATCTGGAGCTAAATAATTATTTTCTTCATTAACAAAATCTTCATAATAAGCATATATTCTTCTTGATATTTTCCTTAGATAAACATTTTCTTCATCATCTAAATTAATTTTATCTTTAGAATTAATCTTGCTTATACAATAAGCTAAATATGGACTAATTATCCAAAGTCCACCTACCACTGCACTGTACACAATAACTCCAATAGAATTATAAATTGATAAATATAGTACTAATAATCCCACTATTGGAGCAATCCACATTCTTTTTAAATATGCCTTTAAGCTATTATTACTATATTTTTTTTCTACTGAATCAAAAGATTGCCACTCTAAAAGATTTCTTTTAGAGATACATAATCTAAACAATGTTCTTATTATTGCATCTATCATTAAAAATGCTTGATAAGGAATAAAGCTAAATATTAAAAGTATTTGCTGAAAACTTTTAAATGTACCCATAAGCCTATTTTTAGGCGTAACAACAAAATCTGTAACTGTAAATACCAATGAATTCATAACTGCTAAAAAGCAAACTAATGCAATTTGAGTTCTCCCACGTAAAACAGTTAAAGAAAGAATTAATGCAATCAATAGATTAGGTGCTAAAAGACTTCTCCTTAAATTATCAAATATTTTCCATTTATTAAGAGAACTTATCTTATTGGAAAATAACCAACCTATAAGTTGCCAATCCCCTCTAACCCATCTATGTAATCTTCTACAACTACTTTCATAAAAAGCAGGATATCCATCTATAAATTCTACTTGGCTAATTAAAGCACATCTTGCAATTGCTCCTTCTAAAAGATCATGGCTCAAAACTCTATTATCTTTTATTGATGGATGTAAGGTATTATAAAATTCATCTATATTAATTATTCCCTTACCTGTAAAAGATCCTTGACCAAATAAATCTTGATATGTATCTGAATAAGCTACTGAATATCCATCTACTCCTCCTTCTCCACCAAAAATTTTGGAGAAATATGATTGGTTTTGTGCTTCTAAACTTATGCTAACCTTGGGTTGCATAATGCCATATCCTCGTGTAACTTTATTATCCTTAACATAAGGTATATTAAGTACATGACTCATCGCACCTATAAGTTTAAAGCTACTTTCTCTTGGCATAAATGTATCTTCATCTAGAGTAATTAAATACTTAACATCCTTAATAGGAGTTATATCTGAACTTAAAACATCATAAGTATGTTCTGTTTTCCCCCTAATAAGTGCTATAAATTCCATGAGTTTTCCACGTTTTCTCTCTTTTCCCATGAAAACATTTTGCTTTTTATTATAAAGTCTTTTTCTACTAAAAAAGTAAAATTTCGCTTCATTATTTCCATTTTGGTAGATATCTTTAGAATACTTATTATTTAATTTTCTTGCACATTCAAGTCCGCATTTAATTATTTCTTTATCCTTTTCTCTTACTTCAGAATCCGAATCCTCAAAATCACTAAGTAATGCAAAATAAAGATTCTTATCTTTATTCCCACAATATGCTATTTCTAATTTTTCCATAAGGGATTTAACCTTTTCTTTGCAATTTACAATTGCAGGAATAACAACTATCGTCTTACATTCATCTGGAAGCCCTTCACTAAAATCTATTTTTGGCACTAATCTAATATCTACTGTTTTAGTAACAATCCAATTTGTAAGTCCAATTATAATTTCATTTATAGGAATTAAAATTAGTAAAAATGAAATTATATACTCTACTTTAGTATATTTTACTCCTCCTAAACTACATATAAATAAAAAAAGTACACTTATAGTAAATGTTCCTAAAATATTTATTGCTAAATAGGTCCCTTCTGAAATTACATGATTTATATTATGATGATATCCATTAAGTTCACTCATTCCATTATCAATTAAATAGTATCCAACATGGCATTTATAAGCTTCTTTATTTTCTTTTTTATTTTTTATCGCAAGTTCTAATATATTATATGCTATATTAATTTCATTTCTATCAATTATTTTGGCTATATTTTCAAGTTTATGTCTATAATAATCTTTAGATTCAAAATCCATACTTTGATAAACCTTTTCTGGATCTTCTCTTAAAATTCTATCTACTAATGATGTACGTTCAAAAAAAGCTCTCCAGCTTATACCTTCAATTTTTCTTATTGAAGTTACATATTCTCCAATATGTCTTTCTAAAAACTTCTCTCTTAAGTTACTCTTTATAATGTAATTATCAATTTCTTGATCTATTTTCCATTTAACTTTTACAAAATCATCAATAGAACTATTTTCTATAGAATTATCTCTTAAAACCTTAAAAAATTCTATTAAAGATAACGGACTAAATTCTTGATATTTATTATTAATACTTTCAAGTTCCTCATCAAGTTTATCGTTACTTATAGCATCTACAATCCCCTCAGCAATAAATTTCCCCTGTAATATTTGTTTTTGAACATCAACAAGTTCATTAGTATATTGTGATAAATTTATTATTATTGCTGTCTTAAGCATAAGTGGAAAAGCCCAAAGTTCTCCCATAGTAAACGCCATATCTTTATTAATCTTATTACTATCTACTTTACTAAATAATTTTTCACTTATATTATTACTACTTAAATTTACTCCTAAATTTTCTTCTTGAATTTTATTAATATATTCAATAAAACCTTCACCATCAACCTCCCCCTCTAAATTCACATAATTCTTTGCAACTACAAAAATACGTGGAAGATCATTTTCAATTTTATCGTAATTTTTTATTTCAAAATCTTCTTCCTCATCAAAGTTTTTATTTTTAAATGAAGTAGTTATTTTATAGTGATAATTATTAAACTTCTCAATAGAAGGTAGGGAATTAAAATAATCAATAGGCATTTCCTTCTTAATTGCCTTATATTCTTTTTCAATTAAATATATATTATCAAGAAGCCATTCGGCAGCTCCTATTACTTTAGTATTTTCCTTAGTCAGTTTCCTAAAGTACTTAAAATTTTCATGAATACAAGAAAATCCTTGATTAAGTTCTCTTAAAACATTTCTTCTTAATCCATAAGAATTATTTTTCCTCAAGTAAAAAACTCCCTTCTCAAATTAAATATTCCTTAATCATAATTACTCAATGGAGTTATTTTTACCAAAATTACAAAAAAAATTCTCACTTTTAAAATATTATTTTTCACATCATAAAATAAACCAATAATACTTTTATAAAATGGAACCTATAAAATAGACACTTTAAAAAAGGCTATTCTTATAGGTTCTTTTTTTGTACAATAAACTAATTAAAAATAAAACAGATGTGAAACTAATAATAAAAAATAGGAAATTATTTATTTTCTTTAATGACTTTCTTATAAGCTGTTGTTTCTACAAATATTTCATCTTTTAATAGATTAAGTTTATTTTTATGAATCTTATTAAACTGATAAACTGCTAATATAATATTTGCACTTAATGATAAAAAACTTACAATAAAAAATGCTATTGAATTATGAGTAGTAGGCACTGGTGCTATTCTATCTGCAAATGATGGTACTGTCATAACAAACATAATCCACAAAGCAAGAGTTTGTGCACGATGTTGTAACCATGCCCCCTTTTTGATAAAGAAAGCAGGTATAGTACATGAAAATAATAATGCTAATCCACAGTAAAATGAATGATCTGCTATACAATTGTATGTATAAGCAAAATTCCATAGATCATAAGCTATAATCCAAGGCCATATCATATCAGGCCATATCATATCTTTTGTTTTATCTTTAGAAACAAAAATACCACACCATCCACAGATAGTGATAATATTAAGTAGTCCAGCTACACCATTCATAATATTCCAAGGCCCTGACATTACCCAAAGATTATTTATATATTCTCCATTCCATGCACCATATGTGAAGCATTGAAAATCGCGAATAGATGCTTCAAATATATTAAGTGCTAAAATAAAAGGTGGAAAATACAATAGCCACTTTTTTTTAGTAAGTGATGGATTATATCTAAGAACCATAAATCCAAGACACCCAGCAATTGCAGAATAAGTTTTTACCCAATTAAACCAATTGCCTGTACCATATTCATTTCCTGGTGCTGCAGTGATTGGCCAAACAAAAATAGTTAACATTATAGGAATAATCAAAAAAAGTATAATTCCTCCCCATTTAGTAGAACGTCCAAATTCATTAAATGCCATTAAAGCAAATAAAACAAAAAACCAAATTCCCCATCCAGTAAAATTTGTTGTTTCATATAAAAATCCCATAACACATCTTACCTCCTAAAATAACATTCTATATAAGGCACATCAAAAAAAACAATCTAGCAGTATGCTTATCTATTGGATATATTATTTTATTTGATGTTTCTAAATCTAAATTTCTAACCTTAACTTATAAAGGTTTGTGAAATAGTTTATTTTTATCTATAAAATACTTATATTATAGAATGTTTCTTATTATAGATTATTTATAAACATAGTGTTTTATTCCATAACTATCTATATATAGATCTATTTTCTATTTTTAATTAGATATAAAATGTGAATTCTTTATAAATAAATAATATTATATAGTTCAATAATTAATTAATTTATAATTTTTCTAAACATTTTTTTATTATATTGAAACTATATATGGTTATTTATTCAAAATATATAGTATAATTCACATAATTATACTTTAATAATAATCATTATGTAACTCTTGTAATATTAACAAATCCCTCTCTTTCCCTATTAGATCATCTCTTACCAAAAATGTACTTTAAAATCTATATAAAATTTAAACCAAAGTAAAAAATGCAAGAAAAATATTTCATTCTTGCATATTGCCTATTGGTATAAAATGAATAATTATAAAATAAATATGTGTTTTTTTATCTGATTATCTATTTTTCACTTGATTAAATTTTATATATGTATAAATCTTCATGATAAAACCCAAAAAAATTATTTATATTTTCATAAAAATGCAATTTTTATTTTCATAAAAATTCAATTTTGCACTTGTCGAATCTCTAATTAATTGGTAAAATTATAATGTTACAAAAAACAAATGAAAGAAGAGGTTAATTATGGAACTTAAACAGACAAGCGACGGGATGATGAATGAAGTTTCAGAAAACAAAACATTCAAACTAAAACACCCACCAGGATTATATCTATTATTTTTTACTGAAATGTGGGAAAGATTTAGTTATTATGGTATGAGAGCCCTACTTGTAATGTATTTAACTACAGAATTTATAAGGGGTGGTCTTGGTGTTGATAAAGCATCAGCATTACACATGTACGGTTCATTTACAGCACTTGTATATCTTACTCCAATAGCTGGAGGATATATTTCTGATAGATATATAGGTCAAAGAAAAGCTATTACTATTGGTGGAATAATAATAGCCTTGGGTCAATTTACATTATTTTCAAATCAAAGTATGACAACTTTATATATAGGACTAGCCTTACTTATACTTGGTAATGGTTTCTTTAAGCCAAATATTTCAACACTAGTTGGACACTTATATCCTGAAGGTGATAAAAGAAAAGATGCTGCTTTTACTATTTTCTATATGGGAATAAATGTTGGATCATTCTTAGCTCCTCTTATATGTGGTACTTTAGCTGAAAATATAATGGCAACAAAACAGGCTGGTGAAATTATGCATTATGGATTTAGATATGGTTTCTTAGCCGCTGGTATTGGTATGGTTTTAGGACAAATACTATTTAACTCATTATCAGATAAATATCTTGGAGATATTGGTAAAACAGCAATAGGTGTAAATAAAAATAGTAAAAATAAAAAGTCTGAAAATAAACCTTTAACTAAACAAGAAAAAAATAGAACAATTGTTATATGTATATTAACTGCTTTTGTTATAGTTTTCTGGACAGGCTTTGAACAAGCTGGAAGTTCACTTACTGTTTATACTCAAGAGTATATAAATAGAAGCATTGGTGGATGGGAAGTTCCAGTTTCATGGTTCCAATCACTAAATCCATTTTTTATAGTATTGTTTGGAATACCTGTATCAAAATTATGGATTAAATTAGCATGTAGAGAAAAAGGGGACTTAAGTATTCCTACAAAAATGGCCCTAGGTATGATTATGTTAGGTATTGGTTTCTTATTAATGGTATGTGCCGTTATGCAAAGAGGCGGAAACGTATCTGATACTGCCGTAAAAGCCAATATGTTATGGTTAGTAGGTGCTTATTATCTTCATACTATGGGAGAACTTTGTTTATCACCTGTAGGACTTTCTATGGTAAGTTCATTAGCACCAGCTAAACTTGCTTCATTCCTAATGGGTGTATGGTTATGTAGTCAGTTTGTTGCTAATGAAATAGCAGGAATTGTTGCTGCATACACTGAAACTTTAGGCCACTTAGAAATCTTTGCTGGAATAGCTGCGATTTCAATTATTATAGGATTAATATTATTAGCTTTAAATAAGAAATTAGTAAAGATGATGGAATAATACTGTATAAGGACTATATAAAAATATCAAAATTATTTTTATATAGTCCTTTCTAATTTAATAGTGTTAATATAACAATAAAAATATTTATCCATTACTAATTTATTAATCAAATAATATGCTTTTAACAACGCCAAATGCTTCTCTCGTATACATTACTGGAATCAGATGCCACACTGTATTACTTGAATAATTTCCAAAATTCTCATATCCATTTTTCTTTGCTAAAATACTACTTCTAAAGGCATGAAAATCTGTTGTTACTATTTTAACACTAACTTGATCTAAAAATTTACCACTATGTTCTTCAATCTTTTCTTTAGAATATTTAAAATTTTCATTAGTATTTCTAGATTGATCTTCAATTATTATTCTCTCTTTTGGAATACCTTTATCAATTAAATAAGTACTCATAGCTACAGCTTCTGATATATGTTCATCATCTCCCTTTCCCCCTGATACAACTATATATCCCGTATTATCATATTCGTCAATACATTTTAAAGCTGCATTTAATCTTCCTTGAAGTATTAAATTTGGAGTTTTTCCATTAGTCAATCCAGCACCTAATATCAAAATATAATCTGAATTTTCTTTTTTATTTTTAGGATATGCTATTATAATTGCTTCAATTCCAATAAAACCTATTAAACCGATACATATCATTACTTTGAAAAATTCAACTATTTTTTTATAAACTTTAATTTGTCTTAATCTCTTTTTTGTACAATGGAATACAATAAGTGCTAGTCCAACAAATACAATTGGAATGCTAAAAGCTATTTTAGTAGAGCTTAATAAATTTATTGCTAATATATATATAACTAATATTATTCCTAAAATCAAATCATTATTTTTTCTCAAAACTTCCTCCTCCTTGTTTTTAAATATATCATTAAAACACTTTTATATCTACCATAATTTCACAATAATATTTTATTTTAATCCAAAACAATAAATGCTTAAGGATATTCCATAAGCATTTATTATTTATTGCTATTTATAAACTCTCTTAATATCATATATCAAGTTTATAATTTTTAATAATTCTATCTAAAATACATTTACTGTATGGATAATCTAATTACTGTATTTTGAAAGAAATTTCAATATCACTTTACATTATCATACAATATCAACTTTATTTTAAAATCTCTCTTAAAAATCATGATATCCAATTGAACAGATAGTTTTCTGAGCGCTAAAATGAACCTTATATAATAGACACTTAAACTATCTATCATATAAGGTTCACTTTAATTACTAATATTTTAGTCTTTATTTAAAATTTAAATACAACACTATTTTTATAAAATCTTCTTACCAAATTCCATATTATCTAAGTTATTTTCTTTTACGTACTCCAATACATCAACTAAATATGTTTTATGGTGTTCTATTGTTTTAGAAAAAACTTGTATAAATCTTGCAACACTATCTGGAGAATAAGTTTCCTTATTAAATAAGAATATTCCTATTAAATAAAATCTAATAAATGAATATCTAATTAGAAGCATAATATACCCATCAAATACTGATTCTGTTTCTGAAAAAGGAAATAGATTTTTGTAAATAAAATTAACTAAATAATTCTCAAAAATATAACTATTATTCTCTATAAACTCTTTATAATAAAGATTAAAGCCTTTTTTATATCTTTCTGAATATGTACTTATAGTATTTTCTTTACTAATATTAAATCCTTCTATAATCTCTTTGGTATATTCTTTAAAAAAATTACTATCAACCTCTTTAAATACGTTTAAATCATCAATCATTTTCTTAAAGAAAGATACTTCAAAAGTATAATTTTTTTCATCTTTTTTATATGAATTATCACTTAAACTGATTTTATATCCATTAATAAATTTAATTATTTCTTTATAATTACAACTAAATTTTTCTTCTAATTTTTCTAAAAAATCACCTAATATAAAAAGTCTTTCACTTAAATCAAACTCTCTACTTTTTATTATCTTAATACTAAAATCTCTAATTTCTTTTAAATATCTTACTGGTGAATCTCTGAATTCTTTATAATTAGTATCAATACAACTTGATAAAATATGTTTACCTAAAGTTTCTTCGCTCTCTTTAAATCCAATTCCCTCTTTCCTTAATAAAAGAATCCTAGCAGCTTCTGGACAAGCTACATCAAGAGACATTTCATAATATCCATTAATTTTGTTTGTTATCCTAGGAAAAGATGTACAAACATTTGAAAGATACTCTTCTCCTAACTTAGAATAAATTATACAATACTTATTTTCATCTAAAAAAGGACATACCTTTCCCTTCTTTAATTTCATTTTTCCATAGTCTACATCCTCACTATAATAATACTCATTATTATAAGCATTTTTTTGGAATAGCTTTTTCATTTCTTTATCTTGAACTTTATAATATTGTTTGAATGTGATTTTATCAATATCTACATCCCAGCCAACACAGCATGTATCCTCACATTCTCCCCCTATACATTTAAAATCTTTAAGATATATAGGATATCTCATCTTTATCTTTTTTCCCATTGTTTCATTCCTTATCTAAATTTATTATTTAACTTTAATATTATATAATTTTATTAACATAGTTAATGCTTTATTAAGTTCTCTTATTTCCTCTAAAACTGGATCTAAAGAATCATAAACATTATCTACAAATAAATCAATATGAAATCTTAATGTATTTCTAAGTTGTTTTCCATTAGGTGTTTGTGGAACTAAAGCAAACGGTGTTAGTTGTATTTTTACTTTATTTCTTGAACAATCTCTAATAAACCAAGATATAAATTCTAATGCTTCTAACCCTTCTTTTGATCGTTCAATTGTAAATCTAAATTGAGCAAGAAGTTCATTTTCCTTTCCACCATTTGTTCTCAAAAGAGTTGTAATTGGTAAATGTGCATAATCTACAGTTAATAATAATTCAGAATCTACATCTTGCAAATCACAAACTCCACTTTCAACGGAAGTAACTCCTGCAATATTGTAAATAGTATCTTGAAATTTTTTCACATCTATTGGATATTTCATAAAACCCAAGCACTCCTAACATAAATTATATTTATAAGTTAAGTATAGCATAAATATGCAAAAATCATTTTAAATACTTAAAAATAACATTAATGTATACAATTAATGCTATTTTTATATTCTAAGAATTTTTATCAATATAAATCTTTAATGCTTTAATCAATAAAATAAGTGCATAAATTCCTAATCCACTTAAAATCAAAGGAATTAATAGAAAAACTTGTCCTAAATACATCATTCCGCCCATAAGAACATTCCCCCTAACATTAATTTATAAATATACTAATAATATATTTATAAATTATTGATAATATTAACTTAAAGTTTCATATATAATTTTTCTTTAAAAATATATTATAAAAAAAATACCGCATATTCATTAAATGTACTTTTTGTAAAATACGCTATGAATACTACGGCATTTTTTTATGTATATTATATATTTCTAAAATTAAAAAAGATTAAAAGTTCTTTTAGTTATTTTAAAATACATTTCTGGTGTATCTTCTGTAATAGTTTTAAATTCATATCCTTGTGATTTATAATATTTTATTACTTCTGGTAAAGCTATACAAGTATTTTTTTGCATATCAGTACAATGCATAAGTAATATTATATTAGGTAAATCATCACTTCCCTTTATAGCTCTTTTATATAATTTATATGTAGATAATTTAGGATTTAATCCATCCGTATTATCTATATTCCAATCATAGACTTTAAATTTATTGTCATGTAATTTTCTTAAAAAATTATCATTTAAATGTTTATGACTTCCACCTGGAAATCTTATTATATTAGGTGAAATCCCTATAACTTTATTTATCTCATCACGACAATCAACCATTTCTTGTATAAATCTATCTTCACTAGAATAGACTTTCTTAAATTTATGCGTATAAGTATGAAGACCTATACTATGTCCTTCATTATAAATTCTTTTTACTACATCCTCATTGTCTTCAATTTGACTTCCAATCAAAAAAAAAGTTGCCTTTACTTCATTTTCTTTTAGTATATCCAGAATTTTATCTGTTATTTTGCAACTAGGACCATCATCAAAAGTTAAATAAACTACTTTTTCATTATAATCATTGATATTATTATTTGAATCAAGTTCATTAATAGTTGCTATATTAGATGCTACTGAAGCATTACTGATATTTCCTCTAAATATAGAAATAATAAGAAGTAAATTTACAACAAGCATTAAAAAATATTTAAATCTATTTTTCAATTTATTTCCCTCCTATTGTAAATTATTTTTATTAGTTTTAGAACCATACTACTTATCATTTACTTTTTTGAAATTTTTATTTATGGTAATTTATTCAGAGAATTAAATCTATAATACATATAGTATTATCTTTATCCGATATAATAAAACTTATAAGTACTATAAATTCTTTTATTATATAGAAGAACCCTATCTCTAGGGTTCTAATTAGTTTTAATATTTTATTTTTTAATTTCATTAACCAATTATACTAAATCTTATGTTTTTTAACTTAACATTATACATTTATTGTTCTTATAATTAATATTGATAATATGGATAATATGGATATGGTGGTTGAGCAATATATGGATAAGCTAATAATGATAATGCTGCTAAATTAGAAATTGGAAGTGATCGTCTTCTAAAACGTCTAAATCTTCTAGGTCGTTTATAACCATGATATTGCCTTTGTACATCATTTTCATTTTCTTTCTCCATTACATCTTCGCCAACCAATATATCAACATAATCTCCATCTACATTTTCAATAATTCCATCTAATGTATCTCCGTCTGTCATTGTTAAAGTAACATGATAGTATAAATATTTTTTACATTTGTCTTGTAAAACTTGGAAAGCTTGAAAATCCCTATAACACTCGTTTATTTCTAAACCCATTCTTTAAACATCTCCTTTCAAAACTATCATATTCATCTATAATAAAATTTGTACCATTTAATACGGTTTTATATTTGGATTAGATTCTATTAGGACTTAGTAAACATTAATGATGATATTATTTAAAGTTATAATTATTATTATACAAGCTGCAATGGATACAGAATTAGTCTTTCCTAATATTATATTACTAGTAATATAATATTAGTTTCCAACTTAAATCACCTCGTTTTAAGAGTTATTTTAAATAAAATCTACGTACTATAAAATATTATAAAAAAACACCGTAAATTCACTTCGAATAATACGGTATTCTAATTTGTTATTTATTTTTTCATTTAATTTTTTATATCCTCTGATATCAGTCTAGCCATTTCTAAAGCCAGATTATTATTATTTTCATTGTTTCTAATAAAGGTTAATTTTTTATTTTTTATTGTAATTATTGTAATAAGCTCATCAGCCCCATCGCATTTTACGTCAAAAGACTGTATATCTTTTCTATTGATTTTATCCACATATCTTTCTTCAGGTAATCCACCCCAAGTAGCATAACCTTTAGCTTCTATATATAAATTTTCTGAAGTAAGAATTAAATTAAAATTGTTTGTTACCATACCAGCAAGCCCCATTGTAACTAAATTTGCAAAAAAACTTCCTATTATAGTAGAAGTTTTAATATCTTTATGCGATTTAATAGAACATAAAACCTTTTCACCATTTAAAATCTTTGACATAAACCATACCTCCTCTAAATATATACCAAATTTAACTTTTTTTCTTATAATTTATTATTATATAATATTTTACCAATTCCAAATTATTTTAATTTTATATAATTATTTAATTTTCATCACCCTTTATGCCAAATATTAACTTAATAATATCTATTTTTTTTAACAAACTATTAATAGGAATAAGTGAGGTGTATATATTATGAGATTAAAAAAAATTATAATACTAACTATATTATTTATGTTGATATTTGTTAATAATGTTAAAGCTATTGATATTGGACCAACATCAGCTTCTTATAAAGAAGGAGTATATAAAATTACTAATGCTAACAAATGTGCCATGATCGCTAAACTAGTAACTTCTGATCTTAACACAAGTTTAGCGATAGTTGATTCACAAGGAAATCAAAAAATTTTTAGAAAATTTGATAAAACATATGTTCCTACATCAAAAATATTGCTTGAAGAAAATGATTATATAATTATTATTGGGAATGGTGAAGTATCACTTGTTTTTTCTAGATAATTACTAAATATAATATCAAAAGATAGAAATAAAAATGGATTGTAAAATTCAATTCATTTTTATTTAAAATTCTAAAATCATATCATACCATTCAACACCACCATGTACTGAGTTAGATATACCTTTGTTTTTATATCCAAACTTTTCATAATAATTAATAAGTTTTTCTTTGCAAGTTAAAATAACACCCTTTTTTCCTGCTAATCTTGATGTATCTATCATATGTTTCATCAACTTGGCTGCAATTCCTTGATTACGATATTCTGGTATAACATCAAGTCCAAAAACTGTCTGATAATCTCCATATGGAATATGTAATCTAGAATCTTCAAAGAGTTCATCATATATAACAGTTTCATTTATAATACACCCATTAATAAAGCCAATTATTCTTCTGTCTATTTCTGCTACGAAAAAACTTTCAGGAAATGTTTTAATACGTTCCTTAAAAGATTTCTTATCAGCAGCTTCTGCACATGGGAAACATATTGCTTCAACTTGTGTTACTGAATCTAAATCCTCTATAGATACTTGTCTAATTTTAATATCCATTAATATTCTTCCTCTCATCTGTATTATTTTATAAAAAGTGAAGGTAGGCCTTTTATTGACCTACCTCCTTGTGTGTAATTTGGTTCATAATAATAGTTTTAAATATTATACCATAAAACTCTTTAATATTTTATTAAATATTATTTTTTTATTAAATATTAAATCAAATAATAGATAGTTTTTGTTTTTACACAGCCATGCTTCTTATATTATCCGGTATAATTAAATTTGCTTCTGTTAAAGATTTGATTTCATCAATTGTTGTATAATCATTAATTTCCTTTAAAAGTAACCCCTTATCTGTTACTTCAATTACGCAGAGTTCTGTAATAATTAAGTCTACTTGTGATTTTGCAGTTAATGGTAATCTACATTTTTTAAGAATCTTAGGTTTTCCTTTTCCAGTATGCTGCATTGCTACAATTACCTTCTTAGCACCTGTTACTAAGTCCATAGCACCACCCATACCTGGCACCATTTTACCTGGAATAATCCAATTAGCCAAACTACCTTCTTCATCCACCTCTAAAGCTCCAAGCACAGTAACATCAACATGTCCACCTCTAATTAATGCAAAAGACATAGAGCTATCAAAAAATGATGCCTCTGGTAATACCGTTACACATTGTCCACCTGCATTTATTATATGTGCATCTTCATGTCCTGATGTTGGCAATGCACCCATACCAACCATTCCATTTTCAGATTGAAAAACTATATGCTTTTCTTTTGATACATAATTTGCTACTAACGTAGGAAGTCCTATACCAAGATTCACAAGTTGTCCTTCCTTTAATTCTTTTGCAACTCTTTTTGCAATTATTTGCCTTGCTAATTTACTATCTGTAATCACTTAAATTTCCTCCTTTACTATATAATTTACTAATACACCTGAAGTCATTATATCTTCCTTATTTAATTCTTCACATTTAACTAACTTTTCTGCTTCCATTATTACTGTATCTGCTGCCATTGCAATATAAGGATTAAAATTTTTTGTAGTACCTTTATAACAAGTGTTTCCGAATTCATCTACTATACTACCCTTTACTAATGAAACATCTGCTTTTAATGGAAGTTCTAATAAATATTCTTTATCATCAATTAAAATCTTACGTTTTCCATTTTCTACAATTGTACCTATTCCTGTTGGTGTTAATACTCCACCTAAACCAGAACCTGCCGCACGTATTCTTTCAATTAATGTTCCTTGTGGAGAAAGTTCTACTTCCATTTCCCCAGTATTCATTCTTCTTCCAGTCTCAGGATTTGTTCCAATATGAGAAGCTATTACTTTTTTTACCTGACCATTTACAACTAATTTACCTATGCCTTTATCTGGATATCCGGTATCGTTCCCGATAATAGTTAGATCTTTTATATTTAAATTTACTAACATATCAATTATAGTTTCTGGGGTTCCACAATCTAAAAAACCACCAATCATAATTGTCATCCCATCTTTAAAAATAGACTTTAGATCTTCCATCTTAACTAGTTTATTCATGTTAATATCTCCTTCTTTTTTTAGAATATATAATACTTCATATAAAAACTGCTAAATAAATTGAAATAATTGTATTGATCTATCATCTAACCTGCAAGTACACATCTTCTTTGTCTTGTAAAATTTCTTGCAGAAGTTATGCCTTCACCTGTAGGTCCCGCAATAGTAAAAGTTGTAAATCCTTCTGCACCAAAGCCTACTCCAGCAAAAGACTTAGCATTCTTTACAAAAATAGTTGTATCTATTTCTTTTTCAAACCTATTTAAATTATCTATATTTTTTGAATACATATAAGCACTATGTCTTTTGCTTTGTTCTGCCATTTTAGCACACTCTATTGCTTTATCTATATCTTTAACTCTTACAATAGGAAGTATTGGCATCATAAGTTCTGTCATTACAAAAGGATGATTTGAATCTACTTCACATATAATACATCTAACTTCATCAGATACTTGTCTACCTATTTTCTCCAAAAATAACTTAGCATCTTTTCCTACCCATTTTTTGTTTATAACAAATCCTGAATTTTCATCTTTTTTTTCTAACAATACTAAATCTAATAATTTTGATACATCATTCTCATTTATTAGTACAGCATTATTATTAATCATATTTTTTATTAAATCATCTGCTACATTATCTAAAACAAATACTTCTTTTTCTGCAATACAAGGTAAATTATTATCAAAAGAACAACCTTCTATAATATTTTTAGCAGCATTCTCTATATCTGCACTATCATCTACAATTACAGGTGGATTTCCAGCTCCTGCGCCTATAGCCTTTTTACCAGAATTTAAGAGTGTTTTTATTAATCCAGGTCCTCCTGTTCCACATAAAAGCTTTATATATGGATGTTTCATAATTACATTTAATGAATCCATAGTTGGATTTTCTACTGTAGTTACTAGATTTTCTGGTCCTCCTGCTTTTACAATTGCTCTATTTATCATATCTACAGCAAAAGCAACACATTTTTTTGCTCCTGGATGTCCATTAAATACTACTGAATTCCCAGCGGCTATCATACCTATACTGTTACATATAACAGTTTCAGTTGGATTAGTTGAAGGGGTTATTGCACCTATAAGACCATATGGAGACATCTCTACTAATGTAAGTCCTTGATCTCCAGACCATGCTGTAGTAATTAAATCTTCTGTGCCTGGAGTATATTTAGCTACTAATTCGTGCTTTAATATTTTGTCTTCATATCTTCCCATGTGTGTTTCATCTACAATCATTTTAGCTAATGTCTCTTTATTTTCCAATGTAGCCTTTCTTATTCCCTTGATAATTCTTTCCCTATCCTCTTTAGTATAATAAAGACTTAATTTCTTTTGTGCATAAATTGCCTTTGTAATAGCATTTTCAACTTTTTCAAATACGCCTAAATAGCATTCATTATTAGTTTTTTTACCTCCAATCTTTTTTGTAATTTTTAAACTGTCTTCTTGTGATAATATTGATAAGTTCCTTTCCATATTGCTCCTCCTTATAGTTATAAAATTTTCATACAAAAACCCATAAGAGCTTTTGTCTTATATCTTTTATTAGTTAAAATATTTTTAAGCTGTGTGATATTGTATTATAATAACGACTTGAGATTTAAATTTATTAAAACATATCATTAATTAAAGATTTTACTTGGCTTTACTATATTATTAAGTCACTTTAATAATGTTTATTTAAGGTTAATAAAATTTAAGTTATTTAGATATAATGCTAGTTACAAATGATGAGATATTTAGAAAAAGTTTTTAAACTTTAAAAATAAGACAATAATTTTAGTTAATTATTAATTTGTAAATTTATTCAATTACTTGTATAAATAGTATATTATCACTAAATTATCCAAAATCAATATTTAAACTCCATAAATTTATTTATAGCTAGATAAAACGTTAACAAAATAAGACTTGGTTATATATTTTCTTCTAATAACCTCTAAAGGATAGTTATTAGAAATTTAAAAATAATATCGAATTTTTCTGTTTTTTCTGAAAACCTTTTAATAAAAATTAATATTTTTTTGAAATCACGACATAAATTGTAGTTTGATAATTTCTATTATAATTTTTTACCATATATATATTATTTTTAAATTTTTATAGTTAATCTTTTCATAGATAATTCTGTATTAATAAAAATATAATATTTAATTTGAGTTGCAAAATCATTAAAAGGATATTATCACCATTTTAAAATAGTGATAATATCCTTTTTTCATTAATTCGTAACAATTTATAGTATATGATTATATTAGACTACTTTTTAATATAATCATATATAACTTCAGGAGACGGAAGAGTTAAATCTGTAAGAATATGAGAACTAGAAACTATTTCTTTTACAGGCAAATCATTAAATGGTGCCATTGCATGATCAAATAATTGTAATCTTGCTGGACCAGTCCATGCCTCATGTACAGTAATATCTTTAATTTGTGCAGATATTAACTCACATATTCTTGGGGTTCCATCATAATTAGGTATAATTTTCAACATAAAATTAGGACGACAAATTTGTTCCTTTGCCTCATTGAGATCTAAAGGTTTATGCTTATATCCCATAGTAGCTATTGCTATTCTTAATTTTCCATAATCTAATGTGCCAACTAGTGTATCTGAATCAACAAATAGTTTTGGATAACCTAGTTTTTTAGGGTATGCACTAAATTCTCTTCCAACAGCAATAGCCGGATGATTATCTAAGTACATCATATGCAAATAGTCACCCTCTTTACCATTAAATTTTACTGGTATAGCCTGTCCGCATTCTGCATAATCTCCTAATCCACTTGTATCTGGCATGGCCATCATTTCAAATCTAACTAAAGGATCATCCCCTAATTCTAAAGGTTCTGGTACAACTTTACGTAAAGCATCAGCATCAGTACGATATATAATATTAAAATATTCACGATTATGAAACCTATAAGGTCCCCTTGGAAATGCTGGAGCTGTTAGTGGTGTTGTAATTTGTTTAGATACTTCACTTTTTAACATAACTATTCATCTTCTTATCTTAAATATTTGACATTCTCATTCTAACTTAGCTATGCTTTAAAACTATATTATTATAATATAAATGTTATAAACAGAGACCGAAGCTTAATATTACAATTTTATATTAATCTAAAACACAGCTTATCTATTGAGATTTAAGATTTATTAAATGTAAATTAATCTTTGGGTATGTCATTATCCCCAATAAAATATACCATATTATCCACTTAAAGTAAAATTATATATAAATTTACAATCACTAAAAAGAACTTACTGTAATAAAGTAAGTCCTTTTTTGTTTAAAAAAATATCTAAAATTAATATTAAATAAGTTAAATCTAGATATTTTTTATAATTTAAATTTGTTTATATACTAACTACTTTTGAGGATTAAACTTTTTAGGATCTATATTAACTAATAATTTCGCTAATTCATCATTATTTGTTATCTTCCATTCACCATCTACTTTTTCTAAATGTATATCTTGAGTTCTTTCTGTTAATTTAACATTATCTAAACATTCGCTTAACATCTTGTCATACATTTTTTCATTTTCTTCATCTGATGGTTTAGTTCCTGCAAATGCACTTGAAAATGCAACTGAAATTGCTTTTTGGAAGAACTCACCTATAACTGCTGCTAAATCTGGAGCTGTTGCAGTTACATTTACTACAGCTGAATCCCCTTCTATATTTTCAGAATTTATTTTATAAGTTAGTTTTTTCATAGAATCAAGCATTTTCTTTTCTGATTCATCAAATTTAGCTTTATTTTCTTCTGTTTTTTTATCTTCTTTTTCTATATTTTCATTTAATAATTTAGAAAACTCCGCATTCTCTCCTTTTTTTACTTGTTCTAAATAATTTTTCACAGTGTTAGTTGGTGTCTTCTTTCCTGCACACCCGCAAACTCCAGCTAATAACATAAATACTAGAGCAAAAGAAAGTACCTTTTTAAAATTTTTCACTATTATTTCCCCCTTAAATAATTTTTATAAATATTCTAGTAAAATAATTACATAATATGATATTATTTTACTTTATTCCCTAATGATTATATCATATAAAATAAAAATAAATAGTTTTAATTATATTTTTTGTATAATATTACTATAAAATAGTTTTAATAGTTTCTTTAATTGCTCTTTATATATACAATATCCAATATTTTTTCAGAATTAGGTAAATATTTAACTATTACCTTACCATCTATATAATATTTATCTATTTTATTTTTCTTATCATTAACTTCTATGTAATACCTATCTTCAAATCCATCTAATTCAATTTTATAAAAACCATCTTCTTTTTCTATATTATTAATAAAAGTAACATCTTCATCATAGTTATTTGATATTACATATGAAAAATCATATATATTGTTAATCAAATTATATCCTTCGAATCCTCCCATTCCAATTAACATCAAAATTATAAATAATATAAACTTAATATTTTTAAATTTATTCCTTAAGATATATCTTAAACATATTATTGCAATACATAAAACCACATATAATATAAATATTCCATAACACAAGTCTGTCCAATATGAATTATATAAACTTTTTTTTGATAATATTCCTACAACTCTACAGCAAAAAAAACATATTCCAAATGGTACTGCAAAATATATAAACCATCTTTCCTTTATACTACTTTTAAAATTAGTTATAGTATTAAGCATTAAAGAAAAAATTAAATGAATAACAGGAATACAACTTAATTTTTTTAATATCTTTATAATTGGTTTATCATTTTTTTCTTCATTTGATTTATTATAATAATCTTCAATAAAAACTCCATTCTCAATACATTTTTCTGATAAGCATTTTATAGTTTCAATTATAATTGGTGAAGTTATTTCATCATACTTTATTATTTGATTTATAATATTTGCTGCTTCATAATAATTTTTAACATAAACATAATATTCTGCTTGTAATAAATTATAATATCCCCTTTCCCCTTCTGATAATTTTTCTCTATCTATTTCTAGTAATAACTTTTTACTTTCTTCATATAATCCTTTATAATTGTAATAATTTATATAAAATCCATTGTATGTATTCTTACTTTTTTCTTTTATACTATCAATCTCTTTTTTTCCTTCTGTAATAACATAATTTATAGTTTCTTCATCTTTAACCTTAGTACTATAAAGTAATAAATTATAATAATAACTTATTCTTTCTCCTTTATTCAGATCATCTATATTTAAACTTTTTAAAGTATCTAAAGCTTTATGTATTTCATTATTAAAATAGTAAGCAATTGATAAATTAATTGTAGCTAATTTTCTAATGCTCTTATTCTTAGTAGTATTTTTTACTTTAGTTTCAACTTCTATATATTTATCATAATCATTGCACAAATAATTAATGTTCGATCTTGCTTGATCAATAAACATACTATATAAATTTTCTCTAATGCTCATTTTATTCTTAACTCCTTACCTCATTTATTTATCTTTAAACTCATTATTAAATTTTAAATATAAGTTCCTTAATATTAAAATTTATATTAATAAACAAACTTTATTGGAACTTATATATACTAAAATTAATAGTGTTTTTTTAATTTCCTTATAATTTAAAACAATCTCCAATCCTAATTTTAAAATAAGTTTCACTTTAGACTAATAATTTTATTTATATTATTATATTAACCTTAACTTAAAACATTTTAATTATATGCGTTAAAGATCTAAATATAAAAAATATAATAGCAATAAATATTGACCAAACAAATATAAAATCAGCACTCCTTGGTTTTTTTTCTTTCCATATTCCCCACATTATAATACCAAAAAAAGGTATTATAGTTGCCATAAGAAAAGTACCGAATCCTGGAACATCTTTGGTACTTGATCTCTTTTTTATATATTCTAATTTAATAGCTGTATACTCTTGAGTACACCTAAATTTATCATTCTCTAGTTGTTGTCCACCTTTTTTACAAATCATAATATATCCCCTTACTAGATTTAGTTTTCTATAATTTTATTCTTTGAAATAGTTTATAAATTTAATTATTTCTTACTAAATTCAATCATACTCTTGCCACTTACTTTTGTGAAATATCAAAAATAACATTTAAATACATTTATTAAACTCACCTTTCTACTAATTTTTTATAAAATATAATTATTTTTCCACTATTATAACACATTTCACAATTACAATATTATCTGATTTAAAAAAACACTTTAGTTAATAATTTTAGTATTGAAAACTAAAAATACCGTATATTTCTTTTAAATAATACGGTATTTCCATTTATTTAATATTAAGTTTTATTTATTAATTTACTTATATAATTTTTTATAATTAGCTGTATTCATAATATACTCATGCAAACTTATTAGTTTAATATCTACTATATCAATAATATCCAAAATAATTTCTGATATTTCGTTTAAGTATATCATATTTAAATTTGCTATAAAGATCCTAAACATTATTTTCTATCCAATAGTTATCTTGTTTATTGGGATAATATATTATTTGTGATTTTGCTTTCTTCATACTTTATTCTATATAAAAACCTTTAAAATTCTTAATAAAATATTAAAAATATGAAAATATAGTTGAATTAAGAATTTTAAATGATATTATACTTTTATGTATTATATTACTATATATAATAATATGTACTAAATAACTAGTAATTAAAAGGGGATAAAATAATGTTAAGAAATAATAAATTTATTTTAGGAATGCTTGCACTTGCAATAAGTACAAGTATTATAAGCTATAAAACAACAATAACGGCAAACGCTGAGCCAATTCAGTTACAATTAGGTGCTTACAATACAGAAAAAGATAAAGATTTACCGTTAAGGGAAGCTACTGATGAAAACGGAATTACATGGAGTTATAAACTTCTTAATGATGGCACTATTTATCTTCAATATGCAAAAAATGTTCAAGCTAACATGAAAGTTCCTGAAAAATTAGGTGGGAGAATTGTTTCCGTTATTGGAGATATAGTAGAATATAAAAGTCCACATCACAACGCTGCACCTCTTCCTGATTCTATAATACAAAGTGTTAAAATACCATCAAGCGTAAGATTTATAGGTCCTGATTCTTTCCGTTGTAAAAATTTAACTGATGTACAACTTCCAAATACTACATGGGTGTCAGAGCGTGCCTTTATAGATACACCATGGCTTAACTCTCAAAAAAATTCTAAAGGATTAATAATTATAAATAATAGATTATTAAGTGCAAAAAATCAGTCTGGAGATATTAGAATCCCTTCAAATGTAAAAGAAATAGCAAATGATGCATTTGCTGATGAACACAATATAACTAGTGTTGCTATTCCAAATAGTGTTCTAAAAATAGGATCTAAAGCCTTTAGTCATTGTGATAATATGAAAAAAATCACACTTCCTAATGGTATTACAGAAATAAAATATAGTACTTTTGAGTATTGCAGTAATCTGGAAAGTATTGAATTACCTAATGATATTACAGAAATAGGTAACCGTGCTTTTGAGGGTTGTAGTAAACTTAAAAATGTTATCATTCCTGATAGCGTTACCCAAATAGGTAGTTGCGCTTTTGCAGCATGTAGCAATCTAAAAAATATTAAAATTTCTAATAATAAAATACACTTAGAAAATGGGGCTTTTAGTAGTTGTGAGCAATTAACTGATGTTGATTTACCATCTAGTGCATCAATAGAAGAAGAGGCTTTTAGTAATACACCATGGCTTGGAGATCAAAGAGATTCTAATGGCTTATTGATTGTAAATAATGTTTTAATAAATGCTGGTGATCAAAAAGAGGATTTTAAAATTCCTGATAATGTTACAGCTATAGGAAGCTGTGCTTTTAAAAACTGGACTGATTTAAGTAAAGTTCAAATTCCTGATAGTGTTACAGAAATAAGAGATAAAGCTTTTAGTGGATGTATTAATCTTAATAATATTATAATTCCTGATAGTGTTACAAAAATAGGAGAATCTGCTTTTGAAGAATGTACTAAGCTGCAAAAGATTGAAATTCCAGGTAGTGTAAAGGAAATAGGATCATATGCTTTTATAAGTTGTTCAAACTTAAAAAATGTCATATTAAATGAAGGTACAAAAACAATAGGAACTGGAGCATTTAATCTATGTAAAAACATAAAGGTTTTAGAAATACCTTCTAGTGTAATAAATACTTATCAGGACACTGCTTTTGATGAAGGAGTAACTATTATAAAAAATGGTACTTCATATGTTAATAAAGATCCGTATAATAACTCTTCAAATAAAAAAGATACCACATCTCAAACACTTACAGTAGAATCAGGATGGCATAAGGAAGGTGATTATTGGTACTGGCTTTGGAGCGATGGAACTAAGCGTAATGGATGGTATGAAGAAAATGATAACTGGTTTTATTTTTATGGAAATGGTCAAATGGCAACAGGTTTTATAAATCTTAATGGAGCTATTTATTATTTAAATCCTAATAGTGATGGATACCAAGGTGCAATGAAAACAGGCTGGAATAAAATTAATGGATATTGGTATTATTTTAATCCTCTATCTGATGGTTACAAAGGATTAATGGCAAGGGGCTGGCTTCAAGAAGGAGAAAATTGGTATTATTTCTATTATGATGGAACAATGGCCGCAAATACAACAATAAATGGATACTATGTAAATTCAAGTGGAGCTTGGGTAAGATAAGAATGCTCTAAATAGTAGCTTGAAAAGATATGTTTTAAAAATGAATACTATAATATAGTGTATAATAAAAAACCATAAATTTATAATATTATTTTAATATAATATATTATAAATTTATGGTTTTACATTAATATTTAATAATTAATTTGTTAACTCATTAATTATACTACTTAAATAAATAACTATTAAATAACATATTCTGATTTTAGAATACTATAGTAAAAAGTAATAACTTTTTTATTATCTAAAAATTTTAATTTTTCATTTTTTCTAAATCTATATTTGAATCCACATTTTTCAATTACTCTTTTTGAATTTTTATTAAAATCAAAATGTCCACACCAAATTAAATCTAGCTTTAATTTATTGAAACCATACTTAATTAAATACTCTACAGCCTCTGGAATAATTCCTTTTCCCCAATACTTAGGATTTAAAACATAGCCTATTTCCTTTTGTTTTAATTGAGTAATATTAATATCTGGTTTTCTATCATGAAGTCCTATTCCACCAATAACTTTATTTTCTGATTTCAAAACAATAGCATATGTATCGTTATTTTTAATAAACATTTTTATTATTTCTTTACTTTCATCTTCACTTTTATGTGGTGACCACCCAGCATTAGGACCTACTAATCCACTTTTAGCATATTCATATAAATCCTTGCTATCAGTTTCCTTCCATCTTCTTAATATTAATCTTTCAGTTAATAATCTCTCCATATATCTTCCCCTTTTTCATTTGTAATAAATTAATATTATTAATTTATTATAACATAATTTGTAAACATAACATTATTCAATCTTCAAAAAACATTATTTTAATATTGTGCAATAACAATTTAGTTTTTTATATAATCAGACGCTTTTTTATGTTCAGATGAATTCATATGCTTTGAGTTATATATTTCTACAGCTTTCTCAATACCATCAGCACTCATATGTGGGAGATATGTCTCAATATATCCCCAATTTCCTGTCTTTTGTATAATTTCTATAGCTTCTGCATCAGCTTGATTTTTTGAAATATCAGATGTAACCTCTATATTTTTAGGATAATTCTGACCATTCATAGTTAAATTCACAAAATTATCTTTACTATTCCATTCAACTTTAAAATTCATATATTCTAGCAATTCACTCATGGGCATATATAATTCTGCTTCAGAATCTTTTTCTTTTACAATTGAAATTAATGGGTCTTTTAAATTTATCTCATTTCCATTAAAGTAAATCTTATCCTTAGTAATAGATACTGACTTTATACCTTCTCCTGAAGAAATAGTAGCACCTTCAGCGTTAGTAATAGTTTCTGATTTTTTTTCTTCTACTACAGGAACAGCGGCAACCTTAGTGTTTAATTTTGTTTTTTCTATTGTAAAAACAACTGAAGCTCCTATTACACCAATCATTAAGCCTACAACTATACTTTTTACATCAAATTTTTTCATTATTCTCTCCTCTTTGTTTTATAGCAATTTATTATATAAATATTACTTAAAATTAAATTTTCTATTATAATCTAATAAATTACTTTTATTACTTAATTTATAAAGTTATTTTTTATTATACCATATTTCCCCAACATATCATTATTCAATTTTCAAAGAACATCATTACCATTTATTATTCTAGATTCTACATAATATAAAAGCCTGCATTCCTATAATTATGAGTATATAGGAATACAGGCTTTTATAATAAATTTCTATTCATTAATATATATTAACTTTAATATCGAATACATTTAAATTAAACTTGCTTTTATGCATATAATGTTTTTCCCATACCTATCAAAAGATCTAAATAAGTGATGGTGTAAGTACAAATAAGATATTATTTGTTTGGCTACTTTTATTTAAAAATTTATGCTTAACATTAGGCGGAATGCGTACAACATCTCCTTCTTCTAAAAAATACTCTATACCTTCCAATTCTACGTATACCTTGCCTTTCATAACAACAGCAATTTCTTCTTTATCAATGTGTAAATAATGGCTTTCAATTGTGCTTGAATGAGGATTTAAATCCATCATTAATAGCTCAATATGTGCTTTCATAAAATCTGGGGTTAATACATCATAAACAATATGATCATTATTTTCACGATAAATTTTTTTACGATCTTTTTTCTTTGAAATTAATGAATCAGTATCAATATCATTAATAAAAAGTGTAAAAAGTGGTACATTTAATGATTTTGCAATTAGTTCCAATACATTTAGTGATGGATTTCCCTGTCCTCGTTCAATTTGGCTAATAAGTGATGTGCTAATACCTGAATAGTCTGCAAATTCTCTAATAGTCATACCATTCTTCTTACGATAATTAAGTACAGTTTGACCTAAACGCTGATGATCCATAGTATAATCTCCTTTTCATAATAATGTGTTTTTTATCTGTTTTGTGCTAACATATTAAACATCTAAAATAAAGCTATTTTTCATAACACAAATATAATATAATCATCTTGTACATTATATTATACATTTTTTTTTATAATAAACAAAAGGAGATAAATTAATGAAATCACAAATTAGTAGATATTTAGCTTTATTTTTGGGAGTATTTGCACTATCGACTTCAGCCATTTTTGTAAAATTAGCAGATGCTCCTTCATCAGTTATAGCATTTTATAGGTTATTTTTTTCAACATTAATACTTTTACCATTTTTATTATTTAATAATAAAAACCGACAAGAATTAATTGCACTGTCAAAAAAACAATGGGGGTTTGGTCTATTATCAGGCTTATTTTTAGCAATTCATTATGTTTTATGGTTTGAATCACTAAATTACACATCCGTTGCAAGTTCAACAGTTATAGTTACATTACAACCACTTTTTTCGATATCTGGTGGATATTTTTTATTTAAAGAACGTTTCAGCAAAGGAGCCTTAACTGGTTGCTTTATCGCAATTATTGGTTGTTTTATTATAGGTTGGAGAGATTTTCAAATAAGTAATCAAGCTTTCTTTGGTGATTTACTTGCCTTTATAGCAGCAGGTATGATTACTTGCTATTTTTTCGTTGGCCATTATGTTAGAAAAAATTTATCACTTATTCCTTATTCAATAATTGGATATTCAAGTAGTGCACTTTTTTTAGCTTTTTATGCTTATAATCAACAGGTATCTTTTATTCATTATTCTTTACATACTTTGTATTCCTTTATTGGTTTAGCATTTATTGCAACTATTTTGGGACAAACTATTTTAAATTGGTTATTGAAATGGTTAAGTACATCAATTGTATCAATGAGTATTTTAGGAGAAACAATAGGAACTTGCATTCTTGCTTATTTCATTTTAGACGAGATTATTTCCTTACAGCAAGGTATAGGTATAATGTTCATTCTATTGGGCCTTGCCTTATTTTTATTCAAGAAAAATAATAGTTAAATAATTTATATAAAAAAGAATATTTTTAATTTAGAAGAAATATTATTATTGCAATTGAAATATATTCATAAATTTTTAACTAAAAAGAACTTACATCAAAGGCAATTTATCATCTAAGCTATATAATATAATAAAAATACCGTAGTATTCAATTTTAAATACTGCGGTATTTTAAGGAATTATCTGTCTTTCTTAATTAAGTTGTTAAGTAAAAATTTATATATTTATCATATTATTTAAAATAAAGTACTATATTTTGAAATATTGACTTACCTTGATTTACATTCTTATATACATGTTGTTTATTTGCCATAAATCTAATAGAATCACCTTTTTTTAATATAAATTTTTTATCATCTATATTTATTTCAAGTTGTCCTTCATTAACTATAATATATTCCTCAACACCATCATTATGAGAAGTAGATGTATGATTACAACCTAATTCTAATTCTATAGTAAATATCTCAAACCCTTTATCTGCAGCAAATGGAAATATCGGATATAACTTCATTCTTTTATCATCTTCTAATATTGGAGTAATATCATTCTGATGTATTACCTTTAAATCATCTTTTTCTTCATTAATGAATAAAGAAAAAGAGACTTTTAATCCAGTTGCAATTTTCCATAATGTAGAGACCGTTGGATTCGACTGCCCTCTTTCTATTTGACCTAACATTGCTTTACTAACACCAGTCAATTTAGCGACTTCATCTAGGCTTAAATTTCTTTTATTTCGTATATCTTTTAATTTATTACCTATAATTAAGTTTAAATCTTTCATTGCTTAACTCCTTTTATTTATAGCATTTTATATGTTATAACTTATATCATTTTACAATATCTTATTGATTATGTAAATTATAACTTATATAATATAACATATATATAAACAATATAACATACTAAGAGATTTTAAATAACAAAAGCATTTAAAAGTAATTTGTGATATCTATGTTACATTCGTCTATCCTATTGCTAATGATATCAATTTATAGCTTATTATCTGTAATTATACAGAGTAAAATTTAAATATTTCTTTTGCTGTAAATGATGGGATAATTGATTGCTTTAAACCTGCTGTAAACAAACGTAATCCAATACCAGAAAAAACAAACCATTTAAACATTAAATTAATTTAATTATAAGATATTTTGATAGCCACATTCCTTTACCATTTTCTACATTCTACATAATATATAACTGTATTATGTAGAATGTACATTACTTTTTCATCTGTAGCTTCGATACTTTTCTTTCTTAGTGTTTCATTACCTAAGAGATTAATTCTCAACTTTTCTTGCCCTCATTAAAAATAGAGAATATTTATTTTTTTTACCATCTATAACCTTTATACCATTAAAAAATGTACTTGATTCTACATCATTAAATCCAGCACTACTAAAAACACCTTTTAATTCCTCTTGATCAAAACCATTATGTCCATTAAAATTGGGATCTTCTTTATGAAAACTTCCATCGTCTTTATCTAAATCTACAATACACAAATATCCATTTTCATTAAGCAATTCATAAAATTTCTTTATTATTTTTTCAGTATTATAAATATGATGTAATGCCATAGAACTATAAATAACATCATATTTCATATTTAATGAATTTTCATCAAATATATCTAAATTCTTAGCAGTCATATTATTGACTTTGTACTTATTAATTTTATAATTCAGTATATCTATCATTCCTTTTGACGAATCAATTAAAGTAATTTCTTTAAATTTATTATAAAGATTAAAACTTATTAGCCCCGTTCCACATCCAAACTCCATTGCAGAAAAATTCTTATTAATATTAATTGAATTACTTATTTTATTTGCTATTACTTTTGCTCTATTAATTCTTCTTTCAGTATCCCAATTTTTAGCCTCATCATCAAAATTCATTTTTAAATCTCCTTTCTAATTCCATTTTTAAGTACTATTATTAATTATTACATATTTTTATTCAATACAGAAAATAGACTTTTTGTACTACTAAATATTAGTAAGTCTTTTTTATTTTTCATTTCCATAATATTCATTTTATCTCTAACTATATGTATAAATAAATTAAATTTGAATAAAATATGTTTGTGAATCATTGTAATTTAAAGTGTTCTTATCTATATATTAATTAGCTATTTTCATTTTTAATATTATTGACATTTCATATTTAGAATTATTTAGGAGACATTATTATGAATTTAAACAATGGAAATATATTTAATTCATTATTTAAAACAACTTTAATATTTATTGTGTTATTATTTTTAACAAGAATTCTTGGAAAAAAACAAATGAGTCATTTAACATTTTTTAATTACGTTACCGGTATTACAATTGGTTCTATTGCTGCTAATATGATTAATGACACTAATACAGATTTTTTGAATGATTTTTTAAGTTTAATTTGGTGGTGTATATTAACAATTTTCTTTGGATATATAGGTTTAAAATCAGGAACTTTAAGAAGTATACTTGATGCTGAACCAACTATTTTAATAAAAAAAGGTAAAATTATCAAAAAAGCATTGAAATCAAATCATCTTAATATGGATGATTTATCAATGTTACTTAGAAAAAAGGATATATTTTCCTTTTTAGAAGTAGATTATGCTATTTTAGAACCAAATGGTAACTTAAGTGTATTAAAAAAACAATCACAACAGCACATAATAAGAAAAGATATGAACATTCCTACATCTAATATAAACTATATTCCATCTGAGATAATTGTTGATGGTAAAATAATAAAACATAATTTGTTAGAATTAAATTTAACTGAAGAAAAATTAAAACAACAACTTAAAGATTATAATGTTAATTCTATAGAAGATGTTTTTTATGCTGAAATTCAAAGTGATGGTACCTTCTTTATAGATAAGATTTAATTCTTATCTATAAAGATTTTGCTCTTATTTAATGAAACCTTTTGCTTGCTTTTTTTCTGCATCATAAAATAATGCCATTCCAGTCTTCATCTTTTTAAAATTCATTTTTTCATAAAAAATTTCTTTGCCTGGTGATGCATATAATATAAAATTGCATTGTGGTGTACATTTTATAATACTTTCAAGAATCTTTTTTCCCACACCTTTTCCTTGATATTCAGGTAATACTGCTACGTCATAAATGGCTGCTTGATAAATTCCATCTGAAATTGCACGACCAAAACCAATAAGTTTATCATCATCAAAAATAAATATAGTAGTATAACTGTTTTCAAATGCTCTCCTGTGCATCTCCCCTTCAAAATATGACATTCCAACTTTTTTTAATATATTAGATACATAATCCCAATTAATATTTGAACAATTGTATTGAATTTCTAGTTGCATATATACTCTCCTTTAAATACTATTATAAGATAAGTATAAATCCTTACCTTAGGTAGGATGCAAGTGAAATTTTATTTAATAATCTGTGAAAAGCGTAATAAATATCCATCAGGATCTTGAACAAGTATTTCTTTTTCAATAATTACCTGTCCATCACATTCATAATAACTTTCAAAAACGTCTCTAAATAAAGTAATATTATTTTCTTTAAGTTTGTTATAGATTTTCATCACATCTTTAACATTTATTTGAAAATTTATTCCTCTTCCAAATGGATATTTTAAATCCCCAGTATTCCAATAACCATTAATCTCTTCAAGCATAATTTGTGCTTGTCCTAGAGAAATAAACATAAATTTATCCTCTTCTCTTTCATATTCTAAATTAAATCCTAAAATATCTAAATAAAATTTCTTAGACTTCTGTATATTAGAAACTGATAATTCAGGTACAAGTCCATTAAAATTCATAGTATTCTCCTCTTTCATCCTTATATTTTATAAATCATAATTAAATTAATTTTCCTTCTATCTTAAATAATATACTTATTATTAATACTACCAAATTTAACATAAATACCAAATTTATAATTTAATTCTATCTTAAAACATCTCTATTGACAATTTTATATGTTTTATATATATTTATATTAGATATTTAGATAATTATCTAAATATCTAATATAAATATAGGAGGTGATTATTTGTCCTTTAATGATGCTTTTAAAGCACTTTCTGATAATACGCGAAGGCAAATTTTAGACTTATTAAAAGAACAGGATATGACTGCTGGTGATATTGCTGATTATTTTAAAATTACAAAACCCAGTATATCCCACCATTTGAATATACTTAAACAATCAGGATTAGTAAGCGATGAAAGAAAAGGCCAATTTATTTACTACTCACTTAATACCTCTGTTTTTGAAGATGTTATAAAATGGTTTGTATCATTTTTAAATACCACTAAAGAAAAGGAGAAATAAATTATGAAAAATAAAAATACAATTTATAATCTTATATTAATAGGAATAGGATTTTTAATTACTGTTATTGTATATAATAAACTTCCAAATCAAATCCCTACTCATTGGAATATTAGTGGAGAAATCGATAAATATAGCTCTAAATTATTTGGATCGTTTTTGTTACCATCAATCATGCTTCTAGTATGGATTGGGATGTTATTAACTCCTAAAATAGATCCAAAGAAAAATAATTATTCTAAATTTGATAAAAGTTATAATGTTATTATAAATGTTACTCTAACATTCTTATTTATTTTACATATTTGTGTTCTAGGAGTTTCTCTTGATTATAACATTGAAATAAATAGAGTTATTCCATTTATGTTAGGTATATTATTAATAGTTATAGGTAATTATCTTCCAAAATCTAAAACTAACTTTTTCTATGGAATTAAAACTCCATGGACACTAACAAATGAAGATACTTGGAAAAAAACTCATAGATTAGGTGGTAAATTATTTGTATTATCAGGATTAGTTATAATTATTAGTTCATTATTTTTTACTAGAAATTTACAGTTTACAGTTGTAATTATTTCAATATTAGTTGCAGGAATAATTCCTATAATAGCAAGTTATTTTTACTCTAAAAATAATATATAAATAAAAAAGATGAAATTTTTTAAATTTCATCTTTTTTATGCTTTAATTAATAATTATAGTTATTTATATTCCATAAGAATATAAATAACTATAATTATTAATGTTTTTGTACTGGTTAGTATTATTTTTAATAATATGTTATAGTATATGTATACATTTTTGTTTAATATTTCTAATAATAAAAAGGGGGATATTATTATGAATTCTTATCGTTTTATATTTGATTTAGCATTAATATTATTAACCACAAAAGTTTTAGGATTAGCAAACAAACGTTTCCAACTCCCTCAAGTTGTTGGAGCCTTAATGGCAGGAGTATTATTTGGACCTACTGTCTTTAATTTTTTAAATGAAACAGAATTTATAACTCAACTTTCTCAAATCGGGGTAATTGTTTTAATGTTTTGTGCTGGTCTTGAAACAGATGTAAAGAAACTAAAAAAAAGTAGACGGTCATCTTTTATTATCGCCTTAATAGGTGTACTTTTACCTCTTATAGTAGGATTTATAGTTAGTTGCTTCTTTAATAATGATCCTTCTATTTCAGATGCATCTTCAAGTATATTATTGCAAAATATATTTATAGGAGTTATATTAACTGCAACATCTGTCAGTATAACAGTTGAAACATTAAAAGAATTGGGCAAGCTTAACTCAAACGTTGGAAGTGCAATTTTAGGTGCTGCAATCATAGATGATATACTAGGTATCATTGCGCTTACTATAGTTACTAGTTTTGCAGACTCAAATGTAAATATTTGGGTAGTGTTATTTAAGATTTTTGCATTTTTTATTTTTGCAGCAATTTGTTGTTTTATATTTTATAGATTCTTTTCCAAAGTTCAATTAAGACATGATAAAGGTATGCGTAGATTTGTAATACTTTCTTTTGTGTATTGCTTAATACTTTCATACTGTGCAGAAGTATTTTTTGGAGTAGCAGATATAACTGGTGCATTTATAGCTGGGCTTATAATTTCGAAAACTACGTATTCTAAATATATAGCATCACGTTTTGAAATACTTTCATATATGTTACTTTCACCAGTTTTTTTCGCTAGTATTGGGATAAAATTTAAATTACCTGCTATGAATGTATCAATGATTATATTTTCTATAGTACTTGTATTAGTTGCTATTATAACTAAAATTATAGGGTGCGGAATTGCAGCTAAATTATGTAAGTTTTCATCTTTAGAATCTCTTCAAATAGGTACTGGAATGGTATCCCGTGGAGAGGTAGCTTTAATAGTTGCAAATAAAGGTGCTTCCTTAGGTTTAATGTCTTCAGTATTTTTTGGTCCTATTATAATAATGATAATCATAACTACTATTGTTACACCACTGCTATTAAAAATAGTATTTTCAGAACGTATTAATAAAAATAATACAAAAATTCAATCTAGTGTTTAAAATATAAAATAAGGACTTAAGTGTAATAAAATAACTATCACATTTAAGTCCTTTTATATTATTCAAATTTATATTTTATTTCTAGAACTCAACTTTAAAAATGTATATCTTTAAAATTTACTATTTAAATTCTATTTTTTATCTTTATTCCATAGCTAGTATATGTAAATTCAACTCAATTAATGAAGGATAATTATAATATACCCTCTTTTTGATATGTTTGTATAGATTTGACTATATAGCTTAGTGTACAAAAATCCCTATCAATTCTATCTGCAAGGATTTTTAATCCAGATATTAAATTCTTCTCACTAAATTTTTCTAAAAGAATCATTATACTTAAAGTATTAATTTCGCCATCTTTGTTATCGAGTAATCTTGAATTTCTTACCTTTTCATTTGTTAATGCTAAATTTATAGCATTTTTTAAGTTTTCACTTATATTAATAATTGGTGCTTCATCAAATATTCTAACTGATGATTCATCAAATTCCAAATTTTTCGCAACACTTATATCAGTACATACGAATATTACATTCTTAAATTCTGCCTCTTTAAAGTCTACACCACTTAAATTTACCCCTTCAAATACAGCATCTTCAAACTTTGCTTTTTTAAATTTACTTTTCTTGAAATTACTCCCAATAAATTCAGCTGATTTAAATGTACAACCAAAAAAGTTACATCCTTTAAAATGTGCTCCTCTAAAACTTGTAAAGTTAAAATTTGAACCTGTAAAATCACATCCATAACAATTACTTCTTTTTAGATCATTGTACATAAAATTTTTGTTTTGTTTTAATTCCTTATTATAATTCAAACCAGTTCTTTTTCTCTTATTATTATCCATTCACTCATCCATTTCTTCTCTTTTATTTAGTTATATTTTTAAGCACGTGAAAATAACTAACAAGCCCAAAGTTTCAATCGATATTTTTCGTTCTATAAAGAAAATGACTTCTCCTAATAGCCTGCTATTAGATAAATTTTATAAAACAACATGATGAAAAATAGGCTGAACAATAGACTTGTTATTTTTTGATTATACCTTATTTCAATATATGATATCATAGTTTTAAGGATAATAGCAAAATTATATATTTAAATATTAGTTAAATATCCTTATTTTCTTAAAATTCCACCTTTTCTGGTATGGCACCTATTTCCTTCATCTCTTCAATTGCTTCTAAATAAGCAGCATTTTCTGGTGAAATTTTTACAGCCTCCTCAAAACAATATAATGCTTTATTAATATCTTCAAAGTGATAATAACAAACTGCTAATTTATTAAGTAACATATGATTTTCTTTATTACTTCTTAGAGACATTTTAAAATACTTTATTGCTAATTTATAACTAAGTTTAAATTTATCATCTTCATAAAATTCTAAAATATTTTCCTTATTTATATATATATTTCCCATACATTCATATACTGTGGACATTAAAGCACCATATTGATTTTTCTCTTCTTCTGAAAATTCTTTTTCACATTTTCTAAAATAATCTAATGCACTTTCTCCATCATTTAATTCAGCATAGCAAAACCCTATATAAATATAGCTTAATTTATCATTAGTGTGAGTATTATACTCTTTAAACATTTCTATAGCTTCATTATATTTTTTAGTATATCTATAAATAAGTCCTTTCATAAATAATGTATAATAATTTTTAGAATTGAATTCTTTTGCTTTATTCACAAAATATAATGCCTTATCTACTTTACCTTTTTGCAAATCACTCATAGCAATATTATTTAAAACTTCTGATAATTCTTCTTCACTTGATATTGTTCCACCTGTTATATTTATTCTATTTTCCTTTAAAAAATTATCAATCTTATCTTGTATATTTTTATCTGTATTCATTTCTACTACACCTACTTTTTACTTTTTTCTATACTTCTAAATAATCAAATGCATTCAATATTATAATTATTGGTTATGTTAGAAACTGCTTTATTTAAATACATACTATTCATCACCATATTATATCTAATATCTAATAAAGCACTAGATTTAAAATACATTATCTTCATTATATATTATAGACATATCTACTACAATTAATATTTATTATTTAATCCTTATTTTTCCACCACAAAAAGCAAAGGTTAGTTACCAAAATTTGTAACTAACCTTTAAATTATATATTATTTCTTTTTAGTTTGTTTTTTAACTGTATCTTGTTTTTTAGCTTTAACATCATATGCATTAATATACATTTCTCTCATTTCATTCATTAACGGATATCTTGGATTAGCTCCAGTGCATTGATCATCAAATGCTTGCTCAACCATTTCATCAAGTGAATCATAGAATTTATCTTCACTTACACCAGCATCTTTAATTGTCATTGGCATTTCTACTTTTCTTTGAAGGTCTTCTACCGCTTTAATTAACAATTCAACCTTTTCAGAGTCAGTATTTCCACCTAATTGAAGATAATCAGCAATCTTTGCATATCTATTTTCTGCATTTGGATACTTATATTGAGCAAATGCTGCTTGTTTTGTTGGAGCATCAGTTGCATTAAATTTAATAACTTGATTTATTAATAATGAATTAGCCATACCATGTGGTAAGTGATGGAATGCACCTAACTTATGTGCCATTGAGTGGCATATACCTAAGAATGCATTTGAGAATGCCATACCTGCCATACATGAAGCATGAGCCATCTTTTCTCTTGCTTTGATATTAGTTGTTCCTTCACTATATGCTTGTGGTAAATATTTAAATACTAATCTTATAGACTCTAAAGCTAATCCATTAGTAAATTCTGACGCCATTATTGAAACATATGATTCCATTGCATGAACCAATACATCTATACCTGCACAAGCAGTTAATCCTTTAGGTGAAGTCATCATAAGCTCTGCATCAACTATAGCCATATCTGGAGTTAATTCATAATCAGCTAATGGATATTTTACACTTGTTTTTTCATCAGTTATAACAGCAAAAGGCGTTACTTCTGATCCTGTACCAGCTGAAGTTGCTATTGCAACCATTGTTGCTTTTTCACCTAAGCTTGGGAATCTATAAACTCTTTTTCTTATATCCATAAATCTCATAGCTAAATCTTCAAATTTAACTTCTGGATGTTCATACATAACCCACATAATCTTAGCTGCATCCATAGCTGATCCACCACCAAGTGAAATTATAACGTCTGGATTAAAGCTTAACATTTCTTTTGCACCTGCTTTAGCACACCTTAATGTTGGGTCTGGTTCAACATCAAAGAATATTTTATATTGTATTCTATTTCTATCTAATACTTCAGTAACCTTATCAGTATATCCTAATTGAAATAATACTTTATCTGTTACAATAAAAGCTTTTTTCTTACCCATATCATGTAATTCTTCTAAAGCTATTGGTAAACATCCATATTTAAAGTAAATTTTTTCAGGAACTCTAAACCAAAGCATATTTTCTCTCCTTTTAGCTACACTCTTAACATTGATTAAATGTTTAGGACCAACATTTTCTGAAACTGAGTTTCCACCCCATGATCCACATCCTAAAGTCAGAGATGGTGATAATTTAAAGTTATACAAATCACCTATAGCTCCTTGAGATGCTGGCATATTTATTAATGTTCTAGCAGTTTTCATTTTAGCTCCAAATTTAGCTATCCTGTCTTTTGATTTTATTTCATCAGTATAAAGAATTGATGTATGACCCATACCTCCTAAAACTATTAATCTATCAGCTTTTTCTAATGCTTCTTCATAAGTTTTAGCTCTATACATTGCAAGTACTGGAGATAATTTTTCATGTGAAAAAGGTTCTTCTAACTCTACTGAATCGACTTCTCCAACTAATACTTTAGCGTTTTCTTTTACTATAACTCCAGCCATTTCAGCTATTTTATAAGCGGATTGACCAACTATATTAGAATTCAAACCACCATTTTCATTTAAGATAATTTTTCTAACCTTATCTACTTCATCAGATTTAAGAATATATGCTCCTCTTTCAGCTAATTCTTTTTTAACTTCATCATAGACTTCATCTAAAGCAATTATTGATTGTTCTGATGCACATATAACTCCATTATCAAATGTTTTTGATAAAAGAATTGAATTAACAGCCATTTTAATATGTGCTGTTTCATCTATAATTGCTGGAGTGTTCCCCGCTCCAACACCCAAAGCTGGTTTTCCTGATGAATAAGCAGCCTTAACCATTGCTGGACCACCTGTTGCAAGAATCATATCACTTTCTCTCATAACATTTTGAGATAATTCAACTGATGGTTCATCTATCCAACCAATTATTCCTTCTGGTGCACCTGCTTTAACTGCTGCATCTAAAACTATTTTTGCTGCAGCTATTGTAGAATTTTTTGCTCTTGGATGAGGGGAAATTATTATTGCATTTCTAGTTTTTAGTGCTATTAATGTTTTAAATATAGCTGTTGAAGTTGGATTAGTTGTTGGAACAATAGCTGCTATAACACCTATTGGCTCTGCAACTTTTGTAATTCCATATGTAAAATCTTCTTCTAAAACTCCACAAGTTTTCATATCTTTATATTGATTATATATATATTCAGCAGCAAAATGATTTTTTACAACTTTATCTTCTATAATTCCCATTCCTGTTTCTTCTACAGCCATTTTAGCCAATTTAATTCTATTATTATTAGCTGCCATAGCTGCTTGTCTGAAAATCTCATCTACTTGCTCCTGAGTAAATTGAGCAAACTTTTTTTGCGCCTTTCTTAACTGATTAATTTTTTGTGTTAGTTCTTCAGGGTTTGTTACTTTCATTACATATTCCTCCTAAAGTAAATATATTTTTAAAATTTAACTAAAAAATAATAAAATACATTACTAGGTTTTCTTATTATTTTTTTAATATTCTTAATTTCTAAATATTGTTGTTGCATTATTCTTTTTTTACTCTACATTTCAAACTTAATTTAGGAATAATGGTGTGCCATATGATTACTTTTTATTCTTTAAGAGTATTGATTATATCTTTAAAGTAAAACATTTTAGAAATTATTCATAACTTATATAACAATATATTTTTTCTTATTGGAGTATAAAAATACAAGCTTTAAAGATTTAGTTAAAAATTTTATTAACTAATCTTTTAAAGCTTGTTATAAATCAATATATTTTACATATTAACTAAATTTTTTGTTAAAGTTATTGAATCATTTTTTAATTTAGGATATTTACCATCAAAACATGCTGCGCAAAATCCACTATTATTTTCTTTTCCAACTGATTTTAATAATGCTTCTATAGTTATAAAATTTAAAGAATCTGCAAGTATATATTTTCTTATATATTCAATTGACTTACTTGATGCTATTAATTCTTTTGTATTTGAAGTTGCTATTCCATAGAAACATGAAAACTTTATAGGTGGTGCTGAAATTATTACATGAACTTCTTTAGCCCCAGCTTTTTTTAACCTTTTTACTATTCCTTTTAAAGTTGTCCCTCTAACTAATGAATCATCTACTAAGATAATTCTTTTACCTCTTATATTTTCCTTTATAGGATTTAACTTAATATTTACAGCTTTTATTCTTTCGTTTTGAACAGATTTTATAAATGTTCTTCCTATATATTTGTTTTTTACGAAGCCTTGTCCATATGGAATTCCCGTTTCATTAGCATATGAAATTGCTGCTGGTATACCTGAATCAGGTACACCCACTACTAAATCTGCATCAATTTTATACAATTTAGCTAATTCTTTTCCCATATTCTCTCTTGCTTTATAAACACTCATACCATCTATTTTACTATCTTCTCTTGCAAAATAGACAAATTCAAATATACAAAGTCTTTTTCCTTCATTAACTTCTTTTTTAACACTTTTTATTCCAGTTTTATCTATTATGATTATTTCTCCTGGGTCTACATCCCTTATAAATTTAGCTCCTACAGCATTTAATGCACAACTTTCAGAAGATAAAATATAAGCATCATTTAATTTTCCTATACAAAGTGGTCTCATTCCTAATGGATCTCTTACTCCTATAAGTCTATCATTATCCATTAACACAAGTGAATATGCTCCATCTATAAAATCCATTATATTTAATATACTTTTTTCTAAAGTATATCCTTTTTCTAATTCATTTAATATCAAATATCCTAAAATTTCTGAATCTATTGAAGTTTTCAATTTATATTTACTTATTCTTCTTTTTAATTCAGTTCCATTTAAAATATGACCATTATGAGCTAATACTAGTTGATCTTTTTTATTGCTTACTATTAACGGTTGTGCATCATTAGCTGAAACTTCACCACTAGTTGCATATCTAACATGACCAATTGCTTTGTTTCCATTTAAATTATTAAGTAACTCTTGATTAAACACCTCATTTACAAGACCTAGATTCTTATAACAATTTACTTTATTTTCTAAATAAGATGCAATACCACAACTATGTTGACCTCTATGTTGCAATGAATATAATCCATAATAAGTAATTTCACTACAGTTTATACTTCCACTTAAATCTATAACACCAAAAACTCCACATTCCTCTTTTAATTTATCATTTATTTCAAAACACACATTTACACCTTCTCTTAACTATTTTAGACAGTTATCTTGTTTTTCTGTTTATGTTTACATTATATCTTTTTGTATATCAAAATAGTTCTTAGGGAATTCACTTATTATAATATCCGCTTCTTCTAAACATTGATTCCCTGAACCTGGATTTAAAAATCCTATACATTTCATTCCCGCTTTTTTAGCTGCTCTTACTCCATTTGATGAATCCTCTATTACAATACAGTCACTTGGATCTACATTTAGAAATTTTGCTGCTTTTAAAAATATTTCTGGATTAGGTTTGCTTTGCTTAACCTCTTCTCCACTTACAATAACATCAAACAAATTTCTAATTTCTAACTTATTTAAAATCAAATTTATTAAAGCTTTTGTTGATGATGATGCTAATGCAATCTTTATATTTTTTTCTTTTATATCATTTATAAACTCTTTTACATTTTTAATAGGAACTAGTTCTAATCCTTCCATATGTTTCATAACATATTGTTTATGATAATTTACTGTATCTTTTGGGCAAATCTTCAAACTTTTATCTTTTATAATTTTATCCCACATGTTTTCTAAACTACTACCAACAAAGCCCTCATGTTCTTCTTTAGATATCTTTATTTTAAAATGTGAAAATACATCTCTTTCTATACCAAAATATATACGTTCACTATCTACAATAACTCCATCCATATCAAATATAATTGCTTTAGTATATTGTTTATTCATATCTCCCTCCTAAGTTCTTCTATATATTTAACTCTAAAATCATTCACCTAGTTTTTAAGTTTTCTAAAATTAGTTATACTTTAAGTTTACCTAAAAAACTTCTTTAGTATTTATTAAATAATCTCTACTTTATAGAACTAATCTTTAAAATTATAATCTCTCAAATCTTAATAAATTGTAATTTTTATTAGGTTTAAATTCCAAAAATTTAAATTTCTTTAAAGAATCTAAATCTTTAAATCCTTCTCCATCAACTAATGAGACATTGTTATATCCACCTATTACTACTGGTAATTGCATAAGTACTATTTCGTCTACTAAATTTTCATTAAAAAGTGACCAATTTAAATATCCACCACCTTCTAACATTATACTATTTATATTTAATTCATTTTCAAGATATTTAAATAGTTCTTTAAAATCTACTTTATTTTCTCCAAAAATCAAATATTCTTTCCCTATACTTTTTATAAAATTTAATTTTTCATCATTTTTCCCATTTTCTGTTGTTACAATTATTGTTCTTTCTTTATCTTTAAAAATATTTGAAGATAAATCTAAATTCATAGTGTTAGTTGGTATTATTCTTACTGGATTTTTATTTTCTTCGTATCTATTAGTTAAAAATGGATTATCTGTATCTATTGTTTTCTTACCAACCATTATTGCATCAACATTTCCTCTAAATTTATGAATAAATTTCTTATCACCCTCATCTAAAAAATTAAATAAATCCTTACTTGAATTTCCTGCTCCTAAAGTTAATTTACCATCTATTGATACTTGACTAAAAAGTGTTACTTTCATTTTATTTAATCTCCTCGCTTTGTTATTAATGTAATATTGTGAATATTATGAATATTTTTATTGCATTAAAGTATTAACTATATCATCTATAGAGCATGATTCATTTCCTAGCATTTTTAATCCAAATTCTAAATCATCCCACACTTTTCTCATCTTTAAATCTACTGGAATTGTCTCATTAAACTTTAATTGAGATAATATATTTTTAGTAGTTTCTGTTGCTTTTTTATTTGCTTCTTCAATAACTTTTTTATTTACTGGTATTCTATGAACCTCATTTAATAACCTTAATTGACATTCATCACTCATCATATATTTTACAAATTCCATTATAGGTTCCTTATACTCTGACTTAAGTGAATCGCAAGGGAAAACCCATCCTATTGTAGATGTAGTTACTTTTGCTTTTTTACCATTTATATTTGGTATTAAAAATACACCTAGCTTTTCATTGCATTTTTGAAGCATATAATTATAAATCCATTCTCCATTCATCATACATGCTACTTTTCCTTCAATAAATTTATCTAGCATAACATCAGTTGCTCTATAATTAACTATTACGCCCTCTTTTAATAATTCTCTTAAAAACAAAAATGTATCTTTTAAAGCTTTAGGGTCTAATTCTAAATTTTCATTCATTGGCCATCCACCAAATGCTGTAAAGAATGGTATGAACCAATATGGAACACTCATATCAATAGCTATTGGAGCTATTTTTTTCTCTATAAAGTCATCTTTCATTCTTATTAAATCGTCAAAATCTTTCGGAATCTCTTCCATTAGCTCTTTATTATAATATATAACTGCATGATTTCCTCCTAAAATAGGTACACCATATTGTTTTCCTTTGTAGCTCATTGTTTCATAAATTTTTTTATCTGCATATCCATCAAATATAGATGTATTTACCTCTGAAAATAATCCTTGTTCTGCAAATACTGTTATATCAGATGGAATAAATGCCATATGTGGTCCATTATGTGTTTTATAAATATTACTAAGTCCTTCTATAAACTCAACTATATTAGTCATATGAAGTTTAAAATTAAAACCTGTCTTCTTACTCATTTCTTTAGTTATATCTTCTAATAAACTTAAAGTTGTATCAGCTATCCCATCAAATTCATGCCAGATTATTATTTCTTTTTCTTCATTCAAATTCATTTTTATTTCCTCCAAATATTAACAAAATTTCTTTTAAAAAAACTATTAATTTATTATTTTTATAGTAAAACTCTTATGTTTTTAATTTGTAAGATTTAACTTATATCTCTCCAAATAATACAATAGCTTGACCACTTTTTAATATATCAACATTTTTATTTAGAGCTTTTCGCTCATCATTTTCTATACTGTTTATCAAAATTCTAGGGTTATTTATAAAATTAAGTGATTTATTAATTTCTATATATTTTTCATCATTCATATTTAAATTAAATATTATTAAAAATGCTTCTTTTTTAGTTTTATAACTATATACAATAACCTCTTCTGGTGAATTTACTATCTCAAAATTTTTTAACTCTAATAAATCTGAATATTTATTCTTACATTCTTTTAATTGCTTTAGTAACAAAATCATTTTATCCGCATTTTTATTACTCCATTTAATATTCATTTTATTAAAAAATGCTCTTGGTATTTCAGCACCATTTGTATTATCTGCTAATCCACAATTTATAGGTTCCTCTTCATTAACTTCTCCCCCTGTTGTTATAAATGGTATCGCATTAGGTAAGAAATTATTAAATACTGAAATTGAGCGAGCAAGTTTAACCCCTCCATCTCTAGTTGTTATTCTTGGAGTATCTGCTGTCTCAGCGCATCCAAAAATATAAAGTTTTAGTTCTTGTAACTCTTTTAAAAAATTTGTTAGATTATCTTTATTTATTCTAGACATTTCTAACCATTCACTACCTAACATTATGTTATATCCACTATCATAAGCTCTTTCATGATTCTTATTAAATAAATCTTCACTCATAAATAATGCATTAGGTTTTAACTCTTTTACCACATCAAATAAATGACTTAATAATACAGGTGGTATAGTATGTCCTATATCTACCCTTATTCCATCTATTCCATATTCTAGAATATTGTAACGTAGAGCATCCTCAAAAAGTTTCCATAAACCATAATTAGGTTCTTTTCCTGGAAATTTATTAGCTTTTATGGTATCAAACATAACATAAGGTGCTTGATCTTTATCTAAGAATTTTTTAACTTCTGGATATACATCCATATATATTTTCAAAAAAGTAATATCTGTCCAAATAGGCTGTACATCATTTACCCAATCTGAATGTGCAGGTGGAGTTGTTATTTGCATTTCTTGTTCAACTAGCATTAATAAATCTTCTCCTGTTTGTTCTGATTGTTTCTTTAACTTTTTCCACAAATCTGGGTTTAACTGATCTGGAGACTTAGAAAATTTCTTTAAATGTTCTTTAGTTTGTTGTGATTTATATATTATTTCTAAATTATCATGAGTACATTCTTGAAAAACTCCGATCTCTGGTATCTCAGGAGTTTTAAATCCTTCTAAATACTCTTTTTTAATCCAATATACCCAATCTGGATGTTCCTTTATTATGTCACTATTACGTGCAGTAACCCTAGGTATAAAGTCATTCACAACTCTTATTCCTAAAAGGTGACATGCTTCAACTAATGCTGAAAATTCATTTTTAAGTGTGAAATCTTTAATATCATCTAATATCTCATCATGTAAATTCTTATCAAGTTCAAAGTAATTTTTTATTGCAAATGGTCCTCCAATATCTCCTTTTATATATAATTCACTGTATTCTGTTATTGGAAGCAAGTATAATATGTCTACGCCTATATCTTTTAACATAGGTAATAATATTATTAATCTAAGAAATGTTCCCATCTCTAAATTACCATCATGATTATAATCCCATGCTGTTGAATATCTAACTAAAGAACAGTATATAAGACTTTTATTAAAGTTATTATCATTTGGAATATCATAATTTTGAACCTTTAAATAATTTATTAATTCATTTATATACTCATAAGCATTTATTTGAATTTCTTCTTCTGTTTCATTTAAAATATTTTTAAATCTTATCATATTCCAAAGTTTAGGAATCCAAATCAAATATTTTTCATCTTGTATTTTACTCTTAACAAAATTGTTTATTTTATCTAAATTACTTATTGTTATCATTTCTTTTAATCTCCTATTTATATAAAATGTTACTTTCCTAGTGATCTGTATAAATTCAATAAAAATTATTTTTTATTTAACTCTTACTGAAATCATAAAAACTAAAACTTAACTAGTATAACTAAGCAGTTTTATAGAACGTTTATTCTATATTAAAATTCAAAAACTGTTTTCATGGATTTCATTTCATGAGATAATAATTCATTAAAACTTTCTTCAAATTCATCTATTGAACATGTTTTAGTAACTAATTTTTCCAAATCCTTCAACTTAATTGCAGCCTTTATAGCTTTTTCAAACATTAAGTTATATTCACCTGAACCTATTATTTTTATTCCATTGCTTAAATAATGACTTGGTTTAAATTTAAAATTATAATTAGGATTTATTCCTAATAAAATAATCCTTCCTCCTTTTTCTATCATGCTTTCACACATTTCCATTTGAGTTCCTACTGCATCTATAACAACATCAAATTTTCTTCCTAAATTTATCTCTCTTAACTTTTCTTCTGTTAAATCTTCTGGATAATATACATAATCACATATTTTATTTGAAAAATCTTTTCTATAATCATTTTTTTCTATTGCAACTGTAAGTCTAGCAATTTTACTAGTCAACATTTGACATAACACTCCCATAGGACCTGATCCTATTATAAGTACTGAATCTTCTGGTTGAATATTAGCAGCCTTGATATTATGAAGTACACAAGCTAATGGTTCAACTAAAACAGCTGATTTTAAACTTAACTCCTCTGGAATTTTATATACAAAAGTTTCATCACATACAAAATATTTCGCAAATACACCATTTTTATTAATTCCTGCAATTGCTAGTTTTCCATTATCACCTTCACAAAAATTTGTTTGACCATTTTTACAATAAAAGCACTTGCCACAATATTGGTTAGGATCAATAACTACATTATCATTTACTTTTATATTCTTTACACTATCTCCTACCTCTATAACTTTTCCAACAGCTTCATGCCCTCTAATAATATCTGTCATTTCTTCTGAATTACCTTTTAAAAGTTGTAAATCAGTTCCACATATACCTGAATATTTTATTTCTATTTTCACTTCACAAGATGATGATATTTGTGGTTCTTTTACCTCCTTAAGTTCTATTCTTTTGTTCTTACTCCAAATTAATCCTTTCATGTTGTATTCTCCTTTTTCAATTAAATTTTATGATTGAACTTCATCAACCATGGGTTTATTGTAATCTCTTATTTTTCGAGTTTAAAGTGTGATTTTTTCCAAATTCCCCCTTAAAACTTCATCTCTTTTTACAAAAATTTCTATGTAAATGTTTCACTTAAAAGGAATTATTTTATAATTGCTTATTCTAGAACTATAATTAATTGAACCTTTCAAAATTGTAAACGTTTAACAGGTTTATTTGCCATAAAATTCATACTAAACCTAGTAATATCAACCCTTTACGCAAAAAAGACTAGTTAATTAATAACTTAACTAGTCTTAAATAAAACTTTATTATTTATTTTAATTGTGATAAGTCTATTGTAAATTCCTCTCCTGCTTTTTTATACTCATTATCCATCTTTCCACTTTCCTCTGGATATTTAGCTGCATAAGGTGTTAATTTTAATATTTTTGCATTTTCATTAAGATTGCCATGAATATTTTCTATCTTAAATAGTGCATTCTTTTTATTAGAATAAGAAGGATAAAATTCAACTTTATTACCTAAATCATCATATCCTTTTAACATTACAGCATATGAAGATTTTTTTTGAAAATTAGATATTGAAGCATAAATTTTTTGCCCTAATGAATTATCAGTATACTTTTCTAATGTATATTCTTGACCATTTTCTAATGTAAATTTATTATTAAGTATTATTTCCTTAGTATCTATTCTTAATTGATCCCCGCTAGTTTTAAATTCAAATGTCCAATTGCCTTTTTGTTCATTATCATTTAACCATACACTTGAACTTTCAAGTTTTATATTTAAATCTCCAGTAAAATCACAATTTTCTAAATTATAAGTAATTACTGATTGAGTTGTATAGTCATCAATATTTTTAGCACTTCCACTTGCCCCTGTATTAAGTGCTTTTCCATTTACATAAATTTGATTAAATCCATCCCAAGATTCGTATTCGTCTAATTTTTTATCAGATGTTACATTATAAGAAACTGTCATTTCATTTCCATCTAATATAACCTCATTTAATTGAACTGTTATTCCATTATCAGTTATGGATTTATTTAAAACAGTCTTATAATCATCTAAATTTTTTTCTATTCCTAAAAAACTCCCTATATCATTGTTAATCAGGTATCCTACCTTTGATAAAGCTGACACTCCAATATTATTTCCAAATATACCAATAGTTAAAGCTACAATAGCTACTGCTGCTATAGCATTTCTTTTAGGAAATTTCTTTTTTAAAATTGATTTTTTTAAATTAGCTTTTATTTCTTTCTTCTCTATATCATTAAAGTCTTCTCTTTTATAATCATCAATATTTATCTTAATCTCATTTAACATACTATATATATCATTCTTCATACTCCTACCCCCTATTTTCCAATACTTTAAAGATCTTTTGTATCTTCTTTTTTCCTCTTGATAATCTATTGTAAATAACTTCTCTTTTAACTCCCATTTCTTTTGTTATATCATTTATTTCTTTTTCCTCAATATATACTTTATAAAATAAATCTCTGTCATTTTCTTTTAAACAATTTAAGATCTCATTAATATCATCATCTAATTCATTCTTAATAATCTCTTGATGAGTATTATCTGGAATGGTTATATTTAAATCATCTATATTCTCATACTCTAAACCTTTTAGATACTTTCTTTTATAATCAATACATTTAAACTTAGCTATTCCTGCTACCCAGTTTTTGAAATCCCCTTTACCTCTATTAAAACTTTTAATATTATTCCAGATTCCAAGAAGTATATCATTAATACATTCCTCTTGAGTACTCTTTAAATTATAAAGATGTTTTTTTACAATAGATTTAATAATCCATCCATAATTATCAATAACATAATCTAAGGCTTTTTCATTTTTATTTATTAAACCTAGAATAAAGTTTCCTTCATCAATTTTCATTTTTGACCTTCTTTCTAAAGCAAGCTTGCATATATTATTTAGACACATAAAAAAATATTGCACTATTTATTTTTTAATGTCTATTACCCCTTACACTTAATATTTCGTTTATAAATTTCTATATCTATCAATATTTTAAATAAATTTATATTTTAAGGTAAATTATAACATGCTTTATTTTTTTAGTATAAATGTTATCTATTCTTATAAAATTTATATAGTATTATTCAATATTTCTTAAAATATTTGCAAAATCAAACTTTAACATCTAAATAGCTATTTGTACATTTTAAATTAAAACATATATAATAGTACAAGTATAATAACAATAATTGTATTAGAAAGGATTAATTATTATGAGATACTTAAGTGATTACCACTTACATTCAAACTATTCTTTTGATTCTAAACAAACCTTTGAAGATATTATAACTAAAGCTATTTCTATGAAGTTAAATGAAATATGTTTAACAGAACATATAAGTTTTGATCCTGATGATAGAAGTTATAATTTCTTTAATTTTAAAGACTATGAAAATGAGATAAAGAGACTTTCTGATAAATATTCTGGAAAAATTTCTATAAAAAAAGGTCTAGAAATTGGAGAGTATCTTCTTTATAAAGAAGATTTTGATAAATACTTTAAAAAACATAATTTAGACTTTATAATAGGTTCAATACATAATCTTAATGGAAAAAGCTTAAGAAATAATATTGCTGAAAATGGTGTTACATATACATATGAAACTTACTTTAAGGAAATTTTCAAATTTGCACAAATGGGTGATTTTGATGTACTTGGACATCTTGATATTGTTCAACGTTATGCTTTTAAATCGGGTGGAGTATATGATTTTGAAGATTATAAAGATTACATATATGAGATTTTAAAAGTTACAATTTCTAGAGGAAAAGGACTTGAAGTAAACACTTCTGGCTTGTCTAAGAACTTGCTTTTCCCTAAATTAGAAATATTAAATATGTATAAAGATTTAAATGGTGAAATTTTAACTGTAGGTTCTGATGCTCATACTAGTAATAGAGTTGGTGAAAAAATAAGTTATGTATATGATATTTTAAAAGATATAGGCTTTAAATATGTATTTACTTTTGATAATAGGAAAAGGAATGGACAACTTTTATAATAAAACAAACGGGCTATCTTGTAGATAAAATCATTTGTATCTTTAGATAGCCCTTTAGTTTAATATCTTTATTTACATTTCATTTTATCCCGACAAATATTTGACATTTTATTCTATAAAATGTAAACTTGTATAAATAAAAATATCTTAAATATAGGAGCATAATAATGTCTAAATCAATTTCAAAAAATGTTATGGCTAATACAATACTAAACTTATTTAATATAATCCTTCCAATAATAGTATTTCAAATAGTTTCAAGTACAATAGGTGAAGAATTATATGGTTATATTGGTTGTAGTGATACACTTACTTCTTACTTTTTAATATTTGCAAGCTTTGGTGTATATACTTATGGTTTAAGAGAAATAAGTCGAGTCCGTGATGATAAAGTTAAACTTAGACAAACATTTACTAGTTTATTTGTTCTAACAACACTAACAAATATTTTAGCTATATTAGCATATATAATATTCATAATAATTAATTATAAAAATCAACCTTTATTCTTAACTTATTTATTGATGGGGATAAATTTATCTTTTAATATTTTCTATGTAGAATGGGTAAATCAAGCTTTAGAAAACTATAGTTTTATTGCTATTAAAACTGTAATTGTTAGAATTGCAAGCTGTATTTTAACTTTGATATTTATAAAAACAAAACAAGACTACTTACTTTATTTATATATACTTATAGGAAGCAATTTTATAAATAACATTATAAGTTTTGTTTATATAAAAAAAGAAATTCCTTTTGATTTTTCTAATCTACAATTCAGTAAACATATAAAACCTATGATTTATGCTGTAATACTTTCAAATGTTGGGGTTTTATATACACAACTTGACAAATTTATGATCCAACATAATATTAGTACTACAGATGTTGGGTACTATTGTATGGCTCAAAAAATTATGACTTTAGTTAATACTTTAATGCTTACATTAGTCACAGTCACACTACCAAGATTATCAAATTATTTGGGTAATAATTCAAAAAATGAATATTCATTACTTTTGAGAAAAACAATAAAATTATATTTCTTATTTTTATTCCCTTCATCTATTGGACTTGCTTGTTTATCAAAAGAAGTAATTTTAATATTTGGTAAAGGAGGCTATCTTCAAGCAATTCCTGCACTTGTTGTATTCTCACTCTATATGTTAAGTTTAGGTATTCAAAATATAATATCTAATCAGATACTATATCTTTATAAAAAAGAAAAATATGATTCCATACTAATACTTCTTGGTGGTATCATTAATTTTATACTAAACTCAATATTAGTACTTACCGGTTACTTTTCAATAGTCACTGCTATATCAACTACATTAATCTCTAATATAATTGTTATAGTACTTCAATATAATGTAGTAAGGAATGTTCTAGACTTAAATATCAACTTATTTAAGATTGAAAATACAAAATACTTTTATTATTCATTATTGTTTATACCTATAACTATAATTTTAAAAAAATATATGTTAAGTCCTTTTTTTCTATGTATATCAGATATTGCTTTATGTAGTTTAATATATTTAATAATACTAACTGCTACAAAAGATAAAGTACTTTATCATATAATTAATAAACTATTAGATAAATTTAGCTTTTTAAGAAAAGCTATATAATATATAAAATTAGAACTATACTAATATCACTTAATTAAAGTTTAGTATAGCTCTATTTTTATATTATAATTTCAAATCATCATTTAAACTAATATAGTATTATTTAGATATCTTTGCTTCATTTCCTATTTCGTATTTATCTATTTGACTTGTAGTAATATCAAAATGAATTTCCTTTAATTTATCGTCTTTAACATTTCCAAATTCTACAATATATCCAAGTTCATCATTTGGGTCCTTATAAAAACTCATATATTTACTTCCATCATAGGTATTATTAAAAACATTAGTTTCTTTATTTAATTCATTATACATAAACATATTACTTGCCATTAAAAGTCCTGCTTTTTCTGTACTTCCTTTGCAATAAACTCTTATTTTATTATCTGTTCTTTCTATATTATATATCTCTCCATTAGTACCATCAGAAAATTTAAATGCTTTTTTATATTTTACATTGTTTAATATTTCCCTCTCTTTATCATCTAAAATACTTTCTTTATCTTTTTCATACATGTTATATATTTCGTCATATGACATATGACCTACTATTGGAATAATACTTAAATTATTAATATCTTTAATCCTATCATAAGTTGCTGAATCAGCTATATATTCCCCTGTTACTTCTCCATCAGATGACCAAAATCCATCTGAAGATACTCTATACATTATATTTTCCTTTTTTAATATCAAAAAGGAATTTGCAGAATCTTTTTCTTCATTGATTTTCTCATCATAAGTCCCACTGCATTTAAATCTCGTTCCAACAATATTTGATTCTAGTTCATCTAATTTTAAGTTAAATTCTGGTATTTTAGTATCTATTTTTTCTTGTATTGTCTTTTTAAATGATTCTGAAAAATCTACATAACTATCTATTCCTAAATTAACTTTATAGTATGGTAAAACAAGATCCACTCTCAGTTCTCCATTTTCAGGAAATTCTTCTTCATCCTTTTCTCCATTTAAATGCATTATAAATGATCTATCATCTAAATAGTCAAACCATGTAGAACTGTTATCAGTATACTCATTTGCAAAACTTACTTCACTTATAAATTTTTCTATTTTTTCTTTGTCTAAAGTCTTATCACTTTCTATCTTTAAAATCACATTTAAATTATGCTTTGTTCCAGTAACCTTATCTAGTGTTACCTTAAATCCATTTTGTTCAATGCTTTTGTTTATATTAATTGAATAATCCTTATACTGATTAGAACTTATATTTTCACAACATGCTGAAGTTAGATTTGCATTATCATCTGCTAAAACTTTTACTTGTCCTAATCCTGCACTGCTCATAAATACCATAATTCCAAGTATTGGTCCTAATATTCTGCTTAATTTTCTATTTAGCATTAAACTCTCTACCCCCTTAAATATTTACTTCATCTCCTACTTTAAATTTATCTATTTGACTTATAATAGGTTCAATATTTAAATTTATAATTCTATCTTTATCTACATTATTAAATTCTACAACATATCCTAAATCCTCATTAGAATCTTTATAAAAGCTCATATTTTGTACATTATTATATATATTGTTAAATTTAATTTCTTTCTCATTAAAATCATAATTCATATTCATATTATCTGCCATTAATAAACTTTCTTTTTCTGAAGCTCCTTTGCAATATACTTTTACTGTATTATCTTTTCTTTCTATATTGTATATCTCTCCCTTAGTTCCATCTGAAAATTCAAATTCTTTTAAGTATCTAACATTGTTAAGTGTTTCTTTATTAGACTCTAATTTTTTATTATTTATTTCATCTTCATCATACGTTTTATTTCTTTCTTCTCGTGATACAAAACAAACTATTGGTATTAAACCTAACTTCTGTTGATCTTTAATTTTATCATAAGTTACTGATTTATATTCATATGTCTTTATCATCTCTTTATCATCTGAAGAGTGACTACCTGAACAGTATGTTTTATACATTTTATCTCCTACTTTTAAGATCATTGATGAATACCTAGATCCTAATGGATCTTCTCGTCTTTCATCAAAGTCTTTCCATGGTGCAATGAACTCAAGTTTTGTTCCCATAACATTAGATTCTAATTTATTTAATGTAGAATTAAATTCAGGTATTTTAGACGATAAATTTAATTCCAATGTCTTTTTAAATGATTCTGAAAAATCTACATAAGCATCTATTCCTACATTAATTTTATGATTAGGCATTACTATGTCTACTCTTAATTCTCCCTTTTCTGGAAATTCTTCATCGTCAATTTCTTTTTCTATAGTTAATAATAGAGTTTTATCATTTATATAATCTTGTGATTCACCTCCACCCCAGCAATCACTTTTTCCAAATGTAAGTTCTGATATTATATTATTATATTTTTCTCTATCAAAAGGTTTATCACTCTCAATTTTAACTACTGCTTTTAAAGCATGTTTTGTTCCAGTAACCTTATCTAAAGTTATTTTAAAGCCATTTTGCTTAACACTTTTGTTTATATTAATTGAATAATCCTTCTCTTCATTAGAAACTGTATTTTCATAACTTGCTGATGTTACACCTACATTATCATCTGCTAAAACTTTTACTTGTGCTACTCCTGTACTTGCCATAAATACCATAACTCCTAGTATTGGTCCTAAAATTCTACTTATTTTTCTATTTGCCATTAAACGTTTCCCCCTTAAAATATTTAACTAATTTTAGTTTTCCATTTTCCATTCTACCATTTATAATACATATATACAAATAATACCAGCAAAAAGCTTAATCATTCAAATATATACTCATTTATTTTTTATTATCAAGCTTAATTTATATTTCTTAAACATTAATATATTTTTTTGATTGTGCCTAATTGCTTTATGATATAATAAATATGTATACAATAAAATTTAATTGGAGTGATATTATATGGATAGAATTAAACTATCTGATTGTAAATTAAATTTAGATAATCTAAAAAACATTATATGTATTGGTACTTTTGGAAGTTACAATACATATTGTTTTGATAAAAGTAAAAGTGATATAGATATTATGATTCTATCTATCAAAGAACTAGAATGGAAAGATGAACTGGAAATTGAAGATTATTTAATCCCTATTTTACAAAATCATTTTCAATACGATAATATACATCTAACATTTATAAATGGTTTTATTTATCCTTTTGGAGAAATGCTTATAAATAGTAATGATAAAATAATTATTTTAGAAGAAAAATACTTAGATTATATACTTGGATACTCTACTTTTAAAAGAGATAGAGAATATTTAGAAATAATACGAGAACAAAATTTAAAAGATTTAAAGGAGTATAGAAATGGTTTATTATAAATATAAAAAAGAAAAATTAGAAGAAAAATTTTCTGAAAGTAAAATTCTTTTAATTAGAATAAGAGAATGCCTAGAAAGAAGTCCTAATAGTGAAGATGAAATAATTGATGAAGCTATGATTTCTTACTTTAACTCTTTTTGTGAGTTTATAATTGATATGTGTGAAACTTACTTAGTTTCTACAGATAATCTTATCCCAAATAAATCTGGTTCTGATATAGTTCAAGTATCTAGTGACTTTGGATTTATATCTAAAGAAGATTCAAAAAAACTTCAAAAAATTATCAAACTAAGAAATAGATATGTACATGATTATTATCAAAGAAAATTATCAAGAAATAGGATTTTAGATGTATGTAGAAAAGAAATTAAAAATTTAAATATGTTTCTTGAAATATCTACTGAAAAAATAACTTTGGTTTTAAAATAAAATGTATAAATAAAGTTTCTATTATATAATTAATTGTAATATTATTTAAATATTCACTTATATTGTAAGCCTATTATTTAAAAATACAAAGGAGATAACTAAAGATGAAAATACAAAATAAATTTCCTAAATTTAATAAAGACAAGCATAATGAATTATTAAGTCAAGGTTGGATCTTAATAAAAGAACCAAAAAATATCATAACATCAATTATATTTTCAATTCCACTTATGATTATTTTAGGTTTAATCTCATGGTCTATAATAAATATATTCTCGCCTATCAATTTAAATATTTTACAAATTAATCATGGTAGCTTTTCTATAACAATTAATCCTATATACATATTGATTGTGTTTATATTTATATATATACATGAATTTATACACTTAATTTGTATCCCTAACTTTCTAACATCTAATAACACTTTTTTAGGACTTACATGGTTTGGTGGCTATGCTTATACTGAAGAAATTATAAACAAAAACTTATATATAAAAATATGTTTTATGCCATTTTTATTAATTTCAGTATTTGGTGTACTTGCTTTAGGTTTACTTGGAGGTTTGACTCCTATAATAAAATTCCTATGCATAATGAATGCAATAGCAAGCTCTGTTGATTTTTTAAATATTATATTAATTTCTACACAAGTTCCTAATAAAAGTAAAATTGTTATGAATGGTAATTCATCATATTATAAAAAGATTATATAGTTAAAGTCTGATTTCGATATTATATCGTCATCAGGCTTTTTTAAGTTTTCTTTAATTGTTCTAATCATCATTTAAAATTTCACTATATTTTAAATGAATGTTGATATTATAGTATAAAGCTTCTATACATGTACTTTTACTATAACATCAATACTATTTTAAAACATATCTTAAAATTTAAAAACATCCAATTTACAAATTATGTTATAATTAATTATAATGCAAAAAATTATAGAGGTATAAATAATGAAAACTATAGTAATATACAAATCAAAAACAGGCTTTACAAAAAAATATGCTGAGTGGATTTCAGAAGAATTATCAGCAGATATTTTTGATGTTTCAAAAGTTAGAATAGATATTATAAAAAACTATGATACTGTAATTTATGGTGGCAGTTTATATGCTTCAGGGATTACTGGGGTAAAATTTATTAAACAAAATATTTATAAACTTAAAGAGAAAAATATTATTGTTTTTGCAACTGGTGCATCTCCATCAAAAAATGAAGCAATAAATGAAGTCAAAGATAAGAATTTTACTAATGATGAACAAAAATTTATAAGATTCTTTTATTTAAGAGGTGGATTTAATTATAGTAAATTAAACTCATTTGATAAAATTTTAATGACATTACTTAAATGGAAATTAAAAAATAAAAAAGATTTAACATCAGATGAAAAAGGTATGCTTGCTGCTTATAATAATCCCGTAGATTTTACAAGAAAGAAAAACCTAGACGAATTAATAATCTATGTTAAATCATTAGAATCTATCTCAAAATAAATAGTAAAAGGACTTTTAAACATGAAAACTTATTACATAAAACAAAGATTAAATCTAGGAAATGATAAATATTTTGTATATGATCAAGAACAACAACCCATACTAAAAGTTGTTAAAAAAGGTTTAACTGGATTGTTAGATAATTTTTTAGGAAGCATTATATCTTTAGGAACTAAAATATATATTTATAATTTAATTGAATCTGAAACTATTATGATTAAAAAAAAGAAAACATTCATTTGGAATCAATATGATATATTTATTGATAACTTAAAATATGCATCTATGTGTGAAGAAAAAACTTGGTTTAATCCTAATCTTTCTATTAACGCCATTGATGGAACTTATAAAATTAAAGGAAATATTTTTGCAAAAGATTTTTTTATTGTTAAAGATAAAGAAGTTATGGCAACAATAAAAAAAACTAGATTAACTATTAGTGATTATTATGAACTTTCTGTATTTCAAGAGGAATGTTATAAATTATTTATTGCAATTACTATAGCTATTGATAACTCATACCATAATTAAATATGATATAATAATATAGAATTATGTTTTAAAATATGTTCAATAATATACTTAAAACATAACTTAATTTAAATATATTATTTGTATACCCTTTAAAAATTAATTTTATTGGGTAAAAATTAAATATACAAAGATAAAAACACAGTTCGGTTGGTAGTCCGGACGTAGCATTTGCTATCAGTAACCTGCCTCCTTGGTTGTCCATTCTTTGTTTTTGTTATATTAAGGAGGAATTAACATGAACAAAATAACGTCAAAACTAACAGTATTTTTTGAGGATCCATTTTGGATTGGAATTTGTGAATATATTTCAGATGGTACACTAAAAGTTTCTAAAATAACTTTTGGTCAAGAACCTAAAGATTATGAAGTATATGATTTTATTCTTAAAAATTTATATAAGTTACGTTATAGTTCACCTATTATCAATGAACCAAATCATGCTGAAAAAAAGATTAATCCTAAACGTATGCAAAGATTAATTAATAAACAATTAAAAATTACTGATGTAGGAACAAAAGCACAACAAGCCTTAAAATTACAGCATGAACAAAACAAATTACAAAGAAAATCTTTTAATAAACAAAAAAAGGAAGATGAAAAAAACAGACAATTTGAGTTAAGGCAACAAAAAAAGAAGGCAAAACATAGAGGAAAATAAAAAAATATAATATTTTTTTAGACAGTAGATAATTTTGTATAAAAAACAAAATCATCTACTGTTTTTTACATAATTACTATAAAATACTGCAAATTCAAACATATTAATGAATTTGCAGTATTTTTTATATAATGTTAATTTCATTATTTTTTAATAATTATCATAAGTTTAATTTTTAATAACTCTATTATATAAATTATTCTTATTATATGGAAATTGTGGTATAAAAAAACTTATTTGTTGAAAAACGGTTAATAATATGATATTATAATTATGTTTTTATTATATAATTATTAAAAAATTGATATGAACATTATACAAACAATCAAAATTTCACCTTAATTGTTCATAAACAATTTTATATTATCTAAGGAGGGTAAATAATGAAAAATAACCAGGATTTTAAACCATTTATATCAGCAGATAAAGTATTACCTGAATTTACAGTTACTTCAATATTTTTAGGAATAATTTTAGCTATTATTTTTGGAGCTGCTAATGCATATTTAGGACTAAGGGTTGGTATGACAGTATCAGCTTCAATACCAGCAGCAGTTATTTCAATGGGAGTTATAAGAGTTATCTTAAGAAAAGATTCTATCTTAGAAAACAATTTAGTACAAACTATAGGTTCAGCTGGTGAATCTGTTGCAGCAGGTGCAATCTTTACTTTACCTGTAATATTTATATGGATGGAAAAATGGGGACAAGGTACTCCTTCCCTTTTAGAAATTTCAATTATAGCCTTATGTGGTGGAGTACTTGGAGTATTATTTATGATACCACTAAGAAAAGCACTTATTGTTAAGGAACATGGAGTATTACCATATCCAGAAGGAACTGCATGTGCTGAAGTTTTATTAGCTGGAGAAGAAGGGGGTACTAAAGCCACAGCTGTTTTTGCTGGACTTGGTATTTCAGCTATTTATAAATTTATAGCAGATGGACTTAAAATATTTCCAAGTGAAGTTCACTATGAACTATCTTCTTATAAAGGATCAGCAGTTGGAATGGATGTATTACCAGCTCTTATTGGAGTTGGATACATATGTGGACCTAGAATATCTGGATATATGTTTGCAGGTGGTATAATAGGTTGGCTTGCTTTATTACCTTTAATTAGTTTATTTGGTGCAACTACAATTCTTTATCCTGGAACAGTTCCAATTAGTGAGTTAGGTTCATTTGCTCTTTGGACAAATTACTTGAAATATATAGGAGCAGGTGCAGTTGCTGCTGGTGGTATTATTAGTTTAGTTAAATCACTACCTTTAATAGTTACAACTTTTGTTCAAGCAATTAAAGATTTTTCAGGAAATCAATCTGATAAAAATTTATGTAGAACAGACAAAGATATACCTATGAATATAGTTTTAATTTTAATAATACTTACTATAATTATGATAGGATTAGTTCCAGCAGTTCCAGTTTCATTTGGTGGCGCACTATTAATTGCATTATTTGGATTCTTCTTTGCAACTGTATCATCAAGACTTGTAGGATTAGTTGGAAGTAGTAATAACCCAGTATCTGGTATGGCAATAGCTACATTACTTATAACAACTATGATTTTAAAAGCAACAGGAAATGTTGGACAAGAGGGTATGTTATCCGCTATAGCAATTGGCTCAGTAATCTGTATAATTGCAGCAATAGCTGGAGATACTTCTCAAGATTTAAAAACTGGTTATATTGTAGGAGCTACTCCATATAAACAACAAATTGGTGAACTAATAGGAGTTGTGATTTCTGCAGTAACAATTGGTGGAGTACTTTATTTATTAAACTCAGCATGGGGATATGGATCATCAGAACTCCCAGCACCACAAGCAACATTAATGAAGATGGTTGTAGAAGGTGTTATGGACGGAAATCTACCTTGGAATTTAGTATTTATAGGTGTAGGGATTGCAATTGCAGTTGAAATACTTGGAATTCCAGTATTACCATTTGCAGTTGGATTATATTTACCAATTCATTTAAGTTCAGCAATCATGGTTGGTGGCGTTATAAGATTATACTTTGAAAAAAAGAAAAGAATAAGTGAAGAAAAAAGAAAAGATGCAATTGAAAGAGGTATTTTATATACTTCAGGACTTATTGCCGGTGAAGGTTTAATTGGCATACTACTTGCTATCTTTGCAGTAATCAACATTAATGGAAAATCATTGGGTAAAATTGTAGATTTATCATCAAAAATATCTTTAAGCAATATAGGTTCATTAATTGCATTTTTAATTTTAATATTAACTTTATTTAAATTTTCAATTTGGAATAAAGATAAGAAATTAGACTAAACAATAACTACTTTAAAATAAATTTATTACTATAAAGCGTTAAATGCTTATTTTTTATAAATAACTCTTAATGCTTTATAACTAGTAAAAGGAGATAAATTTGAAAAAAAAAGAGAAAAATTATTTGGACTATATACCAGTTAGAAACCCTAGCTATACCTGGAATGCTATAGAAAATGGTATTGTAGTTATTGAAGTAGTACGAACTGGTATATTTGATAAAATAGCACAGAAGGTATTTAAAATTCCTTCAAAAAGTGAGATAAAATTAGATACACTTGGAAGCTCTGTTTGGAATTATATTGATGATATTAAAAACATTGGAGAAATCGCTCAAAAGGTTAGAAACAATTTTAATGATGATGATAAAGTATTTTATCAAAGATTAATTAAATTCTTTGAAATCTTAAGAAACAATAATTTTGTTACATTTAAAGATTAAAATAAATAAAATTTTATTATTACTTTTTAATATATCTACTATGATAATTAAATTTCAAATTTAAGTCTATCTTTTAAGTGAAGATCAATTTTATAGTATAAAGCTCATGGTCAGAAAATTTCACTCAACTTTTGGGTTATTAAAAAGCATCCTAATTGAAACCACTAAGAATTTTGTTTTTACACAAAATTCTTAGCGGTCTCTCCTAATTATAAATATTACTATTAATCTATCGTAATATTTATTCCATTCCTTTTTAAATACTCATGATACACCTTATAATTGGGCATAATCTCCTCTACTCTTGTCCAAAAGTCTTTTGAATGATTTCTAAAATCCATATGACACATTTCATGTACAACGATATAATCAATCACTTCAATAGGTGCCATACTTATTCTCCAGTTAAAAAATGTCTCATTCTTAATATTAATACTTGCATATCTTCTTTTTTGCTCTTTAACTGTAACTTTAGTTATTTTATCTTTAAAGTTTGATTCATAATGAATTATTCTTTTTTTAATAATATTTAAAGTTCTTTCTCTATACCACTTTTCTAAGGCTTTCTTTAATTTTTCATAATCATTTGTATTAGTGACTATAACAAATCCCTCATAATTTTTTGGATTAATATCTGTATTTTTATCAATAAAATTAACAAGTATATTTTTAGTTTCTTTATCAAAAGCTAAATGAATAGGATATTCTTTTCCTAAATACATAAATGTACTTCCATCTTTAAACTCTCTTTTTATTTTTCTATTAGAAATTAATTTCATTTCTTTCTTTTTTGCAATAATCCACTCTGCTTTTTGATAAATAAAATTTAATATATATTGATTAGATAATTTCATAGGAGCTACTACTTGTACATTACCATTTAAATCCATCTTTATACAAAGAGATTTTCTTTTTCTTCTTATAAGTTCAAAATCAATACTTTCACCTTTGTATTTAAAATTCATTTTAAAATCCTCCAAAGCATTATACTTTTGTTCAATATTAACAATTATTTAGAAAATAAGCTTACTTAAAACTTTCAAATAATAATTTACCATAATCCACTTAGCTTTATCAACGTTAATATATATCATCTACTATAACTCCAAAAGAACTTGCTTTAATAATTGGATTTCCTATAAGCTTTTTAAGTTCATCTTTAGTTCCATAAACAACTGCACCTAAAATTTTAGCATCATCTGCCTTTGTTTTTCCTCTTGACATTATCTCTTTATATAAATCTTTATGTTTTATATAACAGCTTTTATTTAATGTATCTATTAAGTTATCATAACTATAGTTGTATTGATTATTATTAAAGCCTGAAAGTTCATCACATTCTATCCCTATAATATCACTCTCTTCTATTCCAGCACTTGTAGAGTCATATTCATCTATTTCTTGTTTAAATTCTTCCATATTTTGATTTGTAAATTCATCAAGCCATAACCAGGTTGTTGCTGCTGACTTTATAGCATTTTGCACTAAATACATCTCGTATATCTTATATCCTCTATCAAACGATATTCCCATTTCTATAATTTTACCATCTGGAATGTTATCTAGCTTTTCTAAATCATTTTGATACTTTTTATATTGAAGATCTGGATGAAAAAATCTCATTTTTTTATATCCATTTTCCCAAAGTGATATAGACCACTCTTTTCCTCTAGAAGAGGAATGACCCTGTATTCTAGAACAGTTTAAAGGTGGTATAACACCAAATAATGATATTCTATCCTCTAAAATAACAGCTCTATTTCCAAGATTTTTGGATATCTTATAAGTTCCACTTCCACCTAAAAAACCAATAATATCATTTGACTTACTTATATACCCATTTGGTACTGATAATTCTATATATGCTTCATTCTTTTCATAAGCCTTTTGACTATACTTTATTCCTATAATAAAATTTAAAATGATTCCAATTATAAAAACAAATATTGCTATTACTACTATTTTTAAAGTTGATTTTAACTTTGCTTTTTTCAAAGATTTTTGTAACTTTTTATCATCAAATATATTATCTATATCGTTATCTTTCATCTTTATTTATCCACCTTTCCTTAAATTTATTTCTTGCTCTATATAAATAAGTTTTCACCTTGTTTTCATTCATTCCTAATAAAAAACCTATTTCTTTATAACTTAGTTCCATCTCATATTTAAATATAAGTAATACTCTATCTTCTTCACTCAAACTCTTAAGTACTTCTATTACCTCTTTTCCCTCTTCGATACTTAATATTTTATCTTCAATAGTTACATCACCAGTTAATTGTTCATAAAATTTATCCTCATCAACTGAAATAAAATTTATTATCTTTCCTCTTTTAACACTGTTTTTATATTTATTAATAGCAACCCTAAATAACCACGAAGATAAATTTTTAATATCAATTCCATCGATATATTCTATAGCTTTAATAAAACTATCATGAACAATATCTTCTGCTTCACTTATTGAACATCCGCATTTCACTAAATATAAACATATAATTTTAAATTGTTGTTTATACAAATTTACTATCAAATTTTGATCCATGATTCCTCCTTTTTTAAGATTTTACCTCCTATGTATATAAGACAATCTATTAATCAAAATGTATACAATTAATATAATATTTTACCAACATTTATCAATTATATTTTACCATCTATTTGAAATCACTTCTTTAATTTGATTACTATTTAATATCAATGATATTAAGTTTTGGGTATTAATAAAATTTTATTTGACTCGATTACATCTTTACAAAATACTCTTAATATATTGAATCTTATAAGAATTATAATAGTAGTTAATTCTTTAATATCACTATTATAAATAATTATAAAATTAAATAGTATAATAATAGATAATCAAACTTATTAGGAGACTACTTATGATAAAATTAAAAGCTAAAGAATTAATAGAAGAACATGCAAAACAAATATCTAAATGGAAATATTGCAATGAATATGCTGTTTATAATTTACCTAATTGGGAAAATATGATTAAAGAGAATTATGCATTATGTGATAAATTAAAAAGAAAACAATTTACTAGTTATATTAATAATCAAAATGAGATAATCGGATTTATAAATTTACATCCTGAAGAAAATTTTGTTTTTTTCGGAATAGGTATTAACCCTAAATATTGCAATAAAGGACTTGGAAAAGAAATTACTAAATTAGCTTTAAATCAATGTAAATCTAAATTTCCAAATAGACCAGTTGTCTTAAAAGTTAGAACTTGGAATAAAAGGGCTATTAATTGTTATAAGTCACAAGGTTTTGAATTCATTAAAACTAAACATAAAGACACTTATATGAGTACGGAAGATTTTTATCTTATGAAACATTTAAATAAAATAACATAGAAGCTTAAAACTATAACTTTAACAGATAAAATGTTTAAATTGTTAATTTATAATATAAAAATACAGATAAGACTTTTTAATATCTCATCTGTATTTTTTAGTTAATTAATTTTTATTTATAATTCGTTACAAAATTAGTTTTTATCAGTATCCAAAATTCGTCCAACATATTTCATATTAGATGTACTCAATTTGCTTATTTTAACAAAATCTCCTGTATGTGGTGCATGGATAAACATATCATTTCCTATATACATTCCAACATGTGTTGAATTTGAAAGTTTATTAAATACTAAATCTCCTGGTTTAATTTCTGCCATACTTATAGGTTTTGCAAAACTTTGTTGCTCCTCTGATACTCTTGGTATATCTATATTTTGTGATTTAAAAACATATTGCATAAGACCAGAACAATCAAATCCATCAGGAGTTGTTCCACCCCATAAATAAGGAATTCCTAAATACTTTTGTGTTTCTTCTATTAATGTTCTAGCTTGACCTGTAATATCTGATGGAAGGGTTATTGGAACTATAGTGCTCGTACCATCCATCAATAAAGCACTATTTTCTTCAACATATTTTAATAATTGATTTTTTTGATCTTCTAAATCTTTAATTTCTTTTTCTATTGATTCTTTATCTTTTTTTAACTGTTCATTTTCTTTTTCTATTTTGTTTTTTATATCATTAAGTTCCTTTTCTGATTCTTTTGCATCTAAAACAAGTTTCCTATCACTTTTACATACCTGAGAAATCACATGAACTTTCTCTACTGCTTCCACAAGATTTCCTGAAGAAAATAACGCATCTAAATATTGCATAGGAGTTAGTTCAAAACCACCATCCATATGTACTTTCTTTAATCTTTCTTCTAATAAACTATCTTTTTCTTCTAAATTTTTTTGAGCTTTTTCTAATTCATCTTCATTTTCTTTTATATCATTTTCTTTTTGAAGAATTTGCTCTTTATATTCATTTAGCTTGTCCATATTTTTTTCAATTTTATTATCGTATTCTTGTACATTTTGTATAACCTCATTAAGTGATAAATCATTAGGTACTGCAAACACTGTTAAAGTATTACTTGTAAGTATAAAAATTAACAGAGCTGTCAACTTAGCTATTATAAATTTTCTTTTCATTAAATATTCTCCTTTTACTATCCAGTATTTCAATACTATTTAAAAGTATCTCTATATTTTAAATATACTTTTCATTTATTTTTCTTTTCAAATTAATTATAAACTTTTATCTTTTCTACTATATTATAATATAAATATATATATTATTTTTTACGATTTTATTAATAATTTATTACTTACTTAAATATAATTAAGTTTTATTTAAATTATTATACATTTCAAACCATTATTTAATATATATGGAATATAGCAAATATAAAATTAAGGCTACATTATTAAATTTTAATTAACAATGTAGCCTTATACAAAAATAATATGTACCTACTTATATTAAACTTTCCACTGAAAAACTGTCTAATGTTATATTCTTTATGTTATCGCTATCATTACCTTTATGTTTTTTTATTATTATTTCACCATTTTTACATTCCTTACAGTACATAAGAGTTGCTTTAAAATATACATCATTGTGAAATTTTCTTCTTCTATTACAAAATTCTTTCAAATCTAATAAGCTATCATTTACGTTCTCAAACTTATTCATAACAATATCATAATCACTTGGTGAAAATTCAAATAATTTCTTTAAAGTGTAATACCTTTTACAATTATCACAATATTTAAAATCAGATAGGTTAATTACAAAATAAAGTGTTGTAAAAATAATCATAGCTATAAGCTGTAAAAAATATACTATATAATTTATTTTACCACTTGTTTTAACATCCATTGTCTTTCCACTTTTAAATCTTATTGTAGAGTCTAAATTATCTAATAAATACTTTTGATAATTTATAAAAGTCATTTGTTTTTCTATACCATTATCATCAGTATAAACAAATTCACTGATAGGTGATCCCTCAAATGTTCTACTAATTGTATAATCATCTAATAAGTATGTCGTACGATATTCCATATAATTTATTCCTATAAATGTTAGAATAGATACTACTACTGCTATTAAACAATGTTTTTTACTAAATTTTTTATTACTTTTTCTAAAAGCAGTTGAAAATGCCCATCCTAAAAACATACCTATTAATGCTCCACCTGCTGGAATCACAACCCAAAAACTAAGATTTAAGATTGAAAATCCTATAAAAGCATTTGCTATATATTCTGCTACAATAACAGATAACATAGACAAAATTATTAAAAATATATACATTTATTATCTTCCCCCTTTTTGCAAGTAATATTATAACATATTTGTATTATTACTTATCAAAAAGAGAATATTATGAAATTTGAGACTATTATTCCAACTTAATAATCACCTTATAATTCCTATTGCTCTAACTGGAGCACCATCAGAATTTTCATATTTTAATGGTAATGCATAAAATTCAAATAAATCATTTCCAAGTCTATCTAAGTTAGTAAGATTCTCTATAATAACTATATTATTTTTTAATATCTTATTATGAATTGGTAAGTTTTCAGATGATATTATATCAATTGACATTAAATCAATACCTATACCTTTTTTCTTATGATTAATTATATAGTTAATTAAATTCTCATGTAAAATAGGATAGTCTTTGAAGTAATCTTTATTTCCCCACTTATGAAAGTACCCTGTATTAAAAATTAAGAATTCTGCTTTCTCTACATTGATTCTGTTTTTTTCTATGTAACTAATGTCTATTATTTTTTCTTTCGCATTAACCAAATCTTTACAATCTATAACAATTCCTAAACCCATAAAATTAGATACATCCATCTTATCTAAAGTTAAAGCATTCTCTATAACATGTAAAGGTGCATCCATATGCGTACCATTATGAGAATAAATATTTAATAAAGTTTGACTAAATCCATCATCTTGTACATTATTAACTTGTTTTAAATTGGGTTTTTCATCTTTTAAAAATACTGGCATATTATTAGAAATGTTATGAGTTAAATCTATTATTTTCATTAAGTTACTCTCCACTAAAAATATTAAAGATGACTTTTCAGCCATCTATTTTTCACTAATCTAGTTTTTTAATATCTAAATGTGTTTTATTATCTATTAAAATAGTCTCTTAGAATTTTTTCATCAAATTCTTCAAATTCAAATGTATCTAAATTATTTTTACTTATCCATTTTGCTTCATCATAAGTTTTATCTAAAACGTATCTTTCCTTTAGTGTTCCTGTATATACCTTGATAGCTTCATCAGAATTTATATTATATTCTTTAAATTCCTCAAGACCAAAAAGGACTGTTTTTAAAATTTTATTTACCCCTTTATTTAAAGATTTCTCACAGTTCCCTTTTGCTGTCAAAGGTTGGGTCACCAATGACCATTTTCCTGTTTGTCCCCTTTTAGCTTTCTTCTTTAAAGCCAAAATATTGTTAAAATCATCTCTTAATATTAATGTGCATGCAATAATCTTCATATTATAATTCTCCTACGCTAATAATATATTTATAAATTAGTTATTAATAGTTATAACTAAATTATAACCCGACTACATAATTTTTCAAATATATTTAACATAATATAGTATATAAAATTGTACTTTTATTTAAAATTAAGTTAAAATTGAATTTATACATTTAATTTAGGAGGAAAAGATTATGTCTTTTAAGATATTCAAATTTATTAAATATGGAACATATATGTTGTTTTTGAAAATTAAAGGATTAAAATATACATATCTAAAAAAAGTACAAGGTGATAAAGCTGCTCAAGATTACGTTGTAAAAACGGGATATCTTTGGAGTAAATTCACTATAAATACCATTGGTATAGAAGTAGATTTAAAAGGAGAAGAAAATATACCTAATGAACCTTGTGTTTTTATTGGAAATCATTCAAGTATATTAGATATACCTTTAATAGTATATACTTCAAAAAAGAAAATTGGTTTTATTGCAAAAAAAGAAATGTTTAATGTTCCTATTCTTGGTACTTGGATAAAAAGAACAGGTAGTATAGCTCTTGATAGAGAAAATACTAGAAGTGCTATAAAATCCATAAATGATGGAGTTGAAAATATTAAAAAAGGATATTCATTAGGCATATTCCCTGAAGGCACAAGAAATAAAGAAGGTAAAGTTGGTGAATTTAAAAAAGGAAGCTTAAAACTTGCTACAAAATCTAAAGCTCCTATTGTTCCTGTAAGTATAGATAGAGCATCTAGAGCTTTTGAAGATAATAGAAAGTTTCTACCTACAAAGATAAAGATAGTGTATGGAAAACCGATTAGAACTGATAATTTATCAAAAGAACAAGAGAAAAATTTAACTGAAACTATAAGAAATATAATCATATCTAATTTAAAATAAGCTTTATATTTTAAATTAGAATTCTAACATTAAAATAAGGTAGTAACCTATTATACTACCTTATTTCATTAGTTTCTACTATTAATAATTTTTATAAAAACATCTTAAATATATTTATTGTATCCATGCCCCACTATAATCAACTCTATAACCATCTGGAGTAATACAATTTACATATAATTCACCTTTGTTTCCAAAATAATAACATTCTCCATCTATCCATAACCATTCATTTTTAGCCATTTTACAGTTATTTTTTAGATAATACCAATCTCCCTTGTAGTTTAACCATTTTGATTCCATTGCATAACCATTCAAATCAAAATAATACCATTCTCCATCTATTTCTTTCCACTCATTTTTATAATAATATTTATTATTTACATCAAAACAATACCACCATCCAGTTGAATTTTGATTCCATCCCTTATTCCACGTATTAGGTTTTATAGGTATATTATCATCTATAGCATTACAAAATATATATGCTAATTGTTCCCAACTATATCTATTATAGATATTAATATCATTTTGATTATCACAAAAACAAATTTCTGAAATTATATTTGGAGCTATTATCTTTCTCATTTCATATAAATTCACAAATTTTATTCCCCTATTATAGAATCCTAAGCTAGCATAATTATCCACTAGTTTTTTAGCATATGGATAAGCTTTTGATGATTTACTTGATATTAATACTTCTGTTCCATACCCTTTACCATTGCTAGCATTCATATGCAAAGATATAAATAAATCTACATTGTTATTATTAGCTTTATTAGCGCCTTCTGATAATTCTTTATTTTGAGTACGTGCATTACTATTACAATCTATCACTACATGACCGTACTTTTCTAATAATTTTTTTATAACTGTATAATATTTTTCCATTTGATCATATTCATCTACTATTCCTATGGCTCCTTTACAGTTTTCACTGTGTCCTGCTCTTAATCCTATTTTCATTTAAACACCTCTATCACATTATTTTATACTAAATAATATGACACAGTATACTTTGTGGCTACACTTAAACTTGTTATTATATTATCTGATTTATATATACTTTTCTTAAATTTTTCTAATATTTAAAAAGATTCTAATAAATATGTTCCTTATCTATTTCAAAAAAAATTATTGATTTCTATTATTTTTATTAATTATGAAGTTTTTTTAATAATTTAATATTATAAGTATAATATTAAATTATTTTATATATATTTCCTTAAAATTACATGTTAATTTTTATTAATTTATAAATTTATGTGATGTGTAAATTTTAGAAAAAGAGATTATATTATTATTATAGTAATGATTTGAAAATTAATTGTTTAAACACATATATCGTTTACAAAACGGAGGGATTATTATGAATTATAGAACTACTAAAAAATCAAAATTTCATTTATTAGTTTCTGCTATCATTAAAAATAATACTCATGATAAAGTCTCAAAGGATTCATTGAATTTCTCAAAATATTTTAATAAAATATGGCGATTTATTTCCAAAGCACTTTTTAATAATTCAGAATATATATATGATAAGAATACTTTTTATTCTAAATCTTGTAATACTTGTTATACCGTTGAAAATCCTATCGATATACAATTGATGTCATCAATAAGAACATTTTTATAATATTAAGTTACGATAACTAATTCATTAGCATAAATTAAAGTCCATTCAAAAATTTTTTGAATGGACTTTTTTATTTATTGTTAAATCTATTTTATTTTTTCTCCGTTAACATTTTAACTAAGCCTAAACCATATAACATTATAGCTATAAATACATAAACATTTATGTATCCTTCTAATAAAATATCAAATACTCCTGTCAACTCTTTCTCATAATAAATTATTTGAAATGTTGAATAACCTAAAGGTACGCTAAAAAATATTAATACAAATGATGAAATAAAATATTTTCTTTGATTCTTAATAAAGCATATGAATAAAAATAACGAGTCCAAAATGCCCTGATTATTTTTCATTAGACAAGAAAGTAGATTTGCTTCATAGCTAGTCTATTAGGCAAATCTACTGACGCAGTATAATGAAAAATAAGCTTGGTAGATGGACTTGTTATTTTTTTGATTATGCCTTATTACCACCTTCTATTATATTATTTATAAATAATATATGACTGCTATATGAATCATATCACAATTTATAGTGTAATCGTATAATATATGCTATAATTTAACTATCTTATTTAAAAATGGAAGGATGAATGCAATGAATGAACCTAAAATCGGACAAATAGCTAGACGTGAAATTACAGTTACAAAAGATATGTTAGCTGTTAATGTTGGAAGTGGAAGTGTAGAAGTTTTTGCTACTCCAATGGTTGCAGCAATTATGGAAGGGGCTGCATCTGATCTAGCTCAAAATTTCTTGGAAGATATTTATACTACTGTAGGAACAAAGATTACTGTAGAACATTTATGTGCAACTGCTGAAGGAGTTAATGTATATGCTGAAGCTGAACTTACTAAAATAGATGGACGTAAATACTCCTTTTCACTAAAAGTCTTTGATAATAAAGGATTAATAGCTACTGGAGAACATGAACGTGTTTGCGTAAAAAAAGAAAGCTTTTTAAATAAAGCTAATGAACGTAAAAACTCATAATTTGCCTTTATAATTAAAAAACTATGTTTTAAAACATAACTAATATAAAAGAAAATAGAGATTAACCTACTAAATAGCTGGTTAATCTCTATTTTAATTTATATTTTTGAAAATAATATCTATATTATTTATTTAATAAACTATGTATTATTCTTGTTGCATCCATATATTTAGCAATAGAATTTCCATGATTTAATCTATTAATTATTCTAGCTACAAACTCTGACATATCAACTCCATTAAACCACTTAGTATTGTATAAATCTTGTGGTATATATGTTAAGTTAGTAGAATATATTTTTGTTATAATTCCGTCTTCATAATATTTATTAAACTTTTCTAAACCTTCTGTAAAGAAAGCAAAAGTTGCAGCAACATATACGTTTCTTGCGTTTCTATTCTTTAATTCTTTTGCTATATCAAGAACAGATTCTCCTGATGCTATCATATCATCAACTATTAAAACATCTTTACCTTCTACATCTCTTCCCATATATTCATGTTGAACAATAGGATTTTTTCCATTAACTATTGTAGAATGATCTCTTCTTTTATAGAATAAACCCACGTCAACTCCTAGAACACTTGAATAGTAAATTGCTCTATCCATAGCTCCAGTATCTGGGCTAATTACTAATAGTTTTTCTTTATCACGTTCTAATGTTTTTTCATTAGAAATAAGAGATTTTACTATATCATAAGTTGGATAAATATTTTCAAAAGATAATAAAGGAATAGCATTTTGAACATTAGGATCATGTACATCAAATGTAAGAATTTCATCAACACCTAATCTTTCAAGTTCTTGAAGTGCTAGTGCACAGTCTAAAGACTCTCTTCCCTTACGTCTGTGTTGTCTTGATTCATATAAAAGCGGCATAATTACTGTTATTCTTGCTGCTTTACCTCTTATAGCTGAAACTGTTCTTTTAATATCTTGGAAATGTTCATCTGGTCCTTTATGATTTTTAATTCCAAACATTTTATATGTACAACTATAATTTCCAACATCACATAAAATGTAAATGTCTTTTCCTCTAACAGTCTCAGAAATTTTAACTTTTCCTTCACCATTAGAAAATCTCACTTCATTATGTGGTATTAAGAATGATTCAGTACAATTTCTACTATTTTGGATGTACTTATCTATAGCATTTCCTAATTCCTTACAGCTTTCTAACGCTATTATTCCGAGTTCATGATTTAATTGATTCATCAGTTTCTCTCCCTTTTTTAATTATTTTAATAAAATACACTTTATTTTAGTATATACTCAATCATTAACAGTATATACTAAAAATGCATATCTATAAATATATTATTGCAATTTTTATAAAATATCACAATAATATTACTGTTATGTACATTAAAATTTTAATTAGTTAAAAATCCGATTGATTTCTTACTAATATAGCATTTATTTACCAATTAATATACATCCATTTTTATTAAGTAAGTTTCTATCCATAAATATATTATCATAAATTTAATAGTTTGTTAATAAAAGTGTCTTTTTATATTTTTTTCATAATTTTCTGATTATTCACTTGACTTTTTAATAACTTTTTCCACTTTTATTGACGTTCCATCATTTCCCATATTTGACTTTGATATGTATATTTATTATGCTGAAGCTACTAAATAAAAGGAGGCTGATGCATATGTGGAGCTTAAAATTAAGCTCTTGGTGTAATTAGTTATGCGTTCAAATTCATTTTTGTATGGATTTATGCACCTTAACTTATACTTCATAAGCTTAATAAAACCATATTTAAAATAAAAATTTAGAAAAGAGGTATTTATTATGTCAAATGTAGCATTTAAGGTATACGAAAGAAATACAAAAGAAAATAAAAAGAAACTTAGAAAATCTGGATTAATTCCTGCAGTAATTTTTGGTGAATTCTTAGAAGAATCAATCCCTGTTAAAATCTGTAATGCAGAACTTCATAGACTATTAAGAAAAAATAATAGTGGTTCTATTATTCCTATTGATTTAGATAATAAAAGATTTAATTGTGTAGTTAAAGAAGTACAAAAAATTAGCGCTGATGAAATTCTACATGTTAATTTTCAATCTGTACAACCAAATGAAATAATTAAAATGAGAATTCCAATCAAATATGTTGGGCAAGAAAATTTAGAAAGCAAACGATTAATTCTTGAAACCTTTGATCCATTTATAGATTTTCAAGGAGATGTTGAAAAAATCCCAGAAACTCTTGAAATAGATGTATCAAATATGAACTGTGAAGATAAATTATTTGTTGAAGACGTTAAAATTCCAGAAGGTATTACAGTTCTTACTGATCCTAAATCATTATTAGCTGTTGTAAATCCAACTCTTTAGTTTTAAAATTAAATATTTAATCATCAATACATATTTCACTAGAAGTATGTATATATTTGTTTTAAAAACATGAAATAAATAGGATCTGTCCATTATAAATATAATAATATTACAATATAATAATTAACTAGTATTATTTTTTACGATATTTAATTTTGAATATTTAATAATAATTTTCAATCATCAAGTGGAAAAAACTCCACTTGATGATAAAAACTTAATGTAGACTACAATATTAACTTTATTTAAAATATGTTTTAAATTCTTACTAATATATCATTTATGGCTTCACTTATCTTTATTCTTTCCTTATAAATCCAATCCATATCAAATTTTAAACCAAATATTTTAGAGAATGAATAATACATATTAACTCTTTGATAATATATTTCTAAATCATCTAAATTTCCATTAAAACATTGAGGTATAAATAATTCATCTTGTTTATTTACAAATAACTGATCTATATATTCTAAAAATGTATTCATAAGCTCATCTCTTGAAACATCAAATGGAACTTTTAATAAATCCCACTGAATTTCTTCACTAAGCTTATACATTTTTATTCTATCTAAGATTAACATATATTCACTTATATCCATTTTAGTATAATAATCTAATTTTTCTTCTCTGGTACTCCAAAGAGCAAGCTTTTCATTTAATGGTAGACTCTTAATTTGTAATATGGCTTCTGATGGTCCTATTACTGCCTTCATTATTGTTTTATCTTCTACTTCTAGTTTAGATTTAAGAAAATCTGCTGTACCTCCAATGCCTGCAATATACCCAATATCATAGATACCAATTCTACCTGCACGCCCTCCAACTTGTTTTACCTCTTGAGATGTTAATTCCCTAACTTCTTCTCCATCAAATTTTTTTGTACTCATAAATATAATTCTTCTAATAGGTAAATTAACTCCCATACCTATGGCATCTGTAGTCACCAGTATTTTGGTTTCCTTGTTTAAAAACTGTTGATATTGCATTTTTCTAACTTCTGGTGGTAAATCTCCATATATAATACTTGCTTTTATACCTTTTTTAGAATAATCTTGTGCTATTTCTAATACCCTCTTTTTAGAAAATACTACAATGGCATCTCCTTCTTTAACATCATTATAACTAAAATTTTTATATTCTACTTCAAGGGGTATAGCTCTTTTATATTTTTTTATTTCATATTCATCATTACAATCTTTTATAATTGTCTCTAGTATATATCTAGCATTAGCTGCTCCACATATATGTATTTCATCACATTGCAATCCAAGTACAGCTTTACTCCATGCCATTCCTCTATGAGTATCACTTATCATTTGAATTTCATCAATTACAGCCACATCATAATGCTCTTTTAAATTAACCTTTTCTATTGTAGATGAAACATGAGTTGAACCTATATTTATTATCTCTTCTTCTCCAGTTAACAAATCACAAACTATTCCTTCTTTATTTAATTTTTCAAAATTTTCTAAAGCAAGAATTCTAAGTGGCGCTAAATATGCTCCTTTTTTTGCTATTTTTAAACGTTCTATTGCATTATATGTCTTCCCTGTATTCGTATCACCTAAATGTATGTAAAATTTTCTCTTCATACTTCTAGCTCTAATATATTCATCTTTAGGATTAATTGGGAATTTTTCCTCAAATTCCTTTGCAACGAGCTTAGGTATATGCATTTTTGTAAGTACTGTCATTAATCCCTGATTTAAAAAATTATTATAATTTCCACGTACAACTTGATAAAAATCAAAATCTGTATGATTCTTTTCATTATAATGATCAAGCATTCTTTTTGACGTATATTCAAGTAATTCTTCATATCTTTCACATACCTGATTATACTCTTTAAGCCCTTGATTATCTAATTCCTTAAGATGTCTTAATTTTTTTCTTATGGCAGTTTCATGTTCTATAAGAGCTCCTGATTTTGAATGTTCTACTATTTCTTCTATTTGATTTATTTGACTTTTATACTTCTTAAATTCTCTTTGTGCTGCATTCTTTTTCATTTATACCCTCCAAATCAACAATACTTATCGTAATATCTCCTGTTCTATACATGAAAATAAACGACTACATACTTATAGATAATAGACTCTTAATTTAAGATAAGAATATAAAAAATAATTGTTTGAATTTTCAGTCATACTACCCTATTAATTTTTGATGTGTTAATAAACAAAATTCTTTTAAACTAAGAATATTTATTTATATATTTCAACAACATTAAATCCATTATCTCTTATTTCTTGTTCTGATATATGTTTATCAAGATGCATACAATAAATATTATCTCTAAATTCTTGTGAAATTATATCACAAAGTTTTTTTAATGATAAATGGTTATTATTTTCATAGTCTAATCCACATGTATCCTGGTATATCCTATAAATGTCTCCTTTTTTCATTTTTTCAATTACTTTATCACTTATAATATTAGCATCTCCACTATAATAAAACGCTTTTCCGTTTATTTTCATTATAAATCCATATGATGGCATTGTAGAAGAATGAGAAACTGGTATGAATTCTATAGTAAACTCTCCAAGCTTTCTATCTCTAATATAAAGAATATTAAAACTATTAATATTATACATTTCAGGTTTTACACCTATAATAGTCAAAAAATTTGACATTAATTCTTTTTGGGGAAAAATTATATTTACTTTACGCTTTAAAATATAATATGAATAAAATATCACTTCTCCTAAACTACCTATATGGTCTGGATGCATATGAGTAATTACAATATATATGCTTTCCAATCCATCTAATATATTCAGTTCTTGTAATCTATTAAAAACAGTTCCCCCACAATCAATAAGAAGTAAACTATTATCATTTTTTATAAAAGCACTTGTATTACCTAATTCAGTGTTAAAAGCACTTCCTTTTCCAATAAAATTAAGCATTTTTTCCTCCTCTATTAAAGCCCGTTATTTATTTTTAAACCTCATTTTAAAAATATGTTTATGTTTTAATAAAATCTAAAGTCAATTTAAAACTTATCTTATTATAACATACTACAAATTTTAGCAATTATTTTTCAAATTAACTCATTTTAAAACTATTTGAAATTATTTTGTAAACTATTCGTAACAAAGTTTACCTTATTTGGCATTAATATAATATTAAGAACTAACAAAAAGGTAAGAAAAAGGAGATAATAACTATGAAAAGAACTTATATAAGTAAAATAATAGCATTAACTTTAGGAATTATATTAACTGCTGGTTTGTTTTTAGGAAAATTTCAAAATGCTAGCGCTGATTCCATTTTGATCAACAACCCAAAGATACAATTAATAGAAACTATTTCAGTTAAAAATTCAGCATATTTAAAAGAAGATATAAGCTTAATAAACTTTAAAAATAATACTAATGATCAAAAAATAAACATTTTAAATGAACAAATAAATTCTAATATAAATTCCAATATATCTAAAATAGAAGATCAAAGTAAAGAAACTTTTGATATCTATGGTCATGAGAATATGGGGTTCCCATATGAAATAAACGTAAAATATACAGTAACTAATGAATCTGATTCTTTAATAAGTTTATACAATGATTTTTATAGTTATTTAGGTGGAGCTCATGGAAATACATTAAGAAATTCGTATACAATTGATAAAGATAAAAAAGAAATGCTTTCTCTAAATAATTTATTTACTAATGGATATGATTACAAAAAAATAATAAATGATGAGATAATAAAACAAATTGATTCCCATCCTGAAAACTATTATGAATCCGGCAAACAATTTCAAGGAATTAATGATGAACAAAATTTCTATATTGATCAAAATAATCTTGTAATATATTATGAGCAATATGAAATAGCACCATATTGTTATGGAATACCTGAATTTAAAATCCCATTAAGTTTATTTGGTGAAAATTATTTATATAAAAACTCTATAAAATAGTTGAAATTTATAAAAGGACCATCTCAAAAATATAATTATTCATTTGAGATGGTCCTTTTGTAAATTGCTAAATTTTATCTGTAAGCTTAATAACATAAATAGAATTTTAAAAAATATATATAACTAAGGTAAAAGTATTTGTCAATATAATAATTTACTGAAATAATTAAAAATTATTTATTTTAGTATATATGATTTTTAAATTATATTTCAAAAAAACTTGATAAATGAATATGTAAAGGTGGTAATTCTATTGAAGAAAATATTAGCAATTACAGGTATACGATCAGACTATGATTTAATGAGTAATTTGTTTAAAAAAATAAATTCAGATGATTACTTTGAATTAAACTTATTAGTATGTGGTGCTCATTTATCACAAACTTATGGTAATACTGTAAAACTAATTGAAAAAGATGGATTTAAAATATTAATAAAAATAGAAAGCTTAATTGATTCTGATAGTAAAAGTTCTAGATTAAAAACTACTTCAATAATATTACAAAATTCAATCGATATAGTAAATCAATATAATCCTGATCTAATAATTTATGCAGGTGATAGAGAAGAGGTACTAATTGGTTCAATGCTTGGAACATTTTTAAAAATTCCAACAGCACATTTTTTTGGAGGAGACTTCACCGCAAACGGATTAGTTGATAATCAGATTAGAAATGCTGCATCTAAAATGTCCTCAATTCACTTTGTTTCAACAGAAGAACATAAAAAAAGATTAGTTAGTATTGGTGAACCTGAATATCGAATTTTTCAGATAGGAAGTCCTGCATTAGATAAATTTAAAATTGAGCCTATAAAAGATATGAGTATAATTTATAAAAATTTAAATATACAGCCTTTTGATTCTTATGCTTTAGTTATTTATCATCCATTAGGTAAAAATGATGATATTACTTTTAAAAACATATTAAAGTCTATTAAAGAAAAAAAACTTAAAGCTTTTGTTAGTTATCCAAATACAGATGCAGGTAACAAAGACATTATTAATATTATAAATGAATATAAAGATGATACTGATTTTTATTTTTATAGAAATTTAGATAGAAATACTTTTATAAATATATATAGAAATGCCTCTTTTCAAATTGGTAATTCAAGTGCAGGAATAGTCGAATCTGCTTCTGTAGGAATTCCAGTAATTAATATAGGGGTAAGACAACAAGGTAGGACTATTAATGAAAATGTAATATTGGTAGAAGATAATTTCAATGATATAAAAAATAGCATAGACATAGTATTAGATAAAAATTTTATAGATAAATGTAAAACTATAAAAAATATTTATGGTGATGCAAATAGTTCAGAAAAAGCATTTAAACTTCTTAAAAATTTGAATTATAAAGACTTTTTATTAAAACTAGAGGATCCAACTCAACTGGAGGTGATTTAATGTCAGTATTTATAATAGCAGAAGCTGGTGTAAATCATAATGGAGATATTAATTTAGCAAAAAAGCTTGTAGACATGGCAAAAGATTGTGGTGCAGATGCAATAAAATTTCAAACTTTTAAAGCAGAAGAAAGTACAGGAACTTTCGCAGAAAAAGCACAATATCAAAAAAATAATGACAAGACTAAAGAATCTCAACTAGAAATGATTAAAAAACTTGAATTGCCTTTCGAAAACTTTAAAATCTTAAAAGATTATTGTGACAATAAGGGAATAATATTTATATCTACACCTGATGGATTAGATAGTTTAAAATATTTATTAAAACTAAATGTTCCTTTTATTAAAGTTGGTTCAAGTGAAATAACAAATATTGATTTTTTAATAGAGATAGGTAACACAAAAAAACCTATAATTTTATCTACAGGAATGAGTACATTAGGGGAAATTGAACAAGCCTTACAAAATATATATTCAACCGGTAATACAAATGTAAGATTAATGCATTGTACATCGGATTATCCAACACTAATAGATGATGTTAACTTAAAAGCTATGGTTACTATGAGAGAAGCTTTTAAAGTTCCTGTTGGCCTATCAGATCATACATTAGGATTTGAAGCAGCAATAGCTGCTACTACATTAAAGGCAGAATTTATTGAGAAACATATTACATTAAATAGAAACATCACAGGACCAGACCATAAGGCATCTATGCCTCCACAAGAATTTAAAGAATATGTTAATCATATTAGAAATACCGAAAAGTTATTGGGAGATGGGATTAAACGTCCTACAAATAATGAAAAAATTATTATGAATGATGTTAGAAGAAGTATTTTAGCTTCAAAAGATTTGAAAAAAGGAACAATAATAGAAAAAAATATGCTTACCTATAAAAGACCAGGATATGGAATAAAGCCTGAACTTGCTTATATCTTAATAGGAAGAGAGCTTAAAAGAGATTTATTGAAAGATGAAATTATATGTTGGAATGATATATAAAATTTATATGGGGAGAAATTAAGTTTCTCCCCACTATATATTAATAATTAAGAGGAAAATAAATATTTTATCTATTAGCACTGCTTACTTGTTCAATCCAAGATTGACCTGATGGTGCTGGATTAGCTATATTAGGCAAATGTTCTCTTGCCACTCTTAATATTGTTAAGAAATCATATCTATATGATATTGTATTATCTCCCCAATGCTGTGATAATACGTCAAATGCTCTATGGACATCATCAATCATATCATTCCATTGTTTATCTGTTGGAGCTCCATTTTGATAAAATTTTCTTAATTGATTTAAGTAATTATCTATTTCACTTTTAGTAATCTTTTCATCGTAAATATTATCTTTTTCTTTATCCATCTCAGTTAATATAGATTTAATAGTATCTATATGACTTGCATATCCACCTAACTCATAATCTTTACTTAAGTTAGTTGAATTTATAGCATTTTCCCTATTTGTTGTAAAGATATTTTTTTGTAATAGTCCAAAGACTCCTCTATTATAAGCATTATCTACCAAAACAAATTCAGCCCAAGGGTCTTTACATTGTTCTAAAAATCCCTCAAAGTCATTTTTAGGAATTGCATATAAGAATTCTCTAGTCATTGTTATTGAAATCCCAGAACTTATAGCTGCTGATACATAGCTTGGATCATCCATCTCACCATTTTTTAATGTTACATAATCTTGATGTTCTGCCTTAGGTGATAAATAATCTCTATATTGTTTTTTTACTTCATTAAAATTTCCTTTTTCTTGTTGAAATGGTCCATCTGGATGCTTCTTTTCTATTGGCCAACTCCACTCTTTACCATCAACGGTTACAATATTCCTAGTATCTCCCGCTTCTAATGGTATCAATCCACAAGTAAAGTTTTCTTTTATTGATAATCCTACCATAAAGTTAGGATTTAATTTAAATATTTCTTGATCTGTAGCTATTCCCATAGCAAGATATTTAGAAGGCATCCATACTTTCAATCCATTAACACCATTTATAGCTCCTGGCATTTTATTCGGTAATCCAAGTGTTATTTGAGTATCACTACTTAGATTATATGCTATTAATTTATTTCCTGTATTAGTATTTACCTTATTATTATAATAATCTTTTTCATTATTAATTAAATCAGAAGACTTTAAATCTTTTTTCCCTTTTGTCCAAGATGAAGGTAATTCTGAATACTTAGGATAAGGTACATTTCCTCTAATTTGATTAGCTACTAAATTAGTTAATTCTGTACCAGTTTCTTGTTTTTCAGCCTTAACAATAAATACTTTTGTTGTATTAGGTGATAATAATCTTTCATCTTGTTTTAAATTTATTGTAACTTTATTTCCATCTTGTTTAAAATTTGCAGCATTATCTACTGAGATAATTTTAGCTGAAGTATTAAAACTCACTCCCCATGCTGAAAAATCATTTCCTGCCCAAACATAATCTTTATTTGGATTTGATATCGCTACCGCCCATTGTATATTTTTTTCATCTTCTGATAATATCTTATATCCTACAGCTGGAGTGCCCTCTGCTTTATCTGGTAATTCTATATCTATAGGTGTCTCATTTTTAGTCACATTATGTGTTACAGAACTAGAAAGCACTGTAGTTCCAAATGAATTTACTAATTCTGCTGTATAAACATATTCTCCATTAGGTTTATTAGTAAAATCCTTTTTAGCTACTTGAGGGTTTGGAGAATTATTTACTAATTTTTCCTCACAAATTAATTTTCCATTTTCATAAAGTCTCCAAGAATCAGCATTATTTCCATACCATAAATTCATAGTTATAGTATAATCACATTCTCCACTCCATTTATCCTTTGTTAAAACTCCTTGCGATGGTGCTCCCGTAGTACTATTAGATTTAGTTTCTGAATTCAAATTATTTTCATTAAGTTTAGCCTTATCATCAATAGAAATATTATTAGGTTTAACATCTAATGTTTTTACTAACTCCTTCTCTGACATTTCTTTATCATCAGAAGTAATTTCTTTATCCGTTCTATCCTCATTAACATTATTAACTTCATCAATATAAATATTATTATTATGCTCAACATTTAAATCTTTTGATGTTTCTTTTTGTAATTTTTCTATAGTATCACCTATGTTTTGATCAACTTGTCCATTTTTATTATTTACTGTACTATCTTTAATAATATCACTAGATTGGGTATCTGAATTTATTGACATTGTTTCCTTATTGTCAACCATATTTTCTATGTTTGAATCATTACTTTGAATAGAATCAGCTCTAACTTGAATAGAATTACCTATACATTGAACCCCTAAAATCGCGATAGTAGCAAAAGCAACCATCACTTTAGCTTTTTTACTCATTTTTTATACCCCCTAAATATAATTTATAATTTAATGCTAACACTCTTAATATTTTCTTTCAATATTTTCCAATTATTTTTATGAGTTTCTTAAAAAGCTAAATTATATGATAATATTTTTGTAAATAAATGTTATATATAATGATAAAAAACTGAATTCAAATTTTATTATTATATATAAAATGGCTAATATTCCATTATTTCAGAAATATCAGCCATTATTTTAATGCTATCTTATTAATTAAAATTATTATTTAATTACATTTTTCTACATTAATTTAAATTATAAAATAACCTATTTGTTATTATGTAGTACCTTAAGGATAGAATATAAATCTTCAACTTTTATTTGACCTGGCGCAGATGCTTTTTCAGTTGCTCCAAAAGTTAAACAAGAACCAAAAATTTCTCCAGCTAATCTGCTTATAACTCCAATTCCATTCATAGACATAGTTATTATTGGATTATCAGGATACTTCTCTTTCATCTCATTTGTAGCACAAAGTAAGGTTAAAACATCACCTGTATTTTGTGGCATAACTGCTATTTTAGCTAAATCAGCATCTAACTTAATCATTTTAGTTAACCTAAAAATTATTTCTTTTTTAGATGGAGTTTTAGAAAAATCATGATTTGACAGAATAACTTTAACTCCATATTGATGAGAAAATTCTATTATTTTATTTATATAGTCATCTCCTACAAATAGCTCAACATCAATTAAATCTACTAATTTTGTTTTTGCTATTTCACAATTTAATTTAGTATAATATTCTGATAAAATTTCTCTTTCTCCCCCCTCATTTTTACTTCTAAATGTAAAAATAAGAGGAATATCTATAAGCACCTCACTTAATTTTATTAGTATATCTTTTACTTTTTCTATATTATCAACATACTTATAAAAATCTACACGCCATTCTACTATATCTAATTTGACATTCTTTAATTCTCTAGCTTCTTCTAATATTTTTTCATCTGTATTACCTGTTATAGATACACATATTTTAGGCATTCCTTCCCCAATTTTTAATTTTTTTACTTGTACCACTTTACTCATCTTATATTGCCCCCAATAAATGTTTTGTTTTGCATATTATATCATAAAAGACTATCTCCAAAAACATCTTTATGTATTTGAGATAGTCTCCATTTATTTAATCTTTCTTAACTAAATTTTAATATTACAAAATAGAATTTACTTATTTTTTATTGTGTCTTAATTTGCATATCTTTTTAAGATTTCAATAATTATATTTGTACATATATCCATTCCTTCAACTGTAATATGTTCATATTCTCCATGGAATGCGTATCCTCCAGTTCCAAGGTTAGGACAAGGTAATCCCATATAACTTAATCTTGCACCATCTGTACCCCCTCTAATTGGTTCAACAACTGGTGTAACTCCTAAACTTTTCATAGCTTCTGTTGCATTATCTATCAAGTGAATACAAGGTTTCACAAGTTCAACCATATTTCTATATTGCTCTTTTATTGTAGCCTTTATTGTACCTTCACCATATTTTTCATTTATAAGTTTTTCTGCAAGTTTTATTAGAGATTTTTTAACTTCAAATTTTTCTGCATCATGATCACGTAATATATATTCCATACTTGCATGATCTGTATTTCCACTAAGTTTTTCTAAATAATAAAATCCTTCATAACCTTCAGTATATTCTGGTTTTTCACAAGCTGGTAACATTGAATTAAATTCAATTGCTACATTTAAAGCATTTATCATAGTGTTCTTTGCTGATCCTGGATGAACTGATACTCCACTAATTTCTACTTTAACACCTGCTGCATTAAAGTTTTCATATGAAATTTCCCCTTCTACTCCACCATCAATCGTATAAGCAAAATCTGCCCCAAAATTTTTAACATCAAATAAATCTGCTCCTTGACCTACCTCTTCATCAGGAGTAAATGCTATACATATTTTACCATGAGGAATATTATTATTTATAATAGTCTCACATGCTGTAAGTATTTCAGCAATACCAGCCTTATCATCTGCACCAAGTAATGTAGTTCCATCAGTTGTAATAAGTGTTCTTCCTTTTAAGTCTTTTAAATGTGGGAATTTCTTTGGTGATAAAATAGTATTAGTTGTTTTTAATAAAACATCCTCACCATCATAATTTTCAATTATTTGAGGATTTACATTTTTTCCTAGTGCTGATGGAGCAGTATCCATATGAGCTATAAGACCTATGCTTTTTTTATCTTCATATCCTTCTGTTGCTGGAATATGTCCATATACATAACAATTTTTATCACATCTAACATCCCTAATCCCAAGTTCCTTCATTTCTTCCACAAGTAAATGTGCTAAATCAAATTGTCTTTCTGTTGTTGGATTTGTTTTTGAATTTTCCTCTGATGTAGTATATACTTTCACATATTTTAATAAACGTTCATAAGCTTTCATTTTGTTTCTCTCCTTCTTCTATATTTATATATTAATTATTATTTAAACTATATTTTAAAACATAAGTAGACCTAGTTGTCTATCTATAATAACGTTAACTCATCAATTCCAGCACTCTTTAACCTATCTATGTTAAATTATGTTATAATTACCTTTATTATATAGAAATAAAAAAGTGGTTTTCATTATGAATAACTTACAACTTATATTACCAGATATTAATTATAAAATCCAATATTTAGATAAAAACTGTTTTAATAATGAGATCAACTAAAATTTAAAAAGCATCAATAATATTAAAAATAAATTAAATATTATTGATACTTTAATATTTAATATACTAAGTTAATCATTATTCATAAGCTTATTAAATCCATCTTGCCCTTTATAAAGAAGTATAGGAATAAATAAATAACTCAGAAATCCCGCCCTATTAAATATAAGTAGCATCAATAAAATAGACGAAACCATAGAAATAATAATTGATATTTTATTTGATTTCCTTATTAAAAAAATCATTCCTCCCATCATAAGACTAAATAAAGTTATCATAAGTGAGAATACTATGAAAATTCCAACTGAAACATATTTTTGAGGAATAATTGGCAAATTTCCATACAACAGTACAAATATAAGTGTCATAACTCCAAAAACAATAGATGTCTTACCTGTTTTCTTTTTATTTAGCATAAGAATAAATGTAAAAGATAAATATGCAATACTTAAAATTTTCATTAACCCCATATTAGTTCTCCTCTTATAATTAATAAAAAATTTATATATTAAATTATATATTCCCCTACATTAAATAAAGTGATGCTCAAAAAGTTCGAAAAGCCAAATCTACTATTTAGTTCTTCGATCTTTTCTATGAGCATCACTTTATTTTTAGATTATATTTTAAAATAATATTAATATTCCTTGTTATGAGGAAATATTATCAATTAAATATATTCTATTTTTATATTTGCATTAATACTACTTTAATATTTTATAATATTAATATTGCAATAGATAAAATTACTGAACATACTATAAAAATTCCAAGTAATATCTTCCAAACATATTTTAGCCAAGTTGAATATTCTAATTTTGCTATGCTTAATCCACCCATAACAACAGCGGAAGTCGGAGTTACCAAATTTACCACTCCAGATCCTGCTGAAAATGCTGATATCATAAGTTCAGGAGCTAATCCTAAATTTGAAGCAAGTGGTGCAAATATAGGCATTGATACTGTAGCAAGTCCACTTGTAGATGGTATCAAGAATGATAGTCCAATATAGATTACATAAGCAAGATTAACAAATATAATACCAGATACTCCATTTAGTAAATTACATGCACCATTTAATATATAAAGATCTAATCCACTATTAGTCATTATACATGATATACCTCTTGAAATTCCTATTACAAGTGCTACTCCAACCATATCAGAAGCTCCTGCTACAAATGAACTTACAATTTCTCTTTCACTCATTTTAGCAATTATACCAATTACAACTGCCATTAATAAAAACCAAGCTGCAAATTCATAGAACCACCAAGTACCAAAAGGTGCACCCATTAAGATTCCAGTGTGTTCACTAAACCATGTTACTCCAAAATCCTCCCAAGGAATTATTCCTAATATCATAACTACAAATGTTATTCCAAATGCAATTAAAGCAAATTTTCTTCTCTTTGTTAATTCAACTATTTCTTCATTATCATTCGAATAAGCTTGTAATGCATTATCTAGTTCAAATTCTGAAACTAATGATTTAGTTGGATCTTCTTTTATTCTTTTAGCATATTTCATTGTAAAATATATAGAAACTGCTAAACTGCCAACCCATAAAAGTCCACCTAATGCTAGAACTATTCCTTGATTAACAGGTACTCCTGCTGATGCTGATGCTATACCTGTTGCAAATGGGTTTATTGTAGATCCAAGTACTCCACAACCAGCACCAAGTAGAACTGTACTAACTGCTACTAAAGGATCAAATCCTGCACAAATCATTGTTGTTGTTAAAAGCGCATAAAATGCTAAACTTTCTTCTGCCATACCATATGTGCTTCCACCAATTGAAAATATTATCATTAATATTGGTATTAATAAAAGTTCTCTACCTTTTAATTTCTTAACTATTGAAGCAATACCTGCATTTAAAGCTCCACTTTTAGTTACTACTCCTAAAAATCCTCCAATTATTAATACAAAGAATGCTACATCAATTGCACCAAATACTTTACCTTGATTCCATACACTTATATACTGCCCTTCTGTTTGGGTAAGTGTTTTAAGTGCTTCTGTTATTCCACCACTTGTCATTGCCTCATTCATTGTATTTGTTATAGTTGCATCCTTAACTCCAATCATACCAGTTACTGGTGCCATTATAACATCATTAATTTTTGCTGGAATCATACCAGGAGCAAAATTTGTTATTATAGCAATAATTATAGTTAATCCTATTAATATAGTATATGCTGATGGGAAATTAAATTTCTTTTTTGAAGCTTTATTGTTTTCCATATTTTTATCCTCCCTTAAATTTAATTTCTCCCATCTTTTAACACCTTTATCTATTAATTTTAAGTTGCTTTTATTAAGTTTATCTAAAATAAATTTAGCTTAATTTTTGACGTACATATAAGATTTTTTAAATACTTATTTATTGAACTAATATAATTTAGATTTACTATTTAATCTTGCATATAACTTAAAATTAATACTAATTAGTTATTATAGTTCCTGTTAAACCTTTTAAAGCATCTTTAGCTTTATTAAGTGATGTTATTAAAGCTAAAGAGTTTTTGTTTAAATTAACAAATTCTAAACAAGCTTCAACTTTTGGTAGCATTGATCCAGGTGCAAATTGTCCTTCTTCTATATATTTTTTAGCTTCTAAACAATTCATTCTAGAAATTTCTTTTTGATTTGCTTTATTAAAATTAATACAAACTCTATCAACTGCAGTTAAAATTACAAGCATCTCAGCCTTTAAGTCATTTGCAAGCTTAGCTGCTGATTTATCTTTATCTATAACTGCTGCTATTCCTTTATAGCCATTCTCTATTTCTACAACTGGTATTCCACCACCACCTACTACAATTACTACATTGTCATTTTCTAAAAGTTCTTTAATTACATCAATTTCAACTATTTTTTTAGGATTTGGTGAAGGTACTACTCTTCTATATCCTCTACCAGCATCTTCTTTAAAAATAAATCCACTTTCTTTTACCAATTTATCTGCTTCTTCTTTCTTATAAAAGCTTCCAATAGGCTTTGTTGGATTTTTAAACGCATTATCATTTTCATCTACAACAACTTGGGTTATTAAGCTAACAACATTTTTATTTAAATTTCTATTTTTTAATTCTTGTTTTATTGCTTGTTGAAGATGATATCCTATATATCCTTGACTCATAGCTCCACATTCAGGAAACGGCATATCAAGTTTTTCCATAGCTAAATTAATCATTCCAACTTGAGGACCATTACCATGAGTCACTATAACCTTGTATCCTTCTAAAATTAAATCAACTATTGTTTTTGCTGTATCCTTAACTAAAGTTAACTGTTCTTTAGGAGAATTTCCAAGTGCATTTCCACCAAGTGCTATGACTAGTCTTTTTTCCATAGCTTATTCCTCCTTAAACGCCAAGTGTTGCAAGCATTACTGCTTTTATTGTGTGCATACGATTTTCCGCTTCATCAAATACTACTGATTGCTTACTTTCAAAAACTTCATCTGTAACTTCCATTTCTGTTATTCCAAATTTTTCTCCAATTTGTTTACCAATCTTAGTATTTAAATCATGAAAAGATGGTAAGCAATGCATAAATATTGCATCATGATTAGCATTATTCATAAGTTCTTTATTAACTTGATATGATTTTAATAATTTTAATCTACTTTCCCATACCTCATCAGGTTCACCCATAGATACCCAGACATCTGTATAAACTACATCTGCATTTTTAATACCTTTTTCAGCATCCTCAGTTAAAGTTATTGTACATTCATTTTCTCTAGCAATTTCTCTACACTTATCTACTAACTCTTTTGCTGGAAACAAATCTTTAGGAGCACATGCTGTAAAATTAATTCCCATTTTAGCACATCCAACCATCAATGAATTTCCCATATTGTTTCTTGCATCACCTAAATAAACAAAATTTAATCCTTTTAAATTTCCAAACTTCTCTTCTATTGTTAAAAGATCTGCTAAAACTTGTGTAGGATGAAATTCATTAGTCAATCCATTCCATACAGGAACTTTTGAATATTTTGCCAAATCCTCAACTATTTCTTGACTAAATCCTCTATATTCTATACCATCATACATTCTTCCAAGCACTCTTGCAGTGTCTTTAATACTTTCCTTTTTACCCATTTGAGATCCTGATGGTCCTAAATAAGTTGTTCCCATCCCTAAATCCATAGCACCAACTTCAAACGCACATCTAGTTCTTGTAGAATCCTTTTCAAATAATAAAACTACATTTTTACCTTTTAATACCTCATTTGCTTGTCCTATTCTTTTAGCCTTCTTTAAATCTTTAGCTAAATCTAATAAATATCTAATTTCCTCTGGTGTATAATCTAACAATTTCAAAAAACTTCTTCCTCTTAAATTTATAGCCATTTATTTTTCCCTCCATTAATTTAAATATACTTATTCGCATTTTTGATCTTCTATAAATATAATTATCACTTTTAGCTGAAGTTACTTTTTTATAACACACAACATTTCTTTGGTATATTATTTTTTCACCCTAATTAATTAAAATGATTATCTGCAAAATAGTATTTTAAATTTATTCCTCTCTTATTAGAGGCATTGACATACAACGAGGGCCACCTCTTCCTCTACTTAGTTCACTTGATGGTACAACATAAATTTTAACTCCATTTTCTTCAAGTATTTTGTTTGTAACATAATTTCTTGAATAAACAACAACTTCTCCTGGTCTAATACAAAGTGTATTAGAACCATCATTCCATTGTTCTCTTTGAGAAGTTATATAATCTCCACCTCCACATTGAATTAAAACTATATCGTCTCTATGAAGATGTTTTGCAAGTACTTTTTCCAATTCCATATTTACTTCATTAATTACTAATTTTTCATCTTCTCCTTTTGTAATTTCAAAAACTTTTAAAGGTCCTTGAATTTGAGGATGAATTGTAAATTTATTATAATCAACTTGAGTAAATACTGTATCTAAGTGCATATAAGCTCTTGATTTAGGAATATCAAATCCTAAAATAGTCTTTATTTTGTTTCCTTTTGTGTTAAAGAAAATTTCTTTGGCAAGCCTTTGTAGTCCTTGAGGGGAAGTTCTTTGAGAAATACCGACAGCTAATACTTCATCTGAAATATTTAAAACATCTCCCCCTTCAAGTGAATAAGGGAAATATCTATCATAAACTTTCTTTGTATCTTTAAATCTTGGATGATAATTAAAGATATATTCAGCATAAATAGTTTCTCTTCCTCTTGTTACTGAATACATTTTATGAAGGCTAATCTTATCTCCAATAGAGGCAAAAGGATCTCTTGTAAAATATAGATTAGGCATTGGATCTGTTATAAAAGGATACTCATCGTCTACTAAATCAGCTAGTTCTACTTCTTTAAAACTAACCTTAGGTAATTCATCTTTTCTAATACCTGACATAGTTTTTCTAACTAATTCTTTTGTATCTTTTATACTATTAAGAAATGTTGTTACTTTTTCTATCATGTGTGGATTTAAAACTTCTGCTTCTTTTATAAATTGATTTATAAACTTATCCCGAATTTCCTTATTATCTATTACTTCAGCCATTAATTCATGAAGATATAATACTTCAACACCATTATCGCGCAATACATTAGCAAAAGCATCATGTTCTGCTTGTGCCTTTTCAAGCCACGGAATATCATCAAATAATAATCTATCTAGATATTCTGGAGTCAAATTTTCTATTTCTTCACCAGGTCTATGCAGTAATACGGTCTTTAATTCTTTAATTTCACTTCTTACTAAAATACTCATACTATGATTACCTCCATTTAATACTTTACCCAAAGCTAGTATCCATATAAAAACTCTCCGATAACTTATACATAGCTTTAAGTTAATAATTTCTTAGTTTTAATTTCATATAAAACTAAGAACTTTTTATAGTACATATATATGAAATAATCTTATTTATACGTGCATATATTGTCGAAATATATAATTATTGTAGATATTCCTCTTTTTTATTCTTTAATTATAAATATAGTATATTGTTTTTTGATAAAAATATTAAATTTTAGGTTAATTTTAGATATTTAACAAAATATTTGATAATTTTATCATAATTAAACTATTTAGACTGAATTTAATTTTTCTTTACATAATTTAAAAATTATTGTAATGTTTGCAAAAGTTTAATCATATATTTAAATATCTCAATAAGAAGTTATATTTTTTATTGTCTTGTGGCAATAATATTAAGGTGGTTACATTATGGAATTTATGTATATAAAATATAAAAATGGAATAAGAGAATCTATTATAAAAAAAGGAGAAAATATTTTAATGAAAGATAAAAAAATAATATCTTTTGAAAATAGAAAAAGAAAAACTTCATTTCAATCTACAACTAGATCAGAAATACATCCATATACTAAAAATGTATGCATGCAAAATAAACTCGATCAAGAAATAACAGATTTTTTCTTTAATGCAGTACACAAAAATTACTTATCTAATAGAAAATAACAATTTAAACTATATTTAAAAATCAAAAACACTTATGATAAGAATTTATCATAAGTGTTTATATTAAGTATTCTATATTAAAATGCACCTATCTACTTTATACTAAAAAACTATTTAATGTTAATTCTATTTTTAAAAATATATTAATTTAAGTAAAAATCACAATACTTTAATGTACTAAATTTATAAATAAAATTATAATTGCTGAATTTATAAAGTCTATAAAAAGACATCCTACAATTGGTACTACAAAATATGGAGTTGGTGCAAAACCATATTTACTTGCTAATGCATCCATATTTGCAACTGCATTAGGTGTAGCTCCCATTCCAAATCCACAAATAGCAGAGGCAAATACAGCTGAATCATAGTTTTTCCCCATAATACGGAAAGTCAAGAAATAAGCGAATAACCCCATAAGGATTGCTTGTGCAATAAGCATAACAATCATAGGAAGTGCTAAATCAAAAAGTTCCCATAGTTTTAAGCCCATTAAAGCCATAGCTAAAAAGAATGAAAGACTAATTCCTCCAATTGTTTCTATTTCTTTTTCTTGAAGTTCAACTTTTCTTATATCACATACATTTCTAATAATCGCTGCCGCAATCATAGCACCTATATAAGAGGGAAATGTAAGCCCTAAATCTTGGATAAATCCAGATATTATAGCCCCTACTCCCATTGCTATAAAAAGCCAAGAAGTAGCATTCATAAGTCTTTTATGACATAAAATAGCTTCATCATCCTCATGGAAATCACTTAAAGGTATTTTTTTATCATGAACTTGTTTAGGAGTTTTTAATTCATGTCTTTCAATTAAAGTTTTAGCCACAAATCCTCCTATAAAGCTTCCCATTACTAGTCCAAATGTAGCTGACGCAAACGCTACTGTTGTTGCCCCTTTAACTCCCATTCCTTCTAAAAGAGGTCCAAAAGATCCAGATGTTCCATGTCCTCCAACCATAGGTATTGACCCTGTGCAAAGTCCTAATAATGGATTAAGATTAAATAGCTTTGCTAAAGAAACGCCTAAAACATCTTGAAATACTACAAGTAAAATTGCCATTGCTAAATATACAATAACTTTAATTCCACCTTGTTTTAATATCTTAAGACTAGCAGTATAACCAACGCTAGTAAAAAATGCTGTCATAAACAGATTTTGTAATGTAGTATCTAATGTAATTGTTGCTACATTGGTAATTTTTAAAGTAAGAATAAATATAGAAAAAACTAATCCTCCTATAACTGCTGATGGTATACAATACTTAGATAATACATTTATTTTTTTTCTTAAATAAACACCTAAGTAAAATATAAGTGTTACTAATGCCATTGTTTCAAATATGTTAAGTTTTAACTCCATATCTCCCCATTCCTTTCTTTAGTATATGAAATTATACTTAATTTCATTTGTTTTTTATTTCTAGTTAAATCTTTATTATACTTAATTTAATTATCCCTCCAAGTTTCTATATTATTAATACTCCCCCTTAATATTTTATATTGTTTTTGCTTAAGATAAATAAAAGAATATAAAATTTTAAAAATGTGACATATATAAAATTTTGTTTGTTAAAATTATAAAAGATATATTAGTTACTTATAAATCTAAAATATTAATAATTAGGCTCATCTATATATATATAACCATATAAATAATCTACATTATATATTTCTCTGTATTTAAACAATACACCATGCCATGCTGATTCTGATATATAAACTCTACTATTTTCTATTTTTTCAACTACTGCAACATGTCCAAATCCACCTGATTTAGGTAGTGATGATTGCCATACTGCTAGTGCACCTACTCTAGGTGTAGTACCATATTTATACTTTCCACTATTCTTATTTGCTTCCCACCATTCATAACCATTTCCTATAAAACCAGCATCAATAGGTGGTTTTCCTGTAATTTCCCATATACGTCCCCATGCGTACCATGTACAGTTACCTACAATAATATTACCATTATTAAAAAATGGTGGTGAAAGCCTTGCCTTATAAAAAATATTATCATCTGAATAATAATCTCTATCATTAAGTTCTGGTGCAGTAGATCTCATTTTAAATTCACTTATATTAGAATTCTCATCCGGTTTCTCTATTGGTGGAATAATTTCATTTGGTTTAGTAAAACTAATCCACTTACTACTTGCCCATCCTTCTAACCCATTTCCAGACACTTTATAAAATCCATTGACTTCTTTTCCTATAACAGTTATTTTTGTTCCTTTTAATAGCTTTCCTACTATTTTAGCTGATATTAAGGCATCTTCTCTAACATTTAAAGGGCTACTTTCAGTAATAACATAACCTGTACACTTTTCTAGTTCATTATTATCATCTTTTTCTTCATTATCATCTTTTTCTTCATTATCATCTTTTTCTTCATTATTATCTTTTTCTTCACTATTATCTTTTTCTTCTATCAAAGCACCATTATCTGAAAAATCATAAATTATTCCATCTATACTAATGTTTCCTGTTACCATGCACCCATTAAAACCCAAATAATAATAAACTCCATTTTTATTTAACCAACCCATATCCATGGAACCATCTTCTGATAGATGATACCAATTCCCATCATTATCTTTTAACCAGCCTGTCTTCATAACACCATTTGATGATAAATAATACCAGTTGTCATTAGCAGCTTTAAACCAACCTATTTTCATAGTTCCATCATCTGATAAATAATACCATCTTTCATCATCATCTTTCAACCAACCAGTTTTCATTTCACCGTTTTCTGATAAATAATACCACTTATTATTTGTGTCTTTAAGCCAGCCTGTTCTCATTGTTCCTTCTTTATTAAAATAATACCATTTATCATTTATTTTTTTCCAACCTACAGATGTCACTTCATTTTCTGTCCATGTCCAATTATTTTGTGAATCTTTGTTCCATACAGCATTTGCTACTACTGGTGGTGTTGCTACTATTGTTGCAAATACAACAGTAGTTATTATTAAATTCTTTAGATATGCCTTTTTCACTTTACACTTACTCCCCTTATGTCACTTTTTATTATCTGTTTGTTTTAATATACATTTATTCAAGAACTAATCTATATAATTATTGCTAAATACTGATTATCACTTTGAATAAACTTGTTCAATTTTCATCTAAAGCAAAAACTCTATAAAGTTAAGAATAGTCTTATTTGGATATATTATATCACATAAAGGTCGAACTTTGTCTCATTTATCTTATATTATTAATTTATATCATTTATTAAATTTTCAATTTTTACATTAAATAATATTTTTCCATATTTATGTAAAGTTAATTTTATGATATACTATAAATTACATATAAATACATTTTATAACAACATAGGTTATATAAGGAAGTAATTTACAGTCAAAGTTTTATTTATTTTGTGAAAATTATACTTAACAATATAATACCTTTATATACTCTATATGTAATTTACATCTATATGAAAGAGAGGTTATATTATGAATAAAATTACAAAGCAAGTTACTTCATTTGCTAAAGAAATGGTGCATAATTATTTTATAAAAAAAGATTTTAAAAATATTATTAAAAATATTGATGAAAATATTACTTTGATTAGTAGTTTGCAAGATGAAGTTTGCATAGGTATTAATGATATTCTATCTCTTTGTAATCTTAAAATACAAAATAATAGTTATAATTTTGAAATTCAAAATGAACAATATTATCCTGTTAATTTTTCTGATAAAACTTATCTTGTCTTTGGTGAAGTTACGTATAAAATAATTTCAAAAGATCACTCTTTTATAAAAGACCCCATACGTTTCACATTATTATTCAAAATATACGATACCAAATTAAAGCTATGTCATATTCATACTTCTACTTATTTAAAAAATAAAAATTATAAACCTTTTATGATTAATTCAAATAAAAATATAACACCATCAAATTTAATTTGTTTTTCTAATATAACAAATTTTATTGATAGAATAACATCAAAAGATAGCTTAACAGGTTTATTAACATTAAGTAAATTTGAAATTATTGCAAAAAATTTATTAAATAAACAGAATGAAAAGCAATTTGCTCTTATTTACTGTGATATTGATAAATTTAAATATATTAATGAAACTTTAGGGTATGCTGCTGGAAACAAAATATTAATTGACTTTGCAAAACTATCATCTGCTTACCTTTATAAAGATGAGTTGATTTGCCGTTGTTCAGCTGATAAATTTATTATACTTTTAGAATATATAAATATGGAAACATTAAAAAATAGATTAAATAATTTTAATAAAAAATTTATAGAAATTAAGAAACTATATTTTAATAACATAAAAATTTCATTAATAGCAGGAATATATTTAATTAAATCTATTGATAACTCTTTGATTTCTATTATTGATAAAGCTAATATTGCAAGAAAAACTATTAAAGGCTATCATAAAAGTTATTATGCATTTTATGATGATAAACTTCATATGCAAATCACTAAAGAAAAAGAAATAGAGAATCTTATGCTTTCATCACTTGAAAATAAAGAATTTTTAGTGTATTTACAACCTAAAATTGAACTTTCATCAAAAAAAATAGTGGGTGCTGAAGCTCTTGTAAGATGGTTAAGTCCATTAAAAAAATTAATTTCTCCAGTAGAATTCATTCCTTTATTTGAAAAAAATGGTTTTATTATAGATTTAGATTTTTATGTATATGAAGAAGTATTAAAAAAAATGCGTTCATGGATAGATGAGGGGAAAGATCTTATTCCTATTTCTTTAAATGTATCTAGATTGCATTTAAATGATACTGATTTTATTTCTAGATTAAAAAAATTAACTCAAAAATATAATATACCTACTTCTTTAATTGAACTTGAACTAACTGAAAGTATTTTTTTTGAAAATGTAGATTATCTATTAAAAACTATAGAAGAATTAAAATTATTAGGATTTACTTGCTCTATTGATGATTTTGGTTCTGGATATTCTTCTTTAAATTTATTAAAAGATTTACCTATAGACGTTTTAAAATTAGATAAAGATTTTTTCCCTAATCATTATATTAATAAAAAAGAAAAGGTCATTATATCAAATATTGTTAAAATGGCAAAAGAACTTGATATAACAGTTTTATCAGAAGGAATTGAAACAGAAGAACAAGCTGATTTTCTAACTGAAATAGGATGTACTATGGCTCAAGGTTACTTATTTGATAAACCTATGCCAATTAATACATTTGAAAAGAAGATGTGGGAATAATCTATACTTTATAAATATTTATACGATATCAAAAATCCTCTTAAAATAATTTTTAATAGGATTTTTTTATTTACCTTAGCTATCTTTTAAACGAATATTGATATTATCCTATAAGCACGAACTAGTATTAGATTTTGCTTTTTATAACTCTTAATTAAAGATAAAAATTTATATTTTGCTACTCGTACTTACTAAGAAATTATATATGAATCAAATTTTCTTTTTTAATCTTATCTATGAGTTTTAAACTAAAATACTAATTATAGTTTGAAACATATATTACTTATAAATTGCACCATAATATTATCTACTTAATATAATAATTTAAAGGATTATTTTTTTCTTATACACTAAAGATTATTAACTAAAAAACTTTAAAGAAAACTAAATTTACTTTGTATATGTATTCTAACTAAACTATTACATTTATAATTTCTCATAAAATTTTTATAGAAAATTATATCTTAACTTAATAGTATTTAAATAGTTTAGAAGCATATATATCATGAATTTTATATATAAGTTCCTCACTATACTAGTAAGTCATAGCATTTATAAATATTCTAAGTTTATATTAATGAACAAGCTTTATTGGAACTTATATATCTATAATAAAGGAGTGGTACATTATGGATAAAATCAAAGAAAATCCAGTAGATTTCTTTAGAAAAAAATTTTTAAAACTTCAACGTATAACAAATAATATTGATGCAGGAATTGCTACAATTTCATATAATAAACTTTTAACTATTTCTTATGCAAATGATGGCTTTTTCAAGCTCTTTGGATTTTCTCATGAAGAATTTGCATCTAAAATTAAAAATAAATTTACTAGTATAGTATTTAAAGATGATTTACCTTTATTACTTAATAAATTATCCCAAATTCAATCTACTAGTGAAGAAATTAAAATTGAACTTAGAGCATATAAAAAGGATAATTCTATTTTTTGGTTACTAATTAAAGGTCATTGTATTAAATTAAATGAAACCGAAAAACAATTTTTATTTGTATTTGTTGATATTACTGAAACTAAAAAAGTTCAACAGGAACTAAAGATAGCTAAAACTCACTATAAAATTATTGCAGAACAATGTGATAATATATTATTTGAATATCTTATTCCAAATGATACAATGATATACTCTTCTAAATATATAAATATTACAGGAAATAAACCTGTAATACGTAAATTTAAAGAAACTATTCTTAAATCTGATTATATATATAAAGATGATATTAAAATTTTTTTATCTTTAATAGAAGAAATTTTGTCTGGTAAAAACTTTGTTAGTGCTGATTTAAGAATTAAATCTAAAGCTGGCACTTATATCTGGATTAAAATACAAGCAACTACTATATTTGATTTTAATAATAAACCTGTAAAATCCATAGGTAAAGTTTTAAATATAGATAAAGAAAAAAAAGAATATTTCAACTTAAAATTAGAAACACAGTTAGATCCACTTACTAAACTTTATAATAAAACAGTAAGTAAATCTTTAATTGATGATTATCTAACAACTCAAGATATAAAAACTACTCATGCTTTTATGATTATTGATATTGATAATTTTAAATCTGTAAATGATAATCTTGGTCATATATTTGGTGATTCCGTTCTATCTAAAATAGCACTTAATATAAAAAAGCCCTTTAATAATTATGATATTATTGGTCGTATAGGTGGAGATGAATTTATTATATTTTTAAAGAATGTCTCTTGTCTTGATTATATATATGAAAAAGCTACTTCTATTTGCAATATATTCAAAAACACATATACTGGAGAAAATAAAACTCATAAGATTTCATGTAGTATTGGAATCTCACTTTACCCTAATCATGGTAATAACTATGATGAACTTTTAAAAAAAGCTGATTATGCACTCTATAAAGCTAAACAGCATGGAAAAGATTGTTTTGAAATATATACTGAAGGTATTATATACAACGATCAGTTTAAAAAAGATAATTTAGTAAACTCTAATATTTCAACTATCAATTCTTCTTTAGATAATACTTTGAAAGATAATTTAATAGATTCTAAACTTGACATTTCATTTACATCAAAAGATAAACTTCTTTCTGTTTCAGATATGCAAAATGTTTTTGAAGTAATAACATCAATTGATCCTTTAACTGGATTAATGAATTTATCTAAATTTGAAGTAGTTGCAAATAATTTGTTAAATAACAACTTACAGAAAAATAAATATGCACTTATATATTCAGATTTCAATAAATTTAAATATATAAATGATAATTTAGGATATGCTATTGGAAATGAATTATTAATAAAATTTTCTAATCTTTTATCTGATTCACTTGAAAAAGATGAATTACTATGCAGACCTTCTTCTGATAACTTTATTACACTAATAAAATATAATGGTATTAAAAATTTTAAAAATAGACTAGCTTCCTTCAACGAAAAATTTATAAAAATTCAAAAACAAGACTTTAATAATCTTAAACTTTCAGTTATTAGTGGTATTTGCTTAATTAGCTCTTATAATAATAATTTATATTCAATAATAGATAAAGCAAATATGGCAAGAAAAACTATTAAAGACTCTCACAAAAGTCAATATGCATTTTATGATAAAAAACTTCATATTCAGTCAACAAAAGAAAAAAAAATAGAAAGTCTTATGGTAACAGCACTGGAAAACAAAGAATTTTTAGTTTATCTACAACCTAAAGTTGAACTTTTAACAAAAAAAACAGTTGGAGCTGAAGCACTTGTTCGTTGGTTACGTCCTAATAAGACTTTGATTGCTCCTGGAGAATTCATACCTTTATTCGAAAAAAATGGTTTTATAATCGAATTAGATTTTTATGTTTATGAAGAAATTTTCAAAACTATTAGGCGTTGGATAGATGAAGATAAAAATATTTTTCCTATATCTGTCAACGTTTCACGTGCTCATATAAATGATAACTCATTTATTTATAGATTAAATAAGTTAATAGAAAAATATAAGATTCCTACTAATTTAATTGAATTAGAATTAACTGAAAATATTTGTTTTAATAATATGGACAATGTTATAAACCAAATAATTAAATTAAAATTACTTGGTTTTAGTTTCTCTATTGATGATTTTGGCTCTGGATATTCATCACTAAATCTCCTAAAAGATATTCCTATTGACGTTTTAAAACTAGATAAAAGCTTTTTTCCTAGTAATAACATTAATAAAAAAGAAAAAATCATAGTATCTAATATTGTTAATATGGCAAAAGATCTTGATATCTTAGTTTTATCTGAAGGTATCGAAACTCAAGAGCAAATAGATTTTTTAACAAATATCGGCTGTAATCTTGTTCAAGGTTATTACTTTGCTAAACCAATGCCAATAGAAGAATTTGAAAAAATTTATGGCATTAAATCAAATGATTCTTAGTTTAAATCTAAATTTAATTATCAAGATAACATTCTTTTATCTAAAACCTTTTAAATACTTCTTTTTAAAATAAATTATTTTTTTAATAGTAAATTATAGAGTTTAATATCTCAAAAAATTATATTTATTGAGATATTTCTCTATTTTACTATGTTTTAGATAAGAAGCTAAATATTAGACTTCAACTCATAAATTAAAAACTAACTGCTTATTTATATAAATCTGAAGCAAGTTCCTTCAATTTAGGTAAATCTATTACTTCAAAGTACTCTCCTCTTTTAATTAAAATTTCTCTCATTAAAAATGATTTTAATGTTCTAAGCAAATGTCTATAGCTGGTTCCTAAAAGCTCTGCTATTTGAGTTAAATTTTCATTAAATTTTATTAACTGACCATTTTTAGACCTTTCCCCTGTAACATATATATAACTTGCTAATCTATTTTCAAGTGGATAAAGTAAATTTATAGAACTATTTTTAGAAAAATCATTTAACTTTTCACCTAATGAATTACATAGATATCTTAAAAATTTAATATCATTAATTAATTTTTCTCTCGCATTATCTAAACTAATACCTATGCAATAAGTATCTTCTATAGCTTGCACATTTGTAGCTGGATTTTTTAAATCTATTAATTCTATATCTCCAACAATAGCAAAGTCACTATAAAAACAGTTAAGAAGAGATTTTCCATTGCTTAAAGTTATATATACTTTTGCCTTACCTTTTAAAATAAAAAATATATATTTATTTTTTTCACCCTCTTTACATATATATTCATTTCTTTTAAACAGAAACAGTTCCATAAACGGTTTCATATCACTAACAAAAAGTTTATCAATGTTAAATTTTTTAATATATTCATCCATTACTTTAATCTTATTTATTTTAATCATTCTTCCAATCAACTTTCTATACTTAATATTAAGCAAACTTTGTTTAATAGCAATAATAACTTAATAATATATTAACAGATTATAAATAGTTATGACATATGTCATAACTATTTATAAGTATTTTGTGTTAAATTAAATTTAATATATATCTTCTAATTAAGTTAATATATTTACAATTTCTTGCAGTAAATTATATTTTTATTTAACAATATCTAGTTAGAAACATATATCATAAATTTTTCTATATAAGTTCCTTACTAAAGCGCTGAATCACATCATTTATTAACCTTTTAAGATTTATATTAATAAACAAATTTTATTGGAACTTATATATTTTGCAAAGGAGTAATTAGTTTATATGAATAATTTACTTTCTGCCTTTATAGGTGCTTTAATAACTATAATGGTAATGTTTAATGGAACATTATCTAAAATATCTGGTAATTACACTTCAACAGTAATAATTCATATTGTCGGCCTTTTAGGCATTTTATTTGTTCTTTTAATAACTAAATCAAAAATGAAATTTAAAAAAGGACTTTCTTTATATTTGTATAGTGCTGGAGCTATAGGAGTTTTTACTGTTATTTTTAATAATTTCAGTTATGAAATACTTGGTGCATCAATTCCAATCTCATTAGCATTACTTGGACAATCTATAGCATCAATTATAATAGACCATTTTGGATTATTAGAGATGAAGAAATCCAAATTTAATAAGAAAAAATCTATTGGCTTAACATTTATTGTTTTAGGGATATTTATAATGACTATTTTTTAAGGAGGAAGATGCATGTTTTTTATATCTTTAATATCAGCATTTTTAGCTGGAGTATCTATCGTAATTGCTCGAATTATAAATTCAAACTTAGCAGATAAAATTGGAACATTCCAAGGTACAGTTATCAATTTTATTGTTGGATTATTATTCTCATTTATTTTTCTAATTTTAAGTAATGAAAGAATTAATATTTTAACAATAAATTTTAAATCGATTCCTTGGTGGGCTTACTTAGGTGGATTATTAGGTATAGTAATAATTATACTATCAAATTATATTACCCCAAAGATATCTGCTTTCTACTTAACATTGCTTATTTTTATAGGACAACTATTCTTAGCTATAATTATTGATTATTTTACTTTAAATATCTTATCTATAGGTAAAGTAATTGGAGGATTTTTAGTATTAGCTGGGCTCTCTTATAATTTATTTATAGATAAAAAACAAGATGATAACGAAATTATAACTAATGAAATAGATAATAGAATACATATATAAATAATTTAATATGCTAGTTAATAAATAATATTATAAAAAATAAGCTAATTTAGACTACTTTCTATCTAAACTAGCTTATTTTTGTTTTCTATAATGAGTGTTCATCTACTTCGACTTTTGATTTTGTTAATTTACCATCTTTATCAAAACCAAATCTTGAAGTATACTTTTTACTTTCTGATCTATAAACTATTTCATCATCATATTCATCATCTGGAGTTCCTAGCTTTTCCTTTAATTGTTCTAAGGTTAAATCTTTAGGTACTATCCCTTTAACACTTGCATCTTGATAATAGCTATCATGTGTATAATAATATGTAATAGATGTGATTAAACAGTCTTCTATATTCTTTTCCACTGCACTTGTGTTAGCAACTGAAAAACTTCCATATTCCTTTCCGTCTTTTTCAAAAGAAGCTATACTTAAAGTGTATTTATTTCCTGGAATGCTTTTTACAGGTTCATATATTTCAGAATCTTTTATTGTAAAACCTTTATCTAATACTTCTTTAACTGTTGTTTTACCAACTTCTATTTTTATTCCTTCCATTTCAGCTAATGGTATATCTTTGTCCCCTTTTAAAGCTGGAAAACCAATTAAACATACTACCCCTATTATGCATATTGGTATTATCTTTTTAATTATGTTCTTCATTTTTACCCCTCCTACTTATGTAAATCATTATTATAATGACATAATTTTAGTAAATTTGTCAACATTATTTTACATTATATTTCATTTTCTTTCATTTTATGATTATTTTCACATTTATATTTCCATATTATTCTAAACTAATAATACTTATTTTGTATAAATTTATTATCGACTAAAATTATATAGACTTTTTAATTAATCCCATAAATCCCTTAAAATAGTTTATGTAAAAAATATATAATTAAATAGAATTCTTCAGTTATACATTCACTCATGTTGACATCTTACAGATTTTTATGTCAATATTAATGTTATGATATTAATAAATTAATGATATTCGGAGGATAGATATACTAAATGCAAAAACTTCTTAGTAAAATGCGTCAAGCTATAAACGATTTTGATTTAATTCAAGATGGAGATAAAATTGCTGTTGGTCTTTCAGGTGGTAAAGACAGCTTAACTCTACTCCATCTTTTAAACTCATATAAGAATTTCTCACCTCAAAAATTTGAACTTATAGCAATAACATTGAATCCAGGTGAAGTTGATAATTCTCCTTTACACACTTTATGTGAAGAATTAAATGTCCCATTTTATGAAATACAAACTGAAATAAAAAAGATTGTATTTGATATAAGAAAAGAAAAAAATCCTTGTTCTCTTTGTGCAAATCTTAGAAGAGGTGCTTTAAATGATAATGCTGAAAAATTAGGATGTAATAAAGTTGCTCTTGGACATCATAAAGATGATGCTTTAGAAACCCTTATGCTTTCAATGTTTTATGAAGGAAGAATAAATTGTTTTTCTCCTAAAACTATTATGGATAAAAATAATTTGACTCTTATTAGACCTATGGTTTATATAACAGAAGAATCTATTAAAAATATTACTAAAAAGTATAATTATCCTGTTATAAAAAATCCATGTCCTGCTGACGGAAAAACCAAAAGAGAAGATATTAAAATTTTAATTAAAGATCTTAATAATAAAATTCCTAATTTAAAGAAAAATCTTTTTGGATGTTTAAATAACTCTGATCAACTGTTCATATGGGATAAAAATTTAATAAAATAGATATGTTTTAAAACATAGCGAATAAAATAATTCTCAATAACATATACATAAAAAAGATAGAAATATAATTTAAAATATTTCTATCTTTTTATATTAATATGCCTTATTTAGTTTTTTCAAGTGGTTTCTTTAATATAGAAAGGATTATCATACCTACTATTGCACCTACTAAAATCGCTGCAATATATCCAAGTTTATTATCTATAATCCCTATTACAAATAATCCACCATGTGGTGCTCTTAGAGCACAATTAAAGAACATTGAAAGTCCACCTGTTATTGCTGATCCAACTATACATGCTGGTAATACTCTTAATGGATCTGCTGCTGCGAATGGAATTGCACCTTCTGTAATGAATGATAATCCCATTATATAATTTGTAATACCTGATTGTCTTTCTCTTTGTGTATATCTATTTTTAAAGAAAGTTGTACTTAATGCAATTGCAAGTGGTGGAACCATACCTGCTGCCATAACTGCCGCCATTATTTCATAATTTCCACTTGCAAGTGATGCTGTACCAAATACATATGCTGCTTTATTAACAGGGCCACCCATATCAACTGACATCATAGCTCCTAGGATTATTCCTAATAAAATTTTACTAGTACCACCCATTGAATTAAGACCGTTAGTAATAGCTTCATTTATTATTCCCATAGCAGGATTTATATATGCTATTATAAGTCCTATTAAGAATATTCCTATTAACGGATATAGTAGTACTGGTTTTAATCCTTCTAAACTATCTGGTAACTTATCAAGTAATTTTTTAAGTCCAACAACTAAATACCCTGCAATAAATCCAGCAAGTAATGCTCCTAAAAATCCTGAACTAACCATTGGAATCTCTTTATCAAATGCATTTGCAAATGTAAGTCCTGAATTTGCAATCGCTCCACCAACAAATCCAACTGCTAAAGCCGGTCTATCCCCTATGCTCATTGCAATAAATCCAGCAAGCACTGGTAACATAAAACCAAATGCACTCTTACCAATATTCATTAAAAATGCTGCAATAGGTGTTCCCGAACCAAAATTACTAGGATTTACAGCATCATATGTGTCAAAAAGGAATGCTAATGCTATTAATATACCCCCACCTATTACAAATGGTAACATATGAGATACACCATTCATAAGATGTTTATAAATTTGACGTCCAATACTTTCATTTTCTATATTTTCATCTGATGTATTACTGCTTACATCATGATTATACACAAGTGCTTTTCCACTTATGGCTTCTGTAATTAATTCTTCTGCTTTATGTATTCCATTTGCAACTTTTGTTTTAATTACTCTTTTACCATCAAATCTACCCATTTCAACATTTTTGTCAGCTGCAATAATTATACACTCAGCATTTTGAATTTCTTGTTTAGTTAAAACATTTTTAGCTCCTCCAGAACCATTTGTTTCAACCTTTATTGTAACACCCATTTCCTTACCTTTATTTTCAAGACTTTCTGCTGCCATGTATGTATGAGCTATTCCTGTAGGACATGCAGTTACTGCTAAAACTCTATATCCTTCATTATTTGAAGAGGGGTTAACTTTATTAGATTCAGTTGGGAATTTTTCATCTTCTTTTTTATCAATCAAACTCAAGAATGTATCTTTATCTGTACAATTTATTAAACTTTCTTTAAATTCTTCATCCATTAATATAGTTGATAATCTTGCCAAAACTTCCAAATGTAGATTATCACTATTATCTGGTACTGCAATCATAAAAAATAATTTTGCTACTTGTCCATCTAAAGAATCATAGTCAACCCCATCTTTACATACAGCCGCTGCAAGAGATGCTCTTTTTACAGCCCTAGTTTTTCCATGTGGTATAGCAATACCATCTCCAATACCTGTTGTACTTTGTTCTTCTCTAGCTATTATAGCTTTTTTATATTCTTCCTTATTATTTAAATTTTCTGTTTTGTCCATTAAATCTACTAATTGATTTATACAGTCTTCTTTTGAATTAGGATTAAAGTCTAAATTGATACCTTGTTTTTTTAATAAGTCAACAATTTTCATTCTTCTTCCCTCCATATCCTTATATTTGAGTTAATAAATTTTCAACTTCTTCTTTTGTTGCTAGTTCTTCTGAGAATGCACTTGCACTACCAGTTGCAATTCCCATTTTGAAAGCTTCCTGTATATCATTGTTTTTTATATAACCTGCCAAGAATCCTGCTACCATTGAGTCACCTGCACCAACTGAGTTTTTAAGTATTCCTTTTGGCACTTCTCTTTTTACTGGTTCTCCATTTTCAGGTAATAATATAGCTCCATCACCAGCCATTGAAATAAGTACATTTTTAGCTCCCATTTCTTGAAGTTTCTTTCCATATATAATTATATCTTTATCATTTTTTAATTCTACATTAAACATTTCTGCTAATTCATGATGATTTGGTTTTATTAAAAATGGTTTATATTTTAATACTTTTAAAAGTAAATCTTTCGTTGCATCTACTATAAATTCAACTTTTTTATTTAAAAGTCTATTCATTATGTTTTCATAAATATCATCTGGTACACCTTTTGGAATACTTCCAGATAGTATTAAATAATCACCTTGTTTTAAATATGAAAGCTTTTCATATAGATTTTCTAAGTTTTCACTTGTAATTTGAGGACCAGAACCATTTATTTCTGTTTCTCCTAAACTTTTAAGCTTTACGTTTATCCTAGATAATCCTTCTTCTAATTTTATAAAATCACAATTTACTCCATGTTCTTTTACTTGTTTTACTATTTCATCACCAGTAAATCCTGCAACATATCCTAAAGCTGTATTCTCTACTCCTAAGTTATTCAGTACTATAGAAACATTAATTCCTTTTCCTCCAGCATATATTTGTTCTTTTTCACTTCTATTTAATGAATCTATATTAAACTTATCAACTTTTAATATATAATCCAAAGATGGATTAAGAGTTATTGTATTAATCATTTTTATTCACCTCTATTACATTAGTATCATATTTAATATTTATTTTATTAGTTATTATTACTGCATCTTTTATTTCTCCAAAAGTTATAAAACTGACTTGTTCTAATTTTGATTCATCTGCTAAAATAAACGCTTCATTGCATCTTTTTATCGCTTCCGCTTTTACCATTGCCTCATTTACATCTGGGGTTGTATACCCTTTTTCATTACTTATACCATTTGTTCCAAAAAATCCTTTTGAAAAATTATATTTTTTAAGATCTTCAACTGTTATTGGACCTACAACTGCTTCTGTTGTAGCTTTTAATTCTCCCCCTAATATAAAAGTTTTTATATTTTTTTCTAAAAGCTTCTTTGCGTGAACTATTGCATTAGTGACAACTGTTATTTCTCTTTCTTTTATAAATTCTATTAATTCTCCTGTTGTAGTTCCTGCATCTAAATAAATCATATCTCCATTTTTAATTAATGATGCTGCATATTTAGCAATTTCAAATTTTTCATTTATATTAAGTGACTTTCTAATATTAACCATATAATCATGTTTAGAAGCTCTTTCTCCATTTAAAATTGCACCACCATGAATTTTTTTTAAAAGGCCTTTATTATGAAGAATATTTAAGTCTCTCCTTATTGTTGATTCAGATGCATTTAATATTTTAACTAAATCTGCAACTGCAATTATCCCCTTTGAATTTAATTCTTGAAGGATTATATTATATCTTTCTTCTGTAAACATTATCACCACTCCGCATCTTTATAATAAACTATTTTTAAATAAAAATCAATCATTTTCAGTCAAAATATTTCAAAATAAATCATTTTAAAATATTTTCAATCATTTTTATCAAATATTTTACAATTTTAGTCTCTTAAATTAATCTTTTCAATCAAATTCATTCAAAATAAATCACAAACATTATATTGTTATATTATTTTTTTAATATAACTACAAATAAATAAAAGCACCACATTAACTAGTTTGGTGCTTGAAATATATAAAATATTTTAATTATTTTAAGTCATTTAAATATTTTAATGATGATTCAAGAAGCACACCTTCTTTAGTATCATAATCATGTTTACTGCTTTCTCTAATACATCTCTCTACAAATTCACATGAATCTTTAACACTATCCAATAATGAAATTCCATTTAAATATTTTCCTATTAATACTGATGTAAATATATCTCCTGTTCCTGGATATGATTTCTTCAACTTATTAGAAATAATTATATTAATTGAATCATTTCTCCCTAAATATATTGATGTTGCAATTTTATTTTTATCTTTAACAGGAACACTTGTAATTATAATATTTTTACATCCAAAATCAAATAATTTTCTGGAAATATTTAATAGTTGTTCCTCGGATACATATTCTGATATTTTTTCATCAGCTAAAATACATGCTTCAGTAAAATTAGGTGTTATTATATCTGAATACTTTAATAGTTTTTTTAACTGTTCAGAATAATTCTCATTAAAATTAGAATAATAATTTCCATAATCCCCAAAGATAGGATCAAAACATACTAACGTAGTATCCTTATTTGCTCCTTTTATAAATTCATAAGTTTCTTTTATATTATCAATAGTTCCTAAATATCCAACAAAAATCCCTTCAAAATCAATATTAAATTCTTTATAATGTTCAAACGTATCTGCCACATACCCTTTAAGTTTAACTATCTTAGGATCTCCAAATCCCCCTGTATGAGTGCTTAAAACCATTGTTGGTATTGGACATACTTCTACTCCTAATGTTGATAGTACAGGTATTATATTTGTTAAGGCTGCTTTTCCAAATCCACATATATCATGTATTGCAGCTACTCTTTTTATAGGTTTTTTCATACTTCCTATTACCTTTCAATGTATTATTTATAGTATATTTTACCCAGTCAACTAAATTGTAACATATTTTCTTGCAATAATTAAAAATAAACTTATATTTTGAATCAATATTTAACTTTAAAGCACATAAAATAATAAATCAAACAAACTGGAATACTAGTCTATTATTTTTTGAATGTGACTAATATAAATATTCACTAAAAACAAAATTAAATGTAAATAAAAATATAAAAGAATCTCCAAAATATTATTAATAAGTGGAAACTCTTTTTTATTTATATATTAAATTTATAATTATCTAATTAATAGCTCCTATAATATGTGTTGTTGCTTTCTTTATTGCAATTGATAAAGGAATTGCTATTGCAAGTCCTAACGCTGTTGTTCCTATAGATGCCAACAATTTTATTGTTGCTGAAGCTAGTCCTACAAAAACCAACCAATTAAATATAAAATATCCAATTAGTGAAACTATTCCGCCAGCTATAAATCCTATTATATTTTGAATTGAATTTTCACCATTCTTATTATTCATAAAACTTATCTTTCCTGCAACATAACCTGTTAGTCCTTTAACTATTAATGTTGGAATTATCCAAGCTGCAAATGTAGGATCTAATGCATCATATAGTGCACATCCTATTCCTGCTGACAATCCTGCATCTGGTCCAATTAAAACAGCAGCAATAAAAATTGCAGTAGTTCCTAAATGTATCATAGTTGTAGATCCTCCTACTGCTAATGGAACATGAAGATAAGTCCCTACAAAACATATTGCTGCCATTACTCCTATTAATACCATTCTTCTTGTTGAAAATCTCATTTTATCTGCCCCCTAAACATTCTATAAAAATAATTTAGTATATACTTTAAAACATATACTAAAAACTCTATTGTATTATTTACTCTATAATAGTAATTAAAATAATTATAGTCAAATGTATGGGTACAATTCTCCTCTTGTTAAAAAATCATAAATTTCTTTTTCTGTTAGATAGACATCACCAATTATTCCATGAGTTCTATAAAATCTATTACAATCATGAAAATCCGACCCTGCAGTATAAATAAGATTTTTTTCTCTTGCCACATTTAAAAAATATTGTGTATCTTTTTCAGTATTACTAACATATTTTGCTTCTAATCCATCAAATTTAAATTTTATAATTTTTTTAAAATTTTCCCTATTAATCAAAACTGGATGTGCTAATATAACTGTAGCCCCAAAAAATTTTAATAATTCTATTCCACTTTCAACAGATAATCTTTCTTTACTATCATAAAAATTTATAAAACTTCCTAATATTTTTTTTACCATAGTTATTTTTTTATTTTTGATACATTTTAATACTTCAATAAGAAGATCATCTTTATAACTATCATCCTTAAAATATCCTAAAACATGCACTCTACTATTATTATATCTTGTTGAAAGTTCAACACCAGGTATAACCTTAACACCAAGTTCTTCTCCAGCCTCAATAGCTTCATCTATACCTGAAGTATTATTATGGTCAGTTAAAGATATTATATCTACTTCTCTTCTCTTGGCTAAATCAACTACTTGACTTGGGGTATAACTTCCATCTGAACATGTAGAATGAACATGAAAATCTCCTTTTTTATACATAATAACTCCTTTAAAATGTTATACCACATTTTATTATATGAGATAATATGTCAGTCGTTACTTTCTTACTTTAATATATTTCTTATGCAAATACATTCTTATTTCTCCAAGTTCCCCTTCTCCATCTTATATAAAATATACATCCTCTTAAACATTCATCACACATCATTGCAATCCATACCCCCTGAAGTCCCCATCCGAGTTTTATTCCAAGAACATATGCAAGTCCAGTTGCAACACTCCACATTGATAAAACTCCTATAAATATAGGATATTTAATATCACCTGCTGCCTGCATTCCTTTTATTATAACCATATTAAAAGCTCTTCCAAGCTCTAATAAAATATCTATAAGCAATAATTTTTTACCTAAAATCAAGATATCAATATTTGAAGTAAATATGCCTAAAAGTTGATTACTGAATATAAATAAAATTATTGATGCACTCACTGAAACCATAGCCGCTGGTCTTAAAGTTTGAAGCACTTTTTTATAAGCTTCATCTTCATTTTTAGCACCAATAAGATATCCGATTCTAATTTGATTGGCTTGTGATACTGCTGCACCATATATAAATGAAAACCAAACTAATATATTTACATAAGCTTTTGTTGCCACTGAGCTTGTCCCCATTATATTAACAAAAGTCAATATAACCATTTGAGAAAAATTATAAGAAACTGATTCTCCTCCAGATGGAAGGCCAATCATCATTAATCTTTTAAATGTTTGTTTTGGAAATGGATTTAAATAACTCAAAGATACTTTTCCTTTAACATTTTTCTTAAATATAAAAATTATTACCATAACACCAATTAATCTACTTAGTACACTTGATATAGCAACCCCTTCAACACCAAGCTTTGGTACACCAAATGAGCCTGTTATAAAAATAGAATTTCCAATTATATTGATAACATTTACTATTGCTGAAACATACATTCCTTGTTTCATAAGACCATTACTTCTAAGTATAGCTGAATATGTCATTAATATTGCTTGAAGAAATATACCTCCACCTATTATACTTATATACATTTTAGCGTCACTTAATAATTCATTAGGAGTTCTTAACCACTTAAAAAACACCTCATTAAAACATAATAATATTAAACTTATAAAAATACTAAAAACTAAATTAGAAAATACAGATACTGAATATACTTCTGATACTTTTTCGTAATTTTTTGCTCCGAGATATTGTGATACCAATATTGTAGTTGCCATTGTAATTACACTAAAAGTTATAAGTAAAAAATTCATAATCTGATTTACATTCCCAACAGCTGCCACTGAATTTTCTGAAACTCTACTCAACATTAACTGATCTACATTGCTTACAAGCATTTGTAAAATAAGTTCAATAAAAATAGGCCATGTAAGCCTAAATAAAGATATTCTGTTATCTATTATGTTTGCGCTACTCAATTTCTTTCCCCCTCTTTTGTAATATCATTGTTTTAAGTTAATATAATATTGTAATATGAATACTGCTTTAAAACATAGTATTTATATATTCCCTATTATGTTTATTTAAAATTACTTCAAATTTAGAAATAATTATCCTAAAATATTAAACTACTATCTATTACTTGTATAAACATATGTAGTATTAATGCTAATTGTTTAATAAATTCTCTCATAAATATAAAACATGTAAACTTTAACAAAGTTTACATGTTTTATATTACATTGCTTATATGTATTAATCAAGAGAAAACTTACACATCAAAATTTCTTATATAAGTATAGTATTCCATTTTTAGGCATATAAACTATTTTCCCTTTAAATCCTCTTTTTTTAAGTTCTTTTTGAAGAGTATACATAAAAAATCCATGAGTAACTATTAAAATATTCTCTGAGCCTTCTTTTTTAGCTTCATTTTCAAGAAAATCAATAAATTTTTTAGCTTTTGTCTCAGTAATTTTTCTTTTTTCTTCTTCTGGACCAAAGTTAAAATACCAAGCTAATCTTGAAGTTATTGCCCAAAAACAATATGGAAGTTTTAAATTGGTCTTAAACAATGGACTTATAGGAACTTCTCTAATAAAATCACTTTTAACTATTTTTCCCGAATAAACATCTTCTGCTGTTGTTATTGCCCTACTTAGCGTACTTGAATAACATTTATCCCAATTTATATTATGTAATTTTACATCATTTCGAGTAACTTTACTATTATTATAAGATTCTTCCCACCCCTTAAATTCTTTCGATGTCATAAAAAATTTCTTTTTATAATCAACTTTAAAATGTCTTATAATACCAATTCTCAAAATATCCCCTCCTACACTCTTATATTTAATATAATCTACTTTAATTTTTACACTACATCATAAATAAATATTTATATTATAAACAATTTGTACAATACATCTTAAATTTATTATAAGAATTAGATCTCATAAAGTATTATTCATCAATATATAATTCTTTATTATTTTAGAATTTTATTAAATTACTATACCACTTATTTCTAATTTAATAAAGGTTTTAACAAAAAATCGCTAAGCGACTGTGGAGCTTCGATTTTTTTAGCCATGCACCCTTTCCAAACCTAGTGCAGGAATAATGGTGCGGCAATAAAAAATAGATATCTTAATTCAAACCTTTGATTTAAGATATCTATTATAAAATTAAAATTTTATACTACTAAGTATAAAAGATCCTTTTTAAATACAATATTTCCCAAGAATTTTTCTAGTGTGTACTATTTTCATAATGAACATGAAGTAACTCTTTAGACTTGTCCTTTAATATTCCATTATATAAAGATATCATCATAGGGTTTTCTTCACTTCTTTTAATTTGAGCAACCTTATCTGATTTATATAATCCCTTTGCTCTTTCTTTTTTACCATCTTTTAAGCTAAAAGGTTGTCCCGCTCCACATATACATCCTCCTGGGCAAGCCATAACTTCTACAAAGTCAAAATGTTCTTCTTCAGATTTAATTTTTTGAATTAACATTTCTGCATTACCAAGTCCACTAACTACTGCTATACGAAGGATATTATCTTTAATCGGAAGTTCACATACCTTTACCCCATTCATACCTCTTACACCAATAAATTCTATATCTTTTAATGCTTTAGGAGTTTTATCTTGAGCTACTCCACGAATAACTGCTTCTGTTACGCCTCCGGTAACACCAAATATTACACCTGCACCTGAATATAAAGCAAATGGCATATCTGGAGATTCTCCTTCAATTTCATTAAATCTTAATCCTGTTTCTTTAATCATTGAACTTAATTCTGTTGTAGTAATTACAAAATCAACATCTTTAATACCTTCTCTTATAAATTCATCTCTAGCAGCTTCTGCCTTTTTTGCTGTACATGGCATAACTGCTATAGATATTGTTTCTTTTTTCTCTGATGAATCCTTTTCTTTAAAATATTCTTTAATAACAGCGCCAAACATTTGCATTGGTGATTTACAAGTTGAGACATACTTCATCATATCTGGATGCTTTGTTTCCACATATCTAACCCAAGCTGGACAGCATGAAGTAAATAGTGGAAATTTATTATTTCCTAATTCTAACTTTTCTAAAAATTCTTTAGATTCTTCTATAATTGTAAGATCTGCACTTAATGAAGTATCATAAATTTCATCAAAGCCTATTCTTCTCATTGCTGCTGAAATTTTATCCATTACATTTTCACCAGGTTTCATTCCAAACTCTTCACCTAATGCTACACGTACTGCTGGTGCAACTTGAGCTACAACCCTCTTATTAGGATCATAAATAGCTTTCCAAACCTCTTTAAAATCACTCTTTACAACAATTGCACCTGTAGGACATACTGTAGCACATTGTCCGCAATTTACACACTCTGTTTCTGCTAAACATCTATCAAATGCAGGACTTACTACCATCTTTGATCCTCTATGAGCAAAATCTATTGCACCTACATTTTGAACTTCATTACACATTCTGACACAATCTCCACATAAAATACATTTACTTGGGTCACGTATAATTGCTTTAGAAGAAGTATCTAATTCATGTTTAACATTATTATCTTTAAATCTTATATTCTTTAATCCAAAACGAAGTGCTAACTCTTGAAGCTTACATTTTCCATTCTTTTCACATATAGTACAATCTCTACAGTGTGCTGCCAATAATAACTCTAAAATCATTTTACGATGTTTATACAATTTAGGAGTATTAGTTTTAATTGACATTTTATCTTTTGGTGGTGTAGAACAAGAAGCTATAATTCCCCCCCTCTCATCCTCAACCACACACATTCTGCAAGCTCCATAAATTGACAACTCTGAATAATAACAGAATGTAGGTAAATCAATTCCTGCTTTTCTAACCAAATCTAAAATATTTTTTTCTTTATCAAACTCTACCTTATTACCATCAATTATCATATATTTTGACATAGTTTCTTATCATCCTCTCCATATTTTACATCTCTTATTTTATTAAACCAATTCAACTGCTTTGAAAGCGCATCCTTCCATACAAGCGCCACATTTAATACATTTTGATTTATCAATGGTATAAGGTTTCTTTAATTCTCCTGAAATAGCTTTAGCAGGGCATAACCTAGCACATTTAGAACATCCTTTACATTTATCCTTATTTATTTCATAAGACATTAATGCTTTACATACTCCTGCCTCACACTTTTTATCTACAACATGGGCTACATATTCATCTCTAAAATATTTTAAGGTACTTATAACAGGCAATGATGCACTCTTTCCAAGTCCACAAAGTGCTGTTGATGAAATAGTTTCTGCTAATTCTTCGAGCATGTCTATATGCTCTAATGTACCTCTTCCTTCAACTATATCTGTAAGTAACTCTAGCATCCTCTTAGTACCTTCTCTACAAGGTATACATTTACCACATGATTCATTTTGTGTGAAATTCATAAAGAAACGAGCTACTTCTACCATACAGCTCTTATCATTCATAACAACTAATCCACCACTACCAATCATTGCTCCAACTTTCTTTAATGAATCAAAATCTAAATTTAAGTCAAGATGATTAGCATGAAGACAAAGACATCCCCCTGATGGTCCTCCTATTTGAACTGCTTTTAAATTTCCATCTTTAACTCCACCACCAATATTAAATACAACATCTTTTAAAGTTATTCCCATAGGAACTTCTATTAATCCGGTATTTTTTACATTACCTGTAAGTGCAAAAGCTTTTGTTCCATGATTACCCTTTGGCCCCATAGTTTTATACCAATTTGAACCTTTATTTATAATAGGTGGAACATTACAGAATGTTTCGACATTATTTAATACTGTTGGTTTTCCAAATAGACCTTGTTCAACTGTTCTTGGCGGTTTCACTCTTGGCATACCACGATTACCTTCTATAGAAGCTGTTAAAGCACTTCCTTCCCCACATACAAAAGCTCCTGCTCCTTGACTAATATGCAAATTAAAATTAAAACCTGAATTTAAAATATTTTCCCCTAGCAGTCCTTTTTCCATAGCTTGTTCAATAGCAATTTGTAACCTTTTAACTGCAAGAGGATATTCTGCACGAACATATATATATCCATTATTAGCATTTGTTGCAATACCAGCAATAATCATTCCTTCTATTACTCGATGAGGATCACCTTCCATCATACTTCTATCCATAAATGCACCTGGATCACCTTCGTCACCATTACATACAATAAATTTTTCTTTTTCACTTTGATTTAATACTTGAGACCATTTTCTTCCTGTTGGAAATCCTCCTCCACCTCTTCCTCGAAGGGAAGATTCTGAAATTTCATTTACTATTTCCTCTGGTGTCATATCAAAAAGAGCTTTTTCCATAGCCGTATATCCATCTGCTGCTAAATATTCTTCAATAGATTCTGCATTAATATGTCCACAATGTTCTAAAGCAACACGTGTTTGTTTTTTATAGAATGGTATTTCTTCTTGCTTACTATAACTTTGATTACCATCTTTATAAATTAAACGTTCTACAACTTCATCTCCAATTATGCTTTTTTCAATAATTTCTTCACAATCACTAACCTTTACTCTTATATATAGCCATCCCATTGGTTCTATCCTTAATAAAGGACCCATTTCACAAAAACCATGACATCCACTCTTTTTTAAACCTATACTATTATCATGTGGTTCTTCTTCCAATTTAATTTGAATACTAAGTCCTTTTTCATCTATTAATTCTTGAAGTCTTTTATATATATTCAAGGAGCCCCCAGCTACACAACCAGTTCCTGCACAAATTAAAATCTGCTTATATTGACTAGCTAAAGCATTTTTATATTTTACTCTTATTGAATCTAGTTCTTCTCTATTATAAATTTTCATTAGCGGTTTCCTCCTTTAATTTCTTAATTAAATTCTTTGCTTTTTCTGGTGTCATGCTTGGATGTACTATATCGTTTACAGTGCATACAGGTGCTAGTCCACATGCACCTAAACATGACACTGTTTCTACAGTAAATATCATATCATCAGTAGTACATTTACTTTCAGAAAGACCTAATATGTTTCTAAATTCATCTAATATAGGTACAGATTTTCTTACATGACATGCTGTTCCATTACATATTTTTATTACATATTTTCCTTTTGGTTTTAATGAAAAGTTTTCATAAAATGTTGCAACACTATATATCTTTGCTTTACTAATTCCAAGTGATTTTGCAATATAAATTAATGTATCTTGTGGTAAATATCTGTATTGCTTTTGCACTTCTTGCATAATTGCAATAACCGATGCTTTATTATACCTATACTTAGTCAAAATCTCATCTAACTTTTTCAATTCTTCTTCTTTTAACATAAATTTTCTCCTCCCCCAATAGTACACAAAATAATAATTGTTTTGTGTATATTTATACTATATAAGAATATAAAAAGTTTATCAACCAAATTTTATTTAATTTGTATTATTAAGTAAATTAAGTTTATTTTTTTAAATTATTATTTAATTCCTTCACTATATTTAGTAAGTAATAGTATTTATAAGTATTTTAAGATTTATATTAATGAGAAATTTTCTTAGAATTTATATATAAACTCTATGTTTATATATTATTAATTAATCTTTATAACTTTATCTTCTCTTAATCTTAATTTTAAAAAAGTTATTTATTTTTTATTTTTTTCCTAAAATTTTATGTTAAACTATATCTTATCTAATATAACTTAAGAAAGGGAATTAAAAACATGAAAATTGAATTAGATAAAAAATTGGTTAAATATGGTATTTACTTAACTTTTACAGCAATTGCTATATATATAGCATTTTTACTTCTTTTTAACATAGGTACAATTGTAGGAGGCATATTTAATATTATAGGAAAATCATTAACTTTAATTAAGCCATTGCTTATTGCAATTGTAATTACATATTTATTATTTCCAATCACTAAATTTATTGAAAATTTTTTAGGAAATAATAAACTATATAAAATTAAAAAATTATCAAATAGACGTATTTTAAGTATTATTTTTTCTTATCTTTTAATAATAGGTATCATTTTAGCATTGCTTTGTGGAATATACTTTATGATTGGTGGGCAATTATCAAAGAATACTAGCATTACCAATATAGTAGAATACATTTCTACATACTTAACTACTCATTCGTTTTCTGGAGATTCAATTAATTCTACTTTAGAAAATTTAAATATACCATTTATAGATACACTAAAACCTCATATAATAGATGTAGTTACTTATGTTCAAAACTATATATCAAACAATATTGGAAATATGGCTGTTTTTATAATGTCTATAGGAACTAGTCTTGCTACTTTTTTTATTGCATTAATTATAAGTATATATCTATTAAAAGATTATGAGTATTTTATAAGTTTATGGAATAAAATTTATTATTTAATCTTTAGAAAAAGTAGATTAGGTAATAAGCTTAATTATATACTTCTAACTATACATAAAGTATTTGGAAAATTTATTCGTGGGCAATTATTAGAAGCATTTTTTGTTGGAGTGCTTTCAGCAATTGCACTGTCAATCGTTGGTATAGATTATGCCTTTGTTATTGGTATTATCGCAGGTATCTGTAATATGATTCCTTATGTCGGACCAATAGTAGGCACAATTCTTGCTGCTATAATGGGCCTTCTTAGTGGCATACCTATGAAAATAATTTATGCTATAGTTTCTATGCTTATTGTTCAACAAATTGACAATAATTTATTAGCCCCAAAAATTGTTGGAGATAGCGTTGGCTTGCATCCAGTATTTATAATGCTTGCTATTTTAATAGGTGGTAATGTAGGGGGATTACTTGGAATGTTACTCGCTGTACCACTTACTGCTGCATTAAAAGTATTACTTAATAATTGGTATTTAGATTATATAAAAAAAATAGAAAGTAAAATTTAACTTAAGATAATTTTTAAATATATACTAAGATTAAATTAAATAAAAAAAGATATTTGAAATTAATATAAATCCTATATAGTAGACGCTCATAAAAGAGAGTCTACTATATAGGATCTTTTTTGTTTTATAGATTATATATTTTATTATGTTTTAATTTAAGATTAATTTTTGCTTTATAGCATAATTTTATATAATATATTTTATTTCTCCATCAGGAAATATCTCTTTTATTTGTTGATAAAAGAAGTCCTTCATGTCTGCTAATTGTTCCTTTGTATAGACATATTTTCCATATCCAAATTGACCATACTTAAATTTTCTTTCATCATCTTCCATTGGTAATGTATTTTCAGGAAATACTTCGGTTATTATATTTTTAGCTCTTGATGTATATCTATGTGAAATCACTTCAAAGGTAGGCGAATATTTAAAATCTTTTGGTAATCTTTCTCTTAATTTATAAAGTAAATCCCTATAGTCTTCTTTCCAACCTTCATATAAAAATACAGGTGCTATTATAAATCCTAAAGGATATTCAGCTTTTGCAATCCTCTTACAACTTTCTAGTCTCATATCAAATGAGCTAGTTCTATTTTCATAACTCTTTATTACCTTAGAAGTATTTAATGTAAATCTTATTTCTGTATGACCATTATGTTTAATATTAAGTAAGGTATCAACATCATTAAACTTTGTAACAAATCTAAATCTTCCACTATCACTATTTGCAAAAAATTCTATAGCCTTTTTTAAAGAATTTGTATAAGGTTCTATAGGAATTGGATCTGATGTTGCAGCCCCTTCAAATATAGTGATTTCTGGTAAACGTTCTTCTATATACTTTTGTGCTTGATTAAGTATATCATCAATATTTACATTAACCTTTATATAAGGTTTATCACCTAAATTAGTATTTAAGTAACAATATTGACAATGTCCAATACATCCAGATATTAAAGGTAATTGATAATGCGCTGATGGTTTACATGATTGAAATTTAAATCCTTTTTTAACACCAACAACTAATGTATTTTTACCCTCCCTATAAAAGTCATATAGTTTTTCCCCTGGAATATGTTGTTTTACTTTATTTGAACTTAAATTTATTATCTCAACCTTTGAATCATTCTTAAACTTATTATAAATATTTTTTCCTATTTCATAATTTAAAGAACCTTTTTCAAACAAAATTCTTTTTGGAATAAACATAGTTTTTTTCACTTCCTTAATCGTGCTATTAAAAAAATAATCAATAAATAAAAGCTTATATATAAAATACCTAAAAATATTTTTAGTATTATTTTTCAATATTATTCAAAAATATAAAAAAAGTCTATCTCAATAACATATTTTATTTATGTTTTAAGACAGACCTCATTTATTATGTTTTAAGTAAATTTAAATTATTTATTTTGATTAGATTTATTTACACTTTCTGAATAAATAATTGTTGGAGAAGTAAAATCATATATATTATCCTCTACTCTTACTTTATCAGTTACCATCTTACCATCTTGGTCAAAATAATACCAATATCCTCCATTTGTCATCCAAGATCTATTAGCCATCATTCCGTTTGACCAACAATAATACCAATTTCCATTATCCTTCATCCAACCAGTTTGCATAAAACCATTATTCCCAAAATTATACCATTCACCATCTATTTTATGCCATCCTGTAACATTTGCTGAGTTTTCTTCCCAACTCTTTGCCCCATTAAAATTTACTTTCCATTTTGCTGATGCCGAAGTAGCAGTTCCCCCTATAATTGATGTTGTAATTAATAAACTAAGAATTAATTTTTTTATCATTTTATGTTCCCCCTTATATTATGACATGTTTAAAAACTAAAATTCCCTTTTAATTAAGTATACTTTAATTTTACCTTATTTTCCCTATATGTATAATATTACAATTTATTATGTTATTTTTCAATTTATTTTTATAATAGTGAATTATAATTTAATCTCTATCTATTAAACAAATGAATAAAAAATAATTTAAAAGTCAATACTTTAAATATCCTAACAATCTTCTCAATATAAAAAAGCATATGCTATATTTCAGCATATGCTTTTTAACTTTATATAAAATTTAATTAAATTTTAGCTTTATACACATGCTTGTACACTTTTCTTTTATAATTTTTAAACTCATCTTTATTTACTCTTCTTGGATATGTCATCACCATTAATGGAATAGGTTTATGTTGTTTTTGTAATGGCAATTGTACATAATCATAATCATTTAAATAAAATCCTAATCTTTTATAAAAATTTATTCGTCTTTTAGCTATATCTGTATTAGGAGGTTCAACTTCTAAAAATATAGTTTTTTTACATTCTTTCATATAATTATTTAACATCTTCGTTCCAAGACCATTTCCTCTAATATTAGGATTTACAGCAAAATGCTCAATAAAATTAAATTCATCAAAATTCCAGGTAGCTATAAAAGCATTTATAATTTTTTCTTCATCCTTATATGCATAAATCTCATACATCATTTCATCTAAAAGTTTCTTTTGATCATTATAATTTCTTCTTTCCACCTCAGGAAATGATGCATCTAATATCTTAAAAAAATCATCAAAATCATTTTTTTCTATAATATCTAATCTACTATTCATTTCTAATACTCCTGTTTATATAATCAGTTCTATATCCATTATATACATATAACTAAATAAAATAAAATTACTAAACTTTAACTATTTACTAATATACAAAAATAAAGACGTAAATCAAAGTTTAACTCACTTTAATACGTCTTTATTTCTAAACTTATATTTTTTTTAGTTAATATAATTGCTATAAACATTTTAATAAAATTTATTCATCTATATAAATATTTCATTAATTAATAACCTTATATAAAACTAAACTTGTTTATTTTTATGATAATTATAAATATAAAAAGGTATTCCTATAAGCATTAATACAAATCCCCACATTACAGTTTCTGCTCCAGAACCATATATAGTCCATATAGAATATATAAATGCTAAAAGAGGAATTATTGATTTTTTTATAAACAGTTTAAAACTAAAATCTGTTTTTCCCTTAAACATAAGCATCATTTCTGCCGATACAGTTAATAAATATACAGGCAAAAATGATAATGTAGCTAATATTGTTATAAATGTAAATGCAGACACCATGCTTTTTTGATAATTCATTATAAGTAATGCATTTACTAATACCGAACCTATTATTAATGAATTTATTGGTGTACCATATTTAGGATGTAATTTTCCAAAAAACTTAGGGAATACTCCATCTTCTCCCGCTGCATATGAAACTCTAGCAGTTGATAATAACCATCCAATTGTTGTTCCTAAAATACATATTACAACTGAAACTGTCAAAAATTTTCCAACCGAATTTCCTAATATATTTGTTAATATATCTGTAAGTGGTGCTGTACTTGTTGCAAGTTCTAAATTTGACATAGCACCCATACATCCAATACTTATTAAAAAATATATAACAGAAGCTATTATCATTCCATATATTGTACTCTTTCTTACATTAGTTTCTGGATTTTTTATTTCTCCTGCTGTCACTGTAGAACTTTCTAATCCAACAAATGCCCATAAGGTTGATGTTGCAGCTAATGGAATTGTTTCTAAGCTTTTTCCTTCTGGTATAAGTGGCATTAAATTTATTTTATCAAAATTTAAAAATGCTGATACTATAAACACACTAAAAAATACTATTTTAAATATTGTTGCAAAAGTTTGAAACTTTCCTGCTTCTTTTACTCCAACTATATTTAAAATAGTAAATATCCATAAAATCACACTAGTATATATTATTGAAGCTATTGGATTTTGAAGTTGTGGTATAAATGCTTTACTATAACTAGATAAAGCTACTATTATTGCTGCATTTCCAATCCATGACCCATTCCAATATAACCAAGCACTTAAAAAACCTGTAAATTCTCCAAATGCTTCTTTAGTATACTGATATGCTCCTCCGGTAGATGGATATTTTGATCCTAAATTTGCAAATGATATTGCTATTAAGATTGAACCTATCGTTGTTATAATCCAAGCTATTATTGTTGCTAATGGACCTGAAACTTGAGCAAGTGTAGCTGGCAACATAAACACTCCAGAACCAATCATATTTCCACATACGAGCATAGTGGCCATAAATAGACTGATTTCTTTTTTCATATTGTTATTTTCCATTCTTTCCTCCTAATGTTTGGAATAAAATTATCATTTTTTTAATTATATTTAACATTGTAATTTTATCAACTTCTCACAATTTGTCAATCTTATTATTTAATTAAACTTGCTCTTTTTTACCCATCTTTTCATATAACCACACACCAGTCCACTCACATAAAAATCCTAGTACCGCTCCTAATAATAATGATGGAACTAATCTTGTCCAATCTCCATTCGCTGCAAATGTTGAAAAAGATCCTACAAATGCTCCAGGTATAAACGCTAATAATTTAATCTTAGATTGTATGCATAAAAAAAATGTTATCACAACTGTCATTAGTGCTCCTACTAGTGGAAAACCTAATAAAGCTGATATCTTTATACTTAACATTGCCCAAAATACTCCGCTCATATTTGTACATATAGCACTTTTAAATCCTGATTTTTTACCTCCTGCTGCAAAAAAAGTAGTACACCCTGCAAATCCAGCCCAACCTATTAAACCAATAAGATCAGCTCCTATTATCCAACCACCACAAAGTATTGCAGTAGTTAATGATAGTGCAAATAAATAACTCATTCCTGTTCCCTCCATTTAATTTAACTATAAACTTATCTTCATTTAAGGCACATGAAGTAAATACCAAGTCCAAAGTTGCAATGAATATTTTTCACCAAACAAAAAGACTTATTTTTTTCTTTAATTGTACCTAAGATACATCTCTTTAATATTTTTAACACATTCTTAATATGCTTAATATTTGGGATAAAAATAGCTGTGTTTAATAATTTTATTGTCAAACACAGCTATTATTATAAATGAATAATAAAAAAATTTATAGAATTATTTTTCTTTCTTTGGAATTATTTTTTAATTTTATTTCGCCCTTACCTATAGCTGTAACTGGACATACATGTGCGCATAAATGACATCCAACACATCTTTCTTTATTTATCTCAGGCTTTCTATCTTTAGCATTCCACTCTATAGCTTGATGTGCCCCATCATAACATGAAATATAACATCTTCCACATCCTAAACATTTATCCTTATCAACTTCAGGATATACTATATAATCTCTATCTAAATCTTCCGCTGGAATAATATTTTTCACAGCTATTCCAACCATATCTTCTAATTTTTCAAATCCCTTTTCTTCCATAAAATGAGATAACCCACTTATCATATCTTCTACTATTCTGTATCCATATTGCATTACTGAAGTAGTTACTTGAAGATTACTTGAACCTAAAAGAATAAACTCTAATGCATCTTCCCAAGTTTCAATTCCACCTATTCCACTTATTGGAACGTCTTTTAATTTCTTGTTCTTAACAAGTTCATAAATAAATCTTAATGCTATTGGTTTTACTGCTTTTCCTGAATATCCTGAAACAGATGATTTAGCATTAACTACAGGTTTTGCAGTCATTGAATTTATATCAATACCAGTTATACTCTTTATAGTATTAATCGTTGCAAGTCCTGTTGCTCCTCCTTCAATAGAAGCGATAGCTGGTATTGTCATATCTCCTATATTAGGAGTCATTTTTGCCAATATAGGAAGATTTGTTCCTTTCCTTGTTGCTTCACAATACTTTTTAACAAGTTCTGGACTTTGTCCTACATCTGATCCCATATCATGACTTGTCATTTGAGGACATGAAAAATTACATTCAATCATATCTGCTCCTGCTTCTGTTACAAGTCTTGCAAGATCTTCCCATTCTTTTTCATTTTGTCCCATTATTGAAGCTACTACTACTTTAGTAGGATAGTTTTCTTTTAATCTTCTTAAATCATCTAAATTTTGTTCTAATGGATGATCTGATATTTGCTCCATATTTTTAAAACCAATGAATGAAGTTGCTTCTTTTCTTAAATTATCAAAACGTGGTGAAACCTCATTAGGTACAAAAAATCCTATTGTCTTAAACATTACCCCTGCCCAACCAGCTTCAAAGGCTTTTGCACACATTTCATAACAATTTCCTACAGGTGATGATGATAGAAAAAATGGATTTTCACATTTTACTCCACAAAATTCTATTGATAGATCCTTAATAACTTTCATTATCTAGCACCTTCCTTCCAGTTTAAATACTCGTCAATTTTTTCTGCTGCTTCTTTTCCTAATTTAAGTGCATAAACAACTGTTTTATCTCCTTCAACGATATCTCCACAAGCAAATACACTTTCAATATTAGTTTTATAATCTTCTGTTAGTATTATTCCATTATTATTAAATTCTATGTTAGATATAGAAGCTACATCATCTTGTTCTTGTCCAATCGCAAAGATAACGTTTTCTACAGACATATCTAAAGTGGAATCATCAAACATCCCACTACCTTTAAACCTAAATACTTTATTGTCTTTCCCAATAATTTCTTCTGGTTTAATTCCTGTAAAGATTGGAATATTTAAATCTATAATTTCTTGAATGCTCTTTCTTTCTGCTGGCATTTTATCTATAGTCCTTCTATAAACTATTTTAACATCTGAAGCTCCAAGAGTTTTAGCAGTTATCGCACAATCTATCGCAACATCTCCACCACCTATAACTATAACTTTGTCTCCTAATTTATAATTTCCTTTTGATTTAACCTCTGATAAAAAGTCTACTCCACCTATAACCCCTTCTAATTGTTTTCCATTTATATTTACATCTTTACTCTTTTGCATTCCACATGCAATTAAGAAAGCGTTGTATCCTTCTTTACTTAAAGAATCTATTGTAACATCCTTACCAACATTAACATTTGTTTTAAATTCTACACCTAAGTTTTCTATATATGCAATTTCATTATCTACAACATATTGTGGTAATCTTTGGTCAGGTATTCCATAAGTTAACCATCCGCCTAATTTTTCTCTCTTTTCAAATACTGTAACTTTATACCCTAATTGTACTAATTTGGTTGCGGCAGCTAATCCACTTGGACCTGAACCAATTATAGCTACTTTTTCTTTTTTAAGCTCTATTGGCTTTAATATTTTTAATCCTAATACGTTTTCATAATCAGTTAAATATCTTTGAAGTTTTCCAATTTCTATTGGTTTATCTATACCACTCCTACTACAGGCGCCTTCACAATATTTTTTTGTTGGACATACTCTTGCACAAATTCCTCCAAGTATGTTGTTCTCTCTAATTGTTTCTACTGCTCCCTTTAAATTTCTAAAACGAAGTGAGCGAATAAATTTGGCTGGATCTGTACCTACTGGGCATGCTTGTGAACATGGCGCATCATGGCACAACAAACATCTTGAAGACTCTTCTATAGCAAAAACTGGACTTATTGGTTCTTCACTATTGTTTTTCGTATTATTGATTTTATTCAAAATAATCCCCCCTAAGTTGTATCTTAATAATATATTATTAAATATATTATTTAAATAATTTGTTAATTCGCATTTTCATTATAGCATATATAAAATTACTATTTTTCTACATTCTTTCTCTTTATGTTAATGTTTACATTATTTATTTAGTAAACCAATTATTTTAAAAATTAATATTTTATATAATTTCTTTTTTTAACCATTATATTTATATATTTCATATTTTTTTATTTAATAATCTTAGATATATTTTAAAACAATGTTGATCTTATATTAGAATTTGCTTATTCAGACTTAGTGGGCAATGTATATGAATTAAATTTACTATTTAAATCCTACTTATCAGTTTTATACTATAATATTAACATTAACTTAAAACTTAATGCAAAATACATTAAAACCCCTTATGCTTGTTCTTTCCCAATAAACAAACATAAGGGGTTTTAACGTATTTGAGTTATTTTATTCTTTTTATTAAATTCTTTCCAAGTATAAAACTTTATTTACTTAATATAATACAAATCTAATAATTTTTTTTAGGTACTTTTTTAATAAAAACTAATTTTTATTAATTGGATTATCTATATTAGAATCATCTTCTTTTAAAATATCCTTATTATCTTCATTATCTTTATCATTTAAATTAGAATTTTTATTATCATCTTCTGGTTTAGGTATTTCAATAGTAGGTATTTCAATTTCCGGCTTTGTTTCAGGAACTATTTCTGGTTCCTGTTTAATTTCAATACTTTCATCACCACTATTTGGTTTTTCTACGGGTGGAGCAATTTCTTTTATAGGTTGATCAGTTTTATCTTTATTAGATGTTACAGTATCCTCTAATTTATCTACTGGTTTATCTACAACATTATCTATATCATCTATTTTAGGCACATTTTCTTCTATTTTTGGTATTTCTATTGCATCATCAGCTTCCCAATGAATATAATTTTCCTTATCTTTTATTAAAGAAGTTATTTCTTTAACAGGAATATCTTCTATTTCTGATTTAACATCTTCGTTTAATGAAAGAGAAGCTTCATATCTACCTAAACTAATACCTTTTGTTTTAGCTTCTTTTACAGCATCTTTATTTGCCTTAACATATGTTACATTTTCACTCTTAAATGTAGTTTGAATAGCATCTTTAATTGTATTTTCATATATTTCATCCTCTTTTTCATCTAATAATGCAAATCCAACTAAAACCTCACCATCTTTATTTAAATATTGTTTTTCTACTAAAATAGATTTTATATTTTCAATTCCCTCATTTATATCAAGACCATTAGCACTAGAAAGATCAATATTCTTTCCATCAGCATTAATACCTTCAACTTTTACTATCTTTTTCTTATTATTTACTTCTATTTGAATACTTGGATTAATATCTAAACTAACCACAGCATACGCTTTTTGATAAGCAAATGGTTGAAAAAAAGTAAATATAAGCAAAAATAATGCTGCAAATGTTCCAAATGTTTTAAATAAACTCAATTTATTTATACTTTTATTTACATTAAGATTAACAATATCTTCTTCAAAATAGAATATTTTCTGTCCTATTGCCATTCCATCTTTAATTTTTATGCTATCCATAAGGCCTAATTCATTCATTACTATTGCATAATCTTTTTTAATTTCCATTAAAATTCCTTTATTCACTATACTCACCTACTTTCTAATCCAACTTTTTAAAGTTCTAAGATTTTTATTGAGTATTATTACCACTGAGATAATAAACTTTTTACTTCTTTTTATTACTTTTTCAGTAACCCTAAATCTTAATACAATCTTTTTAATTGGTAATCTCTTTTTTATCTCCATAAAAGTAGTAAATTCTTCTACTTCATTTATGGATTCTGCTAATTGAATTGCATTTTCTCTTGTTGCTTTTTGCTTAGGAGCTTCATTTACTAAATCTTCTAAAGTAAATCCAAAAGAGTCTATCTCACTTTTTAATTTATTTATATCTTCAATTAAATAAGTGTTGTCCTCTTCTTCTATATATTCTTGCTCAACATTTATACCTTTTTCTGCTAATTCTTCAAGTGATGAACATGAATGTTTACTTTCACTTTTTAAATAATTTTTAATTCTACTTGATATAACAAGCTTAGCAAATGGTAAAAAATATCCTTTATCTTTATCATATCTCTCAACTGCTTCACTAAATGCAAGTAATGCAACACTTAATTCTTCGTCATTTTCACAGGATACATACCTTCCCGTAACATCTGATATGCTCTTAATTATAAAAGGCATATGTTGGTCTATAAGCTCATTAATATCTAAGTCTTGTCCAACATTTAAATCCTTTAAAACACATTCAAGCATATTTTGGCTCCCTTCTGACTCATCATTATTATATACAAAAAAATAATAGTAGTTTGGGTACTTTTTAATATAATATAACTAAAATTTTCTTAAAAATTTATAAATTAATTATAACTTTATTTTTGTATACTTTTATATCTTACCATATTTCAGAGAATAAAGTAATAAATCCCGACATAATTGGCTAATCTTAATTAAATTAGAAAATAACATGCACTTATATTATTAATCTGTTTCATATATTAAAAATTTTATGAATATATTTAATTAATATAACTATTTTAAGGTAGGAAATTTTAATATAATTAAAAATGTTAAAGATTTAATTAAAACTATTAATAATAAAAATATTATTTTACTTAAAACTAATACATATCACCTTTCATCTCCTCTTATAATAAGAAATACTTTTAACATTTTAGGAAATGGAAGTCCTTTAATTGGTACAATATTCATATACACCAACATCATAATAAACAATGTTATATTTTTAAATACTGAAAGCATAAACCTTATAACATTATTAACTATTATGTATATTTCTTTCAACTTATATTTTCTTAATAAATTTATATGCTCTATACTATAGAAAACTAATATATGTATCATTCATAAAAATTAATTACATAATATATATTTAAATAAGCATATTGTTATCAATATGTCCATAAAGAGCTATAGCACTAAATAATTAGTGCTATAGCTTTTTGGGTACAAAAAATAAATCTCAAACTTCAATCAGTTTGAGATTTATAATAAAATATTATTATACTAATAAAAAATGTTTTACAAAAAGATTATACTGTAAATCAGACGTTTTATTAATTAAAACTTCCATCCAATATTTATATCAGCTAATAATTCAGTGAATTTACTAAGTGAATTAGGATATAGATTTAACAGATTTATATTCAACCTATTCTCAATCAATGAAAAATTAAGTATATACAATAAGAATATTGAGAATTTTTATTTAATCCTCAAATAACCATTTAACCAAAGAAAATTTCTTTTCTTTAGAGCTCCCATTATCACTTTCATTTATAATCTTTTCTGAATTACATAACTTTTGAATTTCTATAAAATTTATTTGCTTTTTTAAACTTTCGTTTTCTTTTTCTTTTTCAGCTAACTTTTCTTCAATAAATATTTTTTCTTTATCCTTTAATAGTAACTTATTCTCTAAATATTTATTTTTTTCTTTTAATCTATCATTTTCATTAGTATATAACTTGATTTTCTCTTTTTCCTTATAAAATTGATATTGAAACTTTATTACTTGATTTTTTTCATACTTCATAGCTTCATTCAATCTTTTAAGTTCTTCTTCTGCAATTTTAAGTTTTGCTTCAGATTCTTCTTTTTCCATTTCAAGTATTTTCACTTTTGTTAAACAATCTTTCAGCCCTTCCATTTTACAATCTGAATCCTCCACAGCTTTTAAATAGCCTTTATTATCTTCTTGTGTGCTCATTGAATTTTCTAAAAGCTCATGTAAAAACATTTGTTCTTCTCCATTTATGCTAATTACATATATTTCATAGCAATAATGTTTATTTGCCTGATCTTCTAAATGTTCTTGAAAAAAAACTTTTATAGGTACTCCCTTATCAAAACTCTTATATATTTTTGGACTACTAAAATTTTGTCCGTGATTTTTAGAAAAACACCCATAAAGATTGTTACTACAAATCCACAAAGCCCATAATACATTCTTCAATAGTATTAACAAACAAGAATCAATCTTTTCACTTTGAAACAGTATAATATTTTTTTGTAATCCGATCTCTTTATACTGGTAAATTACTCTATTGATTTGATCATCTTGAGTAATAAACAAATAATGACTTCTGTTTTCCTCTAAGCAAAAATTAAAATCTATGTAAGGTAAGAATGATGTATATATGACTTCTTTCTTTCCCCATCGCCCTTCAATAATATGAAACTTTCTAGAAGTTAATTGATACCCCCCAACTAACATAGTATTTAATAATACTAGATTCGATTTAAAATCTCTATTAATACAATATGGACTTTTATTATAATAATCTAATTTATTAATTATTTGTGGGCTACCCAAATTCACCCCATTTTCAGTAATTTGCTGAACTAATACTTCTGAATAAGTATGTTTATCTATTATATTATATAACAAATGAATATGATCTAAATGAAAGAACGCTCTAATATATACAGGCATAATTGAATCATACTTCATATGAAGGAGTGTTTTATAGTTCCATTTTATTCCTTCTAATGTACATAAAATAATATCACCACAAATATCCTGACAGAAAACATTAATTTCCCCATTGCATCCCTCTAATACATAGAAGCATTTAAAACTTTCCTTGTAAATACTCTTCTTATCTGACCAGTTCTGTTTCATAAATATCTGATAATATATCCCTTTTTGACTATCATAAGAAAATTTTAGAAGTGTGTCATCTTTCTGCTTGATAAAATAATAATCATATTTTTCATTAACCATTATTTCCCCTCATTTTTTCATCTCTCCTTTTCCACATCTCACATTCCTTACAAAATGGAATAAATACTATTTCATCCACAATTGCTTTTGTTGAAATCAAAGCACTAACGTCAAACGTCAAATTCTTATTCATAATGATCGGAGTACTTGTTAATTGAGCAAAAGAATTGACTACAAATTCTACTCCTTGTTGTTCTGCATAATCAGGTATATATAATGTAGCTTTCTGAGTTCCCTCGAGCCTTCCTTCAACAATATATTTTCGTTGATGTTCATCAGTATATCCTATGCAATATGGAATATAAAAATTATATTGTAATATTGAATAATTTTTCCGACTATCTATATTACTTCTATTTTTTGTTTCATTTATAACTTCACATTTTTTAAATATGATCTCTTCTATATTTATAATTTCTCCCTCTCCTAAATATACTTTAACTGATACTTCAGTAAAAATCATTTTTTCTTGATAATTTGACAAAACCTTCTTAGCAAGTATTGAAGTTCCATTTTCTTGTTTCAATTTATTTTCTAAATTTGTCAAAATAAAAGGTTCATTTTGTACTTCAAATTCACTCTGACTAATCACTCCGATATCATATGGAATACTATTATTTTGTTTAAATATAAATGTATCTAAAATAGCATTACTAGAAGTATCTATTCTATCAATTACTCCCTTCCCATCATTACTACGACTAGTTACAAGTAATATTTTTTTATCAGGAGATAATCGAAGTCTTTGCAATTCTGTTAGAGTTGTTTTTATTGTTGCTACACATTCTCTTTTTAATATATTTATAACATCAATTCTATGTAACCCACTATTTGCTGCGTATAAAAAATTTTCATTTTGCTCCAAGGAAGTAATAACAGATCCGTTTTCTAAATATATATATGAAATATTTCCGTTTTCAAGATCCAATACAGAAATATTACTTGTATAAGTCGATTTATTAACTCCTTTATTTGAAATATAAACATCCTTTTCATTTTCTGCTATGAGAATGTAGTTCGGTGAGGTTCCAACATCTTTATATAACTTAATTAAATGAAAATCTGATGTATCATAAATTCTTATTTCATTCTGCAAAATATCCAATACAAATAATTTTTTCTTGTCTTTATCAAGTTTTAAATCATCTGCTGCAACAAAACCCGTTAAACATCCAATCTTTTCGCCAGTTTTTAAACTATAAATACATACTTCTTCAGTATCACAAACATAGATATTATTAGCAATGGAATCCACTTGTATATTACCATTATTAGGCATATTCCATGTTTTATTAGAATCATATAAGTCATTAATGAGCGTAACTTTACCATTTCTATCACTGGCTATATACACATTGTTTTTTTCATCTACAATAATATTTTGAGGTCTTGGACCTATTTCAACTTCCTTTATAATACAATAATTATCTCCATCAATAATAGATACCATTCCTGTGCCTACGTTTGATACATAATAAATTGTCTTGTCTCTTTTATCAATCATAAAGTCGCCATCCCCCTTAATTACTTATACTAAAAGATATGCTTTATGAGTTCTTATTATTCAATAAAAATATGAAAAGACCTGGATAACCAGATCTATTCAATTAATTCATAATTTTCTTTTTTTCCTTCTTTTACAATTCTATATACTGCAGTAGGATACATATTATTCTTCTTTAATTCCTCTTGTACTACTTTCTTATCTATTTCTTTAAATTTTACTGCTTGCGTACAGCTAATATTAATTTTATTAGGAGAACTAACAAGCTTAACTTGAATATTTCTTTGAAATAAATGTTGATATATATATAATGCTCTATTATGAGAAGTAAATGTCATTATATAATCATAATCTTCTATTTTTATGTTAACCACCTCTATTTTGTGTATTTTTAAATTTAAGCATATGAAAGAAATTAGTAGACTAAAGAGACGTGATATTTTTTTGAATATGAATTATAACGAATTTATACTTTAATATTGTATACTCTAAATTCTTAGAAGTGACTCTATATTTCTCTTGATCTTCTTCTTAATAATCGCTCCATAATGGATTGATTCTTTTCAAGTTCAAGTTCTTCATACAATTTTTTCTTTTCTTCACTTATAATCTTAATTTGCTGTTTAATTGATATATTTTCCTCTTTAAATTCTTTTAATTTATTTTTAATACTTATGTTAGTCTCTCTTTCTTCTACTAGTTGCTGATTTGTATCCTCCAAATCTTTTTGTATCTTTTGTTGCAATTCTAAGAATATATTATAATTCTCTTCCGCCTTGTGTTTTTGTTCTAATATTCTAGCAATTTGTTCTTCATAATCTTCCATAAATCTTTGCTTCTTTCGTAATTGCATCTTTAAGGAATCAATTTTTCTTTCTAAGTTTTTCTTTTCTGATGTTATCCTAGATAATTCAAGTTTTAAGCTTTGAAATGCTTTTTCTTCATATGGTGTATCTATGTTAGCTTTATCTACCTCATATTTCAATGAATCCTTAATATTTAATACAAACCAGCTTGGAACAAGTAAGCATAAATCTAATTCATTAGTTCCATAAACTCTTATTGCTTTAATTGAACTCTTATCATCACTACAAATAAAACAATTATATCGCCTTACTACAAGCTCATTTCCCCTATCAAAATAGAATGTACTACTCCATTTTTTATCATTAAAAACTGAGTAGAAAATCTTACCTTGCTCTAACCAACAAGAATACAACTTATTATTTTCAGTAAATAATAGAGGTTCCTCTAAGTCATTATTACTTTCATAAACTCTGAAATTTTGAATATCTCCACTGATATCTATACACACGTGATCAAGAAAATACATAGATTCTTCTCTATACTTATTTAGTATATGAATCTCTTGTTGATCTCTTAATACGTCAAATCCTATATCATCGCCTTGAATACCATAAAGCATCTTTACAGGAGTCCATCTAAGATTTTCAAATCTGCAATAGTTTAAGGATATCTCATCGCCTTCATCAGTAATAAAAAATACATCAATACTATTATTTTCATTTACGTTTATTAAATAGTTTTCTCTTAAATCAGGTAGCAATATAATATCCTGCAATGTAGTAATTTTAGTCTCTTTTCCATTCCATATGCAATGCATTAACACCCCATGTTCAGTGCCATCATTACCTATTAATAAATAAAAGATATGCATCTTATCTCCACTAATTTCAACTTTTAAATTTTGTATTTCAAAGTCATCAATTTGCATTTTATAGAGAATCTTTCCTACCCATCGCTTATCCTTCATGGTACAGTATTTCAATTCTCCTTTAATATTGCTGTAGACTATATGTATTGTTTCATCTTGCTCAACATATACAGCAAACCCTAGTACATCTTTATCAATAAGTCTTTCTTTGGTCCATTTTCCTTCTCCATACATAATTTTGTAAACTAATTCTTTATTATCATTTTCAAAGAATTTCCATATATTATTTGTATAATCAACATATATCCATGGATATATACTACTCATTTCACTCCCTCCTTTATAAAATTATATTTTTAGTGAAAACTTATTATTCCCTTTTGCAAAATAAAAAATTATTTTTGTCAAGCTTTTATTTTCACAACTTTTATTTTCTAACATACAATTATTATAGGAAGCTTTTAATTAAGTAATAAATAAACTTATATTTACTATAATTTTTGAAGAGGAGGAGAATTTATGTCCATTAACTTCAAGAAATTTTCACCACGTCCTGGTCTTGTAAATAAACAGGGATGTTTACCAGACCCTTCTGAATTAGTCTGCATTGAAGTACCTAAAATCTTTGATCAGTGCTTAATAAAAAGGTGTCTTGTATACGGTGAAGGTCCTGATACGAATACGACAGATTCTGAATTAAGAAGCAATCCATTAACAGATCCAAAAAGATATATTAATAGTAGAGATTTTAATTTAACATTAATTTCAGTAGATAAAATTCCTCTTAAGGGAAAACCAGGTTTTAAAAAAATAGTTATTTCTTATAAAATTTCTTTCTATTCAGATTATATTGACTGTAATGGTGTCAATCGAAGTGAATTCTTTGAAATTAATAGAACAGATATAATTGGAAAGTTCTATTGTCCTGATTCTATAGCTCAAATTTCTGCTAGCTTTGTACCAGTTCAACATGCTAAAGATTTAGATTCTAATATAATAAAACTTGAAATGGTTGCGGATGCTTTAGATGGTGAATTATTACAAGATGAAAGAGGTAACGATGTTTTAGATATCACTTTAGGTTACTACATTATTGTAAAATGTGAGCTTATTGTACAGCTTCTAATTCCTGCTTATGATTATTGTCCAATTCCAAAAGAACCATGTGAAGAAGATCCAGAAGAAGATCCATGCGAAAGATTTGAAAAAGCTCCAATTCCTAAATTCTATCCAGATCAAAATTTAGACCCATTATTCCCAGACTGCAATGACAATGATTGAAGGTATAATTAGTAAAATGAAATTGGCTCATTGTCATCACCATTCTTCTACAAGACTCATATACTATAGGAGAAGCATTAAAAGAATTACCTTATGACTTAATTGGTCATATAGTAATTCCTAATTAAATTTATCCAATTAAAGGGAGGGTTCATTTATGAATTCAATGTCAAAAAATTATTGTTATGATGATCATGATCGTTGTAAACATGATGATCATTGTTATTGTAGAAAAGAAAAGAAACCATGTCCAACTATTATAAAATGTAATTGCCCTAGTTCAACTACAATCCCTGCCATTCCAACAGGAACTTCTAATTTTACCATTAGTTCTCTTACTTTAAATACGTCTTGCTTGTGTGATCCATGCATCAAGCTTGAATTTGCAAGTAATGTAACTATTAGTGCGGACTTTACTGGAACTATAAATTTCCAAGTATTTAAGCTTTGTAAAAATCAACTTAACCCTATTCCAGTAGGACCTAGCTGGACATTATCAATTCCTGCTGCTACTGGTTCAATAATTAGCTTGCCTTTAGCATTCTTTGTTTGTGATTGTGATAATTGTGGCGATGATTGCTGCACTTATACAGTAGTTGCAACTAATACAACTGTTATTGTGGGTAGTGTTACTCTTGGAAATACAACATTGGGAGCAATAGCAACATGTAACTCAAATAACTGCTGCTACAATTAAATAAAATTTTGTACTCACAGAGTGAATGTGACACACACTTGGTGCACCTGAACTCTTAGAGCCTGATGTATAAATTTCATGCATCTTACTCTTAATAGATTTATCTAAATAATTATTTAAATATTCTAAAAAGAAAAAGTGGATTCAATACGAATCCACTTATTTGCGCATACTTATACTTTTATTATAATTAATAATTTATCTTCTAAATCATTAAAGACCTACATCAATATAATGCAGGTCTTTTTTATATAAACATTTACTTATTATAAAGTTTAATTATCCCTTATTTGCTTTGCCACTTCATTTGCAGCAATCATTCCACTTTGAAGAGCTCCTTGTTGACTTACATGTTTCTGTGAAATATGCTCTCCTGCAAAAAACACCTTATTCCCCATCTCTGGTTCTGTTACAGCATATGAAAAAAGTGTCTTATCCCCTGGCCTTGATAATGTTCCTGCTGTCCATATATACTGTACATCTGACCAAATTAATGACTTATAATCAATTAATTTATCATCTAGATAATGTGGAGAAAGACCATGAGCTTTTTCTATATATCTCATTACATCATTAATTTGCAATTCTGGATTTTCATTTCCCAATCTCACTGCTTCCTGACCCCAACTATAACTAGCCAATAATACCCCAGCTTCTTCTGGACTTGCTCCAGGTTTTAATACCCACTTACCGTATTTACTAGTTACAGGTTTTGCATGATCTGAAGGATAATACATTGAAACCAAAGGAAGATCTGTATAGGTACTCCCTCCTATTATATTTTTTGATGCATTTCCCATTTCCCAAAATCTTTCCTTAAGATATAAATATATCTTATGTGCTATCTCATAATTCATTTCATTGATGGCCTGCACCTTCTTAGTTGTAAAAAGAGGTCCTATTTCAATTCTCCTTAGACTTGAAAATGGTATAGCACATATTACATAATGAAATTCTTCAGATGTTTCTTTATTATCTCTATAATCTTTATATTTAAGTATAACTTTATCTTTTGCAGAAGAATTATATATTCCTCTAACAGGGAAGCCCATTTTTATTTCTATTTTTCCTAATTGTTCTTTACTAATACCTTTATAAGCATCTTCGTTTTTATCGCAAAGTGCTTCATATAATGAATGAGGTAAATTAATCATGCCATCAGTAATGCGATAGGTATATTCATGATCTACTGTATAATATTGCTGAAGCATTTCAGTAAGACTTAAACCAAAAAATTGCTCTTTGCCTTCTAAATACCCTAACATTGATATGGCATCTTGACTAAGACCCACATTCTCATATGCATTTCTATAGCTTAACTTATCTATTTCTACTATATTTTTTGAATATTCTGCTTTAACTTGAATTAATTCCTTTCTCAATTCTGCTGAAAGAGATTTTAAATATTTTTCATATATCTTTTCGCAAAGTTCATACCATGCTTTCTTTTTTTCAACTTCACTTAAATTAAATTTAGGATATATATTATTTTCAACACTTTTACCTTTAGCATCATTAACTGCCCGTTCATTTCTAACATAAAACAGATTATTGTCATTATTATTTACAAAAGGGCTTGTATGAAGTTTAAATAAATTTATATAATGCCAAGTAGTGTAATGAGATACTGGTATACTTATTGGTCCTAATTCACCATAGTACTTTCTATTTCTATCAAAGTAATAAGTGTATACTCTTCCCCCTATTCGTTGGCTTGCTTCAAATAAAGTAACATTACATCCTATTTTTCTAAGTTCAAATGCAGCAGCTAATCCAGCCTCTCCTGCACCAATTACTGCTACTTTAATATTCTTAGCCCCTCCCATCTTACAAATATTGGTTATATCTTCAGGTGGACTCATTAAATTAATTATATTATCTAAATCATCTGATCTGTTTTGTAGTTTGAGTATATATTCAAGCATTGTATATCTTTCATACTCACCAGGATTATCAATCTGATAAGGAGAGTTTGAATTATTATAAGAATTCATAACTTTCACATCCTAATATTTTTATTACATATATAGTTATATATGTACTACATCCTTTGTCTTAAATAAGGCACATTCAAAAATAATAGACAGGCATACTAGTCTATTATTTTTGAATGTGCCTTATCTTATTTTACAAATCTTCATTATTGTCACTAATAGTTTATCTATATCATCCAAAGTATTAAAGTATCCTGGGCTAACTCTAACTGTTCCCGCATATTCTGTATCAATCACATCATGTATTAGCGGTGCACAATGATACCCTGTTCGTACAGCTATTCCCTCTTCATTCAATTGTTCACCAACAATTGAGGCATCAACCCCCTCTATATTAAATGAAATTGCTGTGCTTCTTTGCTTTACAGAATCACTTCCATAAATTTTTATATAAGATAGCTTTTTTAATTCCTTCAATAAATATGATATTAATTCTTCTTCATATTTTTGTATAGTTCTTATTCCAATATTCTTAATAAATTTTATCCCTTCGCATAACCCTGCAATCCCTGGAATATTTAATGTCCCACTTTCAAATTGATCTGGCATAAAATCTGGTTGAACTATAAAATGAGAATTACTTCCTGTTCCACCTTCCCTAAAATTTTTTAGTTTTATACCACTTCGTATAAATAATCCTCCTGTTCCTTGTGGTCCTAATAATCCTTTATGTCCTGAAAATGCTAATAAATCAATATTATCATGTTCCACATCAATAGGAATAACTCCAGCACTTTGAGATGCATCTACCATAAATATAATTCCTTTTGACTTTGAAAGCTTTCCGATATTTTTAATATCCTGAATACTCCCTAATACATTAGAAACATGATTGATAATAATCATCTTGGTGTTTTCCTTAATCTCTTCCTTAATATCATTGATATTAACATATCCTGCTTTATCTACACTTACCAAAGTAACTTCAACCCCATCTTCACTTAATGAATAAAGTGGTCTTAAAACAGAATTATGTTCAATCACTGTACTAATAACATGATCTCCCCTTTTTAAAACGCCTTTAATTCCTATATTTAAGGCTTCTGTTGCATTACATGTAAAAATTAAGTTAAATGGACTAGGAATATTAAATAATTGACATATTTCTTCTCTTGTTTCCATTATTTTTAGAGCTGCTCTTATAGATATCTCATAAGAACCTCTTCCCGGATTAGCAGCATAATTTTTCATACAATTTAGTACTTCTTCATAAACTTGTGATGGTTTTGGAAAAGATGTTGCTGCATTATCTAAATAAATCATATAAAACTCCTTATTAAATTTATACGTTGTGCCAGCTAATTTTCACAAAAAAACTCCAACAAAATTCAATAAGCCAAATCATAATTAAATTAAGTAAAAATCAATAATAAGGAGGATAATTAAACTGCTAGAGTTCACTTATTATACTACTGAAAAATTTAATAATTCAAAGGATTATTTTACAGTTTTCTTTGTATTAACTGATAATTTGCATGATATAATTTCACTACCTAATATTTCTTATAAGTAATGTTTAATAAAATGAAACAAATTTTTATAAAATTATCTTATCACTAATGTATTTATAATTATTTAAAATACATTTTTAAATACTAGCACAACGCGTAAATGTAAAATTTATATTTGCACAAACTTTAGGTAATTAAATCCTCTTATATGGATAATCTTATTCTACTCATCATCTCCATCATTATTATCACAATCTATGAATAATGGATCTAAATTTTGATCTGGATAGAACTTAGGAATTGGAGCTTTTTCAAATCTTTCACATGGATCTTCTTCTGGATCTTCTTCACATGGTTCTTTTGGAATTGGACAATAATCATAAGCAGGAATTAGAAGCTGTACAATAAGCTCACATTTTACAATAATGTAGTAACCTAAAGTGATATCTAAAACATCGTTACCTCTTTCATCTTGTAATAATTCACCATCTAAAGCATCCGCAACCATTTCAAGTTTTATTATATTAGAATCTAAATCTTTAGCATGTTGAACTGGTACAAAGCTAGCAGAAATTTGAGCTATAGAATCAGGACAATAGAACTTTCCAATTATATCTGTTCTATTAATTTCAAACAATTCACTTTTATTTACACCATTACAGTCAATATAATCTGCATAGAAAGAAATCATGTAAGAAATAATTATTTTTTTAAAACCACGTTTTCCTTTAAGTGGAATCTTATCAACGGAGATCAACTTTATATTGAAGTCTCTACTCCTAATGTATCTTTTGGGATCTATTAATGGATTGCTTCTCAATTCGCAATCTGTTGTATTTGTATCAGGGCCTTCACCATATACAAGACATCTTTTTATTAAGCATTGATCAAATATTTTAGGTACTTCAATACAAACTAATTCTGAAGGATCTGGTAAACGTCCTTGTTTATTTACAAGACCAGGACGTGGTGAAAATTTTTTAAAATTAATGGACATAAATTTTCCTCCTCTTGAAAGATTATAATAAATATAAATTTATTTAATATTTATATTACATCATATGTCCAAACATAAAAGTGGTTACATTAAAAAATTAGATATAAATATTTTTTTCTAAATTTTTTAGTATATTTATATTTTAGTAATTTATACATTCTTTATTTATATTGTATTAATGGATATGATTTTCAATAAAGCACATGATATAAAATAATAGCTCAAAGAGGCGTTGTATATTTTGAGTCAGACAAGAAAGTAATTTTAGTTAATAACGAGCTATTAGCTAAATTTGCTGACGCAGTATCACACAAAATAGACTAGCATACTGCTCTATTATTTTTTGAATGTGTCTAAATGTGACACTAGAGTTTAATTCTTAATTATATCATTAATAAGTCCAAGAGTTCCTCTCTACCTAGCTTGTTTATTAATCTTTCCTCTTTTAGTTCTCCAGTTATTATATCTTCTATTAAGGCTTTTTTATCATCTTGAAGTAATAATATCTTCTCTTCTATACTTTCTTTGGTTATTAATTTTATTACTTGAACTACATTTCTCTGTCCTATTCTATGAGCTCTATCAGTAGCTTGTTCTTCTATGGCTGGATTCCACCAAGGGTCAAAATGTATTACCATATCTGCTGATGTTAAATTAAGACCTGTCCCTCCAGCTTTTAGAGAAATTAAAAATATCTTTAATTTCTCGTTATTATTAAATTCTTCTACAAGCTTAATTCTTTCTTTTGAAGTTGTTGAACCATCTAAATAAAGATATTCAATCTTTTCATTTTTAAGTTCATCACAAACTTTATGTAATACGGATGTAAATTGAGAAAATAGTAGGATTTTATGATTATTTTCTATTGATTTTTTTATTAATTCCTTTGCTACATTAATTTTTCCACTTCCACCTTTATATTCTTCGATAATAAGTGATGGATCTAAACAAAGTTGTCTAAGTCTAGTTAAATATGAAAAAATAGTTATTCTATTATTACTATTTTCTATTTGCTTTAATTTATTTTGTATATCTTTAATATAAATTTTATATATTTTCTTTTGATCTGTTGTCATTTCTACAAAAAATTTATTTTCTATTTTATCAGGCAATTCTTTTATAACATCACTTTTTAATCTTCTTAATATATAAGGTTTTATCATTATTCTTAATTCTTGTTTAGATTTTTCTTCTTTATTGATAAATTTTTTAGAAAACACTTCTTTAGTAAAAAGATATCCTGGCATTATAAAATCAAATAAAGACCATAAATCAATTAAATTATTTTCTACAGGGGTTCCTGTTAAAGCAAATTTTATTTTAGCATCTATACTTTTAACTGCTTCTGTTACCTTAGCTTTAGGATTATTTATATTTTGAGCTTCATCTATAATTAAATTATCAAATTTTATATTTTCATATTTTAAACAATCATTTCTTAATGTTCCATATGTTGTAATTAAAACATCATATTTTTTAATATCCTCTAATACCTTAGTTCTATTTTTTAACTCTCCATGTACAATTCCTATCTTTAAACTCGGTGCAAACTTCCTAAATTCTTCATACCAATTATAGATTAAAGAGGTTGGAGTTATAACTAAAGATCTTGTATTTGATTCTGAAAGTAAAAATGCAATTATTTGTATAGTCTTACCCAATCCCATTTCATCACTAAGTATTCCTCCGAATCCTAAATAACTTAAACTTTTAAGCCACTTATATCCGTTTGTTTGATATTCTCTTAAAGAAGCTTTAAGATTCTTAGGAACTCTAAATTCTTCTTTATTTATGTAATTTAACTTATCTAAAACTTCATTAAGAACTTCTTTTCCTTTAATATTAAGTCCTTCTTTGTTTAATTTTTCATTTAAATAATATAATTTATTTTCATCAATTAAATATGAATCATCTTCTTTAATTAAATCTATATTTAAGTTTTCTATTAATCTTAAAAAATTCAATACTTCCTCATCTTCTAAATTAACGAAACTACCATCCTCTAATTTAATATAAGTTCTCTTTTCTTTCCAAGCATTATATATTGTATTTAAATCTTTATTGCTTAAATCACTTAATAAGAATGAAAATTTAACATTCTCTTCTTTATCCTTATTAAAAAAATATTTAATATCAGCACTATTATATAATTTAAAATCCTTCATTTCTTTTAAATCATTAATTTCTCCTATTTTCTTTATATGATTTATTCCAGATTTTAAAAATTCATAGTATTCATCATCATTTCCTTGAAATATAAACTTTCTATCTATATAGTAAAATCTATATTTATTTAATTCTCTTTCAATATTTTTAATTTTTCTAGACATTTTAAATATTCTATCAAATATCAATCTTTCATCACTATAATCTATCTCTTCTTTATTTTTTATTATCTTAACTTCACAATTTTTTTTATCTAATTTCTTTGAAAAGTTAAACTTAAAATCTATTAATTTATCCAAATCATTAATAATATCTTGATCAATATTAAATTCAGTTGATATTTCATCTAATAACAAAATTAAATTATTAAGTTTTTCTATATCAACATCTTGATAAATTCTAATTTCTTTATTTTCTTTAAATTCTTTATAAAGTTTACTATAGGCTTTAAGGTGATTTATAGGAGAAATATATATTTCTCTATCATATAAAAACACATTCATTTTATTATTAAGTGGAATCGGAAATATTTTTTTAGTTCTTAACACATAATTATCTTTTATTTTCTTTAAAGTAAAACTTATTGGTAAATTAGTCTTTTTTATATCACATAAATAACTTTGATAATCATATTTAAACTTAATTTTCTTTCCACTTATAATATTTAAAAAACTTCTTAAATTTTCAGGAAATATCTTTATAGCATCTCCTTTAAAATCATTTTTACAAATTGATAAATATTCTTCTATAAAATTAATTAAGTTTTCATCTTCTTCATTAAAATAATGATTCTTATAATTATAATTAAGCCCTTTTCCTATATAAAAGTTCTTTCTATTTATGACACATTCTATAAATTCTTTAATATTTATTAAATTCTTAGTTGTAATTCCAACAAAAAAACTAGCCTCAAAATAATCTCTACTCTTATCTTTTACTTCTTTTAAAGCTACATCTATCTCTAATTGTTTTTTATCTCTATTTTCCTTTGTTATATAATCAATTAAATTATTGCTTAAATCCTTTTTACTTTGTTCTTTGATATATCTATTCTTTAATTCGATTTGCTTTTTAGCTTTATCAAAAAATTTTATAATTATAGAAGCTAAATGTTCACAAATAAATATACTGTTACAATTATCCTCTAATTCTAAATTAAAGCATTCACATTTAGTTAATAAAATCTTTCCACTTTTTAAATCTATCCTTAAATGAGGATTATAATTAATTATATTGCTATCACATTTTATTTTTCCATATAAATTATAAATCCCATTGATATTTTTCCCACTTACTCTAATTATTCGATTACTCTCTAATATCTTTCTTCCTTTTATTAAACTTGCTCTAGATATATTTTTAAGCAATTTCAATTCTAAATCTGATATCTTCAAAATTCTCACCCACCTTAAATAAGCTCAAATAACCAAATCCTTTCAGATTATTACTATATTTTAAAATAGTATTGATATTATAGTGGACTAACATAAATCAAGTTTTGTCCATGAAGTTTTATACTATAAATATCAACATTTACTTAAAATATAGCCTAGATTACTTAAGCAAAACAATTTATATATCAAAAGGAGCTTAGAGACCGGCGAAGGACACTCTAAGCTCCATAATCAGCACTTTACGTACCAACTGCTCATTTATCATAACATAATACTCATTTAATATCAATATTAATATTTTTATTTTTAAATTATGTTTTAAGTAAATTTATCTATCTAATAGTTTTATCCTACCTTATTAACACATCCCTCCATTTCCACCTCCCCCTCCACATGCATTCATGTTATTATTATTATTAAAATTATTATTCTTATTTCCATTATTTTTTCTAGCATAATTGGCTGCAAATTCCATAACTTTTGATTGAAGTCTGTTCAAACTATTTAAATATTCCATATTATTAGGTTCTATTTCAGTTGCTGTTTTTAAATAAGATAAAGCTGTATCAAACCAACCTTTTTGTACAGCTATAAAACCTTGAAGATAATTCCATTCTGCCGAACTTCTATTATCTGCAACATTTAATTTGGCTTCAGCAGCTAAAAAATTATTTTTTTCAATTAATCCTCTAACTTCTTTATACAAATTCCCATTAATAAGTACATCATATGCTATATTGGCGTCCTTAAGTATAGATTTAGAATATTCATCTTCCTCTATTTCAGTACATTCTTCTACTATCTTTCCATACTTTTCTTTAATTTCATCTTCTGAAGCACCTTCATTTACACCTAAAATTTTATAGGGATCCAAAATATTAACACTCCTCTAATTTTATTAGTACTCTATAAATATATTTATTAATTTTTATATTATTACCTAAATAAATTGCTTTAACTTTAAGTAAAATCCATTATAATTATTTTGTTCTTTAAAAACATCACTTCTATTTTTAAATTCTATAACTCACTTGCAGATTTTTAAATAATTATACTTTATTAAAAACAAAAAATAACTATTCTAAAAACGTAAAGCTTTCTAAAACAGTTATTTTTTATAAAATCAATCTATATTTTTAACAACATATTATCTTTTATATAATCTTTAGAAATAACTCTTGGAACCTTTAATTGTGATCTTGATACTCCTTTTTTTACAAGCTTGTCCTTCAAATTATTAAATGCTCCTTCTTCTACAATAACTAGTTTTAATTGATCAAGTCTATTGTTATCTCTAAATCTTCCATATGCTAAATTAGCATTTTTAAGTTCACTATCTAATTTTTTCTCAATTTCCATAATATTATATTCATTATTAAAATTTCTAAGTTCTAAATATATAATGTATCTTCCTGGTGTAGTATTATTGTCTGGACAAGTAGTATAATCTACTAATTTTAAATTTAATTTATTAACTGTTTTATCTATTGCATACCTTAAATGCTGTTCTGTAGTTTTTTCAGATACCATATTTAATAACTGATTTTTTCTATATAAAAATTCTATTTTAGGAGTCTTATTATAAAATCCTACAACTTTAACAATGTCTCCAAGTCTATATCTATATAATCCATTTAAATTAGTTATAACTATTTCATAACTTTTACCTATAATAATTTCATCAATATTACTCGTATATGGATTCTTTTTCTCTATATCTTTTACATCTATAAATTCAAAATAACATGAATCTGGTAATAATACATACTCTATTTTATTAATATAAGGATTAATTCCTATCATTCCTTCACTAGCACCATATGCAATTGAACAGACTGGTAGTTTATCTATATAAAATTCAACATTACTATTATATAATGAAAAATTTGCTCCAGTTACACATGCAATATAAGCTATTGATGGCCAAATTCTTTTAGCTATTCCATTAAACCCTTTATAAAATTCTTTTTCTAATTCATCTGCTCTTTTTTTAGATGCATGTAACTTTTTGTTAAGTTTTTTTCTAATATCATCATCAATAATTATCTTTTCATTTATTTTTCCATTTCTTATATCTTCAATCAGCAATTCATGTTTTTCTTCTATAAGTCTGAAAAAATCTAAAATAGTAGATACAAAAATTCCACTTATATACATTAAATTTTTATCCACTAATGCAAATAATGCATGTAAATAAAAGGCTGACTCCTTATCTTTTAATTCCATTACTTCAACAGGTGATGTCCAAATAAATGGAATTATATTTTTAAGTGATTTCATTCCACCCGAAGAAGCTGCACTTATAGGAATACCTGCTTTAGTATAAGTTCCTACAATTATATCTGTAATCATAACCCCTTTTCCATAGTTCCATTTATCTTTTAAATTGTTATATATAAATTTTTGAGGTAATATTCCATTATATTTTGATGCAACTTTCTTTCCTAAATTAGTTATTGGTATCAATTTTTGAGTTCCAGTAGTTCCTGAAGTACGAGCTAAATAAGATACGTTATCTGTTGTTAAAATATTTTTTTTACCCTGTGCTATTTTTTCTATATATTCTTTATAATCATCATAAGTACATAGTGGAATATTTTGTTTATATTCTTCTATAGATTTTATTTCTTTAAATCTATATTTTTTCCCGAATTCAGTATTTATGTTATTATTTAAAATTTTTAATAATAAATCTCTATTTACTTGTTTCATATTATTAGTATTATATTCAAACTCTTTTTCTATTTTTTTTGAAACTTTCAACATGGTTAAATATAATAGTTTACTAAAAATATTCATAATAAATTCCACCCTATTGCTTTATTTTTCTAAAAAATATTTATTTAAAATTACTGCTCTTATTGCTTCATACTTTATATATGATGGAAGATTCTTCTTTATTACACTCACCTTATCATATCCTAATTTTTCACATACTTCGCTTATTAAAGCTTCCTCTTCTTCATTATAAAACTTTTCTAAACTTACATTAAAATCATATTCTCCAAATTCCTTAATATAATCTGTTATATACCCTAAAATAGTTGAAATTGATACTTCTATCTCGTCACATATATCTTCTAAATCTTTACCTTCTTTAAGCATATCTAAAGCAATTTGATTAATTTCTCTATGTTCCCCATCTATAATAACTTTTCTTTTTTTCTTGTCAACCCAATTTATTTCTATATTATTTTCTAAAACATACTCATTAACTACTGAGATTAATTTTTCTCCATATGATGAAATTTTTTTTGGACCAATTCCACTTATGTCTTTGAACTGTTCTATATTCATAGGATATCTTCCGCTTATTTCTTTAAGTGAACTTTTAGATATTATCATTTTAGGAATTGTATTTTCTTTTTTAGCAAATTCATATCTAACTTCATTTAATTTATCAAATAATTCTTTATTAGTATTTATATCTAAATAAATATTTTCTATTATTGCTTCTTCTTTTTCTTTTGTTTGATCAGATAACTCAATGTTATTTTCTTTTACAAAGTTCTTTATTGCATTCTCAAAATCTTCTCCATATTTTTTATACTTTACTTCTCCCACTCCAGATATATTAAGCATTTCTTCTTTATTTATTGGATATTTTATTGTCATTTCTTTTAGTGTTGCATCTCCAAAAACCACATAAGGAGGCACTCCATTTTGCACTGAAATCTCTTTTCTTATTTCTTTAAGAATTTCAAACAATTGATTATCTTCTCTAACTTTCTTCTCTAGCTTAAATTCTTTAAATTCAACCTTTTCTTCTGATTTTAATACTTTCATTGATCTTTGATTTAAACCTAAAACAGGATATGTCCCATTAACAACAGAAATATACCTATGCGAAATTAAAGTATTTATAAAATTTTTAAGTTCTTCACTTGAATAATCTTTCATTATTCCATAAGTTGAAAGTTCATTGAATTTAAATTGAATAACTTTTTTATTTTTTGATCCCCTAAGAACATCAACAAGCATACCTGATCCAAATTTATTTTTCATTCTATATATACATGAAAGTACTTTTTGAGCATCTATTGTCTTATCTACTATTTCTCCTTCATTTAAACAATTACTGCAATTATCACAATTATGATCATAAACTTCTCCAAAGTAATCTAATATATATTTCCTATAACATTCATTGCTATAAACAAAATCAGTCATTTCATTAAGTTTTTTATATTGATTATTCTTTCTTTCAAAATTTTCAATTGATTGCTCTATTAAATACTTTTGTATTTGAACGTCTTGAGGAGAAAATAATAAAATACACTCACTTTTTTCTCCATCTCTTCCAGCTCTACCTATCTCTTGATAATAACCTTCTATATTCTTAGGCATATTATAATGTATTACAAATCTTATGTTAGGCTTATCTATTCCCATACCAAATGCATTTGTTGCAACCATAATATTAGCTCTATCATATATAAAATCCTCTTGATTTTGCTTTCTAATATTCTCTGAAAGTCCTGCATGATATTTAGTAACTGAATAGCCATTAGACAATAATTCTTCATATATATGATCGACTTCTTTTCTAGTTGCTGCATAAATTATTCCAGAAGAATCTTTATTATTAGTCATATAATTATGCAAATATAACTTCTTATCTCCAGATTTTATTACATTTATAAATAAATTTTCTCTATCAAAGCCAGTAATAAAAATTTGGGGATTATCTAAATCTAATAACTTTACAATATCTTCTCTAACTTCTTCTGATGCTGTTGCCGTAAAAGCAGTAATTATAGGACGTTTTTTTAGTAATCTAATAAATCCTGCTACCTTTGTATAACTTGTTCTAAAGTCATGTCCCCACTGAGAAATACAATGTGCTTCATCGATAGCTATTTGAGATATATTACAATTAGATATAACATTTAAAAAATTATGTGATTCTAATCTTTCTGGTGCTATATATAATATCTTACATTTTCCTTCTTTTATATTATTTATAATCTTTAACTCTTCAGATGCATTTATAGAACTATTTATAAATTCTCCTTCTATCCCCATATCTTTCAATGCATCTACCTGATCTTTCATTAAAGAAATAAGTGGAGAAATAACTATTGTTAATCCTTCAAACATAAGTGCAGGTATTTGATAACATATTGATTTACCACCACCTGTTGGCATTATAGCCAATACATCATTTCCATCTACAATTTTTGAAATGATATTTTCTTGTCCTTTTCTAAAAGATTTATATCCATAATATTTCTCTAAAATATCTAGTTCTTTACTTTTCATTTAAATATATTCTCCTTAATCTTTTAATCTCTCTATTTATGTTCAAATTAAGTTATTACTCTTATAATCTTTGTATAAAATATTATATCCTAACTTAATGATATCTCGTTAGAAACGTATATAGCATAAATTTTTTATATAAATTCTTTACTTTATTTACAAATAAATCAATTATAACTATTTTAAGATTTATATTCGTAAGCAAACTTTATTGAAACTTATATATATATTAATTATTAACCTATATTCATAATAACTAATCATAAAACCTAAAACCATTTTACCATAATAACTAAATTATTATAATTTATAAACTTTATAAATTGTTATACCTAAATGTATGTCTATTAAAAAGTCTAAGTATACTATATATCAAATAAATAAAGTTCTTAGTTTCAGATTAAGCTTTTCTCTATCTCAAACTAAGAACCCCTATCCATATTAACTATCTTTTTTAGACTGCTTAAATAATTGATTTGTGTATACCGTTGCTCCTGTAACTAGAATTCCTTGAATAACAGCTTCTATAGTAAAATCTATAAGCAATATTGCTCCTATTACTCCAAGAAACAATAAAATAAGTGGTATATATTTATCTGAAATGCTTTCTGTATTTTTTATAACTAATCCTACTATATATAGTGCAGGAATTAATATTAAAGCATTTTCTGTTATATATTGCATAAAATCCATTAATTCAACCTCCTTTTTAACATGATGATATAAAATAATTATTTTATATAATATCTACTAAATATCTTAATAAACATTATGAATTATTTATATAGACTTCCTATTTTAATTTATGCTTAATAATATTAACTAGAACTTTTTAATACTTTATATAATATTAAAAAATAAAATATATTTTAAATATTTTTCTACTATAAAAAAGTACTATTTAAATGAAAAAAATTTCATCTAAATAGTACTAAGAATAACTCTACTACGTAAATTTATATTTATTATAATTAATAAAGCTATTTTATCTTTTCTATTCTTGTTAATTGTGCCTCACCTGTCTTAGGAACATTAACATGTACTTCTACAAAATCAATTTTATTCTTTGGTTTTATAGTTACTGCTCCACATATAAATATATAATTTGTTCCATTAGATACTTGACTTTTAACAGCTATAGGGGTAAACGTAGTACCTACATATCCTTTTAATGCTTCATTAAGCACCTCCTTATCATGTTTTCTTACATACTTATGATTATTCCATTCAGTACTATTTTCCATATCAATCTTCTCCATTTAATTTAATATTTTCATACTTTTAATTTATATTTTGTATAAATTTTATTGCTGTACTTATATAAAATTTAATATATATTATCAAACATTCTTCCTTTGTTATAATATGTAAGAATAATAAATATGTGTATATTATTTTAATAGTTATTATTTCATATATAATATTTACTTAGATTTTATACATCTAATTTTCTAAACTACATTTTATATAAGTTATTCATATATGTTTAATTTACTTAAAATATACAACATTCACTTAAAACATAGCAAATAAAAACGGTAAATAGTAACAACTACTTACCGTTTTTATTAATCGTTAATTTATAAGACTAATTTTTATTAACTGACTCTCAAAGCTTACTAGTTTGAGAATGTTTGTGTACCCATATATTTCTTATTATCTTTTGCATAAATTACTCCTACACCAACTTTAGTATAAGAAGGACTCATCATATTTTTTCTATGACCTTCAGAATTCCACCATTGATTAAATAATTCAACAGGATCATAAGTGTTATATGCTATATTTTCTGCTGTAGCAGTGTATTTATACCCTATTGCTTGTAACCAATTTGTCCATTTAGTTCCATCTGGATTTATATGATCAAAATAATTGTATTGAATCATATGGTTACTTTTATATCTAGCTACTTGTAATAAGGTATTATCCATACTTAATGGTTTTAATCCTGCTGCCACTCTTTTTTGATTCATTAATTCTAAGATCTTATTTTCAGCACTAGATTGTATACTAATAGTATATTTTTGCGGTAATGTAGCTAATCCATTTATATTTACAGTGGTTGTATTTGTAGTTGTAGTATCTTGATTTTCTGATTTATTTGGTGTAGTAACTGTATTTCCTGTTCCATTTGAACTTTGATTAGTCTCTGGTTTATTTGGTGTAACTACATTTCCTGTTCCATCACCATTTATTCCTGGTTTTTCTGGTGTAACTATATTTTCCGTTCCATCACCATTTATTCCTGGTTTTTCTGGAGTTACTATATTACCTGCTCCATCTCCATTTATCCCTGGTTTTTCTGGAGTCACTATATTACCTGCTCCATTTGAACTACCATTAATTCCTGGATTATTCTCATTTATTACATTATTAGGGTTCACTGCAAGGTTAGCAGTATTAGAATCAGTAATATTGGCAATACAATTTAACCAATCAAAATTCTTATTATATACAAATCTATCTTTTATTTTAGGATTTCCTATTTGTATTTTTCCATTTGAATCAATATAATACCATATACAATTAGTTTGGTTTAATTGACTTAAATTATTAATAGGTTGTTTCACGGCTGCAGATATTCCTAATGGTGATAGAGTAGTTATTGTAACTGCTGCTACTACTGCTCCTAAGGTTCTTTTAAAAAACACTCTCTTCATTAGTTCTCTCTCCTTCGTTTAACCTTATTTGGATATATGTGTAAATTTAAATATAATTTTTTGTAAAATCATTTTCATATATTTAAATTTATCACATCAAAATCCTTGTTTTTATCCTATCATATTTTAGATTTTTTTCAACATTCAAAAAAACTTATTAAATTAAACTATATCTATTTTTTTTGATTATTCAACTTCTAATTTAAATTATCTGATTATTTCACAAAAAACTTAGGTATAATTTATCATTTTTTTAATATAATTCAGTATTATTAACATTTTAGCAATGTGCTATATGTTTTTAGTTTTATTTTTATTCTTAACATAGCATTATTTACTTTTTAAAATGCTTTCTTTAATATTCTGCTTTATATATTTATTTAACTTATTTTTAGTATACTTTTTAAATAATAATATATATTTTTTATAAAAAGAAGTACTATAATAATATTGCTTTCCTATAGTACTCCTTTAAATGAATAAGATTTAATTATTCTCCTTCAGATAATTTTTTATAATTATTATATCTTTCATTTGCATCTTCTTCTGTCTTTTTAAATAATTCTTCAGCTATTTCTGGGAATGCTTTAGAAAGTGATGCATATCTTACTTCTCCCATTAAGAATTCTTTAAACTCTCTCTTAGGCTCTTTTGAATCTAAAGAAAATGGATTTTTTGTTCCTTTTAATGTTGGATTGTATCTGTAAAGATGCCAGTATCCACATTCTACAGCTTTTCTTTCTTCTTCTTGAGAGTTAGACATTCCTATTTTTATTCCATGATTAATACAAGTAGAGTAAGCTATTATTAATGATGGTCCCTTATATGCTTCTGCTTCAGCTATCGCTTTAAGAGCTTGATTTTTATCTGCTCCCATAGAAATCTGAGCAACATACACATACCCATAACTCATAGCCATCATTCCTAAGTCTTTCTTTTTAGTCCTTTTACCAGATGCAGCAAATTTTGCTATGGCTGCTTTTGGCGTAGATTTTGATGATTGCCCTCCAGTATTAGAATAAATTTCAGTATCAAATACTAATACATTTATATCTTCTCCAGATGCAAGTACATGGTCAAGTCCACCATATCCTATATCGTAGGCCCATCCATCTCCACCAAATATCCATTGTGATCTTTTAACTAAAAATTCTTTATCTTTTAATATTACTTTTGAAATTTCATTATTTTCATTTTCAAGTACTTCTACTACTCTATTTGCTCTATCTCTTGTACCTTCTCCATTATCTTTATTTTCTAACCATTCTTTTAAAACATCTTTGGCTGAATCTGATAAATCAGATTCAATTGCTTTTCTAATATTGCCTGCTATTCTTTCTCTTATTGATTCAACTCCTAAATACATTCCGAATCCAAATTCTGCATTATCTTCAAATAATGAATTAGCCCAAGCTGGTCCATGACCTTTATGATTAATTGTATATGCACTTGATGGTACTGATCCAGCCCAAATTGATGAACATCCTGTAGCATTTGCTATCATCATTCTATCTCCAAAAAGTTGAGTTATAAGTTTAGCATATGGAGTTTCTCCACATCCAGCACAAGCACCTGAATATTGAAGTAATGGTTGCTCAAATTGACTTCCTTTAACTGTATTTTTATTCATAGGATTTTTATTTTCTACCTTTTCAACTGCATAATTCCAAGCCTCAATTTGTTCATGTTGAGAATCTTGTGGTTTCATAATTAAAGCTTTTCCTGGTGCTGGACAAATTTCTGCACAATTTCCGCAACCAGTACAATCTAGCGGAGTAATACTAATTGTATAATATAACTTTTCATCACTTTTTAAGCCTTTAGGTTGAACTAATTTCATAGAACTTGGAGAATTACTTTTTTCTTTTTCATTTAATAAAAATGGTCTTATCGTTGCATGTGGACATACATATGAACATTGATTACATTGTATACATTTTTCTAAATCCCATTCTGGTACATTTACTGCTATCCCTCTCTTTTCATAAGCTGATGTTCCGTGCATAAATGTACCATCTTCCATTTTATTTTTTACAAATGTTGAAACTTTTAGTGAATGTCCAGCTTCTTTACTTATAGGATAAACAATATCTTTTATAAATTCAGGTACATCTTTAAGTTCTTCTAATTTTTCATCTTGAGCTACTTTCCAAGAAGCAGGTACATCTATCTTTACTATTGCTTCAACGCCAGCATCAATTGCAGCATTATTCATATTAACTATTTTTTCGCCTTTTTTACCATATGAGTTAACAACTGCTTGCTTTAAATATTTTATTGCATCCTCTATTGGAATTATATTAGCTATTTTAAAGAATGCTGCCTGCATTATCATATTTATTCTTCCACCAAGACCAATTTCTTGTGCTATTTTAACAGCATTTAATGTATAAAATTCTATATTATTTTGTGCAATAAACCTTTTCATTTTAGCTGGTAATCTGTCTTCTAATTCCTTTGAAGTCCAAATAGTATTTAATAAAAATTTACTTTCTCTCTTTAAGCCTTCTAATATATCATATTTGTATACATAAGATTGATTATGACATGCTACAAAATCCGCCTTATCTATTAAGTAAGGAGATTTAATAGGCTTTTTACCAAATCTTAAATGAGAAACTGTTATTCCACCAGATTTTTTAGAATCATATGAAAAATATCCTTGAGCATACATATCAGTATGATCTCCAATTATTTTTATTGCACTCTTATTAGCACCCACTGTACCATCAGATCCCAATCCCCAGAATTTACAAGCTGTAGTTCCTTCAGGAGTTGCATCTATATTCTCTGCTTCTTTTAAGGATGTATTAGTTACATCATCAATAATTCCTATTGTAAATCCATTTTTAGGTTCATCTTTAATTAAATTTTCATAAACTGATGCTATATGCGATGGATTTGGATCTTTTGAACCCAAACCAAATCTTCCACCTACTATTATTGGAGCTTCATTTTGATTTTGAAAAGTTCTAACAACATCTAAATATAGGGGTTCTCCAATAGATCCCGGTTCTTTAGTTTTATCTAAAACTGCAATTCTTTTTACTGTTTTAGGTATAACCTTTAATAATCTTTCCATTGAAAATGGTCTATATAATCTAACTTTTACAAGACCAACTTTTTGTTTATTGGCATTTAAATAATCTACTGTTTCTTCAATTGTCTCTGTTACTGATCCCATAGCAATTATTATTCTATCTGCATCATCAGCTCCATAATAGTCAAAGCAATGATATTCTCTACCTGTTAACTTTGTTATTTCACTCATGTATTCCTCTACAGTAGATGGAATATCATCATAAAATCTATTAACAGATTCTCTAGTTTGAAAATATATATCTGGATTTTGAGCAGTTCCCCTTGTCACAGGATGATCTGGATTTAACGAATTTTTTCTAAATTCTTCAATAGCATTATAATCAACTAAATTAGCTAATTCATCTTGTTCTATAACTTCTATCTTTTGTATCTCATGCGAAGTTCTAAAACCATCAAAGAAATTTACAAATGGAATTCTAGTTTTTATTGTTGCTAAATGAGCTACACCTGATAAATCCATAACTTCTTGAACAGATCCTTCTGCAAGCATTGCAAACCCAGTTTGTCTTACAGCCATAACGTCTTGATGATCACCAAATATACTTAATGAAGATGTTGCAAGTGCTCTAGCTGATACATGTATAACACAAGGTAATCTTTCACCTGCTATCTTATACATATTAGGTATCATAAGTAATAATCCTTGAGAAGCTGTATAAGTTGTTGTTAATGCTCCCGCTTGAAGAGAACCATGAAGTGCACCAGCTGCACCAGCTTCTGATTGCATTTCTACAACTTTTACAGGTTGACCAAATATATTTTTTCTTCCTTGTGCTACCCATTCATCAACATGTTCTGCCATTGGAGATGATGGAGTTATTGGGAAAATTGAAGCTACCTCTGTAAATCCATATGATATATGTGCTGCAGCGGTATTCCCGTCCATTGTCTTCATTTTTCTCATTTTATCTACCACCTTTCTTAAGTTTATTCATTTAATACTTATCATCTTCTAAATTAATAATTTTATCTATTAGTTAATTTATTATTCCTATTATAAAACTAATAGTTTTATATTATATTTTGTAATTTGAGATTTTTATATCATTTTATAGTATTGTTAAAAAATTATGTATTATGTGTAGAATTTTTAAATTTATATATTATATATTAGTTATTTATATCCATATATGTTAAACGTTAAAAATTTCTATTAATTAATAAACCATTAATAGAAATTTTTTTTATATTATCAATTTTTTATATATTTATTTTTAATTAACTAACAACAAAATTTGTATTTATATACAATATTTCAAAGCTTAATTATTAATATATTGTATATAGTACAAATTCTATTTAATGACTACATCATATTGTTAAATATACCCAACACATTTAAAATACCATATCCCCATTGAGGATTAGGATATATATCTCCTGCTCTTTTTACAGTTCCTCTTGTTAAATAAGTTTTTATTGTTTGGGAATACATATGAGGTTCATTTCCATCAACAATTCCCCATTGAAATAATATAGCACAAGTTCCTGCAAGAACTGCTGCTGAAACACTTGTTCCATTTACTATGCTAACTGAATTATTTGGAGCTACTGTTAATGCATTTACCCCTCCTGCTGCAACATCTATTCTATTAAGATAGTCATCATTAAATCCCATTCCTGAATAATTGACTATATTGTTATTATTTTGATTATATGCCGCAGCAGTAATTGATGAAATTGAGTCTCCTGGACCTGTCAGTGTTCCAAAAGGATCTGACGGATTAAAGTGAGTATTTCCAACTGTTATTCCGTATTGAGGAATCCAAAGATTATATTTTCCATCTAATACTAAGTTTGCAATTAATTTTATTTTCCATATTCCTGAATGTAAATTATAAAAACTAATTCTTATTAGTTCATCCCCTGTATTCTCTTCTGGTAAATAAAAATTAATTTTTATTAAAGTTTTTTCAAATACAAATTCGTAAGTTTCAGTTGTATTAATTATGGCAGGAACTATCCCTGTATTTTCTCCTGATGGTGATACTATATCTATTGTCATTATATTAGGAGAATCAACCCAAACCTCAACCCATAAATTTTTTTGTTGTTCTGACACATCTAATTCTACTGTATTTATACCATCCACCTCTGTAATACTACCTGAGACATGTTCACCTCTATCTCTTTCATTTCCTGTACCAGTTACTACAACTATTCCTCTATTATTAGAAACAGATTCAATATATTCTTGTAAAATTCCATTTCCTTTATGATTTCCAGAATTTGTCCCAAGTGGAAGGTATATAACCATTGGCTTAGATTTTCTTAAAGCATATTCATATAAAAATTCTATTGCTGAAAAAATAGATGTAATATTAAAAACAGGAACTTTTATATCAAATTGAGTTTTATATGCATAATCTTCAATTAATTTTACCACTGCAAATTCGCACTCAGGAGCAACACCTTTTAAATCCGGATTTTTTCCAGTAGCTCCAATTATTCCACTCATATTTGTACCATGTCCTATTTCATCTTTAGTTGGAACTATTGTATAAGGATATCTTCCCTCTCTATATTCTTTTATAGCCTCATCTATTTCATTTTTTGTATATATAACCCCATATGGCATAGGATACTCATCATATTTTTTATATGATTTTATTGTTTGATCCCAAATACAATCGATCCGAGTTTTCCCATCAGATGTCATAAATTCATCATTTAAATAATCAATACCTGTATCTATTATCCCAACAATAACACCTTTTCCAGTTAAATTTAATGGCATATCCAATTGTAAGCTTCTTACTTGAGTAGCTTCTATTGGAGAAATATCTTGTAATGTATATATTTCTACCGGTTTAATATATACAATACTTGAAAATAATGGTTCATCAATATTAATCTTAATGTCTTTATTAAATGAGATTATTGCATATTTATCATCAATTATAGTTATATAATATCCTTCATCTTCTAAAGCCTTTTTATCAATCTCTCCTTGGTACTGTATAATATAATGATTATAATTTATATCATAAAAAATATTTTGTACAATATCATAGTTATTTTCCATAATTGAAATGCACCTCCTCTGACAATCTAATAAACAAGTTACCAACATAATATTCAATAAAATTATTTTTTCTATATTTTCTACTCATAACATTAAAAGTTTTTAGTAGATTAAGAGTTCCATAGCCTAATTCTTTATTTGGAAATTTGTAGATAGGTTTTCTATTGGCTCCATACATTAAATAACTTCTAAGTTTTGTAGAATACATAGTTGTATCATTTCCGTCAACAATTCCCCATTGTAATAAAAGCGCACAAACCCCCGCTACTATTGACGTTGCTGCTGAACTTCCTGATACAACTGTTGTTCCTCCTAAATTTTTTGTAGTTAAAATATTAATACCTACTGTAGATATATCTGGATTAATTAAATTATTTGTATTAAATCCTCTTCCAGAAGTAGCTACTAATGATTCATCAATTATCCCATGATATGATACAGTAACTACTTTTCTTGCTGTAGATGGAATTGTCAATGTTGAAAATGGATCCGGAGTTAAAAATCTTGTATTTTTAGGTAATGTACTTTCTGGAGGAAGCCATATATCATATCTTCCTTGAGTTATATACTCACCCCTTAAAACAAATTGCCATATTCCAGGTTTTATATCTAAAAATGTAAGTTCTATAACTTGATGACCTGTAAATTGATCTGGACTATGATAGCTAACTATCATATTAGTTTTTGAAAGTATAAAATCTATATTTGAAGTTCTATTTCTTTTGCTTTGAATAAATCCAGATTCTTCTCCAATTGGGGAAATTACATTCAATGACATTCTACTTGGTTTTTGTACCCATATAAGAAAAGAAAAATATTTCATCTCTTTTGGTATATTTAGTTCTACTTTTTTAGTATCTCCTATATTTTTAACATATCCAGAGGCATGTCCATCTGCTGCTCCTTCATTTCCAACTCCAGCAACTAAAGCTAATCCTCTTACGCTTGCTATAGATGTTAGATATCGTGATATAAGATTATTCCCATCATGACTTCCTTCAGTACTCCCCACTCCTAAGTATATAACCATTGGTTTATTTAACTTTAAAGCAGTATTTTTTAAGTATTCTATTGCTGTTAAAACTTCTGAAGAATTATAAACTGGAGTATCTTTAACTCCATTTTCTCTTAATCTCTTTTTAAAATTACTAGATTCAAAAAGTTTTACAACTACAAATTCACAATCATTTGCAATTCCTTGAACTTCATTACTATATCCTCTTGCACCCATTATTCCTGCCATTTCAGTTCCATGCCCTATCTCATCTTTTGATGGAACAATTTGATATGGATCTTGATTATTTTTATACGCATTTATTGCATCATTTATTTCTTTATTTGTATAAACAGTTCCAATATATAACGTTTTATCATTTAAATTTTGAATTGTTTGATCCCATATGTTAACTATCCTTGATGTTCCATCTTCTCTTATAAACTCTTGATTAAGATAATCTATTCCTGTATCTACGATTCCTATTAAAACCCCTTTACCAGTTAATTGTATATAAGGATTTGACTTAACTTCTATTACATTTCCTACTTCAATTGGTGATATATTTTGTAATATAAAGAAACTTCTAAAGTCAATAAAAACAATAGCAGGAACATCTATTATGATTTGATTTAAATATTTATATGGTACTGCAATAATTCCTATAGTCTTAGTAATTATATCTCCACAGGCATATGATACCTTGTCTATTTGCTCTTTAAAATTCCCCCTGTATTCTACTAAAAAATTAGGATGGTCTTCTAAATAATATAAATTACATTCACTTGAATTCATTAAATTTAGCTCCTAATAATACTTATAACTAATATGTATGTCTAAAATTCAATAAAAATTATTTAATTTTATTAACTATAAATAATTTTTATGGTTTAAATATGCATTTTTTATATTTAAACCTACTATAGTAAAGTTTTGTAAATATGTTACGATAATAATGTAAATGTAGTTTTTATATTAAATTTATTTATAATTTTTATAAAAGGAGGGATATAGTATTATGAGTAGTAGTTTAAATATAAATTCTAATAGTTTAAACTTATTTCAATGCAAAAATACAAATTTCACTAAGAAAATTACACTAGAAAATAATGATACAAATGAAAAAACTAAAAGTAATAATGCTAGTCTTAAAATTAATCAAAAAAATAACCAAAATAAATTAATGGAAAATCTTCAAAAACAACATCAAAATCTTTTAGAAAAAAAACAAGTTCTAATGGCAAATACAGATATGGATGTAGATGAAAAAAAATATAAACTTGAAGAAGTTAACAAAAGTATAGAAGAAATTAATAAACAAATAATGGAAATTTCAGTTCAACAAAAACAAAAAGAAATTGAAGAAGAACAAGAAAAAATGTTAAAGAAAAAAGCTGAAGAAGAAAAACAAAAAGAAAATGGGGATGAGGTTCGAGATGATGTTATAATTTCTGCTAGTTTAAATGAACTTATCAAATTTAGCCATTCAAAAGATAATATACATTTGTTTAAAGATAGCCAAAATAGACAAAAAATAGAAGCTCAATATATTAAGCCTAATGATAATCCTAATAGTTATAATAATAAACGTTTAAATCAAATAGGCAAGAGTCTTGCCTCTCTTAATATTTCTATTAATAATGAAGTTAGAAAAATAAATAAATCATCTGAAAGACTTAAATTAAAAACTGATATAGCTTCTGAACAATTAGATAATAAAAAAAATAAAGAAAAAGATAAAGATATTAATACTAAAACACACGTTAATACTGAAACAGTAAATTATGAAAAACAAATTAGTAATGAAACAATAAATAGTAAAAACCCACCTAATAAAAAAACAGTAAATAATCTTGTATAAACAAAAATTAATTTTATAAATAAAAAGAATGCTTAATTCAAATTTCATTTTTGAGACAAGCATTCTTTTTATTTATGTTATTTATCAATTTCTTTAATTGAATATATTATATACTCTTTTTGTTCATTTGTTAATTCTGGGAAAACAGGTATTGCAAATGTTCTATGTGATAGATATTCTGCTACAGGCATATCCCCTTCTTTATATCCTAAATTTTTATAAACTTTTTGAAGATGCATTGGAACTGGATAATATATTCCTGTACTTATTCCCTTTTCTTTAAGTCTATTAACAAATTTTTCTCTATCATTTGATTGAACTACATACATATTATATACTGATTTTCCTTCATCTATTGTTACAGGTAATGTTAAGGAAGTATCTTTTAAATTTTCATCATATATTCTAGCATTTTCTCTTCTAATTTTGTTCCATTCATCTATATAATTCATTTTTACTCTTAAAAGTGCTGCTTGAATAGTATCTAATCTTGTATTAAATCCAATTAAATAATTATAATATTTTAACGGATTATATACTGTATCATCATGGTCTTCTGAGATTTTTACTTCTTCATTTATATTATTTAATAAGTTATATGCCTTTTGACCATTTTCTCCACTTCCATGAGTTCTTAAGGCTTTTACAATTGTTGCTATGTTATCATCAGATGTTGTTATCATTCCCCCATCACCTGCACAACCAAGGTTTTTTGTTGGAAAAAATGAAAAGCATCCAACATCACCTATGCTTCCAACTTTTTTTCCTTTGTATTCTGAACCAAACGCTTGAGCTGCATCTTCTATAACTTTTAGTTTATGTTTTTTAGCAATCTTTTTTATTTCATCCATTTTTGCTGGTTGACCAAATATATGAACTGGCATAATTGCTTTTGTTTTTTCAGTTATCTTTTCTTCTATTTTTGATGGATCAATATTATATGTATCCTTCTCTACATCCACAAAAACTGGTGTTGCACCTATAAATGAGATACTTTCTGCAGTTGCAAAAAATGTAAATGGTGTAGTTATAACCTCATCACCTTTACCAATCCCTAAAGCCATAAGTGCTACAACTAACGCATCTGTTCCATTTCCTACTGATATTGCATGTTTAACCCCAAGATAATCCTGAGCTTCTTTTTCAAATTCTATTACATCTTTCCCCATAATATAACTTGCAGATGAAAGCACTTCATTAACTTTATTATCTGCATAATTTTTTATTGATTTATATTGAGCTTTTAAATCCACTAATGGAATATTCATAATTTGCCCATCCCCCTTTAATTTAACTATTTTGTTGCTTTAAATATACATGTCTTTGTTGTTATTGATATATTTCCATTATTCTTAATATAGTTTTCTAAGTAATTTGTAAATTCTTTTTTCGTTTCGCCTACGAGTATCGAACTTCCTTGTATTGTTGAAGCTTTATATGATACTACAGGTTTAGGATCATCAACTATTATTTTTCCTTCTAATGTTTCTACTTCTACCTTACTAAAGTGCTTCTTTAACATTTTTTCCCCATTTTCTAATGAAAACCTAGATGAAAGTCCATTATTATCAAGACCTATATTGGGGGCAAACCTCTCTATTAATTCATTAAGCTCCCTCATAGAATCATATGAATTTCCTGTTACATAAAATTTCCCATTTGGAGATAAAACTCTTCTTATTTCTGATAATGCCTTTTCTATATTAGGTACAAAATAAATCATATGTTGTGCAATGACTATGTCAAAACTTTCAGCCTCATAAGGTATGTCTTCTGCATTTATCTCTTTGTATATAAACTCATAATCTATATACTTTAATTTTTCTTTTGCTATCTTTAACATATTCTTAGAGAAATCAGATAAAGTAATATTTAATCTCTTATCTATTTTTTTACTATTTTTGCTCCAAAGTTTTCCTGGACCACATCCTAATTCTAGTATTCGTGCATTCTTTGGAAATTCCATTTGATCAAAACACCATTCATCCCAATCAATTTTATTTATATTATAACTATATAAGTTACTACGCAAATTAAGATTCTTGTCACTCTTATATTGTTCTTTTACGCTTTTTTCCATATTGGTTATCTTTATAATATCTATTAAATTATTAGCATCTAAAAATCCATTTTTTTTAGCTGTATTTTGTGCCTTATTAAAAACCTCTATAACTGAATCAATATGTTTTTTCTTTTCCTCTAATGCTTTTTTTTGAATACTTATCATGCTTTCTAAGTTTTCTCCACTCTCATGTAGAATATGGCTTATTTCAGTCAATGACAATCCTATAAATTTTAAAGTAGTAATCTGCTGAAGTTTTAAAAAATCATCTTCACAATAAATTCTATACCCACAATCAGTTTTTTTTGATGGCTTAAGAAGGCCTATTTTATCATAATGAAGCAAAGTCTTTACAGTTACTCCTGACTTTTTTGCAAACTCACCAATTTTCAATAACTATCCCTCCTAATAAATTCATTTTAATCCCTTACCTTAGGGTAGAGTCAATACAATTTTTATATAATAGAGTATCTTGTTTATATTTTACTATAAAGCTCATGGACAGAGGAATTTACTTTAAGAATTGTAAAATGAATCTTAGTCCAATTAATGCATGCTCCCAATCAAAGATTGTTGACAAGCAATTAATTTGACAAATCTTCATTAACAATTCTAAAAAATAAATTCCAATGCCAGTTCGCCCTTATACTAAAATATAAACATTCACTTAAAATAGAGTTATAATTAAATAGTCATATAAAAGTAAGAGTTATATAATATTATATAAAAATTAACAAAGTAGAATATATATGTTTAAATTGTACTAGAAAATATTCTTTATCAATTTAATGCCCCTAATGAAAAAGGTACTTATAATTATTTTTTAAAGTAATTTTGGATGATACACATAACTTTGAATATCTATTTAAATTAAAAGTTATATAAATTAATAGAGGGATATCAAAAATAATCTTTAATTATTTCGATATCCCTCATAATATAATATTACTTTATTAAAAAAACTAATTAATTTTTAAAGCTATGTTTTAATACTATAATAATTCTTTAATTACTTTTACAACTTCTTTTGCTACATATTCAGCGTCTTCTAATGATAATGTAGTATACACTGGAAGAGTAATTTCATTTTCATATTGATTATATGCATTTGGATAATCTTTAATATCATATCCAAGATTTTTGTAAAGTGTTAGCATTGGAAGTGGCTTATAATGAACATTAGTTGCTATTCCTTTTTCAGCTAACATTTGAATAGCTGCATTTCTCTTTTCTTCATTAAACCCCTTAACTCTATAAAGATATAGATGATATGATGTTTCAGTACCATTGTCATCTTTAGTAAATGGAATTATAGAAAAATCTTCTTTAGATAAAATCTCTGTATATGTTTTAAATATTTGTCTTCTTTTTTCTAACATACCTTCATATCTTTTAAGTTGCACTAACCCAATTGCTGCACCTATATCTGTTAAATTACATTTAAGTCCATCATTAATGATATCATATTCCCATGCTCCAGCTTTAAGTTTGCTTAAAGCATCTTTTGATTGACCATGCATAGCTGTAAATCTCATATATTGTTGTAAATTTTCATGTCCTCTAAAGTTGTTATCATTAAAAGTAACTGCACCACCCTCTCCTGTAGTTAAGTTTTTAACTGCATGGAATGAGAATGAATGGAAATCACATTGAGAGCCAACTGGTTCTCCTTTATATTTAGCACCAAAAGAATGTGCTGAATCACAAAGTATGATAATATCTTCTCTATTCATATCTTTTAAAACTTTTTTTAGTGCATCATAGTCAAAAGGAACTCCAGCTATATCTACTGGCATAATTGCTTTTGTTTTATCTGTAATTTTTTCTGCAACTTTATCTATATCCATTTCAAAAGTATCTTTTTTAACATCCACATATACTGGTTTAGCTCCTCTATGTATTCCTGAACTTGAAGTTGCTGTATAAGTATAAGGAGTTGTTATTATTTCATCTCCTTCTTTTATATCAAATACTTTAAGTACCAATTCCATCGCAGCTGTTGCACTATTTAATGCTAATGCTTTATTTACTTTTAAGTATTTTTGTATTTCTTCCTCAAATTTAGCAAGTTGAGGTCCTGATGTAATCCATCCTGATCTTAATACATTTGACACTGCTTGAATTTCTTCTTCTGTTATATCTGGTGGTGAAAAAGGTATTTTTTTCATATAATTCATTCCTCTCTGATTATCTATACTATTTTAATTGAACTTAATAATATATTTTAAGTAAATGTTACTATTATAATATCAATACTACTTAAAAATAAATAAATTCTTATTTATTTTTATTATAAACTCTTACCTTAGGGTGGAGTCAACAAAATTTTCTTCTCCTATTTTACCTAATATTATAATATTTAATAAATCTACTTTTTCATAGACATATATAAACACTTATGAAGTAAAAATTCTATTTGCTTTTTAAGTTTAACTAATTCTTCTAATTCTATATTTACTAATAATTTTTCATCTTCTTTAAATTCTTCACTAAGTTGATTAAATAGAGCCATTATCTCTTCTTTATTAGTATCTCTTAACATCTCCAAATATTTTTTTATAGAAATTTCTACATCATTAGCCCAATTATCTATAGCATTTAATGAAATCTCCTTTATTTTTTTCTGCCAAGTTAATGAATCATATAAATAAAATATTGACTCTGTAAAAACACTTAAATAACGAGTGATTGCTTTTAAAGATGATGCTTTTATTGCTTTTAAAAAATACTTTATATTATATTGAATATGTTTATAAGACTTTATATCTACTAGACTATTTAACTCTTCTGAATTACTAGTTCCTATACTATATTCTCCCTCTTTATTTGCTTTTCTAAACATCTCACCTGTAGCTTGCTTTATTTCATCGCCAATATGTTGCTTTAAAACTCCATCCATTACTTCAGTATAAGAAGGTGTATTTACCTTAACTTTTTCTTGTAAAACAGAAATAGATTCTTTTAGTAACCTATCTATTGTTTTATCTAATAAGATAATATCATCTTCAATATAGTTTACTAAATTATCAGTTTCTTCATTTGTAAGATTAGGGACATAATAATCTTGCATTAAAGCAAAAGTCTCCTCTTTTTTAGACCATTTGCTTTCATCATGTATGTAAGATGTAATCTTTTCTTTAATTGTTATTGCAGATTTATCTATAGTTTTTATCGAGTTCACTTTTATTTTTGTAAATCCTCTATCTATAGTCCCTAAAATTTCAAATTTCTTATCTAATAATTCTCCAACTATATTTAATTTTTCTTCTATTTCTTCTTTTTGAGATTCAATATTTGCAATTTTTGAATTTATCTTTATATTACATTCATCTAATATATAGTCTTGATAATTTTCTAAACTTTCTAACAATCTATTTTGCTTTTCTTCATCATTTATCTTTTTATAAATATAATCCCAAAGTTTAGCTGTATCTGGCTTTTTCTCTGAACTACTTTCTATAAAAAATGTCTTAACATTTTTATGTATACATTTATTAACATTTTCCTTGATTTCTAATATTCTTTTATTATCGTCTTTAAGATCTTTAGGACACATATTTATAGCTAAAACAACTTCAACATCATTTCCTATAATTTCTCCAATATATTTTAAGAATTGTGCATCATCATCTCCAAGTCCAACTCTATAAGAAACAACATATACAATAAAATCACTTTCAGGTATAAATTCTTTCAATACTTCTTCATGATATTCTATCAGCGATCCATAACCAGGAGTATCAAAAATTCTCATACCTTTGTATTTTATATTTTTACATACTCCTTTATACCTCAATCTATGTAATGTTTTATTTGGATTTACTGAAAGATTATCAAAACTATCCTTGTCCAAAGTTTCAATAGTTGCATCTTTATTTATAGCTGTTAATTCTTCCTCATTTTCATTAGATATAATAACTTCAGTAACAACACCAGTAGTTGGCTTTACACTTTCAATTAATATTTTATTATCAAACAAACTATTTATTAAAGCACTTTTACCTGAACTTGTCTCCCCCATCATAACAACATAATGAGCAGGATTCATTATTTTATCTTTAACCAACAAATTCTTTTTAGTAATACTTTCATTACCAATAGCATTTACAATTGAATCAATGCTCTTTTGTCTTTCTATACAGCTTTTAAAAACATTCATTTATATTTCACCCTATTCCTTTTTGTGTACTTACCCTAATTCAAATCATATTCTTCTTTTATTTTATTTAAAACTTTTAGATCTTCGGCAAATTCTAAAATATGATCTTCATTGTAAATTCCATCATATTGTTTCTCTATATCTTCTATATCAAAATTAAAAGTCTTTTCTAAATTCCCTCTTAAATTTTTAATTGAATCATCCACCTCTTGTTGTTTAGCCCTCAAATCATCAAGAATTTCTTCTTTTAAATAATTTTCTAAATCTTCTAACATAGGCTCTAAATCTCTTATAGTATAATTTGCTCTAGTTTCAACTATTTCTTTACGTACTAAATCACCTATTAAAGAAAAGGCCATACCAATTCCCATTCCAACAAGTATTCCAAGTGGTCCTCCTAATGTTCCTACTGTACCTAAAGTTCCAATTAAACCACCTGATAATCCTAATACTGAGGGAAGTGATTTTTCAAATTTAAATTCACTATCCTTATTAAAAAATGATATATTTTCATACTTTCCATCAAAACTTTTTATAGTAATATCTTTTAATTCCTCATTTAAATTTTTTATTACTTCACTAGTCTTTGATAATACCTCATCCATTATATTATTAATTGCTTTATCAGATGTTTCTTTATATATTGAACTTAGTCTATCTCCATCAACAATACCTTTATTAATTATTCTCTTAAGTTCTACTCTAAGATTCTCAATATTTTCTTTTATTATTTTTGAAGCATATTCTATTGTATTATCCATCTCATCATATGCATAAGTTCTAATTCTTCTAAAATTTCTCTTATTAGCTGATACTATTTCTTTTATTTCTTTTATTTTTTCTTCCTTATCCAATTCATTTTGCTTAGTTTCATTTAAACATAAATTTTTATAGCTTTCTATTTTATCATTTATATTTCCTAGTACTTCTTTAATCTTTAAATTCAATGTATTTTTTACGCTATTATTATAATCTATTGAAATATTTTCTATTTCCTTTATAACATCAATTATTCCTGATTCTTTATATAAATCATTTTCTTTAGTAAATTTCCCTTTAACAGCTTCATAAACATTAACAACATTAACATTGATATTTTTTTCATCATTATGTGCATAACTAATACTTGTTAATACACCTTCATTATGTTCTTTAGCTTCATTTACATCTTCATCATCTTCATCATTCCATCTATTTTGAACAAATATCGTATTAGATAACTTAGGCCATAAAGCATTTATAAAATTTTTTTCAGTCCTTGTTATTGGAGGATTTGTTCTAAGCATAAAAATACCTGCTATAAGCCTATTTACATAATCTAAAGTAGTTTTTTGATTTTCTGGAGTCAAACTGCCTACACCTGGTAAATCTACAAGTACAATATTATTTTTTAAAATATCACTTTTATTGTATAAAACTATTCTAGAAACTTTAAGTTCATTTGCTTTATTATAGTCATTATGAACATACTTTTCTAAATTTTTTAATTTTATGCCTTCTTTTTTTCCATCAAAAAAATGTATTATAGCTTCATCAACATTTTCTCCATATCTTACTTCAACTGGTACACAAGTAGTTTCATCAACATCTGTAGGTAATACATTATCCTTCATTAAAATAGAGTTAAGGAAACTACTTTTCCCAGCCCCTTGTATTCCAAGGACAGGTACCAGTATTTCCTTTTTATTTAAATTATCAAGAAAATGATTAAAATATTCTCTATAATCTATCCCTTGTTCCTCATTATTAAGATATTTATCTAATAATACATTAAATCTAGGATCATGTATCAAATTGATATAATTCATTTTTTATCTCCTCTTTCCAAAAATCCTAGCAAAAAATGATTTATTTCCCCATTCTACTTCTTCTTTTATACTTTCCATTTTACTATTAAAGTCATTTTCTAATCTTTCTATCATTTCTGCTAAAACATCTTTATCATCTATTTTATTGTCAAGATAATTAAGTTTTCCTAAAACTATTTGTTTATCAATCGACAAATCTTTTTTTATATTTTTTTCTAATAAATCTATCTTTTTTTCTAATTCTCTATTATTAATATTATCTAGCTTATTTAAAATATTTTCTTTATTACTTGCAGCATCTTTTACTATTTTTAATCCTAAGATAGCTAGCTTTTCTTCTAAAGATTTGATATCTAATTCATCTATTTTATTGAAAATATCTTCTTTATTTGTATTAGAAGTTTCATTTATATTTTTGCTTAATTCTAATATATTTTCAGTAATTATACATTGCAAATGCTTGTCTTTATTTTCTATACTGTCTTTAATTTCTATAGAGCTATTAGCTATTTTTTCTAAATTACCGTTTAATATTTGATTTTGCTCGGCGATAACCTCATTAATGCATGTTTCTATAGTATTCTCAATAGATTCCCTTATTTTTAATAAATTATTATTTAAATCATTAAGTTTTTCTTCAACTTCTTCACTATCTTCGATAAAATCTTCTTTTAAAGTATTTAATTTTTTTTCAATAGGTTTTAACTTTTCTATTATATCATCACTCATATTTTTAGATACTTTAGACAGTGAATATATCATTTCATCCTGCAATTCACTCATCATGTTTTTAGTTATCTCGTCACATTGAATTGATATTGATTTATTTTCCATAACTATTCTCCTTAGTTTATATAATAATTTATATCTTTCTCTATATATTCTAATTAAATTTTTATATTTAATTATTATTTACTTCACTTGTTTAAAAAGTAACTTAATATTTCTTCAAGAGTTTCTTTTTCTTCTTTACCTCTTGATAATGGATTTGCAAATAATTGTTCCTTTATAGTCTTATAATCACTTATTATAAAATCATCATTTTTGTTTCCTTCTATTAATGCCATATTATATATAGGATTTTTAGAATTAATTAGTGTATTACCTTTTATTATATTAGGAAACTTTTTTGAAATTTTATTTCTTAAATTACTAACTGATAATAGTAGCTCTTTTATATTGTTTGCATTAACAAATTCTTTGTATGAATCTATTACTAAATTTGCTATTATATCATTATTTTCTATAATATAATTCAGATTGTTACTTTTCATAATTTGTTTTTCTGAATTTCCTATTTGAATACCATTAAACATTATAAAAAGATTAAACGATTTTTCAATTAATTCTTTTAATTGCTCTAAAAATTTTTCTTTATTTTTACATAATTCATAAATAATTATTATATTTTCAGAATAATATATTCCATTCTCCTTTAAATTCTTATTTTCCTCTTCATTTAAATAAATGCCTTTAATTCTAGAAACAAATTTTACACAAGATTCAATATCCCATGTCCAAAAGATGTCTTGCACTTCTGTTTTTATTTTTTCTAAACTACTTTGCTTTAAATAATTTCCTATCAATAAATAATTTTTTTCTAAAATTTGATTAATCAATTTATAAAGATTATATGATACATTAGAAATAGAATACTCTGTTAATTCTTTTGATATATCCTTATTTAAAATATCTTCACTAACTGTTATTGCTATTTCATCTTCATAAGCTTTATGCTCTTTAAGTTTTCTATTTATATATTTTAAACTTTTAATAACTTCATCTATATCATAAAATTCAATATTTTGTTTTTTCTTTCTTTGATATTCCTCTTCCTTCTTACTTATCTCATGATAAAAAAGATTTAATGAATTATTATACTGCGTTCCCCATTCCCATAATATATTCATATATTTTCTTCTATTTTGATAACTCACATTTTTAACCATATCTATTGTAGCATCTTTATCTACTACCTTTTCATCATATTCTTCCTCTTTATATCCCCATTTAGTTTCAAATATATCTGATAGAAGTCTTTTTCCAATGTTAAAGACCCCATCTTTCTTAATTAGTCTCGTTCTCTCTTCATATTTATGTTTAACATCTATATTTTTACCTTCCATACTAGGAAGTGAATAATCATATCTTATATCTAGATTAAGTTTTGTATATATCTCTTTTTTACTATTTTCACATTCTTTAACTATATTTAATATCTGTTTTTCTATTTTTAAGTTTTTATTATTTATCTTTTCTATTATTTCTGAATAACTTTCAACTTCTTCTGAATCAAAATCATTGATTTCACTTATTGTATCTAAAATTATTTTATCTATAATTTTAATCTTAGATTCTATTTTTTCTCTTGAAACTTTAAAGTCATATACAATATCATCTATATCACTACTTATTTCTTTTATTGAATTTATATTTTCTAAATTTTTTCCTTCTATAATTTCTCTATCAGTTGAAATTATGTGATTAATTCTTTCACTAAAACTTCTCTCTCTTGATGCATTTATCTTAGGCATAACTTTTTGAACACACATATTTATAGCTTTAGTTAAATATTCTATATTTGAACTATTATATAAATTGATATCATTTGCTATCCTTCCTTTAAGTGCATTAAGAGCAGATATCTGAATCACATCAAATTCACTATTATTATTTATTGCACTCTTTAAAAGATTTTTTCCTCTTTTTTTATGTTTTTTTAGAATTTTCTCTTTATCCTCTTCTATGATTCCATTCTTTCCTATTTTCTCCTCAATAGAATCAATCATATTTTGTACTAAAACAATTTGCTTTTCTTTTTCATGTACAATTTTAATTTTTTCAGCATTAATTTCATCACTATTAGCTTTAACAGTTGTTAAAAATATACAAATATCTATTGTTGGAAGTAATATTTCCAATGTTAACTTCTCATGTATCTCTAAATCACATGCATCTAAGCCCGGACTATCTATAATATGTATATTATCTTTAAGTAAAAATTTTGGAGATTGTATATCAATTTGAATAACTTTAAATTTATTATTAGGATTTTTACTTTCATCCGCATATTCTGCTATAACTTTATCATTTAAATTACTACCACTTAAAACTTTTGCTTCTTTATCTTTAAAATATACAGTAGCTTGTCTTATTTTTCCTTTAGAGACTGTAATAATAATACTAGAACTTGGAATAATTGCTACTGGTAAAATCTTTTCTCCTAAAAGAGCATTTACCAGTGTAGATTTACCACTGCTTGTTATTCCCATAATGGCAATTCTTATTATATTATTTTCAATTTGTTTCTTTTTTTCTTGAAACCATTCAATATCATAGTTATATCTTTTTTTTCTGTATTCATTTTGTTCTAACACATTTCTTATTTCATCAACAGTATTTAATATATAATTATTTTTTTCCATAGTAATCTCCATTTAATATTAATTTATGTAATTTTAATTATCACAAATTACTTGTTTACTGATATATTACCACAATTACTAACATTTATCTAAATAAAAAATTATCAAAATAATACTATATAATACGATTATTTTTTATTCTTTAAGTTTTATTTCTTAAATTTGAAATAAAAAAGCTATTTAAAATAATAATAAAGTATTTTAAATAGCTAAATATATAAGTACCTATATAGTTTGTTCATTAATATAAATTTAAAAATATTTATAAATGATACTAATTTTTTATATCTCAACAATTACTGGTAAAATCATAGGTTTTCTTTTCATTTTTGTATATACAAAATTATCTACTTCTCTTCTTATTCTATTTTTTATTTCAGCCCATTGAGTAATATTATTATCTAAACAATTTTCTACTACCTTAGTAACTATACTTTTAACATCTTTAATTAATTCTTCTGAACCTCGGACATATACAAATCCTCTTGATACTATATCAGGTCCTGACAATATAATTTTATTTCTTATGTCTATAGCTACAACTACAGTTATAAGTCCATCTTCAGCTAAATTCTTTCTATCTCTTAACACCATACTGCCTACATCACCTACACCTAATCCATCTACAAGTACCCTTCCTGCTGGTGCTTTTCCTACTACTCTACCTTCTTTCTTAGATAATTCAAATATATCTCCTGTTTCTAAAATAAATGTATTAGATTTGTCTACGCCCATACTATTTGCAATTTTAGCATGAGTAATTAAATGCTTATATTCACCATGTACTGGAATAAAAAATTTAGGCTTTAAAATAGCTTGAATAACTCTTAATTCTTGTTCACAGGCATGACCTGAAACATGAATATCTTCTATTGCTTTATATATAACATCAGCACCTTTTGCGGTTAAATCATTTATTAAATTTGAAACTGCTTTCTCATTTCCTGGTATTGGTGTTGCTGAAATAATAACCATATCTCCTTTTTCTATTTGTATATACTTATGCGTTGATGCTGCTATTCTTGAAAGTCCTGCCATAGATTCTCCTTGACTTCCAGTTGTAACAATTGTAATTTTATCATTTGGATAATTCTTTATTTCATCTAATCCAATCATCATTTCTTCAGGTATAAACAAATATCCTAATTCTATGGCAACTTTGCATATATTCTCCATACTTCTACCGCTAAAGGCTATTTTTCTACCATTTTTTATAGAACAATCGCTAATCTGTTGTAACCTATGAACATTTGATGCAAATGTAGATACTATAACTCTACCAGTCGCTTTTCTAAAAAGATTTTCTAATGTTTCACCAACTGTTTTTTCTGACATTGTATAACCCTTATGTAAAGCATTAGTACTATCAGCCATCAGAAGTAAAACCCCTTTTTTACCCAGCTCAGCATATCTTTGAAGATTTATAAATTCTCCATCAATTGGAGTAAAATCGATCTTAAAATCTCCACTATGTACAACTATTCCAACTGGAGTATGTAAAGAAATAGAACAACTATCTGGTATACTATGATTAGTTTTAATAAATTCTATTTTAAAATTTTTAAACTTTATAAACTCATCTACTTTAACAACATTTAATATGCAATCATTAACCATTTTGTGTTCTTCTAATTTTGTTTTTACTAACCCTAATGTTAATTTAGTACCATATATAGGAACATTAATTTGTTTTAATATATATGGTAAACCTCCTATATGATCTTCATGTCCATGAGTTATAAAAAATCCTTTTACTTTTTCCTTATTGTTTATTAAATAAGTAACATCTGGAATTATGATATCAATTCCATAAAGATCTTCATCAGGAAATGATAATCCACAATCTATAACTATTATTTCATCATTATATTCAAATGCAGTTATATTTTTTCCTATTTCTCCTAAACCACCTAATGGAATTATTTTTAACTTATCTTTATTTTTTAATGGCATTGTTTTGGATGCATCATTTTTAACTTTTTTTTCTTTAATCTTAATTTCTTCTATATTATCCAAATTATCACCCCTATTTAAATAAGTTATTACTCAATTTAAGTATTTACAAATATCATTAAATATATTAATTATTTATAAAATAATTAACTTTTAAACAAATAAAAAGAAACAATAATTTAGGCATATTCAAAAAAATACTAAGTGAATCTTTTGGCCTATTTTGTGTCATACTTCGTCAGCGAAACCACGTAATAGCTGAGCTATTCCGTGGCTTCACTTCCTTGTCTGACGCAAAATGTCCTCAAAATCTTTGACTTATTATTTTCTTTCATATGCCTTAGATATCTAAATCTATTATTTCTTTTCATCACTCTTAAGTTTAAACCAAAATATACTTCCCTTTTTTAATTTTGATTTTACTCCATAAGTTAGACCTTTATGACTTTCCAAAATAGACTTAACAATTGAAAGACCTAGTCCTGTTCCCGTTACTGCTCTCTTATGTGATTTATTACTCTTATAATATCTTTCCCAAATATATGATAATTCTTCTTCTGATATCCCCTCACCAGTGTCAATAATTTCTACTTTAACAAAGCCATTACTTACAATCTGCTTTATAATAACTTTTTTATCACTACCTGTATAGTTAATAGCGTTTGTTAATAAATTATAAATTACTTGAGTAATCTTAACTTTATCCGCTGTCACAAACATATCTTGATCATAACTAAATTCTATATTGTATCCATCTTTTTTAGTCAATTCTGAAAAACGCATTATTATTTCTTTTATAGTCTTTGTTAGATTAAAACTACTAATAGATAAATTTATTATTCCCGCTTGAAACTTTGAAATATCAAGCATATCATTTACAAGTGTTGTAAGACGTTTTGTTTCATCAATGATAATTTGTACATTATCTATAGTATTTTCATTTGGTAAATCTCTCATAATTTCCGCATAACCTGATATAAGTGTAAGTGGAGTACGTAAATCATGAGATATATTAGCAATAAGTTCTTTTCTTAGATTATCAACTTTTGATAGTTCTTTAGCTGCATAATTTAAAGTAGATGCAAGTTCTGAAATCTCCTTATATCCATCTCCTTTAAATTCAACTGAATAATCTGCTTTTGCAAGCACTTTTGCACTTTTATTTATAGCTACAATTGGTTTTGATACTTTTTTAGAAATTATAAAAGCTAATATTATAGAAAAAAGAAGCATAAAGCCAGTAATATAATAAAGTTGTATTCTTAAAGTTTGAACAGTTGCATTAACAGGAGATATCATAGAATTTATTACAATTATTCTTATTTCTCCATTTTTATTTTCAGCTAACTTACCATATAGTATACTTTCATCTATATTCTTACCCATTTTTCCATTCATTTTTTGATAGTGTTTTATTTCTTTTAAATTATCTTTATTAAAATAATATAAAAACTCTCCACCTTCTCTTTGAAGATTTAATTTTAAATTATCTTTTTCATATTGTGTTAATTTATATATAACAGGACTCATTATATTATTAGATTCATTTAGTAGTGTTCCATATTCCGAAAAAATTTCAATACACATATCCTCATTTTGAGAAATACTTTTTATAAGTAAATCTATATCATCATTATCTAAGTTTTTTATTATAGTATTTGCATTACTTTTAATAGAATCTATTTTTACTATTTTATAAAATCTTTCTAAAAAAACCACTTGAAAAAGCCAAAGTAATATTAGTAATGCAGAACAAAATCCTATTAAATATATAAATATCTTCCACTTTATACTGAGTTTATTAAGCTTCAAATCTATATCCAACCCCTCGCAGTGTTACTATCATTTTACTATATTCACCTAAAGATTTTCTTAATAATTTTATGTGGGTGTCAAGTGTACGATCATCTCCATTAAAATCATACCCCCAAACTTCAGTAATAAGCTTTTCTCTACTAAGAGCAATATTACGATTCTTTACCATATAAAATAATAAATCATATTCCTTAGGAGACATATTAATTTTTTCTTTATCTATAGTAACAATTCTTCCTAAAAAATCAATCATTAATCCATCTTTTACGAAAGCATCTCTTTTTATATCATTAAAATTACTCGTTCTTTTAATAATAGCATTTACACGCATCATAAGTTCTTTGGGTGAAAATGGTTTTACTACATAATCATCTATACCTATTTCAAATCCATGGATTTTATCATATTCTTCTCCTCTTGCTGAAAGCATTAATACTGGTGTATTTATTGTTTTTCTTATTTCATTTACTGTTGAAAACCCATCAAGTTCTGGCATCATAATGTCCATAATTATTATATCAAATACATTATTCTCACAAAGCTTAATTGCTTTTATACCGTTTTCAGCTTCATATACTTCATGATTTTCAAAAATTGCATATTTTTTTATAAGAAGTCTTATTTTTTCTTCATCATCAACCACTAAAATCTTTGCCATTATATTTCAACTCCTAAATAAATATATATATATTATAATTAATTTAATACATTTATAATTTTTATAAAAAATATATATTAACACTATCTAATTAGAATCATATATATTATAACCATAGTTTAAAGTTTTTTATAAATCATACCAAAAACCTCTTATCAGATTATATTCTATACTCTGATAAGAGGTCAATTTCTTAACTAAATCTATTTAGCTTTACCTTTAAATCCTCTTTCTCCTTTTCCAAAACCTCCATTCATAGGCATTTTCCCATCTTCTCTCATTGTTGTTTTACATTCTGTTAAATGAGTTTTCATATTGTCTGCTTGTTCTTGAGTAATTATTTCAAGTTCTAACTTTTTATCAATAATTTGGCTTTGAATATCTGTTTGCTCATCTTTTAGTTTGTAAATTTCTTCTTTTTGCTCATCTGTAAGTGATGACCATTTTTGTTGCATCTCATTCATTTTAGTTTGTCTTTCTTGATTCTTTTCTTTTCCTTGACCCTTCATTTCTTGTCTATTTTCTTTTTTATTTTCCATCATTTTAGATTTATCTTCTGTTAAATGTGTTTTGATATTATCAGCTTCATCTTGATCTATTACACCAAACTCTAAATATTTATCAACAATTTGACTTTCAACACCTTTTTGTTGATCTTTTAATGTATTAAATTCTTGTTTTTGTTCATCTGTAAGTGATGAATATTTCTCTTTCATATCACAATTTTCACCATGTCTTAATTTATTATTTTCTTTCCCCATTGAAGAGTTCTTATAACATTTAAAATTCTCATCATTTTTATTTTCTGATACTGCACTACCAGTTGTAACAGAAGTATTTGGTGCATCTGATGCAAAAGCTGTTACCCCCATTGTTCCCATCACTGTTACTAAAGATAATATTGATAAAACTTTTTTTACTTTCATTTCATTCAGATCCTCTCTACAATTAATTTTTAATTTATTTTTTAGATAGACTATCAAAAGTTGTATAATATATTTTAATTACCCTTTCGATATTATTAGTATAAATTCCTAATGTGATGGTTTTTTGAAGATTTGATGAATTTAATATGAAATATATTAGTTTTTCTGCTTATTCCAAATATTTTTTAATTTCTTGTTAAAAAATTCTATATATTGTATAATCTTATACAGTCTTTAAATTTATATTACTATACAATTTTTTCAAGAAGTTATATAGTTTAGGCATTTTGGACTCTTTATTTGCGTTCATATGCCTTATCAATTCTAAAAAGTAGGTGAACATATGAATTATATAATATATGATTTAGAATTTAATCAGAGAGATCCAAGTATTCCTAAAGATGATACAAATAATATTAAAGATTTACCATTTGAAATTATTCAAATTGGAGCAATAAAACTTGATCAAAATTTTAATATAATTTCTAAATTTAATACTTTAATTAATCCAACAGTATATACTACAATACATCCATATGTAGAAAAATTAACTAAAATAAATAGTAAAATGCTTAGTTCTTGTGAAAATTTTCCTAAAATTTACAAAGATTTTTTAAAATTTGTAGGAGATACTGAGACTGTTTTTTGTGTTTGGGGAAAAGTAGATATTAAAGAACTTTTAAGAAATATAAAATATTATAAATTATCTACATCATTAATTTCTAAATATTATATTGATGTTCAAGAATGTGCATCTAAATATTTTAACGTTGAAAAAGGATGTAAAATAGGTTTAAAAAATGCTGTTGAGCTTCTAAATATAGTGAATAAAGATGAATTTCACGATGCTTATTATGATGCTTATTATACATCAGAGGTTTTTAAGAAAATTTATAATGAAAATATAAAACCTAGAATTTATACCACTAATTTATCTCGAAAAATATCTAATCGTAAAAAAACAATCGATAACATTGCTTTAATAAAAGAATTTGAAAAAATATATAATAGAAAAATGACTAAAGAAGAACAAGATATTATAAAATTAGCTTATTTAATGGGAAGGACTAATCAATTTGTTAAATAAATATAAAAGTCATAATTATAATATCTACTCATAATTATGACTTTTAATTATTTTAAATTAATACTTAATATATATATTCTAATTAAGTTATTATATTTATAATATTTTATATTAGATAGCTAATAAATATTGTTGCTAGTCCTAAGAAAAAGAAAAATCCTAAAACATCAGTAAATGTTGTTACAAATATTGATGATGCTAATGCTGGATCAATTTTAAGCCTTTTAAGAACTACAGGTACAATAAATCCTGATACTGTAGCAATTATCATATTTAATATCATTGCAACACCAATAACAATACCAAATATAACATTTCTTTCCCAAGCATATCCTAATATTGCAATTATAATACCAATACATGTACCTGTAATTACTCCTATACCAGCTTCCTTTAATAATATATGTTTAACATTTTTGTAACTTAATTCACCTAATGCTAATCCTCGTACAATAATAGTTAATGTTTGAGTTCCTGCATTTCCTCCCATTCCTGCAACTATTGGCATAAATGTAGCAAGAGATACAACTTGTTCAATAGTACCTTCAAATATTCCTACTATTGAAGCTGCTAAAATAGCTGTAATAAGATTAATAATTAACCATGGTAATCTATATTTTACAGATTCTATTAAAGTGCCACTAATTCTTTCTGAATCTGGAACTCCACCCAAACGATGAATATCTTCTGTGCTTTCATCTCTTATTATTTGCATTACATCATCCGCTGTTATTATTCCAAGTAATCTATTAAAATTATCTACTACTGGCACTGTAAAAAAACCATACTTTGCAAATTTATTGGCTACTTGCTCTTGATCCATATCAAATGGAATAGGATGTATTTCTGTTTGTATTATGTTTGAAATTTTTGTATCAAATTTATTAGTCACAACATCTTTTAATGAAACTATACCTTTTAACATATAGAAATTATCTACAACATAAAGATCATAAATATTTTCATTATCTTCTTTAGTCTTTTGTAAATATTCTATTGTCTCTTTAACAGTCATATTTTCTTTCACTGAAATAAATTCAGTTGCCATAATACCTGCTGCTGTATCAGATGCATAACTTAATAATTTACGTATATTTCTGGCATCTTCAACTGTCATTTTTGACAACAAATCATTTGCTTGTTCTTCATCCAATATTCCTAAAAGATCTGTTAATTCATCTGAAGACATTTCTTCTACTATATTTTTTTGTTTATTATCAGAAAACTTCACAAGTATTCCATACTTTTCATCATCTTCTGCTTCATCTATAATTGATGCAATTATTTTCTCTGATAATCTATTCATTATATCAAAGCTATCAGTTGGATTTTCCCTTATTACATCTAATATATCTACTGGATGAACCGTCTCCACATACTTAATAATATTTTCCTGTGGTGCATAAAGTAAAAATTTTCTTAGTTCTTCCTTATTCATCTCTATATTATTCATATAACATCCTCCTTTATTAGAGGAAGCTTCCTTTATTATATATGATATAAATAAAATTCATCTTCCTCTGAATACTATATTTAATTTTTTTATTACCCCTAATACTCGGATCAGAATCCATTTATACCACCACCTTATTTAAATTAATTTAATCGGTTTTTCATTAATCTAATAATTCCTTTTTACTATAAATTATTTATTAAATGAAAAGAGTAAACTTTTTACTCTACGCAAAAAGTTTACTCTTTTTATTTTTTCGTAGAGCTTTAGCACTATAAAGCGTAGATATATTATATATCAGCTACATTAAAAAACACCTTTGCGATGATTTCTGTTAACCTATTGGAATCTCTAGATTTTTCTAGGCAGTAGCGTATTTCTTTATAGGAGCCTCACCTAACAATATATTATATTATTTTTAATTAAATTTCATATGAGTACTATTTATTTGATTATTAATTACAAATTAACTTTATATAATTAATAAACTTTACAATTATCAACAAGTATTTATTATAACATCTACAAAAAATTAAATAAAGAGAAATTTTTACATAATAACCTCTAAAATTTATATAAACTTTTACTCTTCTCCAATCCCACTTTCTTTAAATTTATTAGAAAATTTATTTACAATCCTACTAAATGGTTTTTTTAAGACTATTCCTATTATTATTGATATCATTATATAAACTGACAACGCTATTATATCTTTAATTAATACTTCTTTTACTATTCCTCCTATGCATTCTCTTAAAAAAGATATAGCATATGTAAATGGTAAAAGTGGATTTAATCTTTGAAAAAATTTAGGAGTTAATTCAATTGGAAATGTGCCTCCTGATCCTCCTATTTGTAATACTAATAACACTATACCTATAACTTTTCCTACATTTCCAAATACGGAACATGCTGAATAAACTATGAATGCAAATACTATACTTGAAAATAATGATCCTATTATAAATAATATAGGATTTAAGCAATAGATCTTTAGTATATAAAGATCTCCTAATGATACAATCATTGACTGAATTAAAGCTAAAGTAATAAACAATAATAATTTTCCGAAGTAAATCTCTACTGATTTATAGTTTCCATGCACATCAACTGTTAAAATAGATGATAATAGAAGGAGTCCAACCCAAAAAGATAATATTGTATAAAAAGGAGTCATTGCTGTTCCATAATTCCCCATAGGATATAACTGTTTTTCAATTAAATTTACTGGATTTGATAAAAAATTTGTTCTTTCTTGCACATTATTTTTTAATAAATTTATTAGCTGTTTTAGACTTTCATCATCATTAACCTTACCTATCTTATTTGTTAATTCACTTATCATATTTTCAGCTTCTGGTAAATTTTCTTTAACAAAAGCTATTTCATTGATTCCTTTATCAGCACCTTCATAAACTGTATTTAGTATGCTTTCTATATCTGGTAATTTATTTTCTGCTTCATTTAATACATTTAATATATTTTGTGATACTTCAAAAGCATCATCAAATATTTTACTTATTTTAGGTGCAATTTCAGAATCAAATTTTGCATAAATCTCTCCACTTATTAAAGATATATCATTAACCAATGTTTTTATATTATCTAATAAAGTTAAATCTGGAATTTCACCTGTCTCTAATGAATCTTTAACGTTTTTTAACTCTTCCTGTAATTTACCTATTTTAGTTCCAACTTCTTCTAATCTAGTTATAATAGCATCTAATGGTTTATTAGATGATAAATTATTTAATGCTTCTAATAATTTTATTAACGATTTTGTTGTCTTATCTAAAATATCTACTCTATTTATTAAATTATTTACCATATCCAAAGCATTTTTAGAACCTGAATTTATTGCTCCAATAATTGTATCAGTATCTTGTAATACTTCTTTGCTTATCTCATTTATTATTCTAATGTCTTCCTTAATAGTTGGAGATAACCTTGATAGTTCCTCCTTTGAAGATGTTATAAAATCCCCTACTTCACTAGTTAAATCTTTAGCATTTATTAATGTATTTTGAATTAATGGTATATCATTTTTAACTTTATTTGATAAGTCCCTAATTTTAATTGCTCCATTATAAGCTAAATTAACTGTATTATTTATTTCTGAAAATTTCCCCCTTATTTCATTTAACATATTATAAATTCTTGATATAGTTGGAAGCTGCTCTTCTAATTCAAGTCCTAGTTCTTTTGAAACTGTAAGTAAAGTTTTACTTACGGTTTCTATAAGACTTTTACTTATATTTTCTTGAACCCCTGTTGCTCCTTTATTTGTAAGCTTTGGTGCAATTGCATTAATTTTTTCATTAACAGTATATATTATGTCTCCTTTTTTTATTTCACTAGTAATTATGGAAGTCATTTGACTTGAAAACTCCTCTGGTATTGTTATTGATGCATAATATTTTCCTTTTTGAAGTGCATCACTTGCTTCATCTTCACTTACAAATTGCCATCCCATTAAATCATTATTTTTTAATTCTTCAATTATTTTATTCCCTAAATTTATATCGTCTCCATTTAATGATGCTCCAATATCTTTATTTACCACTCCAATTTTAATTTGGCTTGTTGCTTGTGGAGCATAGGGATCCCAAGATGCCATTATATTAAACCAAGCATATAAAGATGGGAGCATACATAAAGCTATTACTACAATAAGTGCTGCATAATTTTTAAATATACTACTTATATCTTTTTTATAAATTTCAAATATGTTTTTCACTATATTTCCTCCTTAGTAATTTAATTATTAGGCTATGTTTTAGAATATCAACATTCACTTAAAACATAGCGAATTATCTAAATATCATTTTTCTTATCAAACCCATACCTTTAAACTATATTTGTAAAAAACTGGTTATGCTAAATTTTAAATATAATATCTATATTATTAGATTGTTTAAAAATTTTTATTAATTTATGATTAGTAAAAGTTTTACTTGATTTAGTTATGATAAAGATAATCGTTAAAAAATATGTATTTATAGACTAACTTATTTATAATAAATAACAATACAAATATAAAAAAGAACTATATTTTAAATACAAATCTTATAAATGTATTTTAAAATATAGTTCTATTGTAATTAATATTATAAATTAATTTTCATTATTGATTATTTGTTCTCTTCTAAACGGATAATTCTTAATTTCAAGCATATCTAAATTTTCATTAAGCAAATGAATTGCTGAAACTTGACTATTATCATAAGTATGATAATAGTATGTACATGATTCACTACACATTGCAGAAGTATATATTGAAATATCTTCAGTATTTTCAAGTGTTACAACAGTACCTTTAGGAACTTCACAATTAGAAAGAATATGAAATACTCCACTTACTCCTTGTAATTCATCATCAATTTGTGTTAGATTACTCTTTAAATATGCTGCTCTAACAAAACGAGAAGGTGGAGTGAAATCCCCTGGTAACCCAAATGTACCTGATCCCTGGCTGAATGCTGATAAATCTATATCTGACCATGTAACTGGTGAAAATTGTTTTGCTCTTAATCCAATATATTGACGTAAATTAGTTAAATGCCATTGAAAATCTGGACTGTTTGTCATAACTCCAATTGGATTATTAAAAACTTCAATTCCATTTTTTGTTCTCTCAATGACAATACTTTTCCCTGTTTTATCAGATACTATCCAATGCAATGGTGGTGTTAATTTTAATAATGAAAGTTCAGTATCAATTATCTCTATATTACTTAAAGCATTCTTTAATTCCTCTAAAGTTTTAAAATTTGATAATACCCATAATACAAAATCATGAGGAGCAATACCATTTTTCTCCTCTAGTCTTATATTTGAATACTCTGCAAATCCTGGTAGATAAAGAGTTGCACACATTAAGCCTTTCTCATTTACTCCATCTGCTAAAATAGGATTCTTATCTATAACAACAGACATTCCTACCATACCGTATTTAGTTTTTAAAACTTTTTTATTTATTATATTTGTCCATTTATAATTTCTAGGAATAATATTAATTGATTGATTGAAATCCATAGCGAAATCCATTGTACGTCCAAGTAAATGATGTTTATCTTTAGTTTCTAATGTTACACTTGTACACATTGTCCAATCTCCCCTTTATTCATATTTTAATTTTCTCCATTCTACAATTATGTATGTACTCTTAAAATTTAATCTATTACCTAAACCTTGTTTATATTATTAGTTTACATTCTAATAATAATTAAGTAAAATTAAATAAATTTAACTTATTGTTAAGTAAAACTAAACTAAGTAAAGGATTGAAAATTTTATGAATTTTGAACAACTTCAAATTATCACAACATTGTCTCAAGAAAAAAGTTTTTCCAAAACAGCAAATAAACTTCATATAACTACATCCGCGGTTAGTCAAGCAGTTTCAAGTTTAGAGAAAGAACTTGGAATAAATATTTTTACACGTTCAAAACAAGGTAGTTTTCCAACTACTAAAGGACAATATATAATAAAAAATGCTCATATTATTTTAGAAAAACAACTTGATATATATGATTATGTTTCAAACAGAATTAATTTTCCAAAAATAAAACTAATAATTGGATGCATTCCTGGTGTTAATTATCCTCTTATTAAATCACTACAAGTACTTCAAAATGAATTTCCATTTATTGAAACTTTAATTATTGAACAAAATACACAAGAACTTTTAAAATCATTACAACAACAAAAGTTTGATTTTGCTTTAATTGCTTTTACTGATAATATCAAAAATCACAATTTATCATATAAACTTACTAAAATTACAAATGGTTCATTTTGTTTTGCTGTGAATAGAAATTCTCCTCTTTCTACTTATAATATTTTGACCTATGATAAAATTATTGAATATCCCTTAGCTATTTATCAAGATAACTTTATACTAAATCACTTAAGTTATATAGAAGGTAAAACTCATAAATCAGCACATATTTTATTTAAAACTAATACTCTTAACTCTATTATGAATACTATTCAACAAAACATGGCTATTTCATTTGGACCGGACTATACCATGATAAACGATTTTTCAGAGAAGCTATCTGATATAAAAATAATACCAGTTGAAGAAGATCCCGAAACATTTAGTCCTTCTTTATGGTTTGTACAAACAAAAAACAAATCTCTTACTGAAATAGGTACTTTGTTGTATACATTTATAAAACAAAATATAAAACATAATTAATAATATTAAGTGCTATTTTGATTTTATCTTTTACAAAACAGAGTTTAAATCTTTCATTGTAAATAATGTAAAAGACTTGTTATAATAATATTCAGGCACATATCTAATCTATTGGTTTCTTTATGTGTATTAATAACAAAGCTTATTTTTAATTAAATTTAAATAAGGGGTGATTTAATATTGATATTTTCTACTCTTAATATAAATAAGGATGAACCTATTTATATGCAAATAGAAAAACATATTATCGATGGAATTAAAAATGGAGAATTAAAAAAAGATAGTAAGCTTCCATCAACTAGAGAAGTAAGTAAATTTTTAAATGTAAGTAGAAATTCTGTTATTTCCGCCTATGAAAAATTAGAAAGTGAAGGAATTATAATTACAAAAAAAGGAATCGGCACTTTCATTTCAATAGAATGTAAGAATGAATTTTATGAATATAATATAGACTACTCTTCCATAATTAATACTTATGCAAATACTCTTAGAGATTTTGATATTATAAAAACTGAACTTCCTTATAAAAAAGGTATGATATCTTTTAAATCTATATCTCCAGAAAGTGATCTTTTTAATCTTGATGATTTTAAAAGGTCCCTTTTAGATGCATGGACATATGAAGAATCAAATCTTTTAAATTATGGATATGCAAAAGGATATCAGCCTTTAATAGATTATTTTTTTGAATATATGAAAGAAAAAAGAGTAAATGTAATTAATAAGGATATTTTAATAACAAATGGATTTACTGAAGCTTTTGATATAGTTATTAGTTCTTTAACGAATCCAGGAGATATTATATTATGTGAGAAACCAACACATAATACTGCTTTAAAAATAATGAAATCTTATGGATTAAAGATTATACAAGTTGAAATGGATAAAGAAGGTATGGATTTAACAGAACTCGAAAATGTTTTAAACAAATGTAGTCCTAAATTTGGATACTTAATCCCATCTTATAATAATCCAACTGGTATAGTAACTAAAACTGAAAGACGAAAGGAAATATATAAACTTTTTAGAAAACACTCTGTACCTATAATAGAAGATGGATTTAATGAAGAGCTACTCTACTCTAGTTCCCCTATTGATCCTATTGCTTCACTAACTGGCGAAGGTAATGGCGTTATATATATAGGAAGTTTGTCTAAAGTACTATTCCCTGGCTTAAGGATTGGATGGATATTTGGAGATACTAAACTTATAGATATTTTAGAAAGTGTAAAACGTGGTAAAACTATTCATTCATCATTTTTAGATCAAAGTGCTTTTTATTATTATCTAAAAAGCGGAGCTTTTACTAGATATTTAAAAAATGTACGTAAATATTATAGAAATAAATATCTTCTTGTTATGGATATGGTTAATAAATATATTCCTTATGAATATGTTACAGGCGAAGGTGGATTACACATTTTTATAAAACTAAAAGATACTATAAATTCTAGAAATCTTTTAGATTTATGTTATAAAAATGGTGTAATATTTATGCCTGGCGATATTTTTTATGAAGATGATAAATGTTTAAATACTTTTAGAATAGGTTTTGGACGAGTAAAAGATGAAGATATAAAGAAGGGAATTAAAATAATTGGTGATAATATTAAATTAATTTCTGAAAGTTTTAATAAAAGACTAGAATAAATATGATACATCCCTTGTCAAGTAGACAAGAAAAATAATTAAATTCAAGGTTGTAATATAACCAGCATTCGAGAGAGTGC
>NZ_JAHXPT010000007.1 GCF_019431045.1 Clostridium weizhouense | reverse complement strand
TTGGTCGGGGTGACAGGGATTGAACCTGCGGCCTCATGGTCCCAAACCACGCGCGCTCCCATCTGCGCCACACCCCGAAGTCATTGTTACTTCATCTCCCGACGACAATGACTATTCTACAATATCCAAATTAATTCGTCAATACCTTTTTTTAAAATTATTTCACTTTTTTTAAAATTATTTCACTTTTTTTATATTATAAATTTTATCTATCAATTCACTCTCCAAATTACCTTTTACTTACTGTTCTATTATTTATCTCTCAAAAGTAAACTCTTTAAGATAAATACTAGGCTCTTCATTCTTATTTATTTCAATAAAACCAACATATTTACCTGAATTTCTAGGTAAGGATATACTTCCTGGATTCATGAAAAATATGTTATCGTATTTTTCTATCATAGATATATGTGTATGCCCAAAAAGAGCTATATCTGCTCCTACCTCTTTTGATCTATAATAAATCTTATTTAACCCATACTTTACTCCATATAGATCTCCATGAGTAAAAAATACTTTTCTATCCTCTACTTCTATAACTCTTTCCTTAGGATATTTGTTTGAGTAATCACAATTTCCTCTAACAATATAGACTTCTCCCGTAAATTCACTAGCTAATTCTTCTGCATCATCAACATTATCACCTAAATGTATTAATATATCAGCATTTTTAATATACTCTTTAGCTTTTTGAATATATTTATCCATTCTATGTGTATCACTTAATACTGCAATTAACATAATCTTATCTCCTACTATTTTATTAGGTTTACTATTAAATCTTTTAACTTTGAAAGTGCTTTTCCTCTATGACTTATTAAATTTTTCTCATCCGAATTAAGTTCAGCAAAACTTTTATTTAAAGATGGATAGAAAAATAAAGGATCATATCCAAATCCGCCATTCCCATGTATGTTATTTAAAATATATCCTTTTACCTCACCAGTAATACCATAATATGCTCCTTCTTCATCAAACAATGCTATTTGGCAAATAAATTTGGCTCCTCTTTCTTTATCTGATACACCTTTTAATTTTTCTAATAATTTTTTATTATTAGCTTCATCATTTCCATGTTCGCCTGAATATCTTGCAGAATATATACCTGGCTCTCCATTTAAGTAATCTACACATAATCCTGAATCATCTGCTAATACAATAAAGTCTTTATCTCCTCTTTCTCTTAAAAGCTCATATATTTCTTTTGCCTTTTTCTTAGCATTCTCTTCAAATGTTTTTCCATCTTCTATTACATCTATATTTATCTTTTCTTCATTTAAAGATTTTATTTCCACATCAAGGTCATTAAGTATTTGTTTTATTTCTTTTACTTTTTTAATATTATTACTTGCTAAAATAATTTTTTTCATTAATCGTTAATTTCCTCCTGTTCCTATCCAAAGCGAATCCATTTTTAATGAATCTTTTTGTACTTGAATCATTTGCTTTATACCTTTTTCTCCTAAATCCAATAGTTGAGTTAATTCTTCTCTACTGTATGGGCTTTCTTCTCCTGTCCCTTGCAGTTCTACAAAATTTCCTTCATCAGTCATTATAATATTCATATCAACTTTAGCTTTTGAATCTTCAATATAACATAAATCTAAAAGTTTTTGGTCATCTACTATTCCTACACTAGTTGCTGCAACAAAGCTTCTAATAGGATATACTTTAAATGGTTTAATTTTATGCAATTTATTAACTGCATCTACTAAAGCTATAAATGCCCCTGAAATAGAAGTTGTTCTAGTTCCTCCATCAGCTTGAATAACATCACAATCTATCCATAATGTTTTTTCTCCTAATGCCTTTAAATCTACAACTGATCTTAATGCTCTTCCAATCAACCTTTGAATTTCCATAGTTCTTCCATCTATTTTCAATCTGGAAATATCTCTTACTTTTCTAGTTTCTGTTGATCTTGGTAGCATATTATACTCAGCTGTAATCCACCCTGATCCTGTTCCTTTTATAAATGGTGGTACTCTATCCTCAATAGAAACATTACATAAAACTTTTGTGTCACCAACTTCTATATATACTGATCCTTCAGCATATTTAGTATAATTTCTCGTTACCCGTACATGCCTTATTTGATCATTTTTTCGTCCATCACATCTCAATTAAATCACGCTCCATCTTTATTTAAGATATATAAAAAAATAACAGACCATTATATTTACATATTGTGAATCATATTTTATGAATAAAGTTGTCTATTATGTCAGTATTAAATATTTTTTATTCTTATATTAAACAAAATTATCTAATACATCTTTAGTCTATTATATTCTTTATATATACCTAGTACTTGATATTATTATATATTCCTTTTAGTTTGTCTAACAAATAATATAATAAGTTATTTTTATTTGTTTTTAGGGATTAAATTGTATATTTCATCTCTTTTAGGCACTTCTATAACTATCTCTTTATTATTATCAACTAATATATTACCATTATTGCATATTTTCCCGATAACAGTTGCCTTAATACCATTTTCTTTGAGTATTTCAACAAGTTCTTTTCCATTCTTAGTAGTAATCAACATACTTCCAGAAGAAATCAATCTCAAAGGGTCTATTTTAAATAAATTGGATAATTTCTTAGTTATATCTAATATAGGTATTTTATCATTATATATTTTAAAACCTTTACTTGAAGCCATCGCTACTTCAAATAAAGCTCCAATCAGTCCACCTTCTGTAATATCATGCATAGAATTCACACCAAATTCTCCAGCTATTCTACCTTCTTTTAATACACTCAATCTATTTATCAAACTTTTACTCAAAATAATTTCTTCCTCAGATAATTCTCTTTTAATAGTTTCTTCATAATCATTAATTAAAATATATGTTCCTTCTATTCCTATATCTTTAGTAACAATTATATCATCATCTTCTTCTGCTCCTGCTGTTTTAACTGCTTTTCCTTTTAAAGTTTTTCCTATTACAGTTACAGATATAATCATCTTGTTAACTGCCGATGTAACTTCTGTATGCCCTCCTATTATCTCTACTCCTATTTTAGAAGCCTCTTGGTCTATTTCATGCATTACTTTATTTATTTCATCTAAAGTTGATGATATTGGTGCTAAGACTGTAACCATTATTCCTATTGGCTCTCCCCCTGAAGAAGCAATATCATTACAATTTATATGTACAGCTAATTTTCCTATATCTTTGTTTGCTCCTGTTATTGGATCTGTTGAAAAAATAGCTTCGCATTCTCCAAAATCTATAATTGAGCAATCTTCTCCAACATCGTTTCTTACTTTTACTTCTTCTCTTTTAATTGTTTTATTATCTAATATTATTTTTCTTAAATCCTCAAAGTTTAACTTTCCTTCTTCCATAAAAAAATTCTCCTTTTATTTAGATTTTATGCACTATTTTTAATTTACACTCATATTAATTAATAATATGAAAATTTTATGAGAGGTGAATAAATTGAGATATATAGGACCATTTTTTAGGATGAACAGTCTTTCTCAAAAAGAAATTAGCAGTCAACTTTTCTATTTATCAAAAGAATCAGTAAAGACGATTGTGCTAAATTCAAAATGTGGTCTACTGATGCCTATTAAGATTTCTAAAAAATCTTCTTCTACAAATGATATTAGCATATTAAATAATTTTTCTCCACTAACATGTATATACCGAAAGTCATCGCCTATGTTTATACACAGTAAAAGTTCACACGGCTTTGATGAATCTACATTTAAAAAAGAAATAGCTCCATCAACTAATGCTTTAATGACTTTATGCATATTAGAATTAAGTGATTATTATTCTAATTATTGTAAAGATAACCGAAATGTCGTCTCTTTTGAAAAAGCATATAACCATATTGCAAAAGAGCAACTTAAATTTTATTCTAAAAATTTAAGAAATACTGAAGGTCTTTTTGTTAATAAAAAGAATATCTCTGATTCTAATTCTAAAGGCTTTAACTTAATAGATAAAGATTCAAAGTTTAAATTTTCAGACCAAGCTTTTATGATGGATGCATATTATCTATACTATTTCTATAATAAATCTGATCCTGTAGGTGAAGACTATAAAAACTTTGCTAATGAAATTTTAGACATGTTCAAAAATTATAAGGAATCACTTTATGAATTATCATTTAGTGAAAACTTAAATGTACTTTTATCTTTAAATGTATTCTATAAATATTCAAATAACAACATTGCTAAAGATCTTATACTTGATTTAAGTGATTTTCTTATAAATAGATTTATGATGAAAGATTATTTTATAAACTCTCTAGAGGACTGTAGTTTATTTGCTATATGTTTAATGGAATCTTATAAACATACAAATATTATTTCTTTTAAAGAAATGAGTAAAGAAATTACTAATAAATTAATAAGTCTTTATGATAAAGATAAAAATATATTTGTAAAATTAAATGATAAAAAAGATAGTAAATATTCTTGCTTAGAAATTAATTTCTATATATTATCATTGCTATTATATTCTCAAGAAGAAAACAGACACTCTGAACTTAAACCTATTATTTCTAGCATATATAGAAAATTCTATGTAAATGGTGATTTATTAACAAGTTGGCCTGAAGCTCCAACTCTTGATGAAGTAGAACGCTATAGAAATCTAAGTTTACGTTCTAAAGATATGTTAGAAGAATCTTATTTTAGAATGCCTAACTTACCTACTCCTGAAAGTAGTGGTTTAGCTCCTATATTTGTAAAAAACTTAAGTTATTCTAAAAAAAGAGACAGTTTTTCTTCTCCAAAAGTATCTTTTGATTCAAATAAAAATATGTTTTCATTCTTTGTTATGATTTATTTTCTTAAAGATAGCGTAATAAATGAAATGGGATTTATAAAACAGAATATCTCAAGAGATAATTCATTAGAGGATAACAAAGATATAACTTCTAATTCTATCGATGATTCAAGAGAAGTTATATCTATGTCTAAAATATCTGATACAGAAAAGACTCTTACAAATGAAAAAGACGCTTTAATTGATGATAAAAATTCTAATGTTAAGGTTAGTGATAATCTTAATACTAAATCAAATTCTAAAGAAAAATCTCATGATAAGAAAAATTAAATTATCTGATTAATAAAATCTTTTATTAACTTATTAATGGATATTTTTATATCCGTTAATAAGTTAAATTAATCCATATAGTTTTATTTAATTGAACTAAAATCTATATTTCCATTACCATCAAATTTAATATTAGATACATTCTTAGAAAATGCAATATTTTGATTATAAAATACTAATGGAAGTATTCTATATTCTTCAAATAATTTATTTTCTATATTATCATATGCATTTTTTTCATCTTTAGATTGTAAATTTATAATTCTTTCTTTCTCTGAATCACTTAAATAGTTTTCAAAATTATTATAGAATACTTTTTTATTTGAAATATTTGCATTATTTTCTATTAAAATCATATCATATCTATTCTTTAATTCTTGATCTTCAAATTCTTCTTCTTTTACTAAACTATATTTTAATACTATATCTGTATTTTCTTTAAACCAGCTTGAAATGCATCTACATAATTCTCTATTATCATTATTATCTTTACATAATAATGTTAAAACCTCAGGTTCATTCCATTCTTCTTCTTTATTACTTATAACTTTTCTTGATTGAAGTTTAGTTAAATCTTGTTTATCTTCTCTAAAATAGCTTCCTTCTGCCAATTCAAATTCTTTACTATTAGAAGTTTTATAATTTTCTAAAGCATTAGATATATTTTTATAGATAAATTTTCTTCCTTGTAACGGTATAGTATCATTTTTACTATTAATATATATGTATATACCATTATTCTTAGGAATTGTTATTAATTTACCTTCTGAATCTAATTTATTTAATTCACTTTCTGGTGGATCTAAAACAATATCTCTTTGACCAATTTCAAATGAAGCCATTGATAATTCTACACTATTGTCTTTTACTATCTTAATACTTTTTAAAGAGTTATCACTGTTATAATTATTTCGTTCAAATTTTATTTCATCATCATTAAAAGATGATATAACATAATCTCCGCTATATATTAATTTATTATAGTTATTTTTCATATCGCCCCACATAATCAAATACTTTCTTAATTTATATTGTGGCTTAGTTAACTCATCTAAAAAATTATCATTTTTTTTATTTAACCTAATAATAACCTTATCATCAGTTGCTGTAATAGCAACACCTTTTTCAAATGTCGTTTTTCCTTCTTTAAATTCTTTTGCTCCATAAACATCTAATAAAGCTTCTATATTTTTTTCATCTTCTATCTTTAATAATTCCTTAAAAAATACAACAACATCATCCGGAGTTATTTTACTTCCATCACTCCAATAAATATCATCTTTAATTTTAAATTCATATTCAATATCATTTTCCCTTTTATCTACCTGATTTGCTAAACAAGGTATTATTTTATTGTCTATATCCTTAGAAACTAAACCTTTACTTATAGCACATATAATATCTTGATCTCTTTTAGACAGATCTTTAACATTTTTTAAATCAGTTGTAATATTATTAACACCATAACTCAAGTAGTTCTCCATATCACTATTTACTGTTCCTGTCCTATCTATTTCTATAAAACCCAATAAAAAAGCAACTATTATAAATGTTAAAGATATAGGTAATAAATATTTTTTCAATTTAATTGCCCTCCATTATTATTATTAGACTCTTGATATATATTCTAAATTAAGCTAACACTTTTTAAACATTTATATCTTTGATTAAATAATATAAACTCAAAATAATATATATCATAAATTCTATATATAAGTTCTAATTTAATATTAAATAATATTATTTATAAATATTTAAATATTTGTATCAATTGACATACTTCATCAGAACTTATATATTTAATTATTAACATGATAATATTTTTATAATCACTAATATAACCTTATATCATAACAAATACATAAAATAACAAATTTATTTAGATAATATATTTATTGTGATATAATGTAACTATATTTTTATGGAGGTTTTTTTATATGGAATTTTTAACAGGTGCATTTTTCATAGTTGGAATACTATTTATGTGTGTTTTTATGTTTATAGGAATATGGCTATTTGTAGTTGCTTTAAAAGCTCATAGTCAATTGCGTTATCACAACTACATATTAGAAAAAATATGTGAAAAACTTTCAAATTTATCTAATATAACGCCTGGAGGCGAATTAAAAAATAATAATTATGATTCTATTAAGGACGATATTCCTGAAATTAATGAAAATAACTCTTATAATATATCTAGTTTTGATAAAACAGAAAAATTTAATTAAAGAATCATTAATTCTAATAAAATAACCAAAAATATCCCTATAATGATTTAAATCATTATAGGGATATTTTATTTCTATTTTACTAAGTTAATAAAAAATATCAAAGAAACTGATATTATAAAACTAAATACAGAATATATTATTCTTTTTCTACCAGTTTCATTGAGTATAAATCTAAGAGTTAAAACTGCCATGGTTATACAAATACCTATTTGTACTGGTAAATAAGAATTAAAAATTTGACCAAAATAATGAAACTGATAACTTGTTGAAAAAGTGCATATTATTAAAATGCTAGATATAAATCCACATATTAATGTTAACCAATTCACTAATATCTTCATCAGTTTTCACTTCCTAGCATATTTTCAAATTCTTCTTCTGAAAGAACTGTTATCCCCAATTCCTGTGCTTTAGCTAATTTTGATCCTGCTGCTTCTCCTGCAATTACATAATCAGTTTTCTTACTAACGCTCCCTGAAACTTTTGCTCCTAATTGTTCAAGTTTTTCTTTAATTCCACTTCTAGAATAGTTTTTTAAAGATCCTGTTGCAACAACTGTCTTTCCTTGAAAAATATTTTCTACAGTCTTAATTTCATCAAAAATAGGATTTACTCCTAAATTTAATAACTCATCAATAGTTTGTAGTACTTTTTCTTCCTTGAAAAATCCAATTACATCTTGTGCAACTACATCACCGACATCCTGAACTGAAACAAGTTCTTCAAATGTAGCATTTTTTAAAGCATCTATAGATTTAAACTTGTTTACTATATCTTTTGCAGTTTTCACTCCAACATTAGGTATTCCTAAAGCATATATAAATGCATATAACTTACAATTTTTACTCTCTTCAACTGCATTGATTAAATTCTCAGCTTTCTTTTCTCCAAACTTATCTAAATTAATAAGTTCTTCTTTATTTAATTTGTATAAATCTGAGATAGATTTAATATTTAATCGTTCAAATAACTGTTCTGCTGTTTTTTCTGAAAATCCCGCTATATTCATCGCATCTCTTGATGCATAATGAACTATACTTTTAACTAATTGTGGTTTACAAGAAAGTGTATTGTCACAAAAATAATGTGCTCCATCTAAAACAACATGACTTCCACAAGCTGGACAAAGAGTTGGTGGAAGTATTTCTATTGAATTTTCTAATGTTTCTTCCACTGTACCCATTATTTCAGGAATTACATCATTAGATCTACGAACAAATACCTCTGCCCCTATTCTAACACCTTTTCTTTTTATATCATCCATATTATTTAATGTGGCTCTTTTAACTGTTACGCCCGCTAATTCTACAGGATCTAAAATAGCTGTTGGTCCTATTCTACCGCTTCTTCCAACATTCCATTCAACATCTAAAAGTTTGGTTGTTGCCTCTTGTGCTTCAAATTTATATGCAATTGCCCATTTAGGAAATTTAACAGTATATCCCAGTAATTCTCTAGTTCTTATATCATCTATAGCTATAACTAATCCATCTATATCATAATTTAAGTCAAACCTTATATTTTTTATATATTCTATTTCTTTCTTTATATCATCAATGGAAGTACACACTTTAATATATTCATCTACTGGTAGCCCTTTTTTCTTTATAAAATCCATCATTTCTAAGTATGTTTTAAATTGAGTACCTTCTTTATATCCTACATCATAAAAAAATGCAGATAAATTTCTTTTTGCTGTTTCTTTAACATTAAGATTTCTTAAAGCTCCTGCTGCACCATTTCTTAAATTCTTTAATGGTATATCAGATTCCTCATTATACTTCTTAAATGCCTCCTGAGTCATAACAGCTTCCCCATGTACTTCAAAAACATTATCTAATTCTTGAATCTTTAATGGTATGGATTTTATTGTTTTTACCTGTGCAGTTACATTCTCTCCAATCTCTCCAGTCCCCCTAGTTGCTCCTACTTCAAGAGTACCTTCCTTATTATAAGTTAAGTTAACTGTTAACCCATCAAACTTCTTAGTAAGAATGTATTTTAAGTCTGGAAGATCTTCACCTTTACTTCTCATTTCATTAATAAATTTTACATTTCTATTATGCCACTCACTTATTTCCTCTAGACTTTGTGCCTTATCCAAACTCCAAAGTTTTGCTTTATGAGTATATTTACTAAATCCCTCTAAAACAACATCACCAATTCTTAATGTAGGTGAGTAAGGAAGTATATATCCTGTTTCTTTTTCTAATTCTTGAAGTTCATAGTATTCTTTATCATAGTCCTTATCACTAACAGAAGGATTATCAAGTACATAATATTCATATGAATATCTATTTAATTTTTCAACAAGTTCAATTATTCTTTCTCTCTTTTTATCCATTATTCTCACCATCTCCTCAGTTAAGACATAAAAAATAATAACTTAATTATTAATAATATGCTACATTTAAAACCATTTTGATATTGTATATAAAGGTAATTTAGCATTAGAAAAGCACCTTCTCTTTTTTTATAATCTTTATATTATAATTTCACCCATTATTTAAAACATAGCATACTTATAAATAAAATTAATTATGTTTAGTTTATTTGACTATATTATCTTAAGTTTTGCAAATGATAGCATTAAATTTTTAACTCCTTGTTTATCAAATGCAATAGTTAATTTCTTATCATTCCCTGCATTTTGAATACTTACAATAGTTCCTACACCAAATTTATCATGTTCTACTTTTCTTCCAAGTGTAACCTCGTTACTAGTTATATATTCAGCATTATTATTTCCTTTTATATTAACTCCTGAAATTTCATTAAAAGCTTTATTTTTATTGATGATATTATTTCTTAAGCTATGTGGATTCGTATAAGAATTATTCTTAGATACATTAGGTTTAGTATTTGGTGTTATTTTATTTCCACTTACATATTCCTTTAATTCAGATTTTATCTCATTTATAAAGTCTGATTGTGCATATGCGACTGTTCTACCAAATACTCTTCTTACTTCTGCTGAAGTCATAAATAATGTTTCTTTTGCTCTAGTTATTCCCACATAACAAAGTCTTCTTGACTCTTCCATTTCAGATTCTTTCTCAAATGACATATTTCCTGGGAAAATACCATTTTCCATCCCAACCATAAATACTACCGGAAATTCAAGCCCTTTAGCACTATGTACTGTCATTAATACTATAGAATCTTCTTCATCTTCAATTTTATCTGTATCTTGAACTAAAGATACCTTTTCTAGATAAGCAGATAATGATTTATCTTCACTATTTTTTTCAAAATCAACTGCATCCGATACTAACTCTTTTAAATTTTCAATTCTACTTTTGTCTTCAATTTCTTTAGAATTCTCTAATTGTTTCATATATTCAGTATCTTTTAATATAGATTGAATTAATACAGATACTGGTACTGTTTCACTAAGTATCATTAAATTCTCCATTATATTTGTAAAACTCTCAATATTGCTGGCATTCCTTGGAGTTAATGTTGGAATAGTTCTAGCTTCCATTAAAGCATCCCACATATTTAGTTCATAATTATTAGCGAATTCTTGAACTTTTAATACAGTTGCATCTCCAATACTTCTCTTTGGAACATTTATTATTCTTTTAATGCTCACATCATCTTGAGGATTAACTAATACTTTTAAATAAGCTAAAATATCTTTTATTTCTTTTCTATCATAGAATTTTGTTCCACCAATTATTTTATATGGAATAGATTTTCTTCTTAAACTTTCCTCAAATATACGTGATTGAGCATTTGTTCTATATAATATAGCAAAATCTTTAAATTGTTTTTCCTCTTTAGATTTTATATCTAAAATCTGCTTTCCAACAAAATCTCCCTCATCACTATCTGAATATGCTCTATAAACCTTTATCTTACCACCGGCTTCTTGTTCCGTTCTTAATACTTTACTTTTTCTATTTGAATTATTTACTATAACTACATTTGCAGCATTTAAGATATTTCCCTTTGATCTATAATTTTGTTCTAATTTAATTACTTTAGCTGTTGGATAATCTTTTTCAAAATCTAATATATTTTGAATATCCGCACCTCTCCACTGATAGATACATTGATCATCATCCCCTACAACACAAATGTTTTTATATTTACTTGCAAGTAATCTAACTAATTCATATTGAGCACCATTAGTATCTTGATATTCATCTACCATAATATATTTAAACTTATTTTGGTAAAACTCTAGTACTTCTGGATTAGATTTGAATAATTCAACTGCCTTAAAAATTAAATCATCAAAATCAAGAGCATTATTTTCTTTAAGTCTTTTTTGATACATTTCATATACATCAGCTATCTTTTTCTCCCTAAAGTTAGATTCATGTTCTCTCATAAAACTACTCGCACTTTGTAATGAATCCTTTGCTCTTCCTATTTTAGATAATATCTCTTGATCTGTTATATCTTTATCATTAATATTTAATATTTTCATACAATCTTTTACCAATACTTTTTGATCTGAAGTATCATATATAGTGAAATTGCTATTATAACCTATTTTATCTATTTCTCTTCTTAAAATTCTTACACAAGTTGAATGAAAGGTAGATATCCACATATTTTCAGCTCTATCCCCAATTAAAGATTTAACTCTATCTTTCATTTCTTTAGCAGCTTTATTAGTAAATGTAATAGCCAATATATTATATGGAGGAATATCTAAATTTTCTATCATATGAGCCATTCTATATGTTAATACTCTTGTTTTTCCTGAACCTGCCCCTGCTAATATTAATAATTGACCATCTATTGTTGTTGCACCTTCATACTGTTCTTTATTAAGCAATGATTTTAACTCCATTTAGTTAACCTGCTCCTTTCTTAAGGTATATTTAGATAATAATAAACTAATCTATTTGCATATTAGATTTATATATATTTTCTTTCATTCACATAATCTTTAAATATTATAACATAGTACACACATTATTTATTAAAATATGAATTTATGTTTAAAAACAGTTTTTTATACTTTCAATAGTCTAAATCTTATTTCACATAAATCTACTTAAAATACCACAAAATTTATACTTATTTAATATCTATCATTATGTTATAAATTATTATTGACTTTTTAAGTTTATAAAAAACAAGTATAAAAATAATGAATGAATTAAATCATTTTTAAAATAGAAATGATTTAATTCATTCATTATTTTTGAATCTATATTTTTTACCTTTTTTTACATTTTAAATCTTGCATTTAAGCAATTATTATAAATTTAATCCCAAGTAAACTTTTTCATTTTTATATAATAAAAAAACGCAACCCTTGGGGCTAGGTTGCGCTTTAGCAATAAGCAATAAGCAATAAATAAAAAGGGGGCTATATAATTCCTTTTATTTATCCTTGCACAATCATTATAGAATATCCCACTCTAAAATGCAAGTAATTTTACGAAAATTATTTACTTTTGAATATAAAATGAATTATTTTATTGCAAAAAGTTTTAATGTTCGTTAATAACTCTGTAAAATTGATAATTCTTCTTCTGTTAATTCTCTATATTCGCCTTCTTCTAATTCTTCATCTAAATATAACCCACCAAATTCTTCTCTTTTTAAATATATAACTTTTTTATCTAAAGCTTCAAACATTCTTTTTACTTGATGATATTTTCCTTCTTGAATAGTTATTCTTACTTCTGAATTATCTTCTGAATTAGATAAAATCTCTAATTTTGCTTCCAAACATTTATAACCATCATCAAGAATTATTCCTTTTTTAAATGCTAATATATCTTTTTCTGTTACATTATTATTTATCTTCGCATAATAAACTTTATCAACATGCCACTTAGGCGATATTAATCTATGATTTAGTTCTCCATCATTTGTTAATAATAATAATCCCACCGTATCCTTATCTAATCTTCCCACTGGAAAAGGATCAAATACCTGATGATCCACTTCTAATAAATCAATTACAGTTTCATCTCTTGAATCATGAGTTGCTGATATTACCCCTGCTGGTTTATTCATCATTAAATATATGTATTTTCTATATAATATTTCCTCACCATTTATTTTTATATTTGTATTTTCTGGATCAATATTCATTCCGTTGTCCTTAACAATAATCCCATCTACTTCAATTAATCCTTTTTTAACTAATGCTTTTACTTCTTTTCTACTTCCATAACCTAAATTTGAAATTATCTTATCTAATCTTTCCACAACTTCACCTCTATAATTAATTTTATTTTTTCCTATGTTTTAAAACATATTATTTTTATTAATATTATTTAAGATATTATCTTAAGTATAATGTAACATAAAAATAAAAAGGTATAAAATATTTATATCTAAAAACATACAACATTTTATACCTTTTAAATTTATAATTATCAATATCTAATAATTATATACCATTTCTATAATATGACATTACTTTTGGAACATAATTTTGAGTTTCTTTTGGCATTTTATATAAATGTTCTGATGATGTTACTCCTCTTCTTTGCATTGTACCTGGTCCTCCATTATATGCCATTAATGCCATTTCCAGATTGCCATTATATTGATTCATATATCCCTTTAATAGTTTTACTCCACCTTCTATATTTTGTTCAATATTAAATGGATCATCTACACCATTTGATTTACAATTTTCTGGCATTAATTGCATTAATCCCTTAGCGCCAGCACTAGATGTTATTGAAGGATTAAAATCAGATTCTTGTTTAATTATTCCTAAAATCAAATTAGAATCTACTCCATATTTCTTTGAAGCACTATCTACAGCAGAATATATTCTTTTCATTTTTTCATCACTAGTTTGTGATGCTAAATTTAATATAGATGTATTGTTTGAAACAGATGTGCTATCAGAAACATATGAACTTAAATTCTGATTTAATACCATTTTCATATAATCTAATCTTTGTCCTGGTGTAGTTTCTGTATTTTGTATCGCTTGTACTGCTTGTAATTTTTCACTATCTGATGATTGATTTGAATTCTCCATTAAAGCTTGCATAACTAATGCAAATTGTATATCATCTGAGCCATTTTTACTTTCAGATAAATTGTTATTCATTGATAAAGCTAATAACTGATTTTGTGATATTGAACTTAAATCATCTAATTTCATAACGTTCCTCCATTTTTTATCCTATATAAATGTTTATTCTATTATTAATTTTCGAATCAATTTATAAAATCTTAATCACGTACTTTAAACATTACCTCATCATAATCTTCATAATTTACATTTTTATAATAACTTTTAGCAAGAACTAACACTTTATATTTACCTCTTACAAATGGTATAAAACTATAATAATTCTTCTTACTATATGATTGAACCTTTTTCCAATTTCCTTGTTCCATTAAATAAAACTCATAACAAACATCTTTTCCTCCTGAATTTTTAACCTCAAATGTTACCTCTTCATTTATCTTAGGTTTATCTTTATTTATCAACACTTTAGTATTGATAATAGGAGGTGCTTCATTTATATATAAGTTTAATTCTTTCTTTGAATCATATTCTTCTGTGCATTTTATATTTTTTGCATAAACCTCTATAGTATATTTACCTGCTATTTTAGGAGTAAATCTTAATTTTTTATTCTTTAAAAATTCTGTTTCCTCTATTTTATGTCCATTAATTTTAGTTACATATTTAACTAAAACACTTCTTGTATTTTGTATTATAGATTCAAATTCTATATTGTCTCCAACAACATAATTTTTCTTACAAGGTAAAATTATATAATCTATTTCTCCTGGCATATATTCTCTTGCCTTTAAATATATAAAAGTATGCGCATCATATTCTTTATCAGAATATCTATCTTTAACATTAACTTCTATTTCATAATCTCCCTTTTCTTCTGGAATAAAATTAACCCAATTAGCTTTACCATATTCTACACTTTCTACTTTTTTCTTATCCCTATATACTACAAAAGAATAATTAAGTCTTGTGCCGCCCTCTGCATTTACCATTATATTAACAGTTTGTCCTATTATTACAGTCTTTTCTTTATCAACAACGACATCAAGTATTTTAACTGGCTTATTTCCTCTTTCCTCAATATCAAAAATAATCTTTTCAGTGCATTCATATTCACCTTTAAAAGATTCATCTTTAATAAAAACTGCTACTTCATATCTACCTGATTCATTAGCTTTCCAAACATACTCATTATTTCTAATTAATCCACTATCGTGTTCATGTGGTCCTTTAACTTTATATCTATATAATAATTTTTTTCCACCATCAGATTCTACTTTAAATGTAATATTACTCCCAACTACTTGTGGTGAACTTAAGTCTGCTGAAAACCCTTTAATCTTTATATCTCTATATGGTTTAACTTTATATAATATTAATGCTCTATCATCATATTCTTTATCAGAAAATATATCTTTTACATAAGATAATAATCTATAATCTCCTGGCTCACTCTCTTTATAACTAACACTACAATTTGTAGAATAATCCTGTATACAAGTTGCCTTACTATCTTTTGATATTTTATAAAATTTATATAAAATAGTTCTATCACTTGGATACTTTGTTTCTATAGTAAAATTTAAATCTTTTCCTACAAGTAACTCTTTATTTTCACACTTGAAATTTGTTATTTCCAATCTTTTGATGTCACTAACATTTACTCTTACAGTAGCATAATCATCAAAATTCAAATCTGAATCCACCCTTTTACATTCAATTAAGAACTCTTTTTCACCTGAATTATTTGCAGTGTATAGTAATGTATTATCAGTTGTATAATCAATAATAGGATCCCAACCTTGATATCCTTTAACATAAAATCGATAAAGAATATCCTCTCTATTTGACTTTACTTTTATTAAACATTTCTCTCCCACTACTACTTCACTTTTATCAATTAATACATCTTCTATAAGCTTTATTGGATTTTTGTTACTTATTAAATAATTTTCCTTAGCTAGATAATCAAAAGACTTTCTCCCATTCTTCTCCCTTGCTTGTACCATAATTGTATATTCTCCTTCACTATTTGGTCTCCAACGACACTTATTATTTTCAGAAAAATCTTGTATAGTAGTCCATATGCCATTCGAACCAATAATAAACTTATATTCTATCTCAGCAGACTTTTTATCTATTTTACTTAATATACTTATTTCCGTACCTTTGTTTTGTGGCTTTTCTTTATCAAAGCTAATCTCTACATCTTTTAACTGAAGTTCTTGCATATAACCAAAACCTCCCTTTTATACACCCTCTAATTACATTATACATTTATTCCATTTTTTGTAAATAACTTCAGTTAATTTTTATTTAAATTATATCATAATTATATAACTTATCTCATATAATAGACAAAAAAAATAGAGGTATTTATTCCCCTATAAATTATTAGGCACATAAAAATAAATAACAAGTCCAAAGTTGCAATGGATATTTTTCATCAGGCAAGGAGATAAATTGTCCTCATAGCGTGCCTATTAGGTCAATTTGACGACGCAGCATGATGGAAAATAGACTGGCAAATTAACTTGTTATTTCTTTGATTGTGCCTTAACAACCAATTCTATTAAATATTTTAAATTTTTTTCTAATCTTAAATTATCCTCTTGAGTTCTTTTTTTAGGATTTGAAGTTTTACCTCCGCCTCTTCTAATTTTTTGTGATAAATGTCTTTCTTCTAATAATCTATCTATATTTTTTTCATCATATATAAATCCTTTAGGATTTATTACCTTAGCTTTTTTAGATAAACATATCGCTGCTACCCCGTAATCTTGAGACACAACTATATCTCCAATTTTCGTCTCATTAATTACATACATATCAACACTTTGAAATCCACTATCTACAATTTTAACTTCTGAATAGTTACTTTGTATAAAATGATTAATATCACAATAAATTATTACTGGTATTTCTTTAATTTTAGCTACTTTTTCAATAATGGAGATACCTGGACAGGCATCTCCATCAATTATAATTTTCATTATTAAAGTCTCTTCTCTAATTCATCTTTCATATCTTCATATCCTGGTTTTCCAAGAAGAGCAAACATATTTTTCTTATATGCTTCTACTCCCGGTTGATCAAATGGATTTATTCCTAATAAGTAACCACTTACTCCACAAGCTTTTTCAAAGAAATATACCATATGACCAAAATAATAAGGTGAAAGTTCTGGTACATTTACTACCATATTAGGTACTCCACCATCATTATGAGCTAATAAAGTTCCTTGGAATGCTTTATTATTTACAAAATCCATAGTTTTTCCTGATAAAAAGTTTAATCCATCTAGATCGCCTTCGCTAAATTCTATAGTAACTTCTTTTTTAGCTTTTTCTACATTAATAACTGTTTCAAAAAGGTTTCTTCTACCATCTTGAATGTATTGTCCCATAGAGTGAAGATCAGTACTAAAGTCAACAGCTGCTGGGAATAATCCTTTATTATCTTTACCTTCTGATTCTCCATATAATTGTTTCCACCATTCATTAAAATAGTGAAGAGATGGTTCATAATTAACTAATATTTCAATTGCTTTACCTTTATTGTATAAAGCATTTCTTGTAACTGCATATTTATAACAATCATTTTCCTTAAGTGAAGGATTTGAATATGTTTCTCTTGCATCAGCAGCTCCTTGCATCATTTCATCTATATTTATTCCAGCTGCAGCTATTGGCAATAATCCTACTGGTGTTAATACTGTGAATCTTCCACCTACATCATCAGGAATTACAAATGTTTCATATCCTTCTGCATCAGCTAAACTCTTTAATGCACCTCTTGCTCTATCAGTTGTTGCATATATTCTCTTTCTTGCTTCTTCTACTCCGTATTTCTTTTCTAAGTAAGATTTAAAGATTCTAAATGCAATAGCTGGTTCTGTAGTAGTTCCTGATTTTGAAATTACATTTACACTAACGTCTTTTCCTTCTATAGCTTCTAATAATTCAGCCATATAAGTTGAACTTATATTATTACCTGCATAGAATATTTGTGGTGTTTTTCTCTTAGTTCCATCTAAAACATTATGGAAATTGCTTGTTAACATTTCTATTGCTGCTCTGGCTCCAAGATAAGATCCACCAATTCCTATAACTATTAAAACATCTGAATCAGATTGTATTTTTTGTGCTGCTTTTTTAATTCTAGCAAATTCTTCTTTATCATAATTCACTGGAAGGTCTATCCAACCTAAAAAGTCATTTCCTTGACCTGTTTTACTATGAAGTCTATCATGTGAATCCTTTACCATTCCTTCCATGTAATCTAGTTCATAGTCTTTTACAAATGCTTGTGTTTTACTTAAATCTAATGTTAATCCTTTTTTCACAACCATACCTCCATATATTAATTACGTAAATTTCACTTTACAATTATATCATACTTTTATTAAACATTTCTTAAACATTTATGATATTATTGAAACTTTGGAATTTCATACTAAAAAATAATAATTCCTAATTATAAAGTATATAAATCCTCTAAAATCTCCCTTTTTAATAATAAAAACCTATTAATTCTTTCCTTATTATAATACAGTAGTTTTATTATATGCATTTTTCCAATCATTAATAAATTGTTTTACACTTAATTCTGTTAATGCATGTTCTATAAGTTTATCCATTATATCACTTCCTACTGTAACTGATTGGCATCCTCTTAAAGAAACTTCATTAACCTGTTGAACATTTTTAAAAGAAGCTGCTAAAACTTTAGTTGTTAGATTATTTAATTCTAACAATTCAACAATATCTCCAACAACTTCTACTCCATTACCACTAATATTGTCAATTCTATTAACATAAGGTGCGACAAAATCTGCTCCTGCTTTTGATGCTATTAAAGCTTGTTGAGCAGTAAAAATTGCAGTTGCTGTTATTTTCACTCCATCTTTACTAAGTATTTTTATAGCTTTTATACCTTCTGGAGTTACAGGTATTTTAATATATATATTTCCACCTATCTCATTTACTATGTATTTTGCCTCATTAATCATTTCTTCTGCTGTTACTGCCAACACTTGTGCATGTAGCATGCTTTCTTTACCTATTATTTTTCTTATATCTTTTAATCTTTTAATAAAATTTTCTTTTTCTTTACTTATTATTGATGGATTTGTTGTAACACCTTCCATAGGATAATATTCATAAGCTCTTTTTATTTCTTGTAAATTTGCAGTATCTAATATATATATCATTTTTTCCTCACACTCCTAATTATATTCTTAAAATTAATTTATATAATATTAAAAGTCCCTAGTAATATTAGGAACTTTTAATATTATATATTTATATTATAGGTTATTTAAAAATTTAATTAATGTTAAACTTATGCTATTTAAGGCTTGTTTACACTCTTTAAAAACTTACCCTCTAGTTTTTCCTCCAGCGATATTATAAGTTACTCCATGAACGTAACCTGCTTTTTCTGATCCTAAGTAACAAACTAAATCCGCTACTTCTGATAATTTTCCTGATCTTCCTAATGGAGTAGTTGATGTTTTACTATATCCTGCTCTTAAATCATCAACTGTAATTCCTCTAGTATAAGCTAAAGCTGTTTCATATTCTATAGTTCTTAGACCTGTAGCTTCTAATATTCCTGGTGCTACTCCAACAACTCTAACACCTTGCTTTCCTAATTCTTTTGACCAAGATCTTGTAAATGAATTTACTGCATTTTTAGTTGCCGCATAAATACTTTGACCTTCTGATCCTTCTAGTCCACTTTCTGAAGACATATTTATTATTACTCCAGAACCTGATTTTACCATTTCTCTAGCAACTGCTTGTGCACAGAAAAATACACCTTTTATATTAACATTTACTATTTTATCAAAAATAGCTTCATCTAATTCATATTTACCATTTTCCTCTTTAGGATCTACTAATAATCTAGGGATATTTATACCTGCATTATTTACTAAAATATCTATTTTTCCAAATGTTTCTTTAGCTTTTGAAATCATTTCTTTAACATTATCATAATTTGTTACATCAGTTTTCACATATAACATTTTTCCACTTGCTTCATTTATATCTAATTCTGGTGCATTTGGGTTCATATCACATACAACAACATTTGAACCGTTATTTAAAAATTCTTGTACTACAGCCTTTCCTATTCCTGATGCTCCACCTGTGACTATTGCTGTTTTTCCTTCTAAGTTTAACCATGACTTTGTCATTTTTCTATCCCTCCATTAATAAATTAATCTGTTAATTTATATGAACATCCTTACTCTCTATTAATGAACAAATAGGTTTGATTACTTTTACTTTTTTCCGATACCAAGCACTTTAATAATCAAACCTATTTTAAAATTCAAAGAACAATTCATTTCATAAATTATTTAATTCTTTTTTCATATAACCTTGAAAGCACTTTATACTTTTAGCAAATTGACTAATTATATAAAAAGTTTTATAATCTTCTTAAATATTATTTTTTAAACTATTTAAAATTAATTTCTTATTATTTTTAGAATTGTACCAACGGCAATTGGTGCAATTTCTTTTTTTTCTAAGTATAAAGTACCTGCTACTTTAGCTTCTTCTTCTCCTAGAAAATTATATGTTATATGTCCCAATTCTTTTAAATTCTTATTTACCAACTCTCCTACTGCTTTTATTTCATAAGTAGTATCATCAATATAAAGTATGTCATTAGGCTTTATATCTTCTAATAAATTATTTTCGTTATGAATAAAGCAATAATCAATTAACTCTTGAGGAGCGTTATTTTTAAAAGTTATAAACATATTAGCTGCAAAAAATTCTTCAGCTTTTTCACCAATCTTTTCTATTCTAGTGCTATAAATTGTCTTCATAAAATTGTTCCCTTCTTGCTTATTTACTTAATATTTAGCTGTATAATCCAAAACTTGCAAGCCAAGCTACTACAACTGCTGGTGCTCCTGTTAAAAATCTTGAATATAAAACTGATGGAACTCCTACTTGCACTGTTTCTGGTTCCGCTTCTGCTAGTCCTAAACCAACTGGTATAAAATCTGCTGCTGCTTGTGCATTTATTGCAAATAGTGCTGGTAATGCTAAATGTGGTGGTATAGTTCCTTTTCCTATTTCAGTTCCTATTAAAACACCAATTATTTGTGCTATAACAGCACCAGGTCCTAAGAATGGTGAAAGTAATGGGAATGAGCATATAAGTGATAATACAACTAGTCCACCTACATTTCCGATTAATGGTGTAAGTAAATTTGCAATAAAGCTACCAACTCCTGATGCATTGATAATACCTATTAATACTGCAACGAAAGCCATGAATGGTAATATTGTATGAACTACTGTATCAATAGTATCTCTTCCTGCTTGGAATAATGTACTACTAATATTTCCTATTGCTATACCTATCTTTCCAACTAAGCCTCCAGTTTGTTGACTAATCTTTTTACTAGTATCGTAACTCATTACGTCTTCCTCCTTTGAATAATAATTTCTTTATTTTTCTAAATAAATTTATTCTATTACTTCTACATTGTCCGGTTTTACTGCTGAAACATATATATCTTCTTTTATAAACATTGCTAAAGGACCACTTTTACCTGTTCTCATAATATTAACTGTTGGTATTTTCTTTTGAGGATAAATTCCACATCTTAGAGTTCCTCCACAGTTGATTATTGCACAAGCTATTTCATCATCTTTAACTCCAGTTGTAAATCCATCTATCAATTCACATCCTGTTAATTCTGCTATTCTTACTGCTGTTTCTGGTTGAGCGCCTCCAGTAATATATACTACTTTATTTTTCTTTTCTGTAGGTTCTATTATTAATGGACCACCCCATCCACCTGATCCTTTATTGATTTTAACTTTTTTGTATCCCATAATTGTCAACTCCTTAATTCTATTTAAACTTTTATTTTACTTAATTATCCTAATTTTATTTCAGTATTTAATTTAACGCCTTGTTGTTTTTCTACATATGATGTTGTGAAATCTGTTATCCAACCTCTAAAGAAATTTGTTACTATACCTACTAATAAATATCTAACTGCTAAATCTGTAGTTGAAAGACCTAATGTAGTAATACCTGATGCTATTCCTAAGAATACGAATAACTCACCTGGGTTAATATGTGGAAATAATCCATTCATTGTATGACAAGAAAAACTTGCTGCTGCATAATAGCTTGGTTTATATTTTTCAGGCATAAATTTACCTAGTGATAATGTCATTGGATTTGCAAATACGAATGTTCCTATAACTGGTAGTAACAAATATCTACTTATTGGATTTGAAGAACATTTTTTGGCTAGTTTTTCTATTTTTTCATCTCCAATAAACTTTATAATTGCATTCATAGTAACTAATAATGCAACTAGTAATGGTATAATACCTGTTACGAAACCCATAAATTGGTCTCCGCCTGCTCTAAATAAATTCATGAATGAGTCTGCACCTTTAGCTAAAAAATCGAACACTTGTGTCATAAAAAACCCTCCTCATTATAATTATACTTTTGTATATTGTATTTTTTAAACAACCACTTTTAAGTCTTCTTCTTTTGTACTTCCCTCCTCTAATTTAAACTTTTTGTAATTTTTAACAGCGTCTAAAATTGCTTTTTTAAGTGGTTTGTTAAAGCCATTTAAATCGTTTTCCTGAATTTTGTCTATATACATATTTTCCAATCCTTCAAAACGTTTAACTCTTGCAGCCACGGTTACCCCTTGCATTTTTCTAGATTCTAAAATTAATCCATCATTTTGAATTCTTATTAGAACTACCGTGCCCGAGTTAATCATTCCCTTTTTTCTTCCTATTGCTACTTTGCCTAATTTTCTTAGTTCTATATAATTTTTATTGAAATCTTTGATCTGAAATAATCCAAAGATAAAATTAAGTATCCAAATGGTAATTCCTACAATTATTAAAAATACAACTGAATTCATAATTTATCTCCTTCCTAGAATTTCTTTAAATTCTTTATAAGATTTAGTTTTTATTAATTTTTGAACTATTTTTTTATTACTTGATAAATCTATAATTTCTTGATAGGTTTTAACTATCATATCTTGACTATTTTGACTTTCTGATGGTATTACCATTAATATTATTAATCCAACTTCTTTACCATCCACTATAAGTAATTTATCTAGTATTCCATATGCAACTATTACATTATTTACTTTTTCATCAACTGCATGAGGCAATGCTATATATCCACCAAATGCTGTCCCAGCCTTTTTTTCTCTTTCTATAACTCTTTTCTTAAATTCACTAGATACAATATTTGATTTTATTAAACTATCTAACATTTTTTCTAAGTTACTTTTAAAATTATTTTCTTTTAAATAAAATACTAACTTTTTATCTAACATTCCATTTAAAATATCTGGCTTTGTATCATTTATTTGTTCATTAGTCTTATTTAAAAATATTTGGCTTTCTATTTCTCCTTTTAATTGACTTTCATCAAAAATAGAAGTAATTTTTATTATTGGCACATTTATATTTATATTTAAATCTACAAGTGTAAAAATCATGTCATATTTATTAGCTAGATTTTCTGTAAAATCTAAATCTGAAAAAGATTTAAATTTTATTTCTTCTCCTAATATTTTCTTTAGTTTCATACTTAATAACTGTGCTGTTCCTAATCCTGTTCCACAAATTATTGCTGCATTTTTTATTTTAATAGATGATTTACTTGCTCTTTCAACATAAGTTCCAAAATGTAATGCTAAATATCCTATCTCATCTTCTTCAACTTCAATATCATATTTTTCTTCTATTACTGTTGCAGCTATTTTAGCTACTTCATAAGGTAATTTGTATTTTTCTTTTATTTCTTTTAACATAGGATTTTTATATTTGATATTTAATACAAGTCTATTTAATGCATAATATAAATGATATTCTAAACTCTGTATTAATTGTTCATCTTCCTCTAAGCTTAAGCCAGTAAATTCAAAAACTTTTTTAAAAATTTGTTTCCTTAGTGTAGTTATATTTTCTCCTATAGTTAAATTTCTTAATACTTCATGATAGAGAGGTGCATTTCTTCCAAGTAATGGCATGACTATAAATATTACTTCTAAATCGTCGATTTCAATATTACATAATTCTTCAATTAAATTTTTTATAGTCTTTCCTATTAAATACTCTTCAGATTCCTTAATTATTTTATACTGTGACTGTAGTGATATTATTTTTTTATTATTACTTATTCTTAATAACATTACTGCTATATACCTGATCAAATTATTTATTAAAGCTTCAGTAACACCAAATTTATTTTCTTTTAAGTTTGTTACAATTTGTTCTTGAAGTTTAATAATATCTTTTTTAGTAATAATATCGCTATTTTCTAATAATATTCTTGCATCATCATATGTTTTACATATGTGCTCAAGTATAATCAATCTTAAATTAATTTCATCTCCTTCAATTTTTATTCCTGAATTTGTTTTTCTCTTTAAAATTAATCCATACTCTTCTAACTTTTGATCAACTTTTTTTAAATCTTTAACTAAAGTTGTCCTACCTACATTCATTTCTTCTGCTAAATCGTCTATTGTCACAATCTCATCAAGACCTACTAACCTATTGATTAAATAATCAACTCTTTCTTCTGGGTTATTTAATTGAGAAAACTTCTGTTTTTGCCTTCTATTTAATTCTAATATCTCTTGAAATTTTTCTTGATTTTTTATATTTAGCTTGTACTCTGAATTATTATTCTTTACTATTTCTACAATTTCTTTAGGTATTTCTTCTTGTAATTGTTTTAAGTAGTTTCTAATACTTCTAGTACTAACCCCTAATTCATCTGAAAAATCTTCTAAGAGAACCCCGTTATTATCGGTTAACATTTCAAGTATAATGAATAACTTTCTTTCTAATGATTTTGTAACCATTTTCAATCCCTCATTCCATCTTACAATTATATAATAATACACTAACTTAAATTATTTAATGTTTACTTTTTCATCACGTATTGAAAAAATGTATACTAATTGATTAAAAACATAATTCTAAATTACTATATATCTATAAATACGCTCTAAAATATGATAAATGTAACTATTTTTTATTAATTATAATATATTTATACATATTTTTTCAATTTTATATATACTAAACTATATTTTTTGAATATTTTTTATTTTTATTTTATATTTTTTAGAAATAGTTTTTCCATGTTTAAATATACTTATACAATAAATGATTAATTTATAATTTTCTAAGGAATTAAAAGAGACTTTTTTGAATAAGTTCAAACTTATTCAAAAAAGTCATTCCTATAAATCAACTATTAAATTGGCTTACAAAGTTCCTAACAGCATGGATGTTTTTTATTTATGCATGCTAAAAATTCTCTCTTTGCTTTTTCATAACCTGCTTGACAGCCTTCTTGGAATCCCTTTACTCTTCCATCTTTAAATCCTCTTTCATAGCCATCTTTAAGACCTTTTTGGTATCCTTTTTGACAGCCATCTTTAAAGCCTTCTTCATAACCTTTTTGTTTTCCATCTTTAAAGCCTTCTGTATACCCTTTTTGTTCTCCATCTTTAAAGCCTTGTTTATATCCCTTTTCACAACCGTCTTTAAAGCCTTTCTTATATCCTTTTTGACAGCCATCTCTAAATCCTTCTTTATAGCCTTTTTGACAGCCATCTTTAAAGCCTTTCTTATAACATTTTTTGCATACTTCATCACAGTTAGGTTTTTCTTCTTCTTCTTCACACTCGAATTCTTCATAATTACAGAAGTCATTAAAATCACAATCTAATTCTTCTTCATCGAATAGATGTTCATCAAAATCACAAGCCATATTTATTTTTTCTGGATGTTTATTTTCATTATAATAACAATAATTGTTCATCTCTTTAACTCCTTTTGTAAAAATATTATAATATATAATATGCAAAAACCTATTTTTGTGTTATTATTTTATATTTTTAAAATATATCATTTAATCTTAAGATAAATACTTCAAAATCATTTTTTATATAGCAAAAAAGTAGTTATATTTCACTTAATCAAATAAGCAAAATATAACTACTTTTTATTTTCTTATATTTTATCTACTATTCAAATTCTATAGTTGCTGGTGGTTTTCCTGTGCAATCATACATTACACGATTTACACCTTTTACTTCATTTATAATTCTAGTTGTTACTTTTCCAAGTACTTCCCATGGAAGATCTGCACTTTCAGCTGTCATGAAATCACTTGTAGTTACAGCACGAAGTGCAACTGCATAATCATATGTTCTTTCATCACCCATAACACCTACTGAACGCATATTAGTAAGAGCTGCAAAATATTGACCAATTTCTTTATCAATTCCTGCCTTTGCAATTTCTTCTCTATATATTGCATCTGCCTCTTGAACTATTTTAACTTTTTCAGCTGTTACTTCTCCAATAATACGTATTCCAAGACCTGGACCTGGGAAAGGTTGTCTAAACACTAACTTTTTAGGTATTCCAAGTTCTAAACCTGCTTTACGCACTTCATCTTTAAATAATAATCTAAGAGGTTCTATTATTTCTTTAAAATCAACATAATCAGGAAGTCCTCCAACATTATGGTGAGATTTTATAACTGCTGACTTTCCAAGACCACTTTCAATTACATCTGGATAAATAGTTCCTTGTACAAGATAATCTACAGTTCCTATTTTTTTAGCTTCTTCTTCGAATACTCTTATAAATTCTTCTCCAATAATTTTTCTCTTTTGTTCTGGTTCTTCTACTCCAGCTAATTTTTCATAAAATCTTTCTTGTGCATTTACACGAATAAAGTTTAAATCATATTGACCGTTAGGTCCAAATATTTCTTCAACTTCATCACCTTCATTTTTACGAAGTAAACCATGATCTACAAATACACAAGTTAATTGCTTTCCAACAGCTTTTGAAAGTAATACAGCTGCTACTGATGAGTCAACTCCACCTGATAATGCACATAATACTTTACCTTTTCCAACTTTTTCACGAATTTCTTCAATTGTCTTTTCAACAAATGAATCCATTTTCCAATCTCCACTACATCCACAAATATTATAAACAAAATTTGAAAGCATTTTTGTACCTTCTTGTGTATGCATAACTTCTGGATGAAATTGAACTGCATATAATTTTTTATTTTCACATTCCATAGCTGCAACAGGACAAACAGGAGTATTCCCTATTACTTTAAATCCTTCTGGTGCTTTTTCTATGTAATCAGTATGACTCATCCAACATATTGTTGAAGGTGATACTCCTTCAAAAAGTTTAGATTCTACTTTTACATCAACTTTTGTTTTTCCATATTCACTTACAGGTGCAGTTGCTACTTTACCTTCAAGCATATGAGACATAAGTTGAGAACCATAACATATACCTAAAATAGGTACTCCTATTTCAAATATAGCTTTATCACATAAAGGAGAATCTTCTCCATATACACTGTTTGGTCCACCAGTGAAAATGATTCCCTTTGGATTCATTTCTTTTATTTTATCAACACTTAAATTATAAGGATGCACTTCACAATATACATTACATTCTCTTACTCTTCTTGCAATTAACTGATTATATTGTCCACCAAAATCTATAACTAAAACTAACTCTTTCTTCATTATTTCCTCCTGAAACTGTTTTTACAAACTAATTATTATGATATATTATTTTATAAACTAATTATTGTCCCACACTATAATTTGGAGCTTCTTTAGTTATATTTATATCATGTGGATGACTTTCTCTAAATCCTGCTGAAGTTTGAACAACAAATCTAGCTGTTTCATATAAAGTGTCTAAATCTTTAGATCCTAAATATCCCATTCCAGATCTTATTCCACCCAATAATTGAAATATTGTATCTGAAACATATCCTTTATATGCTACTCTTCCTTCAACACCTTCTGGTACTAATTTTTTATTTCCATCTTGGAAATATCTATCTTTAGATCCACATGCCATTGCTGCTAAAGAACCCATTCCTCTGTATACTTTATAGCTTCTTCCTTGGTATATTTCCATTTCACCAGGTGCCTCTTCACAGCCTGCAAATAATGATCCCATCATTGCTGCTGCTGCTCCTGCTGCTAAAGCTTTTACTATATCTCCAGAATATTTTAATCCACCATCTGCTATTACTGGAACTCCATATTTTTTACCTACTTCTGCACAATCCATAACTGCTGTTAATTGTGGTACTCCAACCCCTGCAACAACTCTTGTAGTACAGATTGATCCTGGTCCTATACCAACTTTAACACAATCTGCTCCTGCTTTTATTAAATCTTCTGTTGCTTCTGCTGTTGCTACATTTCCTGCTATTATTTGAAGATCTGGATGCTTTGATTTTATTTTTGAAACTGCATCTAAAACTCCTCTTGAATGTCCATGTGCTGTGTCCACTGTAATTACATCAACTTTAGCTTTTACTAAAGCATCAACTCTCTCTATCATATCTCCAGTAATACCTACAGTAGCTCCACATAACAATCTTCCTCTTTCATCTTTTGCAGCATTAGGAAATTGCTTAGCTTTTTCAATATCTTTAATTGTTATTAATCCTTTTAAAATTCCTTCACTATCCACCAAAGGTAATTTTTCTATCTTATGTTTTTTTAGTATTTCTTTAGCTTCATCAATTGAAGTATTTTCTGGTGCTGTAATTAAATTTTCTTTTGTCATTACTTCTGATATTTTTTTATTAAAATCTGTTTCAAAAGTTACATCTCTATTAGTAAGTATTCCTACTAATTTTCCATTTTCAGTTATAGGTACTCCTGATATTCTATATTGTGCCATTAGATTTTCTGCTTCTTGAAGTGTATTCTCTTTTGATAAAAATATAGGATCTGTAATAATTCCATTCTCTTGTCTTTTAACTTTATCAACTTCTTTTGCTTGTTGTTCAATTGACATGTTCTTATGAATAATTCCAATTCCACCTTCTCTTGCCATAGCAATAGCCATTTTAGATTCAGTTACTGTATCCATAGCAGCACTCATTAAAGGTATGTTTAATGTTATCTTTTTAGTTAATTTAGTTTTTAAACTTACCTCTCTAGGTAATATTTCTGATTTATTTGGTACTAGTAATACATCATCAAATGTATATGCAGTTTTAATTATTTTAGCCATATTATCCTCCCTAATCCTTTTCTTGCATTTTTATATTAATTTTGAAAGTTTTATTGCATTTTTTTCTTAATTTTATGTACAAAAAAAACATATTAATCTTCTAAGTGAAGTTAATATGTTAATATAATATTACATTATATTATATATTAAAATCACTCATAGTCGGAAATTTAAGGTTTCCGGTAGATACTCCCTGCCATATTCAAGGTTTATATGAGCTTTTAATTTATTCTAACTTTGATTAAAATTATTATAATGTAAGATAGACTTAAAGTCAATAAATTTGAAATTAAAGTTGCAAAAATATAAACACTGATTTATCTTAAATAAATCAGTATTCTAAAATATATTATTTCTTTAATTTATATTTTTTATTTAATTATTTTTCTATATTAGAGACGTCTAAAATTTCTGTATTTTCTTCAAAATCAAATTCTTTACCATTTAAAACCTTATAACAATCCCCAATTGTTGTCTTATCTATATTAAGATTATTTAGTGAAACATCTTTAAGATACTTTTCTATTCCTCTTTCTTTTTTAGCGTTACTAATTGTCTTACCTCTTTCATAAACACACTCATTTCTTAAGTCATAAGATTCAACAGCCATAACAACTTTCCTACATTGATCTATAACCTTTGTTTTTTTAGCTTCTTTTATATATCCGCTTACTTTAGGCAATAACACTGTAGCTAAAATAGCTATAATACCAATTACAGCAATCAATTCAATTAATGTAAAACCTTTTTTCTTATAATATTTTTTAAAGCTTAACCTATTCATAATATCACCTACTAATAATTTTATTGTTATTTGTATTATCTCTATTTGAATATTTTATATACATTTTTTTCCAATTTAAATTATCTTTAAATAATATTAATCTTATTAATACAAAAATAAAAAGCCATCATTACTGATGACTTTTTATTTTTGTATTATATTTTAGTACATTCCGTCCATTCCCATTCCTGGTGCACCTGGCATTGCAGGTTCTTTTGATGGAATATCAACAACTGCTGCTTCTGTTGTTAAGAATGTAGATGATACTGATGCTGCATTTTGTAATGCTGATCTAGTTACCTTTGTTGGATCAACAATACCTGTTTTAATCATATTTACATAAGTACCATGTAAAGCATCATATCCTATTCCTGCTTCACTATTTCTAACTTTATCTATTATTACTGAACCTTCAACACCAGCATTAGTTGCTATTTGTCTTACTGGTTCTTCTAATGCTTTTACTATTATATTTATACCTAATTGTGTATCTTCAACATCTGATGTTAATTTTGCCACTTCATTAATTACATTAACATAAGCAGTACCTCCACCAGATACTATTCCTTCTTCAACAGCAGCTTTAGTAGCAGCTAAAGCATCTTCTATTCTAAGCTTTCTTTCTTTTAATTCAGTTTCTGTTGCTGCTCCTACTTTAATAACTGCAACTCCACCAGCAAGCTTCGCTAATCTTTCTTGTAATTTTTCTTTATCAAATTCTGAAGATGTTTCTTCTAATTGAGCTTTTATTTGGTTAACTCTATCTTTGATATCAGAAGAATCTCCCTTTCCATTAACTATTACAGTATTTTCTTTAGTTACCTTAACACTTTCTGCTTGACCTAGCATATCAAGAGTAACTTCTTTTAAATCTCTTCCTAGTTCTTCAGCTATAACAGAACCTCCTGTTAATATAGCAATATCTTGTAACATTTCTTTTCTTCTATCACCAAAGCCTGGTGCTTTTACTGCAACACAAGTAAATGTTCCTCTTAACTTATTAACAACTAATGTTGCCATTGCTTCACCCTCAATGTCCTCAGCAATGATTAATAATTTTTTACCTGCTTGAACTATTTGTTCTAATATAGGTAATATTTCTTGAATATTTGATATTTTCTTATCAGTTATTAATATATATGGATTATCTAATAAAGCTTCCATTTTTTCTGTATCTGTAGACATATAAGGTGATACATATCCTCTATCAAATTGCATACCTTCAACTACATCTAATTCTGTTCCCATAGATTTTGATTCTTCTATTGTAATAACGCCTTCATTTCCTACCTTTTCCATAGCATCAGCTATTAACTTACCAATTTCTTCATCTGCAGCTGAAATTGCAGCAACTCTAGCTATATCTTCTTTTCCTTCTACAGGTCTAGAAATCTTTTTAATTTCTTCAACTGCTTTATCTACAGCAATTCTTATACCATTTCTAATTAACATAGGATTAGCACCTGCTGTAACATTCTTTAATCCTTCTCTTATTATCGCTTGAGCTAATAAAGTTGCTGTTGTAGTACCATCACCAGCTACATCGTTAGTTTTAGTTGCTACTTCTTTAACTAATTGAGCACCCATATTTTCATATGGATCTTCTAATTCTATTTCTCTAGCTATAGAAACACCATCATTTGTAATTAAAGGTGATCCAAATTTTTTATCTAAAACAACATTTCTTCCTTTAGGTCCTAATGTAACCTTAACTGTATCAGCTAGTTTATCTACACCTATTTGCATAGTTCTTCTTGCATCTTCTCCAAATTTTAACATTTTAGCCATTTATAACACCCTCCTATTCAACTATCGCTAATATATCTTCTTGTTTTAATATCATATATTCTTCACCATCTACTTTTACTTCAGTCCCAGCATATCTAGAATATAATACTTTATCTCCTACTTTAACTTCCATATCGATTCTGGTTCCATCAACTACAGCTCCTGGACCTACAGCTACAACTTCTGCTTCTTGTGGTACTTCCTTAGCAGTACCTGTTAAAACTATTCCGCTTTTAGTTTTTTCTTCTGCTTCTAATTTTTTAATTACAACTCTTTCTCCAAGTGGTTTAATTCTCATAAAAAGTCCCTCCTATATATTAAAATTGTTATTTTTATTTCAAGTATTAGCACTCATCAACATCGAGTGCTAATATATTTATTATAATATCCTTTATGACCATATAATTCAAATATTTTTTCTAATATTATAAAGCTTTATTTCTTAAATATATTTAATTATATTCTTTTTTCTCTTATTCTCTTAAATTATCTCTATTTTTCTTTTTTATTTCTTTATTTATTATGTTAACTTTTTTATAGTTTTTTATATAGTATATTTTTATCTTTAAATTACCTAATAATTATTTTTCACTTATTTTTATAGTTATATTCAATTAAAGTAATATTATCCGTAATATAATTAAAGATAAATAATCAATTACATAATATATATGATTATTTATCTCCATTAATTCTAAATTTACATTATTTTATTTAAATCTTTTAGTAATTCTTCTCTATCTTTTGCAGCTTTATTAAAATCATATTTGCTATTTAGTTTATTTGAATCAAAAGTTTTCTTTATATTTAAATCATTATCTTGACTAATTGTAGGTACTGCCATTGAAAAGTCATTAAGTGCATTTCCAGCTTCTTTTGTTGTACAATATTCTATAAATGCTTCTGCAGCCTTACTATTTGAACAATTTTTTAGTTTAGCTATCGGACATATTGTCCAACCTGTATTATCTGGAATAATAGATTCTATTTTAAATCCAGAATTCTTTACTATAAGTTGTTGATTTATAAAATTAACAGTTATTAAGTATTCACCAACCCCTACCTTTTTAGCTGGCGTAAATCCACTATCAGTAAATTGTCCTACATTATTTTTTAAATTCATGAAAAACTCTAGTCCTTCTTTTTTTCCCATAGTTTGTACTAAATAAGATAAAAAAGTATATCCTGTTCCCGATGTTCTAGGATCAGGTAAAACTATTTCTCCCCTGAATCTAGGGTTTATAAGTTCTTGTATAGTTGTTGGCTTTTTTATATCACTAAATTCTTTATTCCATCGTTCTTCATTTATACCTATTGAAAGTGCTTCAATATATAAACCTGTCCAATAACCATCAGTATCTCTATATTGAGATGGAATCCTATTAGAATCTTTAATTATATATTTATCAAGACAATTATTAATTTTTAGTAATTCAATAGCATCTGTTGTTCCACCTAAAAATATATCTGCTTTTCCAGAATTCTGCTCTTTAATAATTTTTTCTGCTCCTTCTTCAGTTGGAAATCTTAAAAATGAATAATTGCAACCTGTCCTTTCCTTAAAGCCATCTAATAATACTTTAGCTTCATCTTCATTAAAAGTAACATAAACAATTAAATTTTCATTTTTAAGATTTGGTAACCCTTTGTTTCTATAATATATATTATAGAAACAAATAATTGAAATAAAGATTATAAATACAACGCATAGCCCTACCTTATTGATTTTTCTCTTAAACACACTAATCCCTCCATATTATAAGACTATCTATTAAATAATCTATCACATAAATTATTTAAATCACCTTCCATATAAAAAGAATTTACAATTTCATTACCATAATCTCTAACAACCGCATAACCATTTTCATAAATATCAATACTAATCACATCATAACTATCCTTTTCATAATCTAATGTATTCTGATCTATAGCAACAGAATCTTCATTATATATTCTAATATGATAATTTAAATCTCCCTTATCTGATATCGCTTTTTCTAATTTTGTATTATCAGTTATTCTTTTTAATTCTAAAATTTTATTTTTAATTAAAGTTTTATCATTACTTCCACATTTATTACTATTGTTATATTTATCTACAATTACTATCTTATTTTTATCATTCATAAGTTCTGCTAATACTGAAGGTGTACAGAAGATATCATTTATATAATTTCTTAGCCTATTTATATATGCAGCTCCATAATTTCCTCCATAATAAACATCATTTATTCTGAGATTATTACCTAAACACAATGTACCTTTCTTACCATCTAAATATTGAATTGTTCCAGTTATCTCATCAGAAGAGGTTTCCATCTGCGAATTATAAAAATTGTCATTTCTTGGCATAGAATCAACAAGATTGCAAAATTCTTTTAATGTTTCATTAGACGTAACAATAACTTTTCCCCATCTCTTACTATGAAAATCTATTTTCACTGGAATCGAATCAGATGCATACTGTAAAACTTGTTCTTTATCCTCTATTACAATAACTTTATTATATATTGATTTTTTAAGGTAAACACCTATAAATATAATATTTAATATGAAAAATATGATACATACGTTTATGATTTTATTATTTTTAAAATTCATCATAGATGTGATTTACCCTCCTTTAGAACAAAAGTGGCTACACCATGTTTCAATTAACAATTATGCTTAAAAGCCACAGACTTTCTTTAATATATATTCTTCAACTTTTAAGTTTGTTTTTTAATAATTTACCTTAAATGTTAATATAACTCTTGTCCCATTTAAACTTTCTATTTCTATATTTCCTAATTGTTTTTCCATAATTTCTTTGCAAATAGATAATCCTAAACCACTACCACCATATTTTTTCTGTAAACTCTTATGTGCTGTATAAAAATTTTTAAATATATTTTTTAATTCTTGATTAGGAATACCTTGTCCATCATCATATATATATATCTTTAGATTCTCTTTATCATAGTCCATACTTATAGTGATTTTAGTACATTCACTATACTTTATGGCATTATCTAATACATTAAGCATTACTTGCTCAGTTTTTTCTTTATCAATACTGATATATTTGGAATCTAAATCTATTCTTACATCTATACCAAACTTTTTCATTCTAGGCTTTAAAATCATTACTGAACTTTCAATTATAGATTTAATATCAACATTTTCTTTTTTTATTTCTAATTGGTTTTTATTAAGCCTTGATAACTCTAATAATTGTTCAACAAGTTTTAATAGTCTATCACTACTTTTTCTTATATATGTAATACATTGTTCTGTATCACTTTTATTTTTTACTCTCAAAAGTAAATCTGAATATCCTATAATAGCTGCTAATGGTGTTTTAAATTCATGTGTAATATTATCAAGAAATCTTTTTTGATTTTCTTTCTCTTCTTTTAATTTATCAATCATATTTTCTATATTGTTAGACATTATGTTAAATGAATTGGCTAAATCTTCTATTTCATCACCACTATTTATATTTATTTTTTTAGAAAAATCTCCATATGAAACTTTTCTTGCAATATTTTTTAACCTAAGTATTGGCATTACTATTTTATTTGAAAATGAATTACTTAAAATAGTAGAAAATAAAATTGAAATTATAGCAAATAAAGTCATACTAAACATTGTATTCATTATAATAGTATTTTCTTTATGTAAATTATATACATATCTTATACAGCCAATGCTTCTATCTTCGTCATAAATAGGACTCGAAAATAATATATATGATTCACCATCTAAATTTCTAACTATATAAGATTTTTTGCCTATTAATGCCATAGATACATCTTCGTCATTTTTTATCTCAGGATAGTCTTCCGAATCACCTACTAATGAATTATTACTATATATTTGTACTCTTACTTTACAGTTATTGGATAAATATGTGGCAATAAATGGGCTCATCTCACTCAAAACCTTTTCAGAATAACTTTTATCTTCTTTTTGTAAATAATTCATAACAAACTTTTGACTACTATAACTCTCCTTTTTAAGAGTTTCTATAGAACTATTTATAATCTTACTATATAAAATATATATTGTAACTAAATATATACCAATTATAGCCATTATTAAGACAGTAATATTAATAAATAATATCTTCTTTTTTATTCCTAATTTCATAGTATTACACCTCAAACCTATACCCTACTCCATATATAGTTTTAATTGCATCTTCATGTCCTAATAATTTTTTTCTAATTCTTTTGATATGAATATCCACTGCTCTAGTATTCCCGTTAAAATCATACCCCCATATTTTATCTAACAATTCTTCTCTAGTAAAAACTTTATATGCATTCTGTACCATTAAAAGTATTATTTCAAATTCTATATGGGTAAAAATAATCTCATCTAAATCAATAAAAACTCTTCTTTCAGGTACAATTATCTTTATAAAATCCTTTTCTATAATATCATTTTCTCTGTGTTTACTAGTATCATTTCCTATAAGTTTAGCTTTATTTATTCTTCTTGATATCGCTCTTATTCTTAAAATTAATTCTCTACTATCAAAAGGCTTGGTTATATAATCATCAGCTCCCAATTGAAGTCCTAGTAATTTATTATTCAACTGACTCTTTGCACTAAGAATAATTATTGGAATTTCACTGTTCATATTTTGAATTTCATGTATAATTTCAAATCCATCTTTATCTGGAAGCATTAAATCCAATACTACTAAATCTGGAGATTCACTTTTAAAGAATTTTATAGCATCTATTCCACATTCTGCAGTTACCACTTCATAATTTTCAAAAATCAAATTCATTTTTACTAAATTTAATATAGATTCCTCATCATCTACTAATAAAATTTTCATGTACAATCCCCCTTGTAAATATACACTATATTGTATATAATACACTGTTTTAAGCAATAAATGTACTCCTTTTCACATTTTCATATATTGAATCCCATAAAAATAAAAAGAGTCCTAGGATTTTAGAACTCTTTTTATCTTAAAATTTATATAAAATTATTATCTTTCTAAATTTATATCTTCATATTCCTTTATCTTTTCATTTGATAATACAGTCTTCATTGATGCTTGATGATTAATTTTTGTAAATGTTGCTTTAGCCTTCATTACTGAAACAAACTTACCTGCTCCGTTAATACAACCACCTTCACACATCATTCCTTCTATGAAGTTTCCTTGTAATCTTCCTAGTTTAGCCATAGTCATAGTTTTCTTTATTTCAGCTCCACCAGAAACTTTAACTGGTTTAAAATCTATTTCTATTTGCTTATCTTTAACATAGTTTTCTATAGCGCTAGTTAATCCTCCACTAACCCCAAATCCTCTACCAAATATTGATGCTTCATCAACTAAAATATCATCACAAGTTTCTGGATTTATATCAAATCCATCAAATAAAGCCATTAATTCTTCAAAAGTTAATACATAATCTACTGCATCTTTTATTGAATCTATTAATGCTTCTGTTTTTTTAGCAGTACAAGGTCCTATAAAAATTACTTTTGCATCTTTATCAGTTGCCTTTATATAACGAGCTGTTGCAACCATTGGTGAAACAGTTCCTGATATTCTTTCAACTTGATCTGACATCATTTTTTCAATATAGCTTAAGAAACCTGGACAGCATGAGTTAGTCATATATGCATCCCCATTTTCCATTCTCTCTACAAATTCATTACTTTCATGTACAGTAACAGCATCTGCTCCACAAGCTGCTTCTACCATATCTGTAAATCCTAATGCTTTAATTGCATTTCTAACTTGTCCATAAGTTGTTTTTGGTCCAAATTGCCCTGCTATTGCTGGTGCAACTACTGCATATACTTTTTCTTCATTAGTTAATTGTTTAACAACTCTAACTAATGAACTTTTATCTTCTATAGCTCCGAATGGACATGCTGCCATACAAGCTCCACAATTAACACATTTTTCTTCTTTAATCATTGCTCTTTTATCTGAATTTATATCTAATGCACCTGTTGGGCAAGATTTTTTACATGGTCTCATATCTTCTGCAATTGCGTCATACGGACATGCTTTTTTACACATTCCACATTCCTTACATTTATCTGGATCAATATATGCTCTTCCATCAACATAAGTTATAGCACCAAAATTACAAACACTTTGACATTTATGTGCTATGCAATTTCTACATGCATCTGTTACTTGGAATTTCTTTGTTGGACACATATCACAAGCTTCTTTTATAACATATAATATTTGCTTTTCTTCTTCTACATTAACTAATTCATCTGAGTCTGCTCCATTTGGAAGAAAACCTGCTGCTAATTTAGCTCTATCTAATAATATACTTCTTTCACGTTTTACACTTTCTCTATAAGAAGGTTCTTCGCCTGGAATTATTTGATACGGTATTTTTTCTAATTCTTCCTTTGTTACTTCTTTCTCTTTTGCCACTTTTACAATACTAGTTAATACATCATGTTTTAATTTTACAAGTTGATTTTCAAATTTGAACATCTACACACACTCTCCCACCAAATTTATTACTTTATACTTGTCATGATAAGGCAATTATATCATATTAATAGTACCTCTATACTTATAATCACATTATTCTAATTTTTCTGAATTTGCTATATGTAAATATAATTTAATTAAAATTTTAGTGAAATTTATGTTTATATATGTATTAATTTGATGTATTTATTATAAATTAATAATATTATTGATATTTTTTTAACAACTAAGTAATTATTCTATATTTTTATATTATTTTCTCTTGCATAATAGAATAAGTATTGTTGAGCAAATCCAGATAATGCTCCAAATTTATTTCTTGCAAATATTCTAATTTTATTTAATGACCCTTCTTCTGCGTTATAAAAATGTATCATCGCACGTTTTACCCATACATCTACTGGAAATGCTGATGATTTTCTCATAGAAAATAACATTATACAATCAGCTACTTTAGATCCTACACCTTTAAATTCTTGTAACGCCACATGACATTCATCATCACTTAAAGATTTAATATACTCTAAATCATATTTTTTAAATCCTTCTTCATTTTTTATCCCATTATACACATTACTTATTGTATCTATTATATATTTGCTTCTAAAAGAGGCTCCTGTTTCCTGAATTTCTTCTAAAGTAGCATCTTTAATCTCATGTATTGTTGGAAATGCATAATATTTCTTTTCTTTATAAGTAATTTCCTTTCCCCATTTAGATGCTATTCTATTTACAGTTCTTTTTATAGATGGTATATTATTTCTTGCTGAAATTATAAAACTTATTAACATTTCAAATGGATCTTGATTTAAAACCCTTACTCCATAACCAAATTCAATGCTTTGTCTTAATAAGTTATCTTTTGATAGTTCTGATTTAATGATTGAATAATCTCTTTTTAAATCTAAATAATCTATCCAAATATTATTAAACTCTTCTTCAGTAGTATTATAAACTATTATGTCTTCTCCATCTTCTTTAAATTCTATTACTTTACCAAAAGCAATAACTATAAAATCATTATCTTCAATTTCTTCAAATCTAAAAATTTGACCACATTCAAAGATATGTTTTAATTTAAAGTTTTTAACTTGCTTTATCACCAAATAATCTTGAAAAACTTCGATATTTTTATAATCCATACTAACACCTCATATTTTTAGATATAACATTTTCAAGTACATCTGCGGCAGTTTCTACCATTACAATGCAACCATCATCACTTCTTCTATATTCTTTCCTTAACTCAATACAATTATTACTACCAAGCTTCTCTTTAAATACATTTATAAATTCCCTTGTTAATTCTCTTACAATAGGACTTTTATGTCCACTTATTTCAGTAAACATGATTCCTATTACTGCTATTGATCCAGATATAACACCACATACATCTCCGATTCCCATTCCTCCACCAAAAGCAGACATAGTTTTTAATGTTTCATCTGATAACTTTAAATTATATTCTTCATTTGCTGCATATATTAAGCATTCAGCGCAATTTAAATCATATTTTTCATTCCAATATTTTCTTGCCATTTCTTTTAGCATGTATCTCACCAACCCAATTTTCAATTTAATTTCTTATGTTTTAATATAATACACATTTTCATTTGTATATATCTAAAATATATTATATACCTTTATTTATTCAATATCCAGAACTCATAATATTGTTCTTTCTCTGTATCTCTTGTTAAAAATTTATTTTTTAATTATATGGCTTCTTTAACAAAAAAATTGTCAATGTAGCTGAAAAAATAAAAGGTTCTAGTATCCTAAAATACTAAAACCTTTTATTTAAAATTTACTTTAAATTAGAAATCAACTTTATTTCCATGATAAGCACATTCAAATATTTTTTTCATTTCATCTTTATTTAATTGTCTTGGATTTGATCCAGTACAAGCATCTGCTATAGCTCTTTCAGCAATCAAATCAACTTTTACATTAAATTCTGCTTCATCAATTCCATATTCTTTTAAAGTAGATGGTATTGATAATTTTTCATTGAATTCTTTTATTAAGCTTGTTAATGAATCTACTAATTCATCATCTGTTTCACCTGTTAATCCTATAGATTTAGCTATTTTAGCATATCTATCTAATGCTGACTTTTTATTAAAATCAATTACATAAGGCAAGTAAATAGCATTTGCACATCCATGAGGTATATGGAATACTGCACCTGTTTTATGTGCCATACTATGAGTTATTCCTAATAACGCATTGGAAAATGCCATTCCTGCTAAACATTGAGCATAATGCATTTGTTCTCTTGCATCTTTATCTCCTTCATAAGATTTAATTAAATAATCTTTAACCATTTCAATAGCTTTTAATGCTAATGGATCTGTAAATGGAGAATTTAATGTAGCTACATAAGCTTCAATAGCATGAGTCAATGCATCCATACCTGTATGAGCTGTTAACTTAGGTGGCATTGTTTCAGCTAACTCGGGGTCAACTATAGCAACATCTGGAGTTATATTAAAATCAGCTAAAGGATATTTTATCTCAGTTTTGTAATCTGTAATTACTGAAAATGCTGTTACTTCTGTTGCTGTTCCACTAGTTGAAGGTATTGCTAAGAATTTTGCTTTACTTCTTAATTCCGGTATAGTAAATGGATCCTTTATATCATCAAAAGTTTTTTCTGGATGTTCATAGAATACCCACATTGCTTTTGCAGCATCTATTGGAGATCCTCCCCCCATAGCTATAATCCAATCAGGATTAAAATCTTTCATTAATTCAGCACCTTTAAATACCGTTTCTACTGATGGATCTGGTTCTACACCTTCTATTAATTTTACTTCTATACCTGCTTCTTTTAAATATTCAATGGCTTTGTCAACAAAACCAAATCTCTTCATTGAACCTCCGCCAAGTACCAACACTGCTCTTTCACCTTTAAGAGTCTTTAGTTGTTCCATTGACCCTTTTCCATAATAAATGTCTCTTGGCAATGTAAATCTCATCATAATCTCAATAACCCTCCTAAAAATAAATTTTTAATTATATATATAACTTCTATTAAAATCCTTGAAATCCTTTAAATTTTACCAATTTCATAAAACGTTTTCTTGAATTCTTAATCTATAATAAAAATTACAATTTTTGAATATCATTGCTACTAATTCTTATTCACTATATATCACAAATTATAGATTCTTCTAGATAAAAATAAAAAGTTCCCAGAAAGCAATTTGCTCTGAGAACCTTTTATATCTATATAAGACTATCTTGAATAATCGTAGAATCCTTTTCCAGTCTTTCTACCTAACCAACCAGCTCTTACATATTTTCTTAATAAGCTATGAGCTCTGTATTTAGTATCTCCTGTTTCATTATATAAAACATCCATGATAGCTAGACAAACGTCTAATCCTATAAGATCTCCTAATGCTAAAGGTCCCATTGGGTGATTAGCACCATATTTCATAGCTGTATCTATATCTTCAACTGAAGCTATACCTTCTGCTAATATTCCAATTCCTTCGTTGATCATTGGAATTAATATTCTATTTACAACGAATCCTGGAGCTTCTGCAACTTCTACTGGGTTCTTTTCGATAGCTATTGTTAATTCTTTTATAGCATCAAAAGTTTCTTGTGAAGTAGCCATTCCTCTAATAATTTCAACAAGTTTCATTACAGGAGCTGGGTTAAAGAAATGCATTCCGATAACTTTATCTGCTCTCTTTGTAGCTGAAGCAACTTCAGTTATTGATAATGAAGAAGTGTTAGATGCTAAAATAGTTTCCGGCTTACAGATTCCATCTAATTCGGCAAATATTTCTCTCTTTATTTTCATGTTTTCAACAGCAGCTTCTACTACTAAATCGCAGTCAGCAGCTAATTTCATATCAGTTGTTCCAGAAATTCTTGAAAGTATTTCTTCTTTAACTTCTTCTGTCATTTTGCCTTTAGCAACTTGTTTAGTTAAACCTTTGTTGATTCCTGCTATTCCTCTTTCAACAAATTCATCTTTTATATCTCTTACTATTACTTCATAACCATGTTGTGCGAATGCTTGAACTATTCCAGCACCCATTGTTCCAGCACCAAGTACAAAAACCTTTTTCATTGATAAATCCTCCTCAAAATCTTTATTTATAAGTATCCTTCATTAAAAGATAACTTTTAATGAAGGATTAAAGTCTAAAATAAGTATATTATATTTAATTATTCAGCACTTTTTACAGCTTTAGCTTGAGCTATTAATTCTGGTAAAACCTTAGTAACATCTCCAACTATAGCATAATCTGCAACTTGCATAATTGGTGCAGTTTCATCTTTATTGATAGCTATAATCATATCTGAATCTTGCATACCAGCAACGTGTTGGATAGCTCCTGAAATACCACAAGCTATATAGATTGATGGTCTTACAGTTTTACCAGTTTGACCAACTTGGTAATCTCTTTCTATCCATCCATTATCAATAGCAGCTCTTGATCCAGCTACAGATCCATCTAAAACTTCTGCTAATTCTTGTAATAATGCGAAGTTTTCTTTTGAACCTACTCCTCTACCACCAGCTACAAGTATCTTAGCTTCTGATATATCTACAACATCTTTGTGTGCTTTAATGATTTCTATAACTTTAGTTCTAACATCACTATCAGCAAGTTTAACTTCAACTTTTTCTATTTTACAATTGCTTGCATCAGTGTTGATTTTTCCAAAAACTCCTGGTCTTACTGTAGCCATTTGTGGTCTATGTTCTGGACAAGCAATTGTAGCCATTAAGTTACCACCAAATGCTGGTCTAGTAGCTAATAATCCACCATCTTCTACTTGAACGTCTAATGATGTACAGTCTGCTGTTAATCCAGTTGATAATCTAGCTGCTACTCTTGGACCTAAGTCTCTTCCGATGAAAGTAGCTCCTATAAATAATATCCCTGGTTTTCTTTCATTAGCTAAATCACAAATAACTTTTGTATAAGCATCAGTAGTGTAGTGTTCTAAGTTTTTGTCTTCTGCAACTAAAACTTCATCTGCACCATGTTCTCCTAATGTTTTAGCTAAGTTTTCAATGTTATTACCTAATAATAAAGCTGTTAACTTAACTCCTAATTTATCTGCAATCTTTCTACCTTCACCAAGTAATTCTAAAGATACTTTTTGTAATTCGCCTTCTCTTTGTTCTGCAAAGACCCAAACGCCTTTGTAATCTGCTATATTCATATTAAATTACCCTCCTATTATCTTAGATGTAGTGTTTTTCTTGTAATTTGCCTAATACATAAGTTACTGCTTCTTTAGCTGGTTTGTTTACAACTTCGCCTGCACCCTTAACTTCTTTAGTCATTGACTTCTTAACCTTTGTAGGTGAACCTTTAAGTCCTAATTCAGCCTTATCTACATCTATATCATCTGCACTCATAACTTTAATTTGATCATCAGAAGTAGAGAATATATTTGCAACATGCATGTATCTTGCTTCATTTAATTCTTCTATTGCAGTTAATAGACATGGAGTTTTTATTTCAATTTTTTCAAATCCATCTTCTAATGCTCTGTTTACTAATAATGTTCCTGCTTCCTTAACTTCAACACCTTGAACGTAAGTAACTTGAGGAATATTTAAATGTTCAGCAATTTCTGGTCCAACTTGAGCAGTATCTCCATCAATCGCTTGTCTTCCAGCAAATACTAAATCATAGTCTAATTTAGCTATTACTCCAGCTAATGCTTTTGAAGTAGCTAAAGTATCAGCTCCTCCTAATGCTCTATCTGTTAATAAGATAGCTTCATCAGCACCCATACATAATGCTTCTCTTAATGTAGCCTTAGCCATTGGAAGACCCATGCTTATAACAGTTACCTTTGCACCAACAGTTTCTTTTAATTGTAATGCACCTTCTAAAGCATGTTTATCTTCTGGATTCATAATTGATGGAACTCCATCTCTTATTAATGTACCTGTTTTTGGATCAATCTTTACAGCTGTAGTATCTGGAACTTGTTTTACACAAACTACTATATTCATTATAAAAGTCCTCCCTATCTTAAAATGCTTCCTGCGATAACCATTTTTTGAACTTCTGAAGTTCCTTCATAAATTTCAGTTATCTTAGCATCTCTCATCATTCTTTCTACTGGATAATCTTTAGTGTAACCATATCCACCAAAGATTTGAACTGCTTTAGTTGTAACTTCCATTGCAACTTCTGCAGCAAATAATTTAGCTCTTGCAGCATCTATTGAGTATGGTTCTCCATTTTGTTTCTTGCAAGCAGCTTTATATACTAAATGTCTTGCAGCTTCTATCTTAACATCCATTTCAGCAATGTACCATTGTAAACCTTGTTGAGCTGATAATGGTCTTCTGAATTGTTTTCTTTCTTTCATGTAGTTAACAGCTTCTTCAAAAGCACCTTCTGCAATACCTAATGCTTGAGCAGCTATACCAATTCTTCCACCATCAAGAGTTTTCATTGCTATACCAAATCCTTTACCTTCTTTACCAAGTAGGTTTTCTTTTGGTACTATACAATCTTCCATTACAAGTTCAGTAGTTGAAGATCCTCTTATTCCCATTTTATCTTCTAATTTACCGATTGAGAATCCTGGAAAACTCTTTTCAACGATAAATGCAGAGATTCCTTTAGTTCCTTGGCTCTTATCAGTCATAGCAAATATTATGAAAGTTTCAGCAACTCCACCATTAGTTATGAAGATTTTAGATCCGTTTAATACATAATGATCTCCATCTAATACAGCTGTTGTTTGTTGTCCAGCAGCATCTGTTCCAGCACCTGGTTCAGTTAAACCAAAAGCACCTATTTTCTTACCTTGAGCTAGTTCAGGTAAATATTTTTCTTTTTGAGCTGGAGTACCATGTTCATTAATTACTGATGCACATAATGAAGTATGAGCTGAAACTATAACACCAGTTGTAGCACATACTTTTGATAATTCTTCAACAGTCATTATGTATGAAAGAACATCTCCGCCTGCTCCTCCAACTTCTTTTGAAAATGGAATACCCATTATACCTAACTTAGCCATTTTTTCAACGTTTTCCATTGGGAATCTTTCAGTTTCATCCACTTCAGCAGCAATTGGTTTAACTTCGTTTTGTGCGAATTCTCTAACCATTTGTTGTACTAATTCTTGTTCTCTAGTTAATTGGAAATTCATTAAATTACCCTCCTTATTGATTACACTCTATTGATGATCGATTATATATAAATCTTTAATAGATTTTTAACTTAAATAATATTATTTATTTTGGAAATTCTTTTCTCTTCTTTCTAAGAATGCAGTCATTCCTTCTGTTTGATCTTCAGAAGCGAAACATTTTCCAAAGTCTTCAGCTTCAATTAAAACTGCTTTATCTATAGAAACTTGCATACCTCTGTTAATTGCATCTTTACAAAGCTTAACAGCTATTGGAGCATTTGCTATAATTTTATTTGCCATAGCTTTTGCTTCGTCCATTAAGTTTTCTAATGCAACTACTTTATTAACTAAGCCTATTCTATGAGCTTCATCTGCTTTAATTATATCGCATGTGTAGATCATTTCTTTGGCTTTTCCTAGCCCTACTATTCTAGCTAATCTTTGAGTTCCACCAAATCCTGGAGTTATTCCAAGACCTGCTTCTGGTTGAGCAAATTTTGCTTTTTCTGAAGCTATTCTTATATCACAAGACATAGCTAATTCACATCCACCACCAAGAGCAAATCCTGAGATAGCTGCGATTACTGGCTTGTCTAAATTTTCCAATCTTAAAAATACTCTATTTCCTAATTCACCAAATTCTCTACCTTGGTCTTCATTAAGATCTTTCATTTCTGAAATATCGGCTCCAGCAACAAAAGATTTTTCTCCTGAACCAGTTAATATAACTGCGTATACATTGTTATCTTTTTCTAAATCTTCTAATACAGTATCTAAATCTTTTAATGTTTCTGAATTTAATGCATTTAAAGCTTTTGGTCTATTGATTGTGACAATTGCTAAATGTCCTTCTTTTTCAAGAATCACATTCTTTAATTCCATTGTTATAGTCCTCCTTTAAATTTTAATATTTATATTTATAAATTAATAATTAACAAAAGTTATAATTATTATTTATTATTTATGAAATTTATTTATATATTAATTACATGACATGAATTGGTATTGTTATAATATTAACAAATCTTTTTAAAAATAAAATTTTTGTACATTTATTTTAGTCTGCTAATTATTGTTATAATATTAACAATTCATCACAAAAAAAATAATCAAAATATATCCAACCCAACCTTAATTTAAATTATAATACTTAAATATATTATTTGCAATAAGATATTCTGTTATTAACAGATTTTTTATAATGTTCGCATAATTCATACTAATTTTATTCTAATTATCCTTATTTCACGTAATTATCTAATTAATTATTGTTGATGTAATTGATAAATTAGTGTAGATACACTTTCACTCAAATGAACATTTTCTACTTTAACATCATCAGGCACTTGTAAATCTATTGGTGCAAAATTCCAAATCCCTCTAATTCCACCTCTAACTAATTCATCTGATACTTTTTGAGCACTTTTTTTAGGTACACATATAACCCCAATATCTATAGATTGACAATTTAAAAATTTTCCTAACTCGTCAATATCTCTAATCTCAATATCTCTAATTTTCATTCCTATCAACTTAGGGTTTGCATCAAAAATTGCTGTAATCATAATTCCTAATTTATCGAATCTACTATAATTCGCAATCGCTTGCCCAATATTTCCTGCTCCAATTAATACAGCATTATACTCTTTATCTAATCCTAATATAGAATTTATTTGAGTATACAAATCTCTAACATTATATCCATACCCTTGTTGGCCAAAATCTCCAAAACAATTTAAGTCTTGTCTTATCTGTGATGCTGTAAAACCTATTTTTTGTCCTAGTTCTTTTGAAGAAATTCGATCTACATCATTTTTCATAAGTTCATTGAGATACCTATGATATTTAGGCAATCTCTTAATTACTGCCATAGATATATTCTTATTCTTTTCCATACACTTTCTCCTTATTTAATATTATCTATTTCAATATTATCTATATTTTTAAATATTTAATCTATTTTTTCACAATCTTAATAATTTATTGTATATATTCTTTTTCTTTTTTTCTTTTTTCTTTTTTCAATGATAACTAAAATAATTTTAAATGTTCAGCTAAAATTTGGAATCCTATTAAAATTAAAATTATTCCTCCAACTATTTCTGCCTTATTTCTAAGTAAATTTCCAACTATTTTTCCAACATATACAGCTATTAAACTAATAATAAATGTAATTATACCTATAATAAAGGCAGCTGTTAATATATTGACATTTAAAAAAGCAAAACTTACTCCAACTGCTAAAGCGTCTATACTTGTTGCAATTGCTAATATTAAAAATCGTTTATTAGAATTTATATCAATATTTTCCTCATCTTCATCTCCAAATAACGACTCATAAATCATCTTTCCACCTACAATACTTAACAAAATAAATGCAATCCAATGATCCAATTCTTGTATATATTGATTAAATCCATATCCTAAACTCCACCCAATTAAAGGCATAAGTGCTTGGAAACCACCAAAATATATACCAGCTTTTAATGCAATTTTTTTCTTTTCATTTTCAGAAACTTTAAGACCTGTAGTAAGAGATATAGCAAAAGCATCCATAGCTAAACCTATTGCTATAAATATAATTAATAAAATTGGCATTTACTTTCCTCCATAGTTTATCATAATATAAAAACTTGATTTTTTCTAGTTTTATCTCATGTAATATATATTTTTTTGAAATCTCAGTATACTTTTCTTAATTTTTATTGTCAACTATATAATTTGTTTTTAAATTATTTTTAATTTAATTTTAAAAGGGCAATCTAATATTTTATATTAAATTGCCCTTTTAATAATTAAATTATTTATGCTTTTAATGCTCTCATAGAATTTAATACAGCTATTAATGTAACACCAACATCTGCAAAAACAGCTTCCCACATATTAGCCATACCTAATGCTCCAAGAACTAATACAAAAATTTTAACAAGAAGTGAAAATATTATATTTTGCCATAATATTGAATTGGTTTTTTTTCCTACTTTTATAGCCTGTACTAAAGATAATGGATCATCTTTCATTAAAATAACGTCAGCAGCTTCTATTGCAGCATCAGATCCTATCCCCCCCATTGCTATACCTATATCAGCTCTTGCAAGTACAGGTGCATCATTAATTCCATCTCCTACAAAAATCACTTTACCATTTGATTTCTTATTTGAAATTAATTTTTCTACCTTCAAAACTTTATCTACTGGTAAAAGTTCACTTTCAAATTCATCTATACCTAAATCTTTAGAAACTTTTTCTGCTACCTTTTTATTATCTCCACTTAACATAACTATTTTTCTTATACCTAAGCTTTTTAGTTTTTTAATAGCTTCTTTTGAAGTTTCTTTTATTTGATCTGTAATCAGTAAATTCCCTTTATATTCTCCATCAATTGAAGCATAAATAACTGTTCCTAATTTATTTTCTCTTTCACATTTAATTCCTATATCCTGCATTAACTTAAAGTTTCCAAATACGACTTCTTTCCCTTTAATTATAGCTTTAACGCCATGACCTGATAATTCTTCATAATTATTTACATCATTTTTGTCAAAATTACCATTATACGCTCTAACTATTGATTGTGCTATTGGGTGATTAGAAAAACTTTCTGCTAAAGCTGCAAATTTTAATAATTCTTCCTTATTAATATCTACTGCATTAACTTCAGTAACCTCAAATATTCCCTTAGTTAAAGTTCCTGTTTTATCAAATACAACAGTATCTGTATTTTTTAAAGCTTCAAGATAATTTCCACCCTTAACTAAAATTCCTTTTTTTGATGCTCCACCAATTCCTGCAAATAAACCTAAAGGAACTGATATAACCAATGCACATGGACAAGATATAACTAAAAATATTAATGCTCTATAAAGCCAGTTTGAAAATTCTGCTTCTGAAATTATGATTGGTGGAATTATCGCTACTGATATAGCTAAAAATACAACTATTGGAGTATATTTTTTTGAAAACTTAGTAATAAATTGTTCAGTAGGTGCTTTTTTATTACTTGCATTTTCAACCATGTCCAAAATTTTAGAAATAGTGGATTCTCCAAAGTTTTTTGTAACCTTAATTTTTATCACTGAATTTAAATTAATACTTCCTGATAAAATATCATCATTTTTATAAACTTCCCTAGGAATTGATTCTCCTGTTAATGCTGAAGTATCTATAAGACCTTCTCCCTCTACTATTATCCCATCAAGAGGAATTCTCTCCCCTGGTTTAACTATAATTAAATCTCCCACCTTAACTTGTTTAGGTGATACTGTACGTTCTCCATTTTTAGTTAGAACATTAGCATATTCTGGCCTAATATTCATTAGAGAAGTAATTGATTTTCTAGATTTATTTACAGCATATCCTTGCAGTAACTCTCCTATTTTATAAAATATCATAACTCCAACTGCTTCAGGATATTCACCTATAGCTAATGCTCCTAATGTTGCTATACTCATTAAAAAATTTTCATCAAAGACTTCTCCTCTTAAAATATTTTTAAAAGCAATTTTCAGTACATTTCCTCCTATTAAAACATAACTTAAAATAAACACACTTATATTTAAATAGGTATCTTCTCTAAATATCATTGCTATAATATATAGTATTATTCCTATAATAGACATCATATTTTCTTGATTAAAAAATTTTATAAATTTATTAGTAGCTAATGATTTAGATTTCTTTAAGTTTTTACTACTATCAATTTTATTTAAATGGGTATTATTTTCTTTAAACTTAACATTATATCTCTTTAAATTATTGCCATCTCTCCTATATTTACTAACAATAACACCTGGTTCTAATTCTTTAACTATATTTTTAACTTTATTTATAATTTTTTCTGACTCTGATTCTTTAATTGGTTGTATTGTAATTATTCCAAGTGAAAAATTCATATTAGCTTCACTTACTTCTTCTAAATTATTTATTCTTTTTTCAATTTTAACAGCACAATTAGCACAATTTAAACCTTTTAACAATAATTTAATGTCATTTGCCATTCTCTATCATCTCCTATTCAATAATATGTTTAAATCCTTCATCGAATATGTGTTTTATATGTTCATCATCTAATGAATAGTAAATCACCTTACCATCTCTTCTGAATTTAACTAATCTAGCAGATTTAAGAGTTCTTAATTGATGAGATATTGCTGATTGAGTCATTCCTAAAAGTGCAGCCATATCACAAACGCACATTTCCGATTCAAATAAAGCACATATTATTTTAATTCTTGTAGAATCTCCAAAAACTTTAAATAATTCAGCTAGATCATATAATGTTTCTTCTTTAGGTAATAAATCTTTAACCTTATTTACCGTTTCTTCATGTATAATATTACAATTGCAATTTTCTATTTCAATTTCATTTTTTTTCATAATTACTTCCTCCAAAATATGTTCATATGTTTTATTGTTCATATGTTTAATTATATTATATGTATTTTAGTACACTTTTGCAACTAAAAATAATTTATTTTTTCTTTATTTAGTTAAAACTAAATAGACTATTGCAAACAAATACAATAGTCTATTGTTTATGGCTTTATTAAAAATTCTATACAACTCTTCCTGAAGTACTTTCATTAAAAAGTATATTATTTAAAATCATATTTACTATACTGTCACAAACATAATATGAATAAGTTAAGTCATTTTTATAATCTAAAGATCCTTTATATTGGCTTTGTAAATCTAGAATAAATTGTTTAACATTATCTACATTAACATTTGAAGTTATTATACCAGTCGGTTTAAATTCTTTAGCTATCTTAGCTAAATCTTTTTCATATATCATATGGTTTTTAACTTGAGTAGTATTTTTAAATTCCCATCTATAATAATGAGGAGCACAAAAATAATCACATAAAAAATGACATATTACTCCAAGTTCTTCACTAAACTTTCCAATAGAAATTTTATAATAAATATCCGCTAAAGATAATGACGCTAAGTTTATTATCTTATCAACCATTATATCAATACTTTCATCAAAATAATGTTTCATTAACTTATATTTTGATGCACAATCTGGCTTTATATTCCCCCATATAAACCTATAATCATTAATTAAATAAACACTTTTACTATTGGCATAAGTTAAAATGTTTTGTCCAATGATTTTATGTGTATTAATCATCAACCTAATACCACATCCTCTAAATAAATTTTTTCAATACCCAATAAATTATATTAATAAACAAACCTAAGAATACTATTAATATATTTTTAATTATTCTTATAATAATATTATATTAATATTTTTACAATGGTTTTTTCTATCATTTTCTTCTATATTAATCCAATATATTAATCCAATATATTAATAATAATATATTTTAATTATTGTTTTACAAAATAATTTAGAAATGAACGTAAAAAGTATAAGTTTTAATTTAAAAACTTATACTTTTATAATCATTTTCTGTTTTTACAAAAAATTAATATATTTAACTTCTTTTCCTAATTTATTTAATAAATGTTTTATTTCTTGATCTTTATTTTTATCCATAACTAATATTACATCTCCAGCATCTACTATTACTAAATCTTTGACTCCAAAACCTATTATTAAATTTTTATCTCCAAATATAGAACAATTTTCACAATCTTCTATATAAACATTTTGAGATATACTATTATTTCTATTTTTTCCCAAAAATCTACTTAAAGCATTAAAACTCCCTATATCATCCCAATTAAAATCACATTTTATCACATATGCTTTTCTTGTCCTTTGCATAACTCCAAAATCTATAGAGATTCCATCAATAAGACTATATTCTTGTTTTATTACTACTTCTTCATCATCTTCTCCTACATGTTTATATATTTCCATTAATGATTTATGCATTTTAGGAAGATATTTTTCTATTTCTCTTAGTATTACATCAGCTCTAAAAATAAACATTCCAGAATTCCATAAATAAGTGCCTTTTAATATAAAATCTTTAGCTACTTCTAAATTAGGCTTTTCTGTAAATCTAGCTATTTTATAAGTGGATATATTACCACTAGTCCTATCGCCCATTTCTATATATCCATACCCTGTTTCTGGACGTGTTGGTTCTATGCCTAAAGTTACTATACATCGCCTCTTATTCGCCATATCAACTGCTTGAGATAAAGTATCAATATATTCTTTTTCTCCTTGAATATAATGGTCAGATGGTAAAACTACCATAACTGCATCTGCATCTTGTTTTAATAATTTAACAGCTGAAAGACCTATACATGTAGCAGTTTCTTTATTCTCTGGTTCTATAAAAATATTTTCTTCATTTATTTCCTTAATTTCTTCTTTTATTTTATCTTTATAATCCTTATTAGTTACAACATAAATATTTTCTTTATCTATTAAAGACTTTATTCTATCTACTGTATTTACTAAAAAGCTTTTTTCATTAATAACTTTTAAAAATTGTTTTGGTTGATTGGCTCTTGAGAGAGGATATAATCTACTGCCTTTACCTCCAGCTAAAATCAGCCCGTATATCACGCGTTTTCAACTCCATGTAATGATATTAATTCAATATATGTTTAAATATTAACATTTGTGAAAAAACAACTCTACTAATAAAGCTATATAAAAAATTTTTTTAAAATTTTTTATATAGCTTATATTTCTTATTTATTTAACTTTTTATATTTTTCCACAGCACTTTTTATATTTCTTACCACTGCCACATATACATGGATCATTTCTTCCTACAGTTTTTTCAGATTTTACTGTATTATTTTTACCATTTATCTCATTGATAGTAGCACCTTTATATCTCCATAGTCTAATATTATTAATAAACTTATTAGTTATAACTTCTATATAATTTTTAAGATTATTATTATCTGAATTTATTAAATCTAATAAACCTTTTATAGCTTCATTTGGTTCATTATCTTGAATATCAAATGATAAATCATTCATTATTTGTATTGTCATATCTTTATTAATTTCAAATGTATCTGTAAATTCTTTGAAAAATGTTTTTCCAAACTTAGTTGTATATAACCATTTTTCATCAATACAAGATATTAATTCATCTTTTTTAATTGTAGCATAATCTAAATCATTATTATTTTTCTTTATATCATCAACTAAATCTAACCAATTTTCTATATTATTATTTACAAAAAATGACTTTTCTTCTCTATATTCTTTATAAAAATATTGACCTTCTCTTATTATATTTTCTATTTCAAACCCATCTAAATGCATACAATATTTATTTATTAACTCTTGTATGCATTTAGATTCTATAACACCATATGCTTTATTCATACCTCTATAAAGATTTAATATTTCTCCGTTTAATCTTATTCTATCTTTATATTGTGGAGTATCCATTTGCATTACTAATTTTTGAACTACTTTTGGCATTAAAAATACTGCTTTTTCATCCTTTAACGATGGGAATATTAATCCTTGTTGCATAAAATAAGCAGTTTTACCTAATTCAGATTCATTAATTTGATCAAAAATTTTCATTCCACCATTATTAACATAACTTTTTAAAATCTCATATCTTTCTTCTTCAAAAAAATTAAATTGTCGTTCTATTAATGGCTTATACTCTGTAAGAACTCTTTCAATAAGCTTATCTTTATTCAACGTTGATATCTTACTCATTCCAATATTTCTAGCTACACTATATATTGAATCTTTAGATAAAGAATTTAATTGCTCTTCTATATTAAAAGAATATACGCCTTTAGCAAACATTCTATCCATCTTACTAGCATATTTTTCAAATAAATCTTCAACCATATTTTCATATAAATCTACTGATTCATCTGTTATATTTTCATGTTGTTCTTTATTATCATAATCTTTTTTATTCAAGTAACTATTTCTCCTTTTTTCCTATGTAATTTTATCTACAAATATACATTTTATTATAAAATTTAAAATTTATCTACATAGTTAAATATATAAGTTCCAATAAAATTTGTTGATTAGTATAAATCTTAAAATATTTTATAAATACACTCACTCACTAATATACTTATGAACTTATATAAAATTTTATAGAAAATTAAGTATCTTTTCTTTATTTTTAATTACTTCATTATATCCATTATTATAAATTTCTTTTAACTTAACTTTATTTCTTTCAAAACGCCCTATGTTCATATCAATAGTTGGACGTATTATTACTGCTTTACCATCATTCTCTAATTTTTTACAAGCATCTAATTGATTATTATATTCTATATGCCTATTTTTTAATACGTTTGCTAAGAGCGGATATTTATTTTTATATAATTTATAAGTTAATTTATTAATTTTAGACTCTTTTTTTCTATATCCTTCATTTCTTGTTAGAACTATTATATTCTTATCATTTCCATCACTTAAAGACTTATTTATCGGAATAGCATCTAAAAGTCCACCATCCGCATAATAATTTTTATTTAGTTTTACAAATGGAAATAACAATGGAATTGAACAAGTAGCTCTTAATATTAAATTTTTTTCATCTAAATTTTCTTTATCAAAATATTCAACTTTACCTGTAAAAATATTAAAACTTCCTGCTAATACTTTACCATCAAATTCATTAAATGCTTTGTAATCAAATGGACAATGTTTATTAGGAATTTCATCAAAAACAAAATCCATATCCATTATAGATTTACATTTTAAAATATTTTTATATCCAACATATCTTTGATGATTTATAAATCTCTCCATAACTTCTAAATTTCTTCCTCTTTGTTTTGATGCAAATGAATAACCATTAGTGATTCCTGCTGATACTCCAACTATATATTTTATCTCTAATTTTATATCTATCATCGCATCTAAAGCACCTGCTGTAAAAAGCCCTCTAAAAGCTCCCCCTTCTAATACAAGTCCTGTCATATGTTATATCTCCCTTTAACTTATATGTTATAAAATTTTATTAGTATTTAGTTCATAAAATAATAAATCAAATAAAGGCTCATACTTATTCTATTATTTTTTGAATGCACCTTAATTATATCTTACTCAATTATACGTCAAATTTTATCTTTTTTCTATTTAGGCACATAAAAATAATTAATTAAGAACTACTATAAAATTCTAATATTCAATGACTTATAGATTTATACACAAAAAGATTATCTTAAAATATATAAAATTCTAAGATAATCCCCTATTATTTCAATATTAAGTTTAATATAAATATTAAAACTCATATAATTTAATAATTTATGCAAATATGTATCTTCCTAAAAACACAATTATTCCTCCTACCAAAACATAAATCAAGCATATTTTTACCGTTGAACTAAGGATTTTTCCTTCACTATCAGTTAATCCTGTAGCTGCAGTTGCTACTGCTATACTTTGAGGTGAGATCATCTTCCCACCAGTTGCACCTAATATATTGCTAGCAGCAAGCCAATATGGATTTATTCCTACCGACTTTGCTGCTTCAACTTGAAGTTCTCCAAATAAAATATTAGATGAAGTATCACTCCCTGTTACAAAGGTTCCTAATGCACCTATAATTGGTGATATAAAAGGATAATATGTTCCTGTAGCTAAAACCAATATCTCGGCTATAGATTTAATCATGCCGCTATAACCCATTATTTTAGCTAATGCTATAATAGATATTATAGTAATAGCTGGCTTATACATTTCTTTTATTGTTTCCCAGAAAATTGATGTTATTTTTTTTAAACTGACACCCTGTATAAGACCACTAATATATGATGCTATTATAATTAATGTTCCAGGGTTTATAATCCAATAACAAGTATAAGGCTTTGAATCTATACCTTTATAAATATATATTGAAGTTTTTATATTTGACAAAGGCTTATATATGTGTGGACAAAATGGTGAGAAAATAATTATAAATAAAAATATTAAAATAAATGGACTCCAAGCCAAAATAATTTTCTTAATTGATAACTTTTCATTATTTTGTACAATTTGAATTACATACTTATCATCTTTAGCTTCTTTATAATATTTTTCTGCAATGAATATAGTTAATGCCATTGAAATAGCTCCACCTACAACACCAGGTAACTCCCCTCCAAAATATTTAGCAACTATAATTTGTGGTATAGCAAATCCTAATCCTGATACTAATGTTATTCCAATAACCCCTTTAATAGCTTTTATATTCTTTCCAGTCAACATAATTAAAATAAACGGTATGATAATTATTAATGGTGCTAATTGAATGCTTATAATATAAGATAATTTATGTATATCTAATGATGTTACTTTAGCTAAAGTTGTAACTGGTAAACCTATTGCTCCAAATGCTGTGGAGGTTGTATTAGCTATTAAACAAATAATAGCTGCAAATACTGGTTGAAATCCTAATCCAGCAAGTACGCTTGCTGGTATTGTTACCGCTGTACCCATTCCAGATACAGCTTCAAGAAAACCTCCAAATCCCCAAGCTAATATTAATACCAATATCCTTTTATCATTAGTTACACCTGTCATAATATTCTTTATTGTTTTCATGCTACCTGTATACTCTGATAAATTATATATAAAAACTGCTGCTATAATTATAAGAATTATAGGCCATAATGCTAATGCAAATCCTTCTAACACAGAAGTAATTGCTTCCTTTACATTCATTTTCCAAACAAAAATGGCTAGTAAAAATGTAATTAAAAGTGCTGTGGGACACGCTTTATATCCTGGTATTTTAAATTTTCCTAAAGAAACCATTATCCATAAAATAGGAATGCATGCTATTACAAAATATAAGTACATTAATTACTCCTCCGATTTAATTCCTTAATAACAGTCATTTCTTAAAACTTATTTTTCAAATAAAATCAGTAAATACAATTAAATTTAGTGTACACAAAAAATTTTTTTCTTATACTAAAAAATTACTGTCAATATTTAGATTTTAAAAACATTTTATATTTGTAAAATTCTATAGTTTGTATACAAAACAAAAGTAGCTAAACCACGTTTAAATTGACAGTTGACAATGCACAATTATGGTTGAAAGCCTTTGGCTTTCTTCAAATATATTTTAGAAATATTCTTAAGAAGAGTTCTTCCTTTATTGTCAATTGTCCATCGTCCATTGGCAATTCAAAAACCTCTCCACAAACTTAGATTTTATCAAGGTTTCAAGCTTCTCAAATTCTATACTTTTCTAGACATTAAAAAAAGAGTATCTTAAAATAATTAAAAAAATCATTTTAAGATACTCTTTTATTGTAAATTTAATTTTATTCAAATACTTTTCCAGGGTTTAATAAATTTTTAGGATCAAATGCTAATTTTATTCCCTTCATTACTGAGAATATTTCGCTTGAAAGTGATTGTTCTAAGTATGGCTTTTTAGCAAATCCAATTCCATGTTCTCCAGATACTTGTCCTTTTAATTCTTTTGATCTGTCATACATATCTTTCATAACTAATTCAAGTTTTTCTTTCCATACACTTTCATTTAAATCATCTTTTAAGATATAAATATGCAAGTTTCCGTCTCCAGCATGTCCAAAGCTCTTTATTCTAATATTAAATTTTTTCTCAAGTTCATGAGTAAATTTCACAAATTCACCTATTTTATTTCTAGGTACTACTACATCAACTTCATCCATTTCAGTAGTTAAAGCCTTTATAGCTTCAAGGAAACATCCTCTAGCAGACCATATTGATTCTTGTCTTTCTTCTGTATCAGATATGAATACATCTATAGCACCTGCATCTAAACATATCTTCGCAACATTTTCATAAGCTTTTTCAATCTCTTCTGTAGAGTTTCCATCAAAAGTTAATAATAAATATGCATCTGAAGACTTATCTGGAAAACTTTTACCTAAAAATTCTTCTGCTGCTAATATAGCATCTCTTTGCATAAATTCTATTGCTGTAGGTATTGATTTAGATTTAATTATTTTTGGTACAGTGTCTATAGCATTTTCAAGAGTTGGGAATGGTATAAGTAAACTTAATGCCTTTTTAGGAAGTGGTAATAATCTTAATATAGCTTTTGTTACTATACCTAATGTTCCTTCTGAGCCTACCATTAAATCTTTTAATGAATATCCTGAACTATTCTTAACTACTTTTCCGCCTAATTGTACTACTTCTCCATTTGGAAGTACTACTTCAAGACCTCTAACATAGTCTCTAGTAACACCATACTTAACAGCTCTCATTCCGCCTGCATTAGTACTTATGTTTCCACCTATTGTTGCAGATTTTTCTCCTGGATCTGGTGGGTAAAATAAATCAAATTCTTCAACGTATTTACCTATCTCCATAAGTAATACACCTGGTTCTAATGTAAGAGTAAGATTTTCTTCATCTAACTCTAATATTTTATTCATTCTACAAAGGTCTATAACTATTCCACCTTTAATTGGAACAGCTGCTCCAACAAGTCCTGTACCAGACCCTCTTGGTGTAACTGCTATACTATTTTCATAAGCATATTTCATTACTTTTGAAACTTCTTCTGTACTTATAGGTTGAATTACTATATCAGGCATTTTCTTTATTCCGCCTAATTCATCATGGCTATAATCTTCGTTTATTTCATCCCCAAAGAAAACTCTTTCTTTATCATTTTCTGCAATAGATAATATATATTCATAATCTTTAATTTCAACATCTTTATAAGTCATAGCCTTATGCCTCCTTGCTCATCTTTATTTTTTCTATAATTTGTGGAACTATTTCATAAAGATTTCCTACCACACCGTAATGTGCAACCTTAAATATTGGTGCTTTTTCATCACTATTAATAGCAAAAATATAATCTGAATTATTCATACCTGCTGAAAATTGTACCGCTCCAGAAATTCCGCATGTTATTATTAATCTTGGTCTAACAGTTCTACCACTTAATCCTATTTGTTTTTTAGCATCTACCCAACCTGCTTCAATTAAAGGTCTAGTACATGCAAATTCACCGCCTAACAAATTTGCCAATTCTTTTATCATCTCTAAATCTTTTTCTGATTTAACACCTCTGCCCGCTGCAATAATTATTTCAGCATCACTTATTCCAACTTCTGTATCTTTCGCTTTAACTTCTAATACATTAATGCCAGATTTAAGCTTTTCATCTTTAATATCACATTGAATTATCTCACCACTAATATCATTTGTTCTTTCAGGAGCTGTCATTACTTTATATCTAACAGTTGCAAGTTGTGGTCTAGAATTAGGAGTAACTATTTGAGCCATTATATTTCCACCAAATGCTGGTCTAATTTGTACTAAATCTGTATTTTCTTTTATGTCAAGAATTGTGCAATCTGCTGTAAGACCTGTTCTAAATCTAGCTGCAATTCTAGGCGCAAGTGATCTACCTATAGTTGTTGCTCCAACTAATATTGCTGAAGGTTTTACATTATTAATAAAATCTTCAAATGCCGCAGCATATGGTTCTATTCTAAAGTCTTTTAAGCTTTCTTTATCATATACAAATACTTTATTTACACCATAATGTAATAATTCTTCTGCTTCATCAGTTATTTTATCGCCAATAAATACACAATAAACAGGTTGATTTATTTTTCCTGCTAATTCCCTTGCTTTACCTATCAATTCATAAGTGACTGGATGAATTTTACCATTTACATGATCAACATATACAGCAATTCCCTTCCAAAGACTTTTATCAATTTGTTTAACTTCATCCTCTACATATTCAACTGCACCCTTTGGTCCTTTTTTAACACAAAGTTTGCACATTTTACATGCTCCATTTATTTCAACTTTTCCATTATTTATTTCAAGAGCACCAAATGGGCATATTTTAATTAGCTCTTCTTGATTAGTTATTTTTTCTTGATTTACAACTAACTTTGCCATAACTTCTTCCCCCTTAAAAAAATCCTTTAACCTTTTTAAAATTATTTATACATATCTAAACCAAATATCTATTATCCAAACCTTTTATATTAATAAATTACTCATTTTAAATTAAAACTTATACGAATTTTAATTCTCTTAATTTATTATTTATTTTTTCACTTAACTCATTTGAAGAACCTATCCACATCTCTCTGTCAGTATTAACTTCTGGTGGGAATATCCTTTCAACTTGCGTAGGTGAACCATTTAATCCATATTTCTTTTCGTTTTTATCTTCAAAATTATCTAAATTTATAACTGCAATATCTTTATCCTTTGTTGCAACCTTTTTCTTATAAGATGGTAATCTTGGTTCGAATATTCCTTTATCTACAGTTATTAAGCAAGGATAAGCTATTTCTACAACTTCTAAAGTTTCCGGCATATCCATTTCAACTACAATTGAGTGATCTTTTATTTCTATTATTTTTTCTACATTTGCCACATGAGGAATATTTAAATATTCAGCCATTTCAGGTCCTACTTGAGCAGTATCTCCATCAGTTGTTTGTTTTCCACAAATTATAAGTTCAAAATCTCCCATACTCCTTACACCTTGTGATATTGTATATGAAGTGGCTAAAACATCTGCACCACCAAATCTTCTATCAGATAATAAAGTTCCATCATCTGCTCCCATCATATAAGCTTCTTTAATTACGCTAAGAGCTTGATTAGGTCCCATACTTAATACTTTGACACTTCCACCTTTACTTTCTTTAATTCTAAGTGCTGTTTCAAGTGCATATAAATCATAAGGATTCATTTTTGAATCAATTCCATCTCTTTTTAATACTCCTGTAACTTCATCGACTTCTACTTTAGAAGTTCCTGGTACTTGTTTAATACAAACTAAAATATTCATAAAAATACCTCCTAAAAACTATATTTTAAAATCCAAATATTGGGCCACAGAAAAATACTATTAATCCTGATAACACAATGTAAAATAGACAAACTTTTAAAGTTGAATTTAATATTTTCCCCTCATTTCCAACAAGATTAGTAGCTGCAGTTGCAACTGCTATACTTTGTGGAGAAATCATCTTTCCTGCGGTAGCTCCCATTACATTACCACCTGCAATCCAATATGGATTTGCTCCTATTGCATTTGCAGCTTGTACCTGTAATTCTCCAAATAAAACATTTGCTGACGTATCACTTCCCGTTATAAATGTACCAAGTGCTCCTATTATAGGTGAAATTAGTGGATAAAATCCTCCAGTTACAATAACTAAAACACTCGCTATTGATTTAATCATCCCACTATATCCCATAACTTTTGCTAAAGCTACAATTGAAACTATTGTTATAGCTGATTTAATCATTTGCTTCGTTGTATTTAATAAAATTATTGTAATCTCTTTGAATTTGCACCCTTGTATTAGTCCTCCAATGTAAGTTGCAATTATTATTAATATACCTGGAGTTACAATCCAAGAGAAAATATAAGGCTTTCCTCCTTCTCCACTATAAATTTGCACTAAGGTCTTTATTTGTGATAATGGTTCATATATTCCTTTAAACAAAGGAGAACATATCATTACTAATAAGAATACTAATATAAATGGTAACCAGGCCATAAAGCCTTCTTTAAATGAAACCTTATTTTCTATATTTTCTTCTTGAGTAGGACTATTGTAGAACTTTTTAGCTATAAAAATAGTTACTGCCATTGAAACTACTGAACCTATTACAGCTGGTAATTCGGCTCCTATAAATTTTGCTACAAATACTTGTGGTATTGCAAAAGATAATCCAGAAGCTAATGTAATTCCAAAAACTCCTTTTATAGCTTTTATGCTCCTTCCTGTTAAAGCAACTAATATAAATGGAATAAGTATAATCATTAGTGCCAATTGGATTGTTATTGCATAAGATAATTGATGTATGTCTAATCCTGTTACTTGTGATAAAGTAATTATAGGTAAACCTATAGCTCCAAATGCTGTCGGTGTAGTATTAGCTATTAAACATATGATTGCTGCAAATACTGGTTCAAATCCTAATACTGCTAAAATACTAGCTGGTATTGCAACAGCAGTTCCAAATCCTGCAATTGCTTCTAGAAATCCTCCAAATCCCCATGCTAATATTAAGACCAAAATTCTTTTATCTGTTGTTACCCCTATCATCATCCTTTTTATAATTTCCATACTTCCTGTATGAATTGATAAATTATAAGTAAAAACTGCTGCTATAATTACAAGTATTATTGGCCATATAGCTAGTGCTAAACCTTCTAAACTTGCAGTTAAGGTATCTGTAATATTCATTTTCCAAACGAATATTGCTAGTAATACTGTTATCAAAAAAGCAACCGGGCATGCCTTATGACCTGGTATTTTAAGTTTTCCAAGCGATATCATAAGACAGATAATAGGAATACAAGCTAGAAAAAATAACATGTACACATTTATCCCTCCATTTTGGTAATATATCATACCAATTATAAATTGGTAATACCATTTACAGCTTCATTATAACTCTTAATTTTTACCATGTAAATAATTGTTATTATATTAACAGAAAACATTTACATAATTTTTTATAAATATAATATTACAATATCATACATAATTCTAAGTTTATTCCTATAAATTTCAAACTTAGAATACGTTAAATAATAAAGTTATTTGTATATAAAAATACCTATAAAATTATATTTTTAATTTTATAGGTATACTTTATTGATATTTTATTAACAATATTATATGTCTTCTCCCTTAATTTTTTAATGATTTTAATAGCCATATGCTTTCCATATTAAATCGAAATGTTCATACATAGCTTCAGAAACCTTTTCTTTATCATTAAGTTTTAATGCTTTAACTATATTTTCATGTGTTGACAATAATTTTTCTCTATTCTTTCCTTCATGAAGAATTTGCATTCTTGAGGTTTTTATAAATTCATCCATAAGCTGAGATATCACTTCAAGTATATTAATTAATAAAACATTTCTTGATGCTTTTGCTATTACATAATGAAATTTAATATCTAGTTCAAGACTTTGTTCTTCAGTTAAAGATTCATACATTCTATCTAATATAGCACTTAAATGCTCTATCTCTGCATCTTTTATATTTTCAGCTGCTAATCTTGCACATTCCAATTCTAATGTTTTTCTTAAATCATACATTTCTTCAAGGGAACTTTCTTGAAGCATAAACATAACTGAAAGAGGTTCAAAAAGTGAATTATTAAAATTCGTTCTTATATAATTCCCGGCTCCCTGTCTACTTTCTATAAGTCCTATTACTTCTAATGCCTTTATGGCCTCTCTTACAGATGTACGTGATACTGAAAGTAATTCTGCCATTTCTCTTTCTGATGGAAGTTTATCTCCTTTTTTTATTTCACCACTTTTTATTTTACTTTTTATTTGTTCTATAACCTGATCGTAAACCCTAGGTGTCTTAATTGATGTGAACATAATAATTAATCCCTTCTTTGAAATAATATCTTTAATTACATTATAACTAAAATTTCATATTAATTACTAGTTATTAATATAAATAACTTGTTATTATTAATTTTTACAAGTTCTCTATATTATACATATTTAATATAAATTTAATTGACAAAGTTTTAAATTTAGAATATATTTAATTTAAATAAATTAATATTGAATTAAAAGGGAGTAGTTGAAATATAACATCAACATTCGCGGTTAATATAACCTGGTGTTATAACCTTTTAGGTAACGAGACTTTTAATATAACTTTAAAAAAATTTTTTAAAGTTATATTAAAAGTCTTTTTTGTTGCTTTAGATAACATTTATAAAAAACAAATTTTGTGGACAAATTATATTAAGAATTAATTTAGACATATGTTTTAGAAATTTTCAAATATACTTTTCCAAAAACAATGTATAAAAAAATCTATGACTATAAATTCTGTTTTAATTGTTTTTTATTCTTTAAGCATTTCAAATAAAAAATTGAGCAAAATATAAAATATAATAATATTTATTATATTTTTGGTTAATTGCTAATTAATTTAAAAGGAGATTATATTATATGAAGAAATATTTTTGTAAGAGCTGTGAAGATAGTCTAAAAGATTTTAATGTAACCTTAAATGGACTTACAGATTCTCAAGTCAAAGAGCAATTAAAAAAATACGGTGAAAATATTTTAACTGAAAAAAAGAAAAAAAGTATTTATTCCGTATTTTTAGATCAGTTTAAAGACTTATTAGTAGTTATTTTAATAGCAGCTGCTATTATTTCTATGGCTACTGGAAATATAGAAAGTACCTTAGTAATCTTAGTAGTTATAATTATGAATGCTATTTTAGGTACTGTTCAATATGTAAAAGCTGAACAATCTTTAAATAGCTTAAAAGCACTCTCCTCACCTACAGCTAAAGTAATCAGAAATTCAACTAAAATTGAAGTTCCATCTAAAGATGTAGTTCCTGGAGATATTCTTCTATTAGAAGCCGGTGATCTTATAGTTGCAGATGGTAGAATTTTGGAGAATTTTTCATTAAAAGTTAATGAAAGTTCTCTAACTGGTGAGTCTGAAAGTGTAGATAAACATACTGAAACTATTAATAAAGATGAAGTAGCTTTAGGTGATCAAAAAAATATGGTTTTTTCAAGTTCTTTAGTTACTTATGGTAGAGCTACTATACTTGTAACCAACACAGGAATGAATAGTGAATTAGGTAAAATTGCTACTTTAATGGAAGAAACTCAAGAAAAAAAGACTCCTCTTCAAGTTTCATTAGATGATTTTTCTAAAAAACTGGCTATAGGAGTAATAATAATTTGTGCTGTTGTATTAGGTTTAAATATTTATAGAGGTAATACAATCTTAGATTCTTTAATGTTTGCTGTTGCTCTTGCTGTTGCTGCTATTCCAGAAGCTTTAAGTTCTATTGTAACTATTGTTCTTGCTATAGGAACGCAAAAAATGTCTAAGGAACATGCAATAATAAAAAAACTTAGGGCTGTAGAAGGTCTTGGATGTGTTTCTGTGATTTGTTCTGATAAAACAGGAACTTTAACTCAAAATAAGATGACTGTTAAAAGTATTTTTGTAGATGAAAATTTAATTTTATCTGATAATATTGATTTAACTTCTTCACTAACTAAATTCCTTATAAATAGTTCTGTGTTATGTAATGATTCTACATCTATAGATGGTAATGAATTAGGTGATCCAACTGAAGTTGCTTTAATTAATCTTGCACATAATCATGATATTGATGAAATTTCTTATAGAAATACTTACCCTAGATTAAGTGAAATACCTTTTGACTCAGATAGAAAATTAATGAGTACACTTCATAGCATAGATAATGATTATGTTATGATTACTAAAGGTGCTATCGATGTATTATTAGAAAGAACTTCAAAAATAGAAACTTCTAATGGCATAAGAACATTTACTGATGAAGATAAGAAAAAAATTAATGAAGTAAATCATCAACTTTCTTCTAATGGATTAAGAGTCTTAGCTTTTGGTTATAAAAAATTAAATGCTAAAAAAGATTTATCTTTAGATGACGAAAAAGATTTCACATTTATGGGTTTGATTTCAATGATAGATCCACCTAGAGAAGAATCTAAAGATGCTGTTAGAGATTGTATTAAAGCTTCAATAAAACCTGTAATGATTACAGGTGATCATAAAATTACTGCTTCTGCTATCGCTAAAGAAATAGGTATTTTGAGAGATGGAGATATAGCTGTTGAGGGGCTTGAACTTGATAAAATGTCTGATTCACAATTACTTGAAAAATTAGAAAGTATTTCAGTATACGCTAGAGTATCACCAGAACATAAAATAAGAATAGTCAAAGCATGGCAAAGTAAAAATAAAATTGTTGCTATGACTGGTGATGGTGTAAATGATGCACCTGCATTAAAACAAGCTAATATAGGTATTGCAATGGGTATAACAGGAACTGAAGTTTCAAAAGATGCGGCATCAATGATTTTAACTGATGATAACTTTGCCACAATAGTTAAATCTATAAGTAATGGTAGAAATATTTATTCTAATATTAAAAATTCTATTAGATTTTTACTTTCTGGAAATACTTCAGGAATACTTGCTGTTTTATATTCATCATTAATGGCTTTACCTATACCATTTGCTGCTGTTCATTTATTATTTATAAACTTATTAACAGATAGTTTACCTGCTATTGCTATAGGTATGGAAAAATCGACAAAAGATGTTTTACGTGATAAGCCTAGAGATGTTAATGAATCAATATTAACTAAAAGCTTTATTAAAAGCATATTACTTGAAGGTTTATTAATAGCTATTTTTACTATGGTTTCTTTCCATATTGGGTTATATGATGGTCCCGTTGGAACTGCTAGTACTATGGCCTTTGCTACATTATGCTTGGCAAGATTATTTCATGGATTTAATTGTCGTGGTAAAAAATCTATTTTCTCATTAGGTGTATTTAATAATAAATTTAGTTGGATTGCATTTATAACTGGATTAGTTCTATTAAACGCTGTTTTATTTATTCCAAACTTACAAAATTTATTTGAAGTAACTCCACTTAGTAGCTCAAACGTTATATATATTTATTTATTTGCTTTTGCTCCCACCTTAATAATACAAATATATAAAATTATTAGAGATATAAGCGATAAAAAAAATAATCATAGCTCAACATCTACTGATAGAAATTTAAGTTCAAATAAACATGTTGCTTAATATTAAATAATTATTAAACTAAAACCTTATCTTATAAAAGAAATAGCAAATTACTTTTTATGCACATTCAAAAAATAATAATAAAATATATAAGCATAATAACCTATTATTTTTTAATATTTCTAAAGAGTTAATTAAGAAACTTTTCTTCTTTAACTCTTTTTTTTTATATAGTATACTTAATAAATAATTATTTAAAATTATATGTTTTAAGTAAATAAAAGAAAATAATAACTTAAAATCCTCAACAATACTAACTAAGGCATAACCAAAAAATAACAAGTCCATATGTCTTATTATTTTTAAATATGTCTTAGTTAATTAACATTATTAAATTTATAAATAAATGATTTAACTTTACTAAAGGAGGTTCTATGTATACAATACTTGAAAAAGCTAAACTTACTCATGAATTAGATAAAAAAGAAATATTGGACTTGTTAAAAAATGATGATATAAATGAAGATTTATTCAAAGCGGCTAATGCTGTACGTGAAAAATATTTAGGAAATAATGTGCATTTAAGAGGCTTAATTGAATTTACGAATATTTGTAAAAGAAATTGTATGTATTGTGGGCTAAGAAGAGATAATAAGAATATTAAAAGATATAGATTAACCAAAGAGGAAATATTAGAATTTGCAAAAAAAGCTGTATCTTATGGTTATAAAACTTTAGTCCTTCAAGGTGGCGAAGATGACTTTTTTACTAAAGAACGTATGGTAGAAATAGTTAAAGAAATTAAAGAGTTAGATGTAGCATTAACATTAAGTTTAGGCGAAAAAACTTATGAAGAATATAAAGCTTTTAAGGAAGCTGGAGCTGACAGATATCTTCTACGTATTGAAACTACTGATAAAAAATTATATGAAGATATGGATCCATTGATGAGTCATGAGGAAAGATTAAACTGTCTGAAAAATTTAGGTAACTTGGGATATGAAGTTGGAAGTGGTGTTTTAGTAGGACTTCCTAATCAAACTTTAGAATCTTTAGCTAATGATATATTATTTTTTAAAAAAATAAATGCAGATATGATTGGAATTGGTCCCTTTATACCTAATGATGATACTCCCTTAAAAGATTGTGAAGGTGGACAGTTTACACTTGCACTAAAAGTAATGGCTATAACTAGATTATTGCTTCCTGATATAAATATTCCTGCAACTACAGCTATGGAATCTTTAAACAAAAATGGACGTCTAATTGCACTCCAAAGTGGTGCTAATGTAGTTATGCCAAATGTTACCGAAGGTGAATATAGAAAGCTTTATGCTTTATATCCAGGAAAAATATGTACTGGCGATACTCCTGCTCATTGTAGAGGATGCATTACTGGTAAAATTACATCTATTGGATTAAAAGTTTCAGATGGATATGGTTTTAGAGGAAATTCAAATAATAATTCTCATACTAATTTAATATAAAATTTTTAAAGGATGTCTCAAATTTATGCATTTTTAAGGCATCCTTTTTATTATTCAAGAATATTTTTAAATCCTTTACCCAGTACTTCAGTTGTTTCATTTACTGTTATAAAAGCATTTGGGTCATATATTTTCATAAACTTTTTTAATTTAATAAATTGAGCTCTACTTAATATGGTTAAAATTATACAATGTTGCTTTTGAGTATATCCACCTTTTCCATAAAAAACAGTGCACCCTCTCTTAACATCTTTTGTTATATGATTTACTACAAGCTCTTCTTGTTCTGTAAATATCATAACTTGCTTGCATAAATTAAATCCATCGATAAATTTGTCAACTAAAATTCCAATTAAATATACACTTAATAGTCCAAACAAACCTAGTTCAATACCAAATGTATATATAGCCAATAATATTACTATAGAATCAGATATTAAAAGACCTTTTCCAAAATCTATATGGCAATATTTATTTAATATTTTGGCTGTTATGCTAGTACCTCCTGTAGTTGCATTTTGAGTGAACATAATTGCTGTTCCCATTGCTAAAAGTACACTACCAAATATTGTAGCAAGAACTAAATTATTTGTTATTGCCATAACTTTAATGTTCTTTTCTATTATTGATAATATTATTGATAAACCAAAAGCTGCATACATGCTTTTAATTCCAAAACTACCTCCAATAAAAACAAAAGCTAAAATAAATAAAATTATATTACATATTATCATTATTATTCCTGGTTCAGTCCCTAGTATATTATGTATTATTAAAGCAAGACCTGATACACCACCACAGGCTATATTATTAGGAAAGAAGAAGAATTCAAACCCTAAAATAATAATTATTATTCCTATTGTTATTATGAAATACTCTTTTAATAATTTTTTCATCATTCTTCTCCTTTGATAATTTCTTTATTGTTTCTATAAATATACAAATAAATTTTTAGTCACTAATTTTATCATAATAAATAAAATTCTTATCAAATAAACTTAATGGTACTTTAAATTCTGGTATACCAGCTACATATGGAGCTATATCATATAATTGATAATATATAATTAAATCTTTTCCTTTTATATAAAAATTCTGATTTTCTTCAATTCCTTTAAATTCACTACCAGAATCAAAATATTTATCTGGTTCACTCTTTATTTGTTTTGTTATTTCTTTATTAATTATTTCCTTATAATTATAATTTAAAATAAATATATCTTTTAAATTTAATAAAATCTCTTTATTTTTATCTATAGTATAAGAAGTTCTAGTTGTCATACCATGAGCTCCACCTAAAAATTCATAGTAATCATTATAAAAACTTAATATATTATCATTATTTTTTGTAATAATAGGTTTAGATACAATTTCATACGGGAAAGTTGGCTGAACCCCTTCAATATTTTCAAAATATTCTTTTGAAGTTTTTTCTGCCTCTTGAACTTTAGGAATTATATCATCACTTATCTTTTTATTTATTAAATTTACTTTATTCGAGTCTTTTCCATCCTTAAGTTCTAAAATAGTAATATCTTCTTTTAAGTAACTGAAATTTTTCCCTATAGACTTTTCCACAACTTCCACTATATTTCCCTTATTTAATTCAAAACTTGTCAACATATGTTGTGGATAGATTTCTGATAAAATTAACGGAAGTGATAATGTTATTATAATATTTGAAAATAGAGACATCTGCTTCCTCCTCCTCTTTTATTCAACAATACTATTTTTATCAAATATTCACAAAATACACATGTAACTTTTTGTATATTAGATAACTTTATAACATTTTATCCACAGGCACCTGTGGATAATGTTGATAAGTGAAATTTTTTCCATTTATTTAAATGATATATAAAAATTACTGTCTATCACTCTTTTATATTATAAATATAAATACTACTTACCCATAACAAATAATATTGTTATTAATCTAAATATGTTTCTATGAATAATATTATTATATTTGTTGATAGAAACATATTATGTTAAAATTTTTTTATACTATTTTGTATAATAAATTATTAAATAGATAGTATATACAATATATTAAAGAAAATACTAACTTAAATACATACTTATAGGAGGATACTATATTGAAAATTCCAAATAAACTTTTCACTAAAAATACTATTTTAATATTTATAATTTGTATTTTAATTTTAGTAAGTGGAGGATATTTAACATATAAAAAATTATCTGATTCTAATACTTCAACTATAGAAAATACAACTACTGATAATGATAATAGTAATGATTCTAATACTTCAATAAGTAATGATGATGCTAATAATTCTTTATCTAATAATTCTGAGCAAGAGAAGAAACTACCTGAAAAGAATATTAATTTAGTTAATGAAAATATAGGCGTGCCTGTACTATACTATCACTCAGTTCAACAAACTGAGGATAATGAAGTAACTATTTCTCCACAAAAATTAAGAAATGAACTTAGATATATAAAAGATTCAGGTTATACAACAATAACAATGCGTGAGTTGCAAGATCATTTATTGAATAATTCTCCAATTCCTGAAAAAAGCATAGTTATAACCTTTGATGATGGTTATATGAATAATTACACTAATGCTTTTCCAATATTAAAAGATTTAGGTATGAAGGCTACTATTTTTTGTATTACATTTAAATTAGATGGACAATATTATCTTTCTGAACATGCAATAAAGGAAATGTCTAACTACGGTATAGATATTGAAAGTCATACGGCTGGACATCCTGATCTTACTACAATGACATATGAAGAGCAGTTATCAGAATTTAAAGAATCTAAAGAAACTTTAGAAGCAATAACAGGAAAACCTGTTATAACAGTTGCTTACCCTTATGGTAATTATAATGCTGATAGTATGAAAGCTGCAAAAGATGCTGGCTTCAGTTTGGGATTTACAACCAAATTAGGTCTTGCTGATAGAGATGATAATCCATTTTCACTCGATAGAATTTATATAAATTCTAATTATACTATGGATACATTTAAAAATTTGTTATCAAATACAAAAAAATAAATTTAAATAGTATTATAGTAATCTATTTTACAATACAAGAAGCAGAAAAGTGAGTTATTTTTATAACTCACTTTTAATATCATCTGTGTTTTAAGCAAATGTTGCTATTTTAAACTTTATTCATATAAATTTTTACTTAATTTATGTTGATTTCCACCATTATTTATTAATATTGGAATATTCTTTTCATTAGCAAATTTACTCGTTTCCTTTAATGTTCCATACTCCAATGTCTTGCCACTTATTGTTATCAACATTTTGTCTTTTTGTGGTATCATATCATTTTCTGATGCATCTTCTAAAATTTCTTTTATCGCTATATCAATATTTTTATTTAAGAGATCAGTTTCAACAATAATTTTTTTTCCTTTATCGGTTGGCGAATATGCATAAATTACCTTGTTCAAAAAATTAAGTTCCAGTTTTATTGTTGAAGTTGTATTCAAAATTACTGTAGATTTAACTTTACCATAATAATTATATAGTCCTGCTCCTAAAATTATCAATATAAATGCCATAATAGAAATATGTAATTTATAATGTCTTAAGCCTGCTTTTTCCTGTCCACTAGCTTCTTCTCCAATTCTTATCTCTCTATTAGTTTTTATTTTAATAAATTCCCCTGATGATGTTAGTATACATGAACTTCTTTTAAATGACTGTATTGCAATACCTCTATAAAGATTTGATTTCTTTCTAACATTTATAGACTTAACAGCCTTTTCTGTTTCTTCTATTCTAAAATAATCTTGTATACATTTATACTCAGGATTTAAGAAAATTATATAATACATCAATATATAATCTCTCCACTTTTTTAGAAAGTTATCTTTTATCTTAAGTTGCTTTGAAAATTTACTTATTGGTAAATCTTTTTTTCTTTCTATTATTTCTACCAACTCATTATTTTGAACTATATAATAAGATATATTTAAAATAATATTTTTTTGCTTCTCTGTAGGAGGATAATCTATCAAATCTTTAATTAGTATCTTATATAAAGATATTTCTTTTAAAAATAAATTAATCTGCTTATTTCTGTTTTCTTCTGCTCTATCCCCAATTAAAATCATGCTTGGAATTGATGAAAAAGTATATTTACTGCTATTAAACTTATTCATATTTATATAATTCCTCCAAATTTATTCTTTTTCGTGAAAAATATCTATTTAAACACGTTTTTAAACTTTCTAATATCAAAAATTTAGTTTTTTCATATTATATTATTATATCATAGAAATTTATTCTACTACTAACATTGATTTACTTGATAACATTTTCATATCAAGTTCATTAATCTTGCTACTTAAGAATAAATTTTTAATTCTCTACCTAAAATCAATACTTTTTTCTTAATATCTCCTAATTATATATATATCTTTTTAATCATATATTACTTATAAATCAATATTTGTGGAGATTATTATGCAAAAAAAAATTATATATGTGGATTTTGTAAACAAGAAAAAAATAAGTTTTTTTAATTTTTTATTAAAGCGCATATCGTCTTATATACATCTTAAAATAAAACTAATATCCATTCATAAAAGTTATCATGTTGAAAATAATAAATACAAAAATATTAAATAAGTATATGTAAAATTGATTACTATAATCTAAAATGATAAAATATATATATAAGCTCCAATAAAGTTTATTTATTAATTAACTAATATAACTCGGAACTTATATAGAAAATTTATTGTATATATTATTCTAATTAAATAACATTAATACACATATTTATTTTCTATTAAAGATCAAATGAAAACTTATATAATGTATTAAGTTAATTTAGAAAATATATATTTAAATAACATTGAAAGGATATTGTATATGAGAATTGGACTTGGTTATGATGTGCATAAATTAGTTGAAAATAGAAAATTGATTTTAGGTGGAGTTGAAATTCCATATGAAAAAGGATTATTAGGACATTCTGATGCTGATGTATTATTACATGCTATAATGGATTCTTTATTAGGAGCATGTGCTTTAGGAGATATAGGTAAACATTTCCCAGATACAGATTCAAAATTTAAAGGGGTTTCAAGTATTAAGCTTCTAGAAGAAGTACGTAATTTAATTTCTATAAATGGTTATAATATAAATAATATAGATGCTACAATAATTGCTCAAAAACCTAAAATGAGTCCATATATAGACTCCATGAAAGAAAATATAGCAAATACTTTAAAAATAAATATTGATAATATTAATATTAAAGCAACTACAGAAGAAGGGCTTGGATTTACTGGTGATTGTCTTGGAATTTCTGCTCAAAGCATTTCTTCTGTTATAAAAAAAAAAACTCTTTAAACATACTAAAAATTTAAAACGTATATCTTATTACTCTATATAGGGAATAAGATATACGTTTATATTTTTATTTATAATAAATTTATGTTTAAAATACTTCAGTTAATTTTTTTAACAAAATATTTCTAAATTGTTCTGCTTTAATTTTATCTTTTAATCCATACTTACAAATATTTTCCCATTCTTCTAAAGAAACACCTATTTTATTTTCTATCTCTTCCTTTGTATTAGTAATCAAACCTGATGTTACTACAAACTCACCTAATTCTTCAGGTGTTTTAAATACTTTTAAATACAAAAACCTATTACTGTCTCCACTCCAATTGCTGTTAAATCCTCTAATAAACTTTTTTACTTCTATTCCTATCTTACTTACCGGGACATCCCACATCTTTTTTAATTTTTCATAATCTGATCTCATTTTTAATGCTGTCTCTTTATTAATTTGCTTTAATTTTTCGCCCTCTTTAATAATTGCTTCAACTGTTAAAGAAGGTATATTAGTAACAGACTTTCCATTACCGTTTATCCAATAAAAAAATGCTTCTTGCAAAAATGAATATTGAAAATATCCTAGCAAACTTTTTTCATTCGGTACATATCCCCAAATACTACTTACGCCAGTGGTTTTGTTAAATATAAGTGTATGAAAATAAAAACTTTTTTCTGTCGGTGGCTTTTGCATAAACATATGACCTCTTATTGTTGTGTTCTTACTTATAACATTTTCCCAAAACTTAAAAGAATTATATTTTTCTTGCATTAACATCACCTTCCCCATTATATCCATTATTTTATTTATTAATTATTCATAGTTTTATTATATCTATATTATACAGTATGTTATACCTTATAAACAAATTGTTTATACTATTAAAATCCTCTATTTTTTTACCATTTTTTCCAATATATTTTTTATGAATAACAAAAAATGTACTTAATTAAAAATATTTTAATTAAGTACATTATATATTAATAATTTATATAATATGGGATTGGTCAATTTATATAATATTATTTATACCTTGATTATGATGTTTTTTTGGCTGCTATATTATGAGAATTCCATGTAAATGATAAGAAGAATATTGCTAATACTGATGAAATCATTAATAATATAAATCCTCCATCCCAGCTAAACTTATCTACAACAGCTCCCATAGCTATTTCTGCGGCTACTTGTCCGCCCATATATCCAAATAAACCTGTAAATCCTGCTGCTGTTCCTGCTGCCTTTTTAGGTACAAGATCTAAAGCACTAACTCCTATTAACATAACTGGTCCATATATTAATGCACCAATTGATGCTAAGGCACAATTTATTGCTAATGGACTTGAACTCTTCCAGTAAACAAATGTTGCAATTCCAACACCTATCATACATATAATTCCTATTGGAGCACGTCTTCCATGGAAAATATGGTCACTAATCCAACCAACTATAATAGTTCCAGGGATTGCTGCGTATTCAAATAAAGCAAATGCAATAGATGAATCTTTTGGATTAAAATTTCTGACTTCTTGTAAATATGTTGGAACCCAGTTTATAACTCCATATCTAACTAAATATACAAAAACATTAGCAAGTGCAATACACCATAATAACTTATTATTTAATACATATTTAAATAATATTTCTTTAGCTGAAAGTTCTGCTTCAGCATCCTCAACTTGTTCATTAACTTCTGGATAATCATCCATATATTCTTCGATAGGTGGTAAACCAACTGATTGAGGAGTATCTTTTGCAAATATCATATAAACTATACCACCAACAATTGCGATAATAGCTGGTAAATAGAATGATCCTTTCCAACTTCCAAATATAGATACCCCCATTAATACTACAGTTGCTATGAATCCTCCACCTACATTATGAGCTGTATTCCATATAGACATCTTAACTCCACGTTCACTATCAGAGAACCAGTGAGTCATTATTCTACCACATGGAGGCCATCCCATTCCTTGGAACCAACCATTAAGTAACATTAGTATAAACATAAATCCTATATTAGTTGCATTAGGTAAAAATAAATTAGTAACACCTGATAATATAAGACCTATTGCTAAGAAAAATCTTGGATTGGACCTGTCTGATACATTTCCCATTACAAACTTACTTACTCCATAAGCTAGTCCAAGTGCAGAAGCAACAAAACCAACTTCTGTCTTAGTAAATCCTTGATCAATAAGATATACTTTAGCTAATGAAAAATTGCTTCTTACAAAGTAATAAATAAGATAACCAACATATATACTTATAAAAACTTGTATACGATATCTTTTATAGCTTGAAGATATTTTTTCTTCAGGCATTCTCTCAATATGAGGTGCTGGTTTTAAAAAATTTAACATAAAAATCTCCCCTTTAAAACGTTTACTTTAGGTGCATTATATATCCCAAATTTCTTTTTTGGTTGTAGATATACATGTTGCACCAAATTTTAATGCTGATAAAACTTCTTCTTTATTTTCAATTAAACCACCTGTAATGATTGGTTTTTTAGAATTCTTTGATAAATTATTTATAACTTTAGGTAATAGTCCTGGTAAAATCTCTATTGCATCAACTCCTGATACAAAATGATTTTTAATATTTAATAGTGATAGTGTATCAAATACAAAAAATCTCTGAATAGCTATCAAATCATATGCTTTAGCTGTCTTTAATACATGAGGCTTTGTACTAATAATTCCATTAAATTTAGTCTTTTCTTTTAGATAACTAATTACAATCTCTCTATTTGAAACAAATCCATCGACTAAATCTATGTGGATTATACCCACTTTTCCATGATCATCTATTAAATCACTTATCTTTTTAATGTTCATTATATCTCCAAATAATACAAATATTATTTTTACTGAAGACTTTAAAGCTAAATTCAACTCCTCTTCATTTTTTACTGAAGCTATAATTGGGTTCTCTTCTAATAACTCTACAACACTCATAAGCATACCCCCTGTATAACGTTTACTTTTTAGCTTTAACTAACTTTGTATTATTAACTAAAAAGTATCTCTAACCTTATTTATATAATACCAATGAATTTTTTCAAAAATTAATCTCAATTGTTTCGAAAATGTAACAATTTAATTGTTATAAAATCATACTATATAAATAAAGATGTATTTTTTAATAAAAAATGCTTAAATTAATTAAGAAGCTATAGAATTCATATAATGTAATTCTTAACAGCTGATCATTAATATGTAAATTGATATTTATGTCTATTTATTTTATAATATTAGCATAAGCTTTTAAGGAGGAACGTCTTTGTATTTATGTGAAATATGTAAAAAGAAAGCCGATATACATCATATTGTACACAGAAGTGAGGGTGGCTTTGATATAAAATTAAATTATAAGTATTTATGTGCATATCATCATAGAGGAAAATTAGGACCTCATCATTGTGATGAAACCGATATTAAGTACAAGCTTGAACTTCAAGAAAAGCTGTTCTACCTTCTTCAAAAAGATTATTATAAATTTAAAGATTTAGCAGATATATTAGAAATATCTAATAATCAACTTAAACGAATAGTACGAAACTTAAAATTATATAAAGAAGGCTATAAAAAACTGGATATAATTGTTACAATTATGGGTGGTAAATTATATTCAGAAGAAATGCTTCTAAATTTAAATTTAGATAAATTAATTGATAATATAAATAAAAACTAGAATATTTATGTTATATTCTATAAACCCCACTCTATTCCAAATTTTATAATTTAATCAATAAATATTTTTCTATGATTTTATTGACATAAAAAAATCAAGTGATTATAATAAGAAATAGTATAAATTAACACGTTGATGAGGACAGTAAACTAAAACCTTATTTTCAGAGAGAGAATATATTGCTGGAATTATTCTTAAATAACTTTAGTTGAAAACCACCTCTGAGTGACTTTAATAAAGTCCGTTATTATCACGTTACGATAAATTTAAGTGACCTAAATTTATTTATAGTTTAGGTAATTAGAGTGGAACCACGAATATTACTTCGTCTCTATTTTTAGAGACGGAGTTTTTTTTATAAATTTATAATATTTACATAACTGAAAGGAGTTTTTTCAATGATAAAAGTAACTTTAAAAGATGGTTCAGTTAAAGAATTTGAACCTGGATTATCTATTTATGAGATAGCAAAATCAATTAGTGAAGGATTAGCTAGAAACGCTTGTTGTGGTATAGTTGATGGTACAGTTTGTGATCTTAGAAAAGAAATAAATCAAGATATATCACTAAGTATTTGTACATTTGATTCTCAAGAAGGTAAGGACGCAGTAAGGCATAGTATATCTCATGTTTTAGCTTATGCTGTAAAAAGATTATTTCCTGAAACTAAATTAGCTATAGGACCTTCTATTGCAAATGGCTTCTATTATGATTTTGATAAAGATGTAGCTTTTACTGCTACTGATTTAGAAAAACTTGAAGCTGAAATGCAAAAAATAATTAAGGAAAATCCTTCAATAGAAAAATTTGAACTTCCAAGAAACGAAGCTTTAGAATTAATGAAAGCTGAACCTTATAAAGTAGGATTAATTAATGAACTTCCTGAAGGTGAAGTAATTTCATTCTATAAAATTGGTGAATTCACTGATTTATGTGCTGGTCCTCACATTATGACATTAAAACCAGTTAAAGCAATAAAACTTATTAGAAGTGCTGGTGCTTACTGGAAAGGTAATGAAAAAAATAAAATGCTTAGCAGAATTTATGGTACTGCATTCTTAAAGAAATCAGAACTTGAAGAATTTTTAGAAGCTTTAGAAGAAGCTAAAAAAAGAGATCATAATAAATTAGGAAGAGAGTTAGGTCTATTTACAACTGATGAAAATGTAGGTCAAGGTCTTCCTCTACTAATGCCAAAGGGAGCTAAAATAGTTCAACTTCTTCAAAGATGGGTTGAAGATGAAGAAGAAAAAAGAGGATATGTATTAACTAAAACTCCTTTAATGGCTAAAAGTGATTTATACAAAATTTCTGGCCACTGGGATCACTATAAAGATGGAATGTTTGTATTAGGTGATGAAGATAAGGATGATGAAGTATTTGCTTTAAGACCAATGACTTGTCCATTCCAATACACTATATATAATGCTGAACAACACAGTTATAGAGATCTTCCAATAAGATATGGTGAAACTTCTACTCTATTTAGAAATGAATCTTCAGGAGAAATGCATGGACTTATAAGAGTTAGACAATTTACTCTAGCTGATGGTCATTTAATTGTAACTCCAGAACAATTAGAAGAAGAATTCAAAGGTGTAGTCGAATTAATTCAACATATAATGAAAACATTAGGTATCGATGAAGATATAAGCTATAGATTCTCTAAATGGGATCCAAATAATACTGAAAAGTATATCAATGATCCTGAAGCTTGGAATAAAACTCAAGATACAATGAGAACTATCTTAGATCATTTAAAGATTGATTATGTTGAAGCTGATGATGAAGCTGCATTCTATGGTCCAAAGCTTGATTTACAATTTAGAAATGTTCATGGTAAAGAAGATACATTATTCACAGTTCAAATCGACTTTGCTCTAGCTGAAAGATTTGATATGAGCTATGTAGATAAAAACGGTGAAAAGAAACGTCCATACATCATTCATAGATCATCAATTGGTTGTTATGAAAGAACTTTAGCAATGCTTATAGAAAAATATGCAGGTGCATTCCCTACTTGGCTTTCTCCAGTTCAAGTAAAAGTCTTACCAATATCAGATAAATACAATGATTATGCTGAATCAGTTGTTAAATCATTAAGAAATAAGGGTGTTAGAATTGAAGCTGATTATAGAGCTGAAAAAATCGGTTATAAAATCAGAGAAGCTAGACTTGAAAGAACTCCTTATATCTTAGTTGTTGGAGAAAAAGAAGCTGCTAACAATGAAGTTTCTGTAAGAAGTAGAAAAAATGATGATGAAGGTGCTATCAAATTAGATGCATTTACTGAAAGATTATTATCAGAAATAGCTAACAAAGAAAGATAAAATTTACTATAAATTTAAGTAGTGTATAAGAAAAAACTTATACACTACTTTTTCTATTGTTCATAATATATTTTAAACAGTGTTGATATTCTAGTATAAGGGCGAACTGTCATTGGAATTTGATTTTTAGAACTTTTAAGTGAAAGTCAAAAGTGAGAATTCAAATTTTATATTTGGTTCTTCGAACTTTCACAGAGTGCAATTTTATATTTTGCTACTTGAACTTACCCAGCAAATGTACATGAGTCAGTTTCCTATTTAAGTTCTGTCCATGAGCTTTATACTACAATATCAACATTTACTTAAAAGATAGCGTAAATATTAAATTTTATCTAGTGCTTGTTTAATATCTTCTAGTATGTCATCAATATTTTCTAATCCTACAGACAATCTAATAAGTCCAGGAGTTATTCCCGCTGCTATTAATTGATCATCTGTAAGTTGTCTATGAGTTGAACTTGCAGGATGAAGTACACATGTACGAATGTCCGCAACATGTACTACCTTCGATGCTAATTTTAAATTATCCATAAATCTAATTGCGTTTTCACGATTCCCTTTTATAGAAAATGATATTACTCCACTACATCCCTTTGGTAAATACTTTCTAGCAATATCATTATATTTATTACCTTTAAGTGTTGGATAATTTACAAATTCAATTTGATCACATTTATTTAAAAATTCTGCTACTGATTCTGCATTTCTACAATGTGTTTCCATTCTTATATGAAGAGTTTCTAACCCTAAATTTAAAAGGAAAGCTGAATTAGCTGATGGATAAGCTCCTAAATCCCTCATTAATTGTACTCTTGCCTTTGCAATATATGCAGCTTTTCCAAATTGCTTTGTATATATTACACCATGATAAGAATCATCTGGTTCTGTAAACTCTAAGAATTTATCATTTTTCCAGTCAAAATTTCCACTGTCAATAATTACACCACCAACTTGAAGTGCATGTCCATCCATATACTTAGTAGTAGAATGAATTACTATATCTGCACCAAATTCTATTGGTCTACAAAGAATAGGTGTTGCAAATGTATTATCAATTATCAATGGAACATTATTTTTATGTGCTATCTTAGAAAACTTTTCAATATCAAAAATTGAAATGGCAGGATTTGCAATTGTTTCTCCAAAAACAGCCTTTGTATTTTCTTTAAACTCTTTTTGTATATCTTCTTCACTTGCATCAGGATCAACAAATGTGCACTCTATTCCAAATCTTTTAAGTGTTACTGCAAAAAGATTAATTGTCCCCCCATATATAGTAGATGCACTTATAAAATGATCTCCAGATTTAAGAATATTTAATATACTTATTAATGAAGCTGCCTGTCCTGATGTAGTGCAAAGAGCACCTACACCACCTTCTAATGATGCTATTTTTTCTTCAACAGCCCCAACTGTCGGATTAGAAATACGAGAATACATATGACCATCAGCAGTTAAATCAAATAATTTTCCTATATGTTCTGTCGAATCATATGTATAAGTTGTACTTTGATAAATAGGCAATACTCTTGGCTCTCCATTTTTAGGATAATACCCTTCATGTAAACATTTTGTTTCAATATTCATAATAATAGCCCCCTAAAATTTATAAAATAAAAGCTATTTCTCTTTAAGATAGAGAAATAGCTTATAAAACAATATAACTTTAAAACTATAATGCATCTCTTATCTTTCAGGTAAATACCTGCAGGATTTAGCACAATTCTAACTTATGTAGTTAGCTGTTGCTAGGCTTCATAGGGCCAGTCCCTCCACCATTCTTAATAACAGATTATTTTTAATATACATTAATTATACTCTAAAACTAAATATTTGCAATAAAATTTATTATAATAAAATATAAATATTTTATTTTTTAACTATCCATACCATCCAAACATATTACAGTAATAATAGTGTAGCATATGATTATTTTTTACAATTAATATCTTCTCTTTCAGTTATTATATATTCTATTGGAATATCATGAATATCTGTAGGCACTTTATTTATAACTTGGAAGTTATAAGCTAGAGCGACTTTATTTAATGGCTTTGATATTTTTTCTAAATATCTATCATAATATCCTGCACCATACCCCATTCTTCCTCCATACTTATCAAATGCGACACCTGGCATAATTATTAAATCAAATTTATTAGGATTTTCTGCTGATTCATCTTCTGTCGGTTCTAAAATTCCATATTTATCTTCAATAAGATTTTCTAATGATAATATTTTTACTGCTTCCATTACTTTTGTTTTATAATTCGTTCTAGGTACATAAATATTTTTCTTATCCTCTAAAGCTTTTTTTATAATATTTTTAGTATCAATTTCTGAATTATAAGATACATATATAAAAATATTCTTACTTTGTAAATAGAATTTACTTTGTAAAAATTTATTGTATATTATTTTATCAAATTTTATTTTATTATCTAAACTTATTTTATCTCTAATTTTTAATATTCTTTTTCTTAATTCCCTTTTTTCCTCTATTAAACTCACTATAATATACGCCCCTTAAAAAATAATTCTATTTAAAATATTTAAATATATAACTACTTATATTTTATTATACATAAGTATATCCAAAATTTATTATTTAAACAACTAAAAAATATAATAAATCTTGTATGTTCTTAGAAAAAATCCATATGAATTTTTTAAGTTTATATTTAATAAAAAAAGATTTAATTGTATAATCTATTTAATATATTCTAATTAATCTAATGCACTTATATTTTTTATTTAACTTCTATAAAAAATAAATATCTGCATTAATATTATTTAATTAGAATTATACATAATAAATTTTCTATATAAGTTCTAATTATACTAAATTAGCGAATAATTTTTTATCAGAACTTATATAAATTAAAAAAGGTGGGGCAATAAATGAGTAAATTAGAAGAAATAATCCAATACAACAATCAATTTGTAGATAATAAAAAATATGAAGAGTTTATTACAACTAAAACTCCCAAGAAGAAAATGGTTATATTATCATGCATGGATACTAGATTAACAGAATTATTACCAAAAGCTATGAATATCAAAAATGGAGATGCAAAAATAATAAAAAATGCTGGTGCAACAATAGTACACCCTTTTGGAAGTGTTACAAGAAGTATACTAGTCGCAATATATGAATTTAATGCAGAAGATATTTTCGTTGTAGGCCATCATTGCTGTGGTATGAGCAATTTAGATACAAAAAGTCTTGTAAAAAAAATTATAGATAGAGGCATTCCAGAAGAAACATTATCTATATTAAATAACTCAGGAATAGATGTTGAAAAGTGGCTTCATGGATTTGAATCTGTTGAAGATTCTATAAAAGAAAGTGTAAAAATGATAAAAAATCACCCTCTAGTCCCTAAAGATATAAAAGTACATGGGTTAATTATGAGTCCTGAAACTGGGAAAATTGACATAATTGTAAATGGTGATCTTTAAATTATATTTAATATAACTCTATCTAGATAAAAGTTATTTATAATGAAAATATATTTTAACATAATATTAATACTATAATATAAAATTTATGACTAATAATAGTTCATTTTAAAAATTCTAAAGAAAAAGTTAGAATATCTAAAATAATATGTTTTATTAAGATATTCTAACTTTTATTATTTATGTAACTTCCCATTAAATATATTTTTAATTTTATTTCATATAGTTTAAACTTCATAGTCGTCAAAAGAAATTATTGGTTTTTTAAAAACCACATCTTTTTTTATACTATAATTTTCTTTATCTATAGTAACTCTATAAATATTAGGACAGTCTTCTTCTCTCCACTTTTTCATATAATTTATATTAACTTCTGTCTCATTATAATACTTTTCATCATAAAAATCTGAGAATTCTAAATATGACAATATACTATCTATATCTAAAACTAATTCTTCTTTATTTATATTTCTAAATATTGGAACAAAAAATCTTAATGGTATTTCATAATTATATCTACCTTTAATCTTTTTCCCTTCGATTATAGCCCTTTTAAATAATAAATTATTTTCGTCAATACTTTTAATCTTTAATTTAAAAATTATTTTATTTTGTTTATTTTTTTCTAATTTAACTTTAATCATCTATTCACCAACTATCACAACAATAAAATTCTATAAATATATTTTATCATTCAAAATAGTCTATGTCTAAATTTAGTATTATACATAAATAGACCCCTTAATATTATATAATACTTTATTCTTTTACACTCATAATTTTTAATGGTAATGCTAATAATACAGCTCCTCCTATAATATTTCCAAATGTAACCCAAAATAAATTTTTTGCTATTAAAGTTAATGGTAAACCACCTGATGAAAAATATCCTACTGAAAAAATCCCCATATTAGCTATGCTGTGTTCAAATCCTGCAATAACGAAAGCAAATACACACCAAAACATCATTATAAGTTTTCCACTTTCTGATTTTAGCCTTATTGTTGATAATACACCTAAGCATACTATGAAATTACATAGTATTCCTCTTAAAAACATATCCATTATTGGAAGATGTAATTTTATTTCTACTATATTGGCAACATACTCTTTAATCAAATTCATAGATGCACCACTTTTCACAAAAATAAATGATAAAATTATTGCTCCTATAAAATTTCCTAAATAGCTTAACCCCCAAACTCTTAGAACCATTTTAAAAGTACACTTTTGAGTATAAAAACCCATTCCCATAATTAAATTGTTACCAGTAAAAAGTTCTCCTCCTAAAAATACAATTAATGCTAATGCTATTGAAAATGTAGCTGCAACCATAATTTTTGAAACTTCTGGATGATTATTAATTAATACTGCTCCAGTTGTGTAAGAAAGTATTATTGCTACTACTAAATAAAACCCCGCAACAACTGCTCTAATTAAATATTTAATTGTATTAGCTTTTGATAAATTATATTTGTTTTTTGCTGAATTCGAAATAATATCCATATCACTAGTGTACATACTTTTCTCCTTTACTCATTTAAATATATTTTAAGATATACTAAATTATATATATTATAAAATTGTTATTGTTTGTCCACTTTAAAATTTATATTAATATAATAAATTTTATTGGGAACCTTTTATTATATATAAAATTGTACTCTCTTAAGTTTTTATTAAAAACATGGGTAAAAAGGGCAAATTATATCTCTATTTATAGTAATTAAACTTATTAAATTAATACTCTTTTAACTAGATGATTAAAACTCTATATAATTCTAATTGCATAATATAAATTTTTATTTTTTATAATTAATCAAATAAAAAATTATAATAAGTATATTAACTTAATTAGAATAAATATTTAGAACACTTTAATTAGGAATTATTTCAAACTCTATTCTCTCTATTTATATAATACCTTCTTAAATTCTCAAAATAATATTGTTAACATTTTAACAATATTATTTTAATATAATTTATTAAATTATTCAATCCATTAAATTATTTTTTTGTAATTTAATTATTTTCAAGTATATTTTTTATGTATTTTCTTTTTTAAACATTTATAATAATCTTTTTAATAAAAATATAGTATATTAAATATACTATTAAGTATTTATTTTAATTATTATTGTTAATATATCTACAAATAGACTTTTTAATTAAATATAAATACTCTTCTTGTTAAATATATCCTAATTTCTTTATAAAAAACACCCATAAGAATATACTTATTACTGCAAATGCAGAAGTAAATACAACAAGTTGTCCTGCTAATTCACTATCACCATCCATTTGTTCTGCCATAGTAAATGATGATACTGCTGTTGGTGCTGCAAGCATTATCATTATAGTTGCAAGCTCTATTTTTCTAAATCCTAAAATTATAGCAATAGGTACAAATATACTTGGTATTACTACTAATCTACCTAAAATACCTATTATTAACTGTTTTGTATATCCTTTTATTTTATTAACCTTGAATGATCCTCCTAATACAACAAGTGCTAATGGCGTTGCTACTTTCGAAAGATCACTTATTGTTTTTTCTATTACATTAGGTAACCTTATTCCATTTAACATAAAAACTATACCTAACAATGAAGAAACTATAAGTGGGTTAGTTATTATACCTTTTATAGTTTCTTTTAAATTAATCTTTCCACCCCTAAAAATTTCCAAAACAATTACTGCTAGAAAATTAAACATTGGTACAATTATAGCAATAAGTAATGAAGGAACCCCTGCATTTTCATCTCCAAATAGAGACAATGTAACTGGTAATCCAAAAAGCACAAAATTACTACGAAAAATAGCTTGTACTAATACACCGCGTTTTCTATTTTCTTTTTCTATTATTGGTATAATAAAACACATACTTATGCAACTTACCAATATAATACTTGGTGCAAAAATTACTAATTTAAGATTAAATACCCCTTTTAAATTAGTTTTATATACATTAAAAAATAATAATAAAGGTAAAAATACTTTAAATGTAACTTTATTCATAATCTTCAATGTATGATCATCAAATAAATTTATTTTTCTAATAAAATATCCCAACGTAATAGTAATAAATAATGGTAACACTACATTAAGTGCTAAAATAATATTTTGCATTTCTCTCTCCTAATTAATCTCTAGTATACTCTGGATTTTACAACATTAATTATAACATATCTATAATTAACACTTATTATTATAAGACAATGAAAAACTATTAACTATATTTTGCCCTATATTATATATAAAATAATCACCATATTAAATAAATTTTATTTAATATGGTGATTCGTTGAATATACTATATTTTAAATTAATCTATATTAGGTGCATTCAAAAAAATAATAGACAAGTATGCTAGTCTATTTTGTATGATACTGCGTCAGCAAATTTAGCTAATAGCTCGCTATTAACTAAATTTACTTCCTTGTCTGACGCAAAATGTACAATGCCTCTTTGATCTATTATTTTATTTCATGTGCCTTATATTTACTTAAAGTCTCTTTTATAAAAGATGAAATCTCTTGAATTCCACCATTTTTATTAGATTCTATATTAATAACCATTTTAGGTTCATGTAATGAACATCTTAAAATAAACCATCCATCACCTAAATTTTTGTTACATACTACTCTTATACCTTCTTTATTATTTTTATCTAATTGCATATTTTCATTACTGTCAACTGCATTAGTAACTTCATTTAATATATTATTTGAAATTTCTTTATAATTTTGTTCTGATAGCTTTATTCTTATTTCTTTTTCTTCAACTGGATGTTTTAAGTTTGATATTAAATCTTCTATACTTTTACCCTCTATTTTTAATTTTGCTACTTTTATTAATATTTTAGATATTAAATAAGCTCCATCATCTAAAAAATAATTTTCTTTCATTGCCGCATGTCCAGAGGTTTCAATTGCTATATAGCATTCTTCACCTTCATTATTTAATCTTACTGCCTCATTTATAACATTCTTATACCCTTTTTTAAATCTATGATATTTTCCACCTAAGCTTTTTATAAAATCTCCTAAATGATCTGATGCTACTGAATCTGTTACTATAGTTGTTTTTTCATGCTCCTCTAATATAATAGCTGAAATTACTGCTATAAGAGAATTTCTATTGATAGCATCACCACTTTTATCTACTAAGCCTGCTCTATCAACATCAGTATCAAATATAATACCTAAATCACAATTATTTTTAAGTACAGCATTCTTTATGGACTCCATAGCTTCTTTATTCTCTGGATTTGGAATATGATTTGGGAACATTCCATCTGGATCTATAAATTGACTTCCGTTTGTATCTGCTCCTAATACATCTAAAACTTTTTCTTTAAAGAAACCACCTGCTCCATTTCCTGCATCAACAATAATTTTTAATCCCTTTAATGGTTTATTAAAGTCCTCTTTTGAATTAACGCATTCTCTTATTTTTTGTACTAATATTTTAGAATAATCATCAATTAAAGGTTTTATTGTAGTCATTCTTCTCACTTCAGTATCCCTTATAATAGTATTATCTTCCTTATCTATTTCCTCACATGCTAGGTCTAAAACTTCCTTTATATCACTTTTTTCAAGACCACCTTCTTTAGTAAAAAACTTAATTCCATTATAATAATATGGAAGATGACTTGCTGTAATCATTATAGCTCCATCACATTGATATCCATCCATAACAGTTGTCATAAACATAGCTGGTGTAGTACTAATATTACAATCGTATACACAAACATTATATCCAACTAAAGTTTTTATAATTGAATGTTTAAAACCACTTCCTGTTAATCTAGAATCTATACCTACTGAAATTTTTAAATTGTTTATTTTTTTTCTGTTTAAAAGCCATTTATAAAAACCTTTAGTTATAGCTTTTACTTCTTTATCGGTTAAATTTATTTCTTGAGAATCATTTTTTAATGCAATCCCTCTAATGTCAGTTCCATTTTGTAAGTTATATAAACAGTTATTGTCCATGTCTTCCTCCCCCTATTTATTAACCTTTAATATTATATTAATAGATTATCATATTTTTCTTCAATATTACTATTTAGTAATATTTTACATTTTAAATAGTAATGATATTATACTATAAAATTATTTATTTTTATATCATTAAAATAATATTTTATAAAAATTTTATTCTTTAATATTTTTTTAAAGTACATTCTGATATAGTTTATCCAAAAATTTTAATTTTTATAATTATAAAAAAAGAGCTAGATATTTTAATTAATTAAAATATCTAGCTCTCTAAACTCTCTTAGATATATCTTTTAGATTAATATATATTTTTTGTTATTCTACTGTAACTGATTTAGCTAAATTCCTTGGTTTATCTATATCGCATCCCTTAGCTTTAGCTACATAATATGATAATAATTGAAGGGCAGCAACACTTAATACCGGTGCAAACATATCCATAGTTCTTGGAATATAGATAACTTCATCCAAAACTTCTTCTAATCCCTTAGTCCCTTGATAACATATTCCTATAACTTTTGCTCCTCTTGCTTTAATTTCAACAATATTACTTACCATTTTTTCTTTTAAAGCTTCTTGAGTTAATAAAGCAATTACATTTGTTCCATCTTCAATTAATGCTATAGGACCATGTTTTAACTCTCCACCTGCATATGCTTCAGCATGAATATATGATATTTCTTTAAGTTTAAGTGATCCTTCTAATGCCACTGCATAATCAAGACCTCTACCTAAATAAAATACATCTTTTTCTTCATACATTTTTTCAGCTATTGCTTTTATCTTATCTCTATCTTCTAAAACTAACTCTACCTTTTCTGGTAAATCTAGTAATTCTTCTTTTAATTTTTCTAATCTATCACTCTTTAATCTTCCTAATATTTTAGCAAATGTCATAGCCATCATATACATTCCAATAATTTGAGTTGTATAAGCCTTAGTAGATGCAACTGAAATTTCAGGACCTGCTAATGTATATAATACATGGTCAGCTTCTCTTGATACTGAACTTCCAACTACATTAGTTAATGCTATTATAGTAGCTCCAATATTCTTACAGTTTCTTAAAGCTGCTAATGTATCTGCTGTTTCACCTGATTGGCTTATTACAATAACTAAAGATTTATCTGTAACTAATGGATTTCTATATCTAAATTCAGATGCTATATCCACTTCTACTGGTATTTTTGCAAATGACTCAATTAAATTTTTACCTACAAGACCTGCATGATATGCAGTACCACAAGCTACTATAAATACTCTATCTGTATTTTCTAAATCTTCTTTAGTTATTTTTAAATCATCTAAAAGCATACTCTTTTCCATTGAAATTCTACCAGCCATAGTATCTCTTATAGCTCTTGGTTGTTCATGGATTTCTTTTAGCATGAAGTCTTCAAATCCACCTTTTTCAGCTGCATCTTCACTCCATGTAACATGATAAACATCTTTCTTTATTTCTTTTCCGTCTTCAGAATAAAGTTTAACTCCATCTTTTGAAAGAATAGCTATTTCATGATCTTCTAGAAGATATACATCCCTTGTATAACTTAATACTGCCGGAATGTCTGATGCGATAAATGACTCATCTTTTCCTAAGCCTACAATTAAAGGACATTCTTTTCTTACTGCTATTAATTTATCTGGTTCATCTTTACAAACAACACCTAAAGCATAACTTCCTTCAAGTCTTTTAAGTGTTTTTACAACAGCTTCAAATAAATCCCCTTTATAATAGTAATCAATTAAATTAGGAATTACTTCTGTATCTGTTTCTGATTTAAAAGTATAACCTTCTCCTTTAAGCCATGTTCTTAATGTTAAATAATTCTCAATTATTCCATTTTGAACTACAGCAATTGTTTCCTTACTATTTAAATGTGGATGTGAATTAACATCTGATGGTGCTCCATGAGTTGCCCATCTTGTATGTCCTATTCCCATATTACCTTCAACAGGATTTTCCTTTATATTATCCGCTAAATTAGCTAATCTTCCTTTAAACTTTCTTACTTCTATATCTCCATTATTAACAACAGCAACTCCAGCTGAGTCATAACCTCTATATTCTAATTTTGATAACCCATTAATTAAAAATGAAGTAGCTTTTCCACTTCCTAAATATCCAACTATTCCGCACATATAAAAATCTTCCTTCCTTACTTTTATAATATTTTTTAACTTCTTTTATAATTTTGTCCTAACTTATAATAAATAATAAAAAAGGGCATAATAATCCTAGGACCTAAAAATTTATAAAATTTTGAAGGCTTTAACACCTGACTGAATTTGTACTATGAATCGCTTCATAGTTTTGCCAGTCGTTAACGGTAGTGCAAATACCGCGGGGCATCCGCCGAAGTTTCGATACTCCCCAACCTCGTCAACTTAAGTTATTATCTAAATCTTTTATTTAGCAAGTAAAACTTACCCAGTATACTTAGGTAAATTACACTCTAAATCTATGATTTAATTAATTAGACTTACTCATCAAACTTATATGAGTAAAGTTTTCTTTAAAAAAGATTAAATAGTATATATCACAAATTAATATTAAATCTTTTATATTTTAACACTAACTCATTAATAAATTCATTGCTAATTATATTATCACTTAAGTTCTGGCGCTTCTTATTTATTTTTTGTTATTTTATTTACTATAAAATCACCTCTTTTTCTATTTACTTTATACCCATGATTTATTTTATCATATAATTTAGTTTTGTCTATATTATAATATATATATTTGCGCTAGAAATTCCACATTTTTTTATATTTATATATATGTTCTAATTAAGTTATTGAATTTATAAAATTTTTATGAAAAATTATATTTTTCATTAATAGTACCTAAGTTAGAATCATATATCATAATGTTTCTATATAACTTAATCACTATACTGATAAGTCATCGAATTTATAAATATTCTAAGAGTTATATTAATAAACAAATTTTATTGGAAATTATATATTTACAACTGTTTATTAATATAAATTCTTATATAAAAAACCATGCATAAATAAGAAAACAAATTTCTTTATATGCATGGTTTTTATTCATGAAAAGTTATAAATATACATTTTATAATAGTCTTTTTTAATTTGTCCAAGCTCCATTTGAATTTAATTTATATCCATTAACTACTGTATTATATGCCATTTTACCATCTGACCAACAATAATACCAATTTCCCTGATCATATATCCACCCTATTTTCATGCCTCCATCTTTTCCTAAGTAATACCAATTTCCATTATTATATATCCAACCTGTTTTTAATTCTCCATTTGCCCCTAAACAATACCATTTATTCCCACTATATATCCAACCTGTTTTCATTCTTCCATCTTGTGATAAATAGTACCAATTTCCATAATCATATACCCAACCAAGCTTCATTTTACCGTCTTTACCTAAATAGTACCAATTACTGTCATTATTAAGCCATCCTAAAGCATTTACTCCTGAACCTCTCCAATAATACCAAAAACCATCTTTTTTATACCAATATCCTCCATTATAACTTTGTGATATATCTTTTTCTTTATCATTATTATAATCAACATAACTAGTTGATGATTTATAATAATTATATGGCGATAATGAGTACTCTGAATTATCCCACTCAAATCCACTGTTCTTCAAAAATCCATCACTTACCAAAAGATATTTATCTCTTACTACATTATCATTATTAGTTACATCTAAATGATACCATTGTCCATTAACTTTAACTTGATTCCAAGCATGTCCAATGTTATTCATTGTTCCTATTACTATTCTGGATTCTATTCCTACAAAATTAAACATCTTATATGCTGTCATAGCATATCCCTGACAAATAGTTTTACCTGTTGTTAATGCAGAATATACATTATCTGACTTAAGCTCATCATCATATTTGTATATTTTTACTAAGTAATTATTTATAGCTACTACTTTATCAATATCAGTCATATTCTTATCTATTAAATTATTTGATATTCTTTTTAATTCAGAATTTATATAAGTCTCTTGTTCTTTAGTTGTTCTATATGTTACAGTAACATTCTGTTCTGTTCCTCTAATTAAAATTCTATAATTACTAACAGATCTTTCTAAGTAATCATCCCTTTTGCATGCTTCTTCAAATACATCTTTAATTTTGTTACTATTATCAATGTCATTCCCCTCATAATAAAGTACAAAATCGGTATTCCAATTCTTTAAATTATTATACATGCTATTTTCTAATTCTTGAGCACTATTAACTTTTTCAAATGCAAATACGTTAACACTTATAGAGCTTAATATAATTAATGAAAATATTAAACTTTTAAAAATTTTTTGCATTATCTCTTCCTCCTCAGTAAAATATGTATCATCAATATAATTATTATAACATGTCCTTTTATACAATATTAGATTTATTTTGTATATGTAATAATATACATTGGGAAACAAAAAAATCCATACACTAATTATTTTGATTATAAATATTATTATATAAATTAAAAATATATTTTAAAATACTATTTATATAATTTGAATTGTCTACATATTCTTTAGGTTTTATTTCTCAATCTTTAAGCAAAAATATAATGTAAGTTATCCACTGACTTTAAAAAATATACTTCCCTAAAGAATAAAATAAGCAATTACAAACTACCTTTAAAATAGTTTTGTAATTGCCTGTTTTACTATATCCCTGAAGAAAGTGTCCAAGGTTTATCTATTTTTTCTTTTAAATCATTATAACTATTAATTAAAGATTCATAACTAACTTCTAACTGCTGAGTAGATAACAATTGGTTATAATAATCTTGTTTTGTAATTAATGCAAGATCATATTGTAACTTAGTTATCTTAGTTTTATTATATAATACTTCAAGCTGTGACTTCATTGAAGATATATTACCTTCTAATGTAACAAGTTTTGTATAAGTGGTAAGCAATGTTTGCTTCATAGTCCTCTTAGCATCATTTACTGAATCTAATGCCGTATCCGCATTATATTCATTTTCTATATCTTTTAGAGATGATGATATCCAATTTTGATAATCTACTTTCCATTGTTTTAAATCACCTTCAAAATCATTTTTAAGTTTTCCATTTTCATCTTTTTCATTATACTTCTCATCATTTGCATTTGGCGGAACTGGTTTAGATCCTGATGTATCTGTATAGTTATCTTCAACCCATTTAGCTAATTTTTTATTATATCTAAAATAAGTATCTATTCTATCATCAAGATAAGAATCTAAAGATTCATGTAATTTTAATGGTTTAAATTCTATACTATTTTCTAAAGCATAATCTTCAACATCTATATCTGTTATTATAGAAAAAATTTTTTTAGTATTTTTTATCTCTTCTTCTTTAGATTTTTTATCTGCTTTAAGTTTATCTATTTCCGCTTTAGAATTTTGAATTTCAATAGTACTAATTAATCCCATATTCTTTTTCAGTTCCATAGTTTCATAATCTTTAGTTTTAATTTCTATGCTCATATCTATGTTCTGTAATTCTTTTTCAAGTACTATTATAGAATTATATTTACTGGTTATATCCACAGATATTTGATCTTTTAAAAATTTTCTCTTTTGCTCATTTTGACTAATTTGTATATCATTATATCCATCATCATCCATATCAATATCTTGATAAAAGTCATCTTTATCTTCAAGCATATCCTGTTTTTCCTCATTTAATACTATTTGATAGCTATTATCTATGGCTGAATCTATAGCTTTTTCTAAACTCAATATAGGCTTAGATGCATTAGCACTTACTGGTATTTGAATTAATGATATTGATGTTATTAAACCTGCAATACTCAATGATACTAATCGTTTTAAGCTGTTATTCATTATATTCCTTCCTTTCTAATAACTTATTATTTATCTTTATCGTTATTATTTAATATTTCTTCTGTTTTTCCTTCTATTGGTTTTAGGTCTATTTCATAATTATTAGTATTTATTTTTTCTTTATTTCTAAAAAATAAATTATTTACTTTTTTAGATATTTTCTCTTTAAATTTATTAAATATATTAAAGAATTTATTTTCTACTTTATCAAATATCATATATATAGCTGGAATCAATATAAGAGTTACTAAAGTAGATACTGAAAGTCCTCCTATTATTACTACTGCTAGAGGTTGCATTGTCTCTCCTCCATCACCTAAAGCTAAAGCTGTTGGTATCATTCCTACAACGGTTGTCATTGTTGTCATAAGAACCGGTCTAAGTCTTGTTGCTGATCCAATAGAAACTATATCTATTAAATTATCATTTGGCTTAGCTTTTCTAAGTTGTTCAATATAATCTATTAAAACTATCCCATTATTAACAACTATACCAACAAGTAATATAGAACCTAACATTCCTACAACATTAAGATTAGCTCTTGTTATCACTAATGCAACAACAACTCCAACAAATGCAAATGGAATACAGAACATTATAATGAATGGTTTACTAAATGATTCAAACTGTGCAACCATTACCATATAAACAAGTATTATCGCTATAATCATAGCAAAAATCAATCCACTCATTGATTCATTCATCATTTCTGTTGCTCCACCAAAAGAAATACTGTAATCTCTCGGAATATCTAATTCATTGATAGCATTCATAGCTTGTTTTGATGCTGTGCTTGTATCTAAGTTATCCACTGTAGCTGAAATTGTTATAGTATAATCTCCATCACTTTTAGAAATAGATTTTAAACTATCTTCCATTGTTATTTCTGTAAATGCTACTATTGGAATTTGCTGACCAGTTTGAGATGTTACTTTCATTTGCTTTATATCATCTAAACTATCAATACTAGATTCTTTATATTTCAAATTAACATCAATTTTATAATTATCTATTGTTGCTGTTGTTACAGTATCTCCATTTATTGCTGTACGCAATAAACTTGCTATTCCAGAAGTATTTATGCCATATTGCTGAGCTTTATATTTATCTATCTTAAACTGGGCTTCTTTAGTTGTATTAGAAAGAGATGTATCCACATTTCTAAAACCATTTAAAGAGCTTAATTTTTTCTCTGATTGCTTTGCTATTTCTTCTAATACATCAATATCCGGGCCCTTTAGTTCAAGAGAGACACCATCAGATCCCCCTACCATACTACTACTTGTACTAACTTTTATTTCACAATCAGGAATAGTTTCCATTCTTTTAACAACTTCTTTTTCTATGTCTTTAGTTGATTTTTTTCTTTCACTTTTAGGAATTAACTCTATTACTATATTAGCATTATTACTCCCATTTCTCGCCGATGGAGCTAATGTTGTCATAGTAGTTTTTATTTCTGAAATATCAGAAAGCTTATTTTCTGCCATTGATACATAATAATCATTAGCCTTTAATTCAAGTCCTTCTGGCAACGTTATTGATACAGTTAACTTTCCTTCATCTGTAGATTGCATAAAATCTACCCCTACAAGTGTAGCTCCAAATATAGATGAAACAAATAATAAAATACTTATAAATACAACTAACTTTTTATGTTTTAAAGAAACTTTCAATATCTTTTTATATTTTTCACTAAACCTATTAAAAATAGGTGATGGTTTCTCTACTAATTTTCTAGAATTCTTACCCTTACTTAACTTTGCAAAAATACTAGGAACAAGAGTTACTGCTACTATTAATGATAGTGTTAATGCATATATAAGAGTTTTAGCTAACGCACCAAACATTATTTTTGTAAATCCTTCTGTAAACAATATAGGTAAAAATATAGCTACTGTAGTTAATGTTGATGCCACAATTGCATTTGTTACAGTTTGAGTTCCCTTTATAGAACAATCATCAATATCTAATATAGTATCTTTCTTATATTGAAATATATTTTCTATAATAACTGTTGCATTATCCACAACCATACCTACCGCTATTACAAGCGAACTTAATGTAACCATATTTAAAGTTTCACCAGTAAAATATAACAATGCAATAGCACCAATTATTGATGTAGGTATTGCAATTGCAACAACCAATGATGCTCTAATATTTTTCAAGAAAAGTAATATAACTAAAAATGCTATAACTGCACTTATCCCAAGATTTTGCATTACACTTTTAATTGAATTATTTATATATTCACTAGAATCATTTACTGTTTCTATTTTGTATTCTGGATTATCCGAGTTAAGTTTTTCTACTACTTTATGAACAGCATTCATAACTTGTACAGTATTTGCATCTTGTTGCTTTTGTATGTCTATTACTAAACTGTTTTGACCATTATATCTATATATAGATTTTTTCTCAACAACTCCATACTCAACATCACATATCTTATCTAATCTCACAGTATTCCCATCACTTACTGGTATTTGAATCTGTTTTACATCTTCTAATGAATTTAATTCATCAATACCTCTTAATACAATTTTATCTTCACCTTGAGTTATTGAACCATATGGAAAAGTTTTATTTGCATCAGATAATACACTTTTTATTGTTTGTAAACTCACACCATAATTAGATAAAACAGATGGATCTGCTGTTATATTTACTTGTGACTTATCTCCGCCATTAATTCCTGCTTCTGTAACACCGTCAACCGCTTCAATTTTAGGTTGAATAATATCTTCAGCATACTTCATTAAAGCTTCTGAACTATTTCCACCTGATATAACTAACTGTGATATTGCTTCAGCATTCATATCCATTTTAAGTACAGTTGACTTTGTAACATCGTCAGGTAACATTGCTTGAACAGAATCAACTTTTGATCTTACATCATTTAATATTTCATCTAAGTCTGTTCCATATTCAAATTGTGCTACAACCATTGAAACACTTTCCTGTGACATTGAAACAGTTTTTTTTACATTAGATACAGCTGAAAGTTTTTCTTCAATTTTTTCACTTATGTGTTCATCAATATCTTCCGGTCCTGCTCCTGGCCATTGTGTTGTTACCATTACTACAGGTATTTCTATATCTGGCATTAAGTTTGCTGGCATTTTTAAATAGCCTATATAACCAAACATAACAATAACTAAAAACACCATTATTATTGTAAGAGGACGTTTAACTGAAGTTTTAGTTAAATTCATAACTCTAGTCCTCCTTTTCTACAGGAAATACTTTACTTCCATCATTTATAAGTGTTATTCCTCCAACAACTATTGTATTATCAGAGTTAATTCCAGATATAATTTCAATATCATTCGCTGTTTCTATCCCTGTCTCTACAGAAGTTTTTATGGCTCTCTTTTCATCATTTACTATGTATAAATATTTTTTCCCATCTTCCTCAAATACAGCTTTTTTAGGAACAATTATTGTATTCTCATTTTTTTCTAAACTCAAATTAACTTCTGTAGACATTCCTGCTTTAAAAGTATTTGATGAATTATCTATTAATATTTTTATTTGATATAAAGATGTTTTTGGATCTACTACTAATGGCACATATTGAACTTTTCCATTTACAGTTTGTCCATCTATTACAACTTCCAAATTTTGTCCAGACGAAAACTTATTTATATCAGCTTGTGCTACATTTATATTTACTTCTAAAGTATTTGGAGAAGATATAATAAATACTGGTTGCTGTTGACTTATTGTTTCATTAGAATCAAAATTTTTAGTTGTAATTATTCCATTGACTGGTGATACTAATGTAAGCTTATCCAAATTTTTAGATGCTATTTCATATGATACTTTAGCTTGTTTTAATTGTTTCTCAGCTAATTCTTGCAATTCAGGAATACTCTTTTCTGTTGATGTTGTATATGATTTTTGTGCTATTTCTAACTGTTGTTTTGCTTGATTAAAATTAAGCTCTATTTTTTTATATTGATCTTCACTTATTGCATCTGCTTGATGTAATGTAGTATATATATCATAATTTCTTTTCGCTTCATCATATTGCAATTGAGCAAGTTTTAATGAATTTTCTAATTGATTTTTTTGATTTTCTATACTTCCACTTGTAGTATTATTATAGTTTGCTTGTGCTAAATCTAAAGCTGTTTTTGACTGATTTACACTATTATTAACATCATTACCTTTTAAAGTTAAAAGTACATCTCCTTTTTTAACTTCTTGACCAAGTGATACATATATTTTTTCTACTATACCAGGCATTTCTGCTGTAACAGAAGTCTCTGTTGCTACTTTAGTAGTGCCTGTAAATGTATCCTTGTTTTCTATGCCACTATTTTTAGATTTTTTAACTGATACTGCTATTGACTTTTCTTGTTCTGTTGGTACATCTTTATTTCCACAACTGACTAACCACATTATATTAAATACTAATATTAATAATAATGATAAATATTTTTTCATACTTATTGCCCCCAAACTTTTTAATGTCATTTTAAACCAAAATAAATATTATAAATTTTTCCCTAAGATTCATCTTATTACAATTAAAATAATATTTTTCAAAATGTTTATTACTGTCCAAATTTTATAAACATTAGTATTAATTAATAAAGTATAATTAATTATAAATTTATAATTATTCTAAGTCAATAACCTTTTTGGCTTGTTTTAAAATTATTATTAGTTTATAATTTATGTTGTATTTATTAGCATATTAAGGAGTTGTACTAATGCACAAACAAGATTTAGATAAAATTTCTGATTCTTTATTAACTTTTTTATTCTTAGTTAGAAATAATATTTTTAATACAAATGATCTTATAAAAAATTTTCCTAAACCACCAAAAGAGGTTGAAGATTATATGAATAAATTTCCAATGCCTCCATCTCATACAAAAGTTATTTTATATCTTCATAAATCAAATTCTTGTCCAATATCTCAAATAGCTAATAATCTAGGTATATCTAAATCTAACATGACACCTATAATAGATAAACTTATAGAATATGGATTAGTTAAAAGATATTGTGATAAAAATGATAGAAGAATTCTTAGAGTTGAGCTAACAGAAAAAGCATTGGATATATTTGAGGAGTTTAGAAATGCAGCAAAAACTAAATTAGCAAGTAGAATTGAAGTCTTAAATGATGATGATTTATATACATTAAGCGATTGCATCTCAAAACTATATAATATAATGAAAAAGATAGAAAAAAATAAGACGGATTAAAGTATCCATCTTATTTTTTTCTATCTACTTATATATTCAAATGAACTTCAACTCCGTAATGATCAGATATTACATCTTCGTTTATTCCATTAAATATTACTTTAGAACTTTTAACCTCTATTAACTTATTTGATAAAATTAAATCTAATCTAAGCTTGTCTTTATTCTCATCCCAACCATCAATCTTTCCTTTTACAGTAACACTAGAACTCACCTCTTTAGCTAAATTAAAAGTATCTATTAATCCGCTATTAAGTAAATAATCATATCCTTCACCTTTTACAAAAGCATTATTATTAAAATCTCCCATAAAAAAAGTTAACCTATTATTATCTACAGTTTCTATAAGATTTTTTACTTGGTTTTCAAATGGTTCTTCATCATCATTCCACCAACCCAAATGGCATGAATAAAAATCTACCTCTTTACCATCATAATTAATTGTCATTTTAATAATTTTTCTTGCTTTCCAATATAAGATATCTTTACTTTTTGTAATAAAGAAAGATTCACTATTTAAAATTTTCCTTTTAGTAAATATAGCTATCCCTTCTTCATAAATATCATATCCTATATGAGAGAAATCCCAATAAAAATCATACTTATCTTTACTATAATTATCTAATTCTTGTTTTAATATTACTGCAAAATTATCTTTTTTTAATTTTGAATCTATTTTTTCTTCCTTTAATGATTGACTAACTTCTTGAAGAGCTATTACATCATAATCTTTTTCATTTATTATTTTTGCTAAATATTTTATTTTATCAAATTGATTGTCTTCCTGCCAAGAATGACAATTTAAAGTTAATAACTTCACTCTACTACACTCCTAATATATCTTGAATATTTGACTTTAATACATCTGCTTTAGGACCGTATATTGCTTGTATACCATTATCTTTATGAACTAAACCAAGAGCTCCATTTTTCTTCCATTCTTTTTGATCTGCAACTAACTCTTTATTTTTAACAGTTACTCTTAAACGTGTCATACATGCATCAACATCAACTATGTTTTCTTTCTCTCCTAATAATGAAATAATCTTTACAGCTAGTTGATCTCCTACTGAAATAGACTTATCTGATTTTACTATTTCTTCTTCACCTTCTGATTCTATATAGTTACCTCTACGTCCTGGAGTTGCTATTTTAAATTTCTTTATTAAGAAATTAAATGTAAAGTAATTTAAGAAGAAGAATACTCCTGCACTAATAACAAAATTAACCACATCCATTGTTAGTCCTGCTTTAACAAACATAGGAAGACGAGTTGTAAATTCTACAAATCCAAAAGCTTGTATTCTTAAATTTATTATATCAGCTAATGCAAATCCAATACCTGTTATAACTGCATATACTCCATAAAGTATTGGAGAAACAAACATGAACATAAATTCAATTGGCTCTGTAACTCCTGTTAAAAATACTGCAAGTCCTGCTGATAAAAACATTGATTTATATTTATGCTTCTTATCCTCATCAACATTTCTATACATAGCAAATGCAACACCTATTAAAGATGCACTTGAAAGAATTACTTGTCCACATTTAAATCTTGCTGGAGTAACTGTAGCTAATAAATTATTATATGCACTCATATCTCCAGTATTTTTTAAGTTAATTAAATCAGAAATCCAAGCAAACCATAATGGTTCTTGACCTGCTATTACATGCCCTACATTTGTTCCTGATAATATTGTATATGTTCCACCTAATTCTGTATAATTTACTGGAATAGTAAGCATATGATGTAATCCAAACGGTAATAGTAAACGTTCTAAACATCCATAAATAAAAGGTGATAAAATTGGTGCTGTATCCTTAGATGTTGCAAGCCATATTCCAAAAGAATTCAATCCATATTGTGCAAATGGCCAAAAAATTGAAAGTATTAAAGCTGTAACTACAGATCCTACAATAACTACAAACGGAACAAAACGTTTACCATTAAAGAATGATAATGCATTTGGTAACTTGTTGAAATTGTAATATTTATTATATAATGTAGCTCCTAAGAAACCTGAAATAATTCCAATGAATACTCCCATATTTAATGCTGGTGCACCAAGTATAGATGTAAAGTAATCTCCTACTACTAATTTTTGTCCAAATAATGAAGTAACTGTTGCTGTTTTATCCCCTAGCATTGTTGCACTTACTCCAAAAATTGCACCTGTTACACGATTTGTTAGTATAAATGCAATAAGTGCTGCAAATGCTCCACCAGCACGTTCTTTAGCCCATGAACCTCCAATTGCAACTGCAAATAAAATATGTAAATTACCTATAATTCCCCATCCTAGGTCCTCTACAACTCTTGCAATGGTTTGCATAAGAGACATGTCTCCAAACATCCCAATTAATTTTCCTGTACATATCATTAGTCCTGCCGCTGGCATTACTGCAACAACAACCATAAGTGCTTTCCCAAATTTTTGCCAAAAGTCAAATGAGAAAAGTTTTCCTTTCTTTGCTTCCATTTTTTATTCCTCCTAATTTTATAATTCTTTAATTTTTCTTAGGCATTAAATCATAATTTTTCAATACCCTTTTACCATAACTCAAAATATATTTATATAATTTTATATAATCTTGCTTCCCAAGGCTTTAATAAAATACTACTTGTATCTTCATGTTTGTCTACTTTATAATTAGCTAAAATTAAACCTGAGTAATTCAAAGTTTCTTTAATATATTCAAATTTACTTTGACTGTTTGAAAGATTACATATTATTATGTACTTATGACCATTAAATTCTCTTAAATATGAATAGATATTCTCATCTTCCTCTAAAATAAGTTTGTATTCACCATATATTAAAGTTTCACTATGTTTTTTTGTATCAATTAGTTTTTTATAAAAATTTAATACTGAATTTGGGTCTTTAAGTTCTGTTGATACATTAATTTCTTTATAATCGGGATTTATTCCAATCCAAGGTTTAACTTTAGAAAAACCTGCATTCTCTGTGGCATCCCACTGCATTGGCGTACGTGCATTGTCTCTTGATGTTGACCAAACATGTTTCATTGCCTCTTCTTTAGAATACCCTTTTTGAATATCCTCATTATAAACATTTATACATTTAACATCGTTATACTCAGAAATATCACTGAACTCAACATTTCTCATCCCCAACTCTTGTCCTTGATAAATAAATGGTGTTCCTTGTTGCATGAAGTACATTAAAGCAAAAGCTTTAGCACACTCTATTCTAAATTCTTCATCATTTCCACATGTTGATATAACTCTAGGAATATCATGATTTTCTATAAATAGTGCATTCCAACCTACCCCATTTAAATTATTTTGCCATTTTGTTAATGCCTTTTTTAAAGCTTTAACAGAGAAGTTTGTATCTGATTCCCATAAAGCAAGGTGTTCAAATTGAAATACCATATTAAATTTTCCATCTTGTTCTCCAACCCAAAGTATTGCATCTTCAGAATCAACTCCATTAGCTTCACCCACAGTCATTATGTCATACTTACTAAATGTGTTATTGTACAGTTCCGCTAAAAACATATGGATACCTGGAAAATTCATATGTTTATCAAATGATGAAACATATCTTTCTTTATTAGGATTTGGCATGTCTTTAAAACTTTGATCTTTCTTTATATGACTTATTGCATCAACTCTGAATCCATCAATACCTTTATCTAGCCACCAATTTATCATTTCATAAATTTCTTTTCTTACTTCAGGATTTTCCCAGTTTAAATCAGGTTGTTTTTTGGTAAAGAGATGCAAATAGTATTCTTCTGTATTTTTATCACATTCCCAAGCTGAACCTTTGAATATACTCTCCCAATTGTTAGGCTCTAATCCATTCTTACCTTCTTTCCAAATATACCAATCTCTTTTGGGATTATCTTTAGATGATTTTGATTCAATAAACCATGGATGTTCATCACTAGTATGATTAACAACTAAATCAATAATTAATTTCATATTTCTTTTATGAGTCTCTGATAATAATTCATCAAAATCGTCCATAGTTCCGAACTCTTCCATTACATCTTTATAATCACTTATATCATAACCATTATCATCATTAGGTGATTTATACATTGGGCATATCCAAATTACGTCTATTCCTAAATCTTTTAAATAATCTAATTTAGATATTATCCCTTTAATATCACCAATTCCATCGCCATTAGAATCATTAAAACTTCTTGGATAAATTTGATATCCTATTGCTTCTTTCCACCAAATTTTTTTCATTAAAAATGTTCTCCCTTCGCAATCGATTGCATATATACAGTCGATTTAATGCAACTTTTTCTGTATGTTAATAGTAATCATGTATTATTTTATATAAAATATTATTTTATTGATATTACCATATTTATAGTATCGTTTATATTTTAAATTATATCAATTATAGAAACCTATTACAAAACGTTTAAGGTTAATTTATAATAAAAATTATATATTTTGCTTACGTTTTCATATCATTTTCTCTCGTTTACATATTTTTTCGCAAACGCTTGCATAAAATTATGTATAAATTCTATATTAAAATTTTACTATTAAAATTATTTTAATGAGTCCCTTTTTATTAATTTAGTGTTAACAATATAATGATTTAACCCTGGTTCTTTAGTTTCTAATGAATCTATCAATAACTTACTGGCATAAAACCCCAATTCAGAAGCATTTATATCTACTGATGCTAAAGGAGGATCTTGAAATTCTGCTAAATGGGTATTATTAAATCCTATTACTGATATGTTATTAATATTATTTTCTTTAAGAATTTTTAATACTCCAAAAGCTAAAATATCATCTTCTGCTATTATAGCTGTCGGGGCTTTGCTTTTTAATAACATATATGTCAAATTAGCACCTTCTTGTTCGGTAAATTCTTTACCTATAATTAAATGCTTTTTATTAATTTTAACACCATTAATTTCACATGCTACTTTAAATCCATTTACTCTATCTTTAGTTACATTCCATTCTTCTTTTGCTCCTATAAAAGCTATATCCTTATGGCCTTTTTTAATTAAATCATTTACCAAATCATAAGTAGCTTTAAAATTGTCATTATCTACCCATAATACACCCTCAGACTCTTCTGGTCTTCCAATTATAACAAATGGAAATCCTACTTCTTTTAAATATTTTACATTAATATCATTAATTTTAGATCTTAATAAACAAATTCCATCCACCAAATTACTATTTATAAAATCCTTTACATGCTCTATATCTGTACTATCATCTTTACTAAATGCATATGATATATAATAATTCTTACTTTGAGCATATAGACTCATTCCCCTCATTGCTTGCATAAAGAATGGATTTTTTAATAAATCTTGTGCTTCATTTGGAAGTATTATTCCTAATATTCTTGTTTTATTATTTGCTAAACTTCTAGCTATTGCATTCGGTTTATACTTTAATTTTTTTATAGCTTCTCTAACTTTTTCTTTAGTTTCTTGACTAATTTGTTTGCTATCAGATAGTACTCTAGATACAGTTGATGGCGAAACATTTGCCTCCTTAGCAACTTCTTTTATTGTAACCTTCATATTTCCTCTCCCATAATAAATTTATTCTCTATATTTTTTTATTAAAATTTCTTTTTGCTTCCTATTTAATTTTTTTATTTCACATTCCCTTTTCATAGCATCACTTTTATTATTAAATTTTTCATAATATAAAAGTTTAACTGGACCTCTTCCCCTTGTATATTTAGCTCCTTTACCTGATGAATGAGTTTTAATCCTCTTTTCCAAATCTACTGTCCATCCAGTATAAAATGTTCCATCAGAGCATTCTACAATATAAACATAATTCATAGATATTTCCTTAAAATATATAATTCCCAGCAATTTTTTATAACTAATATAAATCTTATATACATTTATAAATACTATACTTTAAATAATATAATAAAACTATATAAAATTTTTTAATATACTAATCTTAAAAATTATTATACCATAAACTCCAATATTAGATTTATATTTTCGCTTTGAAATAATCAATCTAATAATTATTTTATATAAGTTTAAAAATTCTGTCCTATATTTATAACATTTTATCCACAACTTTATTAATTTTCTAATAACAATTCACAAAAACTGTGTACAAAATTGAGCATAAAAATAGGACTATGTTCTAAAGTAGTATTGATATTATAGTATCAACATTTACTTAAAACATAGTCTAACTAAAAAATTAATCTACTTTTGCTGTATCTATCCAACTCATCATTTCTCTTAATTCTTTACCTACTTTTTCTATTGGATGCTCTGCTTCTGCTCTTCTTCTAGCATTAAAGTAGGGTCTATTAGTTTGATTTTCTAATAGCCAATTCTTCGCAAATGTACCATCTTGAATTTCAGTAAGAACTTTTTTCATCTCTTTTTTAGTGTCATCTGTAATTATTCTCCTACCTACTTGATAATCTCCATATTCAGCAGTATCTGAAATTGAATATCTCATCATGCTTAATCCACCTTGATATAATAAATCAACTATTAATTTCATTTCATGCATACACTCAAAATAAGCATTTTCCGGAGCATATCCTGCTTCTACTAATGTTTCAAACCCTACTTTTATAAGCTCTGAAACTCCTCCACAAAGAACTGCTTGTTCTCCAAAAAGATCTGTCTCTGTTTCATCTTTAAATGTAGTATCTAAAATTCCTGCTCTAGCTCCTCCAATTCCATTAGCATATGCTAATGCATAATCATGTGCTTTTCCAGATGCATCCTGATATACTGCTACTAAGCAAGGTACCCCCGCACCTTCTGTATATGTTCTTCTTACCAAATGTCCAGGACCTTTAGGTGCAACCATGAATACATCAATAAATGATGGTGGAACTATTTGTCCATAATGAATATTAAATCCATGAGCAAAGACTAGTGCATTTCCTTTTTCTAAATTTGGAGCAATTTGCTCATTATATATCTTTGCTTGTTTTTCATCTGGTAATAATATCATTATTATATCTGCATCTTTTGATGCATTTTCAACAGTTGCAACCTTTAGACCTACCGCTTCTGCTTTTTGCCATGATTTACTACCTTCATATAAACCAACAACAATATCAATACCACTTTCATGAAGATTTAATGCATGAGCATGTCCTTGACTACCATATCCTACTACAGCAACCTTCTTTCCTTTTAATAAATTTAAATCTGTGTCTTTTTCATAATACATTTTTGCCATTTGAATAACCCCCTAATTATTGTTTATATCTTCTTCGCTTATTATTTGATTAATTGGTGCACCAGGTGCAACCATAGGAAAAACTTTTTTATCACAATTTATCACATAGTCTATTAAAACAGGTTCTTTAGATGATATAGCTTGATTTAAAACATAATCAAGTTCACTTTTCTCTATTACTCTAAATCCTCTAGCTCCAAACGCCTCAGCCAGCTTTACATAATCTGTTTCTCTATTAAGTGTTGTCTCTGAGTACCTTCCATCATAAAATAACATTTGCCATTGTCTAACCATTCCTAAAGAATTATTATTAAGTATTATTGTTACTATTGGTAACTTATTTTTAACAACTGTAGCTAGTTCATTGCAATTCATCCCAAAACTTCCGTCCCCAGCAATATTAAATACTCGTTTATTTGGACTACCAATTTGTGCCCCAATAGCAGCCCCAAGACCATATCCCATTGTTCCAAGTCCACCTGAACTTAAAAAACTTCTTCTATTTCTACAATTAAAATATTGAGCTGCCCACATTTGATGTTGTCCAACTTCAGTAGTTATTATAAAGTTTCCATCATTCAAATTATTTAATTTATTAAATAAAAGTTCAGGTGTTAATTCATTACAATCATCTTCTTTAAATGTCTTTTTTTCCTTAATAGAGTCAATAAAATCAAGCCATTCTTTATTTTTCTTTTCATCTATAACTGGTATTAATCTATTTAATACATCTTTTAAATCTCCAACTATATAAGAATCAACTTTCACATTTTTATTTATTTCTGCTGGATCTATATCTATATGAATTATCTTAGCATTCTTAATATGATTTTGATTACTAATAACCCTATCGCTAAATCTAGCGCCTAATGTTATCAATAAATCACATTTTGTTGCTGCTACATTTGATGCTTTTGTTCCATGCATACCTATCATGCCTGTATATAGTGAATGATCAAAGGGAAAAGCTGATGTACACATTAATGAAGTTGATACAGGAGCATTTATTTTCTCTGCAAAAGTTATAAGTTCATCAGTTGCTTCTGAAGAAACAATTCCACCACCTGCATATATAAACGGCCTCTTGCTATCATTTATATATTGTATTACTTCAGCTATAGCTTCTTCATTTAATATATTCTTATCTTTACATCTTTCTCTCGTAATTAAACTCTTGTAGACTCCTTTATTTGCAGTTATATCTTTAGGAATATCAATCAGAACTGGTCCTGGTCTTCCTTCCTGTGCTATATAAAAAGCATCTTTAATTATCCTTTGCAAGTCTTCTACATTTTTTACAATATAATTGTGTTTAGTAATAGGCATTGTAATACCTGAAATATCTACTTCTTGAAAACTATCTTTTCCAAGAAGTGACTTAGGTACATTTCCTGTTATTGCAACGATAGGAATTGAATCCATATATGCTGTTGCAATACCAGTTACAAGATTTGTTGCCCCAGGACCTGAAGTCGCTATACAAACCCCAACTTTCCCCGTTGCTCTTGAGTAACCATCTGCTGCATGAGCTGCTGCTTGTTCATGGCAAGTTAAAATATGATTAATCTTATCCTTATATTTATATAATTCATCATATATATTTAAAACAGCACCTCCAGGATACCCAAAGATAGTCTCTACTCCCTCATCAATTAAAGACTTAATTAATATTTCAGCCCCTGTTAATAACATTTATTTCACCCCTTTACTTATAAATATTAAAATTGCTTATTACATTAATTTTTTATTTTAATATAGCTCCTTCACTTGCTGAAGTTACTAACTTAGCATACCTTGCTAAATACCCTTCCTTAACTTTTGGTTCTAAAAGTTTTAAATTGCTTTGTCTTTCTTTCAGAATCTCTTCACTAACATTTAATTCAAGTTTTGCATTGTTTATATCTATCGATATAATATCTCCATCTTCAACTAGTGCAATAACACCACCATTTGCAGCTTCTGGAGATACATGTCCTATTGCAGCCCCTCTTGTTGCACCACTAAACCTTCCATCAGTAATTAATGCAACTGATTTATCTAACCCCATTCCAGCTACTGCTGCTGTTGAAGAAAGCATTTCTCTCATCCCTGGTCCCCCTTTAGGACCCTCATATCTTATTACAATTACATCTCCTGGATTTATTTTGTTATTAAAAATTGATTCTATTGCATCTTCTTCACAGTTAAACACTCTTGCTGGACCTTGATGTTTTAACATTTCAGGAACTACAGCTGATCTTTTCACTACAGCACCATCTTTTGCTAGATTGCCCCTAAGAATTGCAATTCCACCAGTATGACTATATGGAGATTCTATAGATTTAATAACGTCATTATTTTTAGCATGTATTTCTGATATATTAACTTTCTGTGTTTTTCCGGTCACTGTTATACAGTCTAAATTTAAAAGATTCTTCTTTGAAAGTTCAGACATTACAGCTGCAACTCCACCTGCTGCATATAATTCTTCAATAGCAGTATCTGAAGCAGGTGATAACTTACACAAATTAGGTGTTTTTGATGATATCTCGTTTATAATATCTAAGTTCATTTCAACCTTAGCTTCATTAGATATTGCCGTTAAATGAAGTACACTATTTGTAGAACAACCTAATGCCATATCAACAGTTAATGCATTTTTAATACTATTTTCATTAACTATATCTCTCGGTTTAATATCATTCTTCAATAATTCCATAACTTGCATTCCCGCCTTTTTAGCTAGTCTAACCCTTTCAGAAAATACAGCAGGTATTGTTCCATTTCCAGGTAAAGCTATTCCTAATACTTCACATAAACAATTCATAGAATTTGCAGTAAACATTCCTGAACATGATCCGCATGTTGGGCATGCTTTTTCTTCTAATTTCTTTAGATTTTTCTCACTAATTGATCTATTCTCATAAGACCCTACAGCTTCAAACATAGTTGAAAGTGAAATTTGTTTATCATTAAATTTACCTGCAAGCATTGGACCTCCACTTATAACTATAGACGGGATATTTAATCTAAGTGCCGCCATCACCATACCAGGTACAATCTTATCGCAATTAGGTATAAATACTAAGGCGTCAAAAGCATGAGCCTTTACCATACATTCTGTTGAATCTGCTATCAGTTCTCTTGTAACTAAAGAATATTTCATTCCTTCATGTCCCATTGCTATACCATCACAAACCCCTATTGATGGAAACACTAAAGGAGTTCCTCCCGACATTAAAATGCCCCTTTTAACACCTTCAACAATTTTATCTAAATTTATATGACCAGGAATAATATCATTTTGAGAAGTAACTATGCCTATTAAAGGTCTTTCTATTTCTTCATCTGTTAAACCAGTTGCCTTTAATAATGATCTTTGTGGTGCTCTATTTGCCCCTTTTTTTATAACATCACTTTTCATCTAAAGTTACTCCCCCTTTTTTAGTTTTTCACAAATCAAATTCCCTGCTTCAACTGTTCCTATTAATTCTTTACCATCTGTCATTATATCTCCAGTTCTATATCCTTCTTCTAGTATTGAAAAGACAGCATTTTCAATAGCTTTAGCTTCTTTTTCTAAAGAAAAACTATATCTAAGCATCATTGCTGATGAAAGAATCGTTGCTAAAGGATTTGCTATTCTTTTTCCTGCTATATCAGGTGCACTTCCATGTATGGGTTCATACATTCCTAATGTACCTTCTCCTAAAGATGCTGAAGGTAACATTCCAATAGATCCTGTAACCATACTAGCTTCATCAGATAAAATATCTCCAAATATATTAGAAGTAACAATTACATCAAATTGATTTGGATCTTTTACTATTTGCATTGCAGCATTATCTATATAAAGATGATTAACTTCTACTTCTTTATATTCATTAGCCATCTCATTAACAATACTTCTCCAAAGTCTTGAGCTTTCTAATATATTAGCTTTATCAACACTTGTAAGTTTTTTATTTCTTTTCATTGAGGTTTCAAAAGCAATTCTAACAATCCTAGTTATTTCATTTACATTGTATCTTTCTGTATCATACGCACTCTTTACTCCGTCAATGATATCCACTCCTCTATCTCCAAAATAGATTCCGCCTGTTAATTCTCTAACTATGCAAATATCTATTCCATCTTTAACAATTTCATCTTTAAGTGGAGATTCATTTTTTAATGGTTTATATAATACTGCCGGTCTTAAATTACAATATAAATTTAAGGCTCCTCTTAACCCTAACAATGCTTGTTCTGGTCTTATTTTAGCATTAGTATTATCCCATTTAGGTCCTCCAACTGCACCTAACAATACAGCATCACTTTTCTTACATACTTCTAATGTCTTATTAGGCAGAGGCGTACCTTCTTCATCAATTGCACATCCCCCAGCTAATAAATATTCATAATTAAATGTGTGGCCAAATCTCTCAGCTATCACGTTTAGTACTTTTATCGTTTCTGCAATTACTTCTGGTCCAATACCATCTCCTCGTATTACAGCTATATTATATTTCATAGTATTCCCCCTAATTATTTATCAACTTTATCGTATTTAAATAATATCCATATCAAATTATTTATTTCTTATTGCTTATTGTTTTATTTTTATTGCTAATATAACCTATTAAACCATTGTTATTTATAATATTTTGCATAAATTCAGGAAATGGTTCAGCATAATATTCTTTATTTTTAGTTAAGTTTTTAATAACTCCTGTTGAAAAATCAACTTCAAGTACATTTCCCTCTTCTATATTTTTTACAGCTTCATCACATTCTAATATTGGCAGACCTATATTAATTGCATTTCTATAAAATATCCTTGCAAATGTTGATGCTATAACACAACTTACACCTGCTGCTTTAATAGCAATTGGTGCATGCTCTCTAGATGAACCACATCCAAAATTTTTATTAGCAACTATTATATCTCCCTCATTTACCTTATTTATAAAACCCTTATCTATATCTTCCATACAATGTGCTGCAAGCTCTTTATGATCCGATGTATTTAAATATCTTGCTGGTATTATTACATCAGTATCTATATTATCTCCAAACTTAAATACTCTTCCTTTTATGCTCATTTTTAAATCCCCCTAAACTAGTTCTGGATCAGTTATCTTTCCTGTTAATGCAGATGCTGCTGCAACTGCTGGACTTGCAAGATATACTTCCGATTTAACATGTCCCATTCTACCTACAAAGTTTCTATTAGTTGTTGATACTGCCTTTTCCCCTTTTGCTAATATCCCCATATGTCCCCCTAGGCATGGCCCACAAGTTGGAGTTGAAAAAACCGCTCCTGCTTCAACTAAATCTTTAATTATCCCCTCTTCTAATGCTTGTAAATATATTTTTTGAGTTCCTGGAATTACTATGCACCTAATTCCTTTTCTAACCTTTTTCCCTTTTAATATATCCCTAGCAATCCTTAAATCTGATATCCTACCATTTGTGCAAGAACCAATTACAACTTGATCAATATATACATCACCAATATTATCTATTTCTTTTGTATTGTCTGGTGAATGTGGAAATGAAATTGTTGGTCTTAACTTACTTAAGTCAATTTCAAATACCCCATCATATTCAGCATCTTCATCTGCTTCATAACTCTTCCACTTCCTAGTAGTATGCTCTTTTAGATATTCAATAGTTTTCTCATCTACTGGAAAAATCCCATTTTTCCCTCCAGCTTCAATAGCCATATTTGCTATAGTAAATCTATCATCCATAGTAAGATACTTTAAACCATCACCTACAAACTCCATAGATTTATATAAAGCACCATCTACACCAATCATACCTATTATATGTAAGATGATATCTTTACCACTTACCCACTTAGCTGGCTTATTCTTAAGAATAAATTTTAATGCTGATGGAACTTTAAACCATGCTTTTCCTGTTGCCATCCCTGCTGCCATATCAGTTGAACCAATACCAGTAGAAAATGCTCCTAATGCTCCATATGTGCATGTATGAGAATCTGCTCCAATAATAACATCACCTGCAACTGCCAATCCTTTTTCTGGTATTAAACAATGTTCTATTCCCATTTCTCCAACTTCAAAATAATTTTCTATTTCCATCTCTTTAGAAAATTCTCTAATATACTTAACTTGTTCTGCAGTCTTTATATCCTTATTAGGTGTAAAATGATCTGGAACTATTGCTATTTTACTTTTACTGAATACTTTATTTACTCCAAATTTTTCAAATTCATTCAAAGCTACTGGAGTAGTTATATCATTTCCTAATACCAAATCAAGGTTTGCCTCAATTAGTTGTCCAGCTTTTACATTCTCAATCCCTGCATGTACTGCTAATATTTTTTGTGTCATTGTCATCCCCATTATTTAATCAGCCCCCTTATAAATATATTTTTGCTATCTTTTTAAGTTAATCAAAATCTTCTAGTGAATTTCTTATTGTTGAGTCCCCTCTTTGAAGTGCTGTAACCCCAGTTCTTACTATCTCTTCAATACCATACTCTTCCATAAGTTTTATTAGTGCTGATACCTTACTTTCATCACCAGTTAATTCAATAGTTAATGTATCTGTTGATAAATCTATTATTTTACACCTAAAAATCTTAGCTGTTTCATTTATTGCAGCTCTTTTTTCATCATTAGCTTTCACTTTAATAAGTACTAGTTCTCTGTAAACAGAATTATCAGGTATAAGATTTATAACTCTTATAACATCTTCTAACTTATTTAACTGTTTTTTTACTTGTTCTAAAACATCATCATCACCTTTAAGTGTAATTGTCATCCTTGATATAGAAGGATCTTCAGTTCTACCAACTGTTAAACTATCGATATTATAACCCCTTCTTGAAAATAAACCACAAACCCTACTCAATACCCCTGATGAATTTTTAACCAAAACGGATAATACATATTTCCCCATTTAAGCATCCCCCTTAAAATTTGTTAAAAAAAACCACTCTTAATGATATACATCATAAGAAGTGGGGTAAATTTCTGCCTATTAAATATCACTAGGTTCTAACAAACCCTTGCATATAACGGATGCACACCGGAATATCACTTACTCAATAACTATTTGTTATCTTTCTATGATTCTGCTCAGGAGTGATCATTATAAAGCTAAAGTATCGATTTACACCAAACATCGACTCTCTAAAAACTTTATTGCCAAATAAATTTCTCCATCTTAGCATTTATTAATCAAGAACATATTAACTTTTGCTTTTCTAAAGTTTACTCTCATAACATTCCAAAGTCAACAATTAAAGGATATTTTTACAATTATTATATATTATTTAATGTATTTAAGTTTTATTTTGATATTTTATTAAAATAAACTCATTTTTATTATTAATTTTAAAGTTTTATCATTATTATATTATCACGATAATTATTAATCAAGTCTTTTTTTAACATAATATTAAATAATATATTTTATGATTATTATATATACTTAATGTTCGCTAACATATATCATCTCAAAATCTGTTAAAACCACATGTCTTTAACATACTTATCTTTTTAATATAAGCTTATAGATAAATTTTATAATACTATAAAGTTATAAAAAGAAAGCTATAGATTATAAAATCAAATAATTTTATAATCTATAGCTAAAAGTTAAACTCTATTTATATTTTAGATAAAATTAAATTAGCTAAGCTGTGAGCCATTTCATCTATTTCTGCTTGATCTTCACCTTCTAGCATAACTCTTACTAAAGGTTCAGTTCCTGATGGTCTTATTAAAACTCTACCTACACCATCTAATTTATCTTCTATATCATCAATAGCTTTTATTATTTCTTCATCTTCTAAATATATGTTTTTCTTATCATTTGGTACTGTTGCATTTACTAAAACTTGTGGTAATTCTTTCATTACAGAACATAATTCTGATAATTTTTGTCCCTTTTTCTTAACTATTGAAGCTATTTGAAGTGCTGTAACTAATCCATCACCTGTTGTATTATATTCTAAAAATATAACGTGACCAGATTGTTCTCCACCTAGAACATAATTATCTTTAACCATTTCTTCTAGAACATATCTGTCTCCAACTTTAGTTTTTTCAAGATTTATTCCTTGATTTTTACAAGCTATATCTAATCCTAAATTACTCATTACTGTTACAACCAAAGTATCATCTTTTAATTTTCCCATTTCCTTTAGGTAATTTGCACATAACATTAAAATGAAATCACCATTTATCAGTCTACCTTGTTCATCTACTGCTAAACATCTATCTGCATCTCCATCAAAAGCAAATCCTAAATCACATCCTTTTTTAACTACATATTCCATAAGTTCTTCAGGATGTGTAGAACCACAGTTTTGATTTATGTTAGTGCCATCTGGATTATCATTAATTACAAAAACATCTGCACCTAAATCTCTAAATGCCTTCACTGCTGATTTATAAGACGCTCCATTAGCACAATCTAATGCTATTTTTAATCCTTTTAAATTATAAGGAATAGTATTTTTAGTAAACTCTGTATAGTCTTCTAACGCTGCTATTTCTACTGTTTCTTTACCTAAGTTTACTCCTGTTGGACTTGGTACTCCTTCAAAATCACTTTCAATTACCCTTTGAATTTCATCTTCTAATTCATCTGAAAGTTTATATCCTTTATCATTAAAAAATTTAATTCCGTTATATTCTACTGGATTATGAGAAGCTGATATCATTACGCCTGCATCTGCACCGTATTTTCTTGTTAAATACGCAACTGCTGGTGTTGGAACTACACCTAATATTACAGCTTCTGCTCCAACTGATAATATTCCAGCTACTAAAGCTGATTCTAGCATATCTCCTGATATTCTTGTATCTTTAGCTACTAATATTTTAGGTTTATGTGCACCTTCTGTTAATACATATGCTCCTGCTCTTCCAAGGTTATAAGCTATTTGGGCTGTCAATTCCGTATTTGCAATTCCTCTAACCCCATCAGTTCCAAACATTCTATCCATATTTTTACCTCACTTTTTTTATTATTTCATATAAATTTAATTACTATATTATTATGAAATAATAGTAAATTTGCTAAATATTTAGTTATAATGATATTTTTTTATTTTATTTCTTATAATAGTATATTATTTTTTATTCATATTTACAACGTTTTAATACTTTTATAATTATTTCTACATATATATTTAAGAAAGATTAAGTATATAAAAATTCTCATATAATAAAACTTAAAAGTACACTATTTACACTGATCTTCTCATTCTTTTATTTTTTCTAATATCAATTTATACCCATCACTTCCATAGTTCAAACATCTATTGACTCTACTTATAGTTGCTGTACTTGCCCCTGTTTTTTCTGAGATATCTGTATATGTTTTTTTATTTTTAAGAAGCATTGCAACATGAAGTCTTTGTGCTAATGCTTTAATTTCATTTATTGTTGCTACATCTTCAAAAAATTTATAGCATTCTTCTATATTCTCAAGTTGTAAAATCCCTTTAAAAAATAAATCTATTTCTTCACTTTTAATTTTCGAATCAACAGAACTCATATTTTCACCTCATAATTAATTATTATCTTTTATATTATAACTTTACCTATTACTCTTTACAACTTTAACATAAAAAAGTACTACACTTCTGTATTCATTTCTCTACTTGGTTTAGTCATTGAATCAAACCCCTTATTTCTTATATCATCATATATACTTTTAGTTGGTATTAACCAAACTTCTCCTGTTCCTCTATAAACATTAACCAAACCTTCTCCACTTGTTATAGACCCTGTAATAGATTTTGATGACTTTTCTACAGAGAAATCAATATTTCCTGTTCTTAAAATTGCAAAATTCCCATCTACTTTTAAGGTATCATCAATTAATATACATTTAAATATTTCATTTTCTGGAACTGGTATCTCTAATGCTACAATTCCACTACCATATATCTTTGTTTGATATAGTCCCTCATTTCCTAATAAGGCTGATGATATATTTCTCTGACTTTCTATCCCTACCTCTACACCCTCTTCACAAGCACAAAATAATCCATTATCTACTATTATCTCATCATCTTCTAATTCAATTAATGCAAAATGTCCAAATGATGGTTCTAAAAATATCTCTCCTGTACCTGTATAAGTACTCTTAAATGTAGTTTCTCCTGTTAATTTACTGGTAAGTATTTTTTTACCTAATCCTATGACCCCTCCAATTTTGCTTTTTATATCTATATCTCCTTTCATATAACTTAAAGCTCCAGGTTCTAATTTAACCTCACTATTTTCAAGTATTATTCTTATTTGTTTTAATTTTATACCACTTTTATTTATTATATTTAATCCAAATGCGGTTTCAACATCTGTTGCTCCATTTAAAGAACTATATTCTAGTATTTGAAACTTCGAGTCATTTTCCATCTCAGATAGCATACTTAATTTATTAGTAAAATTTAATGAACTTCTCATACTCATACTCCTTACATCTTCAAAATATTTTTATAAGTTAAACTACTTTGTATTATTTTTTAATTAAAATGCCTAAATTCTTAATTTAGAACTGTATTTCTTTAAAATATACATATTTTAAAATATATTATCATGTTCCTTATATTTTAACTAACCCTATTAATAATTAAAATATATAAATTTTAATAAAGCTTGTTCATTAATATAAATCTTAAGAATTTATAAATGAAATCACTCACCCATATGTAGATAAACTTATATAGAAAACTTATATATGCTTCTAACTAAATAATGTTAAGTATAGTTATAATTTTCTATAAAAATCAGATAAAAAATTATAACTATACTAATTTAATTCGAAAGATATATATGAAATTATTTGTATTATAACTCTTATCTTTTATTGTAAAAATTATACATATAATGAATAAAATCCAACATTATTATAAAAAATGTATTTTAGAAATAATACAGTTATTTCATCCTAAAGTGTCAATCGTCCATTGTCCATTTAAAATATCTCATTTATCGTAGATTTTATCACCCTTTAAAGTTTCAAGAATTCTATACTTTTCTAGACATAAAAAAAGATGTCTCAAAATGATTCTATTGAATCACTAAATGAGACATCCTTAACTATCTTTTCTAATATTCTTTAGCTTTTTCTTCTCCACTTAAGACTCTTATAGCCCCTTGTGCTAATGCTAATAACTCATCTTCTCCTGGATAAACAGTAACAGGTGCTATCCATTCAACATTTGATTTTAAATCTGGAACTAATGTTGGTGAATATGCAATTCCGCCAGTAAGTATAATTTGATCTACTTTACCATTTAACGCAGCTGACATTTCTCCAATACATTTTGTTATTTGATAAACAAATGCTTTATAAATCTTTTCACATTCTTTATCTCCAGCTTCCATTTTATCTATAACACCTTTAACATCATTAGTGTTTAAATATCCAACAAATCCACCTTTTCCAACTACTTTAGTATATACTTCTGATTCATTGTATTTTCCGCTGAAGCACATTTTAATTAAATCACCTACTGGAACTGTTCCTGCTCTTTCTGGTGAAAATGGACCATCTCCATCTAATGCATTGTTAACATCTACAACTTTTCCATGTTTGTGGGCTCCAACTGAAACTCCTCCACCCATGTGAACAACTACAAGATTTAAGTTTTCATATCCTTTTCCAGTCTCTTTTCCATATCTCTTAGCAACTGCTTTTTGATTTAATGCATGGAATTTACTCTTCTTTGGAAGTTCAGGAACTCCTGATAATCTAGCTACATCATCTAATTCATCAGTAACAACTGGATCTACTATAAATGATGGTATATTTAATTCGTCTGCTATTGATTTAGATATTATTCCACCAAGATTTGAAGCATGTGGTCCTTGAACTCCAACTTTTAAATCTTCTACCATAGCATCATTAACAGAATAAGTTCCGCCTTCTACTGGTTTAAGCATTCCACCTCTACCAACAACCGCACTTAAAGTTTTTATATCAAAGTTCTTTTCATTAAGCACTTTTAATATTACTTCTTTTCTGAATTCAAATTGACCATATATTGTATCATATCTTTTTATTTCTTCATTTGTATGTCTTAATGTTTCTTCAAATAATTCTTTTTCATCCTCATAAACACCAATCTTTGTTGATGTTGAACCTGGATTAATAATTAATAATTTATATGACATTATACTTTCCCCCAAACGGTATTTATTTCTATTGAGCATTTTCAGCAACTAAAGCTGCTAATGCTATAGAGTGTACTTTTGTTTCAAAACTATCAGCTCTTGATGTTAATATAACTGGTGCTGATGTTCCAACTAGTAAACCACCATTTTTACTCTTAGATGTATAAGTTAAACATTTATACATTACATTACCAGTTTCAATATTAGGTAATAATATAATATCAGCTAATCCTGCTACTGGTCCTGTTATTCCTTTATGATGTGCTGCTTCTAATGATAATGCATTATCTAATGCTAAAGGTCCATCAACAATACATCCTTTTATTTGTCCTCTATTGTTCATTGTTGTAAGTAATGAAGCATCTATTGTTGCTGGCATATCTGGATTAACAACTTCAACCGCACAGACTGGTGCAACTTTTGGGATTTCTATTCCACATGCATGAGCCACTGTTACAGAGTTATTTAATATTTGGATTTTAGCTTTTAAATCCGGATAAGTATTAAATGCTGCATCTGTTAAAAATATTAATCTATCAATTCCTTCAACTTCAAATACTGCTACATGAGACATTACTTTTCCAGTTCTAAGACCTACTTCTTTATTAAGAACACTTCTTAAAAAAGTAGCAGTATCTACTAAACCTTTCATAACCATGTCAGCTCTTCCACTTGATACTAATTGGACTGCAAATAAAGCCGCTTTTTTAGTATCTGGTTCATGAATTATTTCAAATTGTGTTAAATCCATTTTTATTTTTTCTGCTATTGCTCTTATTTTTTCTTGATCACCAACTAAAATTGCATCAGCTATACCTTTTGCTTTAGCCTCCATTACTGCTTCTAATACTGGCTCATCTTGTGCTACTGCAACTGATAACTTTTTCTTCTTTGCTGCTTTTAATTTAGATAATAAATCATCAAAGTTTTTACTCATAGTATATGCACCTCTTTATTCTATAATAAATTCGATATATTTATATTAATTTTAATATTATTAATTTTGTATTAATTAACTTTTTATCCTTATATTTATTGTAACAAAAAAAAATTTAAAATGCTATTTTTTAGAATATTGAGACTATTCAATCATTATCTAAATTCACTTATTATACTTTCTGCAACTTTAATTCCATCAACTGCTGATGATATTATTCCACCAGCAAATCCTGCTCCTTCTCCTGTTGGATAAATACCTGAAACAGTTACACTTTTTAAACTTTTATCTCTATGTATTCTAACTGGGGCTGATGTTCTTGTTTCTATACCTGTTAATACAGCATCTTCTCTTCCATAACCATTTATTTTGTTTGAAAAATCTTTAATTCCTTCTTTTAATCCTTCAACAACATAACTAGGTAAACAATTTTTTAATTCTCTAAATTCATATCCTGGTAAATAACTTGGTTTGACTTCACCTAATCTAGTACTTGGTCTATCATTCATAAAATCACCTAAAAGTTGTATTGGCGCTTTATAATCTCCACCGCCTAAATCAAATGCTAATTTTTCATAATGCCTTTGAAATTCCATTCCTTTTAAAGGTGATTCTCCTTTAAAATCTCCTGGTGAAACTGTTACAACTAATGCTGAATTAGCATTTTCTAAGTCTCTTGCATGATAGCTCATTCCATTAGACACTAATCTTCCCTTTTCAGATGCTGAAGCAACTACTGTTCCTCCTGGACACATACAAAAAGAATATACTCCTCTTTTTAATTTTTCACTTTGATATGTTAATCTGTATTCAGCTGCTTTTAATCTTGGGTGATTATAAAAATTTCCATATTGACTTATATTTATTAGTTCTTGCGGATGTTCTATTCTAACTCCTATTGCAAAAGCTTTAGCTTCCATAGAAATTTCTTTCTTATATAACATTTCATATGTATCTCTAGAACTATGTCCTATAGCTAATATTAATATTTCACATTGTATTTCTTTTCCGTTCACTATTATACTTTTTAATATGTTGTTTTCATATTTTATATCTTCTAATTTGGAATTAAAATGAACCTCCCCTCCAAGTTTTATTATCTCTTCTCTTATATTTTTAACAACATTCTTTAAAATATCAGTTCCAACATGTGGTTTATTTAAATATTTAATTTCTAATGGTGCTCCTGCTTTTATAAATTCATCTAAAATATAACCACATCTATTATCTTTAATTCTTGTTGTTAATTTTCCATCTGAAAATGTTCCTGCTCCACCTTCTCCAAATTGAACATTTGATTCTGTATTTAATTTTCCACTTTTCCAAAATTTATCAACTGTTTTTGATCTATTATCTACATCTTCTCCACGTTCAAACACAATTGGCTTATATCCATTTCTAGCCAATGTTAATGCAGCAAAAATACCTGCAGGACCAAATCCAACAATTACCGGTCTATTATTCAGGCTTTTATTTCCTTTTTTAAGTTCTAATTTAATTGTATCTTTTTGAAATTTTACATCCTTATCTTTTATATTAGAAAGTATTTTTTTTTCATTATTACACTTAATATCTACACAATAATTAAACTTTATATCATTCTTTTTCCTTGCATCTAGACTTTCTTTTATTATGTTAAATTCTTTTATATCTTCTTTAGATACTTTTAATTTTTTACATATTTTATTTTTTAAAATATCTGTGTCATCATCTATATTTAAATTTAAATTATTTATTCTTATACTCATAAAATTATCACCTGTATCCTTTTATCTAATTATTTTAAGTATTTAGTTAATATAATAATAAGTTTAAACGGATTATATCATAAAACAACCACAGTTTAAACTGTGGTTGTTTTATACCTTCTTTTTAATAGATACATTGACCTCATTAACTGATACTATAGAAATATTTGGATTTTCTCCATTTAAAGTAACAGTTGGTGTATATTTTAAAACACCTTCTTGAGATATACTGGATAAATCTACTACTACCTTAATATTATTTGATGAATATTCATCTAAATCAGATTGTGTTCCCGAAATAATTACATTTACATTTTCAGTTTTAGATTCAAGTGTAAATTCTTGTAATAAGTTAATATATTCAACTTTACATGATATTTCTTTTGTTTTAGATACATCTTTATTTTCTTTATTTATTTTAATTTTTACATTTACAGTTTCTTCCTTAGATCTTACTGTTATACCTTCTGGCAAATCAAGTTTTATATTTTCCTCCAAATCTCCAGTAATATTATTTAAATTAATTTCTTCTGTATCAATTGAAGAAATATCTTTTATAACATTATTATCTCCTGTTATATGAACTTCTTTCAAACTTGATTCCATACTAGCTATTGATAATCCACTCCCTAAATTTCCTGTAGTTTTTATATTAATAGGAACTACCTTTTCATTACTAATTTTAATTGATAATTCTGCTTCTGTATAATTTGATGTAATTCCTATAACTTCTTTACCACTATCATCTAGAAATTTTATATTATATCTCTTTTGTACATCTTTATCTATCCCTTTTAACTCTCCTATTAGTACACCTTGACTAACTTTATTAACCGCACTTTCTGGACCAGATATAGTTACTTTTTGAGGAGATATAGTTTGCTCTTTTTTGTATATATTTTCATTAAATGAAAGAGTAACTTTTGACTTTAATGGAACTTCTTTAGATATTAACTCCTCAAGGTTTATTTTAATTCCTAAAAAACCATTATTTTTTATATTAATATTATCTGGATAACTTATAACTTGAATAGGAATTAAATTTTCTCCACTTTTTAGTGCATATGCTCCCATATCCGCTACTAATTTAAAAGATTCTGGATTAACTTTATATAAATCACTTGAAGCACCCTCTAATCTTAAATCTACTGTAAATTTTTGATCTGGTACAATTGCTAAATTAGCATCTGAAATACTACTTTGATTTATTAACTCTACTGGTACCCCCTTTAATTCATATGTTCTTACTGGATTCTCTACATTTGATATATAAAGCCATAAGCCAAAAGATAAACATATGCATAATAACTTAACTACTAGCGTTTGATTTTTATTTCCTTTAGCCATGACTTCACCCTCTCCCCAGCACTTTTAACATTCTTTTTACTCCTATTTTCAATTATACTTAATAATACTTTTCTTAACTTTTCTTTATCATATCCTCTTCTTAATTTACCGTTTATAGCCAAAGATACTACTCCCGTTTCTTCAGATACAATAATTATTAATGAATCCGAAACTTCTGAAAGACCTATTGCGGCCCTATGCCTAGTTCCTAATTTTTTATTAATTGTATTATTACTTGTTAAGGGAAGAACACATCCTGATGCTGCTATTCTACTATTTCTTATTATTGTAGCTCCATCATGTAACGGTGTATTTACTACAAAAATATTTTCTAAAAGATTAGATGTCACATTTGCATCTAAGATTGTTCCTGATGCAATTAAATCTCCAAGTCCTGTTTTTTGCTCTATTACAATTAATGCGCCTGTTTTAGTTTCAGCTAAATTCTCAACTGCATTTACAATTTCATTAATTACAATATCTCTAATCTCTTTATCATCTATATAATGTATATCTTCAAAAGCCGATCTACCAATATGTTCTAATGCTCTTCTTATTTCAGGTTGAAAAATTATAATTACAGATAATACCCCAATTGTTAATGTCTTATTTAAAATAAAATATAACATATCCAATTTCAATAAATAGCTAATAGGAATAAGAACAATAATTAATACAATTCCTTTTAATAATTGTTCAGCTCTTGTTTCTTTTATAAGCATATATCCCTTATAAAATATAAATGATACTACAAGAATATCCAATATTGACCACAAAGACATAGTACTTATATTTTTCATTATTAGTGATATAAATTCTTCCACTGCCATCACCTCGCTTATTTGTCTATATAAAATTATACACTAAACATTAACCTCTTTATATATAAAGAGAATTACTATTTTATTAAAAATTCCTTATTTTTATAATAATTTTTTACTCTACTTAATATAAGTAATATTAAGTAACTAAAATTATTTTATTAAATAATAGGAGGGATTTATGTTTAATATATCTATAAATAAAAAATCATTAAAAATTTTAATTACACTAACTATTTCTATAATGTTTATAATAGTATTATTCACTTTATTTTTAAAAAATAAAGACTTAAATAAACTTAATCAAGCCTCTAAAAATATAGTACATTTAAATTCATCTTTAAAATCTAAAGAAAAAGATGGCACCTTTGATTCTTCATCAGCTTGTAAATTACTAAATAGTAATAAATCTTCATTAGATAAATCTATTGCTAATTTAAATACCTTAAAATTAAATGATAAAAATTTAGAAACTTTGAAAAACCAACTTTATGATTATTCTAAATTAAACTTTAAATTATATAATTCTAGTTTAGCCATTTTAAATAATGAGAATGCTGAAAATTTTGAAAAATTATATGAAGATTTAATAAAAAGCGAAAAAGATGTTCTACTTGCTACAGATAATTTATCAAAAAAAGGCTTAGCTATTTCATTTCCTAAAGAAGCAAATATATTTTTTTCAAATATAAATAGATATGTTAATGGACTTTATAAAAATAATAGAGAAAAAGACATTTATGACGAACAAAAAAGAGATTTTATTTGTACTATGAATGAAATTCTTAATGATTTTACAAGTTTACAAGAAGATTTTAGACCTGCTATATCAAAAATAAGAGAAGATAATAGAGATTTATCTATATTACTTTGTGATATTAATAATAAACGTTCTTCTTTTAATGATATTAAAAATAAATCTTATTCTGTTTCAATACCAGTTGGGACTGATAAATGTTATGAATCATTAGAAGAAATGTTAAATTCATTTGAATCATATATAAATTCATTTGAACGTAATGTAAAAACTGAATTTAATTTATCTTCTAATAAAAAAGACAATATTGAAAGCTTATATGAAGATACATCTAATAAATATTTGGATTTTTTAGAATGTCTTGATACATTTAAAACTTCAATATACTCATATAAAAACTAAATTGTGCATATAAGTATCTTTTTTGGCAATAATACTATTGGATTGAATTATGCCAAAGGAGGATTTTTCATGAAAAAAACATATAGCATTTTTATAATAGTTTTAGTGCTATATCTTTCCGTTATAAATACTACTGCTTATGCACAAGTATTAAGTAAAAATTTTTATAATAATATTCTTGTTAAGAAGGCAATTAATGAAATTTATTTAAATAGTATACAATTCCAAGTACAATTTAATAAAGAAGATCAACGAAATCAAAATGAACCTATTATAGAAGTATTTAATCATAACACTCATAGACTCTATATAACGGAAGATGATATTGAATTGATGGCTAAACTAGTTTGTGCTGAAAGTATTGGCGAACCATATAATGGGAAAATCGCAGTAGCATCAGTTGTTTTAAACCGTGCTATAAACCCAAAATTCCCAAATACAATAAGAGATGTAATTTTACAAAAAAATGCATTTTCTTGTGTTAAAAATGGTAATATACAAGCTACTCCAAATCAATCATGTTATGATGCAGTTTATGATGCCATAAAAGGATCTGATCCTACAAATGAAGCATTATTCTTTTATAATCCAAGTACTGCAACATGCAGCTGGATGCGTCAAACTGAAAAACAAGATATAACTACTATAGGACATCATACATTCTTTAAAATAAAATCTTAATTAACCTTATAAAAGTACCCTCTCAATTTAATATTTTTGAGAGGGTATTTTATTAATCTACTTTATTTTATTATTGTTTAATATCTATATTATTATACAAACATTATGCTAAAATATAATTTATTTTAAATTAGTAATTTTATTCTTCAAAAGTTCCTTTAATTACTATATTTTCATTTTCTATCATTTTATTACCATTAGCAAAAACAGTTTCTATATTTAATGTATTTTCATCTACTATAACTAAATCAGCATCCTTACCTGTCTTTATTCTTCCCTTATTATTTAATTTTAATATATCTGCAACATTTGATGTTATAACCTTTATAGCATCTTCTATAGGAATATTATGTTTTAATATGCTCTCTTTAACTTCTCTATACAAAGACTCTACCGTACAAACTCCAAGTCCTATTAATTCTTTTTCTTTATTGAATTTAGGCATGCTTCCATTCCCATCTGATGTAAATGTTATATTAGATATTGGTAATCCTAAATCTAAAAATTCCTTTAACCCATCTGATGCTCTTAGTTCACCATTTTCCATAAAGTCTAAGTCACAGCTTGTAGTCAAATCAATAACTCCACCTCTTTTAGCATATTCTAAACCTTCTTTAAAAAGCTCTATATTTCTATTTATATGAGTTGGAAATAATTGAGATAATGGTATTTCTGTCATCTCTAATATTCTAAATAAATAATCCAACCTTCTTCTACCATCTCCAATATGTATATTTACCACTCCTGATTTACTTGATAGCATTCCACCAACTCTTGCTTCAGCAACTAATTCAACAAACTTTTCATATGTTGGCTGTGAACTTCTATTATCAGATAATGCTATTTCTCCAACACCTATAATTTCTTGAACTAACATTATATCCTCTTTAATAAATCCTGTTAGTGTTCTAACTGGTACATCATATGATCCTGTATAACAGTAGGCTGACATTCCCTCTTCATTTAAAGCCTTAACCTTAGCTATCAAAGATTTAATATCCCTACAGACTCCGTCTGTTCCTATACATCCAATAACTGTAGTAACTCCATATCTAGTTAATTGTGAAAGTTGAATTTCTGGTGTCCTTGTTTTATATCCACCTTCTCCTCCACCTCCAAGTATGTGAACATGAGAATCAATAAATCCCGGAAAAGCTATTTTTCCAGTTCCGTCAATAATATTTATATCAATAAAATCATTTGGAATATTTAATTTATCATATACACCTTCTATCTTTCCAAAAGCCAATACAATGTCTTTTATTCCAAGATATTCTGGAGAATATACTTTAATATTTTTAATTATTGATATCACATCATCACATCCTAATTTTATTTTTACTATCTTTGTAATTCTTTTTAGTTTTATCTATTTATTTAGGATATTTAAGATATTTTGATTAAAATAAATAGAGTTTGGAAAATTATCTTCTAATTTATTAGCATAATATAAACTCTTATCTTTATTAGTTTCTTTAGTTAACATTGCAGCATTATATAATGCGTTATCAGCATATTCACCCTTAGGATATTTACCATAATATTCATCATAAGTTTTTATTGCATCTTCATTATTTTTAACATTTTCTAATGTAACAGCTTTATAAAATATTATATGTTCTTTTAAATAGCTTCCCTCACAATACTTATATGCTTTTTGAAATTCTATATTTGCATTTTCATAATTTTTTAAATTAAATTCATTCATAGCTTTCTCATAAAATTTCTCTACACCTGTAGTTTTCAATATATCAATTGCATTTCTGTACATTCCTTTATTATTATTATCAATATCATTTTCATTTACATTATCTAATTCTGAATAAATAGTATCTAAATCATTTTTATCTAATGCTTCTTTTAACTTATCAACATTAATAGAATTCTTCTTTGTTACATCACTTATATTTTCTTCTTCAATAACTTCTTTTTCAATAACTTCTTCTTTAGCATTATCTTTTGTATTTTCCAAAGTATTATTCGGTAATGATTCAATTGAATTATTACTACTTTCCTTATTGATGTTTGAACCGTTATAGAAACTATATGTAATTGTAACTATTATTGATAATATAATCATTGATGTTATAGGAATCCATAATTTATGATTTGATCCTTTATAAGCTTTTACTTCTATTAGTTCTTTTTTGATTTGATTGGCTATTTTGGATTTTTTATCTAAACTAAGAACTTTTTCCATATGATTTATACACTTAGTAAAATCACCTTTTTTTTGATAACATAATGCCAATGCTGTATTTACCTTTATAGAATTGAAATCACTTTCTAAACATTGTTTAAATATATTTATTGCATCATCTATATTTAAATCTTTTAACCTCTTTTCTCCTAATAAATATAATTCGCTTCTACGTTTATCTTCCTGTGTATCTTTTAAATAGTTTTTAGCCATACCATCATCATTAAAATCTTTATTTATTTTCCAAACAGTGATTGCTCCATCTAAATTCCCTTTTTGATATAATAAAATACCTTTTAAATTTAATATTGAAGAATTTTTTAAACTATATGCTAAAGCTTCTTCACATATTTCCAATGCTTTATTTATTTCTCCTGTTTGATAATATTTTATAGCTTTATTATAAAGTTTCCTACACTTCTTATCCATTTGGTTAACCCCTTTTTATACTAGTTTTTCTATGTAAAATATATTTAATACAAATTATAATAATACTTCTATAAAAAATGTAATAATACCTTTTTTATATTAACATAACTATCATTATATAAGTACTATAATATATATCGTCTAAAAACTCCAAAAAATAATACCTAATATTCCAGAAAATACTATAGATATTATTGGATGTATTTTCTTTGATAAAAGCATTCCTGATATTATCAGTGTAATAACTACTGATTTTATATCAATATATGCCTCCTTCGCTAGATTAAAGAAAGCTTGAAGTATTAACGCAATAAGTATAGGACGCATTCCAAGTAGTGCAGCTTTTAAAACAGTAGAATCTTTAAATTTATTTAAAGTTCTTGATACTATACTAACTAATACAAAAGATGTGGTCATAACCCCAATAGTTGCAAATAGACTTCCCATTACACCTGCTACTTTAAACCCTACAAATGTCGCTGAATTTATAGCTACTGGGCCTGGAGTCATCTGTGATATTCCTATAATATCCATAAAATTATTTACTGTTAGCCATCCATTGTTATCAATAATTTCCTTTTGAATAAAAGGTATCATTGCATATCCTCCACCAAAACTAAATGTCCCTATTTTTAAAAAAGCTAAAAATAATTTTATTAATATCATTATTTACTGCACCTTCTCTCTTAAAAAAATCATTCCATATATAGCAGAAGCTAAAATAACAATAACAGGATGTATATCAAAGATAATTAAAGCAATAAGACCTAATATAATCATTAATAATGTATTTAAGTTTTTCTTTATTCCTTTTGATAAACTTATAACTCCAAACAATACAAGCATTGGTACTGCTGCATTTATCCCTTTAAATGCTAAATTAACAAAATAATTATCTCTAAACTGAATAAATATTCCTGCAATAATAAGTATTATAAAAAATGAAGGTAACGTAACTGCTAATACGGCAATAATTTGACCTATCATTCCACCGATTTTTTGTCCAATAAAAAGTGAGCAGTTAACAGCTAAGGCACCTGGTAAACTTTGAGATACAACTAAAATATCCATAAATTCATCTTTATCTATCCACTTTTTATTTATTACAACTTCTTGCTCAATCAGCGGAATCATTGCATATCCTCCGCCAAACGTAAAAGCTCCTATTTTAAAAAATGCTATAAACATTTCTAACATTTTTTTCATTTCTTTTCCCCCTTACTTATTGTAAATGTCAATTATATTTAAAATTATTAATACAACTATTTTACCATTAAATAAATCATATTATTAACTTATAAAATCTAAAATAAATTATACTTTTATATAAATTCTCAATAAATTTAAATTCTTTTAACTATTTTAAAGAAAAAAAAGGTGGAGTAAACTCCACCTAAAATTCAATAATATTATTCTTGTTCTAACATAATCTTCTTAGCATTTAAGATTGATGTAGCACTCATTGAAAATTCATCTAATCCATATTCAACTAATGTTGGGATAGCTGCCTCATCTCCAGCCATTTCTCCACACATTCCTACCCATTTTCCATGTTTATGTGCACCATCTATAGTCATCTTTATTAATCTAAGTACTGCTGGATGCATTGGATTATAAAGATATGAAACTTTTTCACTCATTCTATCAGCTGCTAATGTATATTGAATTAAATCATTTGTTCCTATTGAGAAGAAATCAACATGTTTAGCTAATTCATCAGCATAAACTGCTGCTGCTGGAATTTCAACCATGATACCCCATTGAATACTTTCTGAGAAATTTTTTCCTTCAGATTTTAATTCAGCTTTACATTCTTCAACAACTTCTTTAGCTTGTTGGAATTCTTCTAATCCTGAAATCATAGGGAACATTACACAAAGATTTCCGTATACAGAAGCTCTTAATAATGCTCTTAATTGAACTTTAAAGATTTCTTTTCTATCTAAACAAAGTCTTATAGCTCTATATCCTAAGAAAGGATTCATTTCTTCTGGTAATGGTAAGTAAGGAAGTGTTTTATCTCCTCCAATATCAAGAGTTCTTATAACAACTTGTTTTCCTTCCATTTTTTCAAGAACAAATTTATAACTTTCAAATTGTTCTTCTTCTGTTGGAGCACTTTCTCTATCCATGTATAAGAATTCAGTTCTGAATAATCCTACACCATCTCCACCATTTTCTAGAACACCAAGAACATCTTCTGGTTTACCAATGTTTCCACAAACTTCAATTCTTCTACCTGATTTAGTAGTTGTTTTAACATCTATTAATTTCTTTAATTCTTCTTGTTCTTTTTTAAATTTTTCTTGTTTAGCTTTATATTCTGATAAAACATCTTCTGATGGATTTATAATTACATCTCCAGTTAACCCATCAACTATAACCATATCTCCATTTTTAACACTTGTAGTTATATCTCCAAGACCAAGTACTGCTGGGATTTCTAATGTTCTAGCCATTATAGCTGCATGTGATGTTCTTCCACCTATGTTTGTAATAAATCCTACTACTTTACTTCTATCTAATTGAGCTGTATCTGATGGTGTTAAATCATGTGCAACTACTACTGTGTTATTTTCAGTAATAGCAAATGCATCTCCACCTTTACCAGCAAAGTTAGATATTATTCTCTTAGATACGTCTTTAATATCTGCAGCTCTTTCTCTCATATAATCGTTATCCATAGACTCAAATATAGCAACAAAACTATTTGTAACATTCTCTATAGCTTTTAAACCATTAAGACTGTTCATTTCTATTTCACTAAGCATTGCTCCAGTAAATTCTGGGTCATCTAATAATGTAATATGAGCTTCAAAAACTGCTGCTTTTTCTGATCCCATTTCCTTTTCTGCTTTAACTTTAATAACTTCTAATTGTGACTTAGAATCATCTAAAGCCTTTTGTAATTTTTCTTTTTCAAAAGATACATCTGAAATTTTTACATCTGTTATAACTATTTCTTCATTTTCATTTAAAAATACTTTTCCTATTGCATATCCTTTAGAAGCAGCAATACCTTTTTTCATTTTTAAAACTCCTCCTCGAAATTAAAATTCAATCTATTTTTTTGCTAATATTACTAAAATTTAACTTAAATCCTATTTTGATAACCTTTAACTTAAAACCTAACTTCAATTATTATAACATAAGTTTTAAAAATTTTAATATATTTTGTTGAAAAACATTCAAATTTATTTAAATTTGTTTATAAATCATCAATTAAATATGAAGCTTTTGCATAAGCTGTAGATTTTGCTTCAAAAAAATCTGTTTTTACCGAATTAGAATTAGATACTATATCAACCCACTTTGCCGGATTTTCATTATAACCTTCAAATAAAGGTTCTAAATTTATCTCTTTTAATCTTTTATTACCTAAATACCTTATATAATCCTCAATTAGCTTCTTATTTATTCCTTGAATATTATCTCCTATAACATAGTGTCCCCATAAAATTTCATTTTCTACACCTATTTTCATCATCTCTCTTAATTCATTTTTTAATTCTTCTGTGAATAAATCAGGTATTTCAGTTTGTAATTCTTTTATTATATTTCTAAATAGCCAAAGATGGGTATTTTCATCTCTGTTTATATATCTAATTTCTTGAGCGGAACCAGTCATTTTCCCATTTCTTTCCAAGTTATAAAAAAACATAAATCCAGAATAAAAATATATTCCTTCTAGAATATAATTAGCCATTACAGTTTTAATTAAATTATATTCTGTAGGCTTATTTATAAATTCATTATATAAATCTCCTATAAATTTATTTCTATTAAGTAAAATTTCATCATATTTCCATTGATAAAGTATTTCATTTCTTTCTTCTGGAGAACAAATACTATCAAGCATATAACTATAACTTTGAGAATGAACAGCTTCTTGAAAACTTTGAATTGTTAAACATAAATTTATTTCGCTAGCTGTAATATAATTATTTATATTACCCAAATTTGCTGTTTGTATTGAATCTAAAAATATTAAAAAAGATAGTATTTTATTATATGCAGTTCTTTCTTCTTTTAATAGATTTTTATAATCTTTTAAATCCTGTGCAAGATTAATTTCTTCTGGTATCCAAAAATTATTCATACTTTGTCTATACCAGTCTGATGCCCATGTGTATTTCATATTATTAAAATCATTTAAATTGGTTGTATTTCCATTAATTATTTTTTTTAATCTTGGTTCTTGATCACCAAATTCATTAAAGAGTGGTTTTTTATTTACTTTCATATATTATCTCTCCCATTTCTTTCACCTATAAAAATATTATGAAACTCAACTCACTTTATTTTCTGAATAAGTTTGAGTTACCAAATATAAAATTTACTAACTTTTAGATTGAATAATTTCACTTTTTATTTATCCAAAACTCGAACTCACTCTGCTCACCAAGTAAGTTCGAGTAATCAAATATAAATTCAATTACTCACTTTTTGACTCTAACTTATCCTGAGCAGCTTTCGCATTCTGTTACTTCTAATGATTTTGATCTAACATAATAAATTGATTTAACACCACACTTACAAGCTGCAATATATAAATTCATTATTTGTCTCATTGTATAATCAGTTGTTATATATAAATTAAAAGATTGACCTTGATCAATATGCCTTTGACGTATTCCATTTAACTCAACACACCATTTTTGATCTAAATTATAAGCAGAATTATAATACCAATAATTATCTGCTGAAAGATTTGGAGCTGTTTTAGGAATTATGCTTCCTTTCTTTTCTTCTAAATAGAATCTTGCCATAATAGGATCAATTCCTTCTGAAGTACCTGCGATTGTGGCAGTTGATCCATTTGGAGCTACTGCTAATAAATATCCATTTCTCATTCCAAACTTTTTAACATCTTCTTTTAAATTATTCCATTTTTTATTTGAGTATCCCCTTAATTGAAAGTATGATCCATTCTCCCAATCTGATCCTTCAAAAAATTTATATGATCCTTTTTCTTTTGAAATTTCCATGCTCGCCTTTATTGAATAATAATTAATTTTTTCATAAATTTTATCTGCAAAATTCTTATGATTTTCATGTAACCACTGAACTTTATTATTTGCCAGCATATGGTGGTATCCACTAGTTCCAAGACCTACACCTCTATATTTTTTATTTGTGATTTCAGCAAATGGTACTGAATAATAATTTAAATCTATTACATTATCCATTGCTCTAATTTGAGTTTCTATCACATATTCCATCTCTTTATCGTCAAGTACATTAATATTTCCAAGTACAAGTGAAGATAAATTACAAACAACAAAATCTCCACTCTCTATTTTTTGTACTACACTATAACTATCATCTTCTTTTATTATTTGATCTTCTTTCATTTTCATAGGACTCATATTTTGCATTATTTCTGTACATAAATTTGATGAATATATAATTCCATTGTGTTTATTAGGATTCATTTTATTAGCTATATCTCTATAAAATGCAAATGGTGCTCCTGTCTCTACCGCACTTTTAATTATTAATCTAACTATATCCTTTATTTTAATAATTCTTTTCTCTATTCTTTCATCATTAACGCACTCAAAATATTTGCGTTCCCATTCTTCTCCATAAAAATCTTCTAAACAATAACCTTTTACATTTTTAATATTATGAGGACACATCATATACCAATCAGCATCTATATTTTCTTCAGCAAGTTTCCAAAATAAATCTGGATAACAAATACCAGGAAATACATCATGAGCTTTTTTTCTATCATCTCCATTATTAGTTCTTATTTGAAGAAATTCAGGTATATCTTTGTGCCATATATCTAACCATATTGCTACAGATCCATTTCTAACGCCTAATTGATCTACTGCAATAGCTGTATCATTAAATAATTTAACCCATGGTATAATCCCACCAGATGCCCCTTTAAATCCTCTTATAGGTGCACCTAATGCTCTAATTTTTCCCATATAAATTCCCATTCCGCCACCAAACTTAGATACTTCAGCAAAATTATCTAATGATTTATAAATTCCTTTTAAACTATCATCAACAGTATCAATAAAACAAGAACTTAATTGATAAAATGGTTTTCTTGCATTTGACATAGTAGGTGTTGCCATAGTTGCTTTAAGCTGACTTAAGACATTATAAAATCTCTTTGCCCAATATACTCTATTACTTTGTTTCTCTGGAATTGCAAGATGCATAGCAATTCCCATGAACATTTGTTGAGGAAGCTCTAAGATTTCCCTATTATAATCTTGGACTAAATATCTTTTAGCTAAAAGATCAATTCCACTATAATTAAATATAAAATCTCGTTCAATCTTTATTTCATTTTCTAACTCTAATATCTCTTCTCTTGAATAGTTTTCTAATATATATTTCCCATAAAGATTCTTATTAGTAAGATCCTTGATAAACTCATAATAATTACTATATAAATTTCTATTTTTATCTATTCCTCTATTTTTTCTGACTTCATCATAAAGTTGATATATATATACTGTAGATGCTACATATTGCCAATTAGGTTCAGTACTTGTTGTCAAATCTAGAGAAACTTGAATCAAAGATTTCCTTACATCATTTATATCCATTCCATCTATTATTGTATATTCTAAAGCATTTAATAACTTTTCTTCAGTGTATGTTCCATCATTATCCTTAATACCCTTTATTGCTTTTCTGCATAATTCTTTCAAATCTAACATATGGCCTCTCTCCTACTATATATTGTGTTTATAAAATATTTTTTTACATTTTCATACTATATATTGATTTCAGTAATTTATAGTATAATTGTAATTTCCTTAATTGTAAAACTTGAAAAATCCCTATTAATATGCAAAAAAAGTGGTTAATCTCTAATTTTCTATAAATCAACCACTTAATCAATAATTTTTATTTAATAATATTTTTTATCACTTCAGAGGTAATATAATATATATTTTAAACATATCCCCCTCTGTTTCTATTTTTATTTCGCCACCATGAAGTTCTACAATACTTTTAGTTATTGCAAGTCCTAATCCTGACCCTTCTATACTTGAATTTCTAGATTTATCAGCTCTTACAAATCTCTCAAATATCTCTTCTTCATCAAAATCCATTTCATAATTAGAAACATTTTTCACAGTAATTTCTGCATATTCGTTTTTTAACTCTACTTCTATATACACTCTAGTATTTTCTAAAGAATATTTTAATGCATTAATTATTATATTTTCTAAAGCTCTTGATATCATTTTTCCATCAAGTTCCATAAAAATTTCTTCTTCTTTAGTTATAACTTTAAATGATATATTCTTATGTTCATATAAAAAACTATATTCTCCTATTCCTTGATGTATTAATGAAAGAATATCTATTTTTTCTTTACTTAATGTAATTTTTCCACTATTAATTTTAGACATTTCAAATAAATCTTCAATTAACGCCTTTAATTTTAATGATTTTTTATCTAATATTAATAAATAATCTTTTCTTTCCTCTTCTGTTATATTACTATTTTTTAATATATCTACATAGTTTATTATAGATGTTAATGGAGTCTTTAAATCATGTGAAACATTTGAAATTAGCTCTGTTTTTAACCTCTCATCTTTTACTCTTTCATCTAAAGCACTTTTATATGCATCTTTTATTAAATTGATATTACAAATCAACTCTTTTACTATAGGTGATCCTTTTACAGTAAGCGGTTCATCTAAATTTCCTTCATTTAATTTTTTTACACATTCATTTACCATAACAATATCTAAAGTTTTCTTCAATCCAAATATAACTGTTAATAGTATTCCTACAATCATTAAAAACGTGCCTTTAAAAGGATATGTCTGAAAAAATCTTACAAACATATTATTTTCATCTCCACCAGTTGCAAGAAAATATAAATAAGTAATCAATGATGCTAGTGAAACTCCTATAGCTAATACTAATGTTTTCCTAGTTTCTTTATATTTGAATCCATTTCTAAGTACAAATATAATATTATTAATAAGACGAGATTTAATTTTTGCTTCTCCAAAATCAAATCTTAATATAGCAAATATTTTTAAAACTAATGCTATATAAATAAAAAATAGTACAATAAAACTAATAAACTTTTTTCTTATTTGAATGATTTCATCCTTATAAGTATCTTTAGATGTGTAATATACTTCTTCGAAATTTTTTATGGTTTCATCCAAATAATTTACACTACCACGACTTACTAAAGGATTATAATTATCTATATTATTAAATTTTATACTTACTATTCCCTGTTCTTTAAACCTATTGCTTAATAAACCATCAATTTCATTTTCTTTAATATACTTAATTGAAGAATCTAAAAAAGGATCATTAGTAAAAAGTTCTTTTGTTTGCTTGTTCCTAATTATAAAATATATATCTTTTTTTAAATTAAATTCTTTTCTATATTTTTCTGTTTCACTATTAAAGAATTTCATCAATTCACTTAGTCTTTCTATATTCTCATTATTTGATGTTAATAGATCATATAAACCATCTGTTTTACTATAAATTATTGAAGCAAACCCTTTACTATCGTCATAAAGTTTATTTACTTCATATTCACTTTTATTAAAAACGGCATTAGTTAAAGTTCCACTTTTCCCATTTTTAATAAAATGTTTATAATCACCTACTAATGAAAATAATATACCTGTTATCAATGCCAATAATATTATGTCAATTAAATATATACTCTTAAAATATTGTTTAACTTTTCTTTTTAAGATTCTATATAAACTACTTGTATTGTTTGTATCCAAATACTTCAACTCTTCTCTATACATTTTCTATTTTTATTCTTTTTCAATCTTATATCCAATCCCCCATACAACTTTAATATATTCAGGTTCTTTTGTATTTAATTCTATTTTTTCCCTTATTCTCCTTATATGGACAGTTACCGTATTTTCACTCTTATAAAATGGTTCTTCCCATACTTTTTCATATATTTCTTTTATTGAAAATACTTTTCCTAAATTAGAAGCTAATAAATGCAGTATTTTATATTCCGTTGCTGTAACTTTTATTTCTTCATCTCTTAATGTAATATTTTTTGCTACAGTATCAATTATTAAGTCTTTAACTTTTATAATTTCTTCTCCATCTTCAATATTTAAAGGTTTATCATATCTTCTTAATTGTGATTTTACTCTAGCAACTAATTCTAAATGATTAAATGGTTTTGTTATGTAATCATCAGCTCCTACATTAAGCCCTAAAATTTTGTCTGAATCTTCCCCTTTAGCCGATAACATGATTATAGGTAAATTTTCAGTTTCTCTAATTTTTAAACAAGTTCTTATTCCATCTAATTTAGGCATCATTATATCTAAAACAATTAAATGGATCTTTTCAGTTTTAAGGATCTCTAAGGCTTCTAATCCATCAACTGCTTTAAATACTTTTAAATTTTCCCCTCTTAAATAAATTTCTATAGCATCTCTTATTTCCTTCTCATCATCAACAACTAACACATTAAACATAATCTATCACTCCTAATATTTTTAAAACTATTATTAAAGTACTCTCTACTTAGTATATTCTCTATAGTTAAATTCATATTAAATTACATAATTAATTTTTGGAACTCTTCATAATCTCTAACAGGATTAAAATCTGCTTCATCCCTTGCTTCTTTTTTTACTGATTCATCAATATCTATAGCTTTTTTTAAATAAGTAACCGTATTTTGAATATCACCTCTTCTTCCATAAATAGATGCTATCCCATAATAAGTCCATACATATTTTTCTACCTCTAAATTCTTATTATACCATACTAACGCATCATCTAATTTACCATATAATTCATAAGTTAATGCTTTGTTAAACATTGCATAACCATACTGCGGATCTAATTCTAACGCTTTATCTATATCTTTCATTCCCTCTTCAAAATCTCCATTATAAGATTTTGCAATCCCTCTTATATTATATCCTTTTGCATTACTTGGAAAAACTTCTATAAGTTCATTTGCTTTACTTATAGCTTTTTCATATTCATTAGAAAAAAATAATGTATATGATTCATTATATAAAATTTTTTCTTGTTCCTCTTTTTTTAATAAATCCTCATTATTTTTTAAATTTATATCAATCTCTTTAGACTCTTCTTTAAATTGCGTTTCTTGATCTTGAGTTTCTTTATTTAAATTAATTTTTTCTTTATTGTTTTTAACACCCTCATAAATTAATACTAAAATAGCTACAATTACTAATACTAACAATATTGTTTTCTTTACTTTCATTTTTCCTGGTAGTTTCATCTTATTCACCTCTACCCTCCTTCTTAATTATACTTAATACAAATATTATCTAACATAATATTTCTTTTTTCAATTATAACTAAAAATCCCTTAACAATTCTTAAGTAAATTCAAAAAATATTAAATTTATTATAAGATTATATTTTATTTAAAAATATTATTAAGTATCTACTGTTAACTAATCATATCCTTATTTAAAAGATAATATATATATAAACTTTAAAGTATTATTTTCCATTATATTTAGTTAATATAATATAAATCCTCTTGATTTTTAAGCTATAAAGTGCATTAATATTATATGATATGTAATTATATATTTTAAAGGAGTAAACTATCAATGAATAAAATTCTCAAATATAAAATGACTATAATTGATACTTTAGTTATTTTTTTAGGCTGTTTTATTGCTTCCTTAGGAGTAAATCTATTTTTATCACATGCTAAACTTTTAAGTGGAGGGGCTACAGGTATTGCTCTTATTTTACAATATACTATAGGATTACCTGCTGGTATTGTAGTATTTATAATTAACATTCCACTATTATTATTAAGTTATAAAAAACTTAATCGTGAATTTACTCTCTTAACTGCTATAGGAATGTTATCCTTATCCTTATCACTAATGTTAACAAAACCATTAACAAATATTATATATGTAAATGATATTCTACTTTACTGTATTTATGGTGGTGTTTTATCTGGTATTGGTTATGGTTTAGTTTTCTTAAGAAATGGTTCTACTGGTGGTACTGATGTTATTACTATGCTTATAAGAAAAAAATATTCAAATTTTAATATAGGGAGTTTAGGATTCTTACTTAACTGTTTAATTATTATAGCTGGTGCAATAATTTTTGGACTTCCCCAAGCATTATATACTCTTATCTCTTTATTTACTCAAGGTATTGTTTTAGATAAAGTACTAAAAGGGTTTAGTAGTAAAAAACTGTTACTTATATTAACAAAAAAAGAACAGGAAATAATAAATTATGTAATAAAAGATTTACACAGAGGAGTAACATCTTTAGTTGCTGAAGGAGAATATACTCATGATAGAAAAAAGATGCTCTATTGTATAGTTACCTCAAGACAAATGGTTGAGTTAAAAAATTGTGTTTATAGTATAGATCCCACTGCGTTCATAACAATTGTAGATATATCTGAAGTTAAAGGAAAGGGATTTAAAAATATATAGTAGAAATTTTTCATTATATATTTTGATTAAGTTAATATACTTAAATTTAATATTAATAATAAATAGAGACTTCTTAATAGTATTATTTAATTAAAAATATACATATAAAAAATTTATATAAGCTTTTTAGTTTATAATATAAATTTTACATATAAAAAAACTATTTCATATCTTCTATTGAAATAGTTTTTTGTATTATTTAATTTTATTAAAAAGTATTTAAATTATAGTTTATATATTTTCTTTCATATTACTTAATTGATTCTAAATAATTCAACTTACCTATATTATAAAGATTATTTCCATTAGAGTCTATTATAACAACTAAAGGCATCTCTTTAATTTCCATTCTTCTTATGGCCTCCGTTCCTAAATCTTCATATGCAATTATATCTGATTTTACTATACTCTTAGCAATTAATGCTGCTGCACCCCCAATAGCACCAAAATATATAGCTCCATTTTTCTTAATAGATTCTATAACACTATTATTCCTTGCTCCTTTTCCTATCATCCCTTTTAAACCTAAATCTAATAATACTGGTGTATATGAATCCATTCTATAACTAGTTGTTGGACCCGCCGAACCTATAACATATCCTGGCTTAGCTGGTGAAGGACCAACGTAATATATAATTTCATCCTTTATATTAAAAGGTAATTCCTTGTCCTGATTAATCAATTCAATTAATCTCTTATGTGCTGCATCTCTTGCTGAATAAATTATCCCACTTAATAAAATGCTGTCTCCTGCTTTTAATTTAGATATTTTATCCTGTGTAAGCGGTGTATGTAATTTAATTTCCATATTATTTTCTCCCCCTATAGTACAATTTGCTTATGGCGTGTTGCATGACAATTTATATTTACCGCTACTGGAAGACCAGCAATATGGGTTGGATATACTTCTATATTTATTCCTAAGGCTGTAGTTCTTCCTCCAAAACCTTGAGGACCTATTCCTAATTGATTAATTTTTTCTAATAATTCAATTTCTAAATCTTTATAATACTCATCATTGTTTCTTATATTAATAGGTCTTAGTAATGCTTTTTTTGCTAAATATGCTGCCTTATCAAAAGTTCCACCAATCCCAACACCTATTACCATTGGAGGACATGGATTTGGTCCTGCTTCTTTAACCACATTTAATATAAAATCTTTAACACCTTCAACACCATCAGAAGGTTTCAACATCCCTATCTTACTCATATTTTCAGATCCAAATCCCTTTGGTGCAAGTGTAATTTTCACTTTATCTCCACTAACTATTTCATAATATATTACTGCTGGGGTATTATCATTTGTATTTATTCTATTTAGCGGATCTTTAACTACAGATTTTCTTAAAAACCCATCCTTATATCCTCTTCTTATTCCCTCATTAACAGCTTTTTCTAAACTACCTCCAATTAAATGTACATCTTGACCTATCTCTATAAATACACATGCCATTCCAGTATCTTGACACATTGGCATTTTCTCATTCTCTGCAATTTTAGCATTAATTATTATTTTATCTAAAATATCATTTGCTAAATTCCAAGGTTCATTCTTTTTACAAATTTCTAATGCATCTTTAATATCATTTCCCAAAAAATAATTTGCCTTTATAGCTAAGTCTTTAACAGCGTCTGTAATCAATTGAACATTTACTTCTCTCACCTCAACAACTCCTTAACCCTTTTACTATAAGTTTAATATATTTTTTAGTATTTACAATAATAAAAATTTCATATTTATTTAATTTTTTTACTATATATTAAACATACAAATTTTAAAATTTATAAGGAGTCTAATATATGAGATTTATAATTTATGATAAATTTATTAAAACTATAATATATATTCTAACCATATTCTTAATCGTTCTTATACTTTATAATATATTTCTACTATTAAATAAAAATTTACTAGGTAAGACTCCATCAAAAAATAGTATTAAAGTTAGTCCAATTTCTAGAGAAAACATATATAATTTATCTAATATTAACTAAATTTATTAGACAAAGATTAACTAATCTTAATTCTATAGTTTAAACTATTTTGATATAGTAGTATAAAACCCCCTTACAAGAAGAATTTGTTTTTATACTACTATATCAATATTCAGTTACAACATAGCTAAATATTAAAATTCCTATTTATGTATATTAATTAGTTTTTAAAGTTTCAATATATGCATTTACTCCACTTAAAATACCTTTTACAATCTTATCTTGATGTTCATCACTTTTTAATCTTTGTTCCTCTTCATAATTAGATAAAAAACCACATTCAATTAATACACAAGCTCCATCATATCCATCTCTTAATATTCTATATTGATCTTTTGCAGGTTTTGAAATTCTTTTATTATTATCATGTAAATTTTGTTTTAACATATCCTGTATATTTTCTGCTAAAATCCTACTTTTATCATTGTTTGAATACCATACTTGGGCACCAAAACATTTTGAGTTAGGAAACATATTTTGATGAATTGATATAAAAATGTCACAATTTTTATCTTTTTTCATTTTACATCTTTCATTTAAATCAGCAACTTTTTTAGCTGATAATTCATTATCATCTTCTCTAGTTAAATATACAATATATCCTTGTTCTTCTAAAACCTTTTTCAATTTTAAACTTATTGATAAATTTATATCTTTTTCTATGGTTCCATTCTTAGATTTTGCTCCTCCATCTATTCCCCCATGTCCAGGATCTATTAAAATAACATGCTGTACTTTACCTTCTTCTATCTTTGCTTTTACTTTTATTGGAGTTGAAAATATTAAAAGCAAAATACAAAATATTACTACAGCTCTTTTAAATCTCATTAAATATACCTCCTTATTTGTCTAAATTTTTATAATTTATTATTTGCTATATCCTTTCTATTTATTCAAATAAGTAAACAGGCTATTTTATTTATATAAATTTAATTATGTGATTCATATAATTAATAATGAAATAAAAAAACAAGCAATTATAATTCAAATTATTAATTGCTTGTTTTCCTAATTTATTTAAAAGTTTCAATTACATTTTCAGAAATATTTGTTGAATGATCACCTATACGTTCAAAATTATTAACTAAATCTAAAAATATTGTACCTGCGTAAGCATTACATTTTCCTTCATAAAGCCTTTTTATATGCTTATCTCTATATGTTTTTTGATACGAATCTATTTTTCTTTCTACTTCTTCTATAGTTTTAGCTTTTGAAGCATCTCTTGTTGCATATGCATTAATAGCTATTTCTAATGCTTCCATTGTAGTATTATATATATCATATAATTCTCTTATTGCATCTTCACTATACTTAAGATTCTTATTTATTTTCTGATTTGCTAATTCTGCAATATTCTTTGCATGATCTCCAACTCTTTCAATATCTATAATTACATGAAGTGTTGAAGCAACAATTCCTTGTTCCTTATCAGATAAAACACACTTAGAAAGTTTTACTAAATAAGTTGTTATACATTCTTCTAATATATTGATTATTTGTTCATTTTCGTATACTTTCTTAACTAATGTATCATCATTATCTATAAATGCTTTCATAGATAATTCTAAATTCTTTTTAGCCTTATTAGCCATTCTTATAGTCTCTTTTAAAACTTGTCCTGCTGCAATTACAGGTGTTTCTAAAAGTCTATTATCTATATATTTAGGTCCAGCTTTTTCTATTTCATCTTCACCTGGTATTAATCTATTAATTAAAATTATTATATATTTGCTTAATGGTAATAATATTGCAGTATTAGCTAAATTAAATACAGTATGAGCATTAGCAATTTGTCTACTTACATCTGTACTAGTTGTTTGTACAAATGAACCTAAAATACCTAAAAACGGTAAAAATATTACAGTTCCTGTAATATTAAATATTAAATGAAGCATTGCTGCTTTATGTGCTGTTTTATTAGTCCCAATACTCGCAATTATTGCAGTTATACATGTACCTATATTACATCCAAAAATTATAGGTAATGCAATATTAATATCAATTGCACCGGCTGTAGCTAATGCTACTAAGATACCTGTGGTAGCAGATGAACTTTGTAGTATAGCTGTAATTGATGCTCCAGCCACAACTCCTATAAACCAATTATCACCTATAGAAGCTATAAATTCTGAAAATATAGGAGCATTAGTTAATGGCTTCATAGCCTCACTCATTATACCCATTCCTGTAAACAATATACCAAACCCTAATATTATGTTTCCAATATCTTTTCTCTTTTTACCTCTTGCAAACATAGCCATTATTGTGCCAACAAACACAAAAACAGGTGCAATCTCATCTAATTTAAATGATACAAGTTGAGCTGTTATTGTCGTTCCAATATTAGCTCCCATAATAATTCCTGCGGCTTGCACTAAGTTCATAAGACCTGCATTAACAAATCCTACTACCATTACTGTAGTAGCACTACTGCTTTGAATAACAGCAGTTACAATGGCCCCTATCATAACTGCTGTTATTGGGTTACTAGTTACTTTTTCAAGGATACTTTTAAGTCCATCACCTGCAGCATTTTCTAAACCATCCCCCATTAGTTTCATACCATAAATAAATAAACCTAATCCACCCATTAATTTAATGATAACCATGATTGTAGATTCCAAACCTTTTATCTCCTTCATTTGTTTTATTTATTTTAATTTTATAAAGCTCTTCAAATAATCTATTAATATTCTTTTAGAATTTTAAACTTAATAAATGCATATATAATTTATATACTATAATTTTATTTTAATATATATTCTAATTAAGTTATTACATTAATAAATATTCTAACAATATATATTAATGAACAAACTTTATTGAAACTTATATACTATTAATTATATATTTATATGTAAAAAAATAGGAGAGAAATAAATCTCTCCCCTGTAAGTAAGATGCATCCTATCTCTTTGAGAATTGTGGAGCTCTTCTTGCTTTTTTAAGACCGTATTTCTTTCTTTCCTTCATTCTTGGATCTCTTGTTAAGAATCCAGCCTTCTTTAATTCTGGCTTTAAAGCTTCATCAGCTTTAACTAAAGCTCTAGTTATACCATGTCTTATAGCTCCTGCTTGACCTGTAAATCCACCACCGTGAACATTTACTAAAACGTCAAACTTATCCTTAGTTCCAGTTAAAACTAATGGTTGGTTAACTATAACTCTTAAAGTTTCTAAACCAAAATATGTTTCACTATCTCTTTTATTTATAACTACTTTACCGCTTCCTGGTACAAGTCTAACTCTTGCAACTGATTTTTTTCTTCTTCCAGTACCCATGTATTGAACTTTTGCCATTTTCTATTTCCTCCTCCCGAGATTATATTAGTACTTTAATTCTAGTACTTCTGGTTGTTGAGCTGCATGATTATGCTCAGCACCTCTGTATACTTTTAATTTCTTTAGCATTTGTCTTCCTAATACTCCTTTTGGAAGCATTCTTCTTACTGCTTCTTCAAAAGCGAATTCAGGTTTCTTAGCTAATACTTCTCTATAAGGAGTTTCCTTTAATCCACCTGGATAAAGACTATGCTTTCTTAACATTTTTTGATCTAACTTTTTACCAGTTAAAACAACCTTTTCTGCGTTAATTATTACAACAAAATCTCCACAGTCAACATTTGGTGTAAATGTTGGTTTATTTTTACCTCTTAAGATTGAAGCAACTTGACTAGCAACTCTTCCTAGTGGCTTATCAGCAGCGTCAACTACATACCATTTTCTTTGAACTTCTTGCGCTTTTGCAATGTATGATTTCATCTCTTTCCCTCCCTGAACTTACATTATGCTATACTTTAATTTTAGTATGCAATTTTATGTCAAGACCCGGGGCTAGTGGATCTTATATACATAAATATTCTAACAAACAAACTAATTATAATACACGCTCACGGGCGTGTCAACAAATTTTACGATATTTAATAAAAAACTTTTTCTAATACTAAACCGTTAGGTGGTACACACATTCCTGATCTTTTTCTATTTCCTTCTTTAATTATATCTTCAATGTCTTCTACGTTTATTTTTCCATTTCCAACTTTAATTAAAGTTCCAACTATTATTCTTACCATATTATATAAAAATCCATCTGCACTAACAAAAATTTTTATAATATTTTCATTTTGCTCTATGTGTATATCTGTAATAGTTCTTACTGTAGTTTTAACAGAACTTCCAGGAGACATAAAAGCTCTAAAATCATGTTTTCCTAAAAAATATTCACATGCATTTATCATATTATTAACATTTAACTTTTCTCTTACATGATGTAAATATTGTTTTCCAAATGATAATTTTTCATATCTATTTACAATTGTATATGAATACATTTTCCCTTTTGAAGAATACCTAGCATGGAAATCTGAATTAACTTCTTCTGATTTTATTATTGCAACATCCTCTGGTAATTTAGTATTTAGTGCCTCTCTAAATTTCTCTCCTGGTATTTTACTATTTGTAAAAAAATTTGCTACCATAGCTTTAGCATGCACACCCGCATCTGTTCTAGAACTACCATTTGTTAGACTCTTTTCTCCAGTGACTTTTAATATAGCATTTTCTATACATCCCTGTACAGTTCTGTCTTGTTTCTGCCTTTGCCATCCACAAAAATTTGTTCCATCAAATTCAATTACCAACTTTATATTTCTCATATACTTCCTCTTATTTAAAAAATAAATCTAACTATAATGCTCCATAATACAAGTACTAAAAATACACCAAAAGCTATTGTATCTTTATATGTAAATCTTAATACTTTCATTCTAGTTCTACCTGATCCACCTCTATATCCTCTTGCTTCCATTGCCATTGCTAGTTCATCAGCTCTTCTAAATGAACTTATAAACAAAGGTACTAATAAAGGAATTAAACTTTTTGCTTTTTTAATTATATTTCCTGATTCAAAATCTGCCCCTCGTGCTTTTTGTGCTTTCATTATTTTATCAGTTTCATCCATTAATGTAGGTATAAATCTTAAAGCTATTGTCATCATCATAGCAAGTTCATGTGCCATTTCTTTACCAATAGGTCTTATTAATTTTTCTATACCATCAGTTAATTCTATTGGTGATGTTGTTAATGTTAGTAATGATGTCCCAATTATTAAAAATATTAATCTTAATGCCATAAATCCTGCTAGTTTTAGACCTTCTTCATATATTGATAAAAAGCCTATTTTTAGTACTAATGTATCAGCAGTCCCTCTAATCATAAATATATTCAATACTGCAGTTAATGCAATTAATAAAAATACTGGTTTTAAGCCATTAAATATAAATCTAGGTGGTATCTTAGCTACTAATATTATTCCAACTAAGAAAGCCACAACAAAAGTATATCCTATAAACTTGTTTATTATAAATAAACATATAATAAACAATATTGATATTATTATCTTAGTTCTAGGATCTAATTTATGAATAAATGAGTCTCCAGGTATATATTGTCCTATAGTAATATCTTTTAACATACTTGTTATATTGCCAAAATCATATAAAAATTTTTTACTTAATAATTCTGTTATCTATAAGTTCCAGTAAAGTTTGTTCATTAATATAAATCTTAAAATAATTATAAATGCTATGATTTACTAGTATAGTGCGAAACTTATATAGAAAATTTATCATATATATGCTTCTAATTAGATACTATTAATTCAAGACATAATTTTCTATAAGAATTTTATAAAATATTATAAATTTAATAATTTAATTAGAACATATATTAATTTTTATACTTTATATTTTTGACAAATTTCCTCCCCTCTTACTTAAAAGTAATAATTAACCGATATATTTAAAAAATTTAAATCTTCAACAAAAAAGTATAAAGTTATCTAATTTATTGAATAATTATTATTGAAATATATATATCAAAATAACTTATTAGTTATCTTTTAATATTTTCCTAAGTTCTTTTTTTGCTTCTTCTATCGTAAATACATTGTCAGAAATCGGTAAACCTTTTTTTCTAAGCTCTCTTATTAAATAAGTCACTTGTGGTACTCCTAATCCTATCCTTTCTAATGTATCTACTTCTTTAAATACTTCAGCTGGTGCCCCTTGTAAAGCTACTTTTCCATGATTCATAACAACTATTCTTTCGGCTATTTTAGCTACATCTTCCATACTATGACTAACCAATATAATTGTCATATTATACTCTTTATGTAATTTACTTATTTGATCTAATATATCATCTCTTCCCTTAGGATCTAATCCTGCAGTAGGTTCATCCAAAATTAAAGTAGTTGGTTTCATTGCTATAACCCCAGCTATTGCTACTCGTCTTTTTTGGCCTCCACTTAAATCAAATGGTGATTTATCTTTATATGTTTCATAATCAAGACCCACCATCTCCATAGATCTAATAACCCTCTTTTTTATTTCCTCTGTATCTAGCCCTAAATTTTTAGGTCCAAAAGCTATATCTTCTGCTATTGTTTCCTCAAAAAGCTGATATTCAGGATATTGAAACACAAGTCCAACTTTCTTTCTAACATCTGTTAAATTTACCTTTTTATCCGTTATTTCTGTACCATCAACTATTATTTTTCCACTTGTAGCTTCTAATAATCCATTAAAATGTTGAATTAATGTTGACTTTCCTGATCCTGTATGCCCAATTAAAGCTACAAATTCTCCATCCTGTATTTCCATATTTACATTATCTAAAGCTATCTTTTCAAATGGCGTTTTAGGCATATATACATGTTTTAAATTTTCTACTTTAATTGACATATCGCATTCACCATCTCATCTACATTTAATATTTCCTTAGGAATATTTATCCCCTCTTTTATTAACTCATATGCTAATTCAGTAACTTGTGGAACATCTAAACCTATTTGTTTCATCATTTCAACTTGTGGAAAAATTTCTTTAGGTGTTCCTTCCATTTTAACTTCTCCACCATCCATAACTATAATTCTGTCAGCTTGAGCAGCTTCATCCATATAATGGGTTATTAACACTATAGTAATACCATAATTTTTATTTATATCCTTCATGGTTCTTAAAACATCTTTTCTACCTGATGGATCAAGCATAGCTGTTGGTTCATCAAAGATTATACACTCTGGTTGAATTGCTAATATTCCTGCAATAGCAATTCTTTGCTTTTGACCACCTGATAAAAGATGTGGAGCATGTCTTTTATACTCACTCATACCAACCCTATTTAAACTTTCATCAACTCTATGTCTTATTTCAGATGACTCAACGCCTAAATTTTCTGGTCCAAACGCTACATCTTCCTCTACTATAGTTGCTACTAACTGGTTATCGGGATTTTGAAATACCATTCCAGCTTTTGATCTAATTTCCCATAAATTTTCTCCATTACTTGTATCTAATCCATCTACTATAACGGTTCCACTACTTGGTGTAAGTAATGCATTCATATGTTTTGCTATTGTAGATTTTCCTGATCCATTATGACCTAAAATTACTAGAAATTCACCTTTATTAACTTTAAAATTAACATTCTTAACAGCATACTTTTCTTCTGTGTTTCCTTCTTCATTTTTAATATATTTGAAAGATACATCAGTACACTTTATCATTTCCTGATTCATTTTTAACCTCCATAAATCTATAAGTGCTAATACATTATACAAAAGTCTCTAATCTCTATTTAAATTTAAAATATATATACATGGCTTAACTAAATTAATTATATACTAAAATACTATAACTTCAAGAAAAAGTAATAGATATCTCACCTTATTTTTAAAAAACGCTTCTATAATATATTAGTTTTTTATTTTTATATGTTAAAATGGGGACTAAGTATAAACTTAATCCCCTTTATAAATTATACTAACTCAAGTATTACTACTTCTGCTCCGTCTCCTCTTCTAGGACCTTTTTTATACATTCTTGTATATCCGCCGTTTCTTTCAGCGTATTTTGGAGCTACGTTATCAAATAAATTTTTAACAACTAATTCTTCTTGTACAAAAGCTAACGCCTGTCTTCTAGCGTGAAGATCTCCTCTCTTAGCAAGAGTAATCATCTTTTCTGCAAGAGATCTAGTTTCTTTAGCTCTTGTTACAGTTGTTTCAATCTTACCGTGTTTTAATAAACTTGTAACAAGATTTCTTAGCATAGCTTTTCTTTGGTCTGTAGGAAGACCTAGCTTACGATAACCTGCCATGGATTTACCTCCTTACTCATCGTTTAGTTTTAAGCATAAACCTAACTCTTTAAGTTTTCTCTCAACTTCTTCTAAAGATTTCTTTCCTAGATTTCTAACTTTCATCATATCATCCATTGATTTGGTAGCAAGTTCTTGAACTGTATTAATTCCAGCTCTCTTTAAACAGTTATATGATCTAACTGATAAATCAAGTTCTTCTACAGTCATTTCTAGGACTTTTTCTTTTTTATCTTCTTCTTTTTCTATCATTATTTCAACATCGTTAGTGTTATCTGTTAACGACATAAATAATTTAAAATGTTCTATTAGAATTTTTGCTGATAAACTTATAGCTTCATCAATTCTTATAGTTCCATTAGTCCAAATTTCTAAAGTTAATTTATCATAATCAGTAATTTGACCAACTCTAGTGTTGTCAACAGTAAAATTAACTCTTTTTACTGGTGTGTAGATAGAATCAACTGCAATTGATGAAATAGGTAATTCTTCACTCTTATTTTTATTTTGAGTAACATATCCTCTTCCTTTATTAACAGTTAACTCCATATAAAGTCTTCCATCATTATCTAAAGTTGCAATATGTAAATCCTTATTAACAACTTCAACATCTCCATCAGTCTTTATATCTGCTCCAGTAACCTTACCTGGTCCTTTAGCATCAATATAAATAACTTTAGGACCTTCACCATTCATTCTTAGAGCTAATGATTTAATATTAAGAATTAATTCTGTAACATCTTCTTTAACTCCTTGAACAGTAGAAAACTCATGAAGAACTCCATCAATCTTAACAGAAGTAGTTGCTACACCTGGAAGAGATGATAACAATATTCTTCTTAAGGCATTACCTAAAGTAATTGCATATCCTCTTTCAAGTGGTTCAACAACATATTTTCCATAAGTACCGTCTTCATTGGATTCTATACATTCTATTATTGGCTTTTCGATTTCTAACATCCACAAACCCTCCTTATATTATAAATGGCAACCTTATTCTGAGGGCAACTGATTCTATATTTGCATATAATGTGATAAATTTGCCTAACAAATATAAATATATTATTTACTGTATAACTCAACAATAAGTGTTTCGTTAACAGGCACATCTATATCTTCTCTTGATGGCACTGCAACTACTTTTCCTTCATAGTTATCAACATTAGCTTCTAACCATTTTGGTAAAGTCTTAGGATTTTCTACAAAAGTCTTAAACTTTTCACTTGATCTGCTTTTTTCGCATACAGTAATTACATCATTAACTGAAACACTATATGAACAAATGTCAACCTTCTTACCATTTACTAAGAAATGTCCATGAGTAACTAATTGTCTAGCTTCATTTCTTGATGATCCGTAACCTAATCTATAAACTACATTATCAAGTCTCATTTCTAGTAATCTAAGTAAGTTTTCACCTGTTATACCTTTCATGTGTTCAGCTTTTTCATAATATGTTCTGAATTGGCCTTCTAATACGCCATAAATTCTTCTAGCTTTTTGTTTTTCTCTTAATTGAACTCCATAGTTTGACATCTTTTTCTTATTCGCGCCATGTTGTCCTGGTGCGTAGCTTCTTCTAACGAAAGCACATTTATCTGTGAAACATCTATCCCCTTTAAGGAATAATTTCATACCTTCTCTTCTACATAATCTGCATGTAGCTCCAGTATATCTTGCCATTAAATTACACCTCCTATTACGGTTATATTAAACTCTTCTTCTCTTTGGTGGTCTACAACCATTATGTGGAATTGGAGTAACATCTTTAATTAAAGTTACTTCTAATCCTGCTGCTTGTAAAGATCTTATAGCTGCTTCTCTTCCTGAACCAGGACCTTTAACGTAAACCTCTATACTCTTTAAGCCATGTTCCATTGCTGCTTTGGCTGCAGTTTCTGCTGCCATTTGAGCTGCGAATGGTGTACTCTTTCTTGATCCTCTAAAACCTAGTGCTCCTGCACTTGACCATGATAAAGCATTACCTGCTGCATCTGTTAAAGTAACTATTGAATTATTGAAAGTTGATTTTATGTGCGCTGCACCATGCTCAACATTCTTTCTTTCTTTTCTTCTTCTAGTCTTCTTAACTTTTTGAGCTGCCATTACCTACCTTACCTCCTTACTATTTCTTTTTATTTGCCATTGTCTTCTTAGGACCTTTTCTTGTTCTAGCATTAGTTTTAGTCTTTTGTCCTCTAACTGGAAGACCTCTTCTATGTCTAATTCCTCTATATGATCCTATTTCTACTAATCTCTTAATGTTTAAAGCAACATCTCTTCTTAAGTCACCTTCAACCATTAAGTTCTTATTTATATAAGTTCTTATTTCATTTACTTCGTCTTCTGATAAATCTTTAACTCTTGTGTCAGGATTAATTCCTGTTAAAGATAAGATTTTTTGTGAAGTTGATAGACCTATTCCATAGATATAAGTTAAACCAATTTCAACTCTTTTTTCTCTTGGTAGGTCAACACCTGATATTCTTGCCATTAAAATTTACACCTCCTGATTATTGAAATGCATAAAAGTTGATTTAAAAATTATATAATAAAATTTTAGGTCAATAGACTTACCCATTGCAGCCGCTCCTAAAATCTATTTTTTGATTAATTAAACGACTATATAATCATATTTGACTTTTAAGAAAATGTCAATATTATTTATGCTCATAATGTAAGTTTATTGTAAAATTGATCATTAACCTTGTTTTTGCTTGTGCTTAGGATTTTCACAGATAACCATTACTCTTCCTTTTCTTCTTATTACTTTGCACTTTTCGCAAATAGGCTTAACTGATGGTCTTACTTTCATAGCTAACCCTCCTCATATTTCTAGTGATAGATATAAAACTATTTATTATCTATCTTATTTTGCTCTCCATGTAATTCTTCCTCTAGTTAAGTCATATGGAGAAAGTTCCACAGTAACTTTATCCCCAGGTAGAATTCTAATGAAGTTCATTCTTAATTTTCCTGATATATGTGCTAGAATTTTATGACCACTTTCAAGTTCAACTTGAAACATAGCATTTGGTAAAGATTCTAGTACAGTACCTTGCATTTCTATAACATCATCTTTTGACATAAGGTAATCAACCCTCCTTAACAATGCTTCTAAGTTTTAAAAATCTCTTAATTTTTAAATCAGTACTTTTATCGCATAATTTTATAGATGATACTATTTCTTCATCTATAGTTTCTAAAATACTTAAATGTTTAAGATTTTTCTTTTTAGGCATATTAATTGTTTTTGCATTTCCGTTAGATAACAATACATAATCATTATCTAGCTGCCTAACAATAACATATAAATGATTAATATCTCTTCCTGCTTTTGAAAGTACTATTTTTCCAATCAAGTCATTGCTTTGCAAACTTTTCACCTCGATGATTACCTTAGTAATAAATTAACATTCAACAAATAAGTATCATGCAAATTTATAACTAAGCAACACTCTGTTTCTACTTAATAAGTGTTAATATCTCTGGTCCATCTGGCAAAATTGCAACTGTATTTTCATAGTGTGCTGATACGCTACCATCTACTGTTACAACTGTCCAACCATTTCTTAAAGTTCTTACTTTGTAAGATCCTGCATTAACCATAGGTTCTATAGCCAATACCATACCTTTAACCAACTTTGGACCTCTGCCTTCTATCCCGAAATTTGGCACTTCTGGATCTTCATGAACTTTTCTTCCGATCCCATGACCTACAAAGTCTCTTACTACTGAGAAACCTGCTGCCTCAATGTAGTTTTGTATTTCGTGTGATATACTACTTAATCTATTTCCTTCTTTGGCAAATTTTATACCTTCAAAGAAACTTTTTCTTGTTACATCGATTAATTTCTGAGCTTGTTTTGTAACTTCTCCAACCGGAAAGGTTCTTGCCGCATCTCCATGGAATCCATCAATGAATGCTCCACAGTCAACACTAACTATGTCACCATCTTTTAATTCATATCTTCCTGGTATCCCATGTACTACTTGCTCATTCACAGAAATACATAGTGACGAAGGGAAACCATACAAACCTTTAAAAGAAGGTTTCGCTCCATGCTTAGTTATAAATTCTTCTGCTACCCTGTCTAATTCTGCAGTAGTTATACCAGGTTTTACTTTTTCTTCTAGTAATAATAATGTTTCAGCAACTATTCTGCCTGATTTTCTCATTAAAGCAATTTCATTATCGTTTTTAATAACAATCATGTTTTATTGCTCCTCTAGCATTTTACAAATACTTTTGAAAACTTCATTTATAGCTTTTGTGCCATCTACTACTGAAAGTAAATTTTTATTTTTATAAAACTCAATTAGCGGCTGAGTTTGGTTTTCATATACATCTAGCCTTTCCTTTACAGTTTCAACTGTATCGTCTTTTCTTTGTATAACCTCACTTCCGCACAAGTCACATTTACCATCATTCGTTGGAGGATTAAACTTAATATGATAACTAGCTCCACATGATGGACATACTCTTCTACCTGTCATTCTTTCTAATATAAAGTCGCTAGGTACTTCTATTAATAATGAAGTATCTAATTGTTTTTCTTTATTTACAAGAAAGTCATTAAGAGCATTTGCTTGAGCTACAGTTCTTGGAAAACCATCTAATAAATATCCACCTAAACAATCCTCTTCTTGTAATCTGTCTTTAACCATGTTAATAGTGACTTCATCAGGAACTAATTGTCCGTTATCCATATATCTTTTAGCTTCTACTCCAAGTGGAGTGTTTTCAGAAATATTTTTTCTAAAAATATCACCAGTAGATATATGTGGAATTGAATATCTATTACTAATTGACTTTGCCTGTGTTCCTTTCCCGGCTCCAGGAGGACCTAGTAATACTATCTTCACGGGCTTCATCTCCATTTATTTAATCTATTTAAGAAATCCTTTATAGTGTCGCATTGTCATTTGTGATTCCACTTGTCTATTAAAATCTAATGCAACTCCTATAACAATTAAAAGTGCTGTTCCTGAAAATGATATATTTTTAAACTCTGTATAATTTTGAATTAAGACTGGTGTTACAGCTAATACTGCTGCTAATAATCCACCTATCATAGATACTCTATTAAGAATTCTTTCAAAATATTCTGTTGTTGCCTCTCCTGGTCTTACTCCTGGTATAAATCCTGTAGATTTATGCAAATTCTCAGCCATTTCATCCGGCTTAAATGTAATTTGAGTGTAAAACCAAGTAAAAAATAATGTAAGTATTGCATACAATATTAAATACATCCAACTTTCAGAATTAAAAATACAAGTTTTATTATTTAAAACCCACATAGACCAACTCTTATTTGGCATAAAAGTCGCTATAGTCTTAGGGAAATCCATAACTGACATCGCAAATATTATTGCGATAACAGCTGATCCAATAATGCTTAATGGAATATGACTTGTTTGATTCTTCATCATCTTACTTCCACCAACAGCTTTTCCAGCATATTGAACAGGGATTCTTCTTTCTGCTAATGAGAAATACAATACTGTTGCTAATAATGCAACAAAAAATACTCCAAATAACGTAACTTCTACTATACTTACATTTCCTGCTTGTTTAGAAGCAGCAATTGAAGCAATTGTCATAGGAATTCTAGATACTATATTAACAAAAATTAATATTGAAGTACCATTTCCTATTCCATTAACAGTAAGCTGATCTCCTAACCACATACAAAATGTTGAGCCTACAACTAGTGCAAAAATAACTATAAGCATTTCTACAGTACTTATTCCTGCTGTAGCACCACTGTTAGCAATAGTTGCATATATTCCAAAGGCTAATATAAATGATATACCTAGAGCTACATAACGAGTAGCATTTTGTATTTTCTTTCTTCCATCTTCACCTTCTTTAGAAAGTTGTTCTAATTGAGGTATAGCAACTGTTAATAGTTGCATTATGATAGAAGCATTAATGTACGGCATAACACCTAATGCAAATATACTAAATCTACTAAATGCGCCCCCTGAAAGTAAATCATAAAAGCCTATTAAGCCACCTGACTCAGATATCCTCTTTAGATATTCTGCATTAATTCCAGGAACAGGAATATGACTTCCCATCCTGAAAACTGCAATTAATAATAATATCCACAGGAATTTTTTCCTTAGTTCAGAAACTTTAAATGCATTACGTAAAGTTTGAAGCATTCTTAAATCACCTCAACTTTTCCTCCAGCTGCTTCGATCTTTTCTATTGCAGACTTTGAGAACTTACATCCTTTTATTGTTAAGGATTTTTCTAAATTTCCGTTTCCAAGAATCTTTACTCCATCTAATACTTTACTGATAACTCTTCTTTCAAGTAATACTTCTGGAGTTATTTCAGTACCATTTTCAAATATATTTAATCTATCTACATTAATACTAACATAGCTCTTAGCAAAAATATTTGTAAAACCTCTCTTAGGAAGTCTTCTGTATAAAGGCATTTGGCCTCCTTCGAAACCAGGTCTTACTCCACCACCTGATCTTGCGTTTTGACCTTTTTCACCTTTACCAGCATTTCTTCCTAAACCAGAACCTGTACCTCTTCCGACTCTCTTAGGAGCTTTCTTGCTACCTACTGCTGGTTTTAATTCATGAAGTTTCATATTCAGTACACCTCCTTATTATTATATTTCTTCTATCTTTAATAGGTAATCAATTTTCTTTAACATACCTTTGATTTGAGGTGTTCCCTCATGTTCTACTATTTTGTGTATCTTCTTAAGTCCAAGAGCATTTGCAGTAGCAATATGATCTTTTTTTCTACCTATTAAGCTCTTTACTAAAGTAACTCTTAATTTAGCCATTGCAATACCTCCTAACCTAATATTTCTTCAACAGATTTTCCTCTTAATTTAGCTATTTCTTCAGCTGTTCTTAAGCTTGCTAATCCGTTTATTGTTGCATTAACCATGTTCTTAGGATTGTTAGAACCTAATGACTTAGCTCTTACATCCTTTAATCCTGCTAATTCTAGTACCGCTCTTGCTGGACCTCCAGCAATAACTCCTGTACCTTCTTTAGCTGGCATTATTAGAACATTTCCAGTTCCAAATCTACCGTTTATTTCATGAGGAACAGTTGTACCTACTATAGCAACACTTACTAAGTTTTTCTTAGCATCTTCTATTCCTTTTTTGATTGCTTCTGGAATTTCAATAGATTTACCCATTCCAACTCCAACGTGGCCATTCTCATCTCCAACAACAACTAAAGCGCTGAATCTGAAGTTTCTACCACCTTTAACAACCTTAGTAACTCTGTTTATATAAACAACCTTTTCTTTAAGGTCTAGTGTACTAGGATCGATTCTCATTTATTTCCCTCCTCGTATCTTAGAATTTTAAGCCCGCTTCTCTAGCGCCTTCTGCTAATTCTTGAATTCTTCCGTGATATACGTATCCACCTCTGTCAAATACAACTTCAGTGATTCCTTTTTCTATAGCTTTTTTAGCTACAGCTTCTCCTACAAGTTTAGCACCTTCTTTATTTCCACCTTTAGCAGAAAATTCTTTATCTAAACTTGAAGCAGCTACTATTGTAACAGCATTTACGTCATCAATAATTTGTGCGTATATATTCTTTTCACTTCTGAAAACTGAAAGTCTTGGTCTTTCAGAAGTACCAAAGATTTTCTTACGAACTCTAAGGTGACGTTTTTCTCTACTTGCCTTTTTGTCTACCTTTTTAAACATAAAGCTCACTCCTTCCTATTATTTCTTACCAGTTTTACCTTCTTTACGTCTGATCACTTCATTTTCGAACTTAATACCTTTACCCTTGTATGGTTCTGGTACTCTCCATTTTCTTATATCTGCTGCAGCAGCTCCAACTTTTTCTTTGTCAATTCCCTTAACAATTACCTTAGTTGCAGCTGGAGTTTCGAATGTGATTCCATCTACAGGTTCTATTTCAACTGGATGTGAATATCCAAGGTTCATTACAAGTTTTTTGCCTTGTAATTGAGCTCTGTAACCAACACCAACTAAATCTAAACTCTTTTGGTAACCTTCGTTTACTCCGATTACCATATTATTAAGTAATGCTCTTGTTAAACCATGAAGAGCTCTGTGATTTTTTTGATCACTAGGTCTTGTAACAACTACTTCATTGTTTTCAATTGCTATATTTATGTCTTTATGCATAGCTTTAACTAATTCGCCTTTTGGACCTTTAACTGTAACAACGTTGTCTGGTGTTACAGTTACAGTTACGCCAGCAGGAATAGCTATTGGTAATCTACCAACTCTTGACATAAGTACACCTCCTGTATTATTTATAAAATTGTATCTTCTATTAAACTACAATTTCTGTTTATTATCAAAATTTAAATACTACCAAACGTAGCAAAGTACTTCGCCACCTAATCCGTTCTTTCTAGCTTCTCTGTCAACCATTAATCCCTTTGAAGTTGAAACAACAGCAACACCTAATCCATTAAGAACTTTTGGTACTTCGTCTTTTTTACAATATACTCTTAAACCTGGTTTAGAAATTCTCTTAATCCCAGTTATAACTCTTTCATTATTAGCACCGTATTTAAGAGTTATTCTTAACATTGGTACTACTCCGTCGTTATATTCATTAATTTCTTTTATATAACCCTCTTGTAATAATATATTTGCAATTGCCTTCTTAACATTTGAAGAAGGTACTTCCACCACTTCGTGTCTTACAGAATTAGCATTTCTTACACGTGTTAGTAAATCTGCTATCGGATCTGTCATAACCATTTAATGTGCCTCCTTTCATTACATTATGTCTATTACCAACTTGCTTTCTTGCAACCAGGAATTTCTCCCTTATAAGCAAGTTCTCTAAAACAAATACGGCATACTCCGTATTTTCTTAGTACAGCATGTGGTCTTCCACATATTCTACATCTTGTATAAGCTCTAGTTTTGTATTTAGGAGTTTTGCTCCATTTTTCAATAATAGCTTTACGTGCCAATATGTTTCCCTCCTTATTATTGAGCGAATGGCATTCCTAGGAATCTTAATAATTCTCTAGCTTCTTCGTCTGTATTTGCTGTTGTAACGAAGATTATATCCATTCCTCTAACTTTATCAATCTTATCATATTCTATTTCTGGGAATATTAATTGTTCTTTTATTCCTAATGAATAGTTTCCTCTACCATCAAATGCCTTAGCTGAAACTCCTCTGAAATCTCTTACTCTAGGTAATGCGATACTCATTAATTTATCAGCGAATTCGAACATTTTAGCTTTTCTTAGAGTAACCTTACATCCTAAAGCCATATTTTCTCTTATTTTAAAGTTAGCAACTGATTTTTTTGCTCTAGTTAATATTGGTTTTTGACCAGATATTAAAGTTAAATCACTAACTGCTGATTCTAAAACTTTTTGGTTTTCCTTAGCTTCTCCAACACCCATATTAATTACGATCTTTTCTAGCTTTGGAACTTCCATTATATTTTTATATCCGAACTTTTCGATCATTGCCGGAATTACTTCTTTTTGATATTTTTCTTGAAGTCTTGTCATATTGGTTACCTCCTTTCAGATTCTAGAATGTTTCTGAGCACTTCTTGCATACTCTAACTTTAGTACCATCTTCTAATATTTTGTTACTAATTCTAGTAGCATTTTTGCACTTATTACAATATAACATAACCTTTGAACTATTAATTGCAGCTTCTCTTTCAATTATAGAACTTTCAGTTTGATTTTTATTAGCTTTTTGATGCTTTTTAACTATGTTAATTCCTTGAACAAGAACTTTTCCTGTCTTAGGAAATACTTTTAAAACTTCTCCAGTTTTACCTTTATCTTTTCCAGATATAACTATAACTGTATCATTCTTTCTTACATGTACCTTCAAGTAAGACACCTCCTCTTATAGAACTTCTGGTGCTAATGATAAAATTTTATTAAATTCTTTATCTCTTAGCTCCCTAGCAACAGGTCCAAAGATACGAGTACCTCTTGGTTGTTTATCATCTTTTATGATAACTGCAGCATTTTCATCGAATTTGATATATGAACCGTCCGCTCTTCTTAATCCTTTTACTGATCTAACTACAACTGCTTTTACAACTTCACCTTTTTTAACAACTCCGCCTGGTGTTGCACTTTTAACGCTAGCTACGATAACATCACTGATATTACCAAATTTTCTTTTTGATCCACCTAATACTCTAATACACATAATTTCTTTTGCACCTGAATTATCTGCAACTTTTAGTAAAGTTTGTTGTTGTATCATTTGAATTACCCTCCTTTCAGTTTTAAAGCCTATTTAGCCTTTTCAACTATTTCAACAAGTCTCCATCTTTTATCTTTAGATAAAGGTCTAGTTTCCATTATTGATACTCTATCGTTAATTCTTGCTTCATTATTTTCATCATGAACTTTAAACTTTGTAGTTCTGTTAACTGTTTTACCATATAGTGGATGTCTAACCTTAGTTTCAACAGCAACTACGATAGTTTTATCCATTTTATCAGAAACAACTCTACCAGTTCTTTTCTTTCTTAATCCTCTTTCCATTAGGGCTACCTCCTTCCAGATTTACTGCTCTAACGCCCTTAGTTCGTCTTCTCTTAAGATGGTCTTTATTTGGGCTATAGATTTTTTTACTTCTCTAATTCTCATAGGATTTTCTAATTGTCCTGTAGCTAATTGGAATCTTAAGTTAAATAATTCAGCTTTAAGATCAGTTAGCTTAACTGCTAAATCTTGAGGATTGCTTGATTTTAATTCTTTTAATTCTCTAGCCTTCATTATTTTTCACCACCCATTTCCTCAAAATCTCTTCTTGTAACAAACTTTGTTTTTACAGGAAGTTTGTGTGATGCAAGTCTCATTGCTTCTCTTGCAACTTCTTCAGCAACTCCTGATAACTCGAATACTACTCTATTAGGTTTAACAACTGCAACCCAATATTCTGGTGATCCTTTACCAGATCCCATTCTTGTTTCAGCAGGTTTTTCTGTTACTGGTTTATCCGGGAAAATCTTTATCCAAAGTTTTCCACCTCTTTTTATATATCTATTGATAGCAATTCTGGCAGCTTCAATTTGATTACTTGTAATCCATCCACAAGTTGTTGCTTGAAGACCGAAATCTCCATAAGCTAAGAAATTACCTCTTGTAGCTTTACCTTTCATTCTACCACGTTGTACCTTACGATGTTTTACTCTTTTAGGCATTAACATGATCTATTCCTCCTTTCCTATGCGTTAGCTTCTTCCTTCTCTACTTTCTTAGTTGGAAGAACTTCTCCATTATAAACCCAAACTTTAACTCCGATTTTTCCGTATGTTGTATCTGCTTCAGCAAATCCATAGTTTATATCAGCTCTTAATGTTTGTAGTGGAATTGTTCCTTCATGATATTGTTCAGTTCTTGCTATTTCAGCTCCACCTAATCTACCAGAACAAGCAGTCTTAACACCTTTTATTCCGTGTTTCATACCTCTTTGTATTGTTTGCTTCATAGCTCTTCTGAATGAAATTCTCTTTTCTAATTGTGCAGCAATGTTTTCTGCCATTAATTGAGCATCTGATTCAGCATTTTTAACTTCTACTATGTTGATTAATATATTCTTTCCAGAAATATAACCAGTTAACTTATTTTTTAAAGCTTCTATACCAGCTCCACCTTTACCAATAACAACACCTGGTTTAGCAGTATATATATTTAATTTAACTCTTTTAGCAGCTCTTTCGATTTCTATTTTAGAAATACCAGCTGAGAAAAGTTCTTTTTTAACAAATTTTCTTATTTTGTTATCTTCTACAAGATTATCAGCAAAGTCTTTTTTATTAGCATACCACTTTGCATCCCATCCTTTGATAACGCCTACTCTAAGACCGTGAGGATGTACTTTTTGACCCACTTAAATTTCCCTCCTTCTATATTAAGCTCTTTCTTTAACAACTACTGTTATATGACTAGTTCTTTTATTGATTCTGAATGCCTTACCGTGATCCATTGGTCTGAATCTCTTAAGTATTGGACCTTCACCAACAAAAGCTTCTGAAACATATAAGTTATCAGCGTTTAATTCTAAATTATTTTCTGCATTTGCAACAGCTGATTTTAAAACTTTTTTAATTGCCACTGCTGCTTCTCTTGGAGTATATTCTAAAATAGCAAAAGCTTCTTTAACTTGTTTTCCTCTTATTAAATTAAGAACAACTCCTACTTTCATTGGAGACATTCTAATATATTTAGCTATAGCTCTAGCTTCCATTTATGTTCCTCCTTTCCAGGCTACTTTCTTTTTGATGTTTTATCTGCTACATGACCTCTGTAAGTTCTAGTTAATACGAACTCACCTAGTTTGTGTCCAACCATATCTTCTGATAAATAAACTGGAACATGTTTTCTTCCGTCATGAACTGCGATTGTATGACCAATCATTTGTGGAAAAACAGTTGAACTTCTTGACCAAGTTTTTACAACCTTCTTATCTCCACTTGCATTCATTTCTTCTATTTTCTTTAAAAGTCCTTTATGAACAAAAGGTGCTTTTTTTGTTGATCTACTCACTAACATTGCCTCCCTTCATAAATCTTACTACGATAAGCTGGAAGAGAAATTACTATTCTCTTCAAACTACTTAGCGTTTCTACCCTTGATAATAAATCTATCAGAATATTTTTTATTCTTTCTAGTTTTGTATCCAAGCGCTGGTTTACCCCATGGAGTAACTGGACTCGGTCTACCAACTGGTGATTTACCTTCTCCACCACCGTGAGGGTGATCGTTAGGGTTCATAACAGATCCTCTAACTGTAGGTCTCCAACCCATGTGTCTCTTTCTTCCTGCTTTACCAATATTAACGATATCGTTTGTTGCATTAGACACTGTTCCGATTGTTGCTCTACATTCTATTCTTACATATCTCATTTCACCTGAAGGTAATCTTAAAGTTGCGTAATCGCCTTCTTTAGCCATTAATTGTGCTGAGTTACCAGCAGCTCTAACTAATTGGCCACCTTTACCTTTTTGTAGTTCGATATTATGGATAACTGTACCAACTGGAATGTTCTTTAATGGAAGAGCATTACCTGGTTTGATATCTGCATCTGGTCCAGACACTACTACATCTCCAACATTTAAGCCTGCTGGTGCAATTATGTATCTCTTTTCTCCATCTGCATAAACAACAAGTGCAATATATGCTGATCTATTTGGATCATATTCTATACTTGCAACCTTAGCTGGAACTGAATCCTTATTTCTTTTAAAATCTATAATTCTGTATTTTCTCTTAACTCCGCCGCCACGGTGTCTTACAGTAATTTTACCTTGAGCATTTCTACCTGCTTTGCTTTTTAGTGCAACAAGAAGTGACTTTTCTGGTTGTTGTGAAGTTATTTCTTCAAATGTTGGCATAGTCATTTGTCTTCTTGCTGGTGTAATTGGGTTAAACTTTTTAACTGCCATTACAATTCCCTCCTTTTTTTCAGCTTTTCTGGTGTTTTCACCAATAATGGCCTTAATCTACTATTGTAATCCTTCGAAGAATTCAATTCCTTTGCTTTCTTCTGTTAATGTAACAATAGCTTTCTTGTAGTCAGATCTCTTTCCTACATGTACGCCCATTCTTTTAGTTTTTCCTAAACCATTTATAGTTTTAACATCTTCAACTTTAACATCAAAAACTTCTTCCACAGCTCTCTTTATTTGAGATTTATTAGCATTTACGTGAACCATGAAAGTGTACTTTTTTTCTGCCATAGCTGCCATACTCTTTTCAGTTATAACTGGCTTTCTTATTATGTCATGGCTTGTTAATTTCATTATGCGTACACCTCCTCAATTTTTGATACAGCATCTTTAGTTATGATTAATTTTTCAAATTTTAATAAATCATATACATTGATGTTGTTTACTGGGATAACATTAACCCCTTGGATGTTTCTTGCTGATTTGTATACAGCTTCATTTGATTCAGCAGTTACTATTAATGTCTTCTTAGCTTCGAAAGCTTTTAACATTTCTATAACTTGCTTAGTTTTTGGTGCTTCAAAAGCTAATGATTCTAAAACAACCATTTGACCATCATTAACCTTGCTAGTTAATGCTGATGTCATAGCAACTTTTCTCATGCTCTTTGGCACTGAAACTCTGTAATCTCTTGGCTTTGGTGCAAATACAACTCCACCCTTAATCCATTGTGGTGCTCTAATAGAACCTTGTCTTGCTCTACCAGTACCTTTTTGTCTCCAAGGCTTAATTCCGCCTCCTCTAACCTCAGTTCTTGTCTTAGCTGATTGAGTTCCTTGTCTCTTATTAGCTAATAAAGCAACTACTACTTGGTGTAATGCATGTGCATTTACTTCTGTTTCAAACACATTTGCATTTAATTCTATATCTCCAACTTGTTTTCCTTCTTGATTAAATAATCCTACTGTAGGCATTATGTTTCCTCCTTTCCTTCAGAAATTAAGCTTTAACTGCATTTCTTATTACTACTGTACCTTTATTAGGTCCTGGGATTCCACCCTTAATTAATAATAAGTTCTTTTCAGCTATTACTTTAACTACTTCTAAATTCATTACTGTTGTGTTAACAGATCCCATATGTCCTGGCATTCTTTTATTTTTGAATGTTCTTGATGGGTCTGAAGAAGCTCCCATTGATCCTGGTGCTCTATGGAATTTAGAACCGTGACTCATTGGTCCTCTTTGTTGATTCCATCTTTTTATAACACCTTGGAATCCCTTACCTTTAGAAACTCCTGATACATCAACTTTTTCTCCTGCTTCAAATACATCAGCTTTTATTTCTTGACCAACTTCGTATGCAGTTATATCTTCAAGTCTGAATTCTTTAAGAGTTCTTCTTAAAGTTACTCCTGCTTTAGCGAAATGTCCTTTAGCTGGTTTGTTAGCTAATTTTTCTCTTATTTCATCAAAACCAACTTGTATTGCTTCGTATCCATCTTTTTCTGTTGTTTTCTTTTGAACAACAACACATGGACCAGCTTCTACTACAGTTACTGGAATAACTTTTCCTGCTTCATTAAAGATTTGAGTCATTCCTATTTTTCTTCCCATTATAGCTTTTTTCATGTATCTACACCTCCTAAACTAATTAGCGGACTGTTTCCAATCATAATAGTTCGTCTTTTATTTTATTTCCAGCTTATAGTTTGATTTCTATATCCACACCAGCTGGAAGATTTAATCTCATTAATGCATCAACAGTTTTAGGTGATGGATTAACTATGTCGATCAATCTCTTATGAGTTCTGATTTCAAATTGTTCTCTTGAATCTTTGTACTTATGAACTGCTCTTAATATTGTAACAACATCTTTTTCAGTTGGTAATGGAACTGGTCCTACTACTTTAGCTCCTGATGTTTTTGCAGTTTCAACGATTTTTTCAGCTGATTGATCTAATATTGTATGATCAAATGCTTTTAATCTGATTCTTATTTTTTGCTTTGACATTTTGGTTTCCCTCCTTTTCATGTACGCTTTACTTCTAACGCACAACAGCGGCCATTCTATAAACTGCTCCGGGTGTTTCATTACTCGCCACAACTTTATAAAATCCCTGTCGTCGGATTCTAGATCCAAACTTACTCATCAAGAATTACCCGGAAGTCCGGCAACCTCTTGATTCATCGCTGTATGCTATGCAACTTCTTCATTATACTATTCTTGCTAATCTTTTTCAAGTTTTTTTTATACTTTTCTTCAAGTTTTTTATTTTATATAATCAAGATGTTTTCTCTCTTTTTATTTCTTTTATTATTCTAATTGGATTTAAGATAAATTTCAATACTTTTATTATTTTTATTTATTTCTTCTATAATTCATTACAGTGTAAATTCAACTTTTATTTTACAAAAAAAATAAGGTAGAGAATAGCGCTTTTTCCTCTACCTTATCTTGTATTCTAATTAGATTTTTTCATTTTAAGCAAGTTATTATTTAGCTATGCTAGTAACAACTCCTGAACCTACAGTTCTTCCACCTTCTCTGATAGCGAATCTTAATCCTTCATCCATAGCTACTGGAGTGATTAATTCAACTTTCATATCAATGTGATCTCCTGGCATTACCATTTCCATTCCATCTGGTAATTTTATTGATCCTGTAACGTCTGTTGTTCTGAAGTAGAATTGTGGTCTATATCCATCAAAGAATGGAGTATGTCTTCCACCTTCTTCTTTTTTAAGTACGTATACTTGACCTACAAAGTTTGTGTGTGGGTGTACTGAATTTGGTAAAGATAATACTTGACCTCTTTCGATATCAGTTCTTTGAACACCTCTTAATAATGCTCCTATATTATCTCCAGCTTGTGCTTCATCTAATAACTTTCTGAACATTTCGATTCCTGTTACTGTAGTCTTTCTCTTTTCTTCACTTAATCCTACGATTTCAACTTCGTCTCCTACGTGAAGTACTCCAGTTTCAACTCTACCAGTTGCAACTGTTCCTCTACCTGTGATTGTAAATACATCTTCGATAGGCATGATAAATGGTTTATCAGTTGCTCTTTCTGGAGTTGGAATGTAGCTATCTACTGCTTCCATTAATTCTAAGATTGGAGCTATTTTAGCTTCATCTGTTGGGTTTTCTAATGCTTGTAATGCTGAACCCTTAATTACTGGAATATCATCTCCTGGGAAGTTATATTCGCTTAATAATTCTCTAACTTCCATTTCAACTAATTCTAATAATTCTTCGTCATCTACCATATCTGCTTTGTTTAAGAATACTACGATGTAGTCAACTCCAACTCTTGATGCTAGTAGGATATGTTCTCTTGTTTGTGGCATTGGACCATCTGCTGCTGAACATACTAGGATAGCTCCATCCATTTGTGCTGCTCCTGTAATCATGTTCTTAACATAGTCAGCATGTCCTGGACAGTCAACGTGAGCATAGTGTCTGTTTTCTGTTTCGTATTCAACGTGTGCAGTATTGATTGTGATTCCTCTTTCTTTTTCTTCTGGAGCCTTATCGATATCTGCATAGTTAAATGCTTCTGCATATCCTCTGTTTGCTAAAACTGTTGTGATTGCAGCCGTTAATGTAGTCTTACCATGGTCTACGTGACCGATTGTTCCAATATTTACGTGTGGTTTACTTCTCTCAAATTTTGCTTTTGACATTGTAAAATCCTCCCTTATTATAAATTAATTTTAAAGAATCTTTTTTGTAATTATTATATTTACACTGATTCTAATATTTCAAATTTATTATATTACTTAGCTCTGTTTCCAGCAACTTGTTCTTGAATATTCTTTGGAACTTCTTCGTAGTGATCGAATACCATTGAGTAAACTCCTCTACCTTGAGTTCTAGATCTTAATGAAGTAGCATATCCGAACATTTCTGATAATGGTATAAACGCTCTAATAACTTGAGCTCCATTAACAGCTTCCATTCCTTCCATTCTACCTCTTCTTGAGTTAACGTCTCCAATAACATCTCCCATATATTCTTCTGGAACTGTTATTTCAACTTTCATCATAGGTTCTAAAAGTACTGGATTAGCTTTAGCCATAGCATTTTTAAATGCCATAGATCCGGCAATCTTAAATGCCATTTCTGATGAGTCAACATCATGGTATGAACCGTGTACTAACTTAACTTTAAAGTTAATAACATTGTATCCAGCAATAATACCATTTAAAGCTGCTTCTTGAATACCATTATCTATAGCTGGGATATATTCTTTAGGAATAGCTCCACCTACGATAGCATTTTCAAATACATATTCTCCTTCAGTTGGTTCCATTTCAATTACAGCATGACCGTATTGACCTTTACCACCTGATTGCTTAGCGTATTTAGCTTCTGCTTTGACAGCACTTCTAATTGTTTCTTTATAAGCAACTTGTGGTGCTCCAACATTACATTCAACTTTGAATTCTCTTTGTAATCTATCAACGATAATTTCTAAATGAAGCTCACCCATACCACCTATTATAGTTTGACCTGTTTCTTGATCAGTGTGAGTTTTGAATGTTGGATCTTCTTCAGCTAATTTAGCTAACGCTAATCCCATCTTTTCTTGACCTGCTTTTGTTTTTGGCTCTATAGCTACATGTATAACAGGTTCTGGGAATTCCATTGATTCAAGAATTATTGGTTCTTTTTCTGAACATAAAGTATCTCCAGTAGTTGTGTTCTTTAAACCTATTATTGCTCCTAATTCACCTGCTTCTAATGATTCAACTTCTTGTCTTGAATTAGAATGCATCTTAACAAGTCTACCGATTCTTTCTTTCTTACCCTTAGTTGAGTTAAGAACATATGAACCACTTTCCATTATACCTGAATAGATTCTTGTATATGCTAACTTACCAACGAATGGATCAGTAGCAATTTTAAATGCTAAAGCAGATAATGGTTCAGAATCTGAAGCTTCTCTATGATCTTCTTCTCCTTCTAATGTAGTTCCTGATACTGCTGGTATATCTAATGGTGATGGTAAATAAGCCACAACTCCATCGATCATTTGTTGAACACCTTTATTCTTGTATGAAGAACCACAAATACATGGATAAATTTCATTAGCTATTGTAGCTTTTCTTAAAGCAACATGTAATTCATCTGCTGTAATTTCTTCCCCATCTAAGTATTTCATCATTAATTCTTCATCAGTTTCAGCTATTGCTTCAACCATAGCACCTCTGTATTCTTCTGCTTGTTCAGCATATTCAGCAGGAATTTCTTCAGTTCTCATATCTTTTCCAAGATCATCATAATATAAAATAGCATGATTTTCTATAAGATCTATCATTCCTTTAAAGTTTTCTTCTCCACCTATTGGAATTTGAATTGGAACTGCATTAGCTTTTAATCTATCTCTTACAGTGTTAACACATCTAAAGAAATCTGCACCTGTTGCATCCATCTTATTTACATAAATCATTCTTGGAACACCGTACTTATCCGCCTGTCTCCAAACAGTTTCAGTTTGTGGTTCAACCCCACTTTTAGCATCAAGAACTGTAACTGCTCCATCAAGTACTCTTAATGATCTTTCAACTTCTACTGTGAAGTCTACGTGACCAGGAGTATCGATGATATTTAATTCATGTTCTTTCCATTCACATGTAGTAGCTGCTGAAGTAATTGTTATACCTCTTTCTTGTTCTTGAACCATCCAATCCATTGTCGCTTGACCGTCATGAACTTCTCCTATTTTATGACTCATTCCTGTATAGAATAGTATACGCTCTGTTGTTGTTGTTTTACCAGCATCAATATGAGCCATTATACCGAAATTACGAAACTTATCTAAAGTATATTTTCTAGCCATTTATTTGTCCTCCTCTCAAATAGTAAGTATAAATTTGACAAAACTGTCTTGGCACTAGCCAAAACAGTTTATATATATTAATATCTGTAATGAGCAAATGCTTTATTAGCTTCTGCCATCTTATGAGTATCTTCTCTCTTTTTAACAGCTGCTCCAGTATTATTAGATGCATCTAATAATTCTCCTGCAACTCTTTCGCACATTAGCTTTTCGCCTCTTTTTCTTGCTGCTATTAACATCCATCTAATTCCTAATGTCTGTCTTCTTTCTGGTCTAACTTCCATAGGAACTTGATATGTAGCACCACCTATTCTTCTAGCTTTAACTTCTAGTAATGGCATTACATTGTTCATAGCTTCTTCAAAAACTTCTAAAGCTTCTTTACCACTTCTTTGTGCTATTAACTCAAATGCATCGTAACAGATTTTTTGAGCTACACCTTTCTTACCATCTTCCATTATACTGTTTATAAACTTTGTAACAACTTTTGAGTTGTATACTGGATCTGGTAATACATCTCTTTTTGCGATATGTCCTTTTCTTGGCACTTTTCTTCCCTCCTTAACAATTTAAATTTAAGTTCATCGGTACTCGGTATTTTTCATACCGTAAAGCGCTCTTCCTCTTGCATCTATATAAACTAAAAATTATAAATCTATGTAAATGAGAAGATTAGCACTAAACTACTTTAAGAAATCCTATTTTTGCTTAGGTTTCTTAGCACCGTACTTTGATCTTCCTTGCATTCTGTTAGCTACTCCAGCACAATCTAATGCACCTCTTACAATATGGTATCTAACACCAGGAAGGTCCTTAACTCTACCACCTCTTATAAGAACAACACTATGTTCTTGTAAGTTATGGCCTACACCACCAATGTATGCAGTCACTTCAAATCCATTTGTAAGTCTTACTCTTGCAATTTTTCTTAACGCTGAGTTAGGCTTCTTTGGAGTTGTTGTTTTAACTACTGTACATACTCCTCTTTTTTGTGGGCACTCTTTAAGTGCTGGTGCAGTTGATTTTGCTGCTGTTGTTTTTCTGCCTTTTCTTACTAATTGGCTAATAGTTGGCATCTTTTCACCTCCCGAAATTTATTTATCTATATTTAAATTAAGATAAACACGTTTTTAATTAGACAAAAGCTAAATAAACACTTTTATCTAAATTCTTTAAAACTACTTTTTAATAATAAATGATATATTTATATAAATATACAATTTGATAAAAACTCATGAAGACAAATTAAATTTGTCTTCATGAAATACTATTAACAAAATCATTTTATATGGCTTTCTCAAACCACACAAACTGTATTTTATCATTTAAATATACTCATGTCAATAAAATTAAATTATTAGACAGTCTCAATATCATTTTCTTCTAAATTTTTATTTTTTGTATCTAAATTTAAAGCTCTGTATCTCATCATCCCAGTTCCTGCTGGAATTAACTTACCGATAATAACATTTTCCTTTAATCCAATTAATGGATCAATCTTCCCTTTTATTGCTGCTTCAGTAAGAACTCTTGTAGTTTCTTGGAATGATGCTGCTGATAAGAAACTATCAGTAGCTAATGCTGCTTTAGTTATACCTAATAGCGATTGTTCTCCTTTAGCTTCTTCTCCACCAAATTCTCTAACTCTAGCATTTTCTTCTTCAAAATCAAATATATCAATCATAGTTCCTGGTAATAATTCAGTATCACCTGACTCAGTTACTTTTACTTTTCTAGTCATTTGTCTAACAACTACTTCTAGATGTTTATCATTAATATCAACACCTTGTAATCTATATACCTTTTGAACTTCTGAAAGTAAATATCTTCTTGCTCCATCCACACCTTTAATATTCATAATATCATGAGGATTTACTGAACCTTCTGTTATTTCATCTCCAGCTTCAATGTAATCTCCATCATATACTTTTAGTCTTGAACCAAAAGGTATATCATAACTACATTCTTCAGCATCAGCACCCATAACAAATACTGTTCTCTTTTTCTTAGTTTCTTCTATTCTAACATTACCAGCAATCTCACTTACTATAGCAAGACCTTTTGGTTTTCTAGCTTCAAATAATTCTTCAACTCTAGGTAAACCTTGAGTTATATCAGCTCCTGCAACTCCTCCAGTATGGAATGTTCTCATTGTAAGCTGTGTTCCTGGTTCTCCAATTGATTGAGCTGCTATTATACCAACTGCTTCTCCGATATCTATTTTTTTAGCAGTTGCCATATTCATTCCATAGCATCTAGCACATACACCAACCTTACAGTTACATGTAAATACAGATCTAATTTTCACTTTTTTAATTCCTGCTGAGACAATTTTATCAGCTTTAGCAGAATCCATATACTCATTCTTATTAACTAATATTTCAGAAGTAGAAGGATCAACAACATCTTCAGCTGTATATCTACCTAGTAATCTTTCTCTAAGTTCTTCTATCACTTCTGAACCTTCTTTAATTTCAGATACATATATTCCTTCATCAGTTCCACAATCTTCTGATCTAACAATTACATCTTGTGATACATCAACAAGTCTTCTTGTTAAGTAACCTGAATCGGCAGTCTTTAACGCCGTATCAGCATTACCTTTTCTCGCACCATGAGTAGATATGAAGTACTCTAATACATCAAGACCTTCTCTAAATGATGCTCTGATTGGTAATTCAAGTATCTTACCTGAAGGACTCGCCATAAGTCCTCTCATACCAGCTAATTGCTTAATTTGAGACTTAGATCCTCTGGCTCCTGAATCAGCCATCATGTATATAGGATTGAATTTATCCATACTATCCATTAATGCATCTGCTACATCTTCTGTGGTCTTAGTCCATTTTTCTATAACTCTTTCATATCTTTCATCATCAGATATGAATCCTCTTTTATACATCTTTTCGATTTTATCTACTGTTTCATCCGCATCTTTTAATAAATCATACTTAGCTTGAGGTACAATCATATCTGATGCTGCAACTGTTACAGCTCCGATTGATGAATAATGATACCCTAACGCTTTTATGTTATCAAGCATTATAGATGTCTTAGTAGGACCATGTTGCATATAACATTGATCTATTATTTTTCCTAATGACTTTTTAGTAACTAAGAAATCAATTTCTAAATTAAATTTTTCATTATCATCTTCTCTATTAACTAATCCTAAATCTTGAGGAATAGATTCATTAAATATAAGCTTTCCTACTGTAGTCTTAATTATTCCTGATTCCATTACACCATTAAACTCTTTAAATAATCTAACATTAATTTGTGCATGAATTTCTATATTTTTAGATTCATAAGCCATTATAGCTTCATCTTTACTTGAGAAGACCATACCTTCACCTTTAGCTCCAGTTCTATCCATTGTTAAATAGTAAGATCCAAGAACCATATCTTGTGTAGGTACACATACTGGTTTACCATCTGACGGCTTAAGAATGTTTCCAGCTGCTAACATTAAGAATCTAGCTTCTGCTTGAGCTTCTACTGATAACGGAACGTGAACAGCCATTTGATCACCATCGAAATCGGCATTGTATGCTGTACATGCTAATGGATGAAGTTTAATTGCTCTACCTTCTACTAATACTGGTTGGAATGCTTGAATTCCTAATCTATGTAGAGTCGGAGCACGGTTAAGTAACACTGGATGATCTGTAATAACTTCTTCTAATACATCCCATACTTGTGGTAATACTCTTTCAACCATTCTCTTTGCACTCTTTATATTATGAGCAATTCCATCTTGAACTAATTTTTTCATTACAAATGGTTTAAATAGTTCTAAAGCCATTTCTTTTGGAAGACCACATTGATACATTTTAAGTTCTGGACCAACAACAATAACAGATCTACCAGAGTAATCAACTCTTTTACCAAGTAAGTTTTGTCTAAATCTACCTTGTTTACCCTTTAACATATCCGAAAGAGATTTTAAAGGTCTATTACCTGGCCCTGTTACAGGTCTACCTCTTCTACCATTATCAATAAGAGCATCTACTGCTTCTTGAAGCATTCTTTTTTCATTTCTAACAATTATATCTGGTGCTCCTAAATCTAATAGTTTCTTTAATCTATTATTTCTATTAATAACTCTTCTATATAAATCATTTAAATCAGATGTTGCAAATCTACCACCATCTAATTGAACCATAGGTCTTAAATCAGGTGGAATTACTGGTATTACATTTATAATCATCCATTTAGGATCATTACCTGATTTAGCAAAAGATTCTACAACTTCTAATCTTCTTATTATTCTTACTCTCTTTTGACCAGTGCTTTGCTTAAGTTCTTCTTTAAGTTCTTTAGCAGAAGCTTCTAAATCAATTTCTCCTAGTAATTCTTGAATAGCCTCTGCACCCATTCCAGCAATGAAGCTATCTTCTCCATATTTATCTACAGCTTCTCTATATTCTTTTTCATTAAGAAGTTGTTTCTTTAATAAAGAAGTTTCTTTAGGGTCTATTACTATATAAGATGCAAAATATAAAACTTTTTCTAAAGCTCTTGGTGACATATCCATTAACAATCCCATTCTTGATGGAATTCCTTTGAAATACCAAATGTGAGAAACTGGGGCAGCCAGTTCTATATGCCCCATTCTTTCTCTTCTTACCTTAGATTTTGTAACTTCAACTCCACATCTGTCACAAACTATACCTTTATATCTTACTCTCTTGTATTTTCCACAATGACATTCCCAGTCTTTCATAGGTCCAAATATTCTCTCACAGAAAAGACCATCTTTTTCTGGTTTTAATGTTCTGTAATTAATAGTTTCCGGTTTTTTAACTTCTCCTCTTGACCACTCTCTTATTTGTCCTGGAGATGCTAAGCCAATTTGCATGGCATCAAAATTATTTAACTCAAACAAGGGTAAATCCTCCCTTCAAAATTAGTGTTCATCATTAAAATCATCTAGTTCTAAATCATCCTCGAATTCTACTATTTCGAAATTTTCATCATAATCCATTTCCTCGGAATCTTCTTCTTTATAACCATCATCTAATTCTTCAACATTCTCAGTTGGCACAACTTCTTCTGCACCTTCTATGTTAACTTCTAAATCTGCCATTTCTTCATCAACAGTTTCTCTTAAGCTAACTTCTTGGTTATCTTCATTTAAAACTTTAACATCTAAGCATAATGCTTGAAGTTCTTTAATAAGTACTTTAAATGATTCTGGAACTCCTGGTTCTGGTATATTTTCACCTTTAACAATAGCCTCATATGTTTTAACTCTACCTACAACATCATCTGATTTAACAGTTAATATTTCTTGTAATGTATGAGCTGCTCCATAAGCTTCTAATGCCCAAACTTCCATTTCTCCAAATCTTTGACCACCAAATTGAGCTTTTCCTCCTAGTGGTTGTTGTGTAACTAATGAATATGGTCCTGTTGATCTAGCATGTATCTTATCATCAACTAAATGCGCAAGCTTTAAGATATACATTATACCAACAGTAACTGGATTATCAAATGCTTCACCAGTTCTTCCATCATATAATACAGTTTTTCCATTTGCATTATACCCTGCTTTTTCTAAGCATTCTTCTATTTCACTTTCAGTTGCTCCGTCAAATACTGGTGTTGCTATATGCCAACCTAATTGACTAGAAGCCCAACCTAAATGAACTTCAAGTACCTGACCGATATTCATACGTGAAGGTACACCTAGTGGATTTAAGCATATTTGTAACGGTCTACCATCTGGTAAGAATGGCATATCTTCTTCCGGTAATATTCTAGAGATAACCCCCTTATTACCATGACGTCCTGCCATTTTATCTCCAACTGAAATTTTTCTTTTTTGAACTATATAACATCTTACAAGTTCATTTACTCCTGGATTTAATTCATCTCCATTTTCCCTTGTAAATACTTTTATATCAACTATTATCCCAGCTTCTCCATGAGGAACTCTTAGCGAAGTATCTCTTACTTCTCTAGCTTTTTCTCCAAAGATTGCTCTTAATAATCTTTCTTCTGCTGTAAGTTCAGTTTCACCCTTTGGTGTAACCTTACCAACCAATATGTCTCCTGATCTTACTTCAGCACCTATTCTGATTATACCTCTATCATCTATATCTTTAAGTGCATCCTCACTTACATTAGGTATATCTCTTGTTATTTCTTCAGGTCCAAGTTTAGTGTCTCTAGCTTCACATTCATATTCTTCGATATGCATAGAAGTAAATACATCTTCTCTTACTAATTCTTCAGAAATAAGCATAGCATCTTCGTAGTTATAACCTTCCCAAGTTATAAAGCCCATTCTTATGTTCTTTCCTAGTGCTATTTCTCCTAAGTCAGTTGAAGGTCCATCCGAAAGAACTTGATTTTTAAATACAATTTCCCCAGTACTTACTATAGGTCTTTGATTTATGCAACTACTTTGGTTACTTCTTTTAAACTTTAATAGTCTATAAGTATCTGTTCCCCCATCTGAATCTCTCTTAACACGGATTTCATTAGCAGACACATAAGTAACAACCCCTGCATTTCTTGCTTTTGGAAGTACTCCTGAATCTACTGCTGCCTTAAACTCTATTCCTGTTCCAACAATAGGTGCTTGTGGCTTTAATAATGGAACCGCTTGACGTTGCATGTTTGATCCCATAAGTGCTCTTGATGCATCATCATTTTCTAAGAAAGGTATCATAGCTGTAGCTACTGATACTATTTGTCTAGCTGAAACATCCATTAAATCAACATCATTAGCTGGAACAACTAATACATCTTCTAAGTATCTTACCGTAACTTTTTTATCTATAAAATACCCATTTTCATCTAATGGTTCTTTTGCTTGTGCAATTAGATATTGATCTTCTTCATCAGCAGTAAAATATCTAATTTCATCTGTTGCTCTAGCATTTTCTTTATCTACAATTCTATATGGAGTTTCAATAAATCCATATTCATTAACTCTTGCAAATGTAGCTAAAGAGTTAATAAGTCCTATATTTGGACCTTCTGGTGTTTCAATAGGACACATTCTACCATAATGAGAATGGTGAACGTCTCTAACTTCAAAACCAGCCCTTTCTCTTGAAAGACCTCCTGGTCCTAATGCAGACAATCTTCTTTTATGTGTTAATTCAGATAATGGATTTGTTTGATCCATGAATTGTGATAATTGAGAACTACCAAAGAATTCTTTAATAGATGCCGCAACTGGTCTTATATTAATTAACATTTGAGGAGTAATAGATTCTTGGTCTTGAATAGTCATTCTTTCCTTAACTACTCTTTCCATTCTTGATAAACCAATTCTAAATTGATTTTGTAATAATTCTCCTACTGATCTTAATCTTCTATTACCTAAATGGTCTATATCATCAACATAACCTATTCCATAAGGCAAACCTAATTCATAACTAATAGTTGCAAATATGTCATCTCTTATAATATGTTTTGGAATAAGTCTACTTATATTCTTCTTTATTTCTTCTTTAATACTATCTTCATCAGAGAAATTATCTAATATTTCTCTTAAAGTTGGATAATGTACTAATTCTTTTATTTGTAAATCAGATACGTCAAAAGGCACTTGCTTAGTTATATCAACAAAATGATTACTGATAACTCTAACAATTTTGTCGTCAACTAATACATCAACTGTTTTAACACCAGCATTTTGAATATCTTCTGCTAATAGTCTGCTTATTTTTTGACCTTTTTCAATCATAATTTCGCCTGTTGAAGGATTTATAATATCACTTGCTGCTATTTGATTTGTAATTCTTAAATTTAATGCAAGTTTCTTATTAAATTTGTATCTTCCAACTCTAGATAAATCATATCTTTTAGCGTCAAAAAATAGTGAGTCTATTAATGATATTGCACTATCTACTGTTGGTGGCTCACCTGGTCTTAATCTCTTATATATTTCAAGTAGTGCTTCTTCTTTAGTCTTAGTATTATCCTTTTCAATACTTGCTCTAAATCTTTCATCTTCTCCAAAGAAATCTAATAATTCTTGATCACTTCCAAATCCCATAGCTCTAGCTAAAATAGTAATTGGTAGTTTTCTTGTCTTATCAATCCTTACATAAATAATATCATTAGAGTCTGTTTCATACTCTAACCACGCACCCCTATTTGGAATTACAGTAGCTGAATATAATTTTTTACCTGTTTTATCAATAGAGTAATTGTAATACACGCCTGGTGATCTTACCAATTGGCTAACAATAACTCTTTCTGCACCATTAATTATAAAAGTACCTTGTTCTGTCATTAATGGGAAATCACCCATAAAAACTTCTTGTTCCTTAATTTCACCAGTTTCATTGTTTTGTAATCTTACTGAAACTTTTAACGGTGCTGCATACGTTGAATCTCTTTCTTTACATTCTTCAACAGAATATTTGATATTATCCATATCAAGTTTGTAATCTACAAATTCTAAAACTAGATTACCAGTAAAATTTGTAATCGGATTAATATCATCAAATACTTCATGTAATCCTTCTTTTAAAAACCATTGATATGAATCTAATTGTACTTCAATCAGATTTGGCATTTCGGTAACATCTTTAACTTTACCAAAACTCATTCTTGTTCTTTTTCCAACTTGGACAGGATGTACCATCAACTTTCACCCCTTGTATAAACTAAAATAACCAAAAACATACTCTCCCTAAGGATTTATGCTTTCGGACAGCGTCTTCTTTCAGTATAACCACTTATTCGCAAATTATACTTTTTTTCCCATGAATATACACTTATCCATTATCATGGTTAAGTACATTATATGATACTATCACATAAAATTTTCATTGTCAATATTTTATTTTCAAGTTAAAAACTAAACCATACTGACATTTTTATAACTATAAAGCTATATAGAATACTCACTTTTTAAATGAACATTTTATATAGCTTTATAAAATGAGTTTAAAAAAGGTGCTATAATCAGCACCTTTTTATATTTAAGAAATTAAACTATTTAACTTCTACTTCAGCTCCAACTTCAGCTAATTTAGCTTTCATGTCTTCAGCTTCTTCTTTAGAAACAGCTTCTTTTAATGTCTTAGGAGCTCCATCAACTATTTCTTTAGCTTCTTTTAATCCTAATCCAGTTAATTCTCTTACTGCCTTGATAACTTTAATTTTGTTTGCACCAGCGTTAGCTAATACTACATCAAATTCAGTTTTTTCTTCAGCAGCACCACCTGCAACTGCACCACCTGCAACTGCAACTGGAGCAGCAGCGCTTACTCCAAATTCTTCTTCGCAAGCTTTTACTAATTCATTTAATTCTAAAACGCTCATTTCTTTTATAGCTTGAATGATATCTTCTCTTGTCATTTTAATAGCACCTCCGAAATTTTTTCATAAAATTTTATTTTTTAATTATTCTGCTGATTCAGCATCCTTACTATCTTTAATTGCACTTAATAAGTATGCAAGATTTGATAGTGGAGATTTGATACTTCCAAGAAGTTTTGCAATAAGTACTTCTTTTGAAGGTATTGTTGCAAGTTGTTTGATTTTTTCTGAATCGTAGACTTCTCCTTCTACGATACCAGCTTTTAATTCTAATTTCTTATGATCTTTAGCAAAATCATTTAAAACTCTTGCTCCAACAGTAACGTCTTCGTATCCAAATGCAATAGCTATTGGTCCTTCTAAATATTCAACAGCACCATCTAAACCTAATTCTTTAGCAGCTAAAGTAACTAAAGTATTTTTATATACTTTATATTCAACTCCAACTTCTCTTAAGTTCTTTCTAAGAAGTGTATCTTCTTCAACAGTTAATCCTTGATATTTAGCAAAAACGACAGCTTTTGATTTTTCTAACTTTTCTTTAATCTCAGCAACCTTTGCTTCTTTAAGTTGTCTGTTCTTATTCATTACTACAGTCCACCTCCTCACAGTCTTTAAACTGCTTATTTCTATTAAAAAAGATCTTCCCATAGACAGAGAAGACCTATAATAAACTTAATTACTATATATCCTCGGTAGGTAGTTATACCTTATGCTTACGCACCTACTGTCTATGGAAAAAATATTTAACTTTTCACAACAAAAAGTATTTTATCATACTTCATTAATTATGTCAATACTAATCTAATACTCTTGTAGGATTAATTTTTGCTCCAGGTCCCATTGTACTTGAAACAGTTATTGATTTTAAGTATTGTCCTTTAGCTGCTGCTGGTTTAGCTTTAACTAAAGCTTCCATTAATGTAGCAAAGTTTTCTTTTAACTTTTCAGTACCAAAAGATTTCTTTCCTATTGGGCAGTGAACTATAGCAGTTTTATCTACTCTGTACTCAACCTTACCTGCTTTAATTTCAGCAATTGCTTTAGCAACATCAAATGTTACTGTTCCTGATTTAGGGTTTGGCATTAATCCTTTAGGTCCTAAAACTCTACCAATTCTACCAACTACACCCATCATATCTGGAGTTGCAACTACAACATCATAATCAAACCAGTTTTCAGTTTGGATCTTTTGAACTAATTCCTCAGCTCCTACGAAATCTGCTCCAGCTTCTTGAGCTTCTGTAGCTTTATCTCCTTTAGCAAATACAAGAACTCTTACTGTTTTACCAGTTCCATTAGGTAATACAACTGCTCCTCTTACTTGTTGGTCTGCATGTCTTGGATCAACACCAAGTCTTACATGTAACTCAATAGTTTCATCAAAATTTGCTTTTGCAGTTTTTACAGTTAAGTCTAATGCTTCTGTTGGATTATATAAAGCACTTTTATCTATTAACTTTGCACTTTCAACATATTTCTTTCCCATAAATAAGCCTCCTCTGTGGTATTAACGGTTTTGACCTCCCACTTATTTTTACGAATTACTCTTGAATTGTTACTCCCATACTTCTTGCTGTACCTTCGATCATTCTCATAGCTGATTCGATGTTAGCAGCATTTAAGTCTGGCATTTTAGTTTCGGCAATTTTTCTTACTTGATCTTTAGTTAAACTACCTACTTTTGTTCTATTAGGCACTCCTGATCCGCTTTCTAATCCTAATTCTTTTTTGATTAGAACAGCAGCTGGAGGAGTCTTTAATATGAAACTAAAAGATCTGTCTTGGTAAACTGTTATAACTACTGGTATTATTAATCCAGCTTGATTTGCAGTTTTAGCATTAAACTCCTTACAGAATCCCATTATGTTTACACCATGTTGACCTAATGCTGGACCAACTGGTGGTGCTGGTGTTGCCTTACCTGCTTGAAGTTGAAGTTTAATCATTCCAGTTACTTTCTTAGCCATTTTTGTTATTCCTCCTATACTGTGGTATATACGGACTTCTAGTCCTCCCACTTAATTAAAATCAGTTTATATTAAACTAATTTTTCAACTTGATTAAAGTCTAATTCGGCAAGAGTCTCTCTGCCAAACATGTCTACTAAAGCCTTTATTTTTCTCTTATCTAAAATTATCTCTTGAATTTTAGCTACTGAATCTCTTAAAGGTCCAGAGATAATTCTTATACTTTCTCCTACTTCTAAGTCAATTTCAACAGGCATTTCTAAAACTCCCATCGATTCAACTTCTTCTTCAGAAAGTGGAACAGGCTTTGATCCTGGTCCTACAAATCCTGTAACTCCTCTTGTATTTCTTACAACATACCAAGATTCATCAGTCATTACCATCTTTATAAGTACATAACCAGGAAATTTTTTCTTTAATGAGACTTTTTGTTTTCCATCTTTCTCTTCAATCACTTCTTCCATTGGTACTTGCATATCATGAATTAATGATTCAAGATTTCTGTTTTCAATTGCTTTTTCGAGGTTTGCTTTAACCTTATTTTCGTATCCAGAATATGTATGTACTACATACCATCTTGCTCTATCACTCATACTTATCAGGTGAGTTAAATATCACCTAAACCTCCTTTTACTTAATATTAAAAATCATTTCAAAGAGGTTCTTGAAAATAAAATCTAATCCGCCAACTAATATAATATATATTATGCCGAATATAACCACTGCAATAAATGCTTTCTTTGTCTCATCCTTTGAAGGCCAAGTTATTCTTTTAACTTCTGCCTTAACCTCTCTAAAAAAACCAAATAAACTGCTTTTTTTAGCAGTCTCCTTAGTTTTTACACTATTACTTACTGACATAACTTCACATCCTTAAAAATTAATAAGTATATGTCGCACCTTATATTGACTACTTAGTTTCTCTATGAAGTGTGTGTTTTTTACAAAACTTACAGTATTTCTTCATTTCTAATCTATCTGGGTTATTCTTTTTATTTTTCATTGAATCGTAATTTCTTTGTTTACACTCTGTGCATGCTAAAGTTATTTTTGTTCTCACAACTGCACCTCCACTTTTATATATATTCAATAAGAGATTCAGTCTCTTATTTATTTAAGCGTTACTTTTTACACAATATCATAGAATATGTAAAATGTCAATACTCTTTGGAAAGGACCAGGTTTAAACACCTAGTCCTATTATATTTTTTTGATTTTATTTAAATTAAGTTAAGCTATTATTTAGCTATGCTAGTAACAACTCCTGAACCTACAGTTCTTCCCCCTTCTCTGATAGCGAATCTTAATCCTTCATCCATAGCTACTGGAGTGATTAATTCAACTTTCATATCAATGTGATCTCCTGGCATTACCATTTCCATTCCATCTGGTAATTTTATTGATCCTGTAACGTCTGTTGTTCTGAAGTAGAATTGTGGTCTATATCCATCAAAGAATGGAGTATGTCTTCCACCTTCTTCTTTTTTAAGTACGTATACTTGACCTACAAAGTTTGTGTGTGGGTGTACTGAATTTGGTAAAGATAATACTTGACCTCTTTCGATATCAGTTCTTTGAACACCTCTTAATAATGCTCCTATATTATCTCCAGCTTGTGCTTCATCTAATAACTTTCTGAACATTTCGATTCCTGTTACTGTAGTCTTTCTCTTTTCTTCACTTAATCCTACGATTTCAACTTCGTCTCCTACGTGAAGTACTCCAGTTTCAACTCTACCAGTTGCAACTGTTCCTCTACCTGTGATTGTAAATACATCTTCGATAGGCATGATAAATGGTTTATCAGTTGCTCTTTCTGGAGTTGGAATGTAGCTATCTACTGCTTCCATTAATTCTAAGATTGGAGCTATTTTAGCTTCATCTGTTGGGTTTTCTAATGCTTGTAATGCTGAACCCTTAATTACTGGAATATCATCTCCTGGGAAGTTATATTCGCTTAATAATTCTCTAACTTCCATTTCAACTAATTCTAATAATTCTTCGTCATCTACCATATCTGCTTTGTTTAAGAATACTACGATGTAGTCAACTCCAACTCTTGATGCTAGTAGGATATGTTCTCTTGTTTGTGGCATTGGACCATCTGCTGCTGAACATACTAGGATAGCTCCATCCATTTGTGCTGCTCCTGTAATCATGTTCTTAACATAGTCAGCATGTCCTGGACAGTCAACGTGAGCATAGTGTCTGTTTTCTGTTTCGTATTCAACGTGTGCAGTATTGATTGTGATTCCTCTTTCTTTTTCTTCTGGAGCCTTATCGATATCTGCATAGTTAAATGCTTCTGCATATCCTCTGTTTGCTAAAACTGTTGTGATTGCAGCCGTTAATGTAGTCTTACCATGGTCTACGTGACCGATTGTTCCAATATTTACGTGTGGTTTACTTCTCTCAAATTTTGCTTTTGACATTGTAAAATCCTCCTCTTATCCTTTAATAAACCTTGCCTAGTGTTTTTTATTTTTTATAATTGGAGCTCACGATCGGGATTGAACCGACGACCTCCGCCTTACCAAGGCGACGCTCTACCTACTGAGCTACGTGAGCACTCAAACTCACGATTTTCTTGATATACCAATTATAAAGTTTACTATTATTCGTTTTGTTTGTCAATATAAATTAATTACTTTATATTTAAGCATTTTTCTAGCTTTCTTTTAACTCTCTGTAAAGCATTATCAATTGATTTTGAATGTCTATCTAAATCACATGCAATCTCTTGATAAGACTTCCCATCTAAATAAGACATAAGAACCTCTAATTCCAAATCTGATAAAACTTTTGCTATAGCTGCTTCAATATCGTCCATATGTTCTTTACTTATAACTAACTCTTCTGGATCCGAAATTTTTATTCCAGCTAAAACATCTAACAATGTTCTTTCAGACTCTTCTTCATATATAGGCTTATTTAGTGAAATATATGTGTTCAATGGAATATGTTTTTGCCTTGTAGCAGTTTTAATTGCTGTTATGATTTGTCTAGTCACACATAATTCTGCAAAGGCTTTAAATGATGTTAATTTATCAGGCTTAAAGTCTCTTATTGCTTTATATAATCCTATCATACCTTCTTGATAAATATCCTCTTTATCTGCACCTATCAAGAAATAAGACTTCGCCTTCGACTTTACAAAATTTTCATATTTTGAAATTAAGTACTCTTGTGCTCTAGTATTACCTTTTTTAGCTTCTAGTACTATTTCTTCATCTAATTTTTCTTTAAACTCTAAAAATTCACCCAATATCCACTCTCAACTTTCTCCTTTTATAATAATGTGTAACTTTATGTAAACAATTATACCCTAGCAAAAATACGTTAGTCAATGTATTTTACTGACTTCTCCTGATTTTTTCTAATTTTTTCAAAACATCTAACTCTATATTATCACTCAAACTATTTCTATCTAATGGTTTATTGTTATTTGTTTTATTCCTTATTGATTTTTCAACATTTATAACTTCATTATAAAACTCTAAAGATGACATTCTAACTGCCCCTCTTTGGAAAATAGTTTGTTGTTCTAAGCAATCAGAAGTTACAACAATAACTTCATATTTTCTACCTAAATAATTCACTTCTTTTTCTATATAGCTATCTGCAGTTTCTCCATCTTTAGTAAAAACTATTTCTAAATTCTTATTAAGATTTTCTACTTTTTTAATACTGCCAGCTACCTTATGTGCATCAAAAACCACTATAACTTTGCAATCATTATACACTCCATAGTTATGCATAGCATCTATTAAAGATTTTCTAGCACCATCAAAACTATATTCTTTTTTTATTTTTAAATCTGGCCAACTGTTTATAACATTATACCCATCAACAAAAATAATTTTCACAATAGTACCTCTCTCTTATCTTAAACGCCCTTTTAATACTTCATACATCATTATACCACCTGCTACTGAAGCATTTAAAGAATTAATCTTACCAACCATAGGTATTTTTATTAACTTATCACATTTTTTTAGTGTTAACTTAGATATTCCTTTTCCTTCATTTCCAATGATAAGTGCACATGGTCCACTAAAATCTGTTTGATAACTATATTCTTCCGCTCTAATATCTGCACCATATATCCAAATACCTTTTTCTTTTAATTCATCTATTACAGCATTTAAATTTGTGACTTTTGCAACCTTAACATGTTCTATTGCTCCAACTGAAGATTTATATACCATTGTACTAACTGAAGCACTTCTTCTTTTAGGTATAATAATACCATGAACTCCAAACAATTCTGCTGTTCTTATAATTGATCCTAAATTATGAGGATCTTCTACTTCATCTAAAATAACTATAAAAGGTTTCTCTCCTCTTTCTTCTGCTAAAGATAATATATCTGACACTTCCGCATATTTATAAGGAGTTACTTTAGCAATAACACCTTGATGTACTGCCCCATTACATAAACTATCTAATTTCTTTTTATCAACTTCTTTAATTAAAATCTTCTTTTCTTTTGCTAATTTAACAATAGCATTTATTGAACCTTCAAGTTTAGAATTAGCTAAATATAAGACTTCTATATTTCTATCTGTTTTTAAAGCTTCAATTACTGCATTTCTACCAATTACTAAGTCTTCTCTTTCTTCTACTTCTGGTTTATTAAATATTTTATCTTTGTTATGTATTCTTTTTGAGCCTCTTGCTTTTTCTTTCATTAGTTCTACACCTCTTTTTCATTTAAAACTTCTATACTTTTGCTTAAAATAAATTCTAATCTTTCTTTATTACCAATAAGATATAAATATCCAACTAATGCCTCAAATCCTGTTGCCATTCTATAATCTCTTACATCTGCATTCTTTGGTACAGTTGGAGATTTAGCATTTCTCCCTCTTTTATATACACCAAGCTCTTCCTCTGTTAACAAACTTTCTATATTGTGCATTATAAGTGCTTGACCTTGAGCCTTCACATATCTAATTGCTTTTTTATGCATCTTATTTGCATTTAATGATTCATTTTCTGATAAAATATAAGTCCTTATAAAAATTTCATATACACCATCGCCTATTAATGCCAATTGAAGTGGATTAAGCATTCGTGCTTTATCTTTACTAAATTCTTTTACTTTTAAGTCATCTAACATATTAGTTCTCCTTTAAATTAAGGGCTGCAAATTGCAGCCCTATACATCTAATCTACCTTTTTCCATCTAACACCTTGAGGAGTATCTTCTAAAACAATTCCTCTATTTTTTAAATCATCTCTTATCTTATCTGCTAAAGCAAAATCTCTATCTTTTCTAGCTTGTTGTCTTTGATCAACTAATGCTTGTATTTCAGAATCTAAATCTTGCTTTGTAGATTTTTGAAGTATACCAAGAGGTTTACCTAATTCTCTAATTACTAATAAAGATTTTTCGCATAATTCTTTTGATGAATTAATTCCAACATTGCTGTTTATATCTTTAGTTAAATCAAATAATACTGAGATTGCATCTGCTGTATTAAAATCATCATCCATTTTTTCAATAAATTTATCTCTATATTTATCTAATGATTTTAAATATACTACTTCTTCTTCACTAATTTTATTCTCATTTACTTCATCAATTAAGTTTTCTAAGTTATTTATGCAATTATATAATCTTTCAATTGACGCTTTAGCTGATTCTAATAAATCTTGGCTAAAATTTATTTGGATTCTATAATGTCCAGATAACATTAAGAATCTTACTACATCAGCATCATATTTTTCAAGTATTTCTCTAGCAGTAAAAAAGTTATTTAATGATTTTGACATTTTTTTATTATCTACATTAACAAATGCTGAGTGCATCCAATAATTAGCTAAATTTTCACCTGTTAGAGCTTCACTTTGTGCTATTTCATTTTCATGATGTGGGAATGCTAAATCCATTCCACCTCCATGTATATCAATAGTTTCTCCTAATATTTTTTTAGCCATACAAGAACATTCAATATGCCATCCTGGTCTTCCAAGTCCCCATGGACTTTCCCATGCTGGTTCACCTAGCTTTTGTGCTTTCCATATTGCAAAATCCATCGGATCATTCTTTCTTTCATCTACATTAATTCTAGCACCTGCTTGTAAATCATCTAAATTTTGACCTGACAACTTACCATATTCATTAAACTTTTTAGTGCTAAAATATACATCTCCGTTAATTTCATAAGCAAATCCTCTATTCACTAACGATTTAACAAATTCTATAATGTCTGTAATATATTCAGTTGCTCTAGGATTTACTGTAGCTCTTTCTATATTAAGCCTATCAGCATCTTTATAATATTCTTCAATATATTTGTCTCCAATATTTTTTACAGTTGTTTCTTCTTCATTAGCTTTTTTAATCATTTTATCATCTATATCGGTAAAATTTTGAACAAATGAAACTTCATATCCTCTGTATTCAAAATATCTTCTAATAGTATCAAATACTATAAATGTTCTTCCGTTTCCTATATGAAAAAAATTATATACCGTAGGTCCACAAACATACATTTTAACTTTCCCTTCAGTAATAGGGATAAATTCTTCTTTTTTTCTCGTTAAAGTATTAAATATCTTCATTTATTCTTGCCTCCTACATTATTTTAATTTTAAATTATTTTTATCAAATTCTCCTTTTACTCTTTGACAAACTTCTTCTATTTTTATTACTTCCATTTCAGCATTTCTAAGTTTAAATTCTACTTCTCCCTCTGTAATTTTCTTTCCTACTGTTACTCTCATAGGAATTCCCATTATTTCCGAATCCTTAAATTTAACTCCGGCTCTTTCATTTCTATCATCTAATAATGCTTCAACACCCAATCTTAGCAATTGATCATAAAGATCATTAGCAATTTTAACTTGTTGTTCATCTTTTACATTTACAGGTATTACCGAAATATGGTATGGAGCAACAGACAATGGCCATATTATTCCATTTTCATCGTTATGTTGTTCAATTATAGATGCCATTGTTCTTGTAACTCCAATTCCATAGCATCCCATTATAAATGGTTTTTCCTTACCATTTTCATCGATAAATTTAGCATCCATAGCTTCTGAGTATTTAGTTCCTAATTTAAAAATATGTCCTACTTCTGTACCTCTAGCTATTGTAACTTTTTCTCCACAAATCGGACAAGATTCACCTTCTTCTACATTTCTATAATCTCCAACTACACCTTCAAAGTCACGTCCATAATTTACATTTTTAATATGATATCCTGTTTCATTTGCTCCTGTTACAAAGTTATACATATTCTTTACTTCTTCATCTACTAATATTAAATCAGCCTTTATACCTATTGGTCCAGCAAATCCAATATCACAACCTGTTGCATTTTTGTACTCTTCATGAGAAGCCATTTCTATATCTCCTGAAGCCTTTGAAGCGTTAGCAACTTTAACTTCATTAACTTCTCTATCTCCTCTTACAAATACAGCAATAATTTTCCCATCAACATTATATAATAAAGTTTTAACTGTCTTTTTAGAAGATATATTTAAAAATTCTGATACTTCATCTATCCCTCTGCTATCAGGAGTAGATAGTTTTTCTAACTCCATTAGTTCCTCTTTTTGAACTTCTCCTAATTTTGTAGTTGCCTTTTCAATATTAGCAGCATAGTCACATTTACTACAAAAAACAATATCATCTTCTCCAACTTCTGATTTAACCATAAATTCTGCTGAATTTGATCCACCGATTGCTCCTGAGTCTGCTTCAACACATTTTGCATCTAAACCACATCTATTGAATATTTTAACATATGCCTCATACATCTTATTATATGAAACATCTAATCCTTCTTGATCTTTATCAAAGCTATAAGCATCTTTCATTATAAATTCTCTTGATCTCATAACTCCAAATCTAGGTCTACGTTCATCTCTATATTTAGTTTGAATTTGATATAAATTTACTGGTAATTGCTTATATGATTTAATTTCATTTTTTGCCATATCAGTAAATACTTCTTCATGAGTTGGTCCTAAACAAAAATCTCTTTCGTTTCTATCTTTTAATCTAAACATTTCTGCACCATAAGCATCCCATCTTCCAGATGATTGCCATAACTCTGCTGGAATCATAGCCGATGCTAAAAATTCTTGTGCACCTGCAAAATTCATTTCTTCTCTTATTATATCCTCGATTTTTTTAAGAGCTTTAAGTCCTAAAGGCATATAATTATATACACCTGAAGCCATCTTTCTTATCATTCCTGATCTAAGCATAAGTTTATGACTATCAATTTCTGCTTCAGCTGGAACCTCTCTTAATGTAGATATTAGCATATTAGACATTTTCATAATTACATTTCCTCCAAATAAATAGTTTTAGACACTTTAATGTGCCTTATATAAAGTGATTTTTAAGAAACAAAAAAAGCCCACCCTATATGATTAGGGCGAACTTATACTCGCGGTACCACCTAAATTTGTTCTCTAATAATGATAACGGTATTAAACCGATAGTTTTTTCCTATTACTCCGAAGCTGGTTCAAAATCTAGTTGAAAATCTTACAGCCAAGGATTTTCTCTCTGCAAAAATGATTTTTACTATTCTTCATCAACGTTTATATTGATATTCTTATAATTAACTTAATTCATTATAACTTTTTGTAAATTAGCTGTCAACACATTGTATAATGACTATCTTGATATAAAATATTCTCCAATAACTAAATCTTCCGGCGTTGTTATTTTTATATTAGTATACTCACCCTCATAAAGATAAACTTTATTTCCAAAATGTTCAACAACCATAGTATCATCAGTTACTAAAACATTTTCTGTTCTTATTCTTTTGTGACAATCATAAATTAGATCAAACTTAAATGATTGTGGGGTTTGAACTGCTACTAAATCACTTCTATTTAGAGTATTTATCGAAAATTGATTTTTATCTTTAAGTTTTATAGTATCTTTAGGCATAACACCAGGTGCTGCAGCTCCATATCTTTCAGCATATTTTATTGCTTGTTCTATTATACTATCTGATACAAAAGGTCTTACTCCATCATGAATCAATACAACATCTGAACCTTTTGCTTCAATTAATCCATTAAATACTGAATCGTTTCTTTCTTTTCCTCCTGCTACTATTTTATTAACTTTTAATAAATTAGATTCTAAAATTTCTTTTTTACAATATTCTATTTCATCTGCTGGCACTACTAAAATAATATTATCTATTAACTTACTTTCTAAGAATTTTTTAATAGTATAATAAAGAATGGGCTTGCCATTCAAATCAATATATTGTTTGCTTTGAACAGTGCCCATTCTTTTACCTCTTCCACCAGCTACTACTATCGCACTAACCATTTAGAAAAGTCTCCTTATCTTTTAATTTTCTTTAGGCTTTGCAAAAATCATTCTTCCTGCTGCCGTTTGTAAAACTGATGTAACTATAACAGTAATTGTCTCTCCAATGTATTTCTTTCCGCCTTCTACAACTATCATCGTTCCATCATCTAAATAGCCGACACCTTGTGTTGACTCTTTTCCATCTTTAATCATATCGACTACCATTTCTTCTCCTGGTAGCACTACCGTCTTTATAGCATTTGATAATTCGTTTATATTTAATACAGGTACTCCCTGAACTTCTGCTACTTTATTTAAATTATAATCATTAGTTATAACTTTTCCGTTTAAAGTTTGTGCAAGCTTTAACAACTTACTATCAACTTCATTTATCTTAGGAAAATCTCCCTCCCAGATTTGTGTTTCAATAGAGAGTTCTTTTTGTATTTTATTTAATATATCAAGCCCTCTTCGTCCTCTATTTCTTTTTAAAGAATCTGAAGAATCTGATATATGTCTTAACTCATCTAATACAAAATTTGGTATTACTAATGGTCCTTCTATAAACCCAGTTTCACAAATATCAAATATTCTTCCATCAATTATAACTGATGTATCTAAAACTTTTGCTATCCCTTTAACTGGATTACTTTTAGATTTCTTTTCTTTAACTACTGGTTTTTTTATATTCGCAAGAAGTCCTATCATATCATCTTTTTTCTTTATTAATATATCCGCACCTATTATGGCTGCTACTAAATTTAATAATATAAATAAAATAGGCCCAAAAAATTCATGAATTCCATTTATAGGATTAGCTATAAAAGTCATTAATATTAGTGCTATAACAGCACCTAATGCTCCACAAATAATTTCAGTTAATGTTAATTTTTGAATATTCTTTTCAACATATTCAACTACATTAGAAATAGATTTATATATAGACGGTGAAATAATAAATAATATAATTCCAAATAATAACGAAATAATCACAAGAAATACTATTGATCCAGTTACTGTTGATAAATATTTTATTTCTCTAATATCAGGTATCTTTAATAAAGAGCTTGCTATAATATAACCAATCATTAACCCTATGGCAGAAAAAATCCCTCTTACTATCCTTTTTAACAAATAAGTCACCCCTTCCTAAATTGCTCGGTAAATATTTAATATTAATGTATTCTTTGTATTAACTGCTATTAATTATATCATACTATATCTTTATCTAAAATGAATAATTTATTAAGTTTATTAAAATCCCCCTATTAATTAATATAATTCTTTTGTATTATATACATGTATTCTAGTTCTTAATCCATTATTGACAAAATAGTCTGAAAATATTTATAATTACCTTACAGTAATATTAAATTATATCAAGGAGTTGAGGCGTATGAAAGATATAATATTTGACGATTTTCAAAATTCCGTAAATGATTCTTTGTTAAGACATAAAAGTATTTTAGATATACTTACAAAATATAGTGAATCTAGTGCTAGAGTGAATAGAGCTATTGCAAAAGCAGTTACTAATTGTGGGTGTATGGAAATTAATGCTTCTAAACAGTCTTTACCTAATGAAGACGATTCCCTAGATAATTTGAGTAATTGTCTAAATACTCATATAACTGGAGAACTTTGTGAAAGTTGCCGTGAAATTATAGAAAGAGAGATGGGTAATAATCTTTTCTACTTAACATCATTATGTAATGATTTAGATATAAATTTATATGATGTGTTAATTAAAGAATACAATAAGATAAATACTCTGGGTAAATTTACTTTTAGATAATAATTTAAATAAAAAAATCGGCTTACTTTAATAATAACGCCGATTTTTTTGTATTAATAATGCCATTTTTTATTTTATTAATATAAGGCCTATAAAATAACAGATTAAATAAACTAGCATACTAGTCTATTATTTTTTTAATGTGTCTAAACTTCTCTTATATCTCTTTATTTAAAAATATTTGCTCTTTTATTCTTTTTAACCCATTTTTAATAGCTTTTGCTCTAGCTTCACCTATACCCTCTACATTATCAAGTTCATCAGTATCTGCTTCTATTACACTATTTAATTCTCTAAATTCTTTAATTAAATTATCTATTACATTTGATGGTATTCTTGGAACCTTACTTAATATTCTATAACCTTTAGGAGATATAAGTGTATCAATAAGTGGAACTCCTGCATAACCTAATACCCTTGCAATAGAATCTAAATCTAGAATCTCTATCGCACTTAATTTTTGTATTTGTTCATATACTTCGCTATATGTAGACTCTTCTTTACAATAGTCTCTAATCAATAATATTCCATCACGTTCTATATGTTTAATTAATTCACTAAGTTGCATAGAAATAAGTCTACCTTCATTACCTAGTTCTAAAATATACATATTAATTTCTTCAACAATTCTCATAACCATTTCTGTTCTCTGAATTGCTGTAACTACATCAAAAAGAGTAGTTAAATCTTGAAATTCTAATAAATTTAAGTTATTAATAACGCGTTCTAATACAGCTACATATTTTTCTAATGTTTGAATAGCTTGATTTGCTCTAGCTAAAATTATACTGCTTTCCTTTAACACATATTTTATATCACCTTTATAAATGGTTATTATGTTTCTTCTTTGAGATATAGCAATTACTATATTGTTAGTTTGTTTTGCAATTCTTTGTGCAGTTCTATGACGTGTTCCTGTTTCATATGTCATTATAGATGCATCCGGTATTAACTGTGCATTTGCACATACAATTCTTTTTAAATCTTCACTTATTACAATTGCCCCGTCCATCTTAGCTAATTCGTATACATAAGAAGGACTGTAATCTGAATTGATAGTAAACCCACCATCTACTGTACTCATTACTTCTTTACTATCTCCAATTACAATTAATCCACCAGTTTTGGCCCTTAATATATTTTCAAGTCCTTCTCTTAGCTGAGTGCCTGGGCACATCATCTTTAATGTATCTTTTATTTTCATTCCCTTTTCTATTCTCATACACTCACCTATTCTTCTTTAAAATATCTTACTTATTACTTCCTTTAAATGTCCAACTCCTATTACATTTATACTATCAGTTTTTACCTTTTCTTTATTTCTTTCTGGAATAATTACATTTCTAAATCCTAATTTTTCAGCTTCTTTAACTAGTCTTTCGGTTGATGATATCGGCCTTATTTCCCCCGTTAATCCTACTTCACCAACAATAAGTGTTTTTTCTAATTTAAAGTTTCTTGACTTGGCACTAGATAACAATGCTAATGCTAAACCTAAATCAGCCGCTGTCCCATCTATGCTAAATCCTCCTACTACATTTACATAAACATCCTTGTTATAAAAAGGTAGCTTTAATTTCTTTTCTAAAACCGCTAAAATTAGACTTAATCTTTGATTATCAATTCCTACTGCTGTTCTCCTTGGCATTGGTGCATTAGTTTCAGTTACTAGTGCTTGGATTTCTACTAATATAGGTCTAGTCCCCTCCATAATACCAATTACTACTGAACCTTCTTGATTAAAGCTTGTGTCTTCCAAAAATATTTTAGAAGGATCAAATACCTCTATTAACCCTTCTTGCTCCATTTCAAAAACCCCTATTTCACTGGTAGTTCCAAAACGATTTTTCATAGTTCTTAGAATTCTATATTCTTCTGTTCGCTCACCTTCAAAATATAATACAGTATCTACCATATGTTCTAAGACTCTTGGACCTGCTAATTCCCCTTGTTTTGTTACATGTGCAACTAAAAAGAATGGTACATTACTTTTCTTACACATTCTCATAATAGTATTAGAACATTCTTTAACTTGTGAAACACTTCCTGGCGCTGATGAAATATTATCTTTAAATATAGTTTGAATTGAATCTATAATAACAAATTTAGGATTCAGCTGTTCAATATATACGGAAATAGCCTCTAAGTTAGTTTCGGATACTATAAATAAATCTGAACTATTTACTCCCAATCTATCTCCTCTGATTTTTATCTGCTCCTCTGATTCTTCTCCTGAAACATAAAGTACCTTTCCATATTTTAGAGAAATGTTATTTGCAGTTTGTAATAATAATGTTGACTTTCCTATTCCAGGGTCTCCTGATATTAATGTTAAAGAACCTTTAACCAATCCTCCACCTAAAACTCTATTAAGTTCATTAATTCCAGTATCATAACGTTCTTTTTCTCCTGATTGTATTTCAGTAATAGTTTTAGGAGAATTATTTTGCACTATACTATTAACTTTTAATGCAGAAATTGCTTTATCATTATTTTTTAATTCTTCATTAAATGTATTCCAACTGCTACATGAAGGACATTTTCCTAGCCATTTAGGAGATTCATATCCACATTGTTGACAAATGTATACAGACTTTATTTTAGCCATATATTTTCCTTTCTTTATCATAAGATTCAAAATTACTATATATATAATTAATAATTTTATAATAACATAAACTTTTATATTAATTATACCATTTAATAAAAATTATCAGCAAAAACAAGTGCTTTATCTCCAAGTAAATATTATATTAAAATAAAAATTTATCCATATATAAAATTAATTTCATTAAATATACTCTGTATCTTAGTTCATGTATCTTTGTATAAATATTTTGTTTATTAGAGAAACTATTTATATAACTTTAAGGAGATGATTATATGTTAAATAAAGATTATTTTGAAAATATTAATATTTCTGGTAAAAATATATTAAGAAGTAACCAACAAAATACCTTAAATAATAATTTCAACAATATTTATTCACAAAATGAATTCTCTAACATGATTCTAAATTCAAATCTCGAAAATGGTAATTTAATAAAATAAAACTTATAATACATACTATTGAGATATAACTTATAAAACGTTATAATAATTAAATAATAATTATTATTATTTAAGGAGGTTTTTTTATGATCAAAATTTATACTACAGAATCTTGTCCTTGGTGTGTTAAGGTAAAGGATTATCTAAAATCTAAAAATGTTGAATTTAAAGAATTTAATGTCCAAGATGATATGATTGCCCGAGAAGAAATGATAAATAAATCTAAACAAATGGGAGTGCCCGTTTTAGATATTGATAATCATATTATTATTGGTTTTGATAAAATTGCTATTAATAAAGCTATTTCTAAATAAATTCCAACAATATTATAGTCATAAATCTAGGCCTGAAAATAATAGAATAATGTTATTTTCAGACCTATATTTATTAATATTGTCTATATTCTAATATTATTCATCTTCAAACTTTCTAAACTAGATTGATATTATTTATTTTGAAATATATATTTTTCTGCATTTAAAAGTGCTATTGTCCCATCAGCTACAGCTGTTGTAATTTGTCTATATTTTTTTTCACGAACATCTCCGATTGCATATACTCCTTTTATGTTTGTTTCCATATCTTCATTTGTAAGTATATAACCATGATCACTTAATTTTATGGAATCATCTAACCCTAAGGTTTTTGGTTCAGTTCCAATATATCCAAAAATAGCATCTAAATCTAACTCTGTAACTTCACCAGTGTTAACATTTTTAAGTATCACCTTCTCTAAAAAATTTCCTCCTTTTAGTTCAATAAGGTCTTCATTAAACTTAACTTCAATTTTAGGATGATTCATCACCTCTTCTATTAAAGCTTTTTCTCCATTAAAATAATCATGTCTCCTAATTATAATAACTTTTTTCGCAAATTTTGTTAAAAAGATCGCTTCTTCTAATGCAGCATTTCCTCCACCGACAACTCCTATTTCTTTATTTTGATATATCGCTCCATCGCATACAGCACAATAATGAACACCTCTTCCTTCATACTTATCTGCATGCTTAGCAGGCAACTTTTTAGGTGATGCTCCAGTTGCAATTATTATTGTTTTAGGTTTATAAATGTAATTTTCTGTTTCTATTATTTTTTCTTTATCTGATAACTTTATAGTTTTAATTAAATCAAATTCATCTATATTAATATTTAAGGATTCTGCATGTTTTTTTAAAAGTTTTGCTAGGTCTTGACCACTTATCTTTGGAAATCCCGGATAATTTTCTATAGTATAACTATTATTTATCTGACCTCCTATAATTTTTTCTTCTAATAATATCATTTTTAACTTAGCTCTAGCTCCATAAATTGCTGCAGTAAGACCTGATGGTCCCCCTCCGATTATAACTAAATCTAATTCTTTTATTTCCTTTTCCATATATATTCTCCTCTCTTCAGCTTGTTTTATTATTTAATAATTATTATTTACAAATAATATATCATATTAATAATTAAATATAAACTTATTCTCTAAAAATCACCTTAATATACTCTATAATTATTATCACTAAAATTTATTTAATAAATACATATGAAATAGAATTCTAAGTTAAATTTTCTATTATAATCATTACTTCAAAATACAAATATCCCCAAACTATAATCTTTAGTCTTTAAAAATATTTAATATAAAAAATGAAGATATAATATATTTTAAATAATAGTTATATCTCCATTCATACTCTATATAATTAATCTAAACTATATTACAGTTATTCTATTTTATTAAAAACTAGATTATTATCATATTCCTTTACTTTAAGTCTATCACCAATTTTTATATTTCCTAAAAGAATTTCTTCACTTAATTTATCTTCTACTTCTTTGGTAATTAATCTTCTTAACGGTCTTGCACCATAATTTAAATCAGTTCTCTTATTAAGTAAAAACTTTTTACTATCCTTTTCAAAATCTAAATGTATATTCTTATTTTCAAGTCTCTTGCTAATAGATTTTAGCATTAAATCAACAATAGATAATAAGTCTTCTTCTCTTAATTTATGGAATACTATTGTATCATCAATTCTATTTAAAAATTCTGGTTTAAAACTTTTCTTTAATTCTTCAAGAACATTTTCTTTCATCTTTTCATATTCAGAATTTTCATCGAAACTTGCATTAAATCCGATTACTTTTTGTTTCTTTATTTGGTGTGCCCCTACGTTTGAAGTCATAATAACTATAGTATTTTTGAAATTTACAACCTTGCCATGACCATCAGTAAGTCTTCCTTCATCCATAATTTGAAGTAATATATTAAATATATCTTGGTGAGCTTTTTCAATTTCATCTAATAAAATAACTGAATAAGGTTTTCTTCTAACAGCTTCTGTCAATTGTCCTCCCTCTTCATATCCTACATATCCTGGAGGTGCTCCTATAAGCCTTGCTACTGAACTACTCTCCATATACTCTGACATATCAATCCTTATAATACTATTTTCATCACCAAACATAGTTTCAGCTAAAGCCTTTGAAAGTTCAGTTTTACCAACCCCAGTGGGGCCTAAAAAGATAAATGTTCCTATTGGTCTATTTGGATCTTTAATCCCCACTCTAGCTCTTCTAACAGCCTTTGATATAGCTTTTACTGCTTCATTTTGTCCTATAACCCTTTTGTGTAAAATTTCTTCAAGTTTAAGTAGTTTTTCACTTTCTTTCTCTGTAAGTTTTTTTGCAGGAATTTTGGTCCAAGAAGATACTACTTCAGCTATATCATCTTCATCAACAATTAATTCATGTATTGAATTTTGATTACTCCATTCTTTTCTCATATTTTCTAATTGTTCTTTTAATCTGTTTTCTGTATCTCTCATATTTGCAGCTTTTTCAAAATCTTCAATTCTAATACATTCTTCTTTTTCTTTTATTATATTATTGATTTTATCTTCTATAGACTTTAAATCATTAGGGGGAACTAAATTTTTAATTCTTACCTTTGCTGCTGCCTCATCTATTAAATCAATAGCCTTATCAGGCATAAATCTATCCGCTATATATCTATCAGCTAAGTCAACAGCCGATTCTAAAGCTGTATTTGTAATCTTAACTCTATGATGAGATTCATATTTATCTCTTAGACCTTTCAATATGCTTAATGTTTCATCCTTCGATGGTTCTCCAACATTTACAGGTTGAAATCTCCTCTCTAAGGCAGGATCTTTTTCAATATGTTTTCTGTACTCATCTATTGTGGTTGCTCCTATACACTGGATTTCTCCTCTAGCTAACGCAGGTTTTAATATATTTGAGGCATCAATAGCGCCCTCTGCTGCACCTGCTCCTATTATTGTATGAATTTCATCTATAAAAATTATTACACTCTTATCTTTTTCAATTTCACTCATTATCTTTTTTAATCTATCTTCAAATTCTCCCCTATACTTAGCACCAGCAAGTATAGCTGTTAGATCTAGCGAAATTACTCTTTTATTTTTTAATAGTTCTGGAATATTTCCATCTATTATTCTTTGAGCTAACCCTTCTATTACAGCTGTTTTACCTACTCCTGGTTCACCTATCAAACAAGGATTATTTTTTATTCTTCTACATAATATTTCTAGAACACGTTGATTTTCATTTTCCCTTCCAATAACTGGATCTAAAACTCCATCTTCTGCTAACTGAGTTAAATCTCTTCCATATTTATCTAACATAGGCGTTTTTGTTTTTTTAGATTTTTCTTGCAAACTTTCATCTAAATTATCATCATATTTACCACTTAAAAATGATATTAAATCATTCTTTAAACTTTTAAATTCTAACTTTAAGTTTTTTAATATTGTATAAGCCATACCTTCTTCTTGTTTTATTAATGCTATTAATATGTGTTCAGGACTAACATACTTATGTTTTAAATTCTTAGCTTCTATAAAACTTTCATCTAATAATCTTTTTGCTCTTGGGGTTAATAAAATATCCTCTTCTGGCATTTGTATTTCACCATAACCTAAATATCTTCTAACCATATCTCTTACAATATCTACATTGATGCCATATTCTCCTAATAATTTAACTTGATATCCATCTTCTTTTAATAAACCTAATAATATATGTTCGGTACCAACATATCCATGTTTAAAATCTTGTGATTCACTTTGAGCTTCTAATATTACTGATTGAGCTCTTTGAGTAAACCTATTATACTCCATTTTAAATCCCTCCTTTAAACTCACTAAATTACTGCTAATATGCTTCTCACAATTTTAGCTCTTTCATAATTAAGTTCAGTGCCTGAAAGTTTTTTACCTAAATAATTTTGAAGTGAAGAATCTCTTGTAAATACTAGTAATTTATTCAATTTACTACTTTCAATATCTATTAATGAAAGTTCAACTCCCATTCTTACACTAGATAATAGCTCTGTAGCTTCTTGTTCACCTAAAAGAACTGCTGATTTTAATAATCCATATGCTCTATAAATTTTATCTTCTACTTCATATTTACATTTAGATAATAAGACCTCTCTAAATTTTTTTTCTTCACTAATTACACTCATTACTGCACCTTTTAAATTTTCAATTATTTCTTCTTCTGTAAGTCCTAATGTAACTTGATTAGAAATTTTATAAATATTACCATAAGTATTTTTATTGTCTTCAAAAATACATTTTATAGACATTCCAATTTGGGTTAATCCCTTCCCAAAGTTTTCAATTTCATTATTAAAAGTTAATGCTGGTAAATGTACATTTACTGATACTTTCATTCCTGTGCCTAAATTAGTTGGATGTGTTGTTAAATAACCTAAACTTTCATCAAAAGCATAATGTACATTTTTCTCTATTTTATCATCAATTTTTGTAAGTACATTAAAAGACTCTTGTAAATCTAAACCAGAACCTACACATTGTAATTTTATGTGGTCCTCTTCATTTATCATAATGCTAAGAGTTTCATCTTTATTTAAAATAAATGCTGTTTTATCACTATTTTTAATTAATTCTTTTGTTATTAATTGTTTATCTAAATAGCTCTTTATCAATAACTTATCTTCATTCCAGATTTCATAAAGATTAGGTTCTTCATCAAGTATTTCATTTTTTAATATATTATAAATCAATCCTATATTTTTTCTTGCCTCTGTTGGCGTTAATCTATTAGAAAAAGGCACTTCTTTTAAATTTCTAGATAAACATATTGAATTACTTATAACTATATTATTGTTATTACATTCGCCATTAATCCAGTTTTTCATTGTCCTTTTCCTCCTTTACAGTAAAGATTTTATCACTTATATCTTCTTTAAATATAAATGTTTCCATTTCTTTTATCTCATCTCTTATAACTGCAGCTTTTTCATATTCTTCTAATTTAATAGCTTTTTGTAAATCTTGTTTTAGTCTTATAATCTTTCTTTTCTTAATTAAAGTTTCACCATCAAATTTTGGTATTTTACCTACATGTTTTACATTACCATATATTCTTTTCACAATAGGTTTTATATATTCTGAAAATACATTATAGCATTCACCACAACCTAACTTTCCTTGTTTTTCAAATTCTGAATATTTCATTTTACATTTTGGACAAACAAGTTCTTTGGATTTTGTTTTATTTGCGCTTATATTATTTAAAAGTCCTGTTAATATATTTTCAAATTGTAACCCACTTATTTCATTTATAGAATTTATAAATGGAATATCTGATATATTCTTTGCACAATTTTCACATAACCAAATTTCATTTTTCTCTCCATTTACTACTTTAACTAAATTAATTCTTGCTTCATTTTTTTTACATTTTTCACATAACATATAAATCCCCCACTTTTTAAGATAAACTAACCATAATCATAGCTTTAAGAATTTCTGCTCTTACTTTATTTCTGTTTTCTGTTAAAATTAAAGTTCTATCATTTATAGCTATCTTCATTAATTCACATTCTCTATCTGTAATTATATTTGATTCATATAAATTTTCTATTATATCTACAGCATTATGATATGTTATTGAATTTCCTATACTTTGATTTATTATTGTTTCTCTTTCATTAGAACCTTCATGATTTAATTGTTTTATAACTATGTGCCCACCACCGCCACGCTTACTTTCAATCAAATATCCTTTATTATAAGTAAATCTTGTTGTTAATACATAATTTATTTGTGATGGTGCACAACTAAATTGATCTGCTAATTCATTTCTTTGTATTAAAATTATATTATTATTACTATCATTAAACATTTCTTTTATAAATTCTTCTATTATATCTGAAAGTTTTGCCATAACTTCACCTACCTAAACATCAGTTCACTTTTTTGTTTTTGACTTACTTTGACCTTATATTATTATACTATTTTATATTATTATTTTAAATAGTATAATTAATTCTATTCTTAAACTGAATATTTTTTAATTTAATTGTTAAAAATATTATTTAAATTATTATATGTTATTTAAATTAAGAAGGGAACCATTTTTATGAAACTAACTTGGTATGGACACTCTTGTTTCTTGATAACTACATCAAGTGGAAAAAGAATATTAATAGATCCATTTAATCAATCTATAGGTTATAATAATAATTTTCCTAAATCCGATATTGTAACATTAAGTCATAATCATTTTGATCACTCTTTTTTAGATAATATTAACGATAATGCAGAAATTATTAATGAAACAGGCTTATTTAAATTTGATTTTATTGAAATTGAGGGTATAAAATCATTTCATGATAAATGTAATGGAATAAAAAGAGGTCCTAATATAATATATATTTTTAGATTGGAAAATTTAAAGATTTGTCATTTAGGTGATTTAGGGCATATTCCATCAAAATTAATTTTAAATAAATTAGATAACATTGATATTTTACTTATTCCTGTTGGTGGACATATTACCTTAAATGGAGAAGAAGCTTCAAAGATAAGTAAAATTATTTCCCCTAAATATATAATTCCTATTCATTATAAAACATTTCGTTCTTCACTTTATTTAGATGATGCAAAACATTTTTTAATATCTATGAAAAATATAACTAAAATTAAATCAAATGTAGTGGACCTTAATAGTTTAAATTTTTATTCTAAAAATAACGTATTATTTTTATCTCCTCCATTAGATTAAATTTTACTATTTTATTATAAGAATCTAATAATACAAAAATAAATTTTTATATTTATATGATTTAAAACTCTATATTTGAAAACTTGTCCAAATAAAAAAAGATCGTCATAAGACGATCTTTTTCTACTATTCTTGAACTGGAGCACCAACTGGACAAACATTAGCACAGTTTCCACAATCAATACAAGTATCTGCATCGATAACGTAGTATGCATCTCCTTGACTTATAGCATTAACTGGACATTCTCCAGCACATGCTCCACAACTAACACATGAATCATTAATTACAAATGCCATCTAAAACACCTCCTATAATTGTATCATAATTAACCCTCTACATTCTATCATGTATTTTAATGTTTTAAAAGTACTTTATCAATAAAGTACTTTTTTATAGGCTATTTTTTTTACCAATTTAAGAGATTTTTCTTTGTTTTTCTTTATTTTTCTTCATTAATTAATTCTTTCAATAATTTTTTATCTTCTTCAGATTCAATTTCCAATTTTATATCTGAATCCTCTACTGAATCTTCATAACTTCCTGATATTAACTTTACAGTTTCAATTTTATACATATTTATTATTTCTTCATCGCCTAGTTTCAATTTAACTTTTACACTTTCTTTAACAGTTAAATTTTCAACTACCTCACCAGTTCCGTCTATTGTTTCAACTATAGAACCTACTTTAGGAAGCCTTTTTCTTATATCTTCATATGTACTCTGCTCATAGTTTAAACAACACATAAGTCTTCCACATATTCCTGAAATTTTAGTCGGATTTAAAGAAAGATTCTGTTCTTTTGCCATCTTTATTGATACTGATGCAAAATCTCCCAAAAAGCTAGAACAGCACATAGGTCTACCACAAGGTCCTAATCCACCTATCATTTTAGCTTCATCTCTAACACCTATTTGTCTTAATTCTATTCTAGTCTTAAATATTGTTGCCAAATCTTTAACTAGCTCTCTAAAATCAATTCTTCCATCTGCTGTGAAGTAAAATATTACTTTGTGATTATCAAATGTATATTCAACATCTATTAATTTCATCTTAAGATTATGCTCTTGTATTTTCTTTAAACATATATCCAATGCTTGTTGTTCTTTGCTTTTATTTTCTTTATGTTTTTGAATATCTTTTTCATCTGCTATCCTTATAACTGGTTTTAATGGTGATATTATTTCATCATCTCTTATCTCTTTTATTCCTATAACACATTCACCAAATTCTATACCTCTAGCAGTTTCAACTATTACATAGTTCCCTTTTTGAACAGAAAAATCTACAGGATCAAAGTAATAAATTTTACCTGCTTTTTTAAATCTCACTCCAACAACTTTTATCATAAATTATACCTCCGCAAATCCCATAAGTAATACAGTTATGGCCATTGAATAATTTGTATTACTATTTAAATTAACCCTCGCTTCTCTAATGTATTCTAACATACAATTAAGTTTTTTATAAGATATTCCTAATGAGATATCCTTTATTTCATATAAACTATCAAAATTTATAATTAAATCTTCATTATCTAATTCTTTTAAAAACATAATATCCCTTATATAAGAAATTAATATATTTAATAAATCTTCAGGACTTTCCTTCGCAATAATTAACGATTCTTTATATTTTAAGACTAGATCTTTATTTTTTTCCACAACATCTTTTAATAACTCTAGTAATAAAACTCTTAAAATCTTTAACTTTTCATCTTTAATAAATTTATCTATTTTCCCAGGTATTCCCTCACTATATGCTAAAGCAGATCTTATATCCTTTTCATCTAAATTACTATAATTATATTTTATATATTCTAACATTTCTTCCTTAGATAATGGAGTTAGTTTATATATTTGACAACGTGATTTTATAGTATCTAAAATTAATTCTAATGATTCACTTAATAATATAAGAAATACTCCTTTTGGTGGTTCTTCAATAGTTTTTAATAAAGCATTTTGAGCTGATATAGTTAATTTATTACACTTATGTAATATTAGAACTTTCCTCTCCCCTTCATAAGGCTTTTTATTAGTCTCATCTATAATAGCTCTTATATCATCTACACCAAATGAACTAAGTGAAGGATAGTAATTTATAATATCTACATATTCTCTATCATAAGTTACACCCAAAATATTATTGGCAAGATAATTTGCTAACATACTCTTGCCAATTCCATCATCACCAATTATTAAATTAGCATGAGAAAAAGAATCATTTATTTTTCTTTTATTAAATCCATTAATAATTTTTTTATGTCCAATGATTTCTCTCAATGCTTACTCTCCTTATATCTTTATAAATTTATCTACATCAACAACAAATATAGTGGCTCCACCTACATTAATTTGCATAGGACATTGTTGAATATATCCTCCATCATTACCTGTTAATGGTGTAGGTGATACTACGATCTCTTTTCGCTTTTTACATATATCTTTTACTATATCAATTACTTGATCTAATTTATCCTCTTCTACCCCTACCATCAAAGTAGTATTTCCTGCTTTTAAAAAACCACCTGTAGTAGCAAGTTTGGTAACTCTAAAGTCTTTATCTGTTAATGAATCTAGTACATCTGGAGCATCTTCATCTTGAACAATAGCAATAACTAATTTCATTTATTATTCCCCCTAAAGTAATATACTATTATTATATAATTCTAACATAAATATGTAATCATTTTTTTACTTTAAATATTTAATTATAAAATTTATATTTTAAATATATTTTTTTAATTTATTATAAATTTCATTATGAATTTCATCTATACTTTTTAATCTATTACCATTATTACACTTTATTTTATTCCAACTATATTTTTCAGCTATTTTTAAAGAATTATTATATGAATTTATTAGATACTGTTTATCTTTTTCATGTATATCTTTTTCCTTTTCTCCTGTAAATTTATTAGCTCTATCTTTCATAAGTTCTTGACTTATTTCTGGTGGTACATCAAGAAATATTACACAATCTGGTATAGGCAATTTATATAAATTAAATTCTAATTCATATAACCAATTTAAAAATTTATCTTTTTCTTCTTCTTCCATTTTAACTGCTTGATGAACCATATTAGATGTTGTATATCTATCTGCAATTATTATTCCACCATTTTTATAAAACTCTTCCCATTCAGTTTTATATGAAGCAAATCTATCAACAGCATAAAATGTTGATGCTACATAAGCATTTACATCTTCTGGTTTTTTCCCAAAATCACCATTTAAATACATTTTAACTGGCATACAAGCAGGGCTTTCATAATTAGGGAAAGTTATTTTTCTAACTTTATATTCTTCTCTTAATAATCTTTCATACAATTTTTGTGCTTGTGTTGCTTTTCCTGATGCATCAGAACCACTTTCTATTATAATTAATTTACCTTTTTCCATAAAAAAATTCCCCCATGTTAATAATACTATATAAAAAAGACAATAAATAATATCCTATAAATTTATACGATATTATTTATATTTAATTTTATAATAAAAATTAGCCGTATATAAAAATACAGCTATCAATATACATTATTAATTTAATAAAAATCTGACTACTACATAATTTTATAAATCTTTTTTAAACAAAATAGCCTTTATCTTATTTTTATAATAATTATATTCAGGATTTATAATAGACAGATTTATAATTTCATTTTCACATCTATTACAAATTTTTTTCCCGTTTAATATTATACCATTATCATCAAACTTACTACATACAAAACATTTTTTATTCATCAAATTTATTCCCCCTTAATAGTTTCCTTTAGTTTTAATATTGACTTAAGTAAAACTTTTTAATCCACTTTTTAAGGTTATAGTTAATATTTCATTATAATATATAAATATTTTTTTAATTATTAGAAAAAATAATATTAAATGATTATGGGAGGGTTGATTTATGAAACAAGAAATCATTTCATTTTTATCTACTTGTAATAATGAGCTAGATGAATTAAGACATTACTTATATAATAATCCTGAAACAAGTTATAATGAGATTAAATGTTCTAAATATATTTGCAATCTATTAAAAAAATATAATTTTAACATATCTGAAAACTTTTTAAATATACCTAATGCATTTATATGTAAAAAAGGTAATGGTCATCCTAAAATCTGTTATTTATGTGAATACGATGCTGTAGAAGGATATGGACATATTACAGGACATAATATATTAAGTACTATTTCTGTAGGAGCTGCCTTATGTTTAGGCCATATAATAGATAAAATTGGTGGATCAGTTATTATTATAGGCTGTCCTGGCGAATATCTAGGTGGTAGTAAAGCTATTATGAGTAAGCAAGGTGTTTTTGATGATATTGATGTTGTAATGGTTGCTCATCCAGATATATCAACAAGTGAAAGTGGATCTTCATCAGCAATAATTCCATTAAGTATAGAATATAAAGGAACAGATGGTTTAAGTTTTTTAAATAAAAATACATATACAGCTCTGGATGCCGTTTTATTAAATTTTAATATATTAAATTCTCTTATAAAAGGATTTCCTAAAAACTTAGAAATAAACTATATTTTATCTAAAGGTGGATATACTCCATTATTATTACCAGCAGAGGCAGAAGCGAAATTTTACATTAGAAGTGACAATTACAAAACTGCAGAACTTATTGATAACAAACTTAGAACTATAGCTGAATCTGTATCTAGTTTAACTGGAATAAATCATACCATTTCCTTGTATGAACCTTCTAACAAAGAACTAATAACTAATAGAACACTTAATAGATTATTTAGTCATAATCTAAAAGAAAATGGAATAATAGATATTGCTTCTTCTAAAGATGTATATGCAGGATTAAGCTTAGGTGATGTTAGCCATAAAGTACCTTGTATTCATCCATATATATCTATAATAAATAATAGTAATATCAAATATGGTTCTAATGAGTTTGCACAAGCTACACTGTCAGAATTCGCATTTAAACAAGCCAAAATTGCTGCACTTTCTCTAGCCTTTACAGGAATGGATCTAATAGAAAATCAAAACTTATTAAAAGAAGTAAAAGAAGACTTTTTTATTAAATAATATAAATAATTTTTATATTATTTACCTTTTTACAAATTGTTTAAATAATAAAAAAATTCTACTAAAATATTGCTTTAGTAGAATTTCTTTGTTTATATAAATATAATATCTATGCCTTTATTTTATTATTTGTATTTAACCTTTGTATTAGTTTATCACTTGGATTAAAACTAAATTTATAATATTGATCTTGTTTTTTGTATATGCAGCAATAACTTTTAGTATTAATTACTTCACAAAAATAATTACCTTTGTTCTTTGCAACATATTCTTTTGGTATATAATATTTTTTACCTATGTATACAATCTCTGATAAACTTATACTTTCTAAATTTTTTTCCTGATTCGAAATAATTTTGTTAATAATAAGTTTATTTGCAATTATAGAATATTTATATGCTATTTTACATCTTGCTAGTTGTAAAAATACTATACTAACAGTTAACATAATAATTAAACTATTTATTGCCTTAATAATTATTATATTATTTATCTGTAAGTTACTTATTCCTTGATATAAATATAACATTATAGTAATAACAAGTATTAATGTAGCTATAACAGGTGCTTTTTTCCTTACAACTACCTCTCTATGCATTTATATTTCCCCCATATATTAAAATTAAAATAACATTATGATTATACTAAGGTTTTGTATATAAATCTATACTTAAAATCTTCTCGATTTAGTTATATTCTATTATATTCCCTATTAATTTAAAAATAACACTAGATTTTAAAATTTAACAACCTTTTACTTTATTTTAGTAAGTTTTTTATATTTAAAATTTAATTTTTAAACAGTATTAGTAGCGAATTATTTATATTCAGATTATAATAGTATAATATATGTTAGGAGGTGGTTTACATTGATTCAAATTTATAAAAGTGTAAGTGAATCTAATCCAACTTTAAAAATTATAGATACTATTGAAAATGGTTGCTGGATAAATATAGTTGCACCCTCTGATGAAGAATTAATACTAATCTCTAAAAAAACTGGTGTATCTCTTGATTTTTTAAAAGCTCCATTGGACGATGAAGAAACTTCTAGAATTGATATTGAAAATGATGCTATATTAGTTATTGTGGACATTCCGTTTACAGAAATGGAGGATAATTCACTAACATATGATACTTATCCTTTAGCAATAATACATACTAGCAAACAATTAATCACTATTTGCCTTAAAAATAGTAAAATAATCACTGATTTTGCTAATTGTAGAATAAAATCATTCTTTACATTTAAAAAATCCAGATTTATACTTCAAATATTAAATAGAATATCTACTTATTATTTATTATATTTAAGACAAATTGATAAAAAAAGCTTAATGATAGAAAAAAGATTGCATAAATCAATGAAAAATAGAGAACTTATTCAACTGCACTCATTAGAAAAATCTCTTGTTTATTTTTCTACATCATTAAAAGCAAATGAAATTACTTTAGAAAAAATGCTAAAATTAGAAATAATGCAAAAATATGATGATGATAAGGATGTTTTAGAGGATGTAATTATAGAAAATAAACAGGCTATAGAAATGACTGAAATATATAGTAATATATTAGCTAGTACAATGGACTTTTTTGCATCAGTTATTTCAAATAATTTAAATATAGTAATGAAAGTTTTAGCTTCAGTAACTATACTTATGGCAATTCCTACAATTATAAGTGGAATATTTGGTATGAATATTATTCTACCACTATCAGATAAAAATCCTAATGCATTTTCAATAGTTATGGGGTTAACCTTCAGCATCTGTGCTTTAGTTGCATTTGTCTTATATAAAAAAGATATGTTTAATTAAAATAGAGAGTAAATACTCTCTATTTTAATATTTATTCACAATAAATTATTTAAATATTAACAAAAAGTATATATTTTGTGGATAAGTTGTTATCTTTATTTATCTTTTGTGGATATTTTTTTAATTACTATTTATAATCTTATATTTCTCAAAACAAAAAAACCTTGAAACTTATGTTCAAGGTTTTTTTTGGAGGCGCCACCCAGATTTGAACTGGGGATAAAGGTTTTGCAGACCTCTGCCTTACCACTTGGCTATAGCGCCATGGTGGCTCGAACTGGAATCGAACCAGTGACACGAGGATTTTCAGTCCTCTGCTCTACCGACTGAGCTATCGAGCCGCTAACCTGGCAACGTCCTAATCTCCCACACAGTCTCCCATGCAGTACCTTCGGCGCTATAGATCTTAACTTTCCTGTTCGGAATGGGAAGGAGTGTTACTTCTATGCCATCATCACCAGATTTACTTTGAAAGATTTGTTCTTTCAAAATTGCACATATTTTGTATATACTTAATTATTATTGGTCAAGCCCTCGACCTATTAGTATCAGTCAGCTAAATATGTTACCACACTTACA
>NZ_JAHXPT010000006.1 GCF_019431045.1 Clostridium weizhouense | reverse complement strand
ACTATTTCATTTATAAGTTCATCATATGTCATATCAATATTTTGAAATGATCTACTCTTTTTTTCTATATCTAATTTAATACTTGAAGTTAAGGCTTGAATTTCTAAATAGTATATTCCATCTACATTACTTGTCCTAATATTTTGAACTATTCCATTAAATAATCTTTTACTATTTCCTTCATTAACCTCATTTATATTAGCTATCTTTTCATCACTACTTGTACTTTTATTCTCATTATTTGTATTCTCTAGTTCTTCATATACACATATTTCATCTTCTATAGAAGCTTTTATAGCAGAATTAAAATTTATACTTTCATCTATCAAACATTTTAAATACAAATATCCATGTTGATTTGGCTTATTTTCAATTTTTATATCTACTATCTTCATTAACTCATATGGTGATTTTACTCTTAGTTTATGAATTTCTCCCATCTATTTTACCCCCTTTAACTTATTAACTTTTCTTTAGTCCTGACCATCTGTAATAAATTTTATTACTCCTCCATAGGCGCATATTAAAATTGAAGCTGTAGTCAATGCTGGTGCTCCTTCTATTAAAGTATCGTTCTTGACATTCATCCATTTTTTTAATATCATAACCTGACATTTTTTTATTTTTTCATTGCTACCACTTGATGGACAGTTTCCTCTGCATGCTCCAAAGCTGCTTATATTTTGACCTACTAAATTATCATTTTCATTCATTATTGGTTGTCCATTTGAATATACTCCATGACTTACAGACAGATTTATTCTTTTTATCTCAGTTCCCTTGTTACATATCATACTTGCTCCTCTGACTACATATGCAGTACCCTGTTCCACTTTCATCATCTCCCATTTTTTAATTAAGACTATATTTTACTTAAATGTTGATATTCTAGTATAATGGCGAACTGGGATTATATTATAATATTAACAATGTTTTAAAAGATAAATTTTAATCATCAATTTCTAATCTTTTTAAACACATCCCTTTAAATTCTCTTCTCAGAAGGCTTTCAGCAACATCTAATCTTATTACTACTAATGTTTTTTCACTTTCTTTTATTTTAAAAATTTTCTTTCCTTTTATTTTTTCTTTGTCCAATATTATTTTCTTTACTACTGTCTTATTTAAGTTTAATTCTGCCTTTTCACTTAAACATTCCACTTCTTCAAATATTGGCATATAATAATTTTCTTGTCTTTCATGAGACAAATCTATAAGAGGAATAGTTTTGAATAAAATTCTCGGATTATACTTTTTAATTATTTTTTTCATTCCTTCTGAAATGAGAAATAGATTTCTATCTAGTATATCTAAGAATTCAGTTTCATCATTGCACTTAACATTAAATATAACAATATCATCAATTTTATGAGCTTTTAATAAATTTATATTCCTAATATCTAACTTATTAAAAACATCCATTAGTACTGGCGCATTTGTATATTCTTCATCCTGTTTTAATAAAAAATATTCCATGTTCTTTCCTTTCTACTAAAATCCCATTTATGAATTTTTAGTGTTTATTTGAATTGCAACATCCATATATTCACCTACCATAATCACTATATCTTCTTTCTTTTTCATTTCTTTATATGAAGTACATTCTAAAAAATTTTGCAAAGTATTTCTAATTATTTTTAAAGCCACACTGTGATATTTATTTGCTTCTCTTAGTTTTATAGCTTCTAAGTCTTTTTCTTTAATAGTTCTTCCATATTCTTTTTTCTTCTCTGAAAGCTCTTTCATATGATTAAATAAAGGTTTATAAATAAAATCTAAATCTATATTTACAGAGCATTCCTCTTTATCTAAAAACCATTTTTCATCATATAAATCAATTCTCCATTCTCCTTTATTTTCAAGAAGCTTTGTTCTAAGCATTGAAAAATAAATATATTTTATTTCCATTTTTACTTCTTTTTCTTGAAATAAAATAGCTGCCTTGCAAACAGAATTAAATTGAGATGTTAATTTCGCTTTAATTACTTCTCTATTATTTTGGTATTCTTCTATAATTTTTTTTAATTCTTCCTTATATCTATCTGCTACATATTTTTCCTGAAATTCTTTTAATACTTTTTCTTTATCTGGTCGTATTATCATATCTTTAACACCTGTAACATTCCCCATTAATTTTGGACATTTACTTTTCCTCCACTTATTGTTACATCATCTTTTATTGTCATACTTGCACCTGCTTGAGTTAAACTAATTCCTTTATACCCTTTAATTTGCACCTTAGATCCGCTATTTATTTCTATATCACCTTTAGCATCTAGTATTATCTTTTTATTACTATTTAGCTCAATCCCTCCATCATCAGTCATTTTCATTAAAAGATTACCATTTCCTATTATCTCAACAGAACCAGGACTCATAACAATTTCTTTTCCATACTTTGTACTTATACTTTTCACTGATGGATCACTTCTTTTACTATCATCAATTCCCTCATAATGCATTGAACTTATTACATATGCATTTTTTTCTTCATTATCAGGGAAATATAATCTAACTATATCCTCTATTTCAGGCATACAATACCAGCCTGTCCCATTAGGCTGTGAAAATATTGTTGCAAATTCAAACCATCTTGTACCGTCACGCTCTGTTGGACTTCCATCAAGTTCTAAAGAAACTTTTACTCTATCTTTTTCAGTAGCTAATATTCTTCCTTGAAGTGAAACACCAACTATATTGTTGTTATAAACTTTTTTCACTTTCATTCCTGTTTCATCTCTTAAGACATATTTATTTGATAGTATTCCACCTACAAGTTCAATCTCACATTTATATACTAAAAGTTTTTTTCCTTTGAAATTTACTTCACTATATAATCCAAGTATTTTATTTGTTATTACTTCGTAACTTATTAGGTTTACATCATTTAACTCATACCCTTCATTAGACGATTTTAAGTTATATTCTTGTAATCCCTTTTCTATTGAATAATTAAATTCATCAATATCATAAACTACTATTTGACCAGCTCCCCCTATTGAGTATTTTATTCCTGATAATCTACATTCAGGTACTAATGCTACATTAAAATGGGAAGCTAATCTTTTTAAAAATGTCCAATCTGTTTCTTTATATTGAACTATAAATTTATCTATTTTAGTTTCATTAGTGATATTATCTACCATTACAACATCACCATATCCACTATTTTTTTGATTAAAAATATCACTATAAGTAAGATTTGGATCTTGGAATGAGCCATTATTTTTTCTTATATCCATTAAAAATGTTTTACTTAAAGCTTCTATTTCTAAAGTTCTTACATCATTTTTTGCTTTAATTCTCACTTTGGTTAGTATTCCTTCAAATAAATTAATTATGTTTTCTTGATCATCTTTTGCTGACACTTTAATAGTTTCATCTGCACCTGCTTCTTCAACATACTTATCTACATTCTCATCACTTATTATTCCACTTATATAAAGTTTTGCATGTTCATTTAATTCCCTAACAACTTTTAATTTTGTTATTTTTTGAAACTTATAAGGTTCTATTAAAATATCACCTGAAGTATACATATATTCTTCACTCATTAATTTTCATCCCCCTTATCTTCTTTCATTATTCTTATAGTTTTAATAACTTGAAAAGCACACTCTCTCCATTGCTGACATTCACTATATAAACAGCTGAAAGTTCCCATTAATGTTTTTCCTTCAAATTCAAGAAAAAACATTATGTTATATAAAGAATCATCTATCGCATAACTTTTAAAATCAAAAAATCCAATGTTTTTAGAATCAACTTCTAAAACCCCATCTTCATAAAATACATTAGCGGGATTTGTTTTTTTTATTATAACTTTCATTCCATCTTTTAGTTTTCCAACATTTTCTTCATTTAATGGACTATCAATGATATTTAATGTTATGCATATATTGCCTTTTTCATTGCATTTAATTATTTCTGGTCTACTTTCTGATGGATATTTAAGCTTCCTTGCTTCTAGTGACATATCTGTAAAATCTTTTGGTATATATATTTTTAACTTTTCATCAAAGAATTCACTTTCCTCAAACTCATAATATCTCTCTCCAATTTTCACTGGTCCATTGCAAATATCTTTTTTAGCTTCCCTTTTCTCTACTTCATTTATAAAATCTAATATTTTTTCATCTACTCTTTGATCCATATTTTCCTCTCTCTCTTTAAACTCCATTAATCTTGAATATTATTTTACATAAAAACTATTATTTTCATCTTTTTTACAACTATATTTATTATTTTCGTCTAATTTATGGTTATCTTTACTTAAATTAGATTTTAAGGTATAAAATTGTTGGAATTTTATTACTGCTAAAAATAACTAGGAATGAAAAAAAACACCTAAGATAAATAAATCCTAGATGTTACTAAAATGATGCTACTCTAATTAAATTTCCAATAGTAGATTTTATCAGAAGTTAAGACTTTAAAAGTTCTATACTTTTCTTGTACAAAAAAATAAAAAGATTAGATTTAACTGATTGAAATAATACCTTAATTTATATTACAATTTTCTATAACCATTCTAACTATATAAGCTAATTCATCATCATAAATTTTTATTTTATAAATTTTCTCTAAAACTTCTAAATTCTTTCTAATTAATATAAACTCTTTAAAATGTTTACATCGATATTCTTCTAGACCTTTAAATTCAATTTGATTTATACCATGCTTAATCTTGTCTATTAAAAAACTAACATGAATTAAAATCCCTACTTGTACATCATGTTGAATTTTTACATTTAAACTTTCTTCTATTTGCCTTATCATTTCTCTAATATCACTAATTAACTTTATGCAATTTAAATTTTTTATTTCGTTTGTAAGTGCTTTTCTTACTTTTAAAAAATCACTCTCAATATCTATTAATTCATCTAAACGTTTTATTCCTTCTTCTATAAAAATATCTTGAGCAGAAATAAATGCAACTCCTTCAATAAATATATTTACTGTTCCTACAACTGCTAAAATTATATATTTTTCTTTTAATAAACCTACCTTCTTTAAGAAATCTTCCTTATCTAAAATATCTAAAGGTATAATTTTTACTTTTTCTATATTCTTAAGCCCACAATTTATCCTAGATTTTATTCTTTCTGCTGCACCCTCTCCTGTAAAGCATGTTGTAATTATTATAAATTCTTTATTACCAGTGTAATCTTCCTTTGGCATTTGGATAGATGTTCTTCCTATCTCCTTACATGAATTATAAATAGACTCTAAATTCCTACCATTTATCGCCTTTCTTCCAGCTTCAATAACACTTAATGTTGTTACCCTATCAATTGTTTTAATTTTAATATCTAATTCACTACTAATAATGTCTCCAAAATTAATTAATGATCCCATATCAACTAAAATCAATAAACCTTTTTTAGTATACATTTGTTTAATTGTTTCCTTAGCCTTTTCAAGCATACTTTCTGCTTTCATTGTAAGTGGCATATCCAATGCTTGTATATATTCTTCTCCTATTAATGAATTAGCTACCTCAACCATACTACTTGCTGTACTTCTTCCATGCATCATAACAAGTACACCAACTTTTTCTTCTAATTGCTCATTACTTTCATAATCACATGCAGCTAAAAACATAGTAACATACCCTATCTCATCTAATGGAACATCTAAATCAAACTCTTTTTCTAAAATCTTAACTATTTCCATAGCTACAATAAATTCTTCTCTACATTGAACTCTAATGACATTAAGTTTAGGATGATATATCTTTTTACCAGATGTTATTCTTTCAATACTTCCTTGCAAATGAAGTGATAATCCAAAATAAACCTTTTGATCAAATTCTCTCTTTAATTTTTCAGATGCTACAGTTAACATCTTTTCAACAACTCTTATTATTCTTAAACCAACAATTTTAGATATTTCATCTTTTTTAAAGCTTGTATTTATTGTGTTTATATATTTTTTAAAATACTGTTCAAAATCAATATTTAAAATATCATTAATATTTTTTTCATCCATGCCTTGATTTTTTAATATCTCTATCTTTTTTTCTATAGTTGAATAAAAACTTTTATTTGAAGAGTTTTCTTCTTCACTAACTTCTAATTCAAAATTTCTTGATAAATTATCTTCAGTAGAAAATCTTAAAATATCTGTCATGCTTTTTACCAAAGATTCTATTTCTTTTCTATGCTCTTGAATCTTCATTAGCCCTTTTTGTACTCTTGGCTGTAATTCTCCCTGATCTATTAAAATATAATTATCCTTATTTATTTTATAATTTAAAAATGCCTTGGCACAAGAAAGTTGTACATCACTCTTTAATTGACCAATATTATTTGGACAATCATATAATAAAAATGATATAAGAGCATTTTTACTTACATATATACTCTTTCCAAGTCTTAAAGACTCTGCTACTATAAATTCATTTAAAAGATAATACCTTTCCTTTAAACTTCTTTCCCTTAATGGGGGCAAAACTATTGTCATTGGGATTCTTCTAGTAAATGTCTTTAATAAAAATGATTGAGGAGATTCTGTTGTTGCAGCTATAATTTGTACCTCAGCTTTTATTTTTTTCTCTGTATCACCAAGTAATCTGAAATATCCTTTATCAATAAAAGTAAAAAGCATTTCTTGTCCTTGTGGAGATAGCCTATGTATTTCATCTAAAAAAAATATACCGCCGTCTGCTTTTTTTAATAGTCCTTCTTTATCACTATCTGCACCAGTAAATGCTCCTTTTTTAATCCCAAATATCTGGCCCACAACTAATTGAGGATTGTCTGCATAATCTGCACAATTAAACCTAACAAAAGGCGCATCTTCACTTATCATATTTGACTCTTTAGCAAAGTAATACATAACCTCAGCAAATAACGATTTTCCAACACCAGTTTCACCTAAAATTAAAGTGTGTAAGCCTCTAGGTGGATATAATATTGCTGCTTTAGCTTGTTGTATAGGTAGCTTAAGTGAATGTTTTGCACCTACAAGCATTTCTAAACTATCTTTATTGATTGATACTAGATTTTCTTTATTTCTATTTAAAGAATTATTCTCTTTTAAATCATCTTTGATTTTACTTATTTTATTTTTCTCTATTGAAACTTCATCTTCTATTAAGCTTCCAATACTACTGTATATAACAGGTCTACCCTCTTTTTTATTTATTCTTTTTTCTTTATATAATTCATTTAAATATCTACTTATATTAGTACGATCTAAACCCATATACGAACTTAATTCTGATGCTGTTACTCCTCCTTTTTTATTCTTTTCAAACTCAATTAGATGTTTCATAACCGTTTCTTTTCTAGTTACTACCCCCATCAAATTCTCCCCTTTATTAAATTCTTAAAAATAACATTTCAATGGACAATTGACAGTTATGGTTCTTTTTATTTTTTTGATATTTTATTTATTTTTATAAATATACCAATCAATACTATGCTGATTATTGGCAATATAAACATTAATGTTTTTGCAATAATGTTTTTGCAATAATGTATAAAGAATATTCTGAACCCCAATAAGAATCAACTATCTCCATACTTATCCTCCTTTTTCATGGTTGAAAGCTAATGCCTTTCTTAAAAATATATATTTTAGAAATCACAAGATGATTTTATCCTAAATTGTCAATCGTCCATTGCCTATTTAAAATATTTCATTTATCTTAGATTTTATCACTCTTTCAGTATTCAGAAATTCTATATTTTCCTATACATAAATAAAAGTGGCTGCCTGGTGTTTCAATTGATAGGTGGCACTTATTTACTTCTCTAACTTACTAATCACCTCTTCAAATTGAGGTAAATATTCTTTATGCGCTAACAATAATTCATCTAATACTTCCTTAGCAACTTTTCCACTTGGAACTAAAGGATTTATTGTAAATGCATGAAGTGCTTCATTATAATCCCCATTAATAGCTGCTAAGATTGTTGATTGTTCCATTGATTTCATCAATTGAACCATTCCTCTTGGTTCTACATCCAATTTTCCAAAATTTATTGGCTCTGGACCATGAGATGTTATTATACTAGAAACTTCTGCCACCGAATCATATGGAAGATCTGAAAGTGACCCCTTATTAAGAGTGCTCACAACCATTATTTTCTTTTTATTATTGTATATTGAAGATATAACTTCACATGCAGAGTCACTATAATAAGCTCCTCCACGTTTAGTTAATTGTTCTGGCTTATAATCTAAATTAACATCTTTGTATAATTCAAATAATTCTGCTTCAGTTCTCTTCACAACTTCTGCTCTTGTCTCCCCTTTTGAAAAGCTTTGCAACTCTTCTTTTAACATATCATCTGTAGCATAATAATAATTATGATATGGACAAGGTAATAATCCCAAATCTTTTATTTGTTCATATAAAAATTTTGATTCCTTAATATTAGCTACTACAGCCTCATTATTAGAATCAGCATTTTCTGGGTTATATAATAATTCTATTAATTTTGATGTTTTTTCATTACCATTTTTATCCCAAACTCTATGCCAATGGAAATGATTTATTCCTCCAAACTTAAAAAATAAATCTTCTTCAGGAGTTTCTAAAGCTTTACTATCTTGCTTTATACAATTAATCGGTACATTGCATAGTCCCACTGTTTTTTTCCATCCAGCATATTTAATTGCAGCTTCTGTTACCATTCCTGATGGATTTGTAAAATTTATAAGCCATGCATTAGGACATAACTCTTTCATATCTTCTATTATACCTAATATTACTGGAATTGTCCTAAATGCTTTAAACATCCCTCCAGCTCCATTTGTTTCTTGTCCAATTAACCCATGACTTAAAGGAATTCTTTCATCTTTTATTCTTGCATCTAAAAGTCCCACTCTAAATTGAGTTGATACAAAATCTGCATCCTTTAATGCTTCTCTTCTATCTAAAGTTAAATTAATCTTCCAATCTAACCCAGATTTTTTAACCATTCTTTTTGCCATAGCACCTACAATTTCTAGCTTTTCTTTCCCATCTTCAATATCAACAAGCCATATCTCTTTAATAGGTAATTCATTACTACGTTTTATAAATCCTTCAATTAATTCTGGGGTATAACTTGAACCCCCTCCAATAGTAACTATTTTTATCTTTTTATTATCCATAAAAATCCCTCCATATTTTTAATTTAAAATTACTGTTGAAAGTTTAGTATAAAGCTCATGGACAGAGGAATTTACTTTAAGAACTCTAAAAATAAAGCTTAGTCCAATTAATGCATGTTCCCAATCAAAGATTGATGACAAGCAATTAATTGTACAAATCTTCATTAAGAGTTCTAAAAAGCAAATTCCAATGCCAGTTCGCCCTTATACTAAAATTTCAACAATATTAAAAAATATAACATCATTAATTAAAAATTTTATTTATATTTTTACACAAGTATATAAAGCAACTTTTTTAATGGCTATGTTTTAATTAAGTGTTAATATTCATATATAACAATCATTAAAAGAGGAGTGTATTTTTTAATGATCATGGACCAGCGAATATCAACATTATTTTAAAACATAGCCTTCTTAAGATATAATTTGTTTATTGTTAATTAAAGAATCCAATTTAAATTTTAAGCAAATTCACACTTTATTTAACTTTAAGATTCTTATAACAACTACACGCTTTCAGATTATAATTTCTAAAGCTAAAGATACTTTATTGTACTTTTTTACACTATTTATATAAAGCAATTATTATGCCAAGTTTTAATATATTTAAAATTAATTCTTTAAAGCAGTTTAGATAGTATAATATAGATAGAACTGTAAATCTTCAAGCAAAAATTGTCTTTTAGATTAATAATTTGAATATTATTCCATATATTCTGTGTAAAATTAATAAAAAGTGTGCAATTTACACTTAGGTTTACCCTAAATAAATTACACACCATTTTATATTACACGCTATTTTTAAAAATTGTCTTTAATAGCTTTCGCGATTGCTTCTGCTATTTTTCTTTGACTACGTGAATCTGCACATCTTTCTGCTTCTTCTTCATTTGTTATAAATCCACATTCTACTAATACTGCTGGCATATTAGTATTTCTAAGAACAAATAAACTACGTTCTGAATCACTTTTTGCACCTCTATCTTTTGTATCAAATTCATTTACAATACTAGTATTTATAGCTTTAGCTAGTTTTCTGCTGATTTCAAGTCTGTTTTGGTCTATTCCACCACCATATTTATCATCCTTAGGAGATACACTATAATATGTTTCAACTCCCTTTGCAGTTTCTACTGCTGAATTATGATGTATACTTATAAAAAAGTCTGCTTTTTTCTTATTTGCTAAATCTACTCTATGTGAAAGACTTGCATTTAAATCTTCATATGATGGTCTTTCATCACTTTCTCTTGTCATTATTACATCAAACCCAATATCTTCTAATTCATCTCTAAGTTTAGATGCAACTTCAATATTTAAAACTGTTTCTTTATAAGTTGTTCCATTAATAGTATTTTGAGAACCATAATCTTTGCCATAATCATGTCCTGCATCTACCACTATTATTTTTTCATCATTATCTTTTTTATCTCTATCATTTTTACTATCTTTATCATTTTTATCTTTATCTTTTTCTGTATTTGAATTATTATCTAAAATCATTTTTTTACCATCAGGACCTACTTTTTGGCCATCCACTGTCATATTAGTAACCATTTTTCCACAAACTGGATCAAAATAATATGAATCACTACCTATATTAATCCAACCTGTTGCCATTGTTCCATTGTTATTTAAATAATATTTTCCACCATCATTTATCAAACCACTTGCCATACTTCCATCATTATTAAAGTAATGCCAAGCATTATTTATCATAGCCCATTCAGTTTTCATCTTTCCACTATCATTAAAGAAATAACATTTACCATCAATTCTTTTAAATCCTTTAACCATTGATCCATCCCCTTGAAGGAAGTACCAAGAATTATCTAATTGCATCCATCCCTTAGCCATATTTCCTGAATACTTAAGATAATACCATGTACCATTATCATTAAGCCATCCAGTCGCCATCTTTCCGTCATCTTTTAAATAATACCAATTACTATCAGGTTTAATCCAACCTGTTGCCTTTGTATTATCTGATTTATAATAATACCAATCACCATCTTTTACTTTCCATCCATTAGTTGATGTTATATTAGGAGTGTTGTTTTCTGATTGTTTTATAACATCACTTGCATTTGATGAATTAGGAATGGTTACTTTAATTTTATCATTTTGATTAGATGTATTTTGATTATTATCTTTATTCTTATCTACATTTGAATTAATACCATTGTTTATCTTATTAGACTTTTCTACTTCTTTAATTCCTGAATAAACAAGTAAACTATCATATAAACTATATAGCTCATCTCCATATGTAGTACTTGGACACCATTTTTCATTCAACCCTTTTACTGTAGTTGCTTTACCTTTAATAGTTATGAAATGTCTTGGATCATAAGTATTGCTCTTTGGATAACCATTTGCCCCTGCATATAAAGCTAAATGATCCATATGAGCTTGTACTCCATCATCCCAACTATCAAATATTTTATGAGCATTTTTGTCATAATCTGATCCTGATTTTGCAGTTTTAAGTCCACAAGGATTATAAAAACTTTCATCAAGTACTCCTGTAAATTTTCCAAAATTAGTTTCCTTAGCTGCTTGAACATATGCAATAGAAGGATTAACATCTCCACAATCTTCAGAATACTTAAAATAAAGGTTTGCTAAATCAATAAATGTTTCAGTTGCTCCTCTTGATTTAGCCCATTTTTTTGCTTGCTTTACAGTAACTTCACTCTCTGATATTATGTCAACATCATTAGTAATAGCTTGTACTTTTATATTTGGAAATAATCCTAACATTATTGCAAAAGCAAATATAAAAGCAATTATCTTATTCTTGTTTTTCATGAAACTTCTCCCCTTCCCCTTATCATTAAATTTTATCATTTTTTACACTTAATAACAATTTGCACCCTAAAGAATTAATTAATATTTAAGAATTATAAATTTCAATGCCAAAACTGGCTACGCCATGTTTCAATTGACAATTGAAAGTTGACAATGCACAATTATAGTTGAAAGCCACAGGCTTTCTTCAAATATATTTTATAAATCTTCTTAAGAAGATTTCTTCCTTCATTGTCAATTGTCCATCGTTCATTGTCAATTCAAAAACCTCTCTATAAATTTAGATTTGATCAAGGTTTTAGGCTTCTCAAATTATATATTTTGCTAGATATATATGTTGTAATATGATTTCTACACTCAAATTTAAAGTTTAATTTTAAATTCTCTTCAACAAGAGTGTTTAACAAATGTAAATTTAAAATTGCAATATATAATAAAAAAAAATGATTATCTCAAAACACATGCCTACATTTTGAGATAATCCTATATGTATTTTCTATATTCTAAATAAAAGTTTATATTGTAATAGAGAGGCGAATTTATATTGACTAATGGTTTTTAATACTTAGTTAAAGACAAGCTCAATCTTAAACTAAGAATTTTATTTATCCGATAGCTAGTATCTGTAACTTTATAACAGATACTTTATTGAGTGGGGTACTACTTTAGCGGATAAAAACTTCTAAATCTCATTTGAAGACGCTCTTCATATGTGACTAAGAATTCTGTTTATCCTACAACATTAACATTATTTTAGAATATAAATTTATTTTAAAAGCTTATCTATATTGCATTAGGGGGGACTAACACTAATATACGCTTTTATTATAACTCTTAAATAAGAGGAATAATCTAACTGGTCATATTTATATAATAAATCCCTTTTGTGAAATCTTTGTGAAATATATAAAATTTTTTCCTTAAAATATCTATGGCAAATCTATAAAAAATAAAACTCCATTCTCTACATTTTCTACACCAACAATTCCACCATGAAGTTCTGCTATTAACTTTACTATAGAAAGCCCAATTCCCTGACCTCCATATTGTCTTGATCTAGCTCTATCTACTTTATAAAATACATCCCAAATATTTTCCAATTCATTTTCTGGTATCTGCTTACCAGTATTAAACACAGATATTCTTACTCTTGATTTGTTCTTCTCTGCAACTATTCTTATAAATTTATTTTTATCTAAATGATTTAAAGCATTTATAATATAATTGTTTATAACACGTTCAATAAGCCCATAATCAGCTAATATTACTAAATTTTCTTTAATACTTAAATCTAAAATTACATTTGTCTCAGCAAATTTAGGTTTAAATATTTCCACTATATTTTTAATAAGTTCTCCTATATCAAATTTATATTTTTTTAGTTCAAATACACCTGATTCCATCATTGATAGATTTAATAACTCTTGAACCATTCTATTCATTCTATCACATTCTTCTGAAATAACATTACAATACTTTTCTCTATTTTTCTCATTTTCAGCAACACCATATTTTAAACCTTCTGCATATCCTTTAATTACCCCTATAGGTGTTTTTAATTCATGAGATATATTCCTAACAAGTTGTTTTCTACGATCAACATCATGTTTTAATACATCCATAGCATCTTTTAATTTTTTTGACATCTTATTTATGCTATTTCCAAGACTACCTATCTCATCTTCAGAAGCATACACTACACGTTCATCAAACTTAAGATTAGATATATCTTCAGCAATATTACTAATTTGTCTTATTGGTTTAGTAATTTTATTTGAAAAAATAAATATAAATATAATTCCTATAAATATTATAAAAACTCCTACAATAATATAAAATTGATTAGAAATATATACACTTTCACTAATGCCTTTCATAGATTTTCTTAAAATAATAAGTTCACCATCATCCATTTTTGATAAAAATACTACTTTAGGTTCTTGTTCATTTTGATTTTCAATAATAGAGTACACATATGTATTTATCTTTAAAGATTTTTTCCACATCATTAGGCAATCTTGCTGGATTAAATCCACCTCTTCTAGTGATAGAAGTATATTGTACTTGAAGATTGCTATCAGTAACCATGCAATTAACATTTTCAATTTCATTAATAAATTTTATATAATCTACAAAATCTTCTCTATCATTCCTATATTTATCTTTAATTTTCTCATTTACATCTATAAAAATACTCTTATTTTTATAGATATAATATTTTTCTAAAAATAAGTTATTTATAATAATACCTAAAGCAATCATAAAAAGCATTGCTAGAGCAAATATTAAAGAAATCTTTATTCTTATGCTCTTCATAATTTATCATCCTCAAACATATATCCAGAACCTCTTACAGTCTTTATATAATCACCACATTCTAATAATTTAGCTCTTAAAGTCTTTACATGAGTATCAATTGTACGAATATCTCCTTCAAAATTATGTCCCCATATTCTATATAGTATTTGTTCTCTAGTTAATACTCTTCCACTATTTTGAGCAAAATAAATAAGTAATTTGTATTCTTTTCTATTTAAATCAACCTCTATATCATCTATAGTTACCTTATGTGCCTTCTGATTTATCTTTATCTTTCCAACTATAACATCATCAGTATGTTCTTTTTTTATCTTATCTACCAATCTATTAAATCTAGCAATAAACACTTGATAACTAAATGGTTTTGAAATATAATCATCAGCGCCATTTTTAAATCCCATAACTTCATTTTTTTCATCACCTAAAGCAGTTAACATAATTATAGGCACATCCGAATACTCTCTTATATGTGTAAGAACCTGCCATCCGTCATATATAGGCATCATTACATCTAATATAATTAAATCAATATCATTCAAATTAAAATAAGTATCAATAGCCTGTTGTCCATCGCAAGCTTCTATAGGGATACATCCTTCTTTCCTTACAATGTCACATACAAGTTCCCTAAAAACATTATCATCATCTGCAATAAGAACTTTTATATCCACATAAATCCCCCCTTATAATTATTATTATCAAGTTATTTATTATGTAACAAGTTATTTTATAAAAATTATGTGAAATTTATATGAAAAGTTTATGTTAACTCTAGATATTTTTATATTTTTTTCCTTAAAATACAAAATAAAATGCCTATACTACATTTCAATGGAAAGTTTACAATAGACAATTAAGATATAAATTTCTACACAATTTTAAAAACATCTGAAACTAAATTTTATCGACGATTAAATCTTTAAGAATTTTATAATTTCTATATAATATCAAAGGCTATTTTCAAAAACATATTTTCAAATAACAAAATTTATATTGTAATATAAGGCAAACTAGCATTGAATTTTCCTGCACATGATTTCTTTTAAACATATCTTCAAATAAAAGAATAGTAGTGATATTAAATACATCCAAGAAAATTTTCTTAGTTCTGTAAAACAATTATCACTACTATTTTTAATATAGACTATGTTTTAAAATATCAACATTCACTTAAAATATAGCGTTAATATAATATTTTCTATTGTGCCTCTTCTCTCTCCATGTAAGCTACACTTCTGTTTCTTCCTAATGTTTTCGCCATATAAAGAACCTTATCTGCTTTTTTTAATCCTTCATAGAAATTACATTCATCTTTTTTAAATTCATAAATTCCTAGGCTTAAAGTTATATTATTAAAAATTGTATTATCAATACAACAACTATGATTTTCAACAGCTTTTCTTATTCTTTCACTAATTATTCTTGCTGTCTCCAACTCAACATTAGGTAATAAAACTAAAAATTCTTCTCCTCCGTATCTTCCTATAATAGCATCTTTTCTTATTTCATGTTTTATTATAGAAGTTACTTCTTTAAGTACAATATCTCCTGTATTATGTCCATACGTATCATTTATTTTCTTAAAATAATCAATATCAATCATTATTATAGAAAACTTATTTTTATTTGTAATACTTGATTTTAAAATCTCTTTACCTTCTTTTAATATAACACTTCTATTAAAAACTCCAGTTAATGAATCATAAGTTGCAAAATATTTAACCTTATTAAATAGTCTACTGTTTTCTAAAGCAACTCCCATATAAGATGCTAATACTTTAAGTTCGCTAACATGATTTTTGTTATAAGCATTCTTTTTATAATTTTGCATAGTTATTATGCCTACAGTTTTACCTTTAACTATAATTGGTACATAAATCATAGATTTAGATTTTATATCATCCAGACTTTTTATAGAAGTATATTTTGAATATTCACTGAAAAAATCATTAATTAATATATCTTTTTTATTTCTAAAACAATATCCTGCAAGATTTTTTTTGTCATTTACATTTATAGGTTTTAAATTTACTGTATTCTTATTATTTATAAATAATTTATAATTTAGCTCTTTAAATCTTTCTTCATATAAAGCTATTCCAAAGATATCCGCATCAACCAAATCTCCAACTTCAGCATAAATTACCTTAAACATCTCATCTATCTCCAAAGTTGATGTAATTTTTTTACCCAACTCTGAAATAACATCCATTTTTTTATATAAATTCTTATATAACTTTGCTTCTTCCACTACATTCTCATATTTTAAAATTGTGAACCACACACTGTTAAATGAATTATAAATAATCTTTTCACAATGATTAAACTTTTCAATAGCTTCACATGCTTGTTCATACTTTCCTAATTTTTTATATATATTGCTTAGCCCACTATATGCTTTAGATTCTAAAATAATAAAATCTGAATTTTTTAAATACTCTAATGCTTCAATAAATTTATTTTCTGCAAAAACATATTTTCCAAAATTCAAATCACATTTTGCCCATCTTATTAAAGTTTTTATCTTTAAATATTCTCTATTATTTTTTTTGCATATATTAATTACATTATTAAATTCTTCTACTGCCTTCTCATGTTTACCTAATCTATAAATAACCTCTGATTTAATTGATAATATCTTAACCTTATAAATCTCATCATTGTTTTTATTTATTAAATCTAAGCTCATATCACAGTATTCTTTTGCTTTTTCAAAATCTTTAAATTTTAATTTAAATTCAGCTAATATTATATAAAATTCAATTTTATCATTTAATTTAAGATTATTTTCATAAATTTCTAATTTATCAATTATTTTCAGCGCTTCATCATAATTATTACTTTCAATATAAGCGTGCACTATATTTATTAACAATTCAACTAAAAGATTTGAATCCTCTATTTGATTTGCTAATTTTATTCCTTTTAAACCATTCATAATTGCCAAATCAAATTTTCCAAGTTTTGCGTAATCTAAAATAAGTAAAGCACATGTTATAATACGCCCTCTTATACTACCAATATTTTCAAAAAACAAATTTGCTTTTAAATTAAAATCTATAGCTTTTTTGAAATTACAATTCATACTTTCATACCAACCATTATAAACAAAGCACCAGTTCTTGCTATATTCATAATTATTTTGTTCTGAAATTTGTAGTAAGCGATTCATTATCTCTTTCACGTATTTAGGATTATATTTAATATTTTCTATAGCAAAATTTTTAAAATATTCAATATACTTTTCATCTTGCTTAAAATTATTAATATGTTCCTCCAATTCAGGATAATTATTCATGTCTCCCCCCCATATTAATCATTGTCTAAATATATCCATTCTATATTTAAATTAATTAATTTTTTTCATCACCATCAAACTCTTCTTAAATATAAAATAAGAAAAGTTAAAAGACTGAATATCATACTTGATTAAACTTCACAGATCCATCTTCATTAAAATTATAAGTATATCCATCAATAGTTATAGTGCTTGTCCTCATACTCCCATCTTCATTTAAATAATAATATTTATTATTTTGATATAGCCATCCAGTTCTCATCGTACCTATATAGTTTATATAATACCAATATCCATTATCATACATCCATTCTCCACTTTTCATAGAACCATCATTATTTAAATAATACCAGTATCCATTGTATTGAAGCCAACCTTCTTCCATTGCACCATTAGAATTAAAAAAATATTTTTTACCATCATATATAACCCATCCTGTAACCATAACTCCAGAATTATCTAATAAATACCAATTACCATCAACTTGTATCCAACCTTTTTTCATCATTCCTGCTTGATTTAAATAATACCATTTATTATTATTATAAAGCCATTCTGTTTGCATAACTCCATCTGCATTAAGATAATACCAATCGCCTTCTTCAAAAAGCCATCCTGTTTGCATTGCACCATGACTAGCTAAATAATACCATTTATTATCTACAGTTATCCATCCAACTTGCATATTTCCTCTTTTATTAAAATGAAAATATCTATCATAGTATTTATCATAAAACCAAGTATCTTTTAAACATTCACCTAACGAATCATTATATCTCCATCTCCCGTTTACAATAACCCATTGATTAGGCTTAATTACTGAATTAATCGAATTTGAAATATCTGGTGATATAGGAATTCCCACATACATATTTAATGTATATTCCTTAAATCTTTTGGTTTCTATATCAGTGACTTTAACTTTAATGACATACTTTCCAATCTCACTGAACCTTATTTTTATCAAATTAGGTTCATCTAATTCTGTGCCATTAACTGATACCTTATAAGTTTCATCCTCAGTAACAGCATTAAGAAGTACCTTTGATGTATCCTGATCAATTTCTATATTATAAGAATTTCTTTCTTTTTCAAATCCAACATTACTAGAATCAATAGTTATATCATTTAAATATATAGCTTCTTTTCCACCCCTATATATATACAAAGTATAAACACTTGTATTGGCACTATTATCGTCTTTAACTTCTATTTCTATTTTATTTTTTCCATCTTTTAAACTTATTATCTTTCTATACTTATCGTCCCTTTTTAATAATTCTCCATTAATTTTTACTTTATCATCATCATCTTCTGGTCTAGCTCTAATTATTATCTCATCTAATGATTTATCAACATCTAAAATATAAGAATATTTATTTTCAGAAAAATCAATATCGTATCCATCACTTAAATATAAACTCTTTAAATATACTTTGCTTGCAGCATAAGCTTTATTCCTTGTTAAATTCAAATAATCTGCTGGCCAAAATACATTAAAAGCATTAACAATTAATATTGATGTAACTATATTTTTTAAGATTTTCTTCAAAACGCATCCCCCCTTAGGCCTATAAAATAATAGTTCAAGTAATTAATCTATTATTTTTTTATCTGCCTCATATAGTTGATATAATATATAATTCTACCACTATAATCCTATAAGGTAAATTAATATTACCTTAATATATGATTAACTTTCAAAGAGGGATATAGAGTTAAATAGCCTTATTTTTGTATAATTATTAGATATTGCTTGCTAATTTTATAGGTTAATTATTTTTTATTTTAATTATAACAAAACAAAATATGTATAACAAATATACTCTATTTATTCCAGATATATATAATACCAAAATTAAATACACACTTCATATGTAATATTTGCCACAATAATTTTAATATTTTATATATTGTAAATTTTATTCCAAACATAATTAATTTTTAAATTCACTTTTTTCTTAAATTTCATTTAATTTTCAATTCTATAAAATCATATGATTTTCTATACAAAAAAACTGTATTACTCCAACATAGTAATACAGTTTTTCTCTCTCTTTAATAATTTGTCGATATAATTAAAACTTAACCTTATTATAACATATTTTTAAATTTATTCAATATATTTTTGTAAACCTTTATATATTTTTACTTTTTATAAATTATATATTAAAATTTAACAGAATATCATTTCTATATAGTTGCTCTTCTAAATATATAATATTTATAAAAAAGAACAATTAATACGAAATGATGCATAAAAAAAATAAGCTTTAGTATTTCTTGATTTTAGGCACATGAAATAAAATAATAGATCAAAGAGGTGTAGTATATTTTGTGTCAGACAAGGAAGTAAATTTAGTTAATAGCGAGCTATTAGCTAAATTTACTGACGCAGTCTCACACAAAATAGACAAGCATGTTGATCTATTATTTTTTGAATGTGCCTTAATATGAATTTTACGTTAAGAATATTGTTATTGTTTTAGTGCTTGATAGTCTATTTTTCCAAAGATAATCTCTATGTAAAAATATAAGAGTATATATAATTGACGAAGATGCATTGAAACAAGCTTTTAGTGTTTCATCATTTGTTTAAGCTGCTTAGCGTTAAGAAATAACTATTCTTTGAACCTTTAGGTGAGTTTAGTTATTTTAGCTAAGTTGATTAAACAAACGATAGAAACTCTTAAGCGTAGTTTCTTAGCATCTAGAGTCAATTATATATACTCTTTTTTATTTATAGATTATCTTATCCAAGCTCCATTCCAGCCTAATCTATATCCACCTATTGTTGTATTCTTAAGCATTGCTCCTGAACTATTACAATAGTACCATACTCCATTATCATATACCCAACCAGTTTGCATTGCACCACTATATTGGTTTAAGTAATACCATGTTCCATTAACATATGTCCAACCTGTTTGCATTTGTCCAGTGTATGGATTTAAGTAGTACCATGTTCCATTAGTGTATGCCCAACCTTTTCTAGCATATCCATATGCATCAAATAGATACCATGTTCCAAAATTTCTATCAAGGAACCAAGAATTTTTAATAGGATTTCCTGTTGAATCATTATATACTAAGTTTCCATTAACAGTTATCCATTGATCTGCCTTGATTGGTTTGTTTGTTTCTTTATTACTTTCTTTATCATCACTATCTTTATCTGAAGATTTTCCTCTATTGATAGTTAATGTATAAGTTCTTCTGTCATCATCTTCTTTAAGTTTTATTTCAAATTCATTTTTACCTTCTTTTAAGCTTACAGTTTTCTTATAATCGTCATCATCATCAACTCTTTTTCCATCAATATAAACTTTGCAGTCATCACCATCTTCTGGTTCAGCTATTATTTTAACTGATGAAGTTGATTTATCAAAATCTATGCTATAAGAAGTTTTACTTTCTTTTAATTTTATAGTTTCTCCGCCTACTTTAAGTCTATCTAAATAAATTTCATCATAATCGTCATCATCATCGTCATCATCATCGTCTCTATCTCTATCACATTGAACATATATTGTATATCTTTTACCATCTGACTCTGATTTGTCTTTTGGCCAAACATCTATTGATATTTTAGTTGAAGATGAACTTACAGGTATCTTTTCATTTTCTTCATATTTTTTAGAACCTTTTTTGATTTTATAATCATAATCTCCATCAACATCTAAATCTATATATACTCTATTGCCTGATTTTATATTAACATAATATTTTGAGTCTTTTTCATCAAAATCAACTTTATCCTTACTTTTACATTTTTTGCTATCATATAATTGTAATCCACTGCTACCAGATGATTTTTTCACCTCAACCTCTTTTACTTTAAACTCTGTTTTAGCTTCATCTGCATGTGCCTGCGTAGTCATTAAATTAATATACTTTGCTGGTTCAATTGTAGCAAATGCTGATACAGTAAGTAGTGTAGCAACTACTCTTTTGAATATTTTATTCATTTTACCACTCCTCCCCCTATTAACATACATTTTACCATGGAATTATTAAACTGTAAATTAAGATAACCTTAAGATATTCTTAATTGAATAATTATCAAATATTTGACATGAAATTTCAAAATTAGATATGATAATAACAGTTATGATTTTGAATCTCATTAATACATACAATTTTCTTTGAAAATTTTGGTACCTTTTCAATAAATAATTGGATATTTAACAACAAAAAAACTATAAATTACCACTTCAATATTTTTAATAAACACCTAAGCTAATTACTTCTATAAACAAAAATAAGTATATATAACTTACCTATATTTAGGAAATTACATATACTTATTCATAAAATATATAAGTACCTTCTTAACTATATTTTAAAACTGTTGATATCCACGTTTCAATTCACGATTGACAGTTGACAATGAACAATTGTGGTTGAAAGCCACAGGTTTTCAAAAAAATATATATTTTAGAAATCACAAAGTGATTTCATCCTACATTGTCAATTGTCCATTGTGAATTCAAAATATCTCTTTAAAACATACTTCATGTCTTATATATTCTGTTATTTATATATTCTACTGTTAAAAATTTATCCTCTTATCCATGCTCCATCTGAACCTAATTTATATCCATTAATTGTTGCATTTGTAAGCATTGCTCCAGATTGAGTTAAGTAATAATACTTACCATTATCTATTATCCAACCAGTTTTCATTGCTCCTGATTCACTTAGGTAATACCATTTACCTCCATCAAGTAGCCAACCTTTTTGCATTGCTCCACTTCCATCTAAATAGTACCAAGCTCCACCACTAGGTAACCAACCTGTTACCATATCTCCATTCGAATCCAAGAAATACCATTTTCCTGAAGATCTATCTTGATACCAATTACTCTTTATTGCTTTTCCGTTTGAATCATTATATTGCCATTTACCATTAACAGTTACCCATTGATTACATTTTAATTGTACACTTGGTCCTGGAGTATTTGAATTATTGTTTGTGTTATTGCTTGGTTTAGTAGTATTTGTATTGTTTTCTGTTTTTTTATCTTCTAAAGATTTATCTGCTCTATTTATATTTAATGTGTAAGTTCTCTTATTATCATCATCATCTTCAACAGTGATTTTGATTTTATTCTTACCCTTCTCTAAATCAACTTCTCTTCTATATTTATCATCATCATTGACTTCATGTCCATCAATTTCAACTGTATAATCTTCATCTTCTGGTTTAGCTTTAATCTTTACAGATTTAACTGATTCAGGAACAGTTATATCATATGAGCTTGTTTTCTTTGAAAAGTTTATTGTTCCTTCACTTAATGTAATATCATCTAAATAAATCTTATCATTTGAATCATCATCATCATCTTTTTTTGAATCAGATTTATCATATACATGTATTTCGTAAGTTTTTTCAGCATGTCTTTTTACATTATCTTCATCAAATTCGCCTTTTTCGTATATTCTTAAATAAAGAGTTGATCCAGAACTAACTTTTATATCATCTCCTAAATCATGAGCTTCCTTTTTACTATCTTTAAATACATATGCTTCATAATCATCATTTATATCAGCATTTATACTAAGTTCTTTATCATCTTTACTTGGCTTTACATAATATTTTGTAGTGCTATATTTAAACTTTGTTTTATCTTTACATTTTGAATCACTGTAAAGCTTAAGGTCATCACTATCTCCATTAACTTTAAAATCATCAATGTCATCCTTATCTATTTTAGAAGATTTGGCATAAGCTGTAGTTGTCCCAAAATTAATAGCACTTGCTGGTGCTACTGCAGTAAATGCACTTATAACAAGTGTAGCTGCAATAATGTGTTTTAAATGTTTATTCATGTTCTTTCCCCCTCATTCAATATAAGTATAATTTTACCACATAAGGCATGTTTTATGAATACATTTAATCTTAAATAATTCTTAAGAGAAAATAAATACCCCTTAAGCCCAAAATCATATTACAACAAATGAACAAACTTTCATTGAAACTTATATAATTTAAAAATAAATTCAATAAAATTATCATCTTCCTGAAAATAAAAATTGATATTGTTGAATAATTCAGAACCGACATTGGAATTTACTTAAATCCTCCTGTCCATTATTTTTATTCAACAATATCAATACTATTTTAAAATTTATTGTAAACTTCCATCTTCATTGAAGTAGTACTTAGTTCCATCTATATATCTTGATTTTGTTACCATAACACCATTTATATTAAAGTAATACCATTTTCCATTAATTAAAACCCATTCATTTTTTTTCATTTGACCTGATTCTTCATCTAAGTAGCACCATCCATCACTTGAATATGCCCATCCTGTTTTCATTGCTCCATTTTCATCTGCACAATACCAGTTTCCATCATGTCTAAACCAACCTGTATACATAGCTCCTGATGGATCTTTAAAGCAATACCATTTTCCATTTACTAAGTTCCAATCTATAGCTGCTGCACCATTCTCTTTTAAATAGTACCAATCTCCATCAACCCATTTCCAAGCGGAACTTTCCATATGACCATAATTATCAAAGTAATACCAATCTTCTCTATCAACCTTAAACCATCCTGTAGCTAAAGTCCCGTCTGCCTTTAAATAACATGTCTTACCACCATCTTGAGCCCATTGTGATTTTCTCACTTCACCATTTCCATCAAGACAATATATCTTATCTCCATCTTTTATCCATTGAGCATATACTTGATATCCTTGCTTTGGAGAGAAGTAACATCTCTTCCCATCAACAATTTGCCAACCTGTTTCCATAGCTCCATCAATTCTATTGAAATAATAATTTTTACCCTCTATTTCATGTACTCCTCTATATTTAATACCATCCTCATCATAGTAATAAACATATCCATCTTGCTTGTCCCATCCTTCATCTTTGTTAATCCTATCAAAGAAGTCATCAGTATGGTCATCTAAATCATCAAATAAATCAGTTATTGAATTTGTAACCTTATCTACTGAATGAGCTATATCATCTAACCCATCAGTAACTGAACTAACAATATTCCCTATTTTCCCTTCTATTTGCCCTATTATTCCATCTACTTGACCTTTTATTTTATCTCCTAAATTTTTTATTACATCTTCTAATTCATCAATCAACTCAGGTAAAGCTGCATTCCCTACAGTTCCTAACTTAGTAGTATCAACGTATATAGGTTTTTGGCCAGACTTTAATAACATTCCTGTAATTGGTCCACCAGCTATAATTCCCATTCCTAATACTGTACCATCGTTCTTTGATGCTGCATACTGATATACAGGTATTTGTTGAGCTGCATTTTGTAATTGTGTAGCTGCTGTATCAATTGTGCCAGGCAATACTTGTGCAACTACTGCCTTAACTTTTTCATCAATCTGAGGTTTAATCATTTGTGCAATTTTTTCGTCTGGTAATGCAGCAAATTCTGGATGTTCTTTTTTTGCTATAGCAACTGCCTGTGCTGTTACCATTGCCGTTACCTTTGATGTAACCTCTTTAGTTACCATTGGAGTAACTATTTTTTCTGCCGTTTGCTTGCTTAAGTTCACCTTTACATATTTCATAAATGTAAGCTTAACATCATCTGCTGTTGTATATATAGTACTCTTTAAATAATCTTTTAATCCAATTTGCACCTTTACTTCATCTGCTGCTGTCCATCCACCTGTCTCAGATGTTGTTTTTGCATAAGCTGAAACATTTCCTGTAAATATATCCTTAGGTGCTATAGCTACAACTGAAGTTGCTACTAATACTAATGCCATCACTTTCTTAATTCTTTTTATCATATTTCTTCCCCCTTGATAATTCCCGAAATTTAAAATAATAAAATCTATATACCCCTGGGGTACCCCAGAGGTACCCCAGGGGTATATAGATTAAAGTTAATATCTAAACTATAAGATTAAAATTTCAATTTATAGCTTGTCTAATATGTAAATTCCATAATTACATATTAGATTTAATTAATTATATTTTACATCATAAAATCAAAATACAGGAAACAAATCCACAATAATATTGATATAAAATATTATACCACTTATACTGATCAGTTTAAATATGAAATTGACCAACGTTCATTGTTAATTTTTTCTAATAAATATAGCTATTATTAAACTTTTAAGTTGTAATAAATAATTATATTTTAAATAAGGCACATTCAAAAAAATAATAGAGCAGTATGCTAGTCTATTTGATCTATTATTTTATTTCATGTGCCTAAATTATTTGCAAATGTATTTACCAATTAGTATCATATTTTTGATATAATTTATTTATTATATGTAATACCTTATTTCTTAAATACATTAAAATTAAATTTTATGCTATCTTTTAAAATAGCTCTAATTTAAAATGTCAACATTCAAGATTTAAAAAAGGATGTGAAAAATTTGAGTGAATTTTATCTTATGAATAAAGATATACAAGTTCTAATTTTTAATGATAAATTAAATATTAATGGAGATTATGAAATCATAAAAATAATTAATAAAGCTCTAAGCCCATATATTTTAAAAAATGAAACCTCAGGATTAAATGATTGGTTTAAAAGCAGAGTAATTCCTGCTAATAGAAATCATTTAGAAAAACTAATTGAATCTTTAAAATTTGAAAAAAAACCAACTGCCCTGGATTATTTAAAATTAAATAATGGATTTAGTTTAAATGATAGCTACTGGATAAAACCATTAGATAGTATGAATATGTATCCATCTGATTTATGTTGGAGTAAACATAACTTATATGATAATAACTTTCAGGAAGCCTTAGGATTAGTAACTTTCTTTGGTAATAATACTAGCTTAGGTGGTACAGTAAATACTCCTAAAGTTTCATCACCAGAACTTACAACTCAAGGGGTTATGAATAAGGCTTGGAGAAGAATAAATAATAAACTTTTATTATATAAGCGTGGTAATATCGGCGCTGCAAACTTAGATAAAGAACATTTTGCAGAAGCCATTTCAAGTGAAATAGGAACTCTATTAAACATTAATTGTATCCCTTATTGGATAGATAAATGGCATAATCAAAATTGTTCAGTATGTGAAATTTTCACTTCTAAAGATAAAGGTTATTTACCTGTTAGATACTTTTTAGAAAACATGGAACCTAACAAAAAAAAGTGGGGTTTTGCAAATGTCATTGGATGGATTCCTAAAGAATTTAAACAAGATTTTTTGGATATGATAGTATTTGATTATATTATAGAAAATAGAGATAGGCACTTAGGGAATTTTGGATTTATTATAGATAATAATACACAAGAACTTTTATCTTTTGCTCCATTATTTGACCAAGGATATTCTTTAATGTCTAATGCTTTAAGTGATGATTTTCATAAAGATCTAACTAATTATTCTGAACCACATCCAAGTTTTGTATTAGAAAATAAAGATTTAGCTAAGTATGTTATAGAACAAAACAAACCAAGATATAAACATTGGACTAAACTTCTAAGATTAAAATTAGATACTATCGACTGGTTTAATTGTCCTGATTGGTATAAAGATGGCATCAAAAAATTAATATTTACTAGATGTGATATTATAGATTCCTTTTAAAAATACTCTACATTTTAAATAAATGCTAGTATTTTATTATAAACCTAAATGTACATTAAAATTTTATTTTGATTAACTATATACTAAAATATCAATATAGTTTTAAAACATAAATTTAAAATACAAGTTTACTCTTTTAAATTAACTTTAAAGTACTAACATGAAAGGATTTGATACTATGAATATAGGTACTATAATATGTTTAACACTTGCAATATTTTTTATATTACTATCACTTATTTTTACTTTATTAAAGGAAAAAGCTGCTTTATTAATCAGTGGATTTAATACTATTTCTAAAGAAGAAAGAGAAAAATATGATAAAAAGAAAATGAGCATAGATATGAGAAATTCTCTTTTTCTTTGGTCTATAATTTTACTTTTAGGGGTAGCTTCATCATATTTTATAAATAAATATTGTTCAATTATAGCAATTGTTATTTGGTTAATTGTTTTTCTGAAAGATATTCACATTAATTCAGACAAAGCATTTGAAAAATATAAAAAATCATAATTCTTCTTATTTTAATAAGGATATTCAATATTCTAAAATTATAATAGATTAAATCATAAAAAGTATAAATTTATACTTATCCCTTTTTATATTTTATTATTAACAGTAATTTAAAGTAAAAATTGATATTATAAAATAATGAAAATTTAAATTTCCTTTTCATGAGCTTTATTTTAAAGATAATTTTAATTAAAAATAATAGACCAGTATGATGGTCTATTATTTTATTTCATGTGCCTAAATCTTAAATTTTTGTACCATTTCAGCAAGTTTTTGTGCAAGTTCTGCTTGACTTTGTGCTGATATAGCTATTTCATTTATTCCTCTTGTATTTTCATCAATACTTTGCTTAATTAAATCTACCTTTTCATTAGAATTTTGATTAATTGTCTCCATCTTTTGAATTGCCATACTAACCTCTCCAATTGTAGCTGCAACTTCTTGAGACATGCATGAAATCTCATCTGACATTTTGCTTACAAAATCTGAATCATTGTAATAATGGTGTCCTGCATCCCCATAAGCATCAAATTGTTTTTGTATATCTGTATTAATAAACTCAATCATATCTTTACCAGTATCAATACTCATTTTAAATGCTTTATTAACATCATCAATAGTATCTTGTATTCCAATTACTGCCAATGAAGATTGTTCTGCAAGCTTTCTAACTTCATCTGCAACAACAGCAAATCCCTTACCTTGTTCTCCAGCTCTTGCTGCTTCTATTGCAGCATTTAAAGCAAGCAAATTAGTTTGATCTGCTATACTTGCAATTGTATCTGCCATAACTTTTATATTTTCAACTACCTTACCATCTTCAATAGCCTTTAACATTCTCTGTTCTTTTTCATGAGATAATTTTTCAGTTTCTTCAATAGCATTTTTACTTTTTTCTTGAACTACAGTGGCTTTTTTCTTAAATTCATTTGCATTATCACTACCTTGCATTGCCTTAGCTGAAAGTTGATTTATATTTGCATCAACTTCTTCAACTGATGCTGTTATCTGTTCTGATGCTGCACTTGTTTCATACATTCCACTTGAAATTTCACCTACTGCTTCATTTATGTGTGTAGCACTCGCTGATAATTCCTGAACAGTTGCTGAAAGTTCTTCACTAGCTGAACTTATATCTTGAGAATCATTTATTATATTTTTTACTAATTCCCTTACATTCCCTTGCACTTTATTTAAAGCATCAGCAGTTTGTCCAAATTCATTATTTGTTCCAATGTCAAGAGGTGTTGAGAAATCATATAAAGCTAATTTCTCAGCAAAATTCCTCATTTTATTTAATAATTTAGAAATAGTAAGTGATGAAATTAATGCAAGTGCAATTGCAATTAAAATTGATATTATAGTTATAGCATCAATATATAACTTAGATTTCAAAAAAGTATTTTTATTACTTTCATTAGTTGTCTTAGCCACACTTTGATTTGCATCTGCAAGTTCATTTAAACTATTTACCATTTCATTTCTAAGAGGTTTTATATTAGAATATATTTTTTCAGCTTCTTCTAAGTTACCATTATAAATTTCATTAAGTAAATCGTTTCTCTTATCTCTATATGCATATAAATCATCTTTAAATTGAGTAAATGCCTTTCTTTCTTCTGAAGAAATATCTAGTATTTCATATTTTTCTATATGTACATTATTTTCTTCAATCTTTTTATTTATATCACTCTTTGCTTCTTCAAACATATCCTTATGGTCATCATGCATTATAAGTAACATCTTCCCATTTATAGCTTCAATATTTGATTTTATTGATAAAATTCTATCCATTCCTTGTAAATTGACATTATACATCTGTTTTGCATTATCATTTATTCTTATTAAAGCAGTTCTTCCAATATACCCAACACATAGTACAATGATCGCCATAAATAAAAATGATAATATTAATTTAGTTTTGACCTTCAAATTTTTATAAAAATCCATCCTATTTACAATCCTTTCCTATTTAACTTCTTGATATATGATACTAATTTTATAGTATTAATACAGATATTTATTTTCTATAAAAATTAAATAAGAAATTATAAATGTATTAACTTAATTAGAATATATATATATATTTATCTTTCGTTTAATATTAATTTACCTTTATGTATTTATAAATTAAATCCTATTTTAAATTAATTTTTTATGACAAATTCCTTCATAGACTAAAGACCACAAAAAACTTCTTTTATCCTTACTTTAAAATTATGCTAAATATTATTAGCTTAATAATATAAATTTTAGAGTTATTGCTTTAAGGAATAAACTTATAATATACTAAACATTACATACAAATTATATTTAACTATTTAATTCAGATATTAATATAACTTATTTATAAATTTAAATCTATATAAATTTATAAAAGCTCAAAAAAAATCACACCCAAAGAGTGCAATTTTTTTAATTTAAATTTTCAACTATATTTTTAATTTAAGCTCCTACTGTTTGTATCATTCCATTTTTATTTGTATAATATTGTGCACCACAATCTTTTATACAACCAATTTGCATTACTCCTTTTGAATTAGCAAAATAATCTGCTTCTCCATCCTTAAACCAACCAGTTTGCATTTCTCCCTCATCATTTAGATAATACCAAGCATGTCCATCTTGAATCCAACCAAATTGCATCTCTCCATCATCATCAAAAAAGTGCCACTTTCCATCAATATATTTCCATCCTATAAGTTTGTTATTTTCTACTGGTTCATGTGTACTTTCTGCTGTTTGCATTAACAAAGTCCCCCTTAATCTTTAGTGTTTTTATTTAAGGCATCTTCCAAAAAATAATCTACCTATATATTTTTGATTTATTAAATCTTTTCATGTGCCTAATGTTATTGTAAAAATATTAAGTTAAAAATTCCTTAATATTTATAATGCTTACCTACACTTTCTTAAACAAAAAGTTTCAATTCTATTTCACAAATATAAGCTAAAATTTTTAATTAAAATTCAAACTAAAAATTCAGTTAAACACCTTGTTTATCTAATAATTACATAGTTAACTGATAGTCAAAAAAATATGCTTAGGCATATGAATGAAAATAACTAATCCAAAATGCCTGATTATTTTTATATCTAATATCAAGCCTATAACGCAGTATAATGGAAAATACGCTTAGCTAATGGACTTATTATTTTTTTGATTATGCCTTAACTTCAAGTAAATTATATCAAGTGTAATATTTTCTGTAACTACCCCAAAGTGTAGGTTGCATTTTTAATTAGCTTTGTAATTTTTTCATCATATGTTTAAATATATGGTAATGAATTAATAAGAGGAATTACACCTTAACTTTTCCGATAAAATTCCTATCAAATGATCCCAATATTTTTAGCTACCTGTACTGCTTTAATTCTATTTTTTACATTAAGTTTGCTATATATATTTTTAGTATGAAACTTAATTGTATCTTTTGTTACATTTAAATGTTCACTTATTTCTATATTAGACATTCCTTTATTCAATAAATCTAGCACCTGAAGCTCTGATTTTGTAAGATTAGTCTTTAATAACTTATCATTATCAAGATATTTAGGATATAATTCTCCAAATTCTTTTGTTCTTCTTAATATCTTTTTTAAATATCCTTTATCTATAGACTTACTTAATTTATTAAGTTTTTCATATTTAGATAATATCTCATAGCATGGCTTTCCTTCATCAGCAAAAACTCTTATATATTTAAATTGTAATCCTATCTTTAAAGCTTCTTCAATTTTCTCTAATGCTAAAGCTTCCTGATCATCCATATTTAATGCTATCGCTTGAAGTATACAACACTCTGCCATATTTAATGTCTGATTATACTTAAAATTTAGTTTATATAAATTCTCTAAGAAATAATTTGCTTTTTTATATTCCTTATTAAGAATAAAAACCCTTGCCCTTACCATATATTGATACATTCCTAAAAAGTTATAATTCATCTCTCCATAATTAGAAGGATTAGCGATCCATTTTTTTGCCTCATCTACATTTCCTATTAAAAGATTAAATTTTATATCATAAGATTCGAGATTTTTCATAAGATAAAGAGCATTTTTTTCTTCAATAAGAGTTCTTATATTACTAATTGTTATTTTCGCTTCATTTATATAACCATTTACACACATACATCTAGCAAAAATTATATAACTTACAAACAATATATCTATATTTCCATCTATCTTATACTTTGCAATCTCTCCAGTTAATTTAATTAATGCTACTTCTATATCATCTCTTTCATAATCAACTTCAGCAGAAGTAATATTAACTAGTCCAAGTATACCTTCGCTACCATCAGTTACATTTAACTTATTATTATCATTTAAAAATCTTTCATAATCAACATATATATTAGATAAATCTCTTAGCCCTCTTAATAAACTTGGATTATTTCCTGTTATACTTAGATTATCAAGAATTTTATTAATATCTTTATTTTCTTTATATAGCTGATTAAATTTATCCATAATCTCTTCATTACTAATCTGTGGCAAACTCATATATACATAGAAAATCTTTTTTTCAATATCTTCAAGCTGATTCTTTAATTCTATTTTGTTTAAAGAGCTTTCAATATAAAAATTATCTTCTTTAATATTTATGACTTTGCTATTTTTAGTCTCCTGATGATTAGAATTAATTTTGTGTAAAGTATTTCCCTCAAATTTGTTAATATCATTACAATTTAAATTGTTTTCTTCATTTAAAATATTCTTATGCTCTTTATCATTATCTTTACATAAAAGTTCTGCTTTGCTTTCACTTAAAATATTACTTTGATTTTTATTTATACAGAATTTTTTACACTCATATTTGTTTAAAATTTTTGCTTTACTATTATTTAGAATATTGTCACTATTTCTATTAATATCACAATCTCTGTAATCATATAACATTAAAAGTTCTTTCCTTATATTTAACAGCTTTTCATACCATTTCTTAGCCTGTTTTGGCCTATATACTATTACCTCAATAAATGCCATAACAGTACATAAAGTAGCATTTTTCTCTATTTTAAAATCAGGTAATTCTCTTATATATTTTTCTACATTAAAAAATTGTATGATATTATTACTTTTGCAAAATTTCTCTAAATTTTTAATCTCATTTTCAAAATCTTTTGAGATGTAATAAACATGTGCAGCTTCTAAATACCTCTCATGTTTTTCAAGCCATGAAGCTGCTCGTTTATGAAATTCTAATATATCTTTTTGATTAAACTCATTATATTTTGACTTTAAAAAGTTTAAAAATATAGGATTAAACTTATATGTTTTATCTGTTTGTATTATTAAAAATTCATCTAATATATCTTTACAATTATCATTTTTTATCATTTCTAAACATAATTCCAACTCAATATCTTTAAAATAAGAAATAGCTATAAGAAATTTTTGAGTTTCATAATCAATTTTTGGCCAAATATTCTCTTCAAAAAAGTAAGTCAAATAATCATTGTTTTTAAACATCTCATTTAAGTTTGAATATTCACCCATTTTTAAATATAAAAAAGCTATATTTATACACGATGGCCAACCATAAGTATTAATAATTAATTTTTCAATATTATCATCATTAATATCAATTTTACTATTAAAACAATATTCTCTAACTTCTTGTGCATCGAACTTTAAATCTTCTTTAGTTATTACCTTGAGTTCACCATTTGCAATAAAATGACTAAAGTATACTGGAACTTTATTTCTACTTAAAAATATAAATTTACAATTATTAGGCATGTCCTCAATTAAATTTACTAATGCCTTAAAAATCAAGTTATTATTTATACGTTCAAAATTATCAAATACTATTACTCTCTTTAAATTATCAGTAACACTTTTTTTAATGTTTGATATTGATTTTAAAACTTCATAATCATTATCATTTTTTTCAAACTTAACCCAAATAACTCTTGTGAAGAAATCATTAACATAATTAGCTGCTGTAATAGTTTTTCCCCAACCAATCGGTGCAAAAATATAAACTATTTTACTAAAAGACATGATTTTATCTATTTTTTTACTTATCCTTATTCTATCAACTGTGTAATTTGTATCAATTATCTTTAACGCATCTGGATTTATAATCATATCTATACCCTTCCTGTTACCTTGTTCACTACCCCAGGGGTATAATAAAGTGGCTATGCCACATTTTAAGTGTCCATTTTAAATTTTTTCCATATATACCCCAGGGGTACCCCTGGGGTATATATGGGGTGTAAAAAAAAGAAACTTCCCAGATAAGGGAAGTTTCTAATGTATTAATTTTCCACCCTGGGGTGTAAATTTCTATTAGATTATCTGATCCAAGCTCCATTAGCTCCTAATTTATAACCATTTACAGTTGTGTTAGAAAGCATAGCTCCTGAAGCATTAGTGAAGTACCAAGTTCCTCTGTCATTGATCCAACCAGTTTGCATAGCTCCTGATGCATTTAAGAAGTACCAAGTTCCATTTACGTTAACCCATCCAGTTTGCATTGCACCTGAAGTATTAGCATAGTACCAAGTTCCTCTATCGTTGATCCAACCAGTTTTCATAGCTCCTGATGATTGTAAGAAGTACCAAGCTCCGTTAGATTGTACCCAACCAGTTTGCATTACACCTGAATTGTTTAAGAAGTACCAAGCTCCGTTTAAGTTTAACCAACCAGTAGCTTTAGTTCCATCTTCTTTAACATAAGTCCAAGTTCCATCTGCAGCTTGTACCCATCCTTTAGTTACTTCAACTGGTTTTTCTTCTTCTTTATTTCCGATTACTGAGTAAACTTCATCTTTTTCGTTCCAAACAACCATGTTGTCTTTGTTGTAAACTGACATTTCATTCATAGAACCGTCTACTTTGTAAACTTTGTTCCATTCATCTACGTTATCGAATTTGTAAACAAATCCACTTTTTAACATCCACATGTTACCATCAGCATCGATATCGAAAGCTACTGCATCTTTTTCAGTATTAGCATCTTCAATTTCAGTATAAGTATATCCTCTTTCAGTTGAGAATTTAACTTCTCTAGTTTCAAATGTTGTTAAACCACTAGCTGTAGTTGTTTTGTAAGCTATTAATTTTCCACCAACTACGTTGAATGACATACCTGTTAATTTAGCAGTTGCATCTACACCTGCTTCATCTGTGATAGCATAGTTAGCTACTGTTTTAGCATATTTAGCTCCATCTATATCATCAGAAGCTTGAGCTTTTGATATTTTTTGGATTACTTTAAAGCTTACTGTTGATGCTGGTGTTACAGCAACATTGTTGATTTTTGATATTGAATCAGTTCCAGCTGTTAATTCTATAGTTGCAGTTCTGTAGATGTAGTTAGCATCTTGTCCAATTACATCTGATGCTGTAATTTTAGCTCCAACTTCTTGTCCAGCTGTGATTGAATCTTCTTTATCTTCAGTATTGTTTAAATTAACTGATTTAGTAGATGATCCTGTAGTAACTTCAACTTTTATTTTTCCTAAGTTGTAGTCAGCATCTATATAATTTCCTTTGATATCTGTGTAAAGGTTCTTTCCATCATATTGAACGCCATACCAAGCATCTGCAAATTTAGCTCCATCAAGTAATGTGAAGTCTGAAGTAGTTTTTAAAGTACTGTGTTCAGTTGTATATCTGTCATCAGCTTTATCTTTGATTGCTTTTCTTAAAGCTACAGCTAAATCGTCTAAATTATCTTCTGCTAAATCTTCATCACTTACTTTACCAGTTTCTAAATCGATGTAGTAATCTCCACCTTCAACTGAAAGATATTTGTCAGCATATGTTCCGTTAACATCTACTCCAGTATCAATGTTTTCTAAATCTGAGAATTTTCCACCGTTTAGGTAGTAAGCTGCATCAGTTTCTTCATCTTTAATGTTTCCATCTACAAAGAATTTTCCATCTTTGTAAGCTACTGCTGAATATATGCTTCCATCTTTTGATTCGATTCTTTGGTAATCTGCAGCATTAACCCCTGTTGCTGGTACTATAGAAGCTACTGCTGTAGCTGCTACTAATAGAGCTGTTAACTTGTTCATTCTTTTTATCATATTCTTTTCTCTCCCTTTGTTTTAACTTAATTAAAGTATTTTATAAATAATTGCTTATCTTTTGTTAAGTACGGCTTGTCTGTATAAAAAATTACTTTTAATTTAGAAACAATTTTTATTAATTAATTTAGAATTCTTATCTAACTTAGTTAATTAGTTTTTGCATTTATTATTTTTATTAGGTCATACTTAAAATAAGAAGTCTAATAAATTTTTAATAAATATGAACTGTTATTTCTTAGTTGTTATTTCTTTAAGTAATTTTTTTATACCTCGGTTGCCATGACTTTATTCTATCACCATTCGACAAACTTGCAAATAGTTTTTTTAAAAAATATACTCAAATTATATTTCCTTAAAAAACATTAAAATGTATTTAAAATATTTAAATCCAACACTGTAATTTTATTCATTTACATATTATTCTTAAGTATCCTTATTATTAGTTTATATCCATAAGTAGCGCTATAATAGCTAGTATACTTGTTAAAAATAGATAATATTTAACTAATTTTTCTTAATAAAAAATCTCTAAAATAAGTGTTTAATTAATAATTTTTGTTTTTCTGATTTTTTTAATACTTAAAAAGTCTATAAAATAACTATTATCTTTCTGTTTTTTATCTAATATTGATTTCTATTGAACGGGGGAGCTGATATTTGTAAAACAATAACAGATTATATTTGTATTTTTTACTTAATATTAATTTCTGTGACATAAAACCAATTATCAAAAATATATATTTTCCGTATTTTGTAGTTTAAGTTATAGATAATAACATAAATATAGTATAAAAACTTATAGATAATAGCATAAGAATACATAAATCTCCAAAATTAAAATACAGTAACATTTCATAACAGAAATATCACTGTATTTTCTTTAAATGTATATGTTCTAATTAAATTACTAGACTTGTGCAGTTATTTGAACATATATTCCAAAAACCAACATTCTATTATTTTTAAGCATAAATTTTAGAATTAAATAGATTTTAACTCGTTATATTTGAAAAATAAACCAAATTCATATAAAAGATTTAATAGAGTATATGTAAAATTTATTCTTTGGTATTTAATAAAGCTTGATTTTAATCCATTGGTAAAATTGCCTAATTAAGTATACAAGTCAAGTAATATATATGTTCTAATTAAATTTATAATCTTTTATATAATTTTTATAGCAAATTATATATTTAGTTAATAATATCTAGTTAGAAGCATATATATCATGAATTTGCTATATAATTTCCTAAATAATAAAAAAAGATATTATAGAATAAAGTAAAACTTGCATTGAAATTCACTTTATCCTACAATATCAAATTTAAATACATTTAAAATATTATCTTACTAATGAACCATCTGAATCTAAAAGGTACCATTTTCCATCTAAAAATAGATTTCCAGTTTTCATTCTTCCATTATAATCAAAGTAGTACCATTTACCAGCAATTTCTTGCCATCCAGTTATCATTCTTCCATGGTAGTCTAAATAATAGAATTCTTTTCCAGTAAATAACCATCCATTTCTCATAGTTCCATCATCATTTAAATAGTACCAATTTTTATCATAATATTGCCATCCCTTTTTCATTGATCCATTGTCTTGTAAGAAATACCAGTATCCGTCTCTTAACATCCAACCAGTTTGCATCATGCCATTTTCATTAAACATATACCACTGCTTGTCATATTGTCCCCAACCAGTACCCTTCATCTTTCCATCACCTTGGAAATAATACCAATATCCATTATCCTTAATCCAACCAGTTTGCATAACGCCATCTTTATCTAAATAGTACCAATTTCCACTCTCATAAAGCCAGCCATTGCTTTCTTTATATCCGCTTACATTTATAAAATACCACTTATTATCATAGATAACCCAGCTGTTTTTAACCTGCATTCCATTTGCATCATAAAAAGTCCAATCATCTCCTGAAAGAACCCATTCATTAATAGCAGATATCTTGTCTCTTATTACGCTTAATTTATAACTAGTTGTTGTTTTCTTATCTTCAGCCACTACCTCAATATTAATAAGGTTTGCCCCAATCTTTAAATCAATATAATCAGATTGTTGAGCACTTGCATATTCTTTACCATCTATTTTAATAGTTGCTTTATCATTTTGCGCAGCAAATGTAACTTTTATCTTTGAAGTAGCTCTATCCACCTTAACTGTATAAAGATAAGTTTCTGGATCAAACTTTGGAGATAAAGTTCCCTCTGAAGTTTTAAGACTTCCAAGTCTTACATTATCTTTTCCATATCTTCTTGTTATATTAAGAGTATAAGTACTACTATCACCCTTTGCATCAGTAACAACCACTTCTATTTCATTAGAACCTTGGTCTAAACTTATAAACCTAGTTGTACCTCCATTAGCAACACTCTTACCATTAACCTTTATAGTAGATGTTGCATATTCAGCTGTAGGTGTAACTGTAACTGCTGTAACTTTATTATCAACAGTTCCTGTATACTCAAAAATTTCTTTATTAAAAGATGGCATAAGACTTCCTGTACTTAATTTAAGCGACTTTAAATATGAACTTCTTGGTGCTTCAGTACGAGTAACCTCAATACTATAAACATTACTTTGTCCATCTTTAGTAGTAACTCTTACTGTAATAGTATTTTTACCTTCTTTTAATTTAATTGGTTGACTATTTGATCCACTATTTACAATAGAGCCATTAACTCTTATAGTAGATGAATTGTCAGTTGCAGTTGGTCTTAAAGTAATAGATGTTGTTGCAGTTGGCACAGTAGCTGTATAGTCAAACTCATCTGATTTAAATGTTGGTGACAGTGTAACACCTGTTAATGATTTTAATGTTGCACTTCCTTTTTTAGAAATCACTAATTTAAATATTTTAGTACGACCATTTACAGTTCTACTTATATTAATCTCATTATCTCCACCAGATAATTTAAAAGTACCTGTTTTACCATCCATAGTTATCTTAACGCCTGTAGTTATAGGTTTCCCATTTTCATCAACAATACTAACTTTAACTGTATCTAAAGTTTCATCTAGATTAGCTAAATTATATTCATCAGTATTAGCACTATAATCTAAATCTAAATTTACATTTTCTCCATGACCTGATGCATTTATAACTATTTTGTTAAATTTAAATATTTCAGCATTTTCTTCTTTAAATCTAAATCTAACAGTATAAGATTTAACTTCTTTAGTTCCTAAATCTTTAACTTTTATAGTTGCATTAAAATCATTATATTTACTTACAGCTATTTTTGCAGAAGTAACCCCATTAGTTGTTGAAGTAGCAATCTTCACCCCACTATCACTTGAAGTTACACTTTCAATATTATAGTATGAAGTATCACTTGACTTTATATTAATAGTTGATACTGACATATCTATTTCATCAGTGAAATAATTTGAACCACTCTTATTAATGTCTACTATACTTCCACCAGCTTCGACAGTAAAACCTAAATCTAAGTCTACTGCTTTAACCCCTTTAGTATTTCCTATTTGTACTGTTGCTACAATTAAAGCTAATACTAAAAGCTGTGATATAAATCTTTTGAAATATGCTTTCATTTTTATCAATTGCCAATTATAGGCAATTTTCCTCCCCTCTTTTTAATCTGATTAATCAAAAATTCCCATAATATTATAGTTTTCGTACACTTTTACATAAACTTTATAACAAAACCATATAATATTAAATTTAGTATTAAAAATATTTTTTGATATTTTTATAATTTTTTACCCCAGGGGTACCTCAGGGGTACCCCTGGGGTAAAAAAAACATTATGTTAAGTGTACAAACTATATAACAAGAATATTGTAGCACATATAACCACAAATTTGAAAACATATCAACATTTTTTTCTATATTTGTATAAAAAATTGTTAATAACTTTAAACATTTACACACCATATAATACTATTTTCAGCACTTTAAATTATAATAAAAAATTAAGTTAAAATTTTAAGAATGATATAATTGCCATACAATAAAAATATCCATAAGATATAAATTATTGTAATTCATATCCTTGGATATTCTTAATTTTTCTAAAGTCAATATACTTTAATAACATTATAATTTGTTGAGTACAAAAGTGGCTACTCCAAGTTTCACTTGACAGTTGACAATAAACAATTATGTTTGAAAGTCTTTGTCTCTCTCAAAAATATATATTTTAGAAATCACAAGGTCATTTCATCATGAATTATCCATTGTAAATTCAAAAAATAATAGACCTGTATGTTTGTATATTTTATTTAATGTATCTTATTTATCAATATTTAGTAAATTTTTCTGTATCTTAAAAGTATCTATTTCTAAACAGATACTTTAATTATTTTAATTCCCCATTTTCACCAAAATTGTATGTTTGTCCATTAATTGTTTTTGCTCCTATTTGCATAGAGCCATCACCATTTAAGTAATATTTTTTACTTCCTTCTTGTAACCATCCAGTTCTAAGAGAACCATCAGCATTTAAGTAATACCATGTTCCATTTGGATTTATCCATCCAGTAACCATTGAGCCATCACTATTTAAATAATACCATTTATTATCATCATTTGCCCAACCTATTGTCATTTCCCCATTTTCATCTAAGTAATACCATCTCCAATAGTTTTTATTATCATAAAACCATTTTTTCTTCAAAAGATTTCCATTTTCATCATAATATCTCCATTTACCTGTTGAAGTTTTTACCCACTTATTCTTATTAACAGTTGAGTTATTATTTGTATTTGCTCCTGGAACCACATTAGTTTGAGTTGAATTATTTGTTCCTGAATTAGAATTTTCAGTTTTATTAGGGAATATAGCATTACCTGGTGTATTGTTAGTTTGAGTTGAACTATTTCCACCTTGAGTTACATTAGATCCTGAATTATTATTTTTTTTATCTGAATCCTTTTTACCTCTATTTATATTTAATTTGTAAGTTCTTTTATTGTCATCATCATCTTCAACAATAACTCTAATTAAATTCTTTCCCTTACTTAATTTAACTTCTTGTCTATATTTATCATCAGATGTAACTTCCTCGCCATCAATTTTTACTGTATAATCTTCATCTTCTGGTTCAGCTTTAATTCTTACAGAATCATCTGATTCATCAACATTTATATCATATGAAGTAACTTTTTTATTAAATTTAAAATCATCACCTCTATTTAAAGTTAAATCTTCTAAATAAATCTTATCTTGTCTATCCTCATCTTTTTTAGAACTACTTGATCCGCCTCTATCAACATAAATTTTATATTCATTTACAACATTACTCTTAACATCATTTTTATCAAATTTGCCATCTTTATAAATTCTTACATAAAGTGTTGTAACACCACTTTTGTCTAATTTAATTTCTTCACCATTATCATATGCAGTAGATCTTTTATTATTATCAGCAAAAATCTTTGCTTCATAATTACTAGATTCTAAATCAAAAGTTACATTAACACTTTTTAAAGTTGTTTTAGTATAATATTCTTTTCTACTAGTCTTAAATTGAGCCTTTGTATCATAGTCATCATCGGTATATAATTTAATTTCCTTCTTATTATCATCTTTCTTATTAAGTTGTAATTCACTAAGCTTACTGCTACTTGATGCATAAGCTTTTGTAGTTGTCATATTAAAATACTTAGTTGGCTCTATTGTTGAAAAAGCACTAATTGTAAGTGCAATCGCTATTATTCTTTTTAATCTTTTATTCATAATTATCCCCCTTAATACATATCCTACTACAATTTTACCATTTTTGCCGCAATTAAGGAAGTTCCAACTCGTATTTTCTGGTAAGTTGTAACTCCTTTGTAATTTAATATACCCCTGGGGTACCCCAGGGGTATATTAGGGGTGAAATGTATTAGGGTATATTTTTATTCATATCTAAATATAAATATATGATTTAATTTTTAAGGAGGAGACATAAAATGCAAGCCCTAGAAATGATTTTTTCAAAAGCAAGTATTATTATTCCTATTATTATAATAATACTCTTAGTTCTTTCATTCTGGCGTAAAGTTCCAACAGATAAAGCCATGGTTATAACAGGTATAAAAAAAAGAGTATTAACTGGTAAAGGTGGATTTATAATTCCAATCTTTGAAACTTCTTGTGTTATTTCACTCGAAAATATTTCAATGACAACTGATGTAAAAGAAGCACCTTCTCAACAAGGTATTTTTGTTGATGTTACTGGTACTGCTGTAGTAAAAGTTGAAAATCAGACTGAAAGTATATATAAAGCAGTTGAACAGTTTTGTAATGGAAATGCTGATAATACCACTGGTGTAATTAGAGCAATGGTTGAACCTGTTCTTGAAGGACGTTTAAGAGGCATAGTTTCTACAATGACAGTTGAACAAATCAATAATGATCGTTCTGCATTTGAGAAAAAAGTAGAAGAAGATATTAAACGTGAACTTAGTGAAATGGGACTTGAACTTATTTCTTATTCAATACTGCAAATTTCAACCCAAGGTGGATACCTTGAAAATAGAGCTAGACCACAAGTAGCTCAATCTAAAGCAGATGCTGAAGTTGCTGAAGCTGAAAGAAAAAGAGATACAGATATAAAAACAGCTGAAGCTACTAGAGAAGGAGAAAAAGTTAAACTTGCTGCTGATGCTGAAGTTGCTGCTGCTGAAAGAGATAAATGCATAAAAGTTGAACAATTTAGGGCAGAGCAAGATAGAGCAAAAGCTGAAGCTGATATAGCTTATAGTTTAAAAGAAATAGAAAAACAATCAGAAGTTGAAATACAAAAAGCAACTCTAGCAGAACAAGAAGCCATAAGAGTTGAAAAAGAACTTATTGCTAAAGTTGAAAAACCTGCTGATGCTGAAAAACGTAAAATTGAAATATATGCTGAAGCAAATAAAATTCAATCAATAAAAGAAGCTGAAGCTGAGGCTGAAAAAATCCGAATTCAAGCAATTGCAAAAGCTGAAGCCAAGAAAATTGAAGCTGAGGCTGAATCTGAAGCCATAAGAATGCGTGGAGAAGCTGAAGCATCATCAATTAAAGCAAAAGGGATTGCAGAAGCTGAAGCTAAAGATAAAATTGCAGATGCTATGGCTAAATATGGTGATGCTGCACTAGTAGAAATGCTTATTTCAAGACTACCTGAAATAATGAGTGAAGTAGCCAAACCAATGTCTAATATAGATAAGATTACAGTTATAGATACTGGAAATGGTAAATCTGGAGCATCAAAAGTTGCAAAAACAGTAACAAATGTTGCTGGTACTGGTTTTGAAGTGCTAAAAGATTTAACTGGTCTTGATGTTTCAGAAATGCTTAAATCTTTTGTAGATAAAGATAAACATATTATTCCAAATAATGATGATAAACAAAATATTGATCTAACCAAAAATAATGATAAAATTAAAAATAGTAATATTAATCATAATGATCATATCAAACAAAATCAAGATACAGACAATACAAATAGAGATATATAAAAAAATTGCTAAACGGCTATAGAGTGTGGATTTTTTCATCCATGCAGTACTTTTCACCCCTCACATTTTCATCACTTTTATAGATTTTACCAATTTCACTACTTTTTTTACCCCAGGGGTACCCCTGGGGTAAATTTAAGATAAAAATAAAAAAATACTATATTTTTCTCCATATTTACTAACCAAAATTATTATTACAAACTTTATCAATTCCACTTTCTACAAACATTTTATATATTTCATATTTATTTTCTTGATTAAAATATCTCCAGATAAAATTAGGATTTATTAATCTAAGTTTACCACTATAATTATCTTTATTTGAGAAATTTTTATATTCAACTTTGTTATTATTATTTTCAAAATATTTTTTTATTTTTACAAACTGTTCAGAATCCATGCTCTTTATAAAAAATCTATAACTTGACTTACTATAGTCCTCAGGTTTGTTTACGATTTTAGCTTTCACTGGATTTAAATGTATATATCTGCTTGTTTCAAGTAATTGAATATCATTTTTTATAATCTCTGAATGATATCTTCCTTGAAATAAATGACCAGTACATTCATATTTCTTATTAAAATACATAGCATAACTACTACTTATTCTTCTTATAAAATCACCTAAAGGTCTACTTCCAGTCCTTATCATAATATGTATATGATTAGTCATAAGGCAATAGCATATTATTTCATATTTATCTTCATTGTAATAATGAAGTGATTCCTCTACTAAATCCAAATACTTTTCAAAATCTTCTTCTTCCTTAAAGATAATCTCTTTATGATTTCCTCTTGTTGTTACATGATACATAGCACCTTCATACCATATTCTTTTAAGTGTTGGCATAAAATTAACCTCCTAAATAAATTTATCTTACTTAATATAAAATATAAAAATCCAAAATAAATATAATTTTTTAACGAATAATTTATAATTTGGAATTTTAAATTTATACTTAAATCTATTTATCTTAATCCTTGCCAATTAAAATAAAAAAATGCATCCCAATTTTAATTTATCCCCTTATATACCCCTGGGGTACCCCAGGGGTATATAAAAAGATATCATGGAATATCAGTGAGTGGGAATATCAGGAGTGTAGTTATATATTTTTTAATACATTTCTCCTGATGCATTTAATTCATGTCCATCAATACTTGTACTATATGCCATAATCCCATTTGGATACATATAATACCATCTTCTGTCTATCTTTTGCCATCCTGTAGCCATCTCTCCAGTATCTTTCAAATAATATAATTTACCACTTAAATACATCCAGCCTATCTGCATTACTCCATATTCACCTAAGTAATACCATTTTTCATCAAGTTTTAACCACCCTGTTTGCATTACTCCATATTCATTCATATAATACCATCTATTATCAACACTAACCCATCCAGTTACAATCAATCCATTATATAAAATTTGCCACTTACCATCTGATAACTGCTTCCATTTTATATTAGCTGAAGTATATTTATTATAATTTGTATCTGTTCCTATCATTCTTAGGTTGCCATTATTTCCTTGGAAATTACCCATTTCATCATTATTACCTAATATACTTCCCCCTGTGATTAAATTGTTAGAAGTAATATCTCCATTAATGTCATCATTTGTATTAATTGCATTGTCATCAAAACCAGAATTTACAACAGCCCCATTAATTGGTGTTTTACTCAAAACATAATCTGAGCAATGTGTAATTATAAATACTGCTTTGCCATCTTTAACATTAACATTAGATGAAACTAATTCTAACACATTTTTTGAAGGATTATAGTAATATAAATATCTATCACTTCCATCAAATTCTTCCCCAACTTTAATCTCTACTTTTGCTTTTCCTGGTAAGATACCATTATAGTTAAAATAAATATTAGCAGTATCTGCACCATTTGTTAGTCTATTAATTTTTGATGCATTTGAAGAATTATTCTCTACTTTTGAGTTAAAATTCGTCTTCATTTTAGATATATTAATTAAATCATTGGTATCAAAATTCCATGTACAATTACCTGATTCTATAACCAAACTCTTATAAGAATATTCCTTAACCAATAGAAACATCTCTTTATCAACATTTGGACTATATGAAGCATTAACATACATTTTTTCTTCACTTAATTCATCTGAATCAATTTTACCATTATCAAAATCATCATCAAAATCACTTTTCTTTGAACTTGAAGAAGAGCTTGAATACTTTTCATCAATAGAAGATGTCCTATCACTTGTTTTAGTTTCGTTTAAACTCCCTGATAATGTCACCCTTACTTTTATATAACAATCCTCATCAGATCTTTTAAGTTTATATTCACTATCAGTTGCTCCTGATATTTCTTTATATTCCCCATCTCTTTTACTTGATCTTAACCATTGATAGGATGTCTTAGGTTTAACTGATGGTTTATTATTATAATTTAATTTTGCTGTTAAGGTCTTTCCTACTCTTTCTGTTCCAGATATATAAACTGATTTTAATGTGCTTGTTGATGCACCAGGATCAGTAGGATATCCACCATTTCCTGGGTTAGTACCTGCTTTAAATGGTACATAGTGTATTATTATTTTAATTGCAGAATCATCACTTGCACCTGCATATTTAAAATAAATACTGCTATCACGTGGCTCTTCTTCATATTTAGGTACACCATTTTTATTTGCAGCCATAAAATAATTTATTGTCGCAGTATTTTCACTAAGATCTATAAAATTAGTTCCTGTAAAACTGTATGCTATTTGGTTATTACCTTTAATATTATTTTTAATTACAAGACCAAACCATTTATTAAGTGTTTTATTTGTATTTGATCTTTCACATATCCTTAATTCTTCACTTGCTGTAACAGTTATTTGATATTCATGCTTGCTACCAGTAACTTCACTCAATTTAAGTTTTTTATAATTTTCTCCCTTATCTAAAGAAAAAGTATTTATTGTTGGTGCGCCTAGTATTCCACTTTCTATATCTTCTCCTGGAACATTACCTGGATTTTCTTCACCATTATCACTAGGGTTTTTTCCATTATTGTCGTCAGAATTCCCCTTATTATTTTCTCCTAGCTTACCCCCTTGATTATCTTCATTATTCTTTTTCTCATCATTGCTTCCTGAAATTTCCCTACCTATTGCTTCTGGATTATCTTTATTATTTCCATCTATAACTTTAGCTGGATTTTGTCCTCCATCATTTTTTGAAGTTTCTTCACCTATTACTTCTGGACTTTCTTTGTTATTCTCATCTGAAACCTTAGATAAATTTCCCTCTCTATTATTTTTTGATTCTTCTTCACCCTGTATTTCTGACAATTTTTTTCCATTCTTTTGTGCTTGAACTTTATTTTCTCCATTTCCTGAATACCCTTTTTGAGTATCTTTTAGATTATTTTCTAAATTATCATTCAATGCTTCTACTGAAGATCTATTCATTTCTAAAGTTTTATAATTTTTAAGAATTTTATTCTCTATAGCTTGTCCTAAAGCTTTATCTGGATTTTCTGTACACTTTTCATTCAAAACTTGTCCTGAACCTTTGTCTAGATTTTCTGTAAAATCTTCATTTAAAGTTTGTTCTAAATTCTCCTTAAAATATTTTCTATTATATTGATCTAAAAATTTATTATGTTGATATTCTGTTTTGGCATTTCCCTTTTTATTTAAACTATTCTTTATTTGACAAGTCTTACTATCATTTGTATTACCAATTAGGCTTTTTTCTAAACTAAAATCCACTGCATTATCTGAATGTATATCTTTATTTACACATTTATTTTGATACATATCTAAATTTACATTCTTAGCAGCATATGTATCACTTGTCATATTTGCATAAGCACTATATCCATAATTTCCCATTAAATTTCCCCAATCACTAAATTGCATAACTGTAACTGTAGACAAAATAATAGCAATTGTTTTTAGGCTCATCATTCCTCTCAAATTTCTCATAACTCGAAATTCCTCCTTTACACAAACAGAATTATTCCTCTTAAAATAAAATTTACCACTCCTTTAAAAATTAAAAACCATGATTCTAAAACATGCATCTTTTATACCTTAAATGACTCTCTAGTTTTCTAATTTAAAAATAATAGTCTTTCACAATGCTAATCTTATACAAACGTTTTCATTTTAAAGATAAATAACCTATATAAATAATTATAATACCAAAATGGTAAAAAATGCACCCCTTATACTGTAAATTATTCCAAAATCACTTAACATAATAGTAAAAATACCCCAGGGGTACCCCTGGGGTATAATAAAAATTTTATTTAACTGTTACTGTATATGTGATAGGTTTTTCATATTTAACTTCCCCATCTTTATACTTACGGATAACTACTTTTACATTTACAACAGATTCTTTTTTATTAGGATTTGTTTTAATTGTACACTTTCCATCCTTTACTTCTAAATAAGCATCTGTTTTATCTGAATTAGTAACATATAAATCTTTTGTTACATAATAGTCTTCTTTTTGCTCACCTTTATATTTAAGGTCAGAACTAAATCCTGTATTAAATACAAATTCACCATTATTATCAAATTTTGCTGTATAATTATTTTCTGAAGTTTTTTGAAGCTCATATTTACTATCAGCGTTGATATTAAGTTTTAAATCTTGAGAATAGTTCTTTTCAGTTGATGAATCATTATGATGATGTGATCCACCACCACCTCCGCCACCATGTGTTCTTTCTTCGTCTTTATTGTCGCCATCTTTTTTATCTTCAGTTGTTTCTGATGATTTATTTACAGAGTTACCTGCTGCATCAAATGCTTTTTCTACTTTTGGAGTTGTTCCAACTGCTGCACCATCTGCACCAAATGTATAAACTTTGTCTCCAATCATTACATTTCCTGTTAACATTGCTCCTGTTGTTGATGCTAATACATATACTTTTCCATTAACTTCAACAACACCTGTTTGCATTGCTCCTGAAACATTTGTATAATACCAAGTTCCGTTATCATTTATCCAACCTGTTTTCATTCCGCCCCATGGTTGTAAGTAGTACCAAGTTCCATTGTCATTTGTCCAACCTGTCTTCATTCCACCCCATGGTTGTAAATAATACCAATTTCCATTATTATTTAACCAACCAGTTTGCATTGCTCCTGAACCATTTGCATAATACCAAGTTCCATTATCATTTATCCAACCTGTCTTCATAGCTCCTGATGCTTCTGTGTAGTACCAAGTTCCATTATCATTTACCCAGCCTGTTTGCATAGTACCATTGTCATCAAACTTGTACCATTCTCCATCAATAGCTTTCCATCCTGTAGCTGTTGTTCCACTTTCAGTCCAACTCCAGTTATTACTATTATCTTGTCTCCATGCTGCTGATGCTGCTACTGGAGAAACAGTTGATATAGTTGCTGCTGCAACTGCAACTGCTACTATCTTCTTCAATTTTAGACTCTTCATTATTATATAATCCTCCTCATTACAATACCCCAGGGGTACCTCAGGGGTACCCCTGGGGTATTGTTATTATTACACTATTTTTTTATCTTTCTTTTAAAAGAACATTTACCCAAAATATTATCAATGTTAGGTATCACCAAAATTAATCCTAAAATAAATAAAATCAAGCTACATTTAGATAAATTTATTAAAAAATAACTCATCACACTAGAAACTGCTTCTTTAAAATATATAGTGTTGATATTTACCTTTTCATAAACTTTTGAAATGTATATACCAAAAAATCCTGCTGATAAAATTATTCCAGCTAATATAAATCCAATAGATGTGTATTTTAATATAGAATTAATATCTCTTTTATTTACTAAAATTAATATTCCTATAAATAAGATAGGAGATAAAATAAACACTAAATTAAATCTATTAAATATTGAAGTTATTTTAGCTGCAATCTTAAGAACATTAGATTGCATTAATCCGTTTATATTTATCTTTTCAAACTCTTTATCTATAATAGCCCCTGCTTCATCTAATAACTTATTTGCTATATTATCAATCTTAGCTTGTACTGATGTAGACATATCTTTTCCATCATCTAATTTATTGTTAGATTTTGAAACTTCATTATTATCCTTGTTACCTGAATCAACTGAATTATCAGTTCCATCAGATTTCACAGAATCTTGTCCACTATTATTCCCTGATGATTCACTGTTTTTGTTACTAGATGAATTATCCTCATCAATATATCCTTCATCTTCTAACATTCTCCATACATCATCTTCAGTTAAACCTTTTTCAGCAAGCTTTTGTCTTGCCTGAGCCTCAGATAAACCCTTTTCTCTTAACATAGCTCTTCCTTGTGCTTCTAATTCAGCTCTAGATGCTAACTTTTCAGCTAATATACACTCATCCTTACATGATGATTTTTCTTTTAAAACAACCATATTATCAAATGTTGGCTTTTGCTTAGCATAAGACACATTATCAAAATCTGATTTTTTTGTATAAACCATATTATCAAGATTTAAGTTTTTATTAGACTTTATAATTCCATCATAATTAAGTTCACTTTTAACAGAAACTACATTATAAGCTTTTAAGTTATTACCATATGATACTGCATTAGTGTCATACATATTATTTGGAGCGACAAAAGATAAGTCCTTACCAAGTGAAGTATTCCCAGAAATAAAAGACTTTAATACATCTTTTACCCTATCCTTATATATATCAGTATTTACAGAAGGAGCAGTATTCTCACCAGTTTTTAAATACAATATAACATTCTCAATTGCATTATCAGCTTCTTTTTTGATATCATCCTCTGTAACTATAGATTCCTTAATATCAATATTTACACCCTTGGCACTTAATACAGAATCTATTTTTTTATATACAGACTCTGTAACCTTTTTATAAGTATTATTTTCATTAAATATATTTACATAAGTATTCTTATTTAACACAATACTATTCACAAATATAGATACTACGCCAAGCATAATACTAAACATTAATAATATCCCTAGAATAAAATTAATACATCTCTTGTTTTTTTTCATCTTATGTATTAATGCCTCCTTAAGCCTTATAATTATTTAAATCACTAACTATAGCTCACTAGTTAAAATTTTAACCCTCTAAATCATATATTAATTTTAAAAGTCTACTAAATATAAAACTAATCAACTATAATACTTAAGCATAATCATAAGATTTTTTAGACTTTGAATTTTAAATTTACTAGATTTAAACATAGAATTATCATTAAAAGTAATTATTACTATTCTAACTATTGCTTTTAATTAAAAAATCTATTTATTTTCAGCTCTAGCTTTATCTACAAAACCTTTTATTGTTTCAACATTTGCTTTTTTAAGAATATCTAAAAGATCAGTAACATTTTTAAAAGTAACTTGACCAGTTATCTCTCCATTTTTTTCAACAGATAAAGTTGTTAAACCATCCTTATTCTTACCAAAGCTTACATAATATCCGTTAAACATTGTATGTTTTACTAAATCTAAAGCAATCTTTTCTTTATCTTCTCTATATTGACCGTTAGTTTCATTATTAATTGTATTTATAAGATCTTCAGTAATTGCTATAACAGTATCATAGTCTTCTTGTGTCATTTCAGCTAACATTTTATTTCCATTGCTTGCTATATTTCCATCTTTAGATATCATACCTATATATTTCTTAAATGCTTTATTATCTTTATATTTTTCATATAAGTTATGCTTCTTTATTTCAGCTTTTATATCCTTTGTATTTGGAATAAGTGTTCCAACAGTTGTATTTTTATTAAATTCTTTATCGCCTATGTGAACTGTTTCACCTTTTATAATTTTTTTAGCTAATTCTTTCATTACCAATGTATCATTATACTCAACTTTCACATCTGGATCATTAACCTTTACATTATCTGCTGCAAATGCTGTAACTGATACAGAGCAAGTCATAGCTAATGTAAGAGCTCCTATTGATAATAGTTTTTTCATTTTCATTCTTATTCTATCCCCTTCCAATTTATAAAATATGTAGCCTTTTCTAAAGCAAAATTCCACAAAATTCACCTATTGTAATTTAGTACTACATATAGATATTTTATACTATTTTAATTTTAATTACAACTTATGCTATAATATATTTATTAAGGATAAATTTATAAAATTTTTACAAAATAATAAGTATTATAAAACAATAAATAAATAATTATTTACTAAAATAACCAAAACAACACAACAAAAACCTTTTATTAAAATCATTTTTCTAATATTTTCTTTTAAACGCATGAAATAATAGCATCCCTATAATTCCACCACAAAAATCTATAACTACATCAATGACACTTGAATTCCTTCCTGGAATATATAATTGAAAAAACTCATCTAAAACTGCTGAAAGCAAGACTATAAATAAACTATAGATAATGACATTATTCTTTTTAACATGAAAAGAACAAAATGTTAGAGCAAGTACAATAGACAATAGAAAAAACTCGAATCCATGAGCACATTTTCTAATAATAAGATTAAGTTCATCCTTTGTAAGCTTATTATTTAACTTATTAGCCAATTTATCACTTAGATTATCAACTAATTCATCACTAAATAAATTCTTACCTAATATATTATTAACTTTACTTTCATTTATTACTGTAACCACATTATCTACTAATTTGTGGCTTCTTTCATTGGATGAACTTCCTGTTTGACTTGAGTTAAAAAATATAAATCCTAAACTCAAAAAACATAAAAGACTTAAAAATATACCTTTTTTTATAACAATCAGCCCCCTTATAACCAAGCTGTTATACCTAGACTCTCCTAACATATACACACATATCCCCCTACATATACCCCAGGGGTACCCCTGGGGTATATGTAAGTAATATATTGGTATATACATAGTAATATGTAGGATAATATATGAGGCACCCCTATGAATAATATTAAAGATTATTTAATATATTTTGCAAGTATTCTGTAAAATCACCCTTTAAATCTTCTTTTCTTAATGCGTATTCTACAGTTGCTTGTAAATATCCAAGCTTATCCCCAACATCATATCTTCTTCCCTCAAAATTATAAGCATACATAGCTTCTTCATTTATAAGTTCAAGTAAAGCATCAGTAAGTTGTATTTCATTCCCTTTTCCTGGTTTAGTTCTATCTAATATCTCAAATATCTTTGGAGTAACAATGTATCTTCCTAATATTGCTGTATTAGATGGAGCCTCTTCAACTGAAGGTTTTTCAACTAATCCCTTAACTTTGCATACTCTATCCTCTATCTCTATTCCATCAACAATTCCATATTTACATACATCTTCAGCTGCTACAGATTGAACACCTAAAATGCTTGTATTATATTCATCATAACAATCAATAAGTTGTTTTAAGCAAGGAGTTCCTTCATTATATACAATGTCATCACCAAGAAGAATTGCAAAAGGTTCATTACCAACAAAAGTCTTTGCACAATTAATAGCATGTCCTAATCCTCTAGGTTCTTTTTGTCTTATATAATGAATATCAACCATATCAGATATAGTTTGAACTAAATGTAATAATTCTTTCTTATTACTCTTTTCAAGTTCCATTTCAAGCTCAACAGATTTATCAAAATGATCTTCTATACATTTTTTATTTCTACCTGTTACAATAAGTATTTCTTCTATTCCTGAAGCAACAGCTTCTTCTATAATATATTGAATTGTAGGCTTATCTACTATAGGAAGCATTTCCTTAGGTTGAGCCTTTGTTGCAGGTAAAAATCTTGTCCCTAAACCTGCTGCAGGAATTATAGCTTTTCTTATCTTTTTGTTCATATGTATCTCCTATCAACTGATTATTAATTTCAAAGTTTTTTGTTAAAAAAATATTATCATATTCATTATATATATATGTTGCAATATAATTCTTACAATAAACTTTTCAATTTAATCTGAAATTGTATTTAAAAATATAATTTAAATAAATGTAGAATTTAAATCACAATATATATATTATTTTTTAGAATATAAATTATAATACAATTATTAATATAACATAAAACATCTCCAAATAAAACGAATTTTTACATATTTATTCCATAAATTCTCAGTATTTACCCCTGGGGTACCCCAGGGGTATTTTATTGTGGAGATAAATCTGAAAATTTTAGTTATGCACTTACAAGTGCTTTAGAAATCATTCTTAATAATTCTACAGTAATAGAAAAATAGAAAATCACATAGGAAACATTGTAAATTAATCAGCTTTGTAAAAAATTTTGTGTAATCTGAATAAAATGAAATTCACTTTGCAATAATTAAGATAACAAATCATTACCCATGTCATTTTCCAATAGTCTGACATGGGTATACTTATAAAATAAATTTTTTGTATGAAAAAACAGATAGAATCCTAACTATTATTCCATCTGCTTCTATAACTATATTAATTTATCCTTCAACAACCTTAACTTTTTTCCCTTTAAATACAATGGCAAGCTTTAATATATCAGAAATACCTCTTTCCTTTAGTTCAGTTTCATACTTATTTTCTTCAATTTGATTTAAGGCTTCTTCAATTCCTTTTTCCATAGTCTTATTCATAAAATCATCTATCTTTTTAAATTCCATTATAATTCCAAGCTTTGAAGAATTCTTAGGAATTAACATAACATCATATCTTCCATATCCACTTTCTTTATTTGATTTAACCTCATATTTATCAGAAAGAGATACAATCATTCCAAGCACAAAAGCATGATAAACTCTTTCAGGTTCTTCTCCTGACACATCAAAATAGCTTAAATTATTTAAAACAAATTTTTGAAAAAAGCCACCAAATATTTCAACATCACCAGACACTAAAGCTTTTAACATAGTATTATATTTTTCATTTTTTAAACTTTCCTTAAACCACTTTTCAATTAAATTCTTATAAAAAATTAAAACCTCATTATTAGGAATTTTAAGTTCACAATTAAATTTCCCTTCACTAACTATTGAATTAACTGGCTTTAAATATCCACTTAAAGTTAAAAAGCTCCAAAGATTTTCCTCATCTTCTTCTACTTCTTTCATTACAATATGATCATCAACTATCTTGTTTATAGAATTGCCATTTATAAGTTCCTCAAGATTCTTTTTAGTATCCTCACTTCCCTTAGAAAGCAGTCTTTTTATCAAATCATTACTACTACTATTTATCCAATAAGGCATAAATCCAATCTTATTCTCACTAATATAATTAAGAACTGACCATGGATTGTAAATAACCTTTCCTCCAAATATATAACCATTGTACCACTTCTTAACTTCATCCATCTTTTCTGTAAGATTATAATACTTTAATAACTCCTTAACCTCATCTTCAGTAAATCCAAACTTATCATTAAATCTATAACTAAACATTGTATGAACTTGCATATTATTAAGTCCTGAAAAAATACTTTCTTTTGCAACCCTTAAAATTCCTGTAACTAGTGCTTTTTCTAAATAAACATTATCTTTAAGTGCAGCAGTTAACATTACTCTTATAACAGTTATAGCATCTTCATAATATCCCTTTAGATAAGATTCCTGTACAGGAATATCATACTCATCTATAAAAACCATAACATTCTTATTATAGTGTATATTCATATAATACATTAAATTACTTAAACCTTTATAGTAATCAACCATCTCAGCTTTTCCACTTAATATTTCATCAAATTTTTGCTTATCATATGATATAAGTTTAGGGCTTTCAAGCAAATTTATATTCTTTCTATATAAATCAATAATAAGAGATTTTATCCCATATTTAAACTCTTCAAAAGTACTATACTTTTCATTCTTAAAACTCATAAAAATAACAGGAAACTCACCTTGAAGATTCATTATCTCTTCTTCACGCTCTATCTTTAATCCCTTAAATAAATTCTTATTCTCTTCCTTTTTTTCTACATCAAAAAAATGCTTTAACATACTCATATTTAAAGTTTTCCCAAATCTTCTTGGTCTTGGAGTTAAAATAACCTTTGCACCATTTTCTATAAACTCCTTTATAAGCAAACTTTTGTCTACAAAATAGTGATTACAACTTATAAGCTCACCAAAATTAGATGTTCCAACCTGAATTGTCTTTTTCATTATCACACCTTCTTTCTTAACACAATTTACGAACTTTAATTATACTATTACTTCAATTATACCCTATATATATTCTTCTTAAAACAAAAATAGATAGAATCTAAAATCACATTCCATCTGATTCTATAATACACAATCAAAAAATAACAAGTCCATTTGCCATCCTATTTTTCATTACAACTTTGGACTTGTTATCTATTTTGATCTTGCTAATAAAATAAATGTTTATTTTTCTATTAAATTTGTTATAATATAAGAAAAGCCTAGTGCAGCGAACACTAAGCTAATCCTAGAACGTTTTTAAGTTTTAGGGCTATTGGATTTTTTATTATTTTGTAAGAGAACGCTTATTTGTTAGATGGGGCGTTCTTTTCTGTTGTATTAAAACTAAATTCAAAACATTTAATGCTTAATTTAATTTTTATATTACAATTCTTAGAACTATGTCCAAACCAAAAAATTTACTCTTAATTTTTATATTTGAAATAAAAAGATTATGTTTTAATATTAATTTAGGCACATGAAATAAAACAATAGATCAAAGAGGCGTTGTATATTTTTTGTCAGACAAGGAAGTAAATTTAGTTAATAGCGAGCTATTAGCTAAATTTGCTGACGCAGTATCACATAAAATAGACAAGAATACTGGTCTATTATTTTTTGAATGTGCCTTAGTAATATATATAACAAAAATTCCTTTTATAATAAGCTCTAGCATTTCCAATACCACCCCCTTAAGCTATAGTATTTCTACCAATAGCCCAAGGTGGGACAACGTACAACCACCGTAGCCCATCTCTACGGATTTTATCTTAAATACTTACATATTTTAGCACATTTGATTAATTAATCAAATAAATTTTTGCTATATAAACTACAACCCCCCTATTATACCCCTGGGGTACCCCAGGGGTATAATAGGGGGTTCTTAATTGTGCTTCGCACTTGTTTAATAGGTGTACATCTTTTGATAGTATTTTTGATAATCTCCTGATGTTACATTTTCCATCCACTGTTTATTATCTAAATACCATTTGATAGTCTTTTTAATTCCTACTTCAAAAGTAGTTTCTGGATACCAACCTAATTCTTCTTTTATCTTATCTGGTGCTATTCCATATCTTCTATCATGACCTTTTCTATCTTCTACATATTTAATTAAATTCTCAGTTACATTCTTATCAACATTTTCATTTATATAAGCTATAACAGTTTTAACTATTTGAATATTAGTTCTTTCGTTGTGTCCACCAACATTATAAACTTCACCAAGTCTACCACCATTAATAACCATATCAATTGCCTTTGCGTGATCCTCTACAAATAGCCAATCTCTTATATTCATACCATCTCCATACACTGGTAAATCCTTATGATGAAGGCAGTTATTTATTAATAATGGAATTAACTTCTCTGGGAATTGGAATGGACCATAGTTATTAGAACATCTTGTTATATTAACTGGCATTTTATAAGTATCATAATAAGCCTTAACCATCAAATCTGAACTTGCTTTACTTGATGAATATGGACTATGAGGATCTATTGGTGTTGTTTCCATGAAGAAACCTTCATCTCCTAAAGAACCATAAACTTCATCTGTTGATACATGTAAAAACTTAACCCCATCTTTAAAGCTTCCAGCTTCATTTTCCCAAGCATTTTTTGCACAATTAAGCATATTAACTGTACCTAATACATTTGTCTTAGCAAATATTTCTGGCTCTTTTATGCTTCTATCAACATGAGATTCTGCTGCAAAATGAACAACATAATTTATATCATATTTTTCAAAAAGACCTGAAACCAATTCCTTATCACAAATATCTCCTTGAACAAATAAGTATCTTCTATCCTTTTCAATTGATTTAAGATTTTCTAAATTTCCTGCATAAGTTAATTTATCTAAATTGATTATTTTAATATTTTCGTATTTATTAAGCATGTACAAAATAAAATTTGAACCAATAAATCCTGCTCCACCTGTAACCAAATAAGTCTTCATTAATATACAACTCTCCTTTTTTTAGTTTGCCATCTCAGTTTGTCTCCCCCTTTTTTTACCCCTGGGGTACCCCGGAGGTACCCCAGGGGTAAAAAAAAATAAAAACATCCTCTATTTTTATAAATTTTCTATAAATGATTTTATTGCTTCTTTCCAATCTCTCATTTCATCACCAACAGTATTTCTAAGCATCATATTATCAAGTGATGAATATTCTGGTCTTTTTGCTGGTGTCTTATATTCCTCTGAAGTGCAAGGATTAACCTCACATTTTTCCCCTGAAAGTTCAATTATCATCTTAGCAAAATCATACCAAGTACATTCCCCTTTACCTGTGCAATGATATACTCCATATTCTTCTGTTTCTATAAGTTTTAATATATGGTAAGCTAGATCATTAGCATGAGTTGGATTTCCTCTTTGATCATTCACTACATTTATACTATCTCTTTCTTTTCCAAGTTTTCTCATGGTATAAACAAAATTATGACCTACATATCCATAAAGCCATGCTGTTCTTACTATAAAATACTTTGAAGAGAATTCTCTTACATATTGCTCTCCCAAAAGTTTAGTTTTACCATAAACACTATAAGGATTAGTTAAATCATATTCAGTTAATGGAGTTTCTCCTACTCCACTAAACACATAATCAGTAGATACTTGTACTAATTTTGCTCTTACCTTTTCACAAGCTATAGCTAAATTTCTAGGTCCAAGTGAATTTACCTTAAATGCAAAATCCCTATTACTTTCACATCCATCAACATTAGTAGCTGCTGCACAATTTATAACCACATCTGGATTAAAAAATGTTATTTTATTTTCCACTTCTTCTAAATCAGTTATATCTAATTCATCTACATCCACAGCTATAATTTCAGCTTTTTTCAAACCTTTAGAAATCTCACCTATTTCTCCATATCCTTTTTTAATTATATCTTGAAGTTCTGTGCCTAATTGACCTTTGCAACCTGTTATTACTATCTTCATAATTTTTTCAAACTCCATTCTTCTCTCACTTTATAATTAATTATATTTTAAAATAAATGTTAATATATATATTGCAATTTAGATTATTTGGTTAAAGATATGTCCAAACTAAATTGAAAATTTGATTGTAGAAATCATATTACAACATATATATTATAGTTATAAGAGTAAACCTGTATCTGTCCATGAACTTTATTCTGTAGATAGCATCTATAATTTCATAAGATCTGCACAATCATGGATAATAATTTTTACCCCCTCAGTTCAAAGAAAGTTTCCCTAAGACTAAGAACTTTGTTTATACTATAATACCAACCTGTTTTAAAATATATTCTATTTATATAAAAAGTCTGGATAAATCTTTAAATCTAAATCTTTTAAATTAGGATGAACCTTATCCTTTTCAGATAAAATTATATTTTCAATTCCATCTAAAGGCCATTTAATATCTATATCAGGGTCATTCCACATAACTCCCCCATCATATTCTGGTGCATAAAAATTCGTACATTTATAATTAAACACAGCTTCATCAGAAAGAACCAAAAATCCATGTGCAAAACCTTCTGGGATATAAAATTGTTTCTTATTCTCTTCAGTTAAAATAACACCTTCCCACATTCCAAAAGTAGGTGAACCATGTCTTAAATCAACAGCAACATCAAAAACTTCACCCTTAGTTACCCTAACCAATTTACCTTGGCTATGTTTCTTTTGAAAATGAAGTCCCCTTAAAACTCCTTTAGTAGATCTAGACTCATTATCTTGAACAAAAGTCATATCAAGTCCTTTTTCTAAAAAATCTTTCCTATTATAAGTCTCCATAAAATATCCCCTATTGTCTCCAAAAACCTTAGGCTCTATTATGTAAACTCCCTCTATATTAGTTTTATTAAAATTAAAATTTCCCACGATAACACCTCTTATTCTAAAGTTACTGCAACTTCTGCTTTTGCTTTTTGAAGTTCTAATTCCTCTACAACATCCATTAAATATTTACCATATCCTGTTTTCATTAATGGTTTAGCAAGTTCAATAACATCTTTAGAAGTAATCCAACCTTTTCTATAAGCAATTTCCTCAAGACATGCTATAAATGTTCCTTGAGTACTTTGAACTGCTTCAACAAAATTAGAAGCCTTAAGCATAGAAGTATGAGTTCCTGTATCAAGCCAAGCCATTCCTCTACCTAATAATTGAACTTTTAATGTCCCTTCATTCATATAAACTTTATTTAAATCAGTTATTTCAAGTTCTCCTCTTTCAGAAGGTTTTAAAGCCTTAGCTTTTTTAACAACTGAATTATCATAAAAATAAAGACCTGGAACTGCATATTTAGACTTTGGATGTTCTGGCTTTTCTTCTAAAGAAATAACCTTATCATTATCATCAAATTCAACAACTCCAAAAGCTTTTGGATTTTGAACATAATAACCAAATACATATGCTCCATTTTCTAAACTTGCAGCTTTTCTTAAATGTTCTGTAAAGCTTTGACCATAAAAAATATTATCACCAAGAACCATTGCTACATTATCATCACCAATAAAATCTTCTCCAATAATAAATGCTTCTGCAAGACCATTAGGTTCTTCTTGAACTGCATATTCAATATTTAAACCTAAGTCTTGTCCATCTTTAAAAAGCTCCTTAAAATTAACTATATCTCTTGGTGTAGATATAATTAAAATATCCCTTATCCCTGCAAGCATAAGAACTGACATTGGATAATAAATCATTGGTTTATCATATATCGGAACCATCTGCTTTGACATTGCTTTTGTAACTGGATATAGACGTGTGCCTGAGCCTCCAGCTAGTATTATTCCTTTCATTTATACCACATCCTCAATATTACTCTATAGTTGCTGCAACTTCATCTTTAATATTCTGCACTTTATCGTTTTTAATAATATCACAAATTCTATCTACATCATCTAAATCTAAATCAGCATAAAGTGGTAATGTTAACACTCTATCTGCTATGTATTTTGCAACTGGTGTTTTTTCAACATCAAATTTACCCTTATAACATTCAAAACTATTAGTTAATGGATAAAAATATTTACGAGCAATAATATTTTCAGATTTTAATTTTTCAAATATCTCATCACGATTTAGCTTATATCCATCAAATACTACTGGAAAATAAGCATAATTGCTTTTTACTCCTGTTTTAGGTTTACATAACTTAATTCCACTGATATTGCTCAATCTTTCAACATATCTTCCTACAACAGCTTTTCTCTTTTCTATTTCTTTATCAACATGACGAAGATTACAAATTCCCATTGCTGCTTGAAATTCATTCATTTTAGCATTTCCACCAACATATTCAACTGATTCTGGTCCTGTAATTCCAAAGTTTTTTATATCGTATAATACTTTAGATAATTTTTCATCTCTGAAGGCAATTGCTCCTCCCTCAATAGTATTAAATACTTTTGTAGCATGGAAACTAAACATAGATGCATCTCCAAAATTAGAAATACCTCTTCCATCAACTTTTATTCCAAAAGTATGAGCTGCATCATAAATAACTTTTAAATTATGTTTTTTAGCTATTCGTTCAATTTCTTTAACATTACATACATTACCATAAACATGAACAGGAATAATAGCTGAAGTTTTTTCCGTTATTAAACTTTCTATCTTGTCCACATCTATTGTATAATCATCTGGATTAATATCACAAAATACTGGTTTTAATCCATTTCTTACAATTGCATGAGTTGTAGACGCAAAAGTAAATGGAGTTGTTATAACCTCTCCAGTAAGTTTTAAAGCTGCTATTATGCACTCTAATGCGAGATGTCCATTAGTAAAAAGGGTAAGATTAGGTGTATCTAAATATTTTAATAACTGCGCTTCTAATTGTTTATGTTTTACACCCATATTTGTTAGCCAGTGACTATCCCATATACCTTTAATTTCGTCCATGTATTCTTCAAAATTTGGCATTGAAGAACGTGTTACCATAATTTTTTTTTTATTTAACATTATCTTATTCCTCTCTTAATTCTTTAAATCTATTCACTGTCATTTCAAACTTATAATCCTCAAATAACCTTAAACAATCATATTGTGGTTCATATCCTAGTTCTTCTTTTGCATTGGTAATATCCATTAAAAAACCACCAGTACTTGGTTTTTCTGAGCAATAAATAATTTGAGATGGATTTTCTGAAGGTGAAAATACCTTAATTATTGTTTCTATTTGCTCTTTTAATGTTACTGGAATACCGGTTCCAACATTATAAAAACCATGTTCTCTATTAACTTCGATAGCTTTACATATCATTTGACTAAAATCATATACATGCACCATATCTTTTGCATAATTAGGATTTCCCCATAATTCAATAGGTTCACTATTTTGGGCTTTATTTATCATTTGATATACCGGACGTAATTTCTTTATCCCATTAGGATGATAGTATTGATATGGACTATAGCTATATATTGTTGGAAGCCTAAAAATAAAACTCTTAATATCATATTCTTGACGATAATGCTCAATTAACTCTAATGCAGTATTTTTTGAAATAACATATACAGCATGATCACCTTTATAACTAAAGTTTTTAGGTAAATCTGGTCTTAAAGTAGTATCTTCATTTGCATATAACGAAATATCAAATACAGTTTGTGTATATATAATTCTATCTGCATTTACTTTTCTACAATACTCAAGTACATTAAATGCTCCAATAATATTAGAATCAATATATTCCTTTGGTTTATATCCATTCATATAAGAAGGAATTTGTGCTGATAATAACAGTACTGCGTAAACATCTTCTGTTGGAAGCTTTTTAAAATCTTCCTCTTCTGTAACATCAACAGAATAATATTTTACTCCTCTTTTAGTAAAAAAATCCGTTTTTCTTCTCCCGCTTACAATAATTTCGTATTCTGATTGATCAAAATAATCTAAACAATATTTTGTTAAATATGATCCTACATTACCTGTTGCACCAAAAATAATAATTTTTTTCATTGATAAAAACCTCTCAATCTAGCTTAAGTTTATATTTATTTTAAATTTAATAATTGTTTAAGTGTATTAATTATATATTCCATATCCTCAATACTATATCTCTGATCACATGGTAATGGTAATATATTAGATGCATAATTATATGCTATACTGCATTCAGACGTATCATTCAAAACATTAGGCCATAGAGTTGAAATATATATTTTTTTATTTGCTAATTCTTTTCTAATTTTAATACCATTTTTTATATAGAATGGATATGCAAAAGCACCTTCTAATGTTATTAATTCTAATTTGTTATATTTATCAAGTTTATTTTTAAGATAAATATAATTTTCAGTTCTAATTTTACGCACTTCTTCGTAATCAATTGCTCCAAGAATATTATGTGTTAAATTTGACATATACTTAAGTTTTTCATTTTTAAAATATTCATCACTTTTTTGAAAATAACTATAGTATTCTGATGCAGTACCCTCATAACGTCCTAAAATATGTATCATTCTCTCTTTAGAAACATCAATCTTTAAATCTTCTTTAATCTTAGAATCTGTAGAAACATATGCTCCATCAGCTACACCAAAAAACTTTCTACAAGAATATACCGTATCAATATCATTTATAGATTCTTGAAAAAAAGCATGAGTATTATCTAATATAATTTGTTTAAACTGTTGCTTTAGTTTAACTATTGTTTCATTTGTTAATTGTCCATAATAATTAACAATATATAAATATTCATGTTCCCTAAGATTTTTATTAAATATAGGTTTAAAATAAGAGTCTATAGTATAATACTCAAAATCATAGCCATATATTTTTAACATATCACTTACTGAATCACATAAAAAATCTGGAATATATAATTTATTTATCTTTTTTGCTTTTAAAATATATAAAAGAGCATTTCTTCCACTATTTACCGAAATTAAACCTTTGTAATATTCATTACTTATAAGTTTTTCTAATCCAAAATAGCCACCTATTTCCTTCATTAAAAATTACCTCCTACAGTAATTTATATTGATTTAATATTTTTTTTATCTCTTCTTTTGAATTAAACATCATAACATCTATAATAGATAAATTTGCTACAAATTCATTATTAAATTGCTTATACTCAATTCTTTCTGTTTCTAAAAATTTAAGTTTTAATCCTTCAGATGAAAAATCTTCATAGGAATATAAATATTGTCCACCTATTGCATTATAATATTCATCTGCTCCAAGTACTTTGCAGATTTCTATAACTTTATCTTGACCTTTTAAATTATTATTTTTATTTATTGTTGATGAAATAATTATTTCAGTATCAATATCTAAGTACTCACAAACCTTTTTTATAGCATATTCTAAATATTTAGCTAAGTTTTTCTCATCTTGAGTAATAATATTTTCAATAATAGGAAAAATACTTGAATAATAAGGTGCTTTTTTATAACAACTTTCAATTGACTTGAGTAGTTTTTTATTATGAACTTGATTTCCTGATACCTCAATTTCATTGATAAGCTTATTAGGACTTGCACCATTCATCTGCACATTTATCACCTTAGCTTCACTATTCATTAAAATTCTATTTCTATTTATCCAGCCACCTTTTATAAAATTAACATCATCATATATTACATACTTATCTACTGCATTCATTAACTGCCAATATCCTATATAAGGGAAAAAGTATGGTTGCATTATTCCTAATTTCATATTGTCGCTCCTTTTTTGTTTTTTATCATATCTTTAATTGTATTCAATAAATATATAAAACATTCAAATTTAAATATTTTTGCCATTCCTATATATAGAATAGTTCCAACGCATATCTGAGTTATTAAAGTTAAATATATTGACATATTACTCCATTGAATACTATATGTCACACATCCCATTACCAAAGATAATATTAATGATGGAGTAATATCTTTCCATTGTTCCTTATAACTATAATTAAGTAGCTTCAAATTAGGATAAGCATTTATAAATGTAGAAATTATTCCACTAATTAATGTTCCTATAGCTATTGCATACACACCATAAAACATAGACACTCCTAATATTATAATGCCCATTATCTTTTTTATAATTTCTAATTTTAAAAAAATATCACTACGTCCTAAAGCATTGATTGCCTGCAAATTTGCAGTATGTATAGGCCATAAAGCGTATGAAAGACAAAAGACTTGTAAAAAAGGTACACAAGGTAACCATTTATCTGTTAACAAAATTTTTACTAAAGGTTCTCCTATAACCGCTAGTCCTATCATCAAAGGAAATACAATAAATGAACTTGTAACAATTGAACGTCTGACCATTTCTTTAACTCTTTGTCTATTGCTTTGCTCTGAAGATAAAGCTGGAAGCATTACTGATTGTATTGAACCATTAATATTTGAAACAATAAGTTGAGGGAACTGATCTCCCCTATTATAGAATCCTAACATAGCTGGATTATACATCTTTCCAATAATAAGACTACGTAAATTCATATAAAGAGTATCAATTAATGAAGAAATCAATAATTTCCAGCTATATGAAAACAATCCTTTAACTCTTTCAAAAGAAAATATTAATGTTGGTCTCCATTTTACTGTAAACCAAAGAATTACAGTAATTGAAAATTGATTTGTTAATTGTTGTAGCACCAAAGCCCATACACCAAAACCAGCATATGCCAAAACTATGCCAACTGTTCCTGATAGTATCATTGCACCTAAACTACTAAAAAATAACTTTTTGAATTGCATTCTCTTAGATACCACAGCATTCTGAATCGAATTAAATGCTCCAAAGAATAATGTAATTGACAATACTCTAAGTACCGGTATAAGTTGTGTTATATCATAAAAATTAGCTATAAACGGTGCAGTAATGAAAAGAAATAAATATATTAAACTAGCAACAACTAAACTTAAATAAAATACTGATGAAAAATCTGTTTCATTTGCATCTTTCTTTTGAATAAGTGCTGTATTAAAGCCACTTTGAACAAATACATTAGCTATAGTAATAAATATAGCTATAAGTGAAATTATTCCATAATCATTAGGTATAAGAATACGTGCTAATACTATTTGAACTATAAATTGTATACCTTGAGTTCCCCCTCTTTCCATATACTTCCATAGTAGAGAGGATAGAACTTTTAATTTTATATTTTGATTTTCCATTTTATATTATTTCCTCATTTCACAAGTATAATTTTTAATATTTAAAAACTAATACATTACTTTTTATCATTTACATATACAATTTAGTTTTCCTCTTAATTTTAGCTAGTTTTTCACATAAATTAGGCCAATAATATTTAGCAAAAAGTTTAATTTTCTCTTTTGTTTCAATATTTTTATAATAGTCCTCATATTGTTTACTCTTTAATTTCTTCAAATTTCCATTTATTAATGCTATATTCCCATAATGAATCAATATTTTTTTTCCTACTGAATCTGAATACTTGTATTTTGTATATTTATTAAATTCATTTAATAATTTTATATTATTATTATTATTATTAATTGCATTCAATTTTCCATTTTCATTAAAATACATCCTACTAGTCCAAGATCCTTTATCACCAATTCTATATGCTGACATAATTTCATTAATATAATATACATATCCTTTACTAGCAAGAATCATTTGAAGTGGATAATCTCCTACATGTGCATCCATATAAAATTCTGGCATATCTTCTACTAATTTCTTAGGATATATAATAGATGCAGTTGGAGAAAGTGCTCCTCCAATAATTATATTATCCTCTATCGAACTTATACAATTTTGGCTATATGGTTTTATTTTTTTACCTGTTGATTTTTTATTAATATTTACTATTTCACATGCATGAAAACACATACTACATGAAGGATTACTTTCCATATAATCTACTTGTTTTTGTAATTTATATGGATCGGTCCAATAATCATCACCTTCACATAAAGCTACATATTTACCATTAGCTCTTTTATCATTGTATATATGCATTATTCTTTTAATTCCTTTTGAATATTGATTTTCAATCTGAAATATTGGTTTTATAATATCCGGATATCTTCTTTGATATTTCCTAATTATATCTTGTGTTCTATCTATAGATGCATCATCATGTATTAGAATTTCAAATTTAAAATTTGTTTTTTGCATAAGAAAACTTTTTATTGCATCTTCTATATATTCTTCATGATTATATGTTATACAATTTATACTAACTAATAAATTATTCATAATTATTTCTAGCAAAAGTGTGTAGCAACAACTTACAAATCTACTAGTTACTCACTTCCTATCTATACATATTTTTTTATTATAAATTCTTATTATTTGTTTATTAGTTAAATTCATTATTTAATCTAATTTAACATCATAATAGTATTTACTTATTAACGCTGCTAAAATCCAAAATATAGTACTTGTTTGATATTGATAAAATATATCATTATAATAAAATAATGGTATCCAAGAAATTATTAATGCACTAAATGCATAACTCAGGCTAGTTATATTAATATTTTTTATTATTTTTATATTAAATACGCACCTTTTAAATAAAATAAATAAAATAAATAAATAAATTAATATTCCAATAATACCATTTTCAAAGTAAAATGTGTTAAGTGATGATAAAAAGTAACCATAATGTTGTAATTCTAAATATTTTTCAGATAATGGGATTTGATTTACTATTCTTCCATTACTAAAATGATTAACTGCAAAAAACTCATCCTGTAACGCTCTTCCAATGCCTATTCCTACTAAATTATTAGAAAAACTCTTTAACTCAACATCCTTTATATAATTAAAATTTTCTAATCTTCCTAAATAGAAAAGTGGATTATTATTTTTAGTAGCGTAATTAATAATTGTGTTCTTATCTGAAAATAATTTATCCATTCCATCATACCTATTTATTAATAATTTAAATGACACTATCATAGAAAAACTTATCATTAATGTAAAAAATATCTTTCTATAAAAAGAGTATTTTTCATTAAATAATATTAACATGATAATACATATTATTGGAAAAATAAAAAATGCAATTTTAGTTTCATTTATAGCACATATACTTAAAATAATAATCGCACTTAAAAGCATTTTATAAATACTTATATCTTTCTTTAAATATTTATTTAATATATAAAAAAACACTGGTATTAACAAGATAAATAAATAAGTTTGTCCATATATCCCAAAAGTCCCCCCTATCATATCTTGATTAGTATATTTGATAACTTGCATTAATAATATTGGAATTTGTAAAATAATTATAAATTTCAAATCACACAATAATCTCTGATCATTATTATTTTTTATAATTATGTAAAATGGTAAAAATCTTAAATATATTCTTATACCATTAAAAAATTCTAATAAAGAATAATTAAAAATAATCCATTTAAAAACACTTACAAAAATAAAAATTATACTTAAAATTAATATCTTATCTCTAAAAACATTATTTAAATTATATTTTTTATTTTTGAATAATATTTTAAACATAAGTATTATATTAATAATATCTATTAAATATTTTATATTTATAGGTACATTTCGTCCTGCTAACCATAAAGTATCTAGACTAAACCAGCTTAATATCATAAAATATAATGAAAATCTCATTACAGTAACTTCATTAAGTAAACTTAATATTAATATTAAAGATAAAATTATAAGTATACCAAGTATAGGTAATTGATTTAAACATAATATCAATATCAAACTCGAACAAGATGTAATAAATATAACTTTATCTATATTTTTTAAATATAAATTCATAAGAAATCTCCTAATTCTACCTATGTTTTTTTAATTAATACATCATGGATTTTATGATAAGAACTCAAAAATTGATGTTATAACTTTCGTACTTTTTCTCTCTAAATTAAACACCTTCTCATTTAAGTATACTATTATTTATTTTATAAATTCACACCATTGTTGTATTATAATTTTTAATGAAAAGTCTTTTGCTCTTTCTATTGACTTTTGAGCAATATATTCTCTTTTCCTCCTGTTTTCTATTAATTCAATTATTGTGTTAGCTAATTTCTCAACATCATTACAAGGAACTAAAATTCCATTTTCATTATTTTTGTTAATGATTTCTTTAGGACCTGAATTTTTAAACGCTATAACTGGTAAACCACATTCCATAGCTTCTGTAATTGCAAGACCAAATCCTTCCCATCTTGATGAAGAAACAAAAATTGAAGATTCTAAATAATGCTTCTTAACATTATCTGATTTTCCCAATAATATAATATTATTTTCTAAATGATATTTATATATATATTTAATAAGTTTTTTTCTATCTGGCCCATCTCCAACTATTTTTAACTGCCAATCTTCTTTTTCTTGATTAACTAAACTAAATGCTTTGATAAGTAAATCTAAACCTTTCGCTTGTTTTACCAAACGACCAACAAAAATAATACTCTTATCATTACATTTAGATTTTATTTTACTTTGAAAACTTAATGGATTATATATTACATCGCAATTTATATTTAGTTTTTCCTTATAAAGTTTACTATCTTCTTCAGTTAAAACTATACATTTATCTAAATTATGTAAATATTCCTTAAATAATTTATCTTGGTTCCAGTAATATCTATACCTGTTGTTTAAATATGCATTATATGAACTGTGTTGCCATCCTATAGTTTTGGCATCTATTTCTTTTGATATTAATCCCAATAAAAGAGAGTAATACCCCTCAGCCCCTATAATAAGATCATATTTATTATCATTTAAATATTGTGTAAGTTTTTTTCGCATTTTTCTTGGAAAATATATTTCTGTTAATACTTTATACAATATATTATTGTTAAACATACCTGTAATTCTGTTTATTCCCTTAAAAACTTTATTTATTATATTTTTATTTCTTAAACCTGTGGGGTTAACTATATTAACATTTTGATTTAAATTGTACATTTTTCTATCTATTACCAAATTATCATCTGTACATAATATATCAATTGTATGATACTTACTTAATTCACTTGCTATAACAGATAAAACTCTTTGAACTCCACCTATAGTAAAAATATTTCCTGTTAAAAAACATATTTTCATATATTGCTCCTTATAAAATTTTTGCAACTTGTCTTACTATTAAAATATATTATCAACTTTTAAACTTTTAAACTTTTAATAAAATTTTCACTTATCTTTTCCCATGAAAAATTATTTCTAATTGTATTTTTTGAATTTATCCTTAAGCTTTCAGAATAGTTTTTATCTGAACATATATTTAATATTTCTTTTGCCCACCTATCTATATTAAATTTATCAATTATAACACCATTCACCTTATTTTCTATTAATGTACTTGATCCACCATTTAAACTAGTTACAACTGGCACGCCAAAATACATTGCTTCTAATAATACCATTCCAAATATTTCTAATTTAGATGGTAACATAAAAACTTCCGCTTCTGGATATATGTATTTTAAAAATTTATTATCAATTTTATCAATAAATATGATATTTTTTCTTGCATTTTCATTTATAAGTTTCAATGATTTTTCAACATAGGATTTTTTTCCATTTCCTATAATAACAAGTTTCAATTCTGAATTTTCTTTATTTACTTTTTCAAATACTTGTAACGTAAATCTAAAATTTTTTCTTTCAATTAAACTTCCAACATATAGTATACTTTTATTTTTCTTCATAAATTCTTTTAACTTAATTACTTTTTCACTTGGATTATTGACTTTATCAAAAACATCCGTATCTAATCCAACACCTAACGTTTTAACATTCTCAAATCCTTTTTCTTTTAAATATTCTTTAGCTAAATCTGATTTAGTAAAGACTTTATCTAAACTTTTATTTAGCTTTTTAGTGAATAATAAGTCATATATTTTTTCAGTAAATGGTATTTTGAACATATTATAATATGGACCATTATATAATACTACTTTTGGATTATATCTTGTCCATAACAAAGACATAATCTGACTATATTCAGTTGTTATTATTAAATCATATTTATTCACAAATTCTTTTTTTAACAACGATGGATAAAGTCCTGTTCTTAGAATTTTATATCCTTTTCTCCATAATAAATTTATCTTATTTCCATTAATGCTATCTACATATATTTCTTCATCTTTATCTACATCTGAATAATATATTATATCGCAGTCAAACCCCTTTTTGCATAATGCTTTACAAAAACCAATTTCTTGCAAATTGTATAAATTAGGATTAACCTTATATGGACCATTCCTTACATATAATATTTTTTTCATTAATAAAATACTCCTTTCTTTAATTTATCATTCTCAGTTTCATCTCTATACTTAATTATTTTCACTGAACTTCCTACTGCTATTGCATTATCAGGAATATCTTTATTAACCAAAGTATTTGCACCTATAACGCATCCATTCCCAACAGTTACACCATCTAAAAATACCACTCCAGAGCCAATCCAACAATTATTTCCTATTTTTATCCCCTTATTAGTTACGCCTTGTAATCTTATAAGAGCATTAATATCATTAAAAATATGATTTTCAGAATGAAACCTTACGTTTTGCCCCATAATAACATCATTTCCTATTTCAATTCCTCCAGCTGCTCCGAAAAAGCAGTTTTCACCACAACCAAAGTTATTTCCAATCTTTATACCTTTACCTAAATTTCTTATAGTCCCAGTACATAGAATTCTTGAAAAATCTCCAATACTAATATTATCCCCTAAAGTAACACCATTTTTAGATAAAGCATCAATAATAACATATTTTCCAATATTAATTCCAATGCCGAACTTCATTTTTCTTTTCATTTTTAATTTACTTTTACTTCCAATAAAAATAATATTACTTTTCTTCTTAACAAATAATGATTTTATATTACCTCTAATTAAATTAATGATCATTGAAATTGCTTTACTAAAAAGATAACTTAAACTTAGGTCTTTATCTAATTTAAAATCATTTCCTTTTATTTTTTTTATAAAAAATTCTAAAATATTTAACATTCATATTGCTCCAATACTTTCTCATATATTGACTCTATATTTTTTGTATGATTGTACATATTAAATTTAAAATCATCATCTAAAACATTTTTATTTAAATCTTTTAATACAGTTCTTGCATTAATAAGCTCTATGATTTTATGCTTTAGTTCTGACTTATTTGCTTTAATAATTATCCCTTTTTTTACTTCACTACTTATCACAATGTCCTTACTTCCAACTTTATCAGTAACTAATACTGGTACCCCATAACTAAGAGCTTCTAATACAATAAACCCAAAAGTTTCATTCCATATACTAGGTACTACCAATAAATCAGTATTATCAAATATCTCATTAAGTTGATTATATGAATATCTACCATGAGCTTTAATATTATCATCAATATCTAACTCACTTATATCTCCATATAAATTTAGCTCTACCCTTGATTTGTACTGTTTATTAATTTCTTTCATAGTATCTATTAATAGATTAAACCCTTTGTATTTTTGGTCCGGTCCTAAATATGTTAATTTTAATTTATCATGATTAAAATCTTTTATCTTTCTATTATCTTTAATATGTCCATGAGTAATTGAAATTACTTGTCCACTGCATTTTATATATTGTTCATATGCTCGTTTTGCTACACTACTATTAAATAAAAAACTATCAATACAATTAAACATATCATTATAATAATCTATTAGTTTTTTATAAGAACTTCTATATTCTGTATTAATTTTTATTTCTCTATTAGCCAAATTAGAATTAACACTTTTATTGTTTTTTATCTTTTTAGCTAACGTCTTTAATTTAGGTGTAATTCCCTTATTTTTTAAAAATCTATATATAGGTGATTGAAGTATTTGTATAGTTTTCATACTATATCCCGACTTATTGCAATTTAAACACTTTTCTAGATTTCTTTTTTCACATAAACATCCTTTATTATCTATAAAATTAACTTTAGTACAAATTCCAAAATAATCATGTGTAGTATAAACTATTTTAATATCTAATTCTTTAGCCGATTCTAAAAATTCTTTATGTAATCCCATAAAAGTATGAATATGAACTATTTGTATGTCATTCTCTAATAAAAACGTTTTGAATATTTCCGTATCACAAATTTCCATAAACTCTTGTGGCTTAGAAATCCCATTTAATAATGGAACTGGTAATGGATTAACTATTTCATATGTTTTTATTCCAAATTCATTTTTATAAGACTTAATTTTAGTTTTTTCATTTAATAAAGATATTCTTCCTGGAAATAATAAGTATACTTTATCTCCATTTCTGACTTGTTCTTTCATTAAGTCAATCGAATATTTAGTTAATCCTCCAGTTCTATATGGCGGAAGACCTAATGAGTAATGTAAAATATTCATAATATCCTCCATAAAATATTAGCTAAATATCTTAATATTCACCAAATACTTTTTCATAATCATTAATTATTTTATTCCAAGTATACTCTTCACGAATTCTTTGCTTAGCATTTTCTCCATAACTAGTAACTGCAACTTCATCATAAACATCTAAATTATCAATTAATGTTGCTAAATTTCCATCTTGCTTTGTAAAATACAAAGCTCCATTTTCTCCAACTTCTCTATTAAATCCAACATCAAGTAATATATTTAAATCCGTAGTTGCTAACGCTTCTAAAAGAGATGGATTGGTTCCACCAACTTCATGGCCATGAAGATAACCATAAGCATTTTCTCTAATTTTCTTTAACAGTTCTTGATCATATACTGTACCAACAAATTTAATTCTCTTATCTTTATCAAAACCAGTTCTTTGTTTTAATTCTTCATAAAACTTATTTTTTTCTACATTCGTGATTAAAATAAAATCCTTATCTGTTTTTGATTTCATAAATTCAGATATCATGGTTTCATAATTATTTTCTGGCACAAATCTTCCAACAACAAGATAATATTCTTTTTTCTTAACGCCTTTTTCTTTATACCAATCTAATAACTTACTATCCTCATCATTTAATTTTGATTTTTCCGTATCAGCTCCATAAGCTATAAATGTTGTTTTAGGATTATATTGTTTATAATCTTCTTTTATATATTTCTCTATATTTTTAGAATCACAAACTAATAAATCAGCATGTTTAACCATAAGTTTCTCTGATATCTTCCAATACCTTCTTATTGCTGCATTCCATTTTGCTCTTTTCCATTCATGGCCATCAGGATTTACTAATAGTGTTCCACCTAGCTTTTTTAATTGATTCTTATATCTTCCAATGAAAGGTCCAATCCTACAAGCTAAAACATATACTATAGCATTTTTTATATTATTCTTCTTAATATAACTAATACTTTCTTGTAATGCTCTTACGTCATAATAAACAGCTTTAGCTGGTCCTATATTAGGTACATTTATATCGAAACATCTTGCTCCATTATGCTCAAATTCTTTAACATTATCTGATAAACAAGAAACATGATATTTTATTTCTTTGCATTTTTGTCCTTCTGTTAGCTTCTCAACAAATGTCTCAAACCCACCATATTTAGCTGGTATACCTTTTGACCCAATTATAAAAACGTGTTTCATTACTTAATCTCCTCAATTGTTACATTCTTGTTGCTGCAACTTCACTTCTAGCTTCTTCTATATTAAAAATTGCTTTTCTTCCAATAGAATGGTACTCAATTCTTTTTTCTTTTACATCATTAATTGCATAACAATTTCTCCCATCATATATAATAGGAGTATTCATAACTTCACTATATATATTTAGATCTAAAGATTTTATTTCATCCCATTCTGTAAATATGAATACTAAATCTGCTTCTTTTAATGCTTCTTCTGGAGATTTTACATACTCTATTTCTGTTGGATATATCTTTTTAAAGTTTTCTTCTCCTACTGGATCATATGCTACTACTTCTGCACCTTCATCTAGTAATCTTCTTACATTAGGTATTGATGGTGCTTCTCTTAAATCATCTGTTCCTGGTTTAAATGTTAATCCAAGTACTGCAACTTTTAATCCTTTTAAACTTCCAAATCTTTGTTTAGCTGCTCTAAATAATTTATATTTTTGATTTTGATTTACTTCAATTGTTGCTTTTATTGTCTTAAGTTCATATCCATTATCATTTGCAAGCCAGTGAAGTGCCTTAGTATCCTTAGGGAAACAAGAACCTCCATATCCTATTCCTGCATTTAAGAATTTATTTCCTATTCTTGGGTCATAACTCATACCTTTTGCTACATCTTGAATATCCGCTCCAACTATTTCACAAAAGTTAGCTATTTCATTCATAAAAGAAATCTTAAGAGCTAAAAAGTCATTTGAAGCATATTTAATCATTTCCGCACTTCTTCTATTTGTAACAACTATTGGTTGATTAAATCTTTCATATACTTCTCTTAAAGTATTTTCTGCTTTCTTAGATTCAACCCCAATTACTATTCTTTTAGCAAATAAAGTATCTTTAACTGCTGTTCCTTGTGCCAAGAATTCTGGATTTGATGCAACTTCTATATGTACATCATTATTAACATTTTCTTTTAAGAATTCTTCCACTTTATCATTAGTACCTATTGGAACTGTTGATTTAACTACAACTAAGCAATCATTTTCCACATTGTCAGCAATTTGTTTGCATACACCAAATACATAATCTAAATTAGCAGATCCGTCTTCTCTTTCAGGAGTACCAACCCCTATGAATACTAAATCTGCATCTTTATATGCACTTACATAATCTGTTGTAAAATCTAATCTATTTTCCTTATAGTTTCTTTTTAATAATTCATCTAATCCTGGTTCATATATAGGGGAAATTCCCTTTTTCATTGTTTGAACTTTTCTTTCATCTATATCAACACAAGTTACATTATGTCCCATTTCAGAAAGACACGCTCCAGTAACTAACCCTACGTATCCTGTTCCTGCAACAACTATTTTCATTTATTTATCCCCCTAACTAGCATGTTCATCACCAAACAACACAAAGAATGTTTTAAATATCAACTTTATGTCAATTAATGTGCTTCTTTCTTCTACGTATTTAACATCCAAAGCCATCCATTCCTTGAATCCAATATCGTTTCTTCCTGAAACTTGCCAGTAGCATGTTAATCCCGGTTTTACATAGAATCTTTTTTTCATCCAATCTTCAAAATGAACAACTTCATTTTCAAGTGATGGTCTAGGCCCAACTAAACTCATTTCCCCTTTTAATACATTTAATAATTGAGGTAATTCATCAATACTTGTCTTTCTTATGAACTTCCCAATCTTTGTTACTCTAGGGTCATTTTTCATTTTAAACATTGGACCACTCATTTCATTCCTGTCCCTTAGCTTCTTTTTAAGCTCTTCTGCATTTACAACCATTGACCTAAACTTGTACATATCAAATATAATTCCATTTATACCAACTCTTTTTTGTTTAAATATAATAGGTCCTTTTGATTCTAGTTTTATGCATGCAGCTACTATTAATAGTAGTGGACTTAATACTATTAATCCTAGCAAGGAACAAACTATGTCTATAGTTCTCTTTAAAAAACAATATCCTACACCAACTTCTCTTATTTGTTTTTTAAACAAAACTTCTTCTGTCCCGAGATTTAATTGTTGCACCATATCCCCCCCTTTAATTAAATCAAGACAAGCAAATTATAGGCTTGTACATATATACACATATACAAATTATGAATATTTCCTATTTTAAACACAAAAATAAATAACAATTCCAAAATTGCAATGGATATTTTCCACCAGGCAAAAAATGGATTTGTTACTTCCTATATTTATATATTTTTGCTTAAATTATAATATTTTATAGTATATTTGCCTATAATATCCTTTTTTTCATATCAATATAATAACACATATTTCTTTTTATGTTAATATTTTTTAAAATTTTATTGAATTAAATATTTTTATGAAACTTTTTTGATAATTTATTAACACATTTAACTCTATTATGTTCTATTTTATTATATATAGTATTTATGTAAAAAAAAGTTATCTGTAAAAGAATAAAATCCTAGCCTCAATCTAAAAAACAGTTCCATCTGAGACTAAGATTTTTTTATTTGCTCTTCCATGAGCTTTTTCTTTAAATTCAATATCTATACATTTAAACTTTAAATCTTTACCAAAAAATTATGCAGTTCTTTAATGTATTGAAAATTTATTATTGTAAAATATATATCTTCTAATTAAGTTATTATATTTATAAGCTAAATTATTATATTTATAAGATTTTTATAGCATATTTATAGCAAATTATCTTTTTAAAAATGAAAATATTGATTTCTTTTCTTTAATTTTTTCACCTGAAAATTCAACTGATTCATTTAATAATATTTTCATTGAATTATTTTTAAAATTTTCTTCAATTATATTTTGATTTTTCCCTAATAAATTTAATGCATTTTTTAAACCTATGCATCTATTCGTATTATTATGTGCATCAGATCCCATAAAACTATATATACCATTTGCCATAAGAATTTCAGAAGTTTTTTTAACTTTATTTCCAAATTTGCCTTCTAAACTTCCTGCATTTACTTGAAATAAATATCCTTCATTGATGAATTTATTTATAACAGAAGGGGTTTCTATAATTTCTTTATATCTTTCTGGATGAGCTATGATTGGTACAATATCTCTGATTTGAAGTTCATAAATTATATCAAATATATTTTCATCAAACTTTCTCATTGAAAATTCTATAAGCATATATCTTGAGTCATTTAAAGTTCCAATAGTTCCTTCCATATAATCTTTTACTATATTTTCAGTAAAGTAAACTTCTTGACCACTATAAACATTTATATTTAATTTATTAGTTTTTATTACTTCATTAATTTTAGCTACATGTTCTTTAACCTGATTTATATTTGCTTCTCCATATTCAAGTAAATAGTGTGGAGTAGCAATTATATCAGTTGTGCCTTCTTTTTCTGCATTTTTAAGCATATCTAAAGTCATTTCCATACTCTTAGAACCATCATCAATCCCTGGTATTATATGTGAATGAATATCTATCATAACTACTCCTTTTTTACCTTTAAATTTCCCTAATTGCTTGTCAGCAATCTTTGATTAGAAGTATGCATTAATTGGACTAATCTTTATTTTGAGAGTTATTAAGTGAGAATCCAAAAGTGAAAATCCAAATTTTATATTTGGTTATTTGAACTTTCACAGAGTGCATTTCAAATTTGATTATTCGAACTTACTCAGCAAATGTATATGAGTCGAGTTTCCTGTTTCAATTTTGTCCATGAGCTTTATCTGGATAGCTAGTATCTGTAATTTCATAACAGCTACACTCTCCTGGACCTGTTCCTCCTTGATGGTATAACGACTTCTAACCCTTCATTGAAAGATAAACTTCTTCTGAAGGCTAAGAATTCTGTTTATACTACAATATCAACACGCCTTTAAACTATAGGTAATGTTAATTTTCATATTGTAGTATAAGATCGAACTGACAACAAATCCTTTAAAACCACGTAGTGGTTTATTCCTTAATCGTCAATTGTCCATCGTCCATCGTCCATTGTCAATTGTCCATTATGAATTGTTCTCTGCATTTCCATAGTAGTAGTAATACTTACCCTTAGTGTTTTCTACTGCATGAAGTACTGTTCCTATTATATTAGCTCCAACTTTTGTTAAAAGGTTTTTTGCTTCTAATACTGCTTCTATTTTTGTTCTTTCAGCTCTTATAACAAGTATTGTTCCATCTACCTTTGTTGATAAAACTTGAGCATCTGTCACTGCTTGAAGTGGTGCACTATCTAAAATCACCATGTCATATTTTTCTTTTAGTTTTTCTATTAATTCACTCATAGCCTTTGATGATAACATTTCCGATGGATTTGGTGGTATTTTTCCTGAAGGTAATATATCTAGATTTTCATTACGTGATTGTATTGTTTCTTCTAAATTTGCCTTACCTATAAGTACTTCTGAAAGACCTACTAAGTTTGATACTTTAAAGTTTTTATGTACGGCTGGTTTTCTTAAATCACAATCTACAATGATTACTTTCTTCTCATTTTGTGCAAATGATAAAGCAAGATTTCCAGATACAGTTGATTTTCCTTCTGCTGCCTCAGAGCTTGTTACAACTATAGTTTTTATTTCCTTATCAAATGAGGAATATTGTATATTTGTTCTTAATGTTCTGTAAGATTCTGAAACTACAGATTTAGGTTTCTTTTCAACTACAAAGCCTTTATATTCTTGATTTTGAACTGCTTTTTCTAATTTTCTTCTACTAAACATACTTTTTTCCTATCCCCCTTTAATTTAACTCATCTGGTATTGCACCAAGTACAGGTAATCCAACTATTTGTTCTAATTGCTCTTTAGTTTTAAATGTGTTATTCATAAATTCTAATAAGAAAGCTAGTCCAACACTAACCATTAATCCAAGTAAAAATGCTATTGCTATATTCATTTTTTTATTAGGACTTACTGCCTTATCTGGCATCTTTACACTTTCTATTATCTTTACATTACCATTTGGTATAAGGTCTTTTGATGATTTAATGAATTGTGTTGTAATTGAATCTACTATATTTTTAGATAATTCTTTGTCTTTACTTATATATTTAATCTCTAGAATTTGAGTATCTGCTCTTGGAGTAACAGTTAAACTTTTAAGCACATCTTCTGATGATATGTTTATATTAATATTTCCACTAATAGCTGATTCAACTAAGTCATTAGTAGTTATAACTTCTGCATATGTCTTTAATAACTTTTGATACATTTGAACATCACTACTGTTATATTCTTTATTTTGGGTATTCTCTTTTCCTATGAATACCTTAGTGCTTGCCTCATATTTAGGTGATATAACAAAAAAACTAATAATTCCTGATAATAATGTTGCAATGACTGTTATTAAAACTATCATTCTCCACCTTTTGATTAGTGTATTTACTATGTCTTCAATTTTTATGATTTCTTCATTTTGTACAATTTGTTCACTCATTCCTTCTCTCCTTGTCAATTGTAATTTTAAACATTTCTTGTTATATTGTACCATTTATAATAACTTATGTTAATATTTTGTTATATTATATATTTTTTCCTTATTATTTCTTATATTTTTTGTTTGTTATATTATATATATTTTCCTTGTTATTCCTTATATTTTTTTATTTTTTATAATATCTATAGTCTTTTTGATAAATAAATTTGAAAATTTAATTATCATTTCATTTTTTTACCTCAACTATAATATATTACAACTTTTTGTGATATATTTCAACATAAGACACATCAAATAAAATAATAAATACCCCTGGGGTACCCCGGAGGTACCCCAGGGGTATTTATGGGAATTTAGATGTAAATATCCACACTTTACATTTATGGTATTATAATGGTAAATTATAATATGATAAATATTTTACTTTTTGGGAATTATATGTTAATTAATGACTTGATTGTAATAAATTTGTGTTAAATATATGTCCATATTATAACTACAATATAGACATTTACTTAAAATACATCATAAAATTTTTTAAATAAAGGAGTCTAAAAATGAAAAGTTTAAAACTAAAAAAGTTAATAGCTGCTTCATTAGTAACATTAGTGGCTATGACAACTACTTTTTCTGAGCAAGCTTCAGCAGCTTGGAGAGAAGCAGGTAATGGAAGTTGGAATTACACAAATGATGAAAATTCATTAGCTAGAGGTTGGAATTCAATTGATAATAATTGGTATTTTTTTGATTCTAATGGAACAATGAAAACTGGTTGGTTTCTTGATGGAAGCTCATGGTACTACTTAGATGAATCTGGTGCAATGAAGACTGGATGGGTAAACACTAACGGTTCTTGGTATTACATGGGAGCTTCTGGTTCTATGCAAACAGGTTGGATAAATGATAATGGTACTTGGTATTATTCTCAAACATCAGGTGCAATGAAGACTGGTTGGTTAAATGACAACGGTACTTGGTATTATTTAAATCCTACTGGACCAATGCAAACAGGTTGGATAAATGACAATGGTACTTGGTATTATGCAAACTCTATTGGTGTTATGCAAAAGGGATTAGTTGAAATAAATAATAAAACTTATTATTTAAATGATAGTGGAGTAATGCAAACTGGTAATGTTACAGTTAATGGTCAAACTTATACATTTGGAGCTAATGGTGAAAAAATAACTTCAAATGAAAATTCAACTAATACAAATTCAAACAATGCATCATCTACTGATTCAAATACTAATAATTCTAGTACAAGCTCTGCTGGTGGATCAGGTGGTTCTGGCGGATCTGGTGGTGGTTCTGGAAGTTCCTCTAAAGATAAAGACAAGGATAAAGATAAGGATGATTCTGTAAGCTATAAAAAAGTATTTGGTACTTGGAAAATTGCAAGATATATACCATCAAATATAGATGCAGATGAAAGTCTAAAATCAAAGATTTCTATAGTTGTTGGTGAAGATGTTACTATAAAAGAAGATAATATAAAGGCATCTATTTATTCTTTTGATGAACCTGTATTTAAAGCAGAGACTTTAAGTGCATCTGATTTTAAAGATACTTGGAATGAGACTTTTGAAAACATAGGTATAAAAGGTGATTCAGTTGATTATATAACAATATATAAGAACAAAAATTCTAATACAAAAGTATATGTATTATTCGATAAAAATGGTAAAGTTTATACTATTGCTAAAGGTTATGTATTCCAATTAAAGAAAATAAAATAAATTATACCCCTGGGGTACCCCAGGGGTATTTTTATCATTATGTTAACTAAACTCTAAATTTTTGAACCATTTCATTTATTTTTTGTGCTAATTCTGCTTGATGTTGTGCTGTTATTGCTAATTGTTCTACTGATTTTGCTGTATCATGCACTCCATCTTTTACTGAAATAACTTCTTCACTAGATTTTTGAGCTGTTTCAGCCATGTTTTGAATTGCTCCACTAACTTGTCCAACAGTTGCTGTAATTTCTTCTGACATAGATGCAATTTCATCTGACATTTGACTTACAAAGCTTGAAGCATTGTAGTACTCATTACCAGTTTGTCCATAAGCGTCAAATTGTTCATAAACTTTTGTATCTATAAATTTTAATATATCACTACCTGTACCAACACTGCTTTTAAATGCATTTTGAACCTTTATAATAGTTTCTTTAATGCTTGCTACTGCCTCTGATGATTGCTCTGCAAGTGCCCTTACTTCATCTGCTACAACGGCAAATCCTTTACCTTGTTCTCCTGCTCTTGCTGCCTCTATAGCTGCATTTAATGCTAGTAAATTAGTTTGTTCAGCAATACCTGATATAGTATCTGCCATAACTTTTATACTATCTACTACCTTTCCATCTTCTATAGCCTTTTCCATATTCTTTTGTTTTTCGTCATATATTTTTCTTGTTTCTTCTATTGCTTTTTGACTATTATCTTTAACTTTTATAGCATGTTCTTTAAATTCATTTGAATTATTGCTCCCAGTACTAGCTTTTGATGATAACATATTTATACTTGAATCTACTTCCTGAATTGATGCACTTAATTCCTCTGTTGTTGCACTTGACTCTTGTATTCCAGAAGCAATATTATTTATAGATTCATCAATTTCTTCTGTTTTTGATGATATTTCCTGGACTGTAGCTGAAAGTTGTTCTGATGATGCACTTATTTCTTGTAACTGATCCATAATTATTCTAACTAATTCTCTTACATTCTTTTGAGCTTTGTTTAAAGCCATCCCTGTTTGTGCAAATTCATCTTTTCTTGTAACTGCAATTGGATTTGAAAAATCATAATTTGCTAATTGTTCTGCAAATTCTTTTATTTTATTTAATGGTCTTTCTATGCCTATTGACATAAAATATCCTATTAAAATTGCAATTACAAGACCTACTACACTTAAAACTTTCATTAAAGTACTACATTTAATATATATAGAATATGTATTATCATTAACCTCTTTAGCATTATTTTCATTAATATCTATAACCTTATCAATATTATTCATCATGCTATCTTTAACTGATTGTATATTATTATACTCTTTTTGAGCTGTATCATAATCATTCACTTTAACTGCATCAATAATATTATTTCTTATTTTTCTATACTTGTACAAGTCACCTTTAAAGTTTGTCCAAAACTCTTTTTCCTCTTCTATAAAAGGTAATTTATCATACTCTTCTATATATTTATTATTCTGTTCTACTACATTATTAATATTTTTTTCTGCCTCCACAATTTTATCTGGATCTTTTTCATTCAAAATAACTAAAACTTCACCTTTTAATTCACCTAAATTTTTTCTTATATTTAAAAGTTTATCAATACTTTTAAAATTCATAGTATACATTTCTTCACTGTTTTTATACACTCTTTCAAGTGCTATTCCACCTATCATTCCTACAATACAAACTAGTATTGCCACTATTAAGAATGAACCAATTAACTTAGTTTTTACTTTTGATGTTTTCAACATAATTATGTATCCTCCCTTTTCTTCTTTATCTTAAACTTTAAATCAATATATACGTATATATATTGCAATTTAACATCTACATTTGTTTAAACACTCTTGTTGAAGATAATTTAAAATTAAATTTAAAATTTGATTGTAGAAATCATATTACAACATATATGATTATTTTTAGTGTAAATGTAAACTAGAATATATATTTTTTTATTCATGAACTTAACTTTATATCATATATAAAATGAGTAAATTACTTAATATCTACACACTCCTGAATAACAATTTCTTAGTAAAAATTATAAATTTATTTACACTAAAATATCAATATTTATTTAAAGCATACCTTGTTTTAAAAATATAAAACGTCCCATTATCACTTAACATTCAATATATTTTTTCCCAATAATATTATCAATTATATTATATCCCATAATATAGCTTTAATAAAAGTAAAATAGATAAAAATACCCCTGGGGTACCCCAGGGGTATTTTCATCATTATGTTAACTAAACTCTAAATTATTGGACTAATATTTATTTTATAGCTTCATTATTATATATATCACCTTTCTAAGATAATCTATAGTTTAAATTAAATATGGTAGATATATTTGCGTAGTAATACATTGTAAATTTTGATTTAGTGTTTCATCATTTCTGGGGTGAAATTTGTCACTGTTTGAACCTTTAGGTGAGTTTAACAAAACATCCTCATATACCTATTATTTTTCCAATCATAATCTATATAAAAAAAGAACAATTAATACGAAATGATGCATCAAGAAAATGTGCTTTAGTATTTCTTAATTTTAATATGAGTTTTACGTTAAGAATATTGTTACTGTTTGAGTGCTTGCACGAGTTTAACAATATTTAGTAAAGGTCATATTAAAATTTTAGAAATACTTAGCTCGTTTTCTAGCATCTGTAGTATTAATTGTTCTTTTTGCACTTCTAGATTATCTTATCCAAGCTCCATTTGAGCCTAGTTTATATCCATCAACAGTTGTATTTCTTGCCATAGATCCATCTGAATACATATAATACCATGTACCCATATCATCTACCCAACCTGTTAACATTTTTCCATCATCTCTTAAGTAATACCACTTATCACCCAAAAGCTTCCATCCTGTTGCCATATCTCCACTATAATTTAAATAGTACCATGAACCATTTGAAGTAACCCATCCTCTTTGCATTGTTCCAAGTGCATCCATGAAATACCATCTACCATCAATAAAGTTCCATCCTAGAGCCTTATTTCCAGATGAAATATATTGCCAATTACCATCACTAAGCATATTCCATCCATTCCCAGAAATTGTTGCTACTGAACCTAAAAGTGGTGTTTCACTTAAAACATAATCGCCTACTTTATTTATTGAAAACTCTATATCATCATCATCTACTTTAACATTTGAATCTATCAATTCTAAAGATTTTGAGTTCTTATTATAATAGTAGACATACATTTTTTTATCATTATATTCTGATCCTATATCAACTTTAACCTTTGCCTTACCTGGTAATTTACCATCATATTTAAAGTATAAGTTAACAACATCTGCACCATTTAAAACCTTCTTTATCTCTGACTCATTTGGAGATGTTGTTTCAATTGTTGTATCCAATTTACCATCCATATCAGAAACATTTTTAATATCTTTCGTTTTAAATGTCCAAGTATAGTCATCTCCTTCAAGTACTAAAGTCCTATCATCTTTATCCTTTAAATATTCAAAAACTTCTTTTTCTACTCTTGGATAATCAGAAACATCATAAGAAGCTTCATCATCTTTTGCATCCTTAATCTCGTCCTTAATTTCATCACTATCAGCAGTACTTCCTGAACCACTGCCTGATGATCTATGAGATCTGTGAGAACTTCTTTCATCAATGCTACCAGTTCTATCATTAACCTCTATTGTCTCACCATTTACTGTGACTTTTGCAATTACTTTTATATATTTATCTTCATCTCTGCTAGCTATCTTATATTCCCTATCAGTTTCACTAGAAATTCTATCAAAATCTCTATCTTTTTTCTTAGATCTATACCATTGATATTCTATTTTAGTTGGAGTTGTAATCTTGCCATTTAAATAAGCTGTTACATTAGCCTCTAAAGTCTTTCCAACTTTTTCAGTTCCTGAAATTGATACCTTTGCTGATGCATTTCTTTGAATTTCCGTTTTTAATGAAGTTTTAGCCAAAACAACTTTACCATCACTATTAAGCCATTCATATTTACAATCAGATAATGTTCCTCCACTAGGTATCCACTTATTATTACTATCTTTAGTTGCTACCTCTATATATTTAATATACTTTCCATTAATTATCTCATCATTGTTTGGTAATTTACTATCCTTAGATAAATCATAAATTTTATCATTAATTTTTATTTTACTTATACTAACTCCTGGAGATGTAGTAACTTGTGGTGTAGTGAATTGAATTCCTATATAAGCTTTATTAGATGTTGATTGATCACTTCCTTTTAATTTTTCTAATGCTGTCTTATTATCATCAGTAAAATTATTAGGCACAGTTATAATTACAGAACCAGGTGTTGTAGTCTGAACCGTTATACCAGCATTTCCATACTGTTCACTTTTAGAACATATTGTTGTTACTTGCCCTGTTTCCTTTATATCATTATTATTAATACCTTCTGCATAAGCCTTGGTATTAACTCCCTCAAATTTTTGTGCAATTCCAGTTGCTTGCACTCCAGTTATAGCTGCAAGAACCAATGCTATTGTCTTTGCATGCATATTTCTCTTCATCAATTTTCCCCCTCATAATTTCATTTAATATAAATTTTTCATACGATTTTTCATCAATACCATAATGGTACAATATATTACATTTACCTTTATAATTCCATTTACCCCTGGGGTACCCCAGGGGTATAATTTGGTGCATGTACTTCTTATATAATTATAACATTAATGTAAAATATTTTCATATAAGACATAAAAAATCCACCTAAATAGACTAATTACAATCTACTTAAGCGGACAAATTATAACAAATTTATAATGTTATCTATAAAAAAGAGACCCCCCGATTAAGGGAGTCTCCTAATCAATTGCTGATTGTACTAACAGTACATTACAATTATTATGCTATTTAACTTTTATCAGACTATCTGATCCAAGCTCCGTTAGCTCCTAAAGTGTAACCATCAACAGTTGTGTTAGCTTGCATAGCACCTGATGCATCACAGTAGTACCAGTTTCCGCTGTTATCTTGTACCCATCCAGTTTGCATAGCACCTGAAGCATTTAAGAAGTACCAAGTACCATTTGGATTAACCCATCCAGTTTGCATAGCACCTGAAGCGTTAGTGTAGTACCAAGTTCCACCAGCATTTACCCAACCAGTCTTCATAACACCAGTTGCTGGATCTAAGTAATACCAAGTTCCATTTAAGTTTAACCAACCAGTAGCTTTAGTTCCATTTTCATTAACATAAGTCCAAGTTCCATCTGTAGCTTGTGCCCATCCTTTAGTTGTTTCAGCTGGTTTTTCTGTTTCTTCTTCTTTTTCTTTATTTCCGATTAATGAATAAACTTCATCATCTTCATTCCAAGTAGCTATATTATCTTTATTATAAACTGATAATTGATCCATTGATCCGTCTACTTTGTAAACTTTATCCCAATCATCTTTATTATCCCATTTATAAAGGAATCCACCATCAAGTCTCCAAAGGTTTCCTTCAACGTCAACATCTAATGCATATCCACTATCTTTAGTGTGGTCAACATCTTCTGTAGAGTCTCCTTCACAATCAGTGTAGTACCATCCAGCTTTTGTCTTTAATGTAGCTGTTTGTGCTACTACTTCGTTTTCTGCTTGACCTTTATAAACAACTAACTTTCCATTAGATATAGTTGCATGTGCTTTATTATCTGATTTATTATTTGATTCATCATCTTTAATATCAGCTACATCATCTAATAACTTTAAGATTTTATCATAATCATCATTATGCTTGTCATCATTTTTTGCAATATCTGCATCATCACTACTTACTACATAAGTAGAAACTGTTTTAGCATATTTAGCTCCATCAATATCTCCTGAAGCTTGTTCTTTAGATATTTTTTGGATAACTGGTAATTCAACTTTATTAGAAACCAATTCAGCTGGAAGCTTTTTACCATTAACTTCAACTATTTTTTGTGCTTTTTTATCATTTTCTTTTCTTTCATCATCTTTAACTTCTAAAGTTAATATAGCATATCTATAGATGTTTTTGTCATCTTGTCCTAATACAGCTTTTTGTCTAATTGATGCTGTTAAATCTTTCTTAGCATTTCCTTCATATTCTTTATCTGTATTTTCTATGTTAACTGCTGAACAAGTAGTAGTTCCATTATTAACTTTAACTTTGATTTTTCCTAAGTTATAATCAGCATCAATGTAATGTCCTTTTGCATCTGTAAATACATTGAAATTTGTTGCTTTATCATTAGATGTACAACCTGACGCTGCTTTTACTTCAGTATAGTACCAAGATTCACCAAACTTATTTCCTGAAACTACATATAAATCATCTTTATCTCTAGATTCTTTAGCATTTTCTTCATCATATCTATCATCTGTATCATCTTTAAGAGTTTTTCTTAAAGCTGATCCAGCTTCATCTGCAAGTTCTTCTTTAATATTGTCGTCTTTTACTTTACCGTTTGTTAAATCAACGTAGTAATCTCCATCTTCAATATCGACATATTTGTCTCCATAAGCTTTAGCTATTGAATTTGAATCAATTTCTTCTAAAGGTTTAGCTTTTCCATCTTCATAGAAGTAAGCTGCTTCATCTTTACCATCTACTTCTCCATCAACGTAGAATTTACCATCTTTGTATGCTACTGCATGATAAATTTTACCATCCTTAGATTCTATTCTTTTAGTATCTGCAGCATTAACTCCTGTTGCTGGAACTAATGAAACTACAGCAGCAGCAGCTACTAATAAAGCTGTCATTTTGTTTGCTCTTTTAAACATAATTTTCTTTCCCTCCTAATTTTTCTAATTCACGATAAATTATACCATTACTACATATTATTGTAAAGTTAGATATTATCTATCCTAAATATTATTTACAATATTACATTTATTTTACTGGGTTTTTTTTCATTAAAAACCTACTTTTATCATTATATCAAAATACTTGTCCATGTCAATCTATATTTTGGTATAATGTTGTTTAATTTCAAACATATTATATATTGTTATTATTTTTTCTATTTGTGGTTTTTAATTCCATTAAACTCTCTGTTATACAATACAGTACTTTTTTTTATTTAGGGTCCTTTTTTAAAAAAATAAATTAATTTTTTTATTTTTTAAAATTCAAATACCCCTGGGGTACCCCAGGGGTATTTGAATTATTATATTATTGTTCTAGTAAATAAACACTATCTGGTGTTATCTCACCATTAGGTGTATAAAGAATCCAATCTGTTAAATCATCTAAATTTAATTGAACTTCACTATTAACAGTTAAGTTACTAATATAATAAGGCTCTTGAGCAAGAAGTCCTTTTATAATTTTAGGATCATCTATTTCTTCTACTTCAAACCAAATATGTTCTCTCTCTTCTCCAGTTGTTACTCTATCCTTCTCTCTATATTCTTCATCAACTAATAATCCAAATTTCATAATTCCACGTATATCAGGGTTTTTAATTGCTTCTTTAAAGTAATTTAACCTTTCTTTTGCTAATTTACTCATACGAATTGTTTCCTCAGTTGTAATCATCACAATTGGATTATCAGAAAGATACTTGTCTATACAAGAGACATGATGAAATTTCTTATTATCACAATCTTTTGGAGATAAATATAAATAAATTACTCCTGTATCTTTATTGTGTTCATTAAATTCTCCTATTCTATCCTTCATAGAACCAACTATATTATTATCATAAAATGTTGTAGCTAATGTCCATGAAATCCATGTTCCTATTACTGGTTGCCTATTATTAAGATAACCAATTAAAAAAGCCTCTTCTTCATCTGCAATCCTACCATTTGAAATTACTCTTTTAGCAATTGTTTGTAATATACTAAAATGATTTTTATATGTATTCTTATTAGAATTTAATATTTCAAATTCAATTGAACCACAGCGATTAAGGCCATGAGTATGGAGCCATACAGTTTCATAATCATCTGATATAGCTTGTACAGAATAAAGATAATCTGGTGATGGTGGAATGTCTGATTCAACTGCTAACTTTAACCAAACACTTGAAATTATTTTTTCTGTAGAGAAATCCACTAATCCAATCATATCAGGTAACATAGAATATAAAACTTTAAGTTGAAGATGATAAGAATCTATATTAGATTTTTTAAATTTCATAGCTGCTGTTAATCCAAAATCTGCTTTCAGCATTGCATCATAATTTTCCTCTGTAAAATTATGATTAATTATAAACATCTCAGACATCTCAAATTCTTCTGGAATTAATTCAATATCATAAATTTCCTCTTTATACTCTATTTGTACAATAATATTTTTTTCTACTTTAACTCCTATAAGGTTAAACAAAGTTGAATTTTTTAAACGCTCTATATATACTTCTGGCTCTTCTATTTCTTCTGCATTTTTAGGAACTGCCATAATATAAGAAATATCTTTCTCTATAGTTCCACTTTTAAGTTCTCTCTTTTTCTTCTTACCAAAGAATTTACCAAACATTAATACTCACTCCATTTTTTAATTTAATCTACATATTTTCCAGACTAGTTGGTAATTAGATAGTCTTAGAAAAAGCTAGTCTTAAGTCACCTTTATTTTATCGGTCTTTTTTTGTAAAAATTTACTCTTAATGGATATGTTTATTTATAAAAAAACAAATGACTTAAATATTATTTAAATCATTTGCTTTTTTAACCCACCTTATCTTATAAGTTTCTTCTAGAGTAATTTGTACCTAAATATATATTGAAATAAAAATTATTCAATAATGCATATGAAATAATCTAATAAATAAAATAATCCTTTACCAAATTTGTAATCTATCTTCTGGTTTTATATACATTTTATCATTTTCTTTAATTCCATATGTTTCATAAAATTTATCAAACTGTGCTAAAACTACGTTAGCTCTTACTTTATTAGGTGAATGTTCATCTCTTTGAAGTCTAAGTTCATTATATTCTTTTGTATTTATTTCACGCCATACAGTAGCATTACTTTCAAAGAATTCTTTGTAATTAGCATTTGGCATTTTATCTAATATATCTAATGCACAAGCTATTCCTCCTATATCGGCTATGTTTTCTCCTACAGTAGTATCTCCATTTACATTCTTACCATTATCAAATTTTACATTATTATAAAAATTTCTAACCTTATTAGTTTTCTCTTCAAACTTTTTATAATCTTCTTCAGTCCACCAGCTATTTAAATTTCCATCTGCATCAAATTTAGCTCCATTATTATCAAAAGCATGACTAATTTCATGACCTATAATAGCTCCAATTGCACCTAAATTACGTTCTTTTGAAGCATTTTCATCATAAAATCCTTTTTGAAGAATTCCTGCTGGAACTGTAATTGTGTTTTTAGTTGGATTATAAAATGCATTTAATGTTTGTGGTGGACAGTTAAATTCTGTTTGATCTATACGTTCATTTAATTTGCTTATTTGTTTTTCTTTAAAAAACTCTCCTATATTCTCCATGTTTTCCCAAAGAGATCCACCTTCTTCATAAGATCTTATCTCTAATTTAGAATAATCATCCCATTTTTCTGGACATCCAATTTGAACGCCTATCTTATTCAACTTATCAATTGCTCTTTTTTTAGTTTCTTCACTCATCCAATCTAAATTATTTATTCTCTTTTCATAAGTTTTAATAACTTCATCTGTAATATTTTGAACATTTTCTTTAGTTTTATTTGAAAAATATTTTTCACTATATATTTTACCAAATGGCATTGCCAATAAACCATTTACTGCATTTATAGCCTTTTCTTCCTTAGGAAGTTCACCTTTTGTTCCTAAAAATCCATTAGAAAATTCTTTTGCTGCTTGTTGAAAATCATCTCCTAATAATCCTGCTACTCCAGCTATATTATTAATTTCAATATAGTCTTTAATAAGGGGTAAATTCTCTTCAGTATAAATCTCATTTAATGCCTTTAACCATTTAGGATCTGTTAAGATTATCTTATTAGCATTATCTAATTTTGAATCTTTCATAAGAGTACTTATTTTTAAATTTGGTGCTAAATCATCAAGCTTATCTAATGTATAAACATTATAGATTTCATCTATTGCATTTGGATTCTTTGAACTTTCCTCTTGTCCTTTTATTGATGGTGCTATCATATATTCGAATTTGAATAAATTATCAACCTTTTCTTTTGCTTGTTCAGGAGTATATCCAACTAAAGTCAAAAGTTTTTTATAGTAATTCTCTGTTAAACCTTTATTTTTTTGGGTATTTTCTTTTGGTTTTACATATTCATCTGAATCTCCTAAGCTAAGACCAGTTGGATAAATATATGCTGCATATCTAGTTGCATCTTTAAAATCAACATTACATCCAATATTTACTATTGGATTTCCTATATCCTCTTTACTAAGAGTTGTAATATCAGCTAAAGTTTTAATATTTTTAATCTTATTTAACATATCCTTTATAGGTTCTATTCCTTGCTTATTTCTGGCTTCTGTATTTAACATATTTTTATATAAATTAATAATCTTCTTCTCATCACTATCTTTTGAATAATTCTTTTCATTTGCTAATAACTCTTTTATTATCTCTTTTTTTTGTTCAGTTAATCTCTTTCCAACTTCTTCAAATGTTGAATTAGACACTTTTCCTTCAGCAATCTTTGCAGTATTTAGCCAATTTTTATTAGTTACACTATAAAAATCATCCTGCAACCTCAAATCATCTGATACTACTTTATTACTTGTATTTACTGGTACTTCTGTTGCTTTAACATATGTCACTTGAGACATAAAAATTGAAAATGCTAAAGCACATGCTACAATTCTTGTTTTCTTTAATCTTCCCATTTCAGAATTCATCCCCATTTCTTTTTAAACTTATTAAATATATTTTCTTCAAAATTAACCCTTTTAAATATACCACTTTTTGTCTATTAAGTAAAATAAAGTAGGGCTTTTTTTAAATTTCTATAAGTTAATTGATACTCTCTAGTTTTTTAAGTCTTAACTTTAAATCAAACTAGAATGTTTTAAAAATAAAATTAAATCAAACTAGAATATAAAAATAAATTTAGTCCAAGTTAAATAATTACTATATATTTAACCTATCATTATTAATATAACTAAAATTAAGTAAAATTATTAATTAATCTTAGACACATTAAAAAAAATAATAGATCAATATGCTCATTATATTTAATCTATTATTTTATTTCATGTGCCTTATCTGCTTTATTGATTTTATAATATTTTTTTGAAATATTTACCCCAGGGGTAAAATTAATCAAATAAAAATTAATTCTTTTCTATAAATACTTTTTTAAATCTTCTAAATCGTCTATATCCAAAATATCTTCAATTATTAAATTTAAATTCTCATTATCTAAGGTTTCTATTTTTTTCTTAACAACATCATCCAACTCTTTGAACTTTTTTGTAAGTAATTTCAAAACTCTTTCTACATCTTTCAATCTAGAATTAATTTTTTCTTGCTCTATACCTTGTTCTCTTCCTTGTTCAAGACCTTGCTCAAGACCTTGCTCAAGACCTTGTTCTATTCCTTGTTCTATTCCTTGTTCCAATCCTCTTATTCTAGCAGTCTTTATTTCTGCTATATAATCCCTAATTCTTTTTAATTCACCTTCATATAATTCTCTTTCTTCTCTATCTAAATACATAACATCAAGCTTTTCAACTGCTTTTTTAACTGATTCATCTATTGCTAATTCTTCTGGCATTTTATCCTTCTCAAGTTCATAGGCTCTATTTAAAAATACTATCCATCTATCCAAAGTTGTCTTTATATCTTTAAAATCCTTTTTAAATTTATTTAATTCTATAAAATGCATCTCAAATACACTTGATAATTCTTTTTTGCTTTTTTCATTATAAACTTTGTATACATTATGAAAATCCTCTTCATCTATATAATCAAAATCTAGTATATTTATAGATATAGTTTTTCTTAAATTATCATAATTATATCCACCTTCTAATTGATCTGAATATACCTTTGCCCAATAGTAAAAGGCCCTTTTTTCATAAAAAACCTGTTCAGAAAGTTGCATCTCTATATCATACCAAGTTCCTTTTTCATCTACTGCTTTTATATCAAGTATGCTCATCTTGTCACTTTTATAATTTGCTATATTATAAGGATTTTTAAGGACTATATCTTTTACCTTTTGATCTTCTGATAATATAGAATTTATAAATGCCATAAGTATATCTTTATTTTCTTCACTTCCAAATAACTTTTTAAATGCAAAATCTACTTTTGGGTTCAATCTACACATAAAATTCACTCCTTAGTATTTTTTATTATTATCTACTATATCTTAATTATACCTAAGTATTAATTCTATATAAATCCTAATTAGTATTAAGGCCTATAAAGGAAAATAACGAGTCCAAAATGCCCTGATTATTTTCCTTTAACTATACTATTATTTCAATTATACCCTATCTTTTATCTTCTTAAAATAAAAAAAATCTTAAACTTATCTCTGTATTTAAGTTTTAAAGAACTAGTAATTCATTAAACTTTAAATATAGTAATCACTTTTCCTTCTGGAATTTTATCACCAAATTCACATAATTCTTCATTATTCTTACCATCTTCACATAACTCAGTACTATCATCATCTTCACATAGTTCAATATTATCATCATCTTTCTTCTTTGATTTACATTTCTTTTTCTTACTACTACCTTTACTAAGCACAAATTCCTTTTCTACATTCATTTTATCTTCTGAATTCACTTCATTTCCTAATAAATTCTTGTCCAAACTTGATTTATCAACTGGCTGTTTTATATTATTCGTAATTTCTAATTTATCAAAATCTTCAACTAAAACTGAATTATCTATATTATCATATTTTATCTTCATATTATCCTTTATCCTAATACCATCTTTTAAATCAATATCAGTTTTAGGTGTACTTTCAAAATCTATCACTTTACTATTATTAAGTTTACTTTTTTCAGTTTCTAAAATATCAACTTTTTTCTTAGATTTAATATTTTGATGCTTAACAAAATTTTTAACTCTATAAACATTACCTTCAGTTAATTCAATCATTTCTAAATCCATAAATACCTTTAAAGCTAATTCCACCTTTTCAAAACTTCTATTAAACTCTAAAGCTAGAGTTTCTATTGTATAAGGAATACTTTTTGAAAGATATAAATGCCCCTCTAAATTAACCTTACCAGCTAAAGTTAAAAGTCTAGTCCAAATATAATGAATAACATCCCTCTCCTCCATAGTATCAATTATCTTAAATTTAGTATCACTATACATATCCACCCTTAATTTTACTATTTTTCTTTCTGACATATTAAAAACACCCCTTCTAATTTTTTATCATATACATTAATTTTTCGCTGTGTTTTAAAACAGTGTTGATATTTTAGTATAAGGGCGAACTGACATTGGAATTTACTTTTTAGAGCTCTTAAGTAAGAGTCAAAATTTTATATTTTGCTACTCGAACTTACTCAGCGAATGTATATGAGTCGAGTTTCCTTTTAGTCTTACAATTAATTGCTTGTCAGCAATCTTTGATTGGGAGCATGCATTAAATTGGACTAAGCTTTATTTTAGAGTTCTTAAAGCAAATTCCCCTGTCCATGAGCTTTATACTACAATATCAACATTCACTTAAAACATAGCCTAATTTTTATTTATTAATTTAATACACTTCTTTATATAAGTTATGTAACTTAATCTTCTAAATAATATATATGCATTAGAAACCAATATTCTAAGAAAATATAAAAATTTTTTAAATAAATTTTAAAAAAGAAGCCAGAGCTTTCACTCTGACTTCTTTTCCATTTAAATAAACTCCTCCAACAAAATATACAATGCTTCTTTGATCTATTATTTTATTTCATGTGCCTTATTCTATAATTACCCTTCAACAACCTCAATTTTTTTACCTTTAAAGACAATTGCAAGTTTTAATATATCCGAAATACCTCTTTCCCTAAGTTCTGCTTCATACATATTTTCCTCAATTTGATTTAAAGCTTCCTCAATACCTTTTTCTATGCTTTTACTCATAAAATCATCAATCTTTTTAAACTCCATTATAATTCCAAGCTTTGAATTATCCTTAGGGATTAGCATAACATCATATCTTCCATATCCACTTTCCTTATTTGACTTAACTTCATATTTGTCAGAAAGAGATACTATCATACCAAGTACAAAAGCATGATACACCTTTTCTGGTTCCTCTCCTGATATATCAAAATAGCTTATATTATTTAAAACAAAATTTTTAAAAAAGCCACCAAAAGTTTCAACATCTCCAGTTATCAATGCATTTAACATAACATCATACTTTTTGCTTGTTAAACTTTCCTTAAACCACTTCTTAATTAAATTTTTATAAAAAATTAAAACTTCATTATTAGGTATTTTAAGATCACATTCTAACTCACCATCTATTAATTCTTTCTTAACTGGCTTCAAATATCCGCTTAAAGTCAAGAAACTCCATAAATTTTCCTCATCATCTTCTACATCTTTCATAACAACATGATCATCTACTATCTTGTTTATAGAATTTCCTTTTATAAGCTCCTCAAGATTTTTCTTAGTATCCTCACTTCCCTTAGAAAGCAATCTTTTAATCAAATCATTACTGCTACTATTTATCCAATAAGGCATAAATCCCATTGTATTGTTTTTAATATAATTTAAAACTGACCAAGGATTATAAATAACCTTTCCTCCAAATATATATCCATTGTACCATTTCTTAAGCTCATCACTTTTTTCTAAAAGTTTATAATATTCTAATAAATTTTTAACCTCATCTTCAGTAAAGCCAAACTTATCATTAAAATTAAATCCTAAAATACTATCTACTTCTATATTATTAAGCCCTGAAAAAATACTTTCTTTCGCAACCCTTAAAATGCCAGTAACCAAAGCTTTTTCTAAATAAACATTATCCTTAAGTGCAGCTGTTAAAATATTTCTTATTAAAACAATTCCTTCTTCGTAATACCCTCTTAAATATGCTTCCTGAATTGGCACATCATATTCATCTATAAGTACAATTACTTTTTTATCATAATGCTTGTTAAGCAGTCTCATTAAATTGCTTAAACCATTTAAACATTCTATAGGAGTTACTTCTTTAGCTATAAATTTTTCAATTTCTTTTTTATCAATATCCAATATTTTATTACTTTCTAATAAATAATCATATTGCCTATATAAATCTGAAAATAATATTGTTACTCCCTCTTGAAGATTTTCAAAACTAAGATGTTTTTCATTCTTAAAAGTAAGAAAAATAACTGGATACTCCCCTTGCATCTTCATTATCTCTTCTTCATTCTCTATTGCTAATCCCTTAAATAAATCTTTATTCTCTTCTCTTTTTTCTACATCAAAAAAATACTTTAACATACTCATATTTAAAGTCTTACCAAATCTTCTTGGTCTTGGTGTTAATATAACATCTGCCGAATTTTCTATAAACTCTTTTATAAGTAAACTTTTATCTACAAAATAATGTTCACACTTTATTAATTTTTTAAAATCTGATGTTCCAACCTGAATATTCTTTTTCATTACCGCACCTTCCTTCTAAAAAACATCTATACTATAAATTCTTAATTGAGGTTTTATTCATATATCTTATCTTATATTATAACCTATTTATAATGTACTTAAAACAAATAAGAGTATTCAAACTTGTACCTGTAAAAATTTACGCCCCATGTGTAAAAGTTATGTATCTTAAGGTTCTAAATAATATATATATTAGAAAGAAATATTACATGAAAACATAAAAATTTTTGTAAAAAAATAGATAAGACTCTTAAATCTTATCTGTGATGGTGACAGTCACCCTCTTTAAATTTTTCCCAATTTTATACCCCATGGGTGATTTTATTTTTGTCCAATTTTCATAGCAATATATCTAACTGCAAAGTTAGGTAATAAACTTAAAAGTACTTTTATATTTTTATCTTCTAATGATCTTTTAAAAACATATTTAGCTAAAGCTACTCCACTTTCATTTCCTTTATATTTCATTAAATAAGAATTTTCCTTGAAAAATACTCCTGTATCAAAATACCTTTTATAAAGTTGTTTTAATGTAAATATATGAGAATGATATACTTCAGAATCTGCACAATACTTAATTCTATATCCTGCATGTATTAATTTATGTGCAAAATACATATCTTCATTTATTATTATATTTTTTCCATCATAAGCATTAAGTTCTTTATAAACCTTAGCATTAACTGCTGATGAAGCATCTGAATAAAAAAATGTTAATAATCCATACTTTTCTATATCATTTTTAGATACTATCCTAGATTCTTCAGGATAGTTTTTTTCCCTAGTATATTTTTCTATACTATTGTTCTCACATATTTGCCTACTAAAACTTGCCTCACATTCACCATTTATTATTGGAGCAACTAAATTTTTAAGCCATAATTTATTCTTCATCTTTACATCTTGAGATATAAAAATAATTATGTCACCAGTTGATTTCATTGCCATCATCTCTCTAGTTCTGCTATGAGAAAAATCCTTTGGCTCTATTATGCAATAATTACAGTTTAATTCTTTTAATATTTCTTCACTCTTATCTTTACCTTTAGTTAAAACATATAATATTTCTAACTCTTGCCCAGATTCTAATTCTTGACTTAATATGTTTTTGTTTAATTTAGTTATGTACTTTTCTGCATTGTATAATGGACAGATTATTGATATTTTCATAATTAATATCCTTTCTTACACGGTATATATCAACTGTTTTTAATATTTATGAGACTATCTTAAACAAGATTTTATATATCATACTTAATATATATTTTTTATATTATACTGTTAGTTCATCACAAGCACTATTAATTATCATTATTTATAAAATCCACTATATCCAATTAAAATACTTACATGCATATTCAATACCATCTTTATTAGATTTTTTTGTAATAAAAGATGCTCTTTGTTTTATTTCCTCACATGCATTTCCCATAGCAATAGTATTTTTAGCATATTCAAACATACTTATATCATTTAAACCATCACCAAAAACAACAATATTATCTAAGTGTACATTATATTTGTTTCTTATATATTCTATACCTTTTTCTTTAAACTCAAATTCAACAGATGAACAAAATACATTATTATAAATAGTATATTCTTTTATAGATTGTACCTTTTTTATGTGCCTATAATTATAAAAAATTAACTTTTGTGTAGATTTCTCCAAAAATGTTTTTTCATCTACAACTTTAATATTCATGTAAGAATTAAGTGCAATTCCATTAACAGATCCAATTTTAAAAAATCTTGTTTTTGAAAGAATCTTCATTAAAAATATATATGGTAAAAGCTTAATTCCTTTATATGTTGTATAGCATTTTTCATTACTTACACTAACTATTATTATATTGTATTTTTTACATTCATATAATATATTTTTTAATTTATCTTTAGCAAAAAATTCTTCTTTCTCTATATTATTATTAATAACAACAGTGGCCCCACCTGCACAAACAGCATTTTCAATATCCAGTTCTTTCATTAAAAACTTTATTTCATTATATCTTCTACCGGTAGCTAAAAATATAATATTACCTAATTCTTTTAATCTTTTAATAGTATTTCTAGTTGATATAGATATATTCCTGTTATAAGGTTTTATAGTTCCATCAATATCAAAAAAAAATATTTCATTTTTATTACACCCTCTTTTAAGCTTACTTTTTAGTTACTTCTATACATTTTCTTTCTAACATATATTAACTTATGTGTAAAATACATATATTCATTTATTATCTATTAATATATTTAAATATTAATAAAACGGATGATTTTAATTTTCATCCGCCATAATTATTTCTATATTTACTTTAAACTTAATTTTTATATTTTTCTAAAGTTAATTCATACTCATAGATTTAATAAATAAAATTATTAATCCTCTTATTTTACTTATTATTTCTTAAATACAATAAATTTACTTAATACATAATTTAATATTATTACTATAATATTAACTATACATTTTGCTATAAAATCATTCATTATCATAATTTCTACTAGTAACATCAATAATACTGTATCTACAATAAAAGTTGCTAGTCTAGATCCCAAAAAAGCAATTATTTCTCTTGTAATCAATTTAAAATTCCATGTTCTAGACTTAAAAACATATATTTTATTAGTAATAAATGCAAAAAGTATACTTAATATAAATGCTATTGTATTACTTATAACATATTGTATTCCTAATTTATTTAAAAACAAATAACTTATAATATTAATAAGAGTGGTTAATACACCAAAAATAATATACTTTATTCCTTCACTATTTAATATTAGTATTATCTTTTTCATATGTATTTATCCTATCTTTAGATTTAAATATATTACTTTCTTTAATAATATAAATAGGTCTATTTTTAGTTTCTATATAAGCTTTCGCCAGATACTGACCTAAAATTCCAGTACAAAATAATTGAATTCCTCCAACAAAAAATATAATACAAACTAATGATGGCCAACCTGCAACTGGATCTCCTACTATTAATGTTCTTACTATAATAAAACAAATCATTATAAATGATATAATAAAAAATATTATTCCAATAAAAGATGAAATTAATAATGGTGAAGTTGAAAATGCTACTATTCCTTCAATAGAATATTTGAATAATTTCCAAAATGACCATTTAGTTTCTCCTGCAACTCGTTCTATATTTTCATATGCTATCCATTTTGTATTAAAGCCAACCCAACCAAATATCCCTTTAGAAAATCTATTATATTCTTTCATTTGTAAAATAGCCTCTACCATTTTACGTTTCATAAGTCTAAAATCTCTTGCTCCATCTACTATATCTGTATTAGATATTTTGTTAATAAGTTTGTAAAAACATCTGGCAAAAAATGAACGAATAGGTGGCTCACCTTTTCTATCTACTCTTCTTGTTGCTATGCAATCATAATCTTCATTAATCAAACTATTATACATTTGTTCTAATAATTCAGGTGGGTCTTGTAAATCTGCATCCATAACCGCTATATAATCACCTGTTGAATTTTCTAAGCCTGCATATAATGCTGATTCTTTACCAAAATTTCTACTTAACGATATGTATTTTACCCTTGTATCTAAATTAGCATAATCTTTCATAATATTTAATGTGTTGTCATTTGAGCCATCATTTACAAAGATTATTTCAAATTCTACATTGTTCATTTTTTTAGTTACTTCATTTATCTTTTCATAAAAAAACGGTAATGATTTTTCTTCATAATAACATGGAACTACTATTGATATTTTCTCCATTTTACTCCATCCTTTATTTAGATTTAAAGTTAATTATTTCATGTATTTTTTTCCTTTCTTTATCCAATATTCTTCAACATATTTTGTTGTTAAATAAGATACTATACATGTACATATTAATACCAATGTTCCCACAAAGATATAACTTAAATATTTATTTGAAGTAATTTGTGTTATATATTTTATAACACCTAATTTATTTAATACCTGTACTGTAATCATATGAAAAAGGTATATAGAATAACTTATGTTTCCTAAAAATTTAGTAATCTTGTTCACTACTATGAATGAATATCCGTATATAGCTCCTCCAATAATCAATGAAAAAGTTATCAACATTCCAATATCTCTATTAAATAATTTAGTTAACACTACACCTAATACTACTACACCAATTAAAAATGGTATTTCTATGATGTACCAAATATTCTTATTCTTTTTTATATTTTTAATTACTGGTATACTTCTGTATAAAACTCCGCCCATAAAGAAATATGACAGATATATTAATACATTTATATGTGAATTAGGTATACCATTTCCTATCAAATTAGTATAATTATAAGTTATAATCATACTAATAATTAATGAAATTATTAATGATAATTTATTTTTTACAAGCAGAAGAAATAAAGGGAAAATAATATAAAATACACATTCTATTCCAACAGCCCATGATGCCCAAACTAATTCTTGATTTGCTGGCAATAAGCCAAATAAAAATGTAATCGACATAATTATATTTGAAATACTATAATATTGATGATTAAGAAAATAGCTTAAACATATTTGAATAATTAATACTAAATAGAATACTGGTGCAATTTTAAAAAATCTTTTTATATAAAAATTTCTTAATGAAAATTCACTGTTTAATAAAGTTTTTTCATAACCGCATAGTAGTGCAAAACCACTTAATATAAAAAACATCCTAACTAATGAATCAAAATTACCTACTATACTATCTAATATTGGTGAAAATTTTGCAAATCCACACAATGCCCAAACATGAAAATATACTATTAAGCATGCTGCAATACCCCTTATCGATTCCAATCCTGAAATAAAAATTTTCTGGTTTTTATTAGTCGTCATATTTTATCTCCTTAATTTAATAATATTAAATTAATTAACTTCAATTTTATTTTTAGTATACATTATATAATTACTGTTATTTTCATTATCTTTAATGCATACACCTATTACATATGTACCATTTTCTATTATTTTCTTAGCATCTGATATATCAAGTAAAAATCCAGTATCTTCATACTTGCTATTATTATAATATTCAGATACATCTTTTCTTTTATATTTATTAGTTATAAATTTATATGTTTTGCTATCGGATTTTAATAATATACTAATATCATTATTCTCAGATTGCATATTCTCAATTGCAGCCCATCCTATAACTTTTAATTGTTTTTCTGTTTGATTATATTCTACATAATCCATACCATTCATAATTTCTATATATTTAGCATTCAATTGCGATTCATCTATTGTATATAAATCTTCAATCGAAAAAAATACTTTTATCTCAAAATATCTTTCCAAGTGCTGTAAATTTGATTGTATATAATCTTCTCTTGTATTTAAAATTCTATTGTTTATATTATTATATGGTGAAATTTTAACACTACTTTGATTGCTTTTTTTAGCTTCTTGTATAACACTATAATTAGTGTTTATGAATTTATTATATGCATCATATGTCTTAAAAATTGTTATATTTTCTTTTACAGTTAATATTATTAATATCCCTAACAATAAATATGTAATAGCACTAATAAATTTATTGATTTCATTAATAATTTGAATACTAAAATAAATAATACATCCAATCATAAAAAAATCTATTAAAAAGAACGCTCTTGTTTCAACATAAGGTGCACCAATTAATGCACCTGCCGATAATGCAGATGATAACAAGAATATTAAATTTATTGATGCACTTTTGTATTTACACAATTGTTCTTTTTGTTTTGCCTCATTTATCTTTTTATAATTTAGAATTATATAAACTATAATAATCACTAGAAGTATACTTACTAACATTATGTTTTCTGTAAAGAACCTATGAATTATATTTATAGTTCTATAAATATAATCCTTAACAGTTACATGTTCAATTCCAAATATTTTTTTATATGTTTGTATTCTAATTGCAGTTGATGGTGCAAAAATCATTACTAAAAAACCTATTCCTAAAGATATAAATGAACTCCATATCCATAAATAAACTTTTTGCTTTTTAATTATTCTATATATAATAGTACATACATATATTATTATAAAAGTAATTACGGTATTTTCATTTGTTAATCCTGCAAAAAAACCTAATATTGTATGTAATAAAATAAGTACCTTTTTATTCTCAAGTAAATTTCTATTATCAAATATCACTCTTAAAGGAATAGTGAATGTCAATAAAATAAAAACAGCCCATAAATAGTTTCCACTTCCAGTTCTCCAAAAGAATATTTCCCCTAATGCTGGTTGAAACAAAATAATTAAACAAAAACTTATTATTACACTAATAACATCATTTTTTTCTGTCATTTTCATTTTTCTTCCAAAAGCGTATATTGGTATCAATAATACATACAATACACTTATAATTGCATTTCCAATATAGTAGTATAATTTATTAGTACTACAAAAAATAATTGCTATCTGTTCACCAATCCTGATATTCCAAGTAGATGCTTGCCTAATAATCCTTTGCATAATTAAACTTATATGTTCTCCTATAGAAGATGGTTCATAGTGAGAAGAAAAACTAACTAAAGCAAAATCTTCTCCCATAAAAGGTGTGTTTATATTTATACTTAGAAAAAATAAAAACATTCCACTTAATATACACAAAAATAATATTAATAAATATCTCTTATTATACTTTTTAACCAACAATCGCCACCTCATTTCAAAATAAAATGATAACTAAAAATTATTTACTAATTACTTACGCTTTTTAATCTTGCTTAAACTTATTATAAAAGTTAATAATCTTATTTATTATTAATTTAAATATATTATCTTCACACCAATATTTATACAAGTACGTATCCTTAATAATATCTTGTATCACATTTTTTGAAACATTTGGATTTGTAGTTTTTCCACTTTTAATTTGTTCGAAGAAATTGCTTAAAACTAAATTTACTTCCTGTTCTGCAATATTACCTAATTCTCTAAAACTATTATTATTATGTAATCTATAATAATAGTTAGTTTCTTCTATATACAAAGGTTCTTGTATAATTGACGCTCTTAAAATAAAATCCCAATCATGAATATATTTATATTCTTTAAATCCATCTAGCTTTTTATATAATTCTTTAGTGAAAATCATATTTCCTGTAGATATAGCTATATTTTCAATCATTAATGCATGAGATACCTTCCCACATTCACAAATACGTTTTTGTATTCTTCTGAAATTATCAGCCTCTTCTCCAATTGCTAATTCTGAATTAGAATCTATTACTTCAATACTCGAGAAGGCAATTTGTACCTTCTCGAATTTCATTCTTGGTATTATTTTCGAAAACCTATTTCTTTCATATACATCATCTGCATTAATTACAGCAATATATTTTCCTTTTGCATTTTCAATCCCCTCATTAATAGTGTAATGAGCACCTTTATTTTCATAATGATCAATATATTTTATATTTGTAAATCTATTTGCTATTTCACAACTTGTTATAAAATCCTTTATTAAGTTTATACTGTTGTCTTTTGAACAATCATCTACAATAATTAATTCTATATTTTTATATTCTTGATTTTTTATTGATTCCAAACATTCAATTATATATTTTTCATAATTATATGAAGGTACTATCACACTTACCAATTCATCTATCATATTTTCCCCCTTAATAGTTTGAATCTATAGCTTCTTTAGTTGCTTTTAAATATTGTGTCCCATACCTTTCATCTGGCTCTAAATGAGTTCCTTCAGCCCATTCATTCCACGCATTTATAAAAACATATTGATATGCTTCATCATTATAATTATTAGTATAATCAACAATACCTGTTATCCATTTTTTGTATTCCTTAGGATTAGCATAAGCAAATACATTTGAATTTGCACCTCTTCTTGCTGTATTATCCCAACTTAACATAGCTCCTCTAAATGCTTTATAATAGTCTGGTCTCTTATTTACATATCTTGATACCACATCTCTATAATCATAAATATTACCACCAAATTCTTTAACTAAATTTGGCATAGTTTTAGATATTTCTCCTGTTATAATACCATGTGGTGGAAACTCAACTGCAGAATCACCGCCATATATATTTGGATCAGTTAATCCAAATGATTGAACTAATGAAACATGTAGATCATCAACTCCATTTTTCTTGCATACTTCTTTCCACTTTGTAATTGTTTCTGCTAAATTAGGGAATAATTCTGCTCTATAAATAAGTAATATTGGTGCTCCATTAACTTTTATATATCTATCATCCTTTAATATTGGAATAATGTCTTCTATAAACCTATTATCTGTATCTTCATTATGTTCTTGCTTAATAAGTACTTCTTTTTCTTGCCCATCCCATCTTCTACTCCATGTTTCATTTGCCCAACAGATACAAAATGGAAAATCAAGCCCCTTATCAGCTAATAAGTTATCCAATGGCTTTTCTAATAGTCTTTTTCCATTAAACCAATAATAATAGTAACAAAAACCATGTATTCCATATTCCTTAGCTAATTCAATTTGTTTATATTGTATACTTTTATCTTCTACTAAATTATAATATCCTAATTTCCCCGGTACATGTGGTTGATAATGCCCATCAAAAAGTGGCTTTCCTTTCGTTACATTAGTCCATTCTGTAAAGCCCTTCCCCCACCATTCATCATTTTCTGGTATAGCATGATATTGTGGTAAATAAAATGCAATTGGTTTTACATTATTTTTTAGTTGTGAATTTTCTACTATTCTATAATGATATAAAACCTTATCTATAACGTGAATATCTGATATATCTATTTTATCTTCTAAATAATTTTCTATTTTACTACTATGTATAACTAATCCTTTTCTAAAGATTATATTCTTATTTCGTTTTTGGTTAATAGCATCTTCTTTATATAATGGTGCTATATAAGCATCTTCTAATATCCTATCTTCATTAAATGTTATTATTTTTGCATTATTTTTATCTAAAACTTCTTCTATTCTTTTAATAGATGAACCTGCTAAACTATCTCCTGCTGTAACCATAATATAATATACATTATCAATATCAAATTGTTTTTTCTTAATAAATTTTAATACATCATCATTTGTAATTAATTCTTCTTCACATTCCATGTTAGTACAATTATTAATCAAATCTTTATTTTTTAATATTAACTCGTTATTAAGCTTAGTATATAAGTTAATTATTTTATTAAAATTTTGCTTTTGTACGCTTTTTACTGTATTTAAATAATAATCTTCTATTATACTATTATTTGTTGAATTAATGATTAAAACAATGTTATGATTATTCACTGATTGATACTCATAGTTTTCATCTATATATACATATGGCTCTAAAATTGATTGTTCTGAATTTCCAGTTTCAATATTTTTAAACTTATTCATAATTTTATTATATGTAAGTTTTATTCCATCTTTTTTTATACTTCTAAATACTTTTTCTAAATTATTATATGATATTTTTTCATTAATGCCAGACAAATTTAGTTTCTTAATATCTACTATGTGTTCTAGTAACAAATTTTCTTTATCATCTAAAAATAATATATTTATTTTATTTACTGTTTTTTTAAGTGAATTTATCTCTAATATTATTCCACTTTCTAATGCTTTTTCATTATTTTTAAAATATTTATAAACATCACTTCTTCTACATTTCTGTAACTTAAATTTACAAGTATTATCTTTATCATCTGTAATTTTTATTTTAATATCTTTTTCTGTATTAAATGCCCATCCTTTAAGACGTAAATCCATTTTACCTTTATTTAAAGATAACTGAGTATTTTCTATATTATAATTAAACATCTTGCTTTATATCTCCTTAATTTAAACTTGTTTAATAACTTTTTTTATTAAAGATAAATTATTATATTGTTGTATTCTATCATTAACTTGTTTAAGCTTTAATTCTAATTTTTCTATTTTCTTAATATGATCATTTATTTGATTTTGTTTATCTTTTATTATTTTTTCTTTATTTTTCATTTCATTTTCTTTATCTTTTATTGTTTCTTTTTTATCTTTTATTTCATTTTCTTTATCTTTTATTTCATTTTCTTTATCTTTTATTTCATTTTCTTTACCTTTTATTTCATTTTCTTTAATTTCTATAAATTGATTTAATTCACTTACAACTTCTTTAGATATTATTTGAACTTTAAACATTAATTCTATTTTATTTGTTTCAGGTTTAATATTTAATAATAATATCTGTGGATCGTCATTATCAAACAATATAGATTTATTATTTAATTTTATTCCATTAGTATAATAATCTATACTGTATTCTTCAGTAGTATATCCTAATATTTTATCTATGATAACTATACTTTCACTATTTGCCGGATCAACTCTTAATTGTTTTATATTTGGATTTACATCTATTTTAACTACATAATCTTCATTTTCATTTAACTCTGGATAAATCTTAAATGAATTTTTTTCATTAAATCCCTCACCATAATCATAAAATATTTGAATTATATTTTTAAAGTAATTTATTTTTTGTTGTTCTAGAACTTTTGGCACATCTATATTCGCTAACGTTGTCTGACCATATAACTTATTTAATGGATAAAAATTATCTAATACATACTTTTCAAAATTAATTTCCATGTTATTGTATTGTATTATTTCATCATCCGTAATTCCTAATAATTTATATAAACCTATATTTATTAATTCTGTCCTTTTCTCTGATTCTTCTATATATATTCTTATCGCTCTGTATATAATATAATTTATTGGAATAGGAAATTTAAATGTCCATTCATAATCAATAATATTCCATTTTTTTCCTACTATAATATTATTAAAAATTAAATCAATATTATTTAAATCAGCTGCTTTTAATGAAGGTGGTAAATTAACTCTACCAAATACTCTTATAAATTCATCTGTTAACTTAAAATTTTTTTGTTCGATTCCATAACATATTTTAGATGCATATTCCTGTATTTTTTCTAATATTTTAATATATTGTTTGTTATATAGTAACTCATCTAATTCTTCTGCTAAAGTTTTTCCATATATATATTCAAATTCTAAACAGTTTTCTAGTTTACTACATTTATTTATACTTATATCAGATCCTTTATACTGATTAAATAATAAATTATAATATACATATATATTATTAATATGCTTCTGTGCTTCATCAGTAAGTGCTCTTTTTTGGACAAATTTTGTTCCAGTTGAATCTTTTAATATATCTGTCCTAATTTTAAATTGATCAGATCTTTCATTTGAATATTTAGAATATATAATGTTTTTCACTAATTCTCCCCCCTTTTCTCCAGAACAACTAAATATGAATTCGAATATACAGGAAATAGCTCTTGTTCTATAAGAGAATCATATACTTTACCCTCATTAAATAAAATCATTCGCTCAGTATCAAAATTTCGCATATTATTATTTAATTCACCTTTTTTAGGTAAATATTCATCTGAATAAATTGTTGTTGGTAGCTTATAATCAGGATATGGATAATAAAATTTATAATTATTAATCCCACTAGACTCTATAATATTTTTCAGCTCATTTTTAGAAAAAGTTTTTACTCCACCTGTATGAGAATAATTTTCTAAACTTTCGAAATATTTGCTTACATGATCTTCTTTACAACCTGCCCAATATTTTAGACCTAATCTATTTTCTATAGCGATAATAATTTTTCCATCGTCTTTTAAATGTTTGCTTATTATTTTTAAAAAATTTTCATAAGGACGTTCTGTTGAAATGTATGATTCTGCATATTCAAATACACCTATGAGTGTTATATAATCATATTTTTCTGTAATATCTTTTTCTATTTCTTCAAAATTTCCTACTAAAATTTCTATATTATCTTTGTTTTTGTTTCTATATGCATTAATAAGACTTCTTTTTTTTGATAATTCTATGCATGTAACACTTTTGGATTTATCTGCTAATGTCCCTGTAATTGCACCACATCCAGATCCTATTTCTAACACATTTTGTTTCTTATTTATAGGTAACCATTCAATAATATTTGATCTTATGTGAGACAGATGATACATTATTGCCCATTTCTTACGTTCAGCAATAATACTATTAAATTGTTTTTCCTCATAATTTTTTACAATGTCTAAAAGTTCTTCTTCAACTTCTCCATCACTGTATAAATCCACACCAGGATAATATTTATAGTTTAAAGTTATATTACATATTTTTTCATCCATATATATATACCTTTCTTAAATCCTTTAATTAGTTTATTTTTATATCTGAATTCATATCATAAAAACCTACTGAATTTTTATCTGAAATAACAGTTATATTGCACACATCATAAAGCCTATGATATACAGTAAAATTTCCATCTCTATAACCAGTACATCCTAATGATAATAGATATTCTCCACCTTGCAAATTCATTTTCTGTGTAAAAGTTATTTGCTTTTCTTTCCCTTTTTCTAATTTATTTACGTATACTTTTTCCAACATAGTATTCGTTCCTGTAATATCCGTACCTTTTAAATCCTTGATTGTAAAAGCAAAAATAGGATCTTCAATTTTTGAATTAAAAATAACTTTCATTTTAATGCTACATACTTCATTTTTAATTACATTATTAGTTATTAAACCTTTATTATCTATTATAGCAAAATCAACTATTTCAGCCATCTTATTCCCGTATTCTAATTTATTAGGATTAATATTCATTAATTTGTTCCATTTTTCAATTTTTTCTGTTTGTTGTTGTCTATCTTGATTATTCTCTTCCGCATCTTCTAATTGATTTACTAAAACCTTCTTATATATATCAATTACTTCTTTAGATTTACCTTCGCTTAATTTTTCTCCATTATTTAACAGAATTACTCTATCACAGTATTTCCCAACACTTCCAAGATCGTGACTTACAAATAAAATTGTTTTCCCTTCTCTTTTAAAATCCTCAAATTTTTTATAACATTTAGCTTGGAAAAATACATCGCCTACTGAAAGTGCTTCATCAACAATCAAAATTTCAGGTTCAATATTAATAGCTACTGCAAAAGCTAATCTTACAAACATACCACTTGAATAAGTTTTTACAGGTTGATTAATGAATTCACCTATATCTGCAAATTGTATAATGTTATTTACTTTTTGATCAATTTCATCTTTTGTAAATCCCATCATAGTTCCATTTAAATATATATTTTGTATTCCTGTATATTCTTGATTAAACCCGGCCCCTAATTCTAATAATGCAGATATTCTGCCATTTACTTCAACACTTCCTTTAGTTTGATTTAACACTCCTGTAATAATTTTTAATATAGTAGATTTTCCTGAACCATTAGTTCCAATAATACCAACTGTCTCACCTTTTTTAACTTCAAATGATACATTACTTAGTGCATAATGCTCCCTACTATATATTTTCTTTGATAAACTTAATGATTCCTTCATTCTATCTATTGGTTTATCATATAATTTATAAACTTTACTTAAATTATTCACCTTTATAGCTATATCTGACATTTATACCTCCTGCATTCAATTGCTAATTAATAATAATTAACTAGTAATTGTGAACAAAGCCTCTATTTTCTTATTAATTTTATAAAACATCTGCAAAGTGTGGTTTAAGTTTTTTAAATATTACTGCTCCTAATAGAAATAATCCCAATGCTATTATCCAAAAATATGCAGTTTGAAAATATCTTTCAAAAAACCAAACATGATTTATAAATGTATCTCTATATCCTTCTACTATATAATACATTGGATTTAATTTTACTATCCATTGATATTTTCCAGGTACTATTGTATAACTCCACATTATAGGAGTCATCCACATTCCAACTTGCAAAAATATGTTTATTATTTGTCCTAAATCTTTAAAAAATATTACTATTGCACTTGTTGCATATGATATTGCAAGCACCATAAAAAATGTACAGAATGAATAGTATATTAATTGTATAGTATATTGAGTAGGATAAAAACCATAAATTGCTCCTACTAAAAATAAGAATCCAATAAACACTAAATGTATAAATAGTGCTGAAATTATTTTTACTATTGGAAGTATACTTATTTTAAATACTACTTTTTTAACTAAATAACTATACTCTAACATACAATTTGTTGCATTAAGTAAAGCTTCTTGAAAGAAAAACCAAGGTACTAATCCAACCATAAACCATAATATGAATGGTACATCCTTTATTGGCGATCCCGCTTTCAATCCAAATTCAAATACAAACCAATAAACTAATATTGTAACTATTGGTTGAACAAAAGCCCATGTTATTCCTAAATAAGAACCTGCATATTTTGTTTTAAAATCATTCTTAGATAAATTCCATATAAGAGTTTTATTATTTTTTAGTTCTTTAAATAATTTTACAATAATTATTGATTTTTTAATAATTAGAAACATAAGCATATCTATACATATACAAATAATAAATTTCAATATTCGGTTTACTAAATTTTGATTATCATTTAAATTTGATATTAAACTTGAATCTAGTTTATAATTTATATATGAATCATTACCTATAGTTTCTATATTAAAAGAATTATTATATTCAGTTATATCTCCAATTTGATTTTGATTATTTTTATCTAAAAATTGCTTCATATCTAAGTTTATATTTTTTCCTAAATATGATATTTTTATATCTGAAATATTTATATTTGAAGGTTGATTACCTAAATCGAAGCGTAATTCTTTTATATCTTTTGGAATTGAATATTTTATAGTTTCCTCTTTATTAGCTTTAGTATAATTAACTTTTTGAGATTGTTCTTCTGTCCATGAAGTATCATATCCGTAAAATAATTGATACGTATCTGCCTTTTTAGATATTAATTTATAGCTCAAATTTACATTTCTATTATCTAAATTACAATACTTAAATACTAGTAAATTTGATATAATAACTAACAATAGTAGCATTATATATTTTATATACTTTTTTTTACTCATATTAAACTTATCCTCTTAATTCTGTTAAATATCTTTTCAAAGCATCTTCCCACTTAGGCAATAAATTAAATCCACCATCTACAAGACTCTTTTTAGAAAGTCTAGAATTTAAAGGTCTAACTGCCTTTGTTGGATATTCGCTTGTTGGAATAGGATTGATTTTACAATTTAATCCTTCCATTTTCATAATTTCTTTTGCAAATTCTGCCCACGAACATGTTCCTTCATTAGTTGCATGATATACTCCATACTTTTCTGATGCAACTATATCACATAAAACTGGTGCTAAATCTGCTGTGTAAGTTGGACTACCAATTTGATCACATACTACATTTAAACTTTCTTTTTCTGCTCCTAATCTAATCATTGTTTTAATAAAGTTATTTCCATTAATACCAAATACCCATGAAATTCTAACTATAAAATACTTATCTGAAATTTCTTTTACTTTTAATTCACCTTGATATTTAGTTTTTCCGTAAACTGATAATGGATTGATATTACCCTCTACCTCAAATGGTTCCTCTCCTAATCCATCAAATACATAATCAGTAGATATGTAAACCATCTTTGCATCTATTTTTTTACATGCCTTTGCTATATTTTCTGTTCCATATACATTCACTTTATTACAAACTTCTTCTTCATCTTCTGCTCTATCAACTGCTGTATATGCAGCACAATGTATAACACATTTTGGCTTTAAATTTAAAATATATTCATTAACAGCATTCGTATCTGTTATATCTAAATCTTTTATGTCTATTCCTAAACATTCAATATTTCTTATTTTTAATTCTTTTACTACATCATATCCTAGTTGACCATTTACTCCAGTAACTAAAATCATATTTTTCCTCCTTTATAGTAACCCCTTTTTAGTCATCTTAATAATATATTTAAATATATTATTAGGTATAAAAGGTAAAAAAGTTTCTACTAATATAGAAATTTTATGAAACTTTCTATATTTTATCATTATATTTAAATCTTTAAGTGATGGTTTAATAGAATATCTCTTTCTTGCTTCAATCCATTTTAAACAATCACTTATATACTCTAATAATTCATCTCTATATGCTAATCTTTTTTTTAACGACTTATAACGTTTTAAAAAAGCATCTATTCTCATTTTATAATATGTTTGTTTATCATAAACACCTGTTAATATTCCTGTTTGATTAAAACTATGCTGTCTATATCTAACTAGGGACTTATTTATAAATTCTATTTTTCCTTCTATAGCAGCTATAATTGCAATCCATTGATCATGAATTAATGTTGTTTCAAATGGTATAGCTTTTTTAGCAATATCTTTTTTAACCATCATTGCACATCCTGTTACAAAGTTAACCATTAATAAATCTTTAGCTAAGTTATAACCTTTTTTATAAACAATTCTTTTTCGTATATCAGTTAAACTATTAGCTATCTTTTTATCATTTTCATCAATTATAGAAAGATCGCTACATGCAAGTGTAATTTCTTTACCTATGAATTTTTCTATCATTAACGATATTTTATTTGTTTCCCATATATCATCTTGATCACAATAAGCAAAAAATTCTCCTTCACCAACTTTAGTAAGATATTCAAAAGCCTTATTAGAACCTTGATTTTTTTTACCTCGAATTAAAGTATACGAAAAATTTGTAATATATTTTTTAAATAATTCTTCATCTACAGGGAATTCAGGACAATCATCATAAATTAATAATTCTAAATTACCATAAGTTTGATTATTTAATGAAATTAATTGCTTTATAAGCCACTCTTTATTTGGTTTATAAATGGCTAAAAGTATACTTACTAATGGTAAAGTATCATAAATATTCATTTTATTTAATTTATAATCCTCTTTTTTAACCATATTGTTCAATTGACAATGGACAATGGACAATAGACAATTTCGGATGAAATTCTTTTAGAATTTCTAAAATTATATAATACATTTGAAAAATCACATAGTGATTTTATCCTTCATTGTCAATTGTCAATCGTCAACTGTCCATTCTCCTTATTTATTTTCAAAAAATTATTAATTGTACTTTATAAACTATCTATTTGTGTACATTTTCTCATAGTAATTTGCATATTCACCACTTAAAATATTTTCCCACCAAGTTTTATTATCTAAGTACCATTTTATAGTCTTTTTAATTCCTTCATCAAACCCAGTTGTAGGAAGCCATCCTAGCTCATTATGAATCTTAGTTGGATCTATTGCATATCTCATATCATGACCTTTTCTATCTCCTACAAATTTAATTAAATCCTCAGATTTTCCAAGTTCATGAATTATAGTTTTAACTACACCTAAATTAGTTCTTTCATTATGTCCACCAATATTATAAACTTCTCCTATAGTTCCTTTATGGATTATTAAATCAATTGCACTACAATGATCTTCTACATATAACCAATCTCTAACATTTTCACCAGTTCCATATACAGGCAATTCCTTATCATTTAAAGCATTAGCTATCATTAATGGAATTAACTTTTCTGGGAAATGATATGGACCATAATTATTAGAACATCTTGAAATTGTAGTTGGTAGTCCATAAGTTCTATTATACGCTCCAACCAAAAGATCAGCTGATGCCTTACTTGCTGAATATGGGCTTGAAGTATGAAGTGGAGTTTTTTCTGTAAAGAAAAGATCTGGTCTATCTAAAGGTAAATCTCCATAAACTTCATCTGTAGACACTTGATGATATCTTTTAATTCCATATTTTCTACAAGCATCAAGTAAAATTTGAGTTCCAATAACATTAGTCTTTAAGAATATTCCTGGATCTTCAATAGAACGATCAACATGACTTTCTGCTGCAAAATTTACTATTATATCTGGTTTTTCTGTTTCAAACATATTATAAACAGCATCTCTATCAGCTATATCTATTTTATAAAAACTAAAATTAGAATTATCTTTAACCCCCTTTAAAGTTTCCATATTTCCTGCATAAGTTAAAGCATCAACACAAATTATTTTATAATCATTATATTTATTAAGCATATAGTGAACAAAATTTCCACCTATAAATCCTGCTCCACCAGTTACTACTATCTTCATTCGATACACTCCTTTTTTCAATGAACAACTTATTTAATTGACAATGGACGATTGACGATGGACAATGGACGATTTTAGATAAAATTCCTAATGGAATTTCTAATGAAAATATATATTTTTAAGAAAAGCCGCAGGCTTTTCATCCTTAATTGTCAATTGTCCCGTATCAATTGTCCCGTGTCAATTGTCAATTATTGTCCCCTGTCAATTGCCAATTAATGATGCATTGTTCATAATTTCTTATGAATTACACATTAAGTATACTAATATATAAAACTACAATCGCTATCCTTAAGAAATGGTGCTTTTTTATCCTTTTCTGAAATTATTGGGTTTTCTATTCCCCATTCAACACCTATTTCTGGATCATCAAATTTAATACTTCTATCACTTTCATGATTATAATAATTATCTGTTTTATATACAAACTCTACATCATCTGTTAAAGTTAAAAATCCATGTCCAAATCCTCTTGGAATAAATAATTGTTTCTTATTTTCTGCCGAAAGTTCTACTGCTACCCATTCTTTATATGTAGGAGAACCCTTTCTCAAATCAACAGCTACATCCAAAACTGCACCTCTAACACATCTTACTAATTTAGCTTGTGCATGCTCTCCATTTTGAAAATGTATTCCTCTTAAAATTCCCTTTTCCTTTGAATATGATTGATTATCTTGAACAAAATCACAAGCAATTTCTGGTGTTTTAATCTTAGAATAAGTTTCCATAAACCATCCTCTTTCATCTCCAAAAACCTTTGGCTCTACTATATAAACACCTTCTAATTTAGTTTTAATTAAATCCATTATTTTAAAACACCCCTCTTTACAATTGACAATGGACAATTGACAATGCACGATTGACGATTGACGATTGACAATTTGAGATGAAATTCCTAACGGAATTTCTGAAAATATATTTTTTAAGAAAAGCCGCAGGCTTTTCATCCTCAATTGTCAATTATTTACCCATTGTCCATCGTCAATTACTACTATTTCTAACTATACTATTTAATATTCTACATATTTCTTTACAATCTTGTAACAAAGATTTCATTTCATTTTTACATAATATATCACTTAATAACATAAGTTCTAACCAATGTTCTGTTTCATCTGCTTCTTTCAATGCAATACTAATTTTATTTCTAAAATCTGCCTTACTAATTGCATTTATAGATTCTTTTACATTAGCACCTATACTTGTTCCTGAACGAAGTAATTGCTTTGATAATACAAATTCTTTTTTATTATTAACTAAATATCTATAAATTTCTATTATTTTTAATGCAAAACTAAAGCATTTATCAACTATTATATTTTCCTTCATAACATCCTCTTAAATCTCAGATATTATGAGTCTTGACACTTATTAAATTAACAATTCTAAATTAGCATCTGAATTTGTGAAAACAAATTTAATGCAATATATACAATCAAAAACTACTTAGTAGTTTTGTCCTTCATTGTCAATTGTCCTCTGTTAACTGTCAATTAATATATAATTTTTCCTTCAGCTACATTTTTTAAATGTTCACCATATGGACTTTTTCCATATTGCTCTGCACTTTGAAGTAAAGTTTCTTTATCAATCCAACCATTTTTATAAGAAATCTCTTCTAAACATGCTATTTTAAGTCCTTGTCTAGTTTCAATTACTTTTACATATTCAGTCGCTTCTGTTAAGCTATCAACTGTTCCTGTATCAAGCCATCCATATCCTCTGCCTAGAGTTATTACATCAAGTTTACCTTCTTCAAGATAAATTCTATTTAAATCAGTAATCTCTAACTCTCCACGAAGAGATGGTTTTAATTTTTTTGCATATTCACAAACTTTATTATCATAGAAATAAAGTCCTGTAACTGCGTAATTAGATTTTGGTGCCTTTGGTTTTTCTTCTAAAGAAATAGCTCTACCATTTTCATCAAATTCTACTACACCAAAACGTTCTGGATCATCTACATAATATCCAAAAACTGTTGCACGCTCTTCATTTTGTACTGCTTTTTTAAGATGAGCTGTTAATCCATTTCCATGGAATATATTATCTCCAAGTATCATTGCACAGCTATCATTTCCTATAAATTCTTCTCCTAATATAAAAGCCTGTGCTAATCCATCCGGAGATGGTTGAACTTTATAAGATAAATTTATTCCATATCTTGATCCATCTCCTAATAACTTTTCAAAATTAGGTAAATCCTTAGGAGTTGAAATTATTAATATTTCCTTTATTCCAGCTAACATTAAAGTTGATAGTGGATAATAAATCATAGGTTTATCGTATACTGGTAAAAGTTGTTTAGATGTTACCATTGTTAATGGATAAAGTCTTGTTCCACTTCCACCTGCTAATATTATACCCTTCATAAAAATCCTCATTTCTTTAAAATTTCATATTTTTAATCATTATTCTCTTTATTTTACCATATAGCACTAAATAAATAAATGTAAGTTACAATAATTTTCCTTTGTCATTTCTTCCCTACACTAGATTTCATCTCACATTGCAAATTTATGTATATAATGATATTATCAACTTAAATAATTAGAATAATGTATAAGTTCTAATAAAGTTTGTTCATTAATATAAAATTTAAACTATTTATAGATGTGATAACTTATTAGAACATATAATTTGAGTAAAAAAGATAATTTCTTGTTACTTTTTAAATATTTATATTGTACATGTAGTCACATATAAATAATATAATGTAAAGGAGAACATTTATGATAAAAGAAAATCAAAATTTATTAAATAAAATTAATGCTTTTTCAGATATTTTAATTTTATTTATATCAATGATATTAGCATATTTAATTCGTTTTTATCTATTTTCACCTGATACTGAATATATTAGGTTAATTAAATATATACAATTTACTATTATTATTGTTCCAATAAATTTAATAATATATAACTTTTTTAATTTATATCATTCATTTAGAACAACAGCTTTTAAAAAAGAATTTATTCAAGTAATTAAAGCAAATACTATTTTAACTGCATTATTATTATCTTCATTATTTGTTTTTAAATTAGTTGATATATCTAGATGGGTTGTTGTTATATTCTACTTTGTAAATATGGTTTTAGTTTTATCTAAAAGATTAATATTAAGAAAAACTCTATCAAAGATGCGTTCAAATGGTATAAATTTAAAACATGTAATAATTATAGGTGCTGGTGAAGTTGCAAGTGAATATTTAAAGGTAATTAAATACAATAAAAGCTTTGGTTATAGCTATGCTGGATATGTAGCAAATTCTTCAAACTTTGAAGGGGACAAGCTTGGAAACTATACTGATTTATTTGATGTTTTAAGTAAATATAATGTAGATGAAGTAGTTTGTGCACTTGATATTGAAGATGCTAAATATTTAGAAAATATTGTTTCTGCTTGTGAAAAAAGTGGTACTAAGATTTCAATAATACCTTTTTGTTATAAATATATCCCTAGTAAACCATATATAGATCAAATAGGAAGTATTCCTCTTATTAATATTAGAAGAGTTCCTCTTGATAACTTTGGAAATGCTTTTATGAAAAGAATTTTAGATATAATAGGTTCTTTATTCTTGATTACATTGACAAGCCCTATAATGATAGTTACTTCATTGATAATAAAATGTACTTCTAAAGGTCCTATAATATTTAAACAACCTCGTGTTGGATTAAATAAAAACATATTTACAATGTACAAGTTTAGATCTATGAAGGTTAATTCTGAGGAACAAACAGGTTGGAGTACAAATAATGATCCTAGAAAAACTAGATTTGGTTCTTTAATTCGTAAATTCTCTATAGATGAATTACCTCAATTTTTTAATGTATTAAAAGGTGATATGAGTTTAGTTGGTCCAAGACCGGAACTTCCTCATTTTGTTGATGAATTCAAAAATGAAATACCTCTTTATATGGTAAAGCATCAAGTAAAACCTGGAATAACTGGACTAGCTCAAATAAATGGATATAGAGGCGATACTTCTATTAAAAAGAGAATTGAATATGATATACATTATATTGAAAATTGGGACATCCTTATGGATATAGGAATCTTGTTTAAAACGGCTTTTAAAGGATTTAAAAATAATGAAAAATTAGTAATCAAAATTCAAGAAAAACCAATAATTCAAAATAATACAAATGTACAACAAAATAAAATTAATGTATAAAAGGTTGTACTACAGAAATTTATATATTGTTCTGTAGTACAACCTTCCTTTTATAATTTTTTCTAGTTCTATCACTTTAAATAAACCTATATTATTCAGCATATTCAAGAATTTCTCGTATTCCTTGAATCTTCTCTATCGTTAATCCTGTTATAGAACTTATCATTTCTAGTTTCTTGCAACACTCCCTTGTACAATGTTATAATATTTTATATTTGTATAGTAACTTACAAAAATAAAATATATAGGATGTGTGAACATTGGAAAAAAAGAAAAATATTTATGAAGAGAATTCTTTAGGCTTTTTTCTTCCCATTTCATTTATACTCTTAATTATTCCTTTAATTGTTCGTATGAAACTTGTGAAAGTTGATTCATTTGCTTCTGATGTATTAGGTTCAGCAACACAAAGTGATTTATTTTCACAAAACAAAGCTTTTTGGTTAATGCTTTTTTGTATTGTATTAATTATAATTGCAGCTATATCTTTTAGAAAAATATTTAGAAAAACTGATAAAATCGTTACTTCTATTGTAATTTTAACAGGAGTATTTTTAATTTTAACTTTACTTTCTGCAATATTTTCTGATTATAAGCAAGCTGCATTTCGGGGAGTATTTGATAGAGCTGAAGGATTTATTACAATTGCTTGTTATATTACATTGTTTATTTACTCACTTTATACGTTTAAAACAACAAAAAATTATAAATATATGATTATTCCTATTCTTATTGTTATTTTAATCAATGCTTTTTTAGGAGTTTTTCAATATATAGGTAAAGATTTAATAAATTCTAAGTTAGGTGTATCTTTAGTTGTTCCTAGTGAATACAATGTTAAACCTGGTGAACTTAATTTACTTTTTGAAAAAGGTAAATTATATGGTACTTTATTTCACTATAACTATGTTGGTAGTTTAGTTGGAATTGTGTTACCTATATTATTTTCTTTAACAATATTTGAGAAAAATATTAAACATAAAATAGTATTAGGAATTGGAACTCTACTTTCATTATGGTTATTATTCGGAAGTACATCCCGTGCTGGTATTATTGGCATCACTGTAGCTACTATATTTGGAGTTATAATTTTCGGAAAAATAATTTTCAAAAGATGGAAACCTCTATTAATTGGTGTTTGTGCTTTAGCTATTGTTATTGTTGGACTTAACTTTGTAACTAAAGGTTCTATATTTGAAAGAATTCCAACTTTAGTGTCAGATGCTTTTAGTGTATTTAAAGATACTAGTGATTTTGATTACACAGAGCATGTTCCTATTAAGGATATAAAACACGCTAATAAAGGTGTAGAAATTCTATTACCTAATGATACATTAAAAGTAGTTGCTCAAAATGGAGCTTATAAATTTACAAATTCAAATAATGAAGAGATAGAATATGTAAGAGATAAAAATTTATTATCAACTCAAGCTGAAGGATTCAAAAATATTTCATTTAGTTTTGGAAAACTTAGAGATAAATCTACTAGAGCAGATGGGCTTGTATTAAATGTTGATGGAAATCCTACATTTATGTTTGAATTAAAACCTGATAATAGTCTTCATTTAGTAGATGCAAATAGTTATATAAACACTGAAGTAACCTTCCCTGAATCAATTGGTTTTAAAGGAAAAGAACAACTTGGATCTGCAAGAGGATATATTTGGTCAAGATCATTACCTTTATTAAAAGATAATATTTTATTAGGTAAAGGCCCTGACAGTTTTATATATCAATTTCCACAAACTGATTTTATAGGAAAATACTATGCTTATGGTACTCCTAATATGCTTATTGATAAACCACATAACATATATTTACAAACAGCATTAAATGAGGGAGTAATTGCTTTATTAGTATTCTTAGCTATTATGATTATTTACATCGTTGATAGTATGAAATTATATGCTTTAAAGAAAGAATACAATAAGCAACAAATCTTAGGTGGGGTAACTTGTCTAGGCGTTATTGGATATCTATTTGCAGGAATATTTAATGACTCAGTTGTAAGCGTTGCTCCTGTATTCTGGATTGTTCTAGGAGTTGGTGTTGCACTTAACTTTATTAATAGAGAAGAACTTAAAAATTAAATTTTCTTTTAAAGTATAATCAATATATAAGATTAACTTAAATAGACCTTTGGTGAGTATACCCAAGGTCTATTTTTATATATTTAATTATAATAATTTATTTATGCAGTAAATATATTCTCCAAAATCTTTTATATGATTTTCAATTATAGATTGAACGATTTTCATACTTATTGCTTTATAATCATGAACTGCAATATTTCTAAAACCCACCATAGATTTCATCTTTTTAGTTAATTCATCATCTATTATATTATTTTTATTAAGCACCTCAAAAGAATCCATACTATTTTGAGGAATTCCCAATTCCTTTTCTGATACAATGTGCATTGCTAAATCTATAGACGCTTCACATGCTCTTTGTATATTTAATATTATAGAATCTTGTTTTGTATAATCATTTAAATTTTCTGGATTGTAATCATATACTTCATTAATTCTATTTAAACATCTTTCAATAGTTTCAATCTTATTATAAATCACATCATTTCCCATATACTCTTCCCCTTTCTTTTATTTTCTTTAAAATGACTTCACGCTCTTCATTAAGCATTGCATAAGACTTAAGAGCTCTCATTTCAAAAAACATTCTTTTTGTATCATCACTACAATATATTCTCTTTCCTGTGCCTATTACTTGAGCTTTAAATACTGTAGATGATGTATTTAAATTTATCAAATCTACTTCTCTTTTAAAAATATCTGCTAATTCTTGAGCTTTTATAAAACATTCATAAGAATCTACATCTTTCTCTGTTAAAAATGCAATATCAATATCACTGTCATCTCTCAAGGTCCCTTTAGCTGCTGAACCAAATAAGGCACATGAAAATAAATAACAGGTCCAAAGTTGCAATGGATATTTTTCATCAGGCAAGGAGATTAATTGTCCTCATAGCATGCCTATTAGGTCAATTTAACGACGCAGCATGATGGAAAATAGGCTAGCAAATGGACTTGTTATTTTTTGATTGTGCCTAATATTGCAATAGGATTAAATTCTTCTTTTAATATTTCAATAGCTTTATCTAATTGAATCTCCAAAATTAATCCCTCCTTAATAAATATTCTTATCATAATTATATATTATAACCAATTTAATGTGAACAACTACACCACGTTTTAATTGACAATTGACAGTTGACAATGAACAATTAATTGTTGAAAGCCACAGGCTTTCTAAAAATATATATTTAGAAATCACTTTGTGATTTCATCCTAAATTGATAATTGTCCATTGTTCATTGTCAATTAAAAAAGGACCCCCTTAAAAGGGAGTCCCTAATTAATTGATGCTTGTACTAAAAGTACATTACAATTATTATACTAATTAACTTTTATCAGACTATCTGATCCAAGCTCCATTAGCTCCTAAAGTGTAACCATCAACAACTGTGTTAGCTTGCATAGCTCCTGAAGCATTGCAGAAGTACCAAGTTCCGTTGTCGTTGATCCATCCAGTTTGCATAGCACCTGAAGCGTTTAAGAAGTACCAAGTACCATTTACGTTAGCCCATCCAGTTAACATAGCACCTGAAGCGTTAGTGTAGTACCAAGTTCCGTTGTTGTTGATCCAACCAGTTTGCATTACACCTTCAGCGTTTAAGTAGTACCAAGTACCGTTTAAGTTTAACCAAGCAGTAGCTTTAGTTCCATCTTCTTTAACATAAGTCCAAGTTCCATCAGCAGCTTGTACCCATCCTTTAGTTACTTCAACTGGTTTTTCAGTTTCTTCTTCTTTGTTTCCGATTACTGAATAAACTTCATCATCTTCATTCCAAAGAACCATGTTATCTTTGTTGTAAACTGACATTTTTTCCATTGATCCGTCTACTTTATAAACTTTATCCCAATCTTCTTTATTATCGAATTTGTAAACAAATCCTGATTTTAATATCCAAAGATTTCCTTCAGCATCAACTTCGAAAGCTTTAACATCATCTTCTTGATCAGCTTCATTTTCATTTAAGTAGTAGTATCCTTTAGATGTTTTTAATTCTAAAGATCTAACATCTACTTTGTCACCAGATTCATCATAAGTATATGCAAGAATCTTTCCATCAACTACTGAATAAGTTGTTTCAGTTAAAGTCATTGCTGCTCCATCTTCATCTGCTACAGCGTAGTTAGTTACTGTTTTAGCATATTTAGCTCCATCTATATCATCTGAAGCTTGAGCTTTAGATATTTTTTGAATTACTTTGAATTCTACTGTTGATGTTGCTGTAGCAACAGCTTTACCATTGATTTCTTTTATTGTATCAGTTCCAGCAGTTATTTCTATAGTTGCTTTTCTGTATATGTTGTTTTTATCTTGTCCAATTACATCTGCAGCTGTTATTTTAGCTCCAACTTCTTGTCCAGCTCCAACACCATCTTCTTTATCTTCAGTGTTCTTTAAAGTAACTGTTTTAGCAGATGTTCCTGTAGTAACTTCAACTTTTATTTTTCCTAAGTTGTAGTCTGCATCTATGTAGTTACCTTTAGCATCTGAATAAACGTTCTTTCCGTCATACTTAGCTTCATACCAAGTTTCTCCGAATTTTGAACCTTCCATTTTTTCTAATTTTGGAAGATCTTTTGCAGTTGCATCAGTGTATCTGTCATCATTATCTTTTTTAACTTTGTTTCTTAATGCTACAGAAGCATCATCCATATTATCTTCAGCTACGCTATCATCTGTAACTTTACCATTTGTTAAATCAACATAGTAATCATCTGTATCAACAGTAGCATATTTTTCTCCGTATATTGAGAAGTCTGATCCTGTATCAACATCTTCTAATTCAGTGTATTTTCCATTGTTTAAGAAGTATACTGCATCAGTATCTCCATCTTTAACATTACCATCTATAACGAAAGCGCCATTCTTGTATGCTACTGCGCTATAAACAGTACCATCTTTAGATTCTATTCTTTTATAATCTGCAGCGTTAACACCAGTTGCTGGAACTAATGAAACTACAGCAGCAGCAGCTACTAATAAAGCTGTCATCTTGTTTGCTCTTTTAAACATATTGAAATTCCTCCTAAGTTTTATAAGTATACTATAAATAATACCATCATTGCCTAAAATGTAAAAGTCAGATTTTGTTATTTATGGTCAAAAAAAGTGTAAAAACACTATTTTTTTAAAATTTTTTTTTATTTTTTATTTTAAAATCCTATTTTTATTCTTTTTTTGGTTATTTTATATTTATTTTCCATTCAATAATTAAACTTTTAATAAAAAATTTAGTATATATATAATTTTTTTCCTTGTATTATTATTTAATTAATTACATTTTTTTCATAATATTCTCTTGTATTTTTTTGAAAATATGTATGTTGATTTTTTATAAATTATTCTGTTAATCACCTCTTAATCAATAGTTTAGAATATTTTTATAATTTTATTACTGGAATAAGTTAAAATTTAACTTTTCATTTATACTTTTATCAAACATAAATTTATTATATAATAGTAATTTAAGGCCAAAAAAACCACCTCACACAATCCTAAAATTGTTTGAAATGGTTTTTTATATATAATATTACTTATTTAAAGTATTTAAACTTATACTTTAACTAGTTTTCTTAAAGTTAATATCTATAAATTTACTTTATTATTACTTCAGTCTGGAGAACTGGAATATGTTTTAAACCAAAAGTAAATCTTATATTTTGTTTCGCTGGTATATAATACAATCATATTAATTATATTTAGGTCCTTTTTTCATCCTTCTTTATATTTTTTATTTTTTAACAATTATTTACACTAAATATTTATCTATGTTAATACAAAAAAATACTACCTTAAAAATTCATACATCTCTATCTCTGTACTACAATATTAATCCCAGCTTAAAATATAGATATAAAAAAAGTAGATATATTTACTTAATGATATCTTATAAATTCTACTTTAATCTTCTATCATTTCTGAGTGAAATTTATTTCGTTCTTAAAACATTAGGAGAATTTCACAAGATTTTTTCAGAAATAATAGACTCATTTAAATACAATCTATCATATATATATAGCAAACTATACCTACTATTATTTAATATTTTTATCTTTCCCAAGATAATAAATAATCTCATATTTCATAAAAATACAATATATAAAAACAAGAATACATATAATCAATAATATAATTAGAGCAAACATTTTATCCTTTATAATTATACATGCCTTATTTATATATACTACTTTCCTTAAGGTAATCTATATAAAAAAATAACATTCTTTATATACCCTACTTTCCCAACATAATCTGTATAGAAAAATAACAATTAATACGAAATGATGCATCAAGAAAATAAGCTCTAGCATTTCTTGATTTAAATATGTACTTTGCGTTAAGAATATTGTTACTGTTTGAGTGCATGCACCAGTTTAACAATATTTAGCAAAGTACATATTTAAATTTTAGAAATACTTAGCTAATTTTCTAGCATCTGTAGTATTAATTGTTATTTTTAGATTCCAGAATTATCTTATCCAAGCTCCATTTGCTCCTAATCTGTATCCATCTACAGTTGTATTAGAAAGCATTCTTCCTGATCCTTCTAAATAGTACCATGCTCCATTATCATTTAACCAACCAGTTTTCATTGATCCATTAGAATTTAAATAGTACCAATTTCCTCTATCATTAAGCCATCCTGTCTTCATAGCTCCAGATTCTTGCATGAAGTACCATGTTCCATTAACATATTGCCATCCAGTTAACATATTACCATTACCATTTAAGTAATACCAATTTCCTCTGTCATTAAGCCATCCTGAATGTGCCATAGAACCATCAGCATTTAGATAGTACCAGTTACCATAAGGACAAACCCATTTATTAGATTGCATTATGCCATTGTAATCCATGTAGTAATACTTTCCATTTGAGTTAACCCAATTATTTTTAATTTGATTTCCAGCTGTATCAAAGAATATCCAATTTCCATTAACATCTTGATCCCAACCAGTCTTTATATCTGGATCTGTTTCTGATCCTGAATCACTCTTTCCATCAATTACTGAGTAAACTTCATCATCTTCATTCCAAACAACCATATTGTCTTTATCATAAACAGATATTTTTTCCATTGATCCATCTACTTTATAAACTTTATCCCAATCTTCATCGTTATCCCATTTATAAACGAATCCACCATTTAATGCCCAAAGGTTACCATCAACATCTATATCAAATGAAGTTTCATTTTCTAAATCTTGATCAGAATCTTTAGATATATCTGTATAATAATGTCCACTTCTTGATTTTAGTGAAATTGTTTGTGCATTTATATTTTCACCATCAACCTTATATTCAATAAGTTTTCCATTAACTGCTGTAAATTCTCCACCTAATAACTCTTCTCTATCTGCATCTTTATCAGATATAACATAGTTATTTACAGTTTTAGCATATTTAGCTCCATCAATATCCTTAGAAGCTTGAGCTTTAGATATTTTTTGGATAACCTCAAAGCTTACTGAAGAGCCATCTGCTGATTTTTTGAATACATCAGAATGTTCATCAATTTTAACACCATTTATTTCTTCTAATGTAACTTTAGATGTACCTATACCTTTTGCATTATTTGCAGCATTTTGAATTTCAGTAGCATCTGCTATTATTTGTGCCTTTGCTGCATTTGCAGCAGCTATTGCTTTTGCATCTTTTTGAGCAACATCAGTTTCAGCATCATATGCATTTTGCGCAGCATTAACTATAGCATCTTGTACAGCTTTTACAATACCTGTAGCACCAGCTGTTAAGGCATCTTTTATTTCTTGAAGAGTTGTTTTTCCATCAGTTAATTTGTTAGCTTCTGGAGTTACTACAGTTACTGCAGCAGCTGTTGTTTTAACTGTTTCAACTGTTGCACCTTCTAAGCTTGCTTCATTATCAACTTGATCTTTTATTGCCTTTTTAACACTACCTTCTACATTAACACCTTCAACTGCATTTACAGCTTCTTTAATATCATTAATTGTAAGGTTTGCAGCAGTTCCATCAGTAACTAATGAATTATCAACATTAATTGTAATAGTTGCTGTTCTATAAATATTGTTAGAATCTTGAGCTATTACATCTGCATCTGAAACTTTTGCACTTAATGCTTTTTTATTATCTCCAACATTATATTTATCATCTGTATTTTCTATATTTACACTCTTACCATCTGCTCTCACTCTAACTTTTCCTAGATTATAATCAGCATCGATATAATTTCCTTTTACATCTGTATAAACAGTTAATTCACTATCTTTATCAGTTGCTCCATTAGTTATATAATCAGCTTTATAAGTAGTCTTATACCAAGTCTCACCATACTTTGAACCTTTAAGTTCTTCTAAGTTATTCTTAAGAGTATCATGATCTGAATATCTATCATCAGCTTTATTTTTTATTTTTTTTCTTAATGATGTTGCAGCATCATCCTTATTTTCATCTCTTAACCCATCATCATAAACTTTACCTGTTGATAAATCAACTGAGTAATCATCATCATCAAATTGAAGATTTTTTTCTGCAAATATTCCTGTAAATTCTGAACCTGTATCTATATCCTTTAATTCAGAATATTTTCCATTATTTAAGAAATATACTGCTTCAGTATCTTCATCTTTTACATTACCATCTATAATAAATTTACCATCTTTATAAGCTTGTGCACTATAAATAGTACCGTCCTTAGATTCTATTCTTTTATAAGAAGCAGCATTTACTCCTGTAGCTGGAACTAATGATGTTACAGCAGCTGCTACTAATAATAATGATGTTATTTTATTTGCTCTCTTTATCATACTTCTTCCCCCTGACACATTTTTTGCACCCCTGGGGTACCCCTGAGGTACCCCAGGGGTGCAATTTTATATACGAAATTGTAAATTTTATAACACTTATTTAGTTTTGATTTTTAAATATTACACTTTTATTTAGTTTTGATTTGTATATTATCAAATTAATTGATTTTAGATTTTAATAATAATTTATTTATTATTTTTGATTTTATTTTGTATTACGGAAATTTTTGATTTTTATAATTTTTTATATAAATATGTTTTAAAACATAATTATTTTATATTTAAAATCTTAAGTCTTAACTTGTTAAACATCTAATCTTATTTAATTTAATCGATATTTTTATATGATTAAATTTCCTAAAGAATTTATCTCTTTTTTTTACTCATCTGTTATATAATACAAGTAAAAAAAGTCATTTCGGTACCTTTTTGAAAATTTATTTATTTTTTGTCGATTTTACAGTTTGATTATTATGAGTAATAAATATATAAGCTCCTTATTATATTGGCGTTTAATACCAAATATAAATATCCTAAGATTTATATTAATGAAAAATCTTTATAGAACTTATATAATTTAGATCTTTAAGATAAGACTTAAGATAAGAAATAAATAAGGTAATTTTAATCGTACTACTTAAATTATAGTTTTAAATATATAGCTTTAGAATTAGCTATAAACATGGATCAATAAAACTATTTAAACCCAGTGTACTATTAAAAAAATTAGTGGGAATTTATTTCCTGTTTAACTGTTTCACTATACAATACAATATTGATTCTAAATTTCGGGCCTTATTTTAAACTTTTTTGTTATTTTTTTATTTTTTAATAAAAAAATTAAATACAATTAATTTTTCATCCATAAAGTGTAATTATATTCCTTTTTATGGATTATAATAAAGATATGAAAAATATTTATTTTTATACATATTTAACTAAGTATTAAATTTTACTTCTTTCAAATAATAATAATGTCAATATTAATATTTCTAACTGATTAAATGTTATCTTCAGTTTTATTAATCTCTTTAATATAGTGCTTCAGCTTATTATATAAAAAACATTAAGGAAGTGAAATTTTATATGAATAAAGAAAATGCATCTTATCCTCCAAAAATAAGAACAGATTATCATCCAACAAGTGAGAAAATAGAAAGTGTTTCTGTTGATGGATCTGTATCAATTGATTTACCTAATCCAGCAGTAGATAATATTGTTGTAAATAATATTGCAAATGCAGAATTTGATTATACTCAAGATTTAATGAGTCATGAGGATCTTGAGTTAAACAATAATGCAACGGAAAAAAATTATATTAAATATTGCAATAAATAATAGTAGTCTTAATAGCACCCTCAAAACAATGTCAAAAAATTTTTTCATAAAAAATAAGAGCAAACTTAAATAAAAAGTTTGCTCTTATTTTTATCATAAGGATATTTATACTATATTTTTATATATTAATATTGAACATTCCAATTTTGTTTTGTTGCATATAATGAAACTCCATCTTTTTCACTTGTTTCAAAGATTGTTACTTTCCCATTAGTTAAATTGTTATATGCATTATTTTTATTTACACTACCAGAAGCTCTACTAATTACTCCTATATCTGCACCAACATAATTTAAAAAATCTAAAGTTGATGATGTATTCAATCCATGATGAGGAACTTTTAATACATCTACTTTCTTATTAAGTAAAAGATCTAACTTTGAATAATCCTTTTCTGCTGGCCACTCTATATCTCCAGTAAACAATGCACCTAAATCTCCATAATTTAAATATACAACTGCAGATTGATCATTAAGTATCCAATATTTAGCTGGAATTCTTGAATCAAATGTGCTTAAGTAACTCTTATCTGGTTGAACAAATTTTAATATACCCTCTTCATCTATTGCTTTATATTGTACTGCATCTAAAAAAGGAATATCTAATTCTTTTATTAAATTCAAAGTTTTTTGATATACATGATAATCTTTTTTCATATCCTTAATAGTAGAAGCAAATTCTCCTTCTTCTTTTAAATCAGAATAATCTTCCATTCTTGTACGATTAGGCATATAAATCTTATTTACTTTAAAATTCTTAAGAACTTCATATAATCCACCTATGTGATCAGAATGAGGATGTGTTATAACCACATAATCTATTATTCCCTTTCCTTCTGCATCTTCTTTAAGATTTTGATCCTCTAAAAAATCAATCAATGTATTTTGACTTGATTTATTGTTATCTCCAGTATCAATTAATGCAGTTTCTCCATTTGGAAGTTTTATATAAATACAATCTCCATCTCCAACATTTAGATATTTAATATATAAATGTTCTTCCATTATTCCAGTACCTTGATAAACTCCATCATTATCAAAATGTTGCATTTTTCCATCTATAATTATATTTCCAACTGCTAATTCACTATTTGCTTTAACATAATATTTTTTATCATTTAAATCTATCCATTTATTAGATATCATTTCGCCATCTTTATTAGAATAGTACCATTTTCCATCTCTTAAATAAACTCCAGTTGCTAATACTCCACTACTATGAAAATAGTACCATTTATCATCAATATAGTTTTTTCCAAAAATCATGGCCCCTGATTCATTAAGATAAAATTTATTTGTTCCATCTTTAAACCATCCAGTTTTCATTTCCCCATCATCATCTAAGAAAAACCAATTATAATTAATTAAAGACCAGCCTGTCCTCATTATTCCAAGATCATTAAAGTTATACCATTTGCCACCTATTTCTTGCCATCCAACAACAGCTGAATAATCATCATCAAAGTAATATTTATTCTTATGAAGTTCATAATTAGGATCTTGACTTGGATCAATTATTATTGTTACATTGTTTGATGTGCTTGTACTTTTCTTGTGTTCTTTTAACTTATCATTATCTTTAATTTCTTTATCTTTTTTATCTTCTATCTTAGAATCTTTATCTTCTTCATTTTTAATTTCTTCTTCATTTTCATCATCTAAAACATCAATATCTTCATTATTATCTGAATTAATATTGTTTTTTTCTTCATCTAATATCTTTTTATTTTCTTTATTATTATCCTTAAATTTATTATTTAAGTTAACATCCTTTAAAACAGCTTCTATAGTTTGAGGATTAGATTTAGTCCCTTTATATATGTACTCATCTAGTTCAACCCAACCTTTTTTCTTCAACATACCTTCTTCAGTAAAGTAAAATCTTTTTCCGTTTATTACTTGCCATCCTGTTTTAGGCTTTACCTCATCTTCATCGTCCAAAAGTTCATCAATAACCTTGTTAGACTCATCATCTAATTTATCATCTGATGCATTGATTGTTTTTTTATCAGAATTTTTGGTCTTATCAGAATCACCCTTCCCCGTAGTATTCTTTTTCAAATCTTTATTTTCTTCTCTATTATTAGATTTATCTATACTATTATCTTTTGTTTCTTTATTAATTTCATTTTTATCAATGCTTGTACCATTATTTGTATTAACAGTAGTTAATTCCTTTTTTGTAGCTGCAAATGCAGTTACTTGAGGACATATTCCACTTATAAATGCGATAATCATAACTAAAGTTATTACTCTTTTAAATTTATTCTGCATAATATTCATTTGCTAAAATTATATAAAAATTATATTTTGATAATGACTTACGATAAATATATACATTCCAACAACTAAAAAACGTTATACTTTTTTTGTTTTGTATTATGTTGTAATATGATTTCTACAATCAAATTTTAAATTATCTTCAACAAGGTGATTTAAACAAATGTAGATTTTAAATTTAATATATATTTTTTTAATTTAAAACATGATATATTCAAAATTCACTTAATAATCACTTATATAAATTTAAATAATAATTATTAAGTTTACTTGTCCATAGTATATCTCTAACTCATTCATATTAACTTATATTTTAAATTAAATATATAACTAATAAATTTTATTAACTATCATTATCAATAATAACCTTTATAAATTTAAAGCAAAAACCCCTCCCTTCGAAAACTTTTTCAGATTATATTATACCCTATATAGAAAATTTTCTCATAATTATTGTAAAAATTTAAGAAATTTTTAAGTAAGTTGCATTAAATAATATAATAGATTAAAGAGTTCGTTGTCTATTATTTTTTAAATATACTTAAGTCATATAAAAACAATACTTTAAATATGTTATAAATACATTATTTAGTATCGATACTATAATTAACTAACTTTATAGTAAAAAATTATTTTTATAAATTTTATCTATGATTTTAAATAATTAACTTAAAATATCTTAAACTTTTATACAGGGGTAAGTTAGAATTTAAATTTATCTTTATTATTTTTTTGAATGTTCCTAAAATAAATTTTTATTCTATAACTAGTATCTTCGATTTTATAATAGCTATACTTACAAATAATAACAGTAAAAAAAATTCATATAATAAATAAAAATTTTTTAAATAAAAAATCCCCCATATACCCCTAGGGTACCTCTGGGGTATATGGAGGTTACCCCTGGGGTACCCCAGAGGTATTAATTTAAAGCTAGATTAAATTTTTCATCCATAAATTTTTTGGTATCTTTTATAACATCTTTCCAGTCATCATTTCCAACATACCAAAATTCTGCTGTAAATTTTCTTACACCAAGTTCCCATGACTTTTTAATTATTTCTTCAAAATTAACATGTCCTGTTCCGAAAGTAATTTCTCTGAATTTTCCTGGAACAGTCTCTTTTAAATGTACAGCAGCAATATGTCCTCTTCCTGTTTCAAAATCTTCAACAGCAGTTGTACCATAATCTAAAGTAGCATTTGTTACATTTCCGCAGTCTGGATAAACTTGAAGATATGGTGAATTAACTAAATTTACAAAATCCATTGCTTTTTCTACAGTATTCATAAATTCTGTTTCCATAGTTTCAAAGGCAAGTATTACGCCCTTACTTGATGCCATTTGAACAGATAATTTTAAATTTTCTTCAAAATATCTTTTAGTTTCATCATTCCCTTGTTCATAATAAACATCATATCCAGCAAGTTGAATTATCCTTATTCCTAAATCTGAAGCTAAATCTATGGCCTTTTTCATTATTTCCATACCCTTAAATCTAGTATCTTCATTCATGCTTCCTAATGGATATTTTCTATGACCACTAAGACACATTGTTCTAATACCAATTCCTGTTTTGAACATTAAATCTACAAGTTCTTTTCTTTCCTCACAAGACATATCAAGTCTAGCTAACTTCTCATCTGTCTCGTCTATACTTATTTCAACTGTATCAAATCCACATTCCTTAGCACAATTTAATTTTTCTTCCCATGATAAAGAATTTGGCATAGATTTTTCATACAATCCTAATGTATATTCCTTCATAAGATCACATTCACTTCCTTTACAACTTCTAATTCAAATACATACTTTTATATTTCTCTATTAATTTACCATGTTTTAAGTACAAATTGATTTTTAGTATGTATTTGAGTCAAGTTTCCTATTATACTTTTGTCCATGAGTTTTATACTAAAATATCAATATATTAAACATGCTACTTTCTATTGACCATAGTAAGCATTAGGCCCATGTTTTCTCATAAAGTGTTTATCCATAAGGTCTTTTGGCATAGACTTAATATTTTGATTAGCTAAAACTTCTGTATTCCATGCCATCATTGCAACTTCTTCTAATACAACTGCATTATGAACAGCTTCCATTGCATCTTTTCCCCATGTAAAAGGCCCATGATTTTTTACTAATACTGCTGGTACATGCTCTGGATTTATATGTTTAAATGTATCTACTATAACTCCTCCAGTATTATATTCATAACTTCCTTTAATTTCTTCTGGTGTCATATCTCTAGTACAAGGAATTTCATCATAAAAATAATCCGCTTGAGTTGTACCATATGGATTAATTCCTCTTCCTGCTTGAGCAAATATAGTTGCCCATCTTGAATGAGTATGAACAATTCCACCTATTTCTTTAAAATCATTGTATAGTTTAACGTGGGTTGGCGTATCTGATGATGGCTTGTACTTTCCTTCTACAACATTTCCATCTAAATCAACCACAACCATATCTTCTGGTGACATTTTGTCATATTCAACACCTGATGGTTTAATTACTATAAGTCCTTTTTCTCTATCTATTGCAGAAACATTTCCCCATGTAAAAGTTACTAAATTATATTTAGGTAAAAGCATATTAGCTTCATAAACTTCTTTTTTTAAATTCTCTAACATATATAATCCTCCTTACTTTGATGAAATACATAAGATTCTTATAACTATACATTCCACTTATTAACTTCTCTTACTTGAAAAATTTAGCTTTAATTACTGCATTTAATATTTAATTTCAAATTGTCATGCTTATTAATTGCTATATTTTAAGTTAATATTGATATTGTAGTATAAGGGTGAACTGGCATTGGAATTTGCTTTTTAGAACTCTTTTCTTTAATCTGTTACAAAATAAAGTGCTGCTTCTCCAAGTTCTCTATTAGCTGAAATTATGATGTCTCTATCTTCGTCATGTACAACAGCTACATTACTTGGTCCTATTCCTGCCTCAATAACTTCTGTTTTAAATGTAAGTTTTTCTTTATCTTCACATTGAATTACAAATAATTCTTTTTCAACTCTTCTATATCCACCAATTATGCTTGGAATTCCTCTTAATTTTCCTCCCCAAACAACATGTCCAAAGTCCATTTCTTTAGGGTATTTATAAATTGGTTTATATTCTCCATCTATTTTTTTATTTATTAAAAAGTTACTTCCATGAAAATCTTCAATTGTAACTAATTCATCTTCACCATCTTCATCAATATCAACTACTGCAATATCACTAATAGGTCTGTCCATTATTTGTTCAACATTCCAGTCATCATTTTCATTTTGTGGTGGAGTAACTACGAATGCTCCTTCTTCACAAGTAACTATACCTGCCATCTTTCCATTCCAAGTAGTTCTACAATATCCATGATTCTTAGTTAATCCTTCTTTTATAACCTTAAGTTCTATAGGTTGACTTAAATCATCTGGAAGTACCCCTACATATATCTTACCTGGATCTGACCAATCATCTTTAAATTCTTTTGAATTACATAAAACTGAACCTAAAAAGTAATTAACTCCATTAGCTGTTAATATATCAAATCTATGAACATATGGTAAATCTAATATAGTCTTTACATCCCAAGTTCCATCCTTTTCTGGTCTTGCCCAAACTATTGTTGCTTTTTCAGATTGAAAAGTTGGGAAAAAGTTTTGAACTGCTAAAAAATCTCCATTTTTACCTGGGATAGGAATCATAGACATTGTTCCTCCTGGTCCATCCCAAACTGTTGATTGTTTAAAGTCCTCTCCTGTATAACTATAACAAGCACCTTCTCCTTCTGTTGCAAGTAAAATGTGTCTTTCACCATTTACAGTAGTACTTCCTGTTGCATAACATCTATGTAGTTCTGTTAAAAACTTCTTTTCAAATTTCATAATTAATTCCTCCACCTCAATTTTTTGAATGTGACTTATATACACATTTTTAAAACAGTATATTTACTTTTAATAAAGTAACCCTAAACTGCTATTATTAATCTGTTTAATTTTAAAATATATATTTTTATCTATACATGATCCCCCCTAAGAACCTTAGTTCTTTTATTTATCTGTTTTTATAAATTTAATATGTTGTAAAGGTAATATGTTCTTAGGTAATTTCTTTATGTTCTTAAGTTGTTAGGTTTTATATATTCTTAGGTAAATATTTTTAATGCCCAGATGCAATTTAAATTACATCTGAGCTATTTACTAATTGAACTAAGATTCATTGGATGTTTATATCTATAAATTTTTAATTTATATGTGTTTTAAAATAGTGTTGATATTTTAGTATAATAGTTAACTGGCATTGGAATTTGCCTACAATATTAACATTCACTTAAAACATAGTTACTATTTTTTATTTACTACATTTTCTATTACTTTTTCTTCAATTTCTTTTTCTGATAGAACATTTCTTAATCCTATAACTATAGTTCCTGCATCTTCAGCTCTTTTAAAGTTTGATTTTAATACTTCTGAACAAAATACTACATCAAAGTTAGATGCTTGGCTTTTAGCTTCTCCCACACTGTTATGTTGAATTGTTACATCTATACCTAATTTTTTAAATACTTTACCTATTTTCATCTTTATTATTTGGCTTGATCCCATTCCACTTCCACATGCTGCTATTACTCTTAACATAATTAACATCTCCCTTAAATTTATTTTCTAATTCAAATTAATTTTTAAATATAAAGTTCTTATTAAATTTAAATATACATTTTATTTAAGCTCATTCTATTAACTCATCTTTTAAACAAAATTTATTTAAAAAGCATTAAGTAAATATATATTTTTTAACATTTGTTTTTAATTATATTAATAGTGTTTCAAAACCAAGCTAGAGTATTCTAATATTAATTTTTTAACTCTAGCCTAGTTTTTAAAATCACACAATTTGTCTTAGGCACATGAAGTAAAAGAATAATTTAAATATGTGCCTTATAATTTTAAATTAATGACTAAGCTTCTAATTTACTAAGACGCTTCTAATTCATTAAGATATTCTTCATAATCTTCAGCTATTTTGAAATAACCTTTTTTATTTTTTCTATATTGAAGTTGAGGTATAGCTAATAGTGCTATTAATGCAATTCCAAATCCTACATAGTGTAAGTTATTCATTAGTACACCAATTACTGGCCATACTGTGGCAAAGTCAAAGTTTCCATGCCATCCTCCAAACTGTGCTAATCCAAAGTAGTATGCTGCAAACGCTCCACCTAATACTTGAATTATTCCAGATGCAAAAGGGATAATCATTGCTGCTTTTAAGCCACCTTTTTTATTTGCATATACTGCAAATGTTGCATTATCAAAGAATACTGGTACGAAACCTGTGATTATTAGTACTGGACTCTTAAATACTATTAATCCTAAGATTGAGATGAATTGTCCTAATGCTCCAAATAAGAATCCTATTGTTACTGCATTAGCATGACCAAATCCATAAGTTGCAGCACAGTCTACTGCTGGTACTGAACCTGGTAAAAGTTTATTTGAAATACCTTGGAATGATTCTGTAAGTTCTGAAACGAACATTTTAACTCCAAGTTGTAATATACTTAAGTAAACTGCAAAGTTTAATGACTTTTCCATTATATAGAATATAAAGTTTCTATCTGCACTAAATCCTTTGTCTATTTGATGTAATAAGTCTGGTCCTAATATCCCCATTATTATTCCAAAGAAGAACATCATTAGGATACCTGTTGCAACAACATTATCGTTAAATATTGATAAGAATCCTGGTAATTTAAGATGTTCTATTGATTTTTCTTTATTACCAATTTTTCCTGCTATTTTATCTGTAAGCCAAATACCAAACATTTGTTGATGACCAACTGCAAAGCCCCCACCTTCAGTTAATTCTTGAGTAGCTTCAACTGTAAGATTTGATGATACTGCCCAATATGTTCCTAGTAATAAACCAAGCATAATTACTGCTTGTGTATCAATTATATTAGGGAAACAGAATAATACTATCCATAAAGCTGTTGAAGATTGTTGCACCATTATGTGACCTGTAATAAATACTGTTCTTATCTTTGTTTGCTTCCTTAACAAAACTAATACTATGTTAAAAATAAATGCTATTAAAAGTACTATCATCATAAGTGAAAATGATCTTCCTACACTTTCAACTGCTGATTGTGCTGCTGTTTGTCCAAAATATGGATCTATAACTGCTGCTGTTAAATTAAAACGGTCTTTTAATCCTGCTAATATGGGACGGAAATTATTTACTAGTCCACCTGCTGCTACATTAAGTATTAAGTAACCAACTGTTGCTTTTATAAATCCTGCTGCTGCCTCATATATAGGTCTTCTTAATAGTAAGTAACCTATAAGTACTATAAAACCTATAAAGAATGCTGGGTTAGTCAAAATATTAACTTGGAAGAACTTCCATATTGCTAATAGAAAATCCATTTTTAATTCCCCCTTAAAAATTTAATAAATTATTATGTTTGATATTAGTTCGTAACGCTATTATTAGCATCTAATGGGATATTATTAATAAGATAAAATTAACTTTTTCATAATTTTTGAGGATTATAAACTCTCTTATATTATTGACAACTATATGAGATTATAAGACTTTAAGGATTTCTTCTAAATCTTCTTTAGATTTAGCTTCAATTAACATTTTTACTAACTCTTCTTTTTCTACTATTTCAACCATACTAACTAAGTTCTTCATATGAAGATCATTATTAGTTGATGCTAATACAAAGAATAATTGTGCATCTTGTTCTGGATCATCACTAAAATGAACTGCTTTTTCAGTTTTCATAAAACAAATAGCTGTTTCATTAACACCTTTTCCTTCTTGTGCATGTGGTATACATATGTTAGGTGCTATTACTATATATGGACCATATTTATTTACATTTTCTATTATTGAATCAACGTAAGATGGTTCTATAACTCCTTGTTTAATTAAAGGTTTACATGAAGCCTTTACTGCATCTTCCCATTTTTCAAATCCTTCGTGAAATGAGTATCTTTCTTTCTCAATTAATTCTTTTAACATAATGCCCTCCTGATTTATAGGGGGAGAATATACTCCCCTTTTAATTTCATAACAGCTATCTGCTTTTGAATAATAACTTTTATTCTTTTACATCTAGTATTTGTAATAATATTAATTAATGCTAAACTCTCATTGATAATGCTTTATAAATTTCAGTCAAATACAAGTTCTCCCTGAAACTAAAAACTTCTATTTATATTTTTATAGGAATGATGTATATGGTAAGTTTATTTCTGTTGAGAAGCAATCATCAAATCCTCTTGGATAATGATATTCTCTCTTTTCATTATCTACTGGGAATGTAAATTTTCCACCTACTTGCCATATAAATGGATTAAATTTATATTGTAATCTGTCTTTTCTCATATCAAATAATTCTAAAATTTCCTTTGTATCAGCTTGGAAATTTGACCATATATCATGATGGAATGGAATAACTACTTTTGTATTTAATGATTCTGCCATTCTTAAAATATCTATTGATGTCATCTTATCAGTAATTCCTCTTGGATTTTCTCCATATGAGCCTAATGCAACATCTATTTTATGTTCATTACCATGTTTAGCATAATAATTTGAATAATGTGAATCTCCACTATGATAAAGATTTCCCCCTGGAGTTTTTATTAAATAGTTAACTGCTTTAATATCCATATCAATTGGCATTGTTCCTCTTAAGTCACCTTCTGGTGGAGCTGTAATTAATGCTGTTCTATCAAATGCTTCTAATGCAACTATTTCTATATCTTTAACCTTTACTGTATCTCCTGGTTTAACAACTATACATCTTTCTTTTGGAACTCCCCAACCTACCCATTTATCTACACATGCTTGAGGTCCTATAAAAGGAATGCTTGGATCACAATTTTGCATAACTGCCGCTGCAACGTTTACATCGATGTGATCATTATGATCATGTGTTGATAAAACTGCATCTATCTTTTTTATACCAAATGGATCTAATACAAAAGGTGCTACTCTTAAATTAGGTTGAAGTTTTTTACCTCCACACATTCTAGCCATTTGATGTTCTGGATTTATGTATGGATTAGCTTTTGTTTTCTTTCCACTTCCACACCAGAAATCTATACATATACTTGCATTACCTTCACTCTTAACCCATATACCTGTACATCCTAACCACCACATTGAAAAAGTTCCAGGTTGTACAACTTCTTGTTCTATCTCTTCATTTAACCAAGTTCCCCATTCTGGGAAAGTATTAAGTATCCATGATTCTCTTGTAATGTTTTCTACTTGTGACATTTTAAATTCCTCCTAATTATACTATATTTTTCTGTTCGTTTTGATTTATTTCTTAAGTTTTATATCTTTTTGAATGTTTTCGATTTTTTATGATATTTTTTTCTTTTTTTATTTGAACTTTATGATTTGTGTTTTTGAACTTTTTGTTTGTTTATGAGTTTATTTTAACTCAAACATTCAAATAATTCAAGTATTTTTTGAATGTTTTTAATTTTTTTATTATTAAAGCCTTTTTTGAATGTTTTAATTGAACTTTTTGAATGTTTATTTTATAATTAATATAAGCACTTATTAAACAAGTTTTATTTTTAACACAAAATTCAATATATATACTCTAATTAAGTTAATACATTTATAATCTTTTATAATCTTTTATAATCTTTTATAATCTTTTATAGAATTTTTATAGAAAATTATATCTTTAATTAACATTATCTAGTTATAGCCATATATATCATAAATTTTTAAAAACATATTAAAACTTGATAATATTATTTATATTTTGAAACTATGAAGTTTTTATTGTTACATTATCTATTGTTTTAAAATAGGTAATACTATGAACTATATATAGTAAAACTTTTAAATGTGTTTAGATTAAATTTGAAATTATAATATTACACATTTCAAAAACTAATAAATATTAACAATTTTGCCTATTTATTAGAATAAACTTATAAGGCACATTCAATATACATGTTATTTCAAATAATTATTTTTAAATATTAAGCATTACAGATAAATTAAAAATATTAGGTAAAGGTGACGATTATTATGAAGAAAACACAATCTATAGTTTCTAAAAGAAGAGAAAAAATTTTAGATTATCTTAGATCAAATGAAAGCATAAATACTAATGACTTAGCAGAAATATTGCAGATTTCTCCACTTACTTTAAGAAGAGATTTGCAAGCATTAGATGAAGAAGGATTAATAATAAGATATTATGGAGGTGCAAAATTAGTTAGCGATACGGATAATAATAATACTACTACTGATGAAAATTTAGCTGTTAAAGAAACTGATATTAACTCTATACTTACTCAAAAGAAAAATGTTATTGCAAAGTATGCAGCTGATTTAGTTGAAAATGGAGATACAATATTTATAAATTCTAGTTCAACTGCACTTTTAATGTTAAAGTATTTAGGTGATAAAAGAGTTTATATAGTTACTAACAACGGTAAATCTCTAAACTCTACTATTGGTCCAAATATTGAATTAGTACTGACAGGTGGGCAAGTTTATGAAAGAAAACAATCTTTAGTTGGAGAATTCGCTACTTATATATTATCTAAAATTACAGCAAATAAATGTTTTTTAGGGGTTAGTGGAATATCCGCTGATTCTGGAATAAGTACTTCAGTACTTCAAGAGACATTAATTAATCATGAAATGATTAATCGTTGTAGTGGGCCTATATATATCTTATCCGATAGTTCAAAAGTTGGTAGACATCATAACTTTTCTAGCGGAGATATAAATGAAATTTCCCATCTTATAACAGATTCTGATATAGATAAAAATGAAATTTCTCTTCTTGAAGAAAAAGGAGTTAAAGTAATAACTTTAGACTATTAAATTATAACAAAAGTGGCTATGCCACGTTTCAATTAACAATTGACAGTTGACAATGGACAATTCAGGTTGAAAGCCACAGGCTTTCTTTAATATATATTATTTAGAAATCACACAGTGATTTTATCCTAAATTGTCAATTGTCTATGGTTCATTGTAAATTCACCCTTATACTAGAATATCAACACTATTTAAAACATAGAAAATATGAAAAAACCCCACATATACCCCTGGGGTACCCCAGGGGTATATGTGGGGTTCAACACTTTAAAGGACTATATTAATCTCTTTTTAATGTTTTAAATCTATCTGCTGCAGCTACTTTTTCTGAACCATCTGTTATTACTTCTACAATTATAGGTTCACTGCATGAATATAACTCATCTTTTATTTCATGAAGTTGTTCTAAATCACTTATTTGATATGATTTTATTCCAGCAGCTTCACCTATTGCTTTTATTGAAGTTCTTTCTTGAACTACACCTGGAATAGATCTACCAAACATAAAGCTCATTCCTTGTTCAACATAGTTTAATCTTGCATTATTTAGTACAAAGTATACCACAGGTAATGAATATTGTTTTGCTGTTAAGATTTCACTACCGTTCATGAAAACTGATCCATCTCCTACAACAACAGCATATTTTTCTGTATTACCACTTAATGCAGCTCCTATTGAACCAGCTACACAATTTCCCATTGCTCCATGATTTAAACTAGCAATAAAATCTGATCCTTTAGGAATGAATAAATACTTGTACATATAATTCATAAATTCTCCTATGTCACACATATAAGTTGTGCTAGGATTTAAAATATTTGGAAGCATTTCAGCTAACTTTCTTGCTGATATCCCAGTATGATCTTTTACATAATCTTTATTAAGCTTTTCTACTTTAGTGATAGTCACATCTTTAGCATTAACTTTATTATCAATTACTTTTAAAGCTTCAGTTATTTCATAATATACTTTAAATCTTTCTATATGATCTTTATTTAAACTTTTCTTATTATGATCTATTTGAATAACTTTAGCTCCTTCAAATAATGAATTATTAAAGTTTCTTGTTGCACTTTCACCTAAGCTAGATCCTAAAACTAAAACACAATCAAGGTTTTCTGTATCTGCATAATTTTGAGCAAAATCAGTACTGTTAAATCCATAATTTCCTATATTAAATTCAAAATCACTATCTATTGAACTCTTTCCTTGTGGAGTAGTTGCTACATACCATCCTAATTTTGATGATATTTTTTTAATCATCTCATTATGACCTTTAGCACCTCTTCCAACTAATATTAAACCTTTTTTAGAATCATTTAATATGTTAACCGCTGTATTTAAAGCTTCTTCATCATAGTTATACTCTATTTTTTCTGGTGTATAAGGCTTGTACTCACTATCTTCTATTTCCATCATTGGAAGGTTCATAGGTATTGATAAGTGAACTGGTCCTTTAGGATCTTGCATAGCTAATTTAACAGCCTTATCTAATTCAGTTAAAACCTCTTCCTTTTTCATAATAGTCTTACTATATTTAGTTATACTTTCTGTTATAGGTGCTGTGTCTAATTCTTGAACACATCCTTTTCCTATATTGTCAGTTGCAGCATATCCACTTATAACAAGCATAGGAATATTATTTATGTAAGCATCTGCTATACCATTTATAGCATTAGTTATTCCAACTCCTCCACATAATATAGAGCAGCTAAGTTTTTTGCTTAAATCTGAATATTTACATGCAGAATATGTTGAACTAGCTTCATTCTTTGCAACTATAACTTTTATATTTGTGTCATTAAGGGCATCATATATACCTGCAACATTTCCTGATGGTATTCCAAAAACATATTCTACATTACAACTTTCAAGATAATTAACAATAGCTTTAGATAATTTCACTTTTTAACATCTCCTCAATATTTAAAATTTTACTATATTTCTTTACAATTTCAATTGCTTTTGATTTTTCTTCTTCTAAATACTTATGTTCTTCTTTAAATATTGGCATAGTAACAAAAAATACTATTTCACTATTTAAGAAAAATGGTATAAGACATGTTGATACTATTCCAAATTCCCTTAAGCAACTTGGTTTACTTAAATCTAATTTTAGCTTGTCTATAAATAATGAGTCTTTAGTTTCCATCATTTCAGACAAATAAATATCTTCAGTTATTTTAAGCATCTTTGAAGCATGATATTTCTTCCATTCTTCAAAAGAAATGTCTGTCAATTGTTTGTAATATGGCTTTATATAAGATTGATCTACAATTTTATGTACACCGATATCTTCATAATATATTACGTCCTTTAATTCGATAAACATTTTGTCCAATGTCTCTCTTGTATTCATAATAAACTCCTTTCTAAAAACAAACTCATTTTAATTTTACCATAATTTCGGGTTATTTGTTAAATATACCAATAATTATGAGTTATTTTTTATTATTTAGGGAGAATTTACTCTTTCAATTGACAATGCACGTTTTCCAAACATAGTGCAAGAATAATGGTTCTATTGAAATCCACAGGCTTTCTTCAAAGATATTTTAGAAATCTTATTAAGAAGATCTCTTCCTTCATTGTCAATTCAAAAACCTCTCCATAAACTTAGATTTCATCAATGTTTGAAGCTTCTCAAATTCTATACTTCCTAAAAAATAAAAAAAGATTTCTAAGTTTTAAAGGTAAAAATTTAACTAAAAAACTTAAAAATCTTTTAATACAAAATGTAAGATTTATTTTAAGAATATAATGTATAAAATTTTATATAAGATTATGAATGATAAATGTAAAATTTCTCTTAAATAAGCAATGTGTAAATTCTTATTTATTATAAATATTTTTATTATGCTACTAATTCCACCATTTCATCTTCATTTTCAACTTTATTTATACCTCTTATCTTCTTTTCTTCAGCATAAGCAACAATTAATAAAAGGCAAATCCCAATTGTAAGTGCGCCATAGAATATTACAAATACATCATTCCATCCATGAAAATACATTCCACCAATATTTATACCTGATGATTTAGGATCAGCTATTTTGGCTAACATAACTTTAGCTGTAGAATCTCCAAATAAATATCCAAAAGTACCACTTAAACCATTAGCAACAGCAATTGCTTTTTTAGGTGCAAATCCAACAAGAGATACCCCTATTAATAATTGCGGTCCAAATATTAATGCACCAAGGAAAAATAATGAAACATTTACCATAGCAACACTTGTAGCATATCTATATCCTAAAACTGCAAAACCAGTAAGTACTAAACAAAATACTGCAACTATTGCTCTTCTTCCTTTTAATAAATCAGATATAAATCCCCAACTAAGACTACCTATAAGAGCACCTATTTCAAAATAGAATATTGTATTAACTGCATCTCCCATTCCAAAATGTAATTGTTCAGTAACATATAAAGGAGCCCAGTTATCTATTCCTATACGAACAATATAAACAAAAACATTTGCTACACATAAAATCCAAATCCAAGGATTTTTTAATACATATTTTTTAAATACTTCAAACTTACTCATCTTGTCTAGTTCTGCACTATTTTCTGCTTTAACTTCACCAAATATTTCTTCTGCAGAGTTCCAACCTAGTTCTTCTGGTTCATCTTTTCCTACAAATAACATTGTAAAACCAATAATAGCTGCTATTATTGATGGAACTATAAACATACCTGCTACATTACCATGAAAAAATTTATTCGCTCCCCATAATGCTAACATTCCAGCTAATGCTCCACCTATATTGTGAGACATATTCCAAAAACCTAAATATCTACCCCTTTTATTGGTAGGAGTCCATCTAGTAATTGTTGAATATGCACTTGGTCCACCTGGAGCTTGAAAAAATCCACTTAAACCCCATAGTAATAATACAACTCCAGTACATTTATTCCCTGATATCAACATAATACCGATTACAAAAACCATAGTTGCAGACATCATAAGTAAAAATGACACTATACGCTTTGCATTTTTACCATCAATAAAATATCCTAATAGAGTCTTACCTAATGCATAAGTTATAGAAAATCCAAAACCTATATATCCAAGTTCAGATGTTGTAAAGCCTAATTGTTCTTTTAAAAGTGGTTGTCCAGCTTTAAGGTTATTTCTAATTAAATACATAGAAGCATATACTGAAAATACAACTAAAAATGCTTTTAAGAATTCCTTTAACCACATCTTTCTTTGATCTTCAATTGATAATGTAACTTCTTTTTTATTAATACTAAAAAAACTTGTCAATTTACTCATATCTATCCTCCAAATTATCTTAATAAGATAAATAAGTTTAAAATATTTATCTTTTAAATTTATTTATATATGTTGCAAATTTAAATTTTTAATCAAAAATATACAATTATTTAATTTATTAAACAATTATTATTGCAATATATATTAAAATTTATCTCCTAAATAATAAATTTTAATGTTTTAAATTTTAAATACTAGAAATTGAAAGTTTTTAAGTTATTAATTTAAAAAGTTACAGTATATATATTGCAATTTAAACTCTACATTTATTCAAATCATCTTGTTAAAGATAATTCGAAACTAAATTGAAAATTTTATTGTAGAAATCATATTACAACATATATATATCTTTAATTAAGTTGTTTTAAAAAATCTAAATCGTTTTTTATTTGCAAATTTAAGATTTAAAACTATTCCACATCTTAATTAACCATTCTCTATCTTCACTAGCTTTTTTGAAATCATAATTATCATATATATTTGTTTCGCAATCTTGTTCATAATTATCATCTTTTATATCTTTTCTTGTAGATTTACCTTGAGAAATACTTATTATAGCTTCCTCACCCTCTTTGCTTGTACAAAAATCTATAAAATACTTGCCAACGTCTTCATTTGGACCATTTTTAATTTTTGAAATTGCATCTATATTCCATCCAGTTTTTTCAGGAATATTAGTTATTACATTAAATCCAGAATTTTTAACTAATAATTGATCTGCTATAAAATTTATACCCATCAAATATTCTCCAGTTGCAACTTTTTGTGCTGGAATATATCCATTAGATGTAAACTGTCCTACATTTGATTTCAATTCCTTTAAAAATTCTATAGCTTTTTCTTTACCCATATTTTGTACAATGGATGCTATAATTGTATATCCTGTTCCTGATATATTAGGATCTGGTATTACAATTTCACCTTTATAAATAGGATTAAGTAAATCATCATACTTTTCTGGCATTTTTAATCCCTTATCTGCAAATTCTTTATCCCATCTATCCTTATTTATAATAATAGATAAAATATTTAATTCTAATCCTGTCCAATAACCGTCTTTATCTTTATACGCATTAGGTATGCTATCATAATTTTTACATATATATTTTTCTGAAAGTTGCTCTTTTTTCATTATATTATGAGCATCACAAGTTCCACCTATAAATATATCTGCTTTAGGATATTTTTTCTCACATTTAATTCGTTCTAATGCCTCTTGTGTAGACATCCTGATATATTCGTATGTACATCCTGTTTTTTCCTTAAACATCTCTAAAAGTGTTCTGCCTAATTCATCTCTAGATGCTACATAAACAACAATATGCTTTCCTTCTAAATTTAAATATCCATCTTTATAAATTACTTTTGAGCTTTTTTTATTACAAGCAATAAGATTAAAAGACATACATATAATTATAATAAAACAAATAAATTTCTTATTATTCATTACTAACTTTCCCCTCTAATGTTGATGAATTTAACTTTAATATTTCCCCACATATATCTTTATTGTTACCTTTAAAATATATATGTTGTCCATTTTCATCTCCCATATATTGGACAACAAATATTCCATTTTTATAGACATCAATATTTATAACATTGCAGCTTTTAACTTTTATAAAAGTATCATCTTTATCATAAATATAAATTTTTATATGTGATAAAACTTCCTTATTTTCTTTTGTCAAAGCTTTAATTCCATCATCATTATCAAGTTTAGTTGAATTACTTATTAAATCTTTTAACTTTTCCTTATCAAAATCATTCAATTCTTTTATTTTATTATTAGAATCACTAATAACTATTCTATTTCTAGTATTTATGAGATTAGCTATATTAGAAGTTGAATATAAATAAGCTAATAAATCATTTTTCAACCTATTTATTAATGGTAATTTATTATTATCATGATACATACGATTATTTAAAATAAGCACATCACTTATTTTAAAGTTATCTTGCATCCCATTTAAATAGTAAACATTTGCATCAATGCTTATATTATCCCCTTCTATAATACCGTTCTCTTCTTCTGAGAAATCATTCATAATATCACTCATAGAATTCCATATCATTTGTATAGAATTCTCATCTTCAAAAACATAATCACCCCATTTTTCATTAGAAATTTCAATTTTTATAGGTATAGACATATTTATTTTATTTACAACATCATCTTTATCACTTATTATTTGAACTCTATTGTATATAAGCCTATAATTTAAGATTGTCATTATAATACAAACTGTAATTATAGTTGTATATATGCCTATTATTTTAGTCTTTAAGCTAATTTTCTTCACTTATGTTTCCTCCTATATAATAAAAATTTAACATCTCATAAACATTTCACTTATGTTTCGTAAATGTAACATTTATTATTTTTTATAATATATAAATTCTAATAAAGTTCTTTAATTAATATAAATCTTAAAATATTTATAAATGTAACATCTTAATTAGAAGATATATTTATTGCAAAACATATATTACTTTATTTTAAATATAATTTTTACATATGTACCTTCTCCAAAATTACTTTCAATCTTTATATCACCATTTTGCTTATTCATTATTTCTTTACATATGCAAAGACCTAGCCCATTACCATTATTGTTAATTGAATTTAAATTATTTACTCTATAAGTTGGCTCAAAAAGTTTAGGTATATTTTCCTTAACTATACCTATCCCATCATCTATAATATTTAAAATTACTTCTTTATTTTCAACTTGTAATTTTATTTTTATATTGCTACATTCACTATATTTTATAGCATTATCTAATACATTTAAAATAACTTGCTTAGTCTTGTCCTTATCTATTAAAACTTCAATATCAAATACATTTTTAATTATTTCTATTTCATATTTTTTTATTCTTGGGTTAATAATTACTAAAACCTCTTCTATTATTTCTTTTAAATTACATTTCTTTTTATCTATTTTAAATTCACTTTTTCCAAGCTTTGATAGATCAAGAAGTTCTTCTACTAATTTTAAAAGTCTTATTCCTTCTTCTTTTACATAAACTAAACTTTCATCTATATCATTTTTATTCTTTAATTTAGGTATAATTTCAGAATATCCTATTATTGCTGTTAAAGGGGTTTTAAATTCATGTGTTACATTATCTAAAAAACTCTTTTGTTTTTGTTTTTCTTCTTTTAAACTTTCAATATAATTTTTTATACTCTCTGACATTACATTAAAAGCTTCAGCTAAGTCCTCAATCTCATCTCCACTTCTAATTTTTATTCTATTATCATATTCTCCTTGGGTAACTTTTTGAGAAATTGTCTTTAATTTTTTTATAGGTCCAACTATTTTTTCTGAAAGAAGCTTACTTAAAAGCCACGATATAAGAATTGATGTACATGCTAATATGCCCATAATTATAAACATATTATCTATGAGTTTTTCACTACTGTCTAAAGGATATATGTATCTTACACAACCTAATGTTGTATCTTTAAAATATATAGGACTTGAAAATAATACATATATATTTCCATCGATTTTTTTAACAACATATGCCTTATTTCCCTTTATAGCATTAGTTATATCTTCATCAAAAAAAGTAACATTATTAGAAAGTGAGTCTGTCATTATTTCACCATTTTTATTATAAATTTGAATTCTATAATTCATTTTTTTAGATAGGTATGTATTAATTAATGGTGCTTTATGTTCAAAATCTCTTTCAATATCATCATCTTTATCTTTTTCAATATAGTTTGATATGTAAACTTGAGTATTATAACTTTCTTTGGTTAATAAATCTATATTACTTTTTATTATGTTATTATATAAATTATTTATAATTGTTATATATATAAAAATTATAATTGGAATAAATATCCCCATATTCATCAAAATTATTTTTGTTTTTATATTAAAATTAAATCGCATTAAAAATACATCCTCCTAATGCCTTTATTTATAAAATTAAATAGTCTCTTTTTTAAATTCTAATTTATATCCCACTCCATAAACTGTTTTTAATTTATTTGAATACTTGCCCATTTTTTTTCTAACTCTTTGTATTAAAATATCAACCGCTCTCGTATTAACATCATACTCATCACCCCAAACTCTTTCTAAAAGGTTTTCCCTAGTAAAAACTTTATTGTAATTTTTCATCATAAGAAATAATGTATCAAACTCTTTATAAGTCATAAAAATTTCCTCTTCATCAATAAAAACTTTTCTTTCATCTTTTAGAATTTTTAATTTTTCAAGCTTTATTTCATTATCATTTTTTACTCTTGTTTTTTTTGTAACTCTTTTGCTTACTGCTTTTATTCTTAAAATAAGTTCTGTACTATTAAATGGTTTTATTATATAATCATCAGCTCCTAATTGTAACCCTAAGAGCTTGTCATTCATTTGACTTTTTGCTGTAAGCATTATAACTGGGACTTCACTATTTATTTCTTGAAATTTCTTTATAACATCATATCCACTTATATCTGGTAACATTAGATCTAATATCACAAGTTGTGGTTTTTCAGTTTCAAATTTTAAAATTGCATCTGCTCCAGTCGTACTTACAATTGCTTCATATCCTTCTACTTCTAAATTTAATCTAATTAAGTTTAAAATACTTCTTTCATCATCAACTACTAATACTCTCATAAAATAACCACCTTTAATAATTATTTATTCTGTTAAATTATTTAAAATCTTATCATTTTCTTTATCATATTTCAACTTTATTACATTAGAGACATATACCACTCTATTTTCCATGATATTTTTTAGCCATGCACCCTTTCTAAACGTAGTGCAGGAATAACGGTGCTGAATATGATTATTTTTTTACGCATCTGCCTTTTCGAACGTATGTGAGAAAAATCTGACAGCCGAATATATTTTCTTTTTATTCTTTAGGTTTCATTTCTTAATCTTTAAGCAAAAATATAATCTAAGTTATCATCAATGTTTAAAATATATAATTTCTAAAGAATAAAAAAGATTTTTAAGTTTTAATAGTAAAAAATCTTACTAAAAAACTTAAAAATCTTTTAATATAGAATGTAAAACTTGTCTTAAAGAGCAGTCTATAATACTCTTATTTTAGTAAAAATATGAGTATTATAAAAACTATTCATTTAAGAAAAATCTTAAACGCTAAGTAATTAATTATAAAACTTATTTTATGCATATAAATTTAAATAAAATTTATTCATTAATATAATTATAAATATTAATTATTATAACTTTCTATTATATTTAAAAACTTATATAGCTTGATCAATATTTGAAATAATTTTTATCTTATTAAAAAATTCTTGATCTATTTTTTTTATTTGCATCCCAGCAATAGCGCTTTCTGGCATAAGCATATATTTACTCTTAAAATTTGATTTAATATAAAGTTCACTCATTTTATCATAAAATGGTTTTACATCAGGAAAAGATGTTTTTAAATTTGAATTTTCTATAACTAATATTAATCCACTTGTGTTATTTGATTTTGTAAACGTTATGAAGTCAGACATGTAGTTTTCAGCATCTTCCTTTGAAAACATTCCTTCACTATGTAATATAGCCTTGTTTCCTATAACCTCCATAGTGTAATTAGACATTTTGTTTTTCTTATCAATTTTCAATGTTATCCCTCCAAATAAATAATCCAATTTTTGTTAATTTAATATGATATTTATATATATATTTCATTTCTAATAATAACACATTAATGCATATTATTCCATATTATCTTACAATATTACATATTTTATACTTTCATAAAATTACATATATGTAAATATATTATTAAATTAAAAATAGATAAAAGATTTATTATTATATCTTTTATCTATACAAACTAATAGACTCGTAAGCTTATCTATTTATAGCATATTTCATTAACAAATTTAGCTAATAACTTACTCATAACTGAACTTGCTTCCCTGCGTGACACGGAATATATAACTCTTTTTTATTCTTCTATCCTAAATTCCCAGCACTTTCTAAATCTGATATTACCTTTATAGTATCAAATATTTTATCTCCATTTTTTTTGATCTGAATGTTTGCAATTTCACTCTCTGGCATAATTATATACTTTTCTTTAAAATTAGTATTTATATAAACTTCAGATATTTTATCGTAAAATAATTTTGCATCTGGAAAACTCATATTAAAATATTTATTATCTATTATCAAAGTTAAATTACTTGTATCCATTGAATTAATAACTTGCATAAAATCATTCATATAAGATTGCATATCTTTTTTAGAAGAAATTCCTTCGCCTTTAACTATTAATTTGTTTTCTTCCACACTCATACTATATTTAGATAATACACTTTTTCTTTGAATTTTTATCTGTCGCACCTATTTTACAACTCCTTATGTATTTTAATATCTTAATTTTATGCTATTTTAAAGGAGAAGGTCTTTTACCTTCTCCCTTAATGTATTTATATCATTGATTTATAAAAACAAATACATTTTTAATCTTTTTAATTTGCTAATTATTTTAAAATTATTATCATTTATACATTAAAATTCTATTTTATAAACATATTACACAGTAAATGATAGCATATTTACGTATATTATTCCATTATTATTTATATTTCGATTTATTATTTCTAAATCATTAAAAAAAAGATAAAAATTTTTAGTATTTTTGTATTAAAATAATTATAAATTTAATTATTAAATTTATAACCAAGAACAAAAGTAGCTATTCCACTTTTCAATTTACAGTTGACAATGAACAATTTAGTATAATAATACATAACAAAAAAACTATTCCAAATGTATAAATACTTTTTTGAAATAGTCTCATAGTTTTTAATATATAAGTTTCAATGAAATTTGTTCATTAATATAACTCTCATAATGCTTATAAAATGTTATGATTCACTAATATATTGAGTAACTTATATAAAAAATTTATGATATATATGCTTCTATTAGATATTGTTAATTAAAGATATAATTTTCTATAAAGATTAAATAAAAAATTATAAATGTATATATGTTGTAATATGATTTCTACAATAAGATTTTCAATTTAGTTTTGATTATCTTTAACAAGATTATTTGAATAAATGTAGAGTTTAAATTGCAATATATATATTAAATTAATTAGAACATATATATTTATAACGCTTCATTAATATTTGATATTATTTTTACTTCATTAAAAAATCTGTTATTAGATTTTTTGATTTGTACCCCTGCTATATCATTCTTTGGCATAAGTATATATTTTCTTTTAAACTTTGTTTCTAAATAAATATTAGCTAATACATCATACAACTTTTTTGTATCAGGGAAACCCATTTTTAAACCAATGTTATCAATAACTAATATAAATTCACTAGTATTAAGCTCTTTAAAAATATTAATAGTATCATTTATACAAGTCTCAGCATCTTCCTTTGAAAACATTCCCTCAGCTTTAAGCAATAATTTATCATCTATAAGCTCAATACTATAATTAGATAGTTTATTTTTCTTTACCAACTTTTTTATTAAATCCACTAGAATTCCCCCTATAATAACACTTAATAAAATGTCATGAATCATAAATTAAAAAATTCAGTAAATGCCTTTATTGTGTATTCATTATCTTTAACACTTGCTAATTCTCTTATTGAATGCATTGAAAGTAATGGTGCCCCCATATCTATTACTGGAATATTTAGTTTAGATGCACTTATTGGTCCTATTGTTGTCCCACCTCTTACATCTGATCTATTAACAAATTCTTGACATGGAACTTGTGCCTTATTACAAACTTCTTTAAATATTGCTCCTGCATAACTATCAGTTGAATAGCTACCTGATGCTGCTATCTTTATTACTGGTCCTTTTCCAAGAACAGGTCTATTAGTTGGATCATGTTTTTCTACATAGTTTGGATGAAGTGCATGAGCTAAGTCAGCTGAAATCATAACTGAATTTGCTAATGTCATTTTAAATCCTTCTCTATCTTTTCCAAGAGCTAAAGTAATTCTTTCTAAAATATTTTCAAGTAATGAAGAATTTGCTCCTTGCGCTGTTAAACTCCCTATTTCTTCATTATCAAGTGCAACTAAAACTTTTGTTGCTTTATTTTCTTTACTTTCAACTAATGCTTTAAGTCCTGTATATACCATCCAAAGATCATCTAATCTTCCTGCTGATATAAATTCTTCTTGCATGCCAATTATGCTTCCTTTTTCAAACTCATATACAAATAGATCAAAATCTAATATTTCAGATTCATCTACATTTAAATTTTCACTAATCAATCTTATTAAGTAACCATCATTTTCCAATTCATCATTTGCCATAGTAAGCAATGGTAAAGTATCTTTTTGCTTATTATATTCATATCCTTCATTTATACTTCTATTCATATGAATAGCTAAACTTGGTATAATTAACACGGGTTTATTTAAATCAAGTAATTCTACTCTTGGTTTCATAGGATTTTTACTCTTTAATGTAACTCTACCTGCAATTGATAATGGTCTATCAAACCATGTACTAAGTATTGGACCACCATAAACTTCAGTATTTAATTTTACATAATGACCTTCAACTTGCATTTCTGATTTTGGTTTTATTCTAAACCCAGGTGAATCTGTATGAGCCCCTATTAATCTAAATCCATATTCTTCAATATTTTCTGATCCAACTTCAAATGCGATTATAGCAGATTGATTTTTCATTACATAATACTTTCCGCCTTCTTTTAAATCCCACTTTTCAGTTTCTCTTACTTCTTTATATCCCTCTTTATCTAAAATTTTCTTTACTTCAAAAGCTCCATGAAATGCACTTTTACTATTATTTATAAACTTTAATAAATCCTTTGCATTATTCATTGACCAAATCCTCCTTAACAATATTTTAAATTTAACCCTTAAATATAAATATGTTTGTATTTTACATACAAGTACGTATACTGCCATATTATCAAATTATATTAATTTTATCAAACTAACCTAATATTCTATTAAGTTATTAAATGCAATTTACATTTAATAAGTAATTTATTTGAATAATTTCCTGCAATTTGATACATAATTTACACAATATATTTTTATTTTTGAATAAGACAAAAGAAAGTATCTGAATTATAATGAAGTTTATTCATTAATATGAGTATTAAAAGCATAATCTAAGCTTAATTATAATTTACATATTAGTCCATATTATAATTAAGTATATTATATTTTATATATGATTTTCTTAAAATTTTAGTCCCTTTAAACATATTAAAAATAGTAAATCAGTATACTCAAATTTTACAAATAATTTTTACTGTATTAGAATAAGTTATACTTACTTGTATATGATTGGAGTGAATTTTATGTTTTCTGAATTTCTAGTTAATAAATTTATTAAAGATAATACTAATATAAAAAATGATGCTGTTAGAAATTCTTATGGTATCTTAGGGGGCATAATTGGAATTTGTGTAAATGCAATTCTTTTTTTGATTAAACTTTCAGTTGGTTTTTTTGCATCTAGTATAGCAATTATTGCAGATGCATTTAACAACTTATCGGATGCTGCATCATCTCTTATTACTATTTTAGGTTTTAAACTTGCAAGTAAACCAGCTGATAAAGAGCATCCTTTTGGGCATGGTAGAATTGAATACCTTTCAGCATTAATAGTTGCTTTTATGGTTATGCTTGTTGGATTGCAGTTTATAAAATCTTCTATTACAAGAATAACAAATCCTGAAACAGTTAAATTTGAACTTATTCCTTTTATTCTACTTTTAATTTCTATAGGACTTAAGGTTTGGCTTTCAATATTTAATAAATTCATGGGAAACAAAATTAATTCATCTGCTTTAAAAGCAGCTTCTGTTGATGCATTAGGAGATGTATTTACATCTAGTACTGTTGCTGTTTCATTCTTTCTATCAAAATTTACATCTCTTCCTATTGATGGTTTCATAGGACTTGGAGTTGCAGTTTTTATAGTTTATTCAGGTTTTTCTTTAGTTAAAGATACACTTAATCCTCTTTTAGGAGAAGCTCCTGATCCTGAACTTGTTAAAGCAATTCAAAATATGGTTTTAAGTTATGAAAATATTACAGGAGTACATGATTTAATTATTCATAATTATGGTCCTGGTAAATGTATGGCATCTATCCACGCTGAGATACCTGCTAGCATTGACATAATGAAGATACATGAAATTATAGATAAAGCTGAAAGAGAAATATCAGAATCACTTAAAATCTATTTAGTAATACATATGGATCCTATATGTATTATTGAAGGAGAAGTTAAAAAAGCTTATGATGAAATATTAAAATTAATCAATGAGTATGATCATATTGAATCTATTCACGACTTTAGAGTAATAGGAGAAGGGGATATTAAAAATTTAATATTTGATGTTGTTCTTAACAATTCAATAAAAATAAATTTAACTGATGATGAAATAAAAGAAAATATATCTTCAAGAATAAAATCAATACATCCTAATTATAATTGTATAATAACATTAGATAAACATTTCCTTTAGCAAAGTGGCTATATTATATTTCAATTGACAATGGACAGTTGACAATGAACAATTAAGGTTAAAAGCCTTTGGATTTATTAAAAGTATCTATTTTAAAAATCACACAGCTATTTCATGCTACATTGTCAATTGTCCTAATAGTTACACTATAAAGAGAGTTCATCTTCTTACCTAATAAAAAATATCCATTATAACTTTGACTTGTTATTTATTTTTATGTGCCTAAGCAAAAATCTATAATAAAAATATACCTCATAGATATGTTAAAAATATTCTATGAGGTATATTTATTATATTTAATTATTATATATAGGATATAAACAGAGTTCTTAGTTTCAGGTGAAACTTGCTTTCAACTGAATTTTAGAAATCGTTATATAGGAGCATGTAGCTGTTATGCAATTACAGATACTAGCTATCGGACAAACAGAATTCTTAGCTTCAGGTGAGACTTGCTTTCGACTGAACTTTAGAAATCGTTATTTATTATAAGCAGTTAAAAAAGGAGGAAGTTTTTTTAATGAAATGTCCTTACTGTAACAAAGAGCTTGGTGAAAAAAATGAATGTGTAACTTCTTGGTGTTACGCTTTTAAAAAAGTATTTCCTAGATATGATATTAAAGAAAATAATGTTGAAAAGGAAAATACTAACGTTATAAAAAATACTAGTGTAAAAAATAACATTAATATTAAAAATTCTGATTCAACTAAAAATATCACTAACAAAGATATTAATGAAAATATTCAAAAAGATACAGCTACTAAAAAATCTAATAACACTGCAATTTATATTATGCTTGTAATTGTTGCTGCTTTAATTATATGTTATATTTTTTTGTAGCTTTACTTGTCTTTAAATAATAAGTTAAATTTGTAATATATATTTTATTTGAAAAATTATATAAGATTAGTTCATAGAATATATAAACTAATCTTTCTAGCTATATATAATGCAAAATAAACTAATACATTAAATATATTTTTTTGAATAAACCTAACTATAAATTTACTACTATAATTATCCTTAAGTAAAGAACTCTGTTTATATAGCACCAAGTTTATTACATATTGTATCTATATTATTATAAGTTTTAGCTATTCCTTCTATATTAGTATTAAGTTCATTTATACTTGCAGATATTTCTTCAATAGCTGAAGCTGTGCTCTCGACATTTTCACTTATACCATTAACTTCATTTAATGTAGTTAAAATTGAATCATTTAATGCTTTTGATTTTTCACTAACACTATTAGATTGATTTAATACTTTAGAAGTATTAATATTTATATTTTCAAATAAATCTTTAACTGAATTTGTATGATCATTACATAATTGAATTGATTTTTGTTCTTTTAAAATCTCATTAGATACATCTGTTGTTTTATTAGATATTCCACTTAAAATCTGTGCAACTTGATCTGTTGATGATTTTGAATCCTCTGCTAATTTTCTAACTTCTTCTGCAACTACTGCAAATCCTTTTCCATGTTCTCCAGCTCTTGCTGCTTCTATTGATGCATTAAGCGCTAAAAGATTAGTTTGTGCTGTTATATCATTTATTGTATTAATAATCTCTATTATTTTAGAATTTTCATTGGATAAATCATTTATTAAATTTACAACATTTATAATATTTTCATTTACTTTTGACATTTCTTCTGATAATACAATTACTTTGTTAGAACCATCCATTACCACATTTTCTGTAGACATAGAAGCATCCTTCATTGTTTCAATAGCACCTGTTACCTCTTGAACATTTTCTACGCCAATTGACATTAATGATTTAACATTATTCATTACTTCCACTTCTTGTGTTGCCTTATTTGCAATATCACTAGACACACAGGTAATCTGACCTGATACCTCTTCTGTCATAGAGATACCATCTTTAATAGTTATATTAGCCTCGTTTAAAACTGTGATAGTTTCATTTATTTCAGATACTAACATTTCTGCCTTAGCTTTAGCCTCATTACTCATTTTAATATTATCTTCTAATTTAATATAAGTTTTCTTGGTCATAATACAAAGTAATATAAATATAAATAAACCAGATAGCATATATGAAATTAAAAACACTAGTTGATCATATCCTACTTGCTCAAATATAGTTTGTTTATTTTTCATAAAAAAATACACCATAAATCCAGTACTAGCTATGCATTGAATTACCATAGGCATTATCTCTTGATATAATAATATTAAAAATATTGATGAGAAAAATATCATTAAATTTCCTAGTGTTGGTGATGTCTGCATTAATATAACTGCAACAGTTGTTATTGAAAATACCATAAAATACATCGATGGTACTATGTACTTCATCTTTATAAGAAAAGCTTCAATAATACTTAAAATAATTGCTGCAATTATTAATGATATTGATGATATTATTGGCACATTAAGAAAAAAATTCACTATTGCTCTTAACAATACTGAACCCATAAATATCGCCAGTAATATTTTATTTTTCTTATTTATCATTTCTACATGATTCATAGGTCTTCCCCCTCATACAAATTACCTTATTTTAAAATATGTATAATATACATATAATGTTAAAAATTTATCAATTAATTATATTTTTCTTTATGTGTCTAATATTAACATATTTAATTATTTTTGTATATATTATTACATTTTTTATTAACATATTTATACAAATTATCTTTTTATTCTTTATTTATTGTATTTAAATTAACCCAAAATGTTTAATTATAATTTTATTGATATTACTAGTAATGTTTTATATAAATTAGTCGAAATATATCCTAAAAGAAAAAATACAAAAAAAATATACCCCTGGGGTACCCCAGGGGTATATGATTATAAAACCTTAGATAAAAAATCTATTGTACGAGAATTTTGCGGACTTTTAAATACTTGTTCTGGTGTTCCTTCTTCTATAATATTTCCGCCATCCATGAACACTATTCTATCTCCAACTTCTCTTGCAAATCCCATTTCATGAGTAACTACAACCATTGTCATTCCTTCTTTTGCTAAATCCTTCATAACATTTAAAACTTCTCCTACCATCTCTGGATCTAATGCAGAAGTTGGTTCATCAAATAACATAACATCTGGTTCCATAGCTAATGCTCTAGCTATTGCTATTCTTTGCTTTTGTCCACCTGATAATGATGAAGGATAAGCATTAGCCTTATCTTTTAAGCCAACCTTATCTAATAGTTCCATAGACTTTCTAGTTGCTTCTTCATTTGATAATCCTTTTACTTTTACAGGTGCTAAATTTATGTTTTGTAATACTGTTTTATGTGGGAATAAGTTAAATTGTTGAAATACCATACCCATCTTTTCTCTCATTTTATTTATGTTAACATCACTTGATGTTATATTCTTACCTTCAAATTCAATGGTACCTGAAGTTGGTTCTTCTAATAAATTAAGACATCTTAGAAATGTACTTTTACCTGATCCTGAAGGTCCAATTACAACAACCACTTCTCCCTTTTTTATATGATCGTCAATCCCTGTTAATACCTTATTTTTACCGAAACTTTTGTGTAAATCTTTAACGTGTATCACTTACCTTCATTCTCCTTTCTACATATCCTAATACTCTTGTTAATGTAAATGTAATTATAAAATATATTATAGCTGCAATTATTACTGGTTCTAAACCAAGAGCTGTATTACCTTTTACTGTATTTGCATTATACATAAGTTCTGCAACACCAATAACTGATACCATTGATGATTCCTTAATTACTGATATAAATTCATTTCCAAGTGCAGGTAATATATTCTTAAATGCTTGTGGTATTATTATTTGTACCATAGCAGTATTTTGAGTCATACCTAAACTTCTAGCTGCTTCCATTTGTCCTTTATCCACTGCATCAATTCCTGCTCTTATTATTTCTGAAACATATGCTGATGAGTTAAGTGCTAATGCTACTGCACCAACTGCCATATCTGGAATATCTATTCCTATTAACTTAGGTAATCCTATATAGATTATGTATATTTGAACTAGAAGAGGAGTTCCCCTTACAAATTCTACATAAGCTGTTGCTATAAAACTTATTAGCTTAAACTTTGAACGTCTTAAAAGAGTTAAACAAAGTCCTAAAATTGTTCCAAATAATACTCCCACCAATGCTAGTATTATTGTAAACCCTGCACCTCTTAAAAAATATTCATAATATTTTCCTAAAAATGTAAAATTCAAAATTGTCCCTCCTCATCTATTCAATATCCAATTACACCCCTGGGGTACCTCCGGGGTACCCCAGGGGTGTAATTCTTTTTTTCAATATATTAGTCCATTAATTTATTTGCTTCTATTACAAATTCATCAATTTTCTTTTCATCTTGTAACTTCTTAATTGTTTTATTAATTTCTGTTTGCAATTCAGCTGATCCTTTTTTCATAGCTATTGCAGAACCACCCTCTTCATCTTCTAATACAAGTGATGTTAATGCTATACCTTCATTTTTCTCACAATTAAATTGAGCAACTGGTAATTCAACCAATATTGCATCTACTTTATTGTTCTTTAAATCTAATACTAAATCAGTAACTTTTGCTAATGCCTTCTTTTCTGCATCTGGAAGATTTTTATCTACTAAACCTTCTTGAATCGAACCTTTTTGTACACCAATTTTCTTACCTTTTAAATCATCAAGTGATTTGATTTTATCTTCTTCACCTTTTCTAACAACAAATCCATGTTGTGCTGTATAATATATGTTTGAAAAATCTGCATTTTCTTTTCTTTCATCTGTTGGTGTCATTCCTGCAAATACCATATCAACTTTTCCTGCTTGAAGTGCTACAAGTAAACCATCAAAATCCATATCATTTACTTGAAGCTCTACTCCTAAATCTTTTGCAACTTGTTCTGCAATGCTTATATCAAATCCAACTATTTTATCTTTTCCATCTACTTCTTTATGGAATTCATATGGTGGATAATCAGCGCTTGTACCAACTACAAGTTTACCTTTTTGTTTAATTGCTTCTAATGAATTTGTAGCTTCTTTAGAATTTCCTTTACCTTCAGTTGTTTTATTTCCTGCACATCCTACAATACTTATTGCCATAGCCCCAATTGCTACAATCAATCCTAATTTTTTTAATAATCCTTTATTCATTATTAATTCCCCCTGTTCATTTAAACTATGTATTAAATTCGTTCCCTTTATGCTTTAGCATAATTATACATCACAAATTAATATTTATGCAAGTGTTTTTTGTATAAATATTAATTTTTAGTTTATAATATTAAATATTATAAATAAAATATTATCTATAACCACCTCCATTCATACTTTTTCATCTAAAAAAGGAGCTACTACAAACTTAATTTATACATTTGTAGTAATGTTTAAGATTTAATATATTTAATGCATAAGTAGTACTTCAAGGTACTCTCTACTGCATAAACACTATGATTAGATTATGCAAAAATATATTTATTATACTAAAAAAGAGCCAAATACAAATTAAAAATTAATTTGTATTTGACTCTTTTTTATTTTTAAAATAATATTAATATTCATTTTATGCATATCAATATGTATATATGCATAAAATATTCAATTATAAAAATACTATATTTTCTTGTTTTTATATCTATGTTTTCAAATAATGTTGATATGTTATTATTTTTTTATTACAGAAAGTCTGTGAAGAGCTCTTGTACACATTATATATTTTACTAATGAATCTATTTCATGATTTTCAATAACTATTACACCATCAAATTCTAATCCTTTAGCTAAATATGCTGGAATTAATACTTTTCCACCTTTATATAATATATCTTCTCTATCAAAACTTTGAATACTAATTCTTTCTTTAATCATATGAGAAAATTCTCTTAAATCATTATTGCCATTAAATATTACAGCAATATTTTCAAGACCCTCATCCTCATAATCCTCAATTATTGAAATAAGAGTATCTATAAACTCTTCATTTGAGCAAACTTCTTCTACAATTACAGGTTCACCATTTCTAACTAATGGTACTATTCTATCTTCTTTTAAGAACTGCGTTGCATATTCCATTATCTGTTGAGTTGATCTATAACTTTTATTTAAATCGTATTGTTTAACCTCTACTGGAATTTTATCTTTATTAAATAATGGTTGTAAATTAAGCATAGCTGGCTCTTCATCAGTTGTTATTAATCTTTGATTAGAATCTCCAACTATTGTGTAACTCTTGCACCCTGTAAGTTCTTTTATAACTTCAAATTGTATAATACTATAATCTTGTGCTTCGTCTATTACTATATGTTTTACTTCTTCTTTAACTTTTTTACCTTCTAATTTAACCATTAAATATAATATTCCGCTCAAGTCCATATAACCAAGTTCTTCTGTATTAGTTAATTTTTTATATAGATCTATAATATTTTCATGATTAATCCATTCATCTAATTCTTTTCTTGAATTAATTACATGTCTTATTATTTCTCTAATTTTTATTCTTCTTAAAAATTCTATATTATTTTTCTCTACATCAATTTGGTCTTTAGGTAAAGATGCTATCTTTTCCTTTATTTCTGCATTTAATTTATATACTTCTGCATCTCTTTTATCCTTTATTTTAGAAATAAGCACTCTTTTTATTTTTTCACTTCTTCTAAATAGTGGCATGTAGTTATAGTGAAGATTAAATAACTCCTCAATTTCTTTAACATTAACTATTTCTTCTCCATTAAAAGTTATTGGATTTATTTCAAAATAATTATCAGTTAGTTCTTTAATATTTTTATTTAAAAATTCTAAAAACCTTTTTGAACTTTTTTCTTTATATTCTTTAAGAGATTCTTGATTTCCATTCATAGCTTCTTCCATATAACTTCCAAAGCTCTTTACATCTGATACTTCTATCCCTATTTCTTTTTTAGCAAAATTTTCAAAAGTATTTTGTTTTATTCCCCCTTCTCCTAACGAAGGTAAAACTTGAGCTATGTAATCCATGAAAATATCATTTGGTCCAAAAATTAATACTTTATCACCAAACTGTTTTCTATAATTATAAAGCAAATACGATATTCTATGAAGAGCTATTGTAGTCTTCCCAGAACCTGCAACACCATTTACAACTATAGCCTTATTTTTATCTGATCTTATTATTTCATCTTGTTCTGATTGTATAGTCATAACTATATCTTTCAATTTATCTGATGAATTTTCAGTAAGAACCATTTGAAGTATTTCATCTTTAATATCAACTTCAGAATCAAATACTCCTTTTAATTCTCCCTTTTTTATAATTATTTGTCTTCTTGATAATATATCAGCATCAACTTCTCCTGTAGGACATGTATACTCTGTTTTTCCTAATGTTCCCTTATAAAATAGTGATGCTATCGGTGCTCTCCAGTCTACTATAACAGGCTCATAATTTTCTTCCACAGTTAATCCATATCTTCCTATATAAATTTCCTCTGGAAGATTTTCTTCTTCCATAAAAGTTACTTTACCAAAATAAGGTGATTCCTTTAATATTGTAAATTCATTTAATCTTTTATCTATAGTTTTATAAGCTTCTTCTTTAACATAATTTTCATGATCAAAATAATCAATAATTTGATCTTCATCATCTTTATACTCTTCAACAAACTTTTTTCTAGCATCAAGAATGTATTTTGCTACACCTTTTCTTCTTTCTAGATATTTAAGTATTTCTTGATTTAAAATCTTTTGAACTTCATCTAACTTATTTTGCTCTGTTAAAAAATTTATTTCTTGATTCAAAATAATTTTCTCCTCCACCTGTTAAATTAACTATTTATCTTTTTTCTCCTTTATCCTTCAAGTCATTAACAGCATCATCTATAATGGTATCTAATTTTGATCCATTTTCTACATTTACCCCTATCGCTTTTAAGAACTCACGTTTTTCTTGTTCATCTTCTTCTTTTTTTAATTTTTCATTTTCAATTCTATCTATTTCTTCATTTTTTCTTCTTGTTTCTTCTTGTTCTTCTCGTCTTTTTCTTTGAAGCTCTTTTTGTTCTTCATCCTTTAATTTCTTTTCTTTATCTTTTTTATCTTTTTCTTCTTTCATTTCAGGATACTTCTCATAAACAATATCCATAAATTCATCTCCAAAAAGAGTTTCTTTATCTAGAAGTATATTAGATATTTTATCTAATAAATCTCTATTTTCTCTAAGAATTTGTCTAGCCTTTTGATGTGCTGTTTTTATTACTTTTAATGTTTCTTCATCTAAAATAGTTGATGTTTCTTCACTACAATTCCTAACTGCTCTACCATCTAAATATCTATTTTGAACTGATTCAAGTGCCATCATATCAAATCTGTCACTCATACCATATACTGAAATCATACTTCTAGCTGATGCAGTTGCTCTTTCAATATCATTTGAAGCTCCTGTTGATACCACATTAAACACTTCTTCTTCTGCTGACCTTCCACCTAGCATAACTGTAATTTGATTCATTAAATCTTCTCTAGAAATTAAGTATTTTTCTTCTTCTGGAAGTTGCATAGTATATCCAAGTGCTCCCATAGTTCTAGGAACTATTGTTATCTTATGAACTGGATCAGTCCCTTCAAGTAAAGCAGCAACTAATGCATGACCTACTTCATGGAATGCAACCAATTCCTTTTCCTTCTTAGATAAAATTCTATCTTTCTTTTCTTTACCTGCAATTATTACCTCAACAGCATCTCTTAAATCCTCTTGAAGTACAACTCTTCTTCTATTTCTTACTGCTCTTAATGCAGCTTCATTAACTATATTTGCAAGATCTGCTCCTACAGCTCCTGGAGTTCCCTTAGCTATTTCATCAAGATCTACATCATCTCCAAGATTAACATTTTTAGCATGAACTTTAAGAATAGCATCTCTACCCTTAAAATCTGGTCTATCAACTATAACTCTTCTATCAAATCTACCTGGTCTAAGTAATGCCTTATCTAAAATTTCCGGTCTATTAGTAGCTCCAAGAATAACAATTCCTTTTGAAGAATCAAATCCATCCATTTCAGCAAGCAATTGATTTAAAGTTTGTTCTCTTTCATCATTACTTTGCATTTGATTATCTCTACTCTTACCAATTGCATCTATTTCATCTATAAATACAATACAAGGTGCTTTAGCTTCTGCATCTTTAAATAATTCTCTAACTCTTGAAGCTCCAACACCAACAAACATTTCAACAAAACTTGAACCTGAAAGTGAGAAAAATGGAACTTTAGCTTCTCCTGCAACTGCTTTTGCTATAAGAGTTTTACCTGTTCCTGGAGGTCCTACAAGTAAAACACCCTTAGGTAATTTAGCACCTATTGCTGTATATCTTTTAGGACAATTTAAAAAATCTATAACTTCTTTTAGTGATTCTTTTGCTTCTTCCTGACCTGCAACATCATCAAATGTCACACCAATTTCATTCTCTACATAAACTTTGGCATTATTTTTACCGATACCCATTATACCGCCACCCATGCCTCCGCCTGAGCCCATTTTAGAAAATAAAAATTTCCAAATGAAAATAAATAAAATCATTGGTAATATCCAACTAAGAGCGAAATCCATAATAGGATTCTGCTTTGAATATGCCCCTGTAAACTCTATTTTAGGATCTGCATTTTTTAATTTATTTATTAAATCTTCATCTTTTACGTTAGCTGTATATAAAGTTTTCCCCTTAAATTTACTATCATCTACTGGAGTTATTGTTAATTTATCATTTGATATAACTACTCTAGAAACTTCCTTATTATCAATCATTTCATAAAATTCAGTATATGATATTTCCTTTGTAGTAGCTGCCTCTTTTATATAATTAGCTACACTTATAAACATAATTACTAATAAGAAATATATAATCATAGTGGTATATCCATTTTTCTTCTTTTTATTATTACGTTGCATATCATTTCATCCTTTCTATCAAACTGTGTCAGCAATATATCTTAAAAGATTACTTCCACATATTTTTCATCATATTGTTTATTTTATTTCTTCTATTTTTTGTTTCATCATAGTCTATAATAAACATATTTTCTTTTTTAATTAGAATATCTCCTTCTTTCGGAATATCTTTAATTTGTGAAATTAATACTTCTAACATATTACCTTGATGATTTTCAACCACTACATAGTTCTCTTCAATTCTATCTACTATATATTTATCAACCATATTTATACCCTTTCCTGTATATAAAATCCCATTTTCAACTATTATACCATTATATTGTTTTAAATATATATTTTAAATTTAACAGTTTATAATATTCTATTTTAACATTTCAAAATCTTTTAATGGCCAAAATTTAACTTCCGCTTTCCCTTTTATATCTGAACTATCTATATAAGGATTAATCCATCTTCTAGCATCATTTGAACGTGGTCTATTATCTCCTAAAAAGAAGTATTTACCCTCAGGAACATCAAATGTACCATTAGTTTCACTACTGTAATCCTTATTTTTAACATAATCTTCTTTTAATTCTTCTCCGTTTACACTCACAACGCCATCTTTTACTTCTATATGATCTCCTGGTAATCCTATAGCTCTTTTTATTACCGTTTCATGAAGCTCATCAGAATAGAATACAATTATATCCCCTCTATGAATTTTATCTAAGTTATATATTCTAGTTACAAATAATTTATCTCCAATGTTTAATGTAGGAACCATTGATTCACTTGGAATATATACATTGTAAACTAAAAACTTATTTATTAAAAAAGCAATAGCTACTGCCGCAAATATTGGAACTATCCATTCATTAAAAAAGTTTCCCTTCATTTTGGTTTTAGATTTTTTTGCTTCTATCTCATTATTTTCTAATTTATCCATATTACAATCTTTTTCTACCATTAATTCCTTCTCCTTAACAAGCTTATATTCAACTTATCTTGATACTTTATCATAAAATTTTACATTATGCTTAAAATATTAATGTATCTGTCCTATTCATATTTTATAATTCATAATAATATATAAACTTCTTACTAAATTTTAAAACTCTATTATATCTATGTTGTAATTAAGTTATTACATTTATAATGTTTTGTAGCATTTTTATAGAAAATTATATCTTTAATTAATATATGATATTTATCATAATTTACACTTCTTAAAATTAGTTATATTTATAATTAATTATCATTTTAGTATTTATTTATACATTTTAAATTCACTAAATGGATATATTTTCACTTTAGCTTTTCCTTCTATTTTTTCTGCATCTATATATGGATTCTCCCAGTATCTAGAATCTTCTGATCTAGGTCTATTATCTCCTAAAAAGAAATACTTATCTTCTGGAACATCAAAAACTCCATTTCCAACCTTGCTATAATCGTTATTTTTAACATAGCTTTCATCTAAAACTTCTCCATTTAGAGTAACAACTCCATTTTCTATCTCTATATGATCGCCTGGAAGTCCTATAAGCCTCTTTATTAAGGTTGCTTCTAATTCATCTGATTGAAAAATTATAATATCTCCTCTCTTTAAATTATGAGGATTATGAACCCTTGTTGCAATAAGTCTATCTTTTACTTCTAATGTTGGAATCATAGAACCACTAGTAATCCAAACACTATAAATTACAAATTTCCATAAAGATAAACCTATAATAACTGCTGCTAATATTGTTGGACCCCATTCTCTTATAATACCTTTTTTATTATTCGTATCCTCCATATCGTCTCCACCTTTCTAATTGTATACTTAAGACAAATTTAAAAAAATAATAGATTAGTATACCTGTATATTTTGCCTTATACTTTAAGGGTAAAATCAACTAAATATTAACTATTAACTAATTTTATCTCTTTTTCTTAAACAAAGTCTACAATGAATCTTTAAGATATTATTTTCTTTAATATATGTCTAAAATTAATTTAATTTCTAAAAAAGATGACTATAAAAGTATTTATCTCATACTTTTATAGTAAATTTATATATTATAAATTGTAGTAAGCTAATAAAATTTATAATCTCAATTAAGTATATCATAATTTTTTATGTTGAAACATTAATGATTTATAACAAACTTATTACATTATAATTTTACTTTATTACACTAAAAAGAAATGTGTACCAAATATAAATTCGGTACACATTTCTCTTTTATATATTATATCTTGGGAAAGAATATTAATAAAAAGCTTTTTAATTTCATGAAAATATAATAAATTAAATTTCATTTCTTATTACATCTTCATAAGTTTCTCTTTTACAGACAAGTTTTGTTTCTCCATCTCTAACCATAACTACAGCTGATCTAGGAACTTTATTATAATTACTGGACATTGAATATCCATATGCACCCGTAGTCATCATTGCTAAAATATCATTTGCTTTAGCTTTAGGAAGATTTACATATTCTAAAAATATATCTCCTGATTCACAACATTTACCTGAAATAGTAACTATCTCTTTAGAATCATCCTCTACCTTATTGGCTAACATACATTCATACTCTGCATTATAAAGAGCTGGTCTTATATTGTCAGTCATTCCTCCATCTACTGATACATACTTTCTTATACCTTCAATATTTTTAATTGAACCTACTGTATATAAAGTAATTCCTGAGTTTCCAACAATACTTCTGCCTGGTTCTATAATTAAACATGGTCTTGCTTGACCTGTTCTAGAACAAACCTCATTAACTTTATTTATTATTGTCTCACAATACTCTCTAGTTGTCCTCGGTTTATCCTCTCCACTATAGTATATACCAAAACCTCCTCCTAAATCCAGTTCTTTTATTAAATATCCAGTATTTTGTTCAATTTTTTTTATTAAAGACATCATAATCTCAACTGTATCCTCATAAGGTTTAAGTTCAAATATTTGAGAACCTATATGACAATGCAGTCCAATCAAATTTATATTAGGTAGCTCTAACGCCCTATTTATCGCATCTTCAATCATATTACCAACAGGTGAAAATCCAAATTTCGAATCCACTTGACCAGTTTTTATATAGTCATGTGTATGTGCTTCAATGCCAGGTGTTATTCTTAAAAATATATTTTGAATTTTTTTCTGCTGACCTGCAAATTTATTTAAAAGATCCATTTCATAATAATTATCTACAACAAATCTTCCAACTCCAAGTTTAACTCCTAGTTCAATTTCATATAAAGTTTTATTATTTCCATGAAACATAACTTTTTCTAATGGAAAATCTGCTTTATATGCAGTAAATAATTCACCACCTGATACAACATCTAGATATAATCCTTCTTCTTTTATTATTCTACACATTTCAAGTGTTAAAAAAGCTTTTCCAGCATAGGCTACTCTATTTCCATTTTCATTACATTTAAAAAATTTGTAATAATCATTACAATATTCTCTTATTAATTGTTCATCCATAACGTATAGTGGTGTACCATATTCTTTAACCAATTCAGTAGTTTTAATGCCCCCAACCACTAATTCATTATCTTCAACTTTCATAGTTCCAAACAGTTTCATCCTAATCTACCTCCAATAATTATTTGTAAAAAACAAACGTCACAGATAGAATTATCTAATCTGCGACATGTGGAGTTTTGGCTAATAGTACTTTATTGCTCATTGCTTATTGCTAAAGTTTTAATGCTTATAAAACATTATGAATTATATTTTTAAAACACTCTACATTATTCATATTGAAATATTATTGCAACTATTATACCTTGTAGCTCCCCACATCAAGTGACAGTTATGCACATATTATGTACATCCCCAGAAATAAACTTTTGCATAAAGAATATTTCTTCGGCCATAATACCTTTCTCTATAAATCATTATCTGCCGATTCCTTATAGATAGTAATTATTACGGCTCCTCTACCCTAGGTTTTATTATATTACCATTTTATTCAATTATTTAAAATATGATATCATATTTTTTATTTAATTCAATATTTTTTACTATAAACCTTAAAAGTTTATGAATTAATCAACTTTAAAAGCATATGATCTTTAATAATTAACAAATATCTATGCTTCTAACTAGATATTTTAAATATATAATTTTTTATTCATTTCTATACTTATCCATTAAATCTCCCATTATACTTGCAGCTGATGGTGGAGTATATGTTATTGCATTCGCACCTGCTGCTATAGTTTCCTTAACAGACTCTGTTGTTGGACCTCCCGTTGCCATTATTGGAAACTCTGGATATATTGCTCTTATATTTCTAACTATTTTTGCTGTATTTTTTCCCCCAGAAACATTTAATATCGTTGCTCCAGCCTCTATTCTTTGTGCTATATCTTCATCTTCCGATACAACAGTAACAACAACAGGTATATCAATTGTTGCTCTTATCTTCCTTATTACTTCATTAGATGTTGGTGCATTAACAACAACCCCCATAGCACCTTTAAATTCTGCATCCATTGCTAAATTTACAACTCTTTTTCCTTGAGTTATTCCACCTCCAACCCCACAAAATACTGGTACATCGGCTGCCATAACAAGCGCTTGCGTAATTAATGGTTGAGGTGTAAATGGGTATACAGCAATAATTGCATCTGCATTTGTATTTCTAATTACTGCAACATCAGTACTAAATAATAGAGATTTTATTCTTTTGCCAAAAATTTTTATTCCACCACAGTCTCTTATCACTGCTGGAACTTCAACTACATGATTTCTTAGCGTTCCCTTTATTTCTGGAACAAGTTTTACCTCTTTTGCTACCATATATATTCCCCCCTATTACTAAACATTAATAAATTCCTCTCTACTTATATAAGTTGGAGCTTCTTGGTCAATATACTCAATAGTACAAGTTTACCCAAGCTAATAAGATAATTCCTACCTCGTTATAATACCAAAATTACACTACTAATTACACTACTAATTTTAGTAGATTTATACTAGCATATATATCTATCGTAATTAGTGCCACTACTCGAACAAGTCCATTTTCTAAGCGCTAGATTTTTTTACCTATGAATTTTTGCATTCATATTTGGAACAAAGTGGGCTACTAACATAATTGAATGGAGCAATAACTACTTTATCTATCACTCCATTTAGATTTATACTCTAACATTACTCTAAATTGTATCTAAAAAATCCAACTAATAGTTTTAGCTAAATAATTATCTAAATACATTATACTCCTTTAAGTATATCTTCTTAAAGAAATTTTTCTCTTTAAGTTTTCCACATTATCCACAGTTTTTGTCCACAACTATATTTACGGTGTTAATAACATATATTATCTTATTTTTTACCATAATTTTCAAGTAATATTTGTTATTAAATTTTACAAATTTCTATATATTGTTACATATCATTTTGTATTTACAAGATGTAGAGGATTTAACTTTAACAGTAATTATTTTATCCACAATTTTATCCACAGGGTTTTTTCACCTTTCCACAACTAGTATACAAGCTTATATCTAGAGGGTTTAACCCTATTATACGTATACATATCAACAATTTTAATTCACATAGTTATGCACAGATTAGATAACCATTTATTTTTTCTCCAAATTAATCCAAATCCTGTAATAATCACTTAATCCTAAAACTCTTATATCGACTTTATCTTATATTTTTTCTCATTAGTAAAATCTTATACTACAATTAGAATTCATATATGCACTTGAATTTTTCAAGTTATTTGTTCCATAGGCTATATAATCATTGTTTTTTTCAAGTTATCCACAAACAAATAATAAAAAATCGTTGTATTCACATTAATATTAATAATTAATATATAACAACGAACAATTATTATAAAAAACTTTACTTTACTATACAAAAAAAATCACTTCTATAAAATAGATTATATTGTATTAAAACACTATTTATAGAAGTGATTGATTATTCTTTTTTAATTTTTAATGACTCTTTACATTGTAGTCTAAGAGCAAACTGACATTAAGATTATCTTTTTATTGTCTCTATTTCTGTTGTTATTCCTTCTTTAACATTTTCCATTGAGAAATTTTTTCCTGGACATAATGTGTCATAAGTATCTCCATGTCCTTGAACTTTATTAATATTATATTTAACTATTAAATATGTTGATAAGTCTTCTAAAGCTTTAATTTCTTCTTCTGTTGGTTCCTCTTCCTCTAAATTTCCTTCTAAACATATTCCTAATGTATCTTTATTTTGTCCCTTTATATGCGCTCCTATTGCATTTTCAGGTCTCCCCCTATATATAGTCCCATCTTTTCTTATATAAAAATGATATCCTATACCGGCCCACTCTTTCTTTTTATGCATTTCATTTATTTGTTGAGGAGTCAATTCTTTAGATGCTGCATGATGAAAAACTAGTACTTTAGGTTTATTCTTATATTCCAATTCTTCATCCCATTTGTATTCTACATCATGTATTCCTAATTTATTTTCTAAATTAGGTAATTGTCTTTGCAAATCACTAATCTTTATTTTTTCTCCTTGAGAATATGGATTATCTTCTAAAAACCTTACATATCTACTCTTATCAAAATATCCTAGTATTATTAATAATGAAAATGCACTAACCATTAATATAATAATTTTATTACGAACCCTTTGTTTATACATTTGTTTTATCCTATAATTTGTTCTATTATTTTTTCTTTCAATATCTTTTGGATATATTGTATAGTTCCCATTTTCATCTCTTTTTACTACTCTTTTTCGTTGGTATCTTATTCTATTTCTATTTCCATTAATAATATTATTCACGAAACATATCTCCCCCCTTTATTCTAGGTTACATAATTATTATAAATCATTTTCAATTTTTTTCCAATTTTTGTTATAAAAATATGGATAAGCTTTCACACAACAAATCTATATTAAAATATCAACATTATTTTTAAACAATGTTAATTTATTTAATAACTTTATAACGTAAATGCTTATCCATATTTATAACTTAAACATATACAAAAAAAATAATATTCCAAAATATCCTTTAAGATTATATTTTAAATATTTGTACTAACTCATTTAATTTTTGAGAAACTTCTGATTCATGCTCTACTATTGATGCAACTTCATTCATAGCTTCAGATGTTTGATGTAATCCTTCTTTTATTTTTTGTGAATTTTCTGTACTTAACTCAGCATTCTTTGCCGTATTTTCAATAGCAGCACTAATTTGCTCCATAGATGCTCCTATCTCTTGTGACATTGAAGATAACTGCAATGACATTTCATTTACAAAACTTCCATCTTTCTCATAAGACTTTCCTACTGCTTCATATCTAGCAAGAATATCTTGTACATCATTTTTAATAAAACTTAATATTTCTTGTGTATTGCTTGAAAGATTATTAAATGCATTCTCTACTTTATTGATTGTATTTTGGATCGTAACAACTGTTTTTGATGATTCCTCTGCTAATTTCCTAACTTCCTCAGCAACTACTGCAAATCCCCTTCCAGCTTCTCCAGCTCTTGCTGATTCTATTGCAGCATTTAAAGCAAGAAGATTAGTTTGTCCAGCTATAGCATCTATTGCATCCGCCATTACCTTTATTTCTTCAACAACTTTTGCTTCTTCGATAGCTTCTAAAATATGTTGTTCTTTTTCTACACATACTTTTTGAGCATTTGAAATTGTTTTTTTACTATGTTCTTGTATTTCATCAGCTTTTTCCTTTATCTTTTCTGAATTTACACTTGAAGTTTCAGCCTTTTCTGATAACTCTTCCATATTTGCATTAATTTCTTGTATAGATGCAGATATTTCTTCAATTGTACTACTATTATCTTCTATTCCATGAACTATTTTACCAGTTGCATTATCCATACTATCCATATTTGATGTTAACTCTTGAATAGCTGCTGATATTTCTTGACTTAAAGCAGAACTGGTTGAAGATCTATTGATAGTTTCTTTAATAATTCCTCTAACACTTTCTTGTGCTTTATTTAATGAGGATTCTATTTTTCCAAACTCATTATTCTTTTTAATTATAATATCAGTTGATAAATCTCCATCTCCTATTCTCTCTGCTAATTGCCCTATTTTTTTTAATGGTATGATAATATTTCTGATTGAGTATATTATCATACATATAACCAATAATAAAGCTGCTATTAATACTAATAATTTTATTGGTGAGTCACAGATTATTATGATTCCTGTAAATATACCAATAATAAATGTAAGACTATAGACTATAATAAGCCTATTTCTAACACTAAGATTATTAAACATATTTTTTTCATCTCCTTTAACTAAATCAAATTATATAAGTTCCAATAAAGCTTGTTCATTAATATAAATCTTAAAATGATTATAAATATAATGACCTAAATTAGAACATATATATATAATTTGATTATATCATTTTCCACTGATTATTAGTATATTTTGCATAAAAGTTTGGATTTAACCATTAATGTAATTTTTTTCGACAAAGAAACACTAAGAATTTAATATATTTAAAATTTTATTTATAATAAAATGTCGATAAGATAACATAATTATTACAACACTTTAATTGATAATTATTCTAATCAATTTAACATATTATTCATTTTATGTATTAAATATGTTATTTTTGTATTATTGTATAATAATTTGAGGAAATTTATGTTAAAATATTTATATCTAGAATTTAATTAGAGAAGGGGGTGTGCTATTGCTAATTCTTAGCAATAGTGATTACTAATGATATCAAATAAAATGAAAAAATTAACAGCAAACAACTCTACTATAAGAGCAATGTTTGAAGAAGGTAAAAAACTTGCAAAAATTTATGGTGAAGAAAATGTTTTTGACTATAGTATAGGTAATCCAAATGTCGAACCACCTGAAAATATTAAATCAATAATCAATGAAATTTTAAATGAAGAATCTCCAAACCTTGTTCATGGATATATGAATAACTCTGGTTATGAAGATGTAAGAACTTCAATAAGTGATTTTATTAATAAAAAACATAGTTTAAATCTTAATAAAGATAATATAGTTATGACTTGTGGTGCTGCTGGAGGATTAAACATACTTTTAAAAACTCTTTTAAATCCAGAAGATGAAGTTATTACATTTGCTCCATTCTTCGGAGAATACAAAAACTATGTAGAAAACTTTGACGGTAAACTAGTTGTCGTAGAACCAGATACAACTACGTTTGAACCAAATTTAGATGCTTTAAAAGAAAAGATTACAAACAAAACTAAAGCCTTAATAATAAATACTCCAAACAATCCAACTGGTGTAATTTATTCTGACAAGGCATTAAAAGATTTAGCTACTGTTCTTAATGAAAAGCAACAAGAACTTGGTACTACAATCTATTTAATCTCTGATGAACCCTATAGAGAAATAGTTTATGATAATGCTGAAGTCCCTTGCATATTAAAATATTATAAAAATTCATTCATTGGATATTCTTACAGTAAATCTCTATCATTACCTGGAGAACGTATAGGATATGTTGTAATAAACAATGAAATGGACGATTTTGAAGATGTAATATCATCATTAAATGTTGCTAATAGAATATTAGGTTTTGTTAATGCTCCATCATTATTTCAAAGAGTTATTGCAAAATGCCTAGATGCAGAAGTTGATGTTAATATTTATAAAAGAAATAGAGATCTTTTATATAATCATTTAACTAAAATTGGCTTTGATTGTATTAAACCTCAAGGAGCATTCTATTTATTCCCTAAAACACCAATAGCAGATGATAAAAAATTCTGTGAAGATGCAAAGAAATTTAATCTATTATTAGTTCCAGGTTCAGCATTCGGATGCCCTGGATTTGTAAGATTATCTTACTGCATATCATATGAAAAAATTGAAAAATCATTATCAGCTTTCACTAAACTAGCTGAATTATATAATCTTAAGTAAAAAAGTGGCAATGCCACGTTTCAATTGACAATTGACAGTTGACAATGCACAATTATGGTTAAAAGCCACAGGCTTTCTTCAAATATATTTTATAAATCTTCTTAAGAAGATTTCTTCCTTCGTTGTCAATTGTCCATCGTCCATTGTCAATTTAAAAACCTCTCCATAAACTTAGATTTCATCAAGGTTTCAGGCTTCTCAAATTCTATATTTTCCTAGACATAAAAAAGTGGCAATGCCACTTTTTCTTTTATATTCGTTATATTCTAAACTTATTTACTTCATTTTCTAGTTTTTCTGAACAGTTATTTGTTGAACATGCATCTTCTAATACATTATTTATACTTTCTACAATTGCCATAATTCTTTCAGCGATAAGAGTTGCTCCACCTGCTCCATCTTGTGAAGCTGAAGATATTTCTTCTATAGTATGAGCCATACCATTTATATCTTTTTCTAAAGCCTCAGCAGTAAAAACAAAATCTGATACTAAATCATCAATAAAAGTTGCATCATCGCTATACTGCTCTCCAGTCTTTACTAATGCTTCATAATCCTTAACTATAGTTGAATCCATAAACTTAAGCATATTCTTTGAGCTTAAAACTAAATCTTCAACTGATTCAGTAACCAAGCTTATTACACTTTGAATCTCAACAGCTGCTTCCTTTGAACTTTCTGCTAATTGTTTTACCTCTTCTGCAACAACTGAAAAGCCTTTACCAGCTTCTCCTGCTCTTGCCGCTTCAATAGCTGCATTTAATGATAAGAGATTTGTTTGAGATGCTATATTAAAAATAGTATCTGCCAATAATTTTATCTTTTCTATTGATTTAGATTTTTCTATTGATTTAATAATATTTTCCTGAGTTTTATCATAAATATTTTGTGCTACCTTTTGTGAAGTTATAGCCTTTTCTTTTAAAGCCTCTGCTCTTTCTTTTATCTTCTGAACTGATTTTTTACCATCTCTTGATTTTAGTGTACCAGATTGGATATTCCCCTTTATTCTAATTGAAGCCTCATTCATTTCATTAGATGATGCTGCTGTTTCCTCTAAGCTGGCTGATAATTGTTGTGTTGTAGAAGAAATACTTTCTGTATCAACATATACACTATTTAATTTTTCACTAGTATTTTCTATGCTATGTTTTATAACTTCTGTTTCATTAATTATACTTTTAATCATTCCTTTTATTCCATGCTGCATTTGCTTGATTTCTTTTGCTATAGTACCAATCTCATCTTTTCTATTTAATACTTTATTATTAATTTTCACTCTAAAATTCCCTGAAGAGAATAATCTTAAATCTTCTTGTAATAATTCTAAATTTTTAAGTATATATTTTGATCCTAATGTAACTATAATTATTAATAAAACTAATATAACTAAACTTGTAATTCCTATAGTTAATCCTAAAGAAATAAAATCTTGTCTTATCTGATCTTGAGGTAATCCAACTAAATACATTCCTATAATCTTTCCACCTGAATCTCTTAAAGGGGCGTAACAAGCTATAACAATTTCTCCTTCAACATTTATTTTTTCAATGTTATTTTCACCTTCTTTAAGAACATTTTTAATAACGTCTTCATTTACTTTAGTTCCAATAACTTTTTGTCTATCTTTATTGGTTATATTAGTAACTATTCTAGTATCATTTAGAAATATACTTGCATACAAACCTGATTTTTCTTTTATAGAATCAACAAATGAAAAGTCATTATTAATAATATTACTACCTTTATATAATATATTCCCTTCAACTTTCCAATTACCTGGATACTTTGCATCAAGTGTTGTTAAACTAATATCAAGCGAAGTTTTCAAGTCTTTTTGTGTTTTATTTTCTAATATAGTAGCTATTCTAAAATACATGATTGATCCTAATATTAAACTAAATCCAACCAATATTAACGATATTAGAATACATACTTTACTTCTTAACTTCATAAGATTCCCTCCTAAATTTTTATTCCATAATTTTATTATCATAATTTAAAATTAAAAATTTACCCCTCAAAATAGAATTTATGTTATAAACTTACAATAATTCCTCTCATATTATAATATAAACATTTATTTGTATACATTCAACTTTATTGTAAATATTTACAAAATAAAATTAAATGTCTATCTTAAAACAGATCAGAAAAATAGCTTTAGATTAATGTTTTAACTAATCTAAAGCTATTTTCTTTAATATATATTTAAAAATATTGTTTATAAATATTATATTTGGTAAAGATACAATTTGATTTAAAATAATTCTGGAAGCTCTATTTCTCCTACTCTCAATATTATCCTACTCTCAGGACAATTATCAACCTTCAATTCATTTTGATACTTCCCTTCCTTATTAGGTAATCTTTGATTATATAAAATAAATATATTGCAGACTGTCTGTGAGCCATCATTAAAAGCAAATGTATAGTTATTATCATTTTGCTTATTCATGGTTTTACTCTCTTTTACCCCATCTGATCCTAATATATAAACTTTAACATCTCCAATAATACTTCCATCTTTTATATTAATATTTATATTATTACCTGGCTGATAATCTGAAATATATGCCCCTATAGGAACAATTGATTCTTTAGCAAAAGTATTTTTCAAAGTATTAGTATCTATACTATTTATAGATATAGAATTATTATTTTGAGAACCTTTATATATACCATGAACTATTTCCGTATAATTAATATTAATTTTAATAGTCATCTCAATTTTTGGATTATCGAAATCCATTTTAAAAGATCCTTTATTTTGTTCCTCTGTATTGGTTCTATCAGTAGATACTTTATATTGTTCCTCACTGTATTTATCTAAAGAAATATTATATTCACCTGATTTTACTTTTTCATCATTTAAATCTTTTGGCCAAGTATATCTTGATTCTAAATCTTTCTGAACAGTTACTTTAGAATTAAATCCATCCTTATTACTCAATGTAACCTCTGCATCTGTATTTAATGGATTCCCTCTAGAATCCTGAAGTATTAATTTAACTTCACCGTCTTTACTGTCAACTACAACCTTAACATTGCACTCTTTAGGATCACCATTGCTTTTATAACCAAGTATTATATTTATTTTTTCTCCAGCAAGTTGCCTAAGTGGAATTAACTTTCCAACTAAATAATACTCATTATTTTCCTTCTCTACTTTTATATCCTTACTATCATATTGAACATTTTGTGAATTATATTCAATATCTTTAAGCTCTACATCTGTAATTTTATCAGATGAATTATCATTTTTTCTTTCTAATGGTATTTTAAAATCTATTTGATCTCCTGTTAAAACTTGAACTTTTTTATCTTCAGCTACCAATAATGCTTCTAATGTTGGAACTACTGTATATTCTTTTATACGTTGAGCTCCTTTTTCATCTTCTGCTACTATTTCAATACTTACGTCTTTATTAATCCTATCATTAAAATATCTACTAGGAATTTTCAAATCAAATGATGACCCTTGAGATTTCAATTTACTTGGTAAACTATTATAATTACTTATATTCTCATATTTGTCATCATCATCTTTTTCTAGTTTTACTTTAATACTATTTATTTTAACTTTATCCCCATCAATATCTTTTACTATTGCCTTAAAGTTCAAATCCTTGTTACCTGGGATTTCATTTATATTTTCTAAAGCTGTAATTGTAGGTTTATGATTAGCACCTCTTTCAGCTTTTACTATTGTATTTACAAATAACTTTAATTCTGACCTTGGATATTGGCAATCTTCTCTGGAATTTTCTCCTGTTCCTGAAAAAGTTATATTTCCTTTAGAATAAGTGTAAAAATTATTTCTTGGATCATATTTATTAGCAACATGTACTGAATTGGTTCCTCCATATGGCGTATTGCCATCATTATTATTTTTATTATTATCAGTTAATGTAAACCATGGAATTACATTTTCATCTTCAAGATTCAATTGTAAATACTGACCATGAGTTCTTCTAACTCTTATTGTTTCACCTAATTCAAAAGGATAATTAGTTATTAATGATTTATTTACTCTATATACTTCAGTACTATTACTATTATTAACATCAGTATCAGATTTTCTAGCCCATAAAGTACTTCCTATTGCTTCTTTTGAATTTCCATATGGTTTATCTTTGTCATGAGGTATCTTATTTACTCCATCAATATCATATTCATTTATATTAAATTCCTCATCTCTATACCTAGATTGTCCAATACAGTCCCTAAATTGCTTTATAAATTTATCCGAACTTCTAATATCCTCTAATTTATACCATAATGTATCGTGAGTAAGCATTAACCCTTGTCCAACTTTTATATAATCTTTAATTTCATCTAATGCTCTCTGATTCATCTTATCACTATAACAATCTGAAAAACCAGCTATAACAATATCATAATCACTTTTTTTAAGTGAATCTCTTCCAGGTCCTTTAAAAGATCCTTGATAAAAATCTTCATAACTAATTACATCTACTTTTATATCATAATCTTTTAATTCTTTTAATAAATTTTTAAACTCTACATTTTCAGCTAAATTTAAATTTTTTCTTTGATTATCTTTTAAGTCATTTCTTCCATATGGTGCCACTTGTAAAACATTTATTTTTCTTTTTTCTTTCTTTACTCTTCTAAATAATACATTTCCATCAGCGTAAGAAATAATAGGGTTATTAAATCCTAAAACATTAGGTTTACTTACTTCTATACGCCAATCTAAATAACCTATAAATTCAGGGTAATCATTATAAAACTTATACTCAAAACTATAACTTCCATCTATAATCTTCACCTTATCCATAATTTTTACTGCTTCTTCTTCTTTGAATAACCCATCACCATTAATATCTAAATATAGTTTTATTGTTACTTCTTCATCTTTAACATCATTTAAATTTATCTTAAATTTCATATTTCTTTTATCAATACTACCCAATTCATCATCCTTACTATCACCAATTGGTTTTTCTTGTACAGATAATTTTGGTCTTTTTAAACTTGAATTTTGAGTTATTCTTTCTATATATTTATCGATAATCTTATCAAGTGTAATTTCATTATTATAATACTTATTGTAATAATCATTTACACTCATATCTTCAATTAAATTATCAGTAGTTTGATTCTGATATTCCCACAAAAGTTTATTTAATTTTCTGGCATTAGTATTATATAAATAAACATCCAAATATACCAATTGACCAGAGTTAATAAAATCTTTAATTTCCTTTGACTTTAACTCTGTAATATCATTTTCCAATCCACTATAATCATTAAACTGATACCCATTATTTTTGATACTATTATCTACATATCTACCGATAACTATAACATCATACTTTCCATTTAATTCATTTTTATTACCTATAAATTCTGGCATAGACATATGCTCAACTATTATTTCATATCCATTTCTTTGTGTTGTATCTATTCCTGTTTTATTATTGCCATTAATATTTAATTTAAAACTATCAGCTGGCTCAACTTCTAAAATCCTTATTCCTTTATCTGTTTGTTCATATGGTTCTATTTTAACAGTAGGAGAATCTATAGCTATTTCTTTTAAATTTCCATTAATATCTGTATAACTTAAGTTACTTCCTTCTTTAAGTAACTTAAGTTCTCCCTCTTTCTTTGCCTTAACAGTAAATTCAATTTCTTGATATGCTGGTGTTGCAGTATATTGATTATTCTTATCTTTTGTATATACTATTGGATTTATTTTTATTACCCCATTGTTTCCATTAGTACTTTCAAATCCACTTACCATGGTTATATTATCATCAAAATTAAGATTTAATTTAACATCATCAAATGAAACTTTTATCATATTATCTGTAATTTGTTGAAATACTTTATCTATATCACCTTCAGCAGTTGGGAAAAATGTATTTTCTGTTCCTCCCATTGACTCATGTATTTCTTTCATTTTTTGATTAGAACTACTATTTTCATCTCCAAGTCCATATCCTATAGAAAAAACATTATATTTTTTTTCATTTATTATTCCGCCTATAATTTTAGCATATTCTAAACAATTACTATTCGGATAATTTACTGCATAATACTTATCATTATCATCATCTAGTACTGTATAATAGTCTATCCACTTATTGTCCATTGAAAAATTAATTGGTTCTCCACTGCTCATAAATATCATTGTTTTATTAGTATCATCTGATTTATTTAACATATATACACCTTTTCGTAATCCATCACCAATATTTCTTCCATAATCAGCTGTTAAATTATCTATAGTATTCTTCAACTCTTTTATATTATTATCTTTTATACTATTAGAATCAGTTACTTCTACTAAATCTTTATTAATATATCCTTTATTCGTATATGTTACTATTCCTATCTTTAAATTTTTCATTTTAGGCGTTTGTCCATCTGTTGAAATAGAAGTTAATGAATCAAGAAAGTTTTTTGCAGCTTTTTTTAGTTCATATATTTTTGTAGTATAATGTCTTCTAGCTGTATTATGCTCTTTGCAATATTTTACACTGCTAATTGAATGATTAGAATTTGGTCGTTCATTCCTATGTTCTTCAGGAGTATTATCTATATATTTTTTGCACGAATAACACCAATAATAATTATAATCTTCACACCATTGATTTATTTCCTTATTAATACTGCTAGACGTATCTAAAACTAAAACTATTTCCTTCGGCTTAGAATCTTCATAATAAAAACCTTGTGGATCTACTCTATATCTAACTTTAAAATCTTGACTAACTTTAGGATTTGATGGTTCTATTCCTTTATAAGTTACTTTAATTTCTGGTACTACTTTCTCATTATTTATTGCATTAACACTAACAGGTAAAATAGTGCTTAATATAAATATTATTGTTATAAAAATAGTCAGTATTCTATACTTATTCTTGTTATGTTCAAAATTAAAATTCATTCATTTTTCCCCCTTTCTTATATATTTCTAATTCATACATTAAAAAAATTATTCTTTTTCTTTATTTCTAAATGTAAATTTAATATTTACTGGATATGTTATATCACTATAGCCTTTCTTTTTAGATAAGATAATTTCTATTTGCGCAGATGTATCATCCTTGGATAATACATTAATTTTCTCTAAATTATTTGTAAGTAATTTTTCACTGATTTTCTCTTTATCCTTCTCTTTATCCTTGTCTTTACCATTATTATTTTTGTATTCAATTATATAAAGTTCTCTAACTTGTTTTTTTATTTCAAATTCACATTCTTTACCTGATGAATTTAATGATTTAATTGATATTACTTGTGTATTATCGTTTTTATCACAACTCATACTACTTGCTTGCATCCCTATTTTGCTTAATTTTTCTTCAATTGCTTGTCCTTCTGTTTGTAAGGTGGATTTAATATTAACATCAGACATTATTCTGTTATTTGTATTAAACATTTGAAATACCATTCCTAATATAACAAGTGTTAAAGCCATAACTATTATCAACTCAAGTAAAGTAAACCCACTTTTCTTTTTACTCAATATTAAATCTACCTCCATTTCTATTACTGCACATAAAAATACATTATCTAAAATTTGCACTTAAAATTTATTATTTTTTATGTCACTAAAAGTTACTTATAACAATAAATTTTATTTCTTTATTTTCCATAATCCAGTTTTTATAAATTTATTTAAATCATATTGAACATCAACACTACTTCTATCGTTTCCTTCTGCTCCATTTAATGTAGGCGCAAAGACCTCATCAAATATTTCTTTATTGGATGATTGTATTCTATTAATTACTTCTTTATCATATAATATATTTTTCTCTTCACTACCAATAATATTTAAGTCTTTATTTATCATCATACTACCATCAAAGTCCATTTTACCCTCTATTGTTACATCTCCAGCTGTTGCAATAAATGCATTTACTTTACCTGCTTTACTATAAACATAAATATTGTCTTCATCTTCTTCAATTTCTCCTTCATTTGCTCCATTACCCTCTTTAATAATTATTGTTTTATTAGGATCTTTATTAAAAATAGCCTTTTCATTATTTCCTGATTGGTTTGCTAATTTATAATTATCCACCTTATCTATATCCTCTAAATACATTAAAGATTCAACTGTTACTGCATCTTTTCCTAATGAATTATATACATCAATATTTGCACCTTTTCCCATTCTATATACCTTCGATGCATAATCTTCTCTTTTATCTGATATCTTCATATCACTTAAATTAAAATTACTTTCACCAACTATATTTTTACCATTATCAGTATAAACTGTTGCTCCTACAGTATAAGTATTTCTCTTAGGTAATGTAACTCTACCAGCACCTTTAACACTTTCTTTTCTATTAGGATCATCCCAATATTTTTTGAAATGTTTACTCTTTTTAATAACATCATCTTCTTTTAACAACTGAAGTGGATCATAATATTCAAATTTTTCAGTATCATCTAATGGTATAGAATACGCCTGATAGTTGTCCTTTATTCCTATAGATTCCCCAGTGCTATACCCATCTTTTGTACTAGTGTTAATACGAGAAACCCCCATTATATATGCTTCTTCGTTTATTTCTATAGTAGAATTATTATCTTCTCCATTGAGTATAATACTGCTAGAAGTTCTTCCATCAATAGCATCCTTATCATGTGAATGTTCCTTATCATGTTTTATATTCTTATCATTAAGGCCATAAAACTTATCTATTTTCACACTAGAATTCTTAGCTTTTAATGTTAAATCATTATCAATAAATACCTTTCCTGTTTCCTTATTATTTTTTGATTTAGTTACATTTAAATTAGACTCTTTAGAATAATCACGATTTTCTTGTCCTAAATATATATTGGTTGCATATAAATTTCCTTCAAGCATTACATCTATATTATTCACAATATTAAAAGTCTTTCCAGTAACCACATCACCGTTAAAATTCAACTTAATTTTAGAATCTGAATTTAATTTTATTCCGCCCTTGTATTTATCATAATCTCTTGTTTTCCAATCATCTGTACTTTCATCTTTTCCTTGAACAAATATATTTCCTTTAACATTTAGATTACTATTTTTAACCTTCATATTCTCTCCAACAATTAAAACTTTATTATCTAACACAACATTAGTTATTGAATTTGAAAATGATATATCTTTATATTCTGGAACCACAATAGTATAACTAGTTTGCAATCTTCTTAGATTTTCTCCGTTAATTTGTGCATTTTCATTTTTACTCTTAAATTCTGAAGTAATAGTTATATTAAACTCATTATTATCTAATTTAATTCCATCTACACTTTTTTTTAGATTATTTAATGCATCCTGTATTTCATTATTCTGTTCATCAAATTTAAGTTTTCTCTCTAATTCATTTATTTTCTTTAAATCTTCATCACTATATACAAAAAGTTCTGGTTCTAATTTGTTATCATTAGATAATTTAATGAATTCTAGCTTAGTCATCCTTTCAAATTCATTATCATCTATATTTTTTTCAATTTCTCTATTGTTAAAAGACATAGTATTATAACTAGTATTAGTTATCGAATCTGCCAAAAAATTCTCTGGGATTTTTTCCTTATATGATGCTTGATTATTATTTTGACTTTTAGATATAAAATTTTTAAAACTTCTTTCAAATTCTAATTTGGAAAGTTCTTCTAATTCATTGTTAAATTGCCTTTTAGCCTTTTTACATTCTGATGAAGTTGAATTTTTATTATTAAGAACATTATCTCGTTTTTCTTTAGCTATTTCATATAATCTTTGATGTGGTTCCCATTGACACTTTCCTGCTTTAAGTTGTTTAACCTTAAAGTCACCATATTCAGCAGCTTTATCAAATGTTTTAATAATTATATAGTAAGCTGAATCTAATCCAGATTCTGATGAATACAAATTTTTTATTTGCGTACTTTCTTTAACTCTCATCTTGTAGTCTCCAACTGTCATTGATAACATAGCTGTTCCTACCGTAATTAAAACACTAAAAATAATAACTACAGTAATTAAACTAGACCCTTTTTTCTTTCTCTTCATTTAATCACCGCCTAATTAAATCTTACATTTTGAGTAGAATATCCAGTGAATAATTTTTCATCCCTCTTAATATTTTTATTCTTAATCTCAACTGTTATATTATAAAGCTCTGAATTAATATCATATCCTTGAACCTTCCCTAAATTACCATTTACTGATACATTCACTTTTGATGAATTTTTTAAAATAATATTTAATGGAATATCATCCTCATTATATACATCTATAATAATTTTCTTTAAACTACTATCCTTATTAATAGCTCTATAATCCTTTAAATCTAAAAATAATCTTATTTGATAGTTTTCTTTATCCTTACCTATTTCATGATAGAGAGTTAAAAGTTTATTATTTTTCTCATCCTTAATTTCTACTTGCTTTATTTTATCCTTTGTTTTTGTGTTAACAATTATCTTTAGTGAATCATCAGATTCCGTATTATAATGTAAACTTTTTTCCTTATCATCTGATTTAAGTCTTATTAAACCATTTTCTCCACTAACTGTTATATTGAAATCATGAAATTTAATATTATCATTTGAATGATTAAGGGTTATCGATGTATTTCTTTCCATTGTGATCTCAGCCTCATACCCATCTTTAAACGTTTTTTTTCCTTTAAAAATACTAGAAGAATCCTCCTTTAAATTTATTCCTGAAATATCATACATTTCATTATCAATCTTATTTATACTTCCACTCTTAATATCCTCAAATACTTCTTGTCCATACAAAGCTGCCTTCTGCTTAACCTCACCAGCTTTATTGTTATTCATAGCCAATAAAATAATCCCATATATTCCACCCATCATTATCGCAAATAAAGCAAATGCTATTATTATCTCTATTAAAGTAAAACCTCTCTGTTTCTTCTTAATATTCAATCTAAATCCTCACCTACTTATTTAGGATATCCTTACTATTCTACTTACTAACTATGCTTTTATATATTGTTGATCTTATAATATGAGGGCGAACTGGCATTGGAATTTGCTTTCTATAATCTCCTAATGAAGATTTGTCAAATTAATTGCTTGTCCTAATCTTTGATTGGGAACATGCATTAATTGGACTAATCTTTATTTTTGGAGTTATTAAAGCAAATTCCCTGTCCATGAGCTTTATATTATAAGATCAACTTTAATTTAAAACATAATCTACTTATTACTCACGCTTATGTTTTTGCCATCTCCATTTACTACTACTCTTGGATCTTTAGTATCATCTCCACTTATTTCTACTTTCACTAGCTTGTCTGTATCATTTTTAATACTTATCTTCACTCCAGATTTATCATTTGAAGTTACCCTACTTTCACTTAAAACATCTATAACAATATTGTCTGATACAGGAATAAATTCTACTCCAAGTCCTCCATATTGAGATGGATATGATTCATTTGTTGTCTTGTATTTATAATAATATTTATCATCATTTTTTGTTAACACAATTTCAATTTCTTCTTGATTATTACTATCTTCATATACATAAGAAGTTCTCAAACTATCATTACTTTTTCCTATCATAACTGTTGGTAAAACAGAGGTGTTTGATTTTGATGACATAATAAAATCACTAGTTTTTTCATCTTTAGAAACTATACTATTTCCTGCTGCTTCACCACTAAATGGATCATTTTTACCATAAGTATTATTTAAACTCCATTTTAAATACTCTTCTAAATCATCATGTATCTTTGGAACTGCATATATTTCAACATTCATATTTCCACTTATCTGTTCTAAAGTTTTTTGATTTATTGATATAGAATTAACCACAATTTTTCTATTATATAATCTGATTGAATTTAAAAAGTTATTTAATTGAGCATAACTTCCATTAAAATTAAGTTCTAATTTAATCTGTTCTATTGATGTTTTCTTAGAATCATTAGATTTGTTTGAATCACCTTCACTAGTTTGTGATTTCTTCTCTTTAATTTCAGAATTACTTGAAGAAACTTGTGTTTCTTCACTTTGATTACTTTTACTATTCACACTAGAATTTTTATTATTCTTATCTATTGCCTTATAATTATCAACCATTGATTGCAATGAGCTTTCTTTCAAATTTTCTTGTGTCTTTTCCGAAGATTCTACTCCTTCAACAGCTATAGGTTTAAAATTAAATCCACCATCTAATCCACTCTTTTTAAGTAATTGATCTAGTTCTAAAATTATATGTTCTTGACTTATTGTTGGGAAAAATAGAGATGATTTATCCTTTACTTTTGTGTCCAATACCTTAATATCACTTTTCCTTTTATCTAAAGCATTAATTGTATTTATAGAATTGTTATATTTTTCTTCAATCTCATTCTTTGATTTTGTCTTATCAGCTATCTTTGAAGTCTGTTTTAAATATATAAATTGATAATAAAGAATACTAATTAATACAATACCTAATATACATAGCATCATCTTTTCTCTTTTACTTATCTTCATATTAATTAACACCCCTTATCACGCATTTTATATCAAAGGAGTATTCTCCCTCTACAGAACCACCAATATCTAATGAATTAACAAAAGCTTCTCTAATTACATCTAATTTTTTTAAATTGTGTTGCATTTCACCCACTGCTTCTCTTGATTTTGATACCCCTTGTAAAGTTAAAACATCATTATTTATCTCTAAGTTTTTAAAAGATACATCCGTTGGAATAGTTGAACGTATATCATTTAATAATTTATCTGATACATTATCTCTTTTTGAAATCACACTAGATAACTCACTTAATGTAGAATCATATTTGGATAATACATCTATCTTAAAATTTATTTTTTCTGCTTCATTAAGTTTTTCTTGAATATCAGGTGCATTTAACTTTTCATTATAAGATTCTATACTTTTATTTAATGAAAATATTCTAAATGTATTAACACCTAAAGAAATAACTATAATAGCTCCCACTAAGGCTGCTAACTTATAGACATAAATCAATGAATCTTTTTTTTGATTATTTTGTCTTTGATACTTACTAAAAAAGTTTATATCTCTCATTATCTTCTTCCCCCTATAGCCTTATAAGTGAGCCTATAACATTAACAAACTTATCTATGTTCTTAGGACTATCATTATTAGAATTAAGAGTTATTTGTGGAAGTTCTTTTACCTTTATTGTTTCTATTCCAAGCTTTAATGTCATATATTCTTCTAAACCTTTAAGCCTTGATGTTCCACCATGAATAAAAACCTTGTCCACTTCATCTCCAAAATTTTTACTCTTATAAAACCCTATTATTTTTTCTATCTTATCAATCCATTCATCTAAAGTATTCTTTATCAATTCATTTTGAGGATTTAAATCTTCTTTTTCTAAATCTATACAGCTTATCTTAAAATCCTGTATCTCCTCAATTGGAATATTGCCGCTTTCATATAAGATTTCATCAAGATAAACTCCACCAGTTTTTATTATTCTAGTAAATTTTAAAATTCCTTTATTATAAATATCAACGTCTAAAGTAGTTGCGCCCATATCAATAAAAGCAACTGAATCCTCCTTTTTGTATTGATGTTTATTAATGACATCTATATAATTAATCAACTTATTTACAGCATTATAATTAACATCTAATGCAAAAGGTTTTAAATTTAATGCCTTTAAAAAATCATAATATCCCCTTGCCATCTTTTCAGGATAAGCAATTGCTCTAATTTCTAATTTCTTTCCTGAATCCGAAAATTCTTCTCCTATTAATGTAATTTGCAATATATAATCATCTAAATTTATAGGTAAGTATTGCTGAATCTCATATCTTACAACAGTTTCTAATTCATCCTCCTGAACTTCTGGAATCATAAGCTCTCTATTAATAATTAAAGATGAATTATTAGTACAAGTAGCTTCCTTTGCACTTATACCATTTTGCTTTAAAACCTTCCCTAATTCAGTAACAAGTAGTTCACGTTTTTCTATAAAACCATCAATAATAGCTTCTTCAGGAGTAGGAAACTCTATAAACTTATCAATTGTTAAGTTACCCTTATAATAAATTCCTTCCGTAATCTTTATGCTCTTACTCCCCATATCAAAAGCCACAACTCTTCTCTTCTTCTCTCTCTTTTTAAGGGAGTTCTTTTTTATCTTATTAGTACCCTTTAATAACTTATCTTTTAAATCCTTAACATCAAGATTCATAAAATCCTTTATCTTGCTAAAATCAAACTTTAACTTATCCATATTTTTTTAATTCCCTCCCCGTTTTTATAATTGACAATGGACAGTTGACAATGGACAATTATGGTGGAAAGCCATTGGCTTTCTTTAAAAAATATATTAGAAATCACTTTGTGATTTCATCCCAAATTGTCAATTGTCCATTCTCCATTGTCAATTTCAATTAATAGTTGCTAATAGAGTAAAGTGTAAAGCCTAAAAATTAAGCTTTACACTTTGTTGTAGTTTATTTAATTATTTTCATTATCTGTATTTTCATTATCTGTATTTCCATTTACTTTTTTCATATATTCAGATGTTGTATCTTCATCAGCAGGTGCTAATGTCACACCATTTACCAAAACTTTTACATCTCCTTTATCGAATTTAACTTTAAAATTCTCACCTTTTATTGCCTTTGGAACTGTTACCCCATCAATTCTCTTAATTATCTCTTTACCATAATCATCATTTTCATCTACCGTAATGTCCTTCTCCTCTTTAATAGTTCCATTAGCAACTAACATAGCAACTGTACTTTGAATATTTTTAGCTGCTGCTATGTCATTACTTACTTTGGCATCTTGTCTAACTTGTCCAAATTTAGGAATAGCTATAGCCGCTAAAATTGCAATAATTGCAATAACGATGATAAGTTCTACAAGTGTAAATCCTTTTTTCTTTTTCTTTAAGATTTCATTGTTGATTGGTTTAATTAATGATTTGTTCATGAAAATCCCCCCCATTTTTAAATTTTGTTATAACTATCAAACATTGGAATCATTATTGAAATTATTATAAATCCTATTGCAAGTCCCATTATCACTATTAATATAGGTTCCATTAAAGAAACCGTAGCTTGGATTCTTGTTTCTAGCTCTTCATCATAGAAATCTGCTGTCTTATTTAAAATGTCATCAAGTGATCCTGTTTCTTCTCCTATCTTGATCATTGAATAAAGCATTTGAGGAAAAAAGTTAGTTTCTTTTAAAGAAGTATTTAATGGATCTCCTCTAACTACTTTTTCTTTGACCTTAGATAAAACCTGTTGAGCTAGCTTGTTTTCTACAACACCTGTAACAATTTGTAATGATTGTACTAATGGTAATCCACTTGATAATAATGTAGATAATGTTCTTGTAAATCTAGATACTATAATCATTTCATTAAGTTTCCTCAGTACTGGAAATTTAAGCTTCAACTTGCTTGATGCAATTGAACCTTTTTCTGTTTTAAAATAATATTTAAGTGCAATAACAATTCCTATTATTGCAAGTAATATTCCAAACCAATGTTCAGTTAAAGATGAACTTGCCCAAAGTAAAAATCTAGTACTCCATGGAAGTTTTGTTCCTGTTCCTTCAAATACTGTAACGAAAGTTGGCATTACATAAGTTAAAATAAATATTACCGCTCCAAGTGCTACAAAACTTAATATAACAGGATAAATCATTGCATTTTTAACCTTATTATTAATCTTATTTTCCTTTTCATAATGATTTGCCATTCTAAGCATTATGCTATCTAAAGTACCACTAGCCTCCCCTGCTGCTACTAAACTTGTCAAAAGTTCAGGGAAAACCTCTTTATGCTTTTTCATAGCATCTGATAATATTCCACCCTTCTCAACATCATCTTCAACCTCTTTTAATGTCTCCTTTAATTTCTTATTTTCCGTCTGATTAGTTAAGATATTTAAACAAGTTAGTATTGGTACTCCTGCATTTAACATCGTATAAAATTGTCTACAAAAAACAGAAATATCCTTTATCTTTACTTTGTTATTAAGATTAATTTCAATATTTTTGCTTTCAATTATCTCCTCTACCTTTAAGGGGTAAAATCCATTTGATGAAATAAAATCAATAACGTCTCCTTCAGAATCAGCTTCATGAGTTCCCTCAATTTTTTCCCCATCCGAATTCATTGCTCTATATTTATAATTTCCCATCCTCTCTGTACACCCCCTAATATAATTCTAACTTAGTCTACTTTTACCATGTTTTAAGCAAAGGTTATATTGTAGTATAAGGGCGAATTGGCCCCTTAATCTTCATTTATAAGTGTTATTGTTGCAAGTTCAGTCATTGTGGTTACGCCTTTAATCACCAAATCACTACATTCATTCCCTAAAGTTGTCATTCCATTTGCGACTGAAATATCTCTAAGTATGTCTGAATTTGATCCTGCATTTATAGCTTCCCTATGTCTTCTTGTTATCTCCATAATTTCATAAACGCCTATTCTTCCTGAATACCCAGTGTTATTACAATATCCACACCCTTTTCCCCTATATAAGGTTAAAGGCTTGTCTTTATCTACTTTAAGTATTTCTTTTTCATATTGATTAGCTTTATATGATTCCTTACATTTAGTGCATATTTTTCTTACCAATCTTTGTGCCATTATCCCAACAACAGATGTTGCAACTAAATAAGGTTTTATCCCCATATCTATAAGTCTTATTATTGAAGATGGTGCATCATTTGTATGTAATGTACTTAATACTAAATGTCCTGTAATCGCTGCTTTTGTTGCTATTTCAGCAGTTTCATTATCTCTAATTTCCCCAATCATAACTATATCTGGGTCTTGTCTTAATATACTTCTTAAACCATTTGCAAATGTAAGCCCAGCTTTTACATTTACATTTACTTGATTTACACCAGCTAAGGTATATTCAACAGGGTCTTCAATCGTTACTATATTCACATCATTTGAATTCAGTTCATTTAAAACTGTGTATAAAGTTGTGGATTTTCCACTTCCTGTTGGACCTGTAACTAAAACTATTCCATGAGGATTAGTTATTATTCTATTTAATTTTTCAAGATTCTTTTCACTTATTCCAAGTTTCTCTTTTCCAACATTATAATTAGACGTATTTAAAATTCTTATAACAATTTTTTCTCCATAAACTACTGGAAGTATTGAAACTCTAAGGTCTACATCTTTTCCACCAACCTTAACCATTATTCTTCCATCTTGAGGAATTCTTTTTTCAGCTATGTTTAATCCTGCAAGTATTTTTATTCTTGTAACTAATGGTCCCAAACTGTCTATATTAAGAACATTAACTGTCTGTAATTGTCCATCTATTCTATATCTTATTCTTATTTCATATTCAAATGGTTCTATATGAATATCTGATGCCTTCATCTCTATTGAATTTTTAAACAAATAATCAACCATTTTAACAACGGGTGCATTTTTTACATCATCAACATCTTCTACATTTATATTTACATTTTTATACTTACTACTTTCCTTTGAAAGTTGCATAGCTGCCATGCTAACTTGTTGACTACTATAATATATTTCTATGAACTTTTTAATATCATCTTTCTTTGCTATAAAGGATTCTATTTCAAATCCTGTAGATATAGCAACATCATCTATAGCAAATATATTTAATGGATCTGCAAGTGCTACTTTTATTTTGTTATTTTCAAAACCAAAAGGGATTAATATATATTTATTACATAAATTTTGAGGTATGATACTTATAGCTTTTTTATCAAAATTTATTGTATTTAAATCTACTTTTTTTATACCAGTTTGTTGTTCTATTGATTCTATTATGTCTTCTTCAGTTATTATGTTGCTATCTACAAGTATTTCTCCAAGTTTCTTTCCAAGAATTTTTTGAGATTTTAATGCATCTTGTAATTGGTAGCCTGTTATTTTTCCTGCATTTACAAGGATATTTCCTAATCTTCTCTTTTCATTAGCCATGAAACAGTCCCCCTATCACTTTTGATAAATACTGTATTTTATCTCAATTTTATCTTTTTATGTATATTTTTTCAATATTAATCATATAATAACCAAAATTTATTTAACTTTTAAGTTATTATGTATTATCTCAATTAAAAATTAATTTATTTAAATGTTGCTGTTTAATATAATGGCGAACTGGTATTGGAATTTGCTTTTTAGAATCTCCTAATAAAGATTTGTCAAATTAATTGCTTGTCAGCAATCTTTGATTGGGAGCATGCATTAATTGGACTAAACTTTATTTTTGGAGTTCTTAAGTGAGAGTCAAAAGTGAGAATCCAAATTTTATATTTGGTTCTTCAAACTTTCACAGAGTGCAATTTTATATTTTATTCCTCGAACTTACTCAACGAATGAAGATGAGTCGAGTTTCTTATTTTTTTCTGTCCATGAGCTTTATATTAAATATTAACATTATGTTAAATAAATAATGATAAATATGTTGATAATATTTCATTTCCCCATAACATAGTTATTAAAGCACCTATTGCTAAACAAGGTCCAAATGCCATACTGTCTTTTAAGTTTTTTAATTTAAAAGCTAAAATTATTATTGCTATTATTCCTCCTATAATGATTCCTAAAAATAGAGTAAGTAATACACCTTTAACACCCAAAAATAACCCACAAATTAAAGCTATTTCTGCATCCCCATCTCCCATACCTTTTGTTAGTATCACAATTAATGCTATAATTCCAAACCCTATTATTGCTCCAAAAATAGGTTGCATAAATTCATTTTTGTAAACTATATATCCAAGTGCTTCAAATGCTACTCCAACAATACCTCCAAATATAATGGATGATGTATATACATCTTGTGTATTGTAATCAATCATTGCTATAACTATTAAAAGAGATGAAAAAATACAATATTTAAAAAAGTCTAAAGTAAAATCATAATTTACATATATAAGCAAATATAATAATGCATTTAATAATTCTATTAATGGATATCTTAAAGAAATTTTATCTTTACAATATCTGCATTTCCCTTTTAAAAAAATATAACTAAATATAGGTACTAAATCTAGAGGATTTAACTTATGATTGCATGTTGAGCAGTGAGATGGTGGATAAGAAATTGATTCTTCTCTTGGAATCCTGTAAATACATACATTCAAAAAACTCCCTATAACTAGTCCTATAATAATTACTAACGCATAATCCAAAATTCATCATCCTTCCTTTAATTTAAAATTGGCATAACAAAAGTGGCTACGCCACGTTTCAATTGACAGTTGACAATGCACAATTGTGGTTGAAAGCCACAGGCTTTCTGAAAAATATATATTTTAGAAATCACAAAGTGATTTCATCCTAAATTGTCAATCGTCCATTGTCCTTTCTCCATTCAAAATATCTCATTTACCTTAGGTTTTATTAGCATTTTAGGTTTACAAAATTCTATACTTTCCTAGGCATAAAAAAATACCACCAATTAAATAAATTAATTGCTGGCGGGTTGCACCACTAACTCCTAGCTCTCAAGGTGCCCAAATTAAGAGAGCTGCTCACTGTTTCCAACTTACCTATTAAGTTATTGAGCTATATTTCATAATTTTTTAAATGATATGCCCTTTTATTTATAAATTATATCAAACTTTTTCTATTATTGTAATAATATCTATTAAATAATATTATTTTCTAATAATATTACTGTCAATATTGTTTTTAAATATAAATATATATACACCACGTTTCAATGGACAATTGACAGTTGACAATGCACAATTGTGGTTGAAAGCCACAGGCTTTCTTCATTCATTGCCAATTGTCCATCGTCCATTGTCAAATCAAAAATATAATCTAAAGTTATCTAGAAATTTGACTACGTTATAATTTCCTAAAAAATAAAAATAAGCCAATTCAAAATGATATTAATCATTTTAAATCGGCTTATCTTATCTATTAATTAGGTAAATTATATTACTAATTTATGCTTATAAAATATATTTTATTCTCTTATGCTGCTGTAGCATTGTTATTAACTTCTTCTGGAACAAGTAATTTTATGAATTCATCTTGTTTAAGAGTAGTTTTACTACTTGGGATTTCAATATTCTTTGCTTCAGCTTTAGCACTTGTAGTATTTACTTTTATACTTATTTTTGCCATATCTTTTATTTGTAAATTCATATTCATTTCTGATTTATAATCTTTATCAGAGAAAGTTTCTTTTGTAGTTAATGTTGATCCTTGCATTAAAGTTTTAGCTTGATTTAATGCATCATTGAATGATGGGTCATTTACAGATTTTTGAATATCTTTTATTGTTTGTGCATCAAATCCTAAATTTAATCCAGAGTTACTAGAATCTAAGTTATTTACCATTGCTTTTGCTGCTTTTGCAACTAATTCGATCATTTCATCTGAATTCATATTTATAGAATATTCTCTTCCATTTTGAACTAAAGGTAAATCAACCTTATTATCTCCAAAGATCATTTTACCTAAGTTAGCTAAATAATCTGGTGATTTTGTCATTTCTTTTATGGCACTCATATCCATTCCTGAATCTATTCCTATATATTCATATGGTAAATTAACAAGACCTGCTGGTGCTGTTGCTCCATTTGCAGTAAAGTTATTTACATAATAGCTCTTGTTCATATAAGCTATACCTTTATCCATATATATTTTTAATTCTGGAATATTAATTTTTCCACTTGCATCATTAAATTTAAATTCTACATATCCTTGATCTTGCCCTTTATTATAGCTTGTACCAGTAAAAGTTAACTTATTTGTTTCTCCTTGAGCTTCAATATTAACTTCCCCTGTAAATTCTGAGTTTGTTGCTTCCCATTTAGCTAAATTGTTAATTTCCTTTGAATAACTCATAGCTTCGCTACTACACCCTGCAATTGTAAACATTGATAAAGTAGCTGCCATAATAACTGATAATGTCTTTTTTAATTTCATTTTTTTAACCCCCTGTTTCTACTTTTATATTGAATTTATCCAATTTATATTGTTTATAAAATGATTATTTTGATATAAAACAATTAATAAATTAGATAAGTTTTAGCATTATTTAAATTAGTTTGGTAATTATTTTAAGTTAAGGACTATTTATACTATTTAATAATCTATTATATTTATCGGCTTATTATAACTTAAATTTAGTCATATACATATTAATATTTTCTTAAATTAACCTTAATTTTATAATTTTATCTATATATCCTTATTTTCACAAATTAAACATGATATTGAATATGATATCCCGCCTACAATTGCCAATATAATAATAGATGCAATAGCTATGATTACTTTATTAGTTACGATAATATTTAATATATCATTAGGAATTGTTTTTTCTTTTAACATAGATGGTAATGAGAATATAAAAAATGCCGGAACCATATATACTAACATTAAAATAGCTCTTCCCTTTTCCATTCCAAATTTATAATAAACTGAATACTGAATCATACATATAATTGTAGTAATTATTCCTGCAAAACATATTAAAATAATTTCAGATGTATCCATTGAACCAATATTATAAAAATGTATCATTGTAAGAATTTCTATAACCCATACCATAATATTTAATATTATTAAATACAAGAATCTTCCCATTACCATACTTGATACTTTAGATGGAAACATAGAATACATTTCTTTACTTTTTTGATTACCTTCTGAACTAAATGGTAATACTGCAACAATAATTAAAACAAAGAATAAGTAACTCATTGCCTTAAGGCTACTCTCTGAATAAAATAATGATATAGCAAAAGCCACTAAAAATAATGAGTAATACTTTATACTTCCTTTTATTATTCTAAAGTCAAACTTTAAATAATTTATAGCATTCATTATTTCTCCTCCTTTTCCTTATTTATATAGAATACAATTATTTCTTCAATAGATGGTTTTTCAATTAATAATTTATCATTTAAATTTTTTCTATCCTTATCATATATCAATCCTTTAAATCCAACACTTGATTCTTTACATCCTATTAATTTTTCTTTTATATTAGGTGTTAAATCTTCTATACCACCCTTTACTAATAAATGTTTTTCTAAAATGTTGTCTTTAGTATCATTGAACATCATCTTTCCTTTATTTATAAAAAATATATAGTCAGCTATCTTTTCTAAATCACTTGTAATATGTGTTGAAAATAATACACTCTTTTCACCATCTTCTATATATTCTTGTAGTAACTCTAAAATATCATTTCTAATTACAGGATCAAGGCCACTTGTTGGTTCATCTAATATAAGTAACTTCGTTTTTCTAGCAAATATGCTTGCAAATGTTAGTTTTATTTTCATACCTTTTGAGAACTCTCTAATCTTTTTATCCTTTGGTAACTCCCATAAATCTATATAATGATTAAATTTATCTTTATTAAATGAGGGATAAAAATCTTTTAATGTATTAATTACATCTTTTATTTTAAAAATTGTTGGAAAGTAACATTCATCTCCCACAAATCCAATCATATCTTTGAATAGAGCTTCATTTCCTTTATACTCTTTTCCAAATACACTTATTTCTCCACTGTCTGCTTTTAACTGTTGCATAATAAGTTTTATAGTTGTAGTCTTTCCTGCCCCGTTTTGTCCTACATATCCTAATATATAACCCTTAGGTAAACTTAAATTTATATTTTCTAAACTAAAATCTTTGAACTTTTTATTTAAATTGCTTATTTCAAGTGCATTCATTACTTATCTTCCTCCATCAAATTTTCTAAAATGATAATAAGTTCATCGTTTGAAACCTTTGCTAATTTTGCATTTTCAATTGCTGTAGTGAAAGCTTCTTCAATACGTTTTAAATACTGCTCTTTTACCATTTCATTATCTTTAGGAAGTACAAAACTTCCCTTTCCCCTAATAGTTGCTATAAATCCTTCTTCCTCTAAATCTGAATATGCTCTAGTTGTTGTTATAACACTTATACCTAAATCTTTAGCTAATTGTCTTATTGATGGTAAAAATTCATTTTCTGCAATTTTACCAGACATTATCTGTTCTTTAATTTGTGCTTTTATCTGCTCATAAATAGGTAAATCAGATTTATTAGATAATAATATCTTCAATCAATTTTCCTCCTTAAAGTATATATACTGTATATATAGTATTATATACAGTATATACACTATAGTCAATAGTTGGATAAAAAAAATAAACCTTATTATAATTTAAGGTTTATCCTAAAACTTAAAATTTTATTTAGGCACATAAAAATAAATAACAATTCTAAAATTGCAATGAATCTTTTTGATTGTGCCTTATGTACTTTTTAATATATATTATGAACTTTATTTTATAATTAAATCTGTAATTTAATAATACCCAATACTTTTGGATAGTACTTTTTAATCCTTAGTTAAAATAATCCTTACTCGTTAGTAAAAGTGTATTAGGCTTTTAATTTGTATAATTCATCAACTGGTAACCCTATAACATCTGAAATTTCTTCTAATCTTAAACCCATTAATAATAATTTACTTGCAATTTCTAATGCCTTTTCTTTTTTTCCACGTTCTTCACCACGTTTTTCAGCATTATTAATCATATTAATCCCCTCATAAAGAGTCTTTTCTTTCCACCAAGCTTTATTATCTTTGTTCTCATGATCTGAATCTATAAGTTTTTTTGCTGCTGAATCTATAAGATTTTTTGCAGCTTTTTTAATCGCTAAATCTAATCCTATTACTTCTTTTAATGTTATTTGTGATGTATTATTTTCCAAAAACCTAACCACCTTTCAATATCATTCATAGACTTTATCAACATTCAAATAAAATAATAGACCCATATATTAATCTATTATTTTATTTGATATACCTTACAGTTATATCGTACATACGTTCGTATATTTTTGCAAGTTATATTTTTCTTAAAAAACCATATTAAACTTAATTTTTATTTAATTTATCTTTACTTTTCTTTATTTTTCTAACTTAACTAAATAATTTTTAATTTTTCGTAACTTTTGTTACATATTAATCCTTAATATCCATATATAATCTAAATATAATCTAGCAAGTTATAAATAGGAGTGATACTAAATGATAAATATAAATAGTTTTTTAAGACAACATAAGGAAATTCTTGAAGAAGTAAACCATATTGATAAAATAATAAATAAATCTGATTATATAGAACACTTAAATGAGTTTGTTACTCATATAAATAAGCTAGCTGGTAAATTAAATGTGCATTTAGCTTCTGAGGATAAATTCTTATATCCTAGTTTAATTAATGGAAATGATAATAATTTAAAAACTTTAGCTAATTTATATATGACTGAAATGGGTAATATATCTAATACATTTACAAATTATAAAGATAATCACAACACTAAAAATAAAATAAATACAAATATAAGTGGATTTGTACATGAAACAAATATGATTTTAAAAGAAATTAAAAAAAGAATATCAAAAGAAGAATCTGAATTGTATAAATTGATTTAGTAAAATTATTTAAGTAAAAATGTACTATTATAGTAACTATTCTTATACTTTAAAAATTAACAATTATAGAAAAATCAGGTAACACAAAAATATTACCTGATTTTTATTTCTATTTATGTTTCCAATACATCTTTACTAAACAACATATAACAAAAAATGGAATAAAAAATAAATCAAAACTTTTATATGAAATTATATCAATAAGTCCTAATACCCCAATTAACAATACATATATAGTTAAAATTAATTTTATATACCCTTGTTTATTTATTTTTATAAAGTTATTAAAATTTGCTTTTAGTCTATTAATAATATACATTCTAGATTCCTACCTAATTTATATAAATTTTAATCATTATCCATTCCAAATTATTTAATGTTTAATTCTTTTTAAAAAGAATTCATACTCCAAGCAGAGCCATAATTAAACCCAAGATATATTTTAAATTTAAAATATATCTAGCTGTTCCATAAAATAATAAGTAAATATTTTCTGGATTTTGTATTGTTTTTCTAATTTAATTATTTATTATCTTTCTACATACATAATATTTATTATCATACTTTATTATCTTAACAGAAAATAATTCATCATCACCTGAGTCTTTATACTCATATATAGGTGTATTAACCTGCAATTTTGAAGCTTCTAAATTAGTCTTTGGATATTTATTAGTTTTACAAGTAATCTTCCCTAATTCTTCATCTACAAGATCTTCACTTATTTTTTCATTAGTTACAATATACACATTATTATTAAACATAAAAGTGTTTAAGCTATTTTTTTGATTATAAACATATATAAATCGAATTGTAAACATGCTTACAATTATTAAAGAAAATATTATTAAATATTTTTTTTGCATAAATCTCTCCTCAAAAATTAAACTTACTTATGTTATAACATATTACTTATAAAAAGTTTGTCTAATCAAAGTATATCTAATTTCAGGGTAAATTTTTACATTTTATGCACGAAAATTAAAATATAAAGGATCGATAATATAACAAATTAAAAATAAATTTAGAAAGGTTTTTATAATTTATGGAATTTAAAATTAATCAAAACAATTATAATAAAACATTATCTAATATATATAAGCAATCTAATAGGTTGAATAATACAATGAAAACTAATCAAAGTAATAACTTTGAAAGTAATTTGAATAAAATAAAAAATAATATAAATCCAACAAACATTTATACTAAAAATTTATCCAACTCTACAAATTATCTAAAAAATAAGGAGATTACTGATCCTAAAAAATTAGAACGTTTGAAAAAATTAGATGAAATATTTATAGATCAAAATAGTAAAGATAATTCTATCCATTCAATTGACATGATAAAAAATGTAATGAAACTTGAAATTGATAAAAATAAAGATAAATATTACGATACTGATGGAAATTTAAATATAGAAAAAGTTTTCAATGCTTGTGGCACTTCTTTAAATAATTGTACTCCTAGAGAATCTTTAGGAATTTTTTCTGAATTAAAAGAAGAAGGATTAATAGATAAAAATCAATATAATAATATATCAATTACTATTTTTGGATGGATTGGCCAAAATACTGTAAATACAAATGGAGATATAAATTTAGCTTTTAATATGAAAGGAAATTTTAAAGAATATTTAAAATTAGCCCTAGAACATAATAAATTTGGTGAATATCATGATATGTTATTAGATATTATTAACTTAATAAGATAATATTTACTGTATGGGTCTGTGTTAAATTTATTTTGATGCAGACTCATACAGTAAATATATCTTTTATATTCTGTTAATAAAAAGTCTAATTAATTTTATTCTTTATTTCATTTACAGTTAAATTTATTGAATCTAATGTATTTAATTTTTCAGTAAGCTTTTTTATTATCTCTTGATAGTTTTTTTCTCTTTCCTCTTGCTTTAAATCTCTAGTTTCCTGTGCTTTTAATATGTATACTATAAGTACACAACTCAAAATTGCCCAAATACCTTGAGTCGTAGCTGTTTTCATTAATTCATCAATCATAATTATCCCCTTTCTATAATTTTTCTTTTAGAAATTTTAAAGCTTGTCTTTTAAATTTATTAACAGCTTGTCTTGATATTTTTAATCGTTTACCAATTTCTATATCTGATAATTGTAAATAAAATTTATAAAATATTATTTCCTTATGTTTAGGTTTTAATAAAGAGATTAAATCATTAAACATTACATTAGAATATTCATTACTATAATTATTTTTATCTAATATATTTAAAAGTTCTTCATCTGAACTATATGTTAAAAAATTCCTGTAAGAATTTATTTTATAATATAGTTTTATAGATTTGTTTTTAAGACATGTTTTAATATACTTTAATACTTCTTCATCATTATTAAATTTTTTTATATTTAAATCTAATATAAGCTCATATAAGTATATAACAAGATCAGTAGACGCTTCTGGATATCTTAGTTTATAACTTAAATAATCAATTTTAGAACTAAAATAATAAAGTATTTCTACGAAATTGTTAGAGTCTTCTTTAAATAGTTCAATTTTTTCAATTAAATCTGTAGGCATATAATCACTCCTTAAGTTGCTTAAATCTGTATTAAGTGTTTTTATACCTACTAAAAGTAATAATATAAGGTTTATGTAAACCTAAATTTTGAATTTATGTATTTTTGTTCAAGATATTTTATACAAAATATGTCATATTATAATATTCGATAAATATTTATAAAAACATTACTAACTTCTTTAATAACATATACTGAATAAAAAATTTATTTGTTAAGTGAATGATTAAAGTTTAATATCTTTATATTTGGTATATATATCAGCTATCATAAAAAAATTTTTATTGATTAGTATATTTTCACGATGAGCGACATAAAAAAACATTGATAAAATTAATCTCAATGCTTTTTTAAATTTAATTTATACCTTAATATGATTACTAATTTATTTGATGTTTCACTTAACAATTCTATTGATAAATTTTTATCATTCCTTAGTAAACGAATTCATGTTTTTATTGAATTAAATTTCTATTTGTGGGATAATTTATATATATTGGACCAGGGTTACAATAACAAATACCTTTTATAGGGGGACTGGATTTATGAGAATAAAAAAATATGCATTACCTATCCTTTTGAGCATCTTAAGTAGTATATGTATTGCTTTCCTGATTGAAAACAACTTACTAAAATTGCTTGTCTGCTTAGTTACTTTTATATTGATATTATCTTATTTTTATTATTTTGATACTTTAAAGTACAATTCAAATGATATTGGTTTTAATGATTCAAATGGTTGCCAACAAGAAGTATATAAAAATATACACTCCATGATTGAAACAATGGGATTTGATGTAGAACACCTTTTGTGGATATCTAAACAAAGCAAAGAAGCTTTTTCACATTTAGTAGAAAAAAATAAAATTATTTCTGATTTTTCTACGACCAATTTAGCTTGTATTGAGACAGTTGAATCAGGAATTCATGAAGTCGTATCTAGTTGTGAAAAAATTGACAAAAGTATCTTGACTGTAGAAGAAAAAACCGATGATACTATCTCTATACTTGAAAAAAGTAAATCAGCAATGACTAATACTATTTCTTTATTATCAGAAGTAAAAAAAATATCAGATGTTTCTTTGGAGACTAATTCAAAACTTCATGATTCATCTAATAGTATAAATAAATTTGTAGAATACATACATGATATTTCAAGCCAAACAAATTTACTTGCATTAAATGCATCAATTGAAGCAGCACGTGCTGGTGATGCTGGACGTGGATTTTCTGTTGTAGCTAATGAAATTAGAAAACTGGCTGATGAAACAGATAAATTTGCAAGGGAAATTGATCAGAATGTTAAAGACCTTCTTTTAAACATTCAAGATACACAAGTGGCAACTGAAAATTCTAAAAATACAATAAACGAACTTGATGAAATTTCTAATGATACATTAAAAGTTTTATCTAATAGTTATAAAGCAATGGGACATATTAAAGATTCTATTTTAAATTTAACTGATGTTTCTAAATCAAATACTCAAGTTGCATTTGATATCGAACAAGCTCTTAGTCACTTAACATGTACTATTGAAGATACAAATCGTGAAACACTTGATTCTATTGACATGATTGAAAGACATGAAGGTAAAGTAGATGAATTACTTAATTACTGTGGAACCTTAAGTGTTGCTTCTGAAAATTTACAGTATCAAATGAGTAGCCTTAAAGGAGAAAATGAAATTATAATTGGAATTAATCCTTTTACATCTCCTGCTGATATTAAGAAAATGTATCTTCCTATTTTAGAAAGACTATTTAAAAGTATTAATCTTACTCCAAGAATTATAATTGTTAAAGATTATGACGCACTTAGCGATCAAATAAAAAAAGGTACTATTGATATGGGATGGTTCTCTCCATTTGCTTATGTTATAGCTAAGCAAACCGCAAACGTTATCCCTTTAGTGACTCCTCGTGTTAATGGTAAAACTTATTATAATGGATATATTATTACTAGTAAATCATCTGGAATTAATACTTTAGAAGATTTAAGAGATAAAACTTTTGCTTATGTTGATAAAAATAGTGCTTCTGGATATTTATATGCTAGACATATTTTCAAAGAAAATAATATGAATCCTGATAGATTATTCTCTAATGTATCTTTTGCTGGAAGTCATGATAACGTTATTGATGGAGTATTAAATGGAGCTTTTGATGCTGGTGCCACTTATAATGAAGCGTTTGATAAAGCAAAAGTTAATGGTCTTAATGTGGACAATCTAAAGATAATCTCTATGACAGATAATATACAAAAAGATGCTATTGCAGTAAGTCCTGATATGGATTCTGAACGTATAAACTTTATCAAAAAGGCATTTGTTGAATTTAATGACTTTAGTAATATAACAACTCCTGTTAATGGTTTCGTTGAAGCAAATGATTCTAATTATGATCTAATCAGAAAAGTTATGGAAAATTAAGGTTATGTTTTAAGTGAATGTTGCTATTGTAAAACATAGCTAAAATTAAAAGTAAGGTTGCCCTATTAACTAGGACAACCTTACTTTTATGTGTTTTAAATGTATATTGCTTTTTTAATATAATGGAAATTCAGCTATTAAAACATATTTTTATTTTTATATAAGTTTTAGGCACATGAAATAAAATAATAGATCAAAGAGGCATTGTATAGTTTGTGTCAGACAAGGAAGTAAATTTAGTTAATAACGAGCTATTAGATAAATTTGCTGACGCAGTATCACACAAAATAGACGAGCATACTGGTCTATTATTTTTTTAAATGTGCCTTAATTATTCAATTCCTACAACATCATATCCTTCATCTTCTATTGCATCTTTTAAAACTTGATCACTTACTGTTGTTTCTACTAAAGCATATTTATCCTGTAAGCTTACCTCTACTGAAGTTACTCCATCTAACCCTTCTAAAGCATTCTTTACATGACCTACACAATGATTACAACTCATACCTTCAATTAAAATTTTCTTTTTCATAATCTCAATTCCTCCTAAATTATCTATATTTTGATTAAGTGTTGATATTTTAAGCTTTGAAATTTCTAAGCCTTAAAGCGTTTAATAATACTGATACTGAACTAAAACTCATTGCTCCAGCTGCTATCATTGGATTTAAAAGTGGTCCTCCAAAAATATGAAGTATTCCCATAGCCACTGGTATTCCTAATATATTATATCCAAATGCCCATCCTAAATTTTCTTTTATATTTTTGATGGTTGCCTTACTTAATTTAATAGCTGTTGATACATCCATTAAGTCACTTCTCATAAGAACTATATCTGCTGATTCTATCGCTACATCTGTACCTGAGCCTATTGCAATTCCTATATCTGCTTTAGCAAGTGCTGGTGCATCATTAATTCCATCTCCAACCATCCCAACTTTATCTCCATTTGATTGAAGCTTAGCTACTTCATTTGCTTTATCTTCTGGTAATACTTCTGCTAAAACTATATCTATTCCAACTTGTTTAGCTATTGCATTTGCTGTACTTTTATTATCACCTGTAATCATTGCTACTTTTATTCCCATATCATGAAGAATTTTTATAGCCTCTTTACTATTTTCCTTAACAGTATCTGCTACTGATATTATTCCCTTTATTTGTGAATTAATAGCTATATACATAGGAGTTTTACCCTCATTAGCTAATATATCTGCTCTTTCATTTAATACTGATATATCTACATTTTTCTGTATCATTAGCTTTTTATTTCCTAGGAAAACTTTTTTTTCGTCAATCATTGCCTCTATTCCATAACCAGGAATAGCTTCAAATTTATCAACTTTCTTTAATTCTAGACCTCTATCATTTGCTTCTTTTACAATAGCTTCTCCTAATGGATGTTCAGAACCTTTTTCAGCACTTGCAGCTAGAATTAATATATCTTCTTCTGAAATATCATTCCATATAATATCTGTTACTTTTGGTTTCCCCTCTGTTATAGTTCCTGTTTTATCAAATACTATAGTATTTAATTTATAGGTAGTTTCTAATGCTTCTCCACCTTTAATTAACACACCATTTTCTGCTCCTTTACCTGTTCCAACCATTATTGCTGTTGGTGTTGCTAAACCTAAAGCGCATGGACATGCTATTACTAATACAGAAATAAATATTGTTAATGCAAAAATAGAAGATTCTCCAGCTATTAACCATGCTAATGATGAAATGATAGCTAAGCTAATTACTATTGGTACAAAATATGCTGAAATAATATCAGCAAGTTTTGCTATAGGTGCTTTTGAACCTTGTGCATCTTCAACTAATTTAATAATTTGAGCTAAAGCTGTATCTTTTCCTACTTTTGTTGCTCTATATTTTATAAATCCAGTTTTATTAATACTTGCTCCAATAACGCTGTTACCTATTGTCTTTTCAACTGGAATGCTCTCTCCTGTAAGCATAGATTCATCAATTGCTGTAGTTCCTTCTATTACTTCTCCATCTACTGGAAGCTTTTCTCCTGGTTTAACTAAAATAATATCTCCAACCATGACTTCTTCTACTTTAACAGTTATCTCATTATTATCTCTTATAATAGTTGCAGTTTTAGGTGCTAGACCCATCAATGCTTTAATAGCCTGTGATGTTTTTCCTTTTGAAACTGCTTCTAAATATTTTCCTAATGTTATTAATGTTAAAATTACACTTGCTGATTCAAAATATAAGTGCATTGCATATTCATGATTTCCTTGATTGATTTTAAATATCGTAAATACTCCATATAAGAATGCTGCTAAGGTACCTATTGATATTAATGAATCCATATTAGGACTAAGTTTAAATAAATTCTTTAACCCAATCTTATAAAACTTATATCCTACTAACATTACTGGAAGTGTTAATACAACTTGTATTAATGCAAAATTCAAAGGATTCATCATTGGATCAATTATAGATGGTAACCTCATTCCAACCATATGTCCCATACTTATTATCAATAATGGAATAGTTAAAACTACTGATATAATAAATCTTGTTAATAATTGCTTTGAAGGATTTTCTTCCTTTTTATCTTCACTTTGTTTATTGATTGATTCTTCATCAATAAGTTTATATCCAGCTTTATCTACTACATTCTTGATTTGACCATAATTTATTTCATCTTCATCTATTGATATTGTTAATCTTTCAGTTGCAAAATTAACAGCTGATTCTTCTACACCTTCTAATTTTTTAGTAACTCTTTCAACTCTATTTGCACATGCTGAACATGTCATTCCTTCAACTTTAAAATTATAAGTCTTTATATTTTTCTTAACTCCATATCCAGCCTTTATAACTGCATCTTCTATATTTTGATTATTTAGTTTATTTTCATCAAACTCTACATTTAAAGTTTCCGTAGCAAAATTAACATTTGCATTATCTATTCCTTCTAATTTTTTTACTACTCTCTCAACTCTGTTTGCGCATGCTGAACAACTCATTCCTTCTATTTTAAATGTCTTTTTATTCATATATTCACCCCTATCAATTCTTAGTTTTATTATCAATAAATGTTGATATTATTCTCTAATTTGTCTATTTAGAAAGTATTTTCTCTAAAACTTTATTCATTTCTTCAATCTTTTGATCAGTATCATTATTAAGACAAGCTTCTTTTACACAATGACGTAAATGCCCTTGCAATATCATTAAATCTGCTTTTTTTAATAACGATTGAGCTGCTAATATTTGATTTGCAACATCTATACAATATCTATCATCTTCAATCATTTTTATTATTCCTTCAATTTGACCTTTTGCTGTCTTTAAAGATTGCAATGCTTTTTTTCTTTCTTCGCTCATACTCTTCCCCCTCCCCCCCAGGGGGGTATATTATAATTAAATTATATAACTAATTTTTAATTTGTCAATTTAAAAAGCTTCTAATTTTCTATACAATAAAAAACTTAGAGTTAATTTTAAATAAACTACTCTAAGTTTTTTTATTCCCATTAATATATATTCTAATTCATTTCATCTTTTAATTTTTTACAAAATATATACTTAACCAAATCCCTTTTGCTACTTTTTCTATATCTGCTCCTAATAATAAACTTCTAACATTTTCAGACTGTCCTTTAACTTTGCATTTATAAATTTTAATACTACAATGTCACTATCTACTTGATATTTCTATTAATGATTTTTCTGCTAAACTAGCAAAATATTTTGCATAATCTAAAATCACATTCTCATCTATTTGAAACTTAGGATGATGATGTGCATATGACTTTCCTATTCCAGTAATTATAAAGGCTCCTGGTATCTTTTGTTGATAATATGCAAAGTCTTCACCTTCTAATCCCATTGAAATCTCTTTTACATCAAAATTTAAATTTTTTGCTACTTCAATTGATAGTCTAACCCATTTTTCAGTATTATTTGTTGCTGAAGAAGAAGAATGCCAAATAAGTTTTGCACTTCCTCCAAACAATTGTGATGTACCATTAATAATTTCATTCATTCTCTTAAATATTAAATTACGATCACTTTCATTTAAAGTTCTAACTGTACCTTCGATATAAGCTGCTTCTGGAATTACATTCCATGTATTTCCACTTTCTATATGAGTCACACTTAAAAGTGCATTACTAGTTGGACTTATATTACGACTTACTATAGTTTGAAGTGACATAATTATATTAGATGCAATAATAATTGGATCTATTGACTTTTCTGGCTTTGCAGCATGACTTCCTACTCCTAAAATCTCTATTTCAAATCTATCAACAGCTGCAGTCATTGCTCCAGTTTTAACTCCAATAACTCCACTATCTAAATCTGGTGTATTATGAATACCAAATATAACATCAACATCATCTAAAACTCCAGTCTCAATAATCTTCTTAGCTCCATCTGCACTTTCCTCTGCTGGTTGAAATATAACTTTAACTTTCCCCTTTAAATTTTGTTCATTTTTTTTAAGCAAGTAAACTGCTCCCAAAATAACTGCCATATGAAAATCATGTCCACAAGCATGCATTTTCCCTTTAATTAATGATTTATATGGTAAATCTGTTTCCTCTTCAATTGGTAATGCATCTATATCACACCTAATAGCAATAACTGGTCCTTTAGCTCTCCCATTAATTTCTGCAACTAAACCTGTTTTTAAATTTAAATCAATAATATCTATATTAACATCTTTTAATAATTTTCTTAAATTATTTGTAGTTTCAAACTCTTGATTTGGTAATTCAGGATTTTGATGTAGTTTATGATAAACTTCTATAAGTTCATTATTTAAATTTTCAACTATACTTAATAACTCTTCTCTACCCAATTTAACTTCCTCCCCAAGATTTATAATCAATTTACAAAATTTCATTATACTTTTATAGTGAATTATCCTTTAATATTATCTTTAATATCTACAATTATTCATTTATTAAATTCTAAATAACAATGCTAGTATAATATCTATAATAGATTAAATTATTAATATTGATATTATATAAATAAATTTATCCTTAAAAGAATTCACCTCTTGTCTGATAATTTAAAAGACATAATAATCTATAAATAAAACCGTATTTTAAGTAAATATTGATATTAAAAAATTACATTAAATAAAGAAAATATTTTTAGATAATATTTTTTAACAAATTTATATTGATAATTAATAATAATTATTATATAATAACATTAATATTTGGAGGTGAACAATTATGGTTAATATTGGAGATTTAGCTCCTGATTTTGAACTTCAAGGTTCAGATGGAAAAAGTCATAAATTAAGTAATTATAGAGGGAAAAAAGTTATTTTATACTTTTACCCAAAAGATAATACACCTGGATGTACAGCTGAAGCATGTGATTTTAAAAATAATTACACTACTATACAAGATAAAAATTCAATAGTAATTGGAATTAGTAAAGATAAATTATCTTCTCATGATAAATTTATTAATAAATTCAACTTACCATTTTTATTATTAAGTGATGAAGAAAAAATTGTTTGTTCATTATATGATGTATTAAAAGAAAAAACTATGTTTGGAAAAAAGGTTATTGGAATAGAACGAAGTACTTTTTTAATTAATGAAGATGGATTGATTGTTAAAGAATTTAGAAAAGTTAAAGTTAAAGGACACATTGATGATATTTTAAGCTCTCTCTAACAATTGTAATTCTCTAAGTTTTAAATAATATTTATACTAAAAAATTTAATATAATCTAGAGCTTAGTTGATTGTAATTAATTTATATATATTTTTTACACACACTAATTTATATAAGTTTAAATACAGTTTGTTTGTTAATATAAATTTAAAAATATTTACAAATAACATGACTTGCTAGTATAATGATGAACTTATATATAATAACTCCCAATTAAATTAATAGAGCTAACTCAAGTTACTGAGTTAGCTCTTAATATTACTTTTTAATCTTATTTTGGTAAATTACTTAATTGTTCTGCATAGTCAGCATACCAATCTTTCACATCTCCAAATGTACCTACAATGTCCATATGATCTGTATTTATAAGCTTAGGCATTACATTCCATTGTCCTTTTTTAGCTTGACCATTAAATTTTTCAATTATATCATCTGAAGCTACTTTAGGTCCATCTTGACTATACGTGTTTACAACGCCATCATTTGGAAACCATTTTTTATCTATTATAGGAAGCCCATTTCTATTACGTGTATATCTTCCCATTTCTGTTGCTGTTGGATAAAACAATGGATTCATTGGGCCAATTTGTGGCATAGAATGATCACTAATTAGTGATTCTCTTGTTGCACATGTTGACCAAGAAAAATAATAAACATCTGGTTGAGCTTTTACCCATTTGTTAAGCTCTCTTGCACCTTCTGTTGATAAATCATAAGTTGCTATATCTTTTGTTTTATCCCATATATCACTATTTAACACCTTATCTATATAGTCTAATTTAGAGTCGCCATCTTCTTTTTTTAATCCCCATTGATCTAGTTTAAAATCATACAATGAATTAATAAAATTATTATGTCCTGTTACTGTTCCTAAAACACCAAATGCAGAACTTAAAAATATTCTTCCTGGAATTGCATCAGCCAAAGTTGTTCCATTATTTGGTGTTGATATTGTTGTTACACTATGGATCCAATGTTTTCCACCTTCAAATAATGGTGATAAATTTTCTTGTCCACATGCTTTTTCTTCTTCACAGCCTTCACTTAATAATTGTGTTAAAGTACGTATGGTTTGTCCACCCATACTATGTCCCATTAAATGAATTTTATTCTCATTACTTATTTTTTTGTATACACCTGGATATGTTCTACCATATCTTTCATGTCCAAATTTTCTAGCATGTGCTTCACCATAGTCTACTGTACCACCAACTATGTATGCATATAATTCACAAGCTCTATCCCAGTTACTAGATACAGGTCCTACTGTTGCTGTATAAGTTTCATGACCTAAATCTCTTAATTTTTCTTGGATGTCAACAACTCCCCCCCAATATTTATATCCTAATAGTTCATCTCTTCCAAATCCTAAAAATCCATGAACTAAAACAATCGGATAGTCATTTCCTTCTGTTATATTAGTTGCTGCTAAATTAGGTACTTCTATTGGAGTTGCTTCAGTAATATCAGTAGTCTCTTCTTTTTCTATTTTATCTATATTACTAATTTCATTTTCAATACTAGTTATTTCATTTTCTTCATTAATACTTTTATCTATTTCAGATGTATTTGATAATTCTTTTTCCTCATTCTTTTCTTGCACATCTGATTTTTCTATTTCTTTTTGTTGATTTAATTTTCCTGATTCTTTTTGTGATTCTTGTGCTTTATCGTAATTTGTATTTTCTACTTCTTCAGCTATACTTTTTTCTGATTCAATAAATGTTTGAGACTTTGATTCATCATCAATAGTTTGCACCTGTGTATTTTGAGGTACATTTATTGGTTCAGCCGCTCTAGCGTTTAATGGTAAACTTGTTAGCGTCATAGACACCGCCAATAAAGTAATACCTATTAATTTAGTTAAAGATTTCTTCATCTCTTTTCCCCCTTATTTTTAACCATATACTCTTGTCCTGACCTTATTTATATAGTTTTTATCTTATAAAATTGTATCCATATTTTTCAATATAAATTAATATACTAATGGGGAATTTTTTCCCCATCTAATTATTAACTATAATTCCTACATTGGTAATTTACTTAATTGTTCACAACGATTTATATACCAATTTTTAACATTACCAAAACGTCCTATTATATCTTCATGGTCCATGTTCATAAGTGTAGGCATTGCATTCCATTCGCCCTTTTTAGGAGTACCATCATAATCTACAATAACATCATGAGATCCTAATTTAGGTCCATTTTCACTTATGCAGTTTACATAACCATCATTTGGCCACCAATTTTCATCTATAACTGGTTTACCTGCTTCATTACGTGTATAACTACCCATTACAAAAGAGTTTGGATAAAACATCTTATTCATTACTCCTGGTTGTGGAATTTGGTATCCTGTAAGTATTGATTCCTTTGTTGCACAAACTGTCCAAGAGAAGTAATAAACATCTGGTTGAGCTTTTACCCATTTATTAAGTTCTTCTGCTCCGTATGTTGATAAATCATAACTTGATATATCCTTTGTTTTATACCATATATCACTATTTAAAAGACGTTTTAAATAAGAAAATTGTAATTCATTTTTTCTCTTTGTTAATCCCCATTGATCTAGTTTAAAATCAAATACATTTTGAACTAAAGCATTATGACCTGTTGCTGCTCCTAAAACTCCAAAAGCAGGACTTGCCATATCAACTATTGGATTCCCATCAGCTGCTGTTGTTCCATCATTTGGTGTTGCAATTGTTGTTACGCTATGAATCCAATGTTTTCCACCTTCAAATAATGGTGATAAATTATTTTGGCTATATGCTCTTTCTTCTTCAGATCCTTCACTTAATAATTGTGTAAGTGCACGAACAGTTTGTCCGCCCATACTATGTCCAACAAGATGTATCTTTCTTTCATTACTTATATTTTTGTATATACCTGGATATGTTCTACCATACCTTTCATGTCCAAATTTTTGAGCATGTGCTTCACCATAGTCTACTCTTCCACCTACTATATAAGCATAAAGTTCACAGGCTCTATCCCAGTTACTAGCTACAGGTCCTACTGTTGCTGTATACACTTCATATCCTGCATCACGCATTTTCTCTTGAAGGTCTACTGTCCCCCCCCAATATTTAAATCCACCTACTTCATCTCTTCCCCATCCCATAAATCCATGTACAAGTACAACAGGATAATTGTTTCCTTCTCTTGTTGCAGATAAATCTACAGTTTCTGTTTTTTCTTCATCTAAATCCACTGCTAATGGTGAATTCTCTATAGATGATTCATCTTGCGTATTTTCTATTGTTGTTTGTTCTGTAATTTCCGCTGCCATTGCATTATTAATTGGAAAACTTGTAACTGTCATTGCAGCTGCTAATAGTGAAATCCCTATTAACTTAGTTAAAGACTTTTTCATTTTTCCACACCCCTATACAATAATTTTAACATCTTCTTACTTTGATTTTTTTCTTTTGTTAAAATAACTGTATATCTCACCTCACTTCTGATGAACCAACAACTATCTATATTTAAGAAAATTTCTTTATCATTACTTATTTGATTAATTCTCATATTGCCCTATCAATATAGTTGAATTACAACAAATATTTCCATGTAATTGATTACATTAAAAATTATTTAATTCTTCTTTTTTATATAAGTTCCTCATTATACTGGTAAATCATAGAATTTATAAGTATTCTATGATGTATATTAATGAATAAACTTTATTGGAACTTATCTATCTTAAATATATAATCTGATAGTTTATTAATTCTTAAATTTAAAATATATTTAAAATTTAATATATTTACACTTTAAATATAAACCTAGTTTCTGTTTATCTATTAAATATGCTTGTCTATATTTTAACGTCACATCTACTATAAATTTATAAAATAAATATACTTATAGTCTTATGGTAACAATTTGAATGATAATTTTAATAATTTAAAACTTGTATTTAATCTTAGAATTTAATTATTACTTGATCAAATATTTATATACTAATAATTTTTTTCTTTTACTACATCAAATAACAAGATATTGATTTCCACCCATTTTATTAGAATAAATATTGATTTTTATCATTTTTTAACTCAATTTATTTACTTATAGATTTGCCTATTTTATTATTTATAAAGTTTATATTTTCTTTTTATCCTTTGATAATATTTACTAATATCCGTTTTGCAAAAAATTATGTACTTAAATAGTGTATAAATTTAAATATATTTGCTAGTTATATTAATATGTATAAATTTAATTAAAAATTATATAAGGTTCAATTAATAATATTTACATTTTATATTATATATGTATTTATTGCAAACGTTTTAATTTTATGTATATATTTTACACGAATATGTTGTTTATATTATATTATCTTATTTTGTAATTTTCAATATATTCTTAATATTTATTTAAATATTTTTATCTACACAAAAAAACAAAGATAGATATTATTTTCATTATAATATCTATCTTTAATATTACTTTAATCTATATTCTTAAATTAAACTATATTTTAAAATGCAACCTTAAATTAAGTATATTCTAAATCTTAAATTTAGAAATTTCATCCTTTAATTTTTGAGCATCTTCTTTGGATTTTAATGCATTCTCTAAAACATAATTAGATTTATCATTAACTTGTAATACACTGCTTGCAATGTCAGTAGTACCACCTGCTCCTTCTCCAGCTGCTTGTGCCACTCCATCTATAGTTTTAATTACATCCTGTAATGATGCTAAAAGTTCTTCTGAACTTGAACTGAAATCTGCCACAAGATTATCAACAAAATCAGCATCTTTACTATATTTATCTGCTACATCTAACATATTCTTATAATCACTATCTACTTCTACAGACATAAATTTTAATAATTTATTTGAACTATTTGAAAGATTTTTAACAGCATCTGTTACTTTTCCCGTTATGTTTTGAATTTCTATTACTGTATCTTTAGATTGTTCTGCAAGTTTTCTTATCTCCTCAGCAACAACTGAAAATCCTTTTCCTGCTTCTCCAGCTCTTGCTGCTTCTATAGCCGCATTAAGTGCTAAAAGATTAGTTTGTGATGTTATTTGCATTATAGATTCAGAAAGTACATTTATTTCTTCAACAACTTTTGATGATTGAATTGCTTCTTTTAATTCTATTTTTGTATTATTAAATATTTCATTTGTTTTTTTCTGTGAAGCTTGTACACGTTCTTTAGTATCTTCTGCTCTTTTATTTATCTCTCCTGCTTTAATTGCTCCATTTTGAGACTTTTGTGCAATAGAATTAAGAGCTTGTTCTATTTCTTGAGATGTTGCTAGCATTTCTTCTGCTGATGCTGTTGTTTCTTCCATATTGGCTGCTAGTTGCTCTGTAGTTGCTGAAACTTCCTCTATGTCTGAATTTAAATTTGTAACATTATCTTTTATAATCTCTACAACGTCCTCTATACTCTCAGAACTTTCATTGACTGTTTTAATAATTTCTCTTAAATTTTGTATAAATTTATTTAAACTTACTGAAAGATCTTTTATTTCATCTTCTGAATCTACTTGTATTTCTTTAGTTAAATCTCCTCCTCTTTCTGCTAAAGAATCTAACTCTGATTTTAAAAGATTTAATGGATGTGTTATGGACCTAATAATAATTCCTCCAAAAATTACACTTGCTATTCCTAATAATATTATTACAGAAATATTTATTTTCATAGCACTATTATATTCTTTGTCACCTTCTAAACTGATATCTACTGTTGCTTTTTTATTGAATTCAACCATATTTGTCAAGTATAAAGAAACTTTATCAAATGATTCTTTTGATTCTCCCATCATTATTTTCATAGCTTCTTCATTTTTACTCTCTCTACTTAAAGCAATAATTTGATTATGTAGTTCTAAATATTTATTCCATTCTTCTTTTACCATATTAAACAATTGTTTATCTTCTTCAGTTTCTATTGTATTAAAATACAATTCTAAATTTTTTTGTATTTCTTTATTTTTTTCTTCCATTGCTTTTTCTTTTTCTTGCATAGTTTCTTGATCGGTTGTAATAATATGATTATATTCAAGTAATCTAAACTTTGATTTCATAACATTAATTTCTTCTGAATATATAATTCCTGGAATAGCATCTTTAGTAATAACTGTTGATTTTTGATTTATACTATTCAAAATTTTTATAGAATAAATCCCCATAGACACAATAGTAATTATAAAAATAACTACCAAAAAAATTAGTTTATTTTTTATTGTTTTTAACATCTTTCGTCTCCTTACCTAAATATAAAAATTCGTCCTATAATTATTCATTCGTTTATAAATTTATTAACTTTAGCTTTATATTTTAATTATATTATATATATTTTTAAATTAGTTTTCTAAATAAAACATTTAATTATCTGTTTATTATAGTAATTTATTAAATATAAAGTTATTATTACAATATATCTTCTAAAAATAAGTTTTAATTATTTAGTCGTTTTTTGTAGTTTTTCTTTTTTATTTATTAACTATAAAAACTCACAAGTAACTAAGCTACATTTTTTATTAAAAAGTTAATTAACTTAATTTAGAGTCTTAAAAATTTTCTAAAAAGATAAATTTTAAAACTCTATTATTTTCTTTAAAATAAAAACTTCCTTGCTAATAAATTTTAGTAAGGAAGTTTTTATAAGTGTGTGTATTCTTTAATATATTTAATTATTTAGTTAAATATTCATCTATAGCTTGAGCTGCTTTCTTTCCAGCGCCCATAGCAAGTATTACTGTTGCTGCACCTGTAACTGCATCTCCTCCAGCATAAACGCCTTCTTTAGTAGTTAATCC
>NZ_JAHXPT010000005.1 GCF_019431045.1 Clostridium weizhouense | reverse complement strand
AAGGTTTATATACAATAAAGAAATATTAGATAAGTAAATGTTAAAGAAACCACCGCGCTAGCGGTTTAGTGCTATTCAAAAAATTGGATTTGTGATTTTTTATTACTCAATATTAAGAAAGTGTACAAGTTAGTTAGACCACTAAACATTATAAGAAGATGAAGTAGATGCTCTTAGGAAAAAAGAAAGTAATTAATATTTTATAAACGCTTAGGATTTAATTATCTTAGGTGTTTTTTACGTAATTTAAAAAGATGCACAATCTGTAAATTTTATATAGTAACTAAAAAATAGTTCTTTGAATAGTGTGATATAATACAATACATAACAGTAATTTGTTATAAGTTAATAAATTATGAGAAAGGTGGCATTAGTATGGGGATTTTTAATAGACTTTAATAGTCTATATGTAGAATGAAACACTAATTCTCCCATGTAGACTATATGAAAAATTTATTATGTTTATAATTGGGAGGTAAAAAATGTCTTATTTTGAGTATAAAAATTATAATATTTATTATAAAGAATATGGTAAAGGTATACCGTTACTTTTAATACATGGTGATTCAGCGTCTTCAAAGATGTTTATTCCAGAGTTAAAATTCTATTCTAAAAATTTTAGAGTAATTACGTTAGATTTAGTTGGTCAAGGAAAATCAAAGAGAGTATCTGAATTACCATTAAATTATTGGCATTTTAATGCTATGCTAATTATTGAATTATGTAAGCATATAGGTATAAGTAATGTGAATCTATTAGGTACAAGCGGGGGAGCTATTGTTGCATTAAATGCAGTGTTAGAAGAACCTAAGTTATTTAATAAGATAATTGCAGATAGTTTTTTAGGTGAAAAGATATCTTATGAGTTTGCTCAAAAAATTATAGATGATAGAGAAAAAGCAAAACATAAATTGAGTTCAAAGTTGTTTTGGTTTGTTATGCACGGACGTGATTGGGAATATGTTATTGATCAAAATACTGATTTAATTAACAATTTTTCGAAAAAGATAAGTTATTTTTATAATAACAGTGTAAGTAATATAGAAAATGAAATTATTATTACAGGAAGCAAGAAAGATAATTTAATACCTAATATTCAAAGTATATTAGAAAATATGAATTCAAAAATACAAAATTCTAAATTAGTTCTTTTTGAAAAAGGAAATCATCCAGCAATGTTTAGTAATAGTAAAGAATTTAGAAAATTAGTTTTAAATTTTTTTAGTTAGATTTATCTTAATAGATTTTACTAAGATGCATAATAAAAGTAAATAGAAGTTTTAAATATCACAGTATTCATTTTTAATTTTGAATAATGTGATATTTTTAATTTACGTTATAATTGATTCATAATAATAAGATTATGCGAAGTAATGATTATTTAAATAATCATTCATAAATCAAATATATATTTTTATATGTCATTATATTAAAAAAACGTCACTATAAATGTGACATTTTTCTAAATTTTTTGTTTTTATTATATCCAGCATACCATAAAACGTGAAAAATGTCAATGCTTGTAATATATTTAATAAATTGGTATTAATTATTAGAGGTGATAATTTTATGGAACAAAAAAGTATGACTGCACTCATAAGTGCATTTTCAAGAGCATATCATTCAATACAAAATACAGAGAAAGTTTTTGATGATTATTTAGCAAAAGATATTCTAACTCAGAATGAATATGAACAAATTGCTAGTAATATGTCAAAAGGTATCAAATTTTTCAATCCATCATTTGATGGAACACAAGATGAAGCATTACGCTTTATTGTTGATAATCAGTTATCTCCAACTCCAATTGGTAGAGCAGCATTTACAGAAAGGTTACTTGAAAATGCAGTAAAAATTGGTGTAAAGCAATATTTGATTTTTGCTGCTGGGTATGATACATTTGCATATCGTCAGCCTGATTGGGCAAGAAATATTCAAATATTTGAACTTGACCATCCTTTAACTGGTGAAGATAAGCAAAAGCGTATTCAAAAAGTAATGACAGAAATACCTTCTAATCTACACTATATACCTATTGATTTTACGGAAAAGACTTGGGAAAGAAATATAATTAAATGTTCTCAATTTGAGCAAAGTAAAGTAAGTTTTTGCAGTTTACTTGGGGTGAATTACTATTTGAGTAAGAAAGATTTTGCATATGCAATTAATACTATTTCAAGTATTGTGCCAAAAGGCAGTAGCATTGTTTTTGATTATCAAGATGAAGATACGTATACTCAAAAGGCAGGTGAAAGAGTTAAAAAGCAAATTGAGCTTACTAGTGCATCAAATGAAAAAATGCTTGCAAGTTATTCTTATTCAGAGCTAGAAAAACTATTGGCTGATAGCAATTTCTTAATTTATGAACATTTAACACCAAATGAAATAACTAAGCAGTATTTCAAAAAATATAACCAAGCAAATCCAGAGCATCCTATAAAAGCATTTGATAATGTGAATTATTGCTTGGCAGTTAAGAAATAAAAGCAAAATTGAAGAGATTAGTATCCTTGCTTAATTAATATATTTTTAGAAAAGATAACTTCTTATCTTCTTATATTCATATGTTGATAAAAATATAACTTCTTTTAATTTTGAATATTAGTTTTAATAAACAATTAAACTATTTTTATAGCAAATATAATATCAAATTTATTGTTTGCATAATAATATTCGTCTATAATATATAGTAAATATAACTATTTTATTTTTTGAAATTTATAGGAGATAAATTTAGATGAGTATAAATAAGCCAATTCGAGTATCATTAACTAAACAAATAGCAGATGAATTTGAAAATGCAATTTTACGAGGGGATTGGAAAGTTGGAGAAAAAATTCCTTCTGAACCTGAATTGTGTACCCAATTTAATGTAAGTAGAAATACTATTAGAGAAGCTCTTCAATCATTAATTCAAGCTAGTGTTTTATCGTCACGTCAAGGTTCAGGAACTTATGTTATAGCAAGTAGTAGATTTGAAGCGAATATGAAAGAGATGTTAACAAAATCTAGTGTTAATGAGATAGCAGAAGTTAGATGGTTCCTAGAAAAACAAATTGTACGTTTAGCTGCAGAAAGATGTAATGAAAATGATATTAGGAATATGAAAGAAGCTTTATTAGAAAGAAACACTATTAAAGATACTGTAAAGGAAAATTCTGTTGCAGACCTAAAGTTTCATATAGAGATTACAAAAGCTTGTCATAACTCTATTTTTTATGATTTATACAAAAGTATTTCTAAGTATATTCAAACTGAAATACATAATAAAAATCTTAAAAACTTAGATGAAAATAAAATAGATAATTTTCATATAGAGTTATTTGAAAATATATCTTCTCATAATCCTGATAAAGCATCTAATACAATAGAAAAAATATTAAATCTATAAATAAAATGCTATACTATATCAAAAGTAAATTTGATATAGTATAGCATCTTTATGTTTTTAACACTTTTCTACAGTTAAGTCTTCTAAAAAGTCATCTACAACTTCATTTTTCCCGCACTTTAATCCGCATCCAATTAATAATAAAATACAGAAATTTAGTATTATTAAGGGAATCATCCATGATGATGTAAAATCAAAAATAAATCCTAGCATAAAAGGACCAATTGCAGCAAATGCATATCCAGCTGATTGAGCCATTCCAGAAAGTTCAGTTGCTTTTTTATCATTTGGAGAACGAAGAGCTATAAATGCAATAGCAAGACTAATACTTCCACCCATACCAATACCTACAAAAATAAGTGAAATGATTATTAATGAAGTTGATTTGAAAACCATAAGAAAAATCATTCCTACAAAATATATTGCAGATGATAGAGTAGCTATTCCTCTTTGATTTTTAAACTTATCAGCTATTATGGGAAATAATAGAGTAGCTGGAAGTCCTACTAACTGAAATAAAAAAGACATAGTACCGGCAAATTCAGAACTCATTCCTTTTGAAATTATAATTGATGGTAACCATGCAACTAAGCAATAAAATATTAGGGATTGGATTCCCATAAACAAAGTAACCCACCAAGCAAGAGGAGATTTCCAAATAGATGAATTTTGTTTGTTTTCAGTATTATTGTTAGACATTTTAACTTGATTATTATTTTTAAGTTGTGGTATCCAAATAAACACAGTTATTAATGTTAGTATTGACCATATGCATAATGAATTTCTCCAACTTAAGTTGAATTTATTTACTAATGGTACACTTATACCAGATCCTACCGCTGCTAAAATACACATGCTTGTTGTATAAATACTTGTAATTACCCCTGTATTTTTTGAGAATTTTAGCTTTATAATACTTGGAATTAAAACATTACCTATAGCAATTCCAATTCCTATAATAGCAGTACCTAAAAATAATCCTAATGCATTTGTATAAGAACGTATTAGCTCTCCGATAAATATGAATGCTAGACCACCCATCATTGTTTTCCCATATCCTAGCTTAGAATTTATTTTAGAAACAAACGGTGAAAAAATAGCAAATATAATAAGAGGTACTGTTGTAATAAAGCCTGCAATACTATTACTTAAATTAAATTGGCCTTTTATTAAATTTATTATAGATCCAACGGAAGTAATTGGCGCTCTTAAATTAAAAGATATGAAAATTATTCCTAAAATTAAAAATATTTTTGTTGATTTTTTCATTTAAATCCTTCTTTCTTTCAATTAACTTGTCCAATCATTGGACAAGTTAATTATAATAATATATAATTCAAAAGTCAATAAAAATGATATCCTTTGAAAACTGAATAATGTGATGCTTATAAAGTATGTTATAATTAGTGCATTATCGTAAATTATTATGAAGATTGTAGATTTGGTACTAATTGAGGAGGGCTAATATGGATGTAATAAAAGCAATAGAAGAGCGTAGAAGTATAAGAAAATTCCAAGATAAAACAGTATCAAAAGAGATAATAGAAAAAGTTTTAGAATTAGCAACTAAAGCGCCTTCAGGGAAAAATCGTCAACCATGGAGGTTTATTGTCTTACAAGATAGAAGAAAAGAAGAATTGGTAAGCCTTATGAAGTGCTCCTTAAATAGAGATAAGGAACAGAATAAGTCTACTGGCAGTTTTGAGTTAAGTATTAATTCAATCAATGAAGCGTCAGCAGTAGTTTTAGTATTTAATACATTTTCTAATTTTGAAGAAGACTATAATCATTATAGATTGCTTACTGATACTCAATCAATTGGTGCTGCTATACAAACACTACTTTTAGCAGCACAGGATTTTAAATTAGGAACTCTTTGGATTTGTGATATATTTCATTGTGACAAAGAAATATGTTCATGGTTAAATATTAAAGATGAAATTGTAGCAGCAGTAGCAATTGGATACCCCAACCAATCACCATATCCAAGACCACGAAAATTGCTAGATAAAGTTATAAAATGGATATAAATTTTATTTAATTTTATTAATACATGAAATTCTTAGATCATGTATTAATAAAATTAAATAACAGGTTGTAAAGTCTCATTATTCAAGAGATTGAATTTGCGATTTTTTTACTGCTCAATACTAAGAAAGTCTACAAGTTAACAGTTTAAGCTTAACATGAGATGCACAATAAAATATCCTTATAGCTATAATTTTGATTGTGTAGCTATAAGGATATTTTTAACTTTTAATAATGTTATAAAAATAGTTACTGAAAATGTAACTAGCAATGTTACAAGATAGATTAGTAAGCTAAAATATTTTTAGAGAAGACAACTTCTTATCTTCTTATATTCATATGTTGATAAAAAGATAACTTCTCTTAATTTTAAATACTAGTTTTGCTAAAGAATTTAAGATTATCTTAGGACAAAAGAAGGTAACTAATATTTTTAGAAGCACTTAGGATTTAATTGTCTTATGTGTTTTTTTATATGCAATTTTATTAAAGCGCATAGTATTTAAATTTGATATAACAATTAATAAAATGATTTTTGAAAATTGAATAATTTAGTATTTATAAAATATGTTATAATCAACACATAATGGTAAATAAGTGAGATAATAATAATTCATAGTAATTATTTATTTAAAGGGGTTAAAATTATATGAAAAAAATAATATTAACAATGTTAATCATGTTATTAACTACAATCCTGATAGTTGGATATAGTAATCTTAGTAAAAATAAATCTGAAAATTTACAAGTTACAGCAAATAAAACAATTGGAAGCATTAATAATAGTACAAATGATAACATTCCACTTGAGCCTACTACGCCACAATGGTCATTGGAACAGATTACAGGAGCATCAATGGCAGAGATTGATTATGCATCAGGTGATATTGTGATATTTCATGGATATTTTGGTCTTTTTGTATATGATTTAAATAAATTAAAGATTATTCGTAGTTTAGATTTGAAACCAATTCATTGTAATTATACGCAAGGAGATTCATATTGTAATGTAGATGTGAGTAAAGATGGTAATACTGTACAATTACATGCTAATGATAGTAAAAAAATGTACGTATATTCTGTATGTGATAATACTTTATGTGAAACAAACTATAGTCCTATGGAAAATTCTTTTCAATGTCAACTTGTAAATATAGAAAAAGCTGTTGGTAAGCGTAATGGAACTTTTAGTTATTATGCAGTTGAATTTGATTCTGGAGAATATGGTTATTTAACTTCAGATGATGAAACGCTTGGAACATTAGATTATATACGTGATAATAAGATATACAAATTATTTAAATAAATGGCTATGTTTTAAGTGAATGTTGATTTTTTAGTATAAAGCCCATGGACGGGGGATTTGCTTTAAGAACTCTAAAATGACCATTAATAATTTTTTTAGTCATAAAAGGAGAATTGGAATTATGAAAAATAAGACCAGTAGATTAATTTATTTTGAGGAATATGCGCCCATTAATGGTATAAAACAATATATATTTCATGCTGGTACAAAGTATGATAATCCAGTAATGTTGTTTTTACACGGTGGGCCAGGTTTTGCAGAATCAACGCTTTCATATATTTTTCAGGAAAAATGGGAAGAAATTTTTACAGTAGTTCATTGGGATCAGCGTGGAGCAGGAAAAACGTTAACTAAAAATCCAGATGAATGTGTTACAATTGATTTATTAATAAAGGATTTATTTGAAATTATTCAATACTTAAAAAGAAAATATAATAAACAAAAGATAATTATATTTGGACATTCTTGGGGAACTGTTTTGGGAAGCATATTTATAAAAAAATATCCAGAAGAAGTAGCTTGTTATATTGGAGTTGGGCAAGTTATAAGTATGTTTGAGAATGAACGTGTTGGTTACGAAAAAGTTAAAGAATTAGCATTGCTAGCTAATGATAAAAAATCTCTAAAAGAGCTTGAAGCTTTAGGCAATTATCCAGGTGATAATCATGGTATTGCATTTAAGAAAAAATCTGAGAAACTACGTGCAGTTCAAGGTAAATATAATTTAGCTGCTAAGGGGAATCTTTCTGTAATTATAGGCTTAATTAAAAGTCCTATTTTTAAGTTATCGGATATTTCTGCATTGATAAAAATGGATAAATCAAATAAAGAAGTAATAGAGTTTTGGAGTAATTTTGATATAAGATTAGAAACGGTAGAATATAAAGTTCCAATTTATTATATTCTAGGTGAAAATGATTGGCAAACCCCTTATGTTATTGCTGAAGAATACTTTAAAAAAATTAATGCACCGTATAAAAAATTATATTTAATACCTAGGGCTGGACATATGACAATGATAGATCAACCTAACTTATTTTTTGATGCGTTGGTAGACATTAGTAAAAAAGAGAAAAAGCAAAGTAGATCCATAACAGTAATATAACTTTGATTAACAGAAGAAGTAGTAGATTACATTAGAGAAAAATAAGGTAATTAATATTTTTATAAGCACTTAGGATTTAATTGTCTTAGGTGTTTTTTATATGCAATTCATTAAAATATATAATATTTAGAAATGATTTAGCAAGTAATAAAAATAATTTTTGAAAATTGAATAATGTGATATTTACAAAATATGCTATAATCGATTTAGTACAGTAATTTATGATGTCAATAATTTTTACATGATGTAGATAAATGTTAGGGAGGTAAAAAATGAGTATTAGAAGTACAGCAAAAGCGATTATTATAAATAATAATAAAATTTTATTAAACAAGTGTTTTGATGAGAAGAATGGGGATTATTACTCATTACCAGGTGGAGGACAACATACAGATGAAACTTTACATGAAGCTACTATAAGAGAATGTCTTGAAGAAACAGGATACAATGTTATTCCAGTAAGATTTTCTGCCTTATATGAGGAAATATGCGATAATCCTAAATTTCGAGAGTTATATCCAGAATATATTCATAAAATGTATCATATTTTTATATGTAAATTAAAAAATGATAAAACTGTTGAACCAACAGAAATAGATGATATGCAAATTAAAAGTGAGTGGATTGATATTAATGATTTAAACAAAATATATTTATTACCTAGTTTTTTAAATGATAATATTTTAAAAATGATAAATAGTGAAACTCCTCAGTTTTTTGGTTCTGAACATATACCATATAATCATGGTTAAAAATATTTTTACAATTAAAGTAGCTATGGTATTTTAATAGGGTGTAAGTATAATCTATAAAATAAAATATGTAATTTGAAAATATAGCTATAGAAAGAGGATGTAAGCTAATTCATTTAGATACATTTGATTTTCAAGCAAAAGATTTTTATATAAAACAAGGATATGAAATTTTTGGAGTACTAAATAACTGTCTAGAAGATGATAAAAGATATTATATGAAAAAGGATATATAAAGATTATATATAATTTAAGGGGAAATAAAATGACTGAAATACAAATGTGGAATGAATATATTAAAACAAGAGTGAATGTGCGATTTTTTTACACAATGTTAAAAAGTGTATAATTTAATGAACAAACTTTATTGGAACTTATATAATTAAAGTAGATAAATAAGCTTTATTGTGTTTAAGGGGTAATGATAATGAAAAAGATATTAATTTTAATTATTGCAGGAATATTATTAATTTCATCTATAGGATGTAACATTAATTCTAAACAAAAAAACATTACATCTAATCAAGAAATTGAAACTTTAAATGAAAAGAAAGTTATAGATGAAAAAGTTAATCTTGATAATGTAACTGATATTGATATAGAAATCTGTGCAGCAAAGGCATCTATTAAGAGTTATGATGGGGAAGATGTAAGAGTGACAGGTGAACTTTATGAAAAAAGTAATGATATTGATATAAATAAAGATGGTAATAAAATTCAAATAATTGAAAAAAGGGATAAATTAAAAGGTCTTGATATTGATGCTGAAAATGATGTATCTAAGTTTGATATTTTAGTTCCCTCAAAATTTAATGGAAATTTTATATTTAAGCAGAAAGCAGGAACGGCTGATATAAAAGGAATAAAGGTTAAAAATATTGCTTTTACTGGTGATTCAGTAAAAGCAATATGTGAAAGTATTAAATTTGATAAGTTAAATCTAAGTTCAGGGGCTGGAGAATTTGATTTAAATTTAAAGGAAAAGTGTGGAGACATTGAAATTAAGGGAGGAGTGGGAAAATTAAATCTTAAAATGGCAGAAGTGGGAGGAAATCTTAAATATGAAGGAGGAGTAGGTGATATTAACATTACAATACCTAAAAATTCTCCAGTTAAGTTATTAGCAGAAAAAGGTCTTGGACATTGCAATATTGATGCTAAAACATCAGGTGAGGAAACTTATACTTTTGATTTAGAAGTTGGGGTTGGGTCAATAAATGTACGAAATTAGATTGAGGCAATCCTAAAAATGAAGAAAAGTAATTAATATTTTTAGAAACACTTAGGATTTAATTATCTTAGGTGTTTTTTATATGTAATTCTAAAAAAGTGTACAATATGTAGATTTAATATTGAAATTAAAGAGTTAAAAGGATTAAAAAAAGTGTAGATAAACCTAAGATTGATAATATGGGAGAATATGATATATTGAATAATTTATTAATAGGTTCACTAATGGTGATTACTTATTAATATTTATTATATAACTATTACATACAAATATGATAAATAGAGGTAATTTGCTGTTATAATTTATATGTAATAGAAAAAATGAGTTTAATCTACATAACATTGTTTTGGTACGTATTAATAAAGTAAATGAATAGGTCTAAACTAAAAAATTGAAACTTTATCACATTCTTCAAAGTCTAATGTGTGTAACATTGATATCAATAGAAAATGTTAACACTCATAAAGGAGAGATAAGAAAGGCATGGCTACTATGAAATCAAAAATACTTAATTTAAAAATAGATGATGAAACTCGTCTAATAAAAAAGTCCATAGCTGGAGATAAGCAGTGTTTTAGTGAGCTTATAAGAAAATATAAGATTTATCTGTTTAAAACAGCCTATACTTATGTAAAAAATGAAGAGGATGCAATAGAAATATTACAGGAATGCACTTATAGAGCTATGATTGGCATAGGGAAGCTTAAGAAATCTGAATATTTTAAAACATGGATAACTAGGATAGTTATAAATTGTTCTTTGGATTTTATAAACAAAGGTAACACTGTATATTCAATAAATAATGAAGTGAATATAAATACTATGAATATATCTATAGATGAAAAATTAGATTTATATAATGCCATAGATTTATTAAGAGATAACTATAAAACTGCAATTATTTTAAAATATTTTAATGATATGACCATAAAAAATATCGCAAGAGTAATGGAAGCACCAGAAAATACAGTTAAAACTTATTTAAGAAGAGCCAAGGAGAGTCTTAGTAAGATTTTAAAGGAGGATTACTTAAATGAACAATAATGAATTTTTTAATATAAAAATTACTGAAAGTCTTGAAAAAGCTATGGATAATGCTATAGATAAAGGTATAGAAAGAGCTTCTAGTGAGATAAAACCTAAAAAAATTAAGAAAAGAAAAATAGCAATTGGAATTACAGCAGCGTGTATTAGTTTTGTAGTTAGCTTTGGAGTTATAAATCCAGCTTTTGCTGCAAAATTACCTATAATCGGAACTGTATTTAAAGCAATTGAAAAAAATATTGAGTTTCCAGGAGATTACTCTCAATATGCTACATCGTTAAATGAAGTTGTATCAGATAATGGAATAAAGATTACTTTATCTGATATTTTATGTGATGGTGAAGAATTATATGTAACATATAAAGTGGAAAGCAAAGAACCTTTTAGATATGAGAAAGAAGGAGATGAACCATTAGACAGTGATCAACTTTTGGAAAATGAAGCATCTCATAAGGTTAGCTTTTCTGAAAAGGAATTAGTTATGGATGCGATTGGTGGATTAGATGGAAAATTTATAGATGAACATACATTTATAGGTATGAAAAAATATTATCTAAAGTTCTTGGATAAAGAAATACCTGACAGCTTTAATTTTGAGGTTAAAATAACTTCAATAGGAACTCATGTTTTTTATAATAATCCTAAGAATCAATTTTTTTATGGAAATTGGGCATTTAAGGTGCCGGTTAAAGTAGATAAATCTATAAGCAAAAATATAAATGTTAATTATAAAACAGATAATGGATTTTCTCTAGAGTCTATTATAATTACGCCTTTTAATGTGGTAATAAATAGCACTACTCCAGATTATGAATATTATGATATGAAAGTAATTGATGATAATAATAGAGAACTTGATTTTACTAATAGTGGATCACTTAATGATAATAAGAAAATAACTTATTTCAATGCTTTACCTAAAGATTGTAAGAGCTTAAGAGTTATTATATATAGAGATAAACTAGAGGAAAAAGAAACAATAAAAAATCTAGATGGTAGCTCTGAAACCACCTATGAGGATGTAGGGAATGAAATTTTTCTTGATAAAACTATAAGCATAGAGTAAAGTATATTCAAAAATATATCCCAAGAGAACATTTAATATCAATGTTCTCTTGAGATTTTTAAAGTTATAAGTAATGTTAAAAGTGTTATCACTTACTAAAAATTAATTAACTTTTTTTCTACTTTTAGCTTTAATGGTATCACCTATAATAACTAAACTAGTACCTAAGAATATTATAGTGCAGCCTAATAATACATTAGGTGAAATAGTTTGTGAAAAAGGAGGTAACATCAATATAATAGGTATCCAAAGTACATAAGTAATATTTAAAATCATTGCTGGAGCAACACTTATATATTTCATTGAAACATACCATAAAATATATGAAGCACCACCTATAAATGAACCTATTATAAATGTAGGTAATACAAGTGATTTATTAATATATGCAAACATATCTGAATATTGAATTCCACTATAAAATTCAATTATATATGAATATTCTCCACTTATAAGTAAAAATACTAACAAACATATTCCTAATATAACAATTGAATAAATATGTCTTATAGTGATTGTTACAATTGGATTTATATCATCTTTAATTAATTTATAACCAAATATAGCTTCTAATCCCCAACCAAAAGCAGGTATCAGTGCTATTATATATACAATTAAACTAACTGTTTGTAATTGATAAGTTGCCATAACCCCTAAAACAGCCATTATACCACCAATTATTTTTAATTTTGGTAATTTTTCTTTAAAGACTAAAAATGATGTTACTGCACCAACTACAGGATATAATGCTGAAAATGCTCCTGCAACTGGGGCTGATATGGCACTGGCAATTGCATAAGGTATTAACCCAAATGGTCCTGCTAATATAGCTGCTGGAATTACTCCAAATCCTTTTTGTGAGAATAATACACTTTTAAATTCATTAAGTAAATTCTTTTTACTTATTAAAATTAGCTCAAATACAATATTAAAAAATAAATCTACCAATGAAATTAAAATAGTAGTAATTATAATTAACATTACTCCATTTAAACTTAAAAGATCTCCTTTTGCATTAGCATACAAATTTAACACTGTATAGAGTATTATCGTATATAATCCCCATGTCAATCCAGAAAATAAGCCTATTGTATTTCCTTTTTTAATCAAGATCCATCCACTCTCCTCATTTGTTGTTTAAAATATAGCCTTTATTTAATAATTATTTTTAAATTCACTAAATGATATTTTTATAAAATAATAGAGTTCATTATTTGAACATTACATATAAAATAGCATATTAATTTTTCATTGTCAATGTATCATGATAGTATTTTTAGAAATGATAATTTATACATTGTAATCAATATAATAATTATTAATATTATGTACAAAAAATATATAGAAAATTTATTATTTGGATATAATATAATAGAAATTAAAATTATGAACTCTAGAAATAGAGTTCTTTTTATAATTTTGAAAAATAAATTAATCAAGTTTTGCAAGTGCCACTTGTTAAAGAATAATCAAAAAATAACAAGTCCATATGCCTAAAAGTAACAGGATATTGCAGAGTATTAAGAATAAACAAAAAGAGAATTTATTAAGATAAGTTGCAAATGTAAAAACATATATGGAAAAATTGAAATAAGAAAGGAAGGTGAAAACCGTTATAAATTTACTAATATTAAAAAATTGGAGTAATCTTATGACAGAACAATTTGAGTTAAATAAGGAATAAATCTTTAAATATTAGATTTTAGTAGATTTTATGTAACGGTGTTTTATTTGGATAATTATAAAGGAAGAGTAAAAAGATATTTAAAAACATTTACTATAATAATTATATTAGCTATTTTATGTATATTATTTTTATGGATAGGTAAAGGTGGAGAATATAAATTATATTATTCAGCAATAGGATGTCTATTAGGGGGAGTGGTTGGAGGTACAGGAACTTTAATAGCTGTTGTTATAAGTACAGAAGAAACAAGAAAAATTCAACAAGAAAATAAGAAAGCTATAATGTATAAAGATTATTTGGAAGATGTAAAAAGAAATAAACCAATATTAATATTAAAAGAACAAGATTTAGGAAATGATTATGTTAAAGAAGTGAGATTTAGCGTTGGGACAATATATAATACAAATGTAAATTTATATGAAATAAAAAATGTAGGAATAGGGATTGCTAAAGATATAAAAATAAGTGTAATAACTAAAAATAATTCTAATATTAGTGAATTCTATATCAATTTATTGGAAAAAGATGGAGTTATAAAAGATTATTCAATAAGAAGCTCTCAAGGAAATAGAATAGAGGGAATTGTAGAAAAAATAAAAATAGAATGTAAAGATATTTTTGATAATTTATATTGCACAATTTATGATGTAGAGGAGTTTAAAATTCAACATCAGGTATATTTAAAAATAACCAAAATTGAACATAATAAAAAAATTAAAATAAATAGTATTTAAATTAACAGTGACAATTAGGTACTAAAGCCAATCACCATATCTAAGACCACGAAAGTTACTAAATAAAGTTCTAAAATAGATGTAAACTTTATTTATTTATGTAATACATAAATTTTTTAGATTATAAATTTTATAAATGAGTATCTTTTAAAAAACGAATTATTGATAGCTAATATGGAACATTTACAAAACCTAAAACATATGATAATTCTGAAATAATATATAAAGGAAGAAATAAGATGAATAATTCTAGAATGTATACATCTGAGTATTATTCAAATAGCCCATACCATATATATAATAATAATTGGGATTATCCTAGTCCTCATTTTAAGGCTGTTCCATATACTACACTTTTTGATGATACAGAGTGTGGATTAAGATTTGATTCCTCAAAATTAGAAATAAGCAGCAATCAAATTGTATTAAAAGATTATGGTCCACAACCTTTAGTAATTAATATTGATAAAGCTACCAAGCAAAACAATAATTTTCGTACTGGTTTATGGACAGGGGAACATTTTCAAGTTACCTTAATGAGTATCAATGTTGGTGATGATATTGGTTTAGAGGTTCATCCAAATACGGATCAGTTTATACGTATTGAAGAAGGACAAGGTCTTGTTAAAATGGGAAGAAGTAAAGAAATATTAGATTTTCAAGCAAATGCTCATGATGACTTTGCAATTATCATACCTGCTGGTATGTGGCACAATATTATAAATACAGGTAATAAACCACTTAAAGTATATGCTATATATGCACCACCTGAACACTCTTATGGTGTGGTTGATGTGACTAAACCAGTTGAATAATTTGTTCAAGCAACTAGGAAATAATAAGAATAAATAATGTCTAACCATATATCAATTGATATCAGAGGGTTAGACTTTTTTATTAAATAAAGTTAAAATATTTATTTTCCATCTAGGGATATTTTATTAAAATTTTATTCTTTAAGATTTGTATTAAATTTCGATAATAAAATTATAATTACTATACGGTAAAGTTAGAATAGTAATTAAATATGTGTTTGTTGGAGGGAGATTATAATGGAAAATGGATATATTGCAATATTTTCTGCTTTCGTAGGTGCGTTTGTTTGTATTTTAGCTGCCATTAACAAAGTGAAAAAATAAAAGTTTCTTGATATTTATATAATAAAGAATGTATTTTTTAAGACTTGAACATAGTACATTTACAAAATATGATATAATTAATATTAGAATAGAAGATAAATGGATGTTAATATGAAGTATTAGAGGTGTATGATGAATAGAAAGAAAATAGTACTGTTTACAAAGATTCTCTATTCCATATTTATAATATGGACAATAATTTCATTTATTATTATTTATAGTAATATAAATAATAATATAGTTTCAAAATTTGTAATTGGATATGCACTATTTGCTTTCTTTATGTTATTTTATATTCCTATAATTACTATATTTAATGCAAGAAATTTAAAATGGAATTATTTAAAAAACGTATTGAATAAATTTATTTTTTTGTTTATAACAATTTTTGTTGTTAATTGTGCTTTTGATTATATTTTTAAAAGTTCTAATATAGAGGTTTTTAAATCGTTTTATCATGCTTTAGGTTTATCTTTTGGTTTGGCTTTCATGGATATTATATTCTTGAAAAAAGAAAAGGATTAGAATAGTTTAATGTATAAAGTTTTAATAATATGTATAAGTAAAAATGGCTAACATACTGAAATATCACATTTTCATTTTGGATAATGTGGTATTTTTTTTGTTTTATAAGTTTAAAAACAATGAAATATAAGTAATCATGGTACAGAAATTTTAACTAGTTTAGTTAATAGGGTAAGATTAAAGGTATTCTTAAAAAATTTAAGTAATTCTATTCTTATAAAACATAGCATAATTTTAATAAAGGAAAATAGTAAGTTTTAAAGTATATATTGCAATAATAAATCTACATCTAAAAATTTGTAAGAAGAAATAAACTTACAAATAATCTTTATGTGAAAATATAATTGCAACATATAATAATGCTAGATAAAATCTATGTTCTGTGAGGTTAATATGATTAAAAAGATACCAAGAAAAGTTGTTAAGCTATTATCTATTATAATGTTTATTATTGGATTTATATTTTTTTGTATCTGGCAAAATAATAGTATTACGATTTCAAAATATAATTATGTCAATTCTAAGATACCACAGAATTTTAACAATTTTACCATAGCTCATGTTTCTGATTTGCACAATAAAATGTTTGGAAAAGATCAAATTAAGTTATTAAATAAAGTCAAGAGCATTTCTCCAGATATAATTGTTATTACAGGTGATTTGGTAGACAGGCGTAAATATAATTTAGACACTGCTTTAATGTTTATTTCAGGTGCTGTAAAAATCTCTCCTGTATATTATGTTTCAGGTAATCATGAGGCTTGGTCTGGAAAATTTCCTTTGATAAAAGAAAAACTTATAGACATGGGTGTTCATATTCTTGATGATAAATCATTTAAACTTTCAAATGGTAGTAGTTCAATACATTTATTGGGTTTATCTGACCCAGATTTTCTTACATATAACTATAGAGATGGTACAGATACTAGTAAAATGGAAGAACAATTAAATATGTGGTCAACTGATAAAAATTTTAAAATCTTACTTTCTCATAGGCCTGAACTCTTCCATTTGTATGTTCAAAATAATATGGACTTGATTTTTACAGGACATGCACATGGTGGACAATTTAGAATTCCTGGTATAGGGGGAGTGGTTGCTCCTGATCAAGGAATATTTCCTAATTATACAGGTGGAAGCTACAATAAAGGTTTATCTACAATGTTTGTAAGCAGAGGACTAGGTAACAGTATTTTCCCTATAAGAATTTTTAATAGACCAGAAATCATTAAAGTAACATTAAAAACACAATAAATGAAATACACTATGTTTTAAGTGAATGTTGATATTGTAATATAAAGCTCATGGACAGAGGAATTTACTTTAAGAACACTAAAATAAAGCTTAGTCCAATTAATGCATGCTCCCACTCAAAGATTGCGGACAAGCAATTAATTGTACAAATCTTTATTAAGAGTTCTAAAAAGCAAATTCCAATGCCAGTTCGCCCTTATACTACAATATCAACATTGTTTTAAAACATAGTCATAAAATAAACACTAGTCATATATTATTATGTTTTATCATATACATAATAATGATTTATGATGGGAGATGGTGTTGTGAAGAAAAACTTATTTACAAGGGATCTAACAATTATTTTATTTATTGTTTCTATAATTGAATTTTTTATGTTGCTAATAAATATTAAGGTTCCATCTATAATGTTAATAATATCTACTATATTGATATTTGGTATTACTATATTGGAAGCTATCAAAACACAGGTTTTCAAGAAGTTATTATATCCATTAATTGCAGTTTACTTTCTTGTGGCAATCCCAATTATAAAGGGATTAATATCTAATAATATTTTGTTTATAGCCATAGTAATAGCAAGTTTTATTATTACTATGATGTTTTTATATAATGATTTATTAAAATTAAATAAAGAAAAGTTCTAAATAAATATGTTATAATTTGATCATATTTGCAAGTAAATACATTTAACTTAAAGCTATGTTTTAAAATATCAACATTCACTTAAAACATAGCATAATTTAAAAGGCGGTGAAGTGATTGAATTACTTTTCTTTAGGGACAATTTTTTCTATAATACTAATTATTTTTGTAACAGGTTTATTATTAACAGATTTATATGCAGCATACCATCATGGAAAATGTGTTATAAAAGTAAAAAAAAACAAGAAGTTAACTATTTTCTGGATTGTGATGTTAATAATATGGTTTATATTACTCTTGTCTAATATAAGTTTTTATATTAGTTATGAGAAAAATCATATTATTTATAATGTTTTAACAGATATATTTTGGATAGAATTTTCAATCTCAAATATAATAAAAGCATTAAGAAGTTTAGAAATAAGAGAAAATGGAATATATAAATGTGGTTATTTTTATAAATGGTCTAAAATTAAGAGTTATAATTGGATATCATCAAATACAATTCAATTTAAAGCAAATGCATTTTTAAAAACTCATAAAAATATTGAAATGACTATAAAAGAGGAATTTAAATTAATAGTAGATGAAGTAATACAAAAAAACATTACTTTATAATATACTATGACTATAAATTCTTACTAATAAGTATTTATAGATATCATTTAAAATAAACTGCACTCTGGTTAAGTAATACAGTAGAAGTACTGTTATAAAGTTTACTTAATGGAGTGTTTTTTTATTATCATTTTAGCAACATTTAGAATGTATTTATCTTAGGTACTTTTTCATTTCTGCTTATTTTTAGCTGCAATACAATTCTAACCATTTTATCCCCTTAAATATAATTTAAGTAAAGATACCCATAAATTAGACGATAATAACAGATATAACTGTAAAAAAGATGAAAATAATAGTTTTTATGTAGGATAATATTCAATATTAATAGAAATTTTTATTAGTAATTAATGTAAAATATATGAAGTAATTTATGAGTAAAAAGTTAGAAGAATCGGATCAAAATTAAATTAATAAAAAAGAGTAATCACAAACTTTGACCAGTTTTTGTGATAGCTCTGTAAATATAAGGAGATAATTATGGAAGATAAATTTAATGAGAATCTACCGGAACCAGAATTAATTACTAAAAGTAGAAAGATTTTAGATATTATACAAGCTGTATTAATAGGTTTTAGAGTTATAATGATTTTATTTTGTGTTATATTGTCAATTATGGGGGAAGAAGATATGAGAGGAAATGCCATAAAATTAGTTATAGAAATAGGTGTAATATGTGTCTTTTTACATATTATCAAAAATGGAAAAAAGCAAATTGCTATACTGCCTTTACTAGGAGGAATTAAATCTATAGTTGAAGTTTTTAGTCTGTCTGATAGTAGTATTATTGTTACATTTATAAGTTACTGTTTAGTATTTATGGTATTTTTTCAGATTTCATCTATGCTCTATATTCTTTATAGTAAAAAAATTGAATTTTATTGTCATTATGTTTTATATAATAGGAATAATTAAAAATAGCTCTGTAAATAATTTTGTGTAAACTGAATAAAATAAACTCCTTCTTGTAATAATTTGTTATCTTAATTATTACAAGAAGGAGTTTTTTATCGAATTGAATATGCTTTTTGTTTATTTTATTATAAATTAATTATTAATTTTTTGTGATAAGGCCAAAATAAATGTTTTAAAAGATTCTTGGCTAAGAATATTACAATAATATAATTCTCTAGTATTAAAATAAAATGAACTTTTATTTTTTAAAGCTATCTTAATTTCATCAGCAGTCTTATTAATTTTAAGCTTTTTTATGTCATTATGAGTGATTCGAATTCTTGCATCATATTCGACATTAATTTCTTTACCAAATTCATATGGTACAAAGTACATTTCATCATTACCAAATATAATGAAAAAGCTTGTACTTTCATAATGAGAAAAATGTCTATAACCAGTTAATAGACGTATAGCATCATCTTTTAGACCCTCTTTTAACATATCAGTAGTATTTTGTAATGTTTGTGCTGCAATAATTTCATATGTATAACTATTTTCTGTTACTTTTGCAATTATGGCTTTAATTTGGCTTAGATAATCAATTTTTTCAGAACTGTTTATTATTGCATCTCTACGTTTTTTAACAAAGATTAAAAAAGTTGCAATAAATGCTATTATAATGAATGGTATAATAATAAGTATAATTTTTCCTTCTGGTGTCATTTCTGGTGTCATTTGTTAGTTCTCCTTTCAAAAATATACCATCACATTATATCATAAATGGAATATATTTTAAAAGTTTTATAAATTTAACTTGTCATTATGTTTTATATAATAAGAATAATTAAAAATGTTAAAGCTTAAAGTTTATTAAAATAACTATACTTGTGCAGTGATTTGGATATATGTTCCAAAAAGCCAACATTCTATTATTTTTAAGCATAAATTTTAGAATTAAATAGATTTTAACTTGTTATATTTGAAAAATAAACCAAATTTATACAAAGGATTGAGTAGAGTATATCTGAAATCTATTATTTGATATTTAATAAACCTTGATTTTAAGCCAGTTGGTAAAATTACTCAATTTAGTACACAAGTCAAGTAAAATAAGTGACGTAATTAATAAAGTTACAAATAAATCTAATATATTGTATGTTTTAAAGTATAAATATAGTTTTAGACCATAACGAAATAGTTAAACCTATTATATTAATACTTTTAGCAATAACAATATTAAGGGTTTTATTAGTATATGTTAAGGAATATATTTATGATATAGCTAGTAGTAAGGTTCATGAAGAAATAAAAGATGATTTATTTACTCATATACAGGATTTAGAATTCAAATATTTTGATGATATGAATACTGGAAAACTTATGTCAAGAATAGGTTGGATACTGAAACAATTTGGGAAACCATAGCATTTCACTTAAGATTTATAGGATTAAAGGTTGTATGCATAGTATTTGTGATAAGATCGAAGAATTATTGAATCTGACAATCATGAAGAATTAATAAATAAGAAAATTATTTATGGTATTAAATTTCATAAGTTTAATATTAATTATAGTATTAATAATTTTTATATTTATTTAAATGTTTAAATTAAACTTAATTATAAAGTGTTTTTTTATGAAAAAAGTAAGATAAGTATAAATAATTAATGGTTTTATTTGTTAAGTTAAAAATTTTGAATAAACTTATTTCAATAGGACAATATAATAGGGTAATAATTTTAAAGGAGGTAATCAATATGGCAGGAAAAGCACAAGATTTTGTAAATCAAGGAATGGGTACTGTTCAAACTGCTGTAAATTCATTACAACAAGCTATGAATAAGGCAGAAAAACAACAAAATAAAGATGTAATTCAAAATGCTATTAATAATCTTAATAGTGCATGTAGTTCTTTATCAAATTATAAAGACTAACATAGTTTAAAACATTAAAAAGTTTAGACTTAACTGGTATTTTTAGTTAAGTCTAAACTTTTTTTGTGACTTAATTAATAATATCTAGTTATAAGCATACATATTATAAATTTTTATATAAATTTATAATTGTAGTGGTAAGTTATATCATTTATAAATTTTTTAAGATTTATATAAATTAATAAACTTTATTGAAACTTAGATATTAGAAAAGTTAATAGATTTTTAGTTTAAAATTCATACTAGTAAATATAATTTAATTATTTTATACAAAATATTGATAAACTCCTAGAATAATTACTGTAAATCCACATATCAAGTAAGAGTATTTAGTAATGAATTTTGAAAAAGAAGTTTTACTTAAATATTCTCCGACAATAATAGATAATATAGTAATTATAAAATTAAAGAAAACACTAATAGGTATATTTATTCCAATAAGTCCTCCTAAAATGCCAAATCCTAAATTATTTTTTGAAAGATTTAGTGACAATAATAGAGAGTTTTTAAAACTTATATTGTTGGAATTAGCAACTTTAGAAAAATCTCCTTCGTTTAAAATAACACTAAAGTTAGATGTATTTTCTACATAATAATAAGTATCTTTTCCTAAACTCTTTTTTTGCATTCTTATATATTCTACAAAGAAGTAAATCCCTATAAATATTAAGACAACACATCCAAACAAAACTAAAATTTCATTTAATAAAAACTTTTTAATAAAAACTCCTAAATACATCGAACAAAATGTTGAAATTGTTGTAATAATTGAAATGATTATAATTTGAAATTTGCTAATAGGTATCTTTTTTATTCCTTGAAAGTTTGAAATTCTAAAAGTATCTAAGTTTGATGAAATTGATAGTAATAATGGAGAAAAAAATTCCATATCGTACTCCAAAAAACATTGATTTAATATAGTATATTCTTATTAATCAAAAATGACTAAAAAATAGGTCTATTAACAAATAAATAAAAATATATTAAAATAATTAATAAAACATATAATAAAAGTCATATTTATTTTACATATAGTTAAAAATATGGTAAGATAATTCTAATTATTATTATATGTAAGTTATTTGTAATTAAAAAATAATATTAAAGAGGTGATTTAGGTGGGGTTAAGAAAGTAGACAAAAAAATTATATTTATTATAAAAATATATGGAATAATTGAGGGACTGCTTCTCTGTTTTTAAATTGATTTATATTTTAGGCATAATCAAAAAAATAATTAGGGTATTTTGTACTCATTATTTTTATTCATATGCCTTATAACACTTATTTAATTTGGGGAGATGATAAAATGTTAAATTATAAAAAATATAAAAGATTTGAAACAGTTAAGTTGGAAAATAGAAAATGGCCTAATAACGAAATAAAGAAGTCACCTATCTGGTGTAGTGTTGATTTAAGAGATGGAAACCAAGCTCTTATAAATCCAATGACGGTAGATGAAAAATTAGAAATGTTTAAATTACTTGTAAAACTTGGTTTTAAGGAGATTGAGGTAGGTTTTCCATCAGCATCTCAAATAGAATATGATTTTTTAAGAAGATTAATTGATGAAAATCATGTGCCAGATGATGTTGTATTACAAGTTTTAACACAGGCTAGACCTCATTTAATAACTAAAACTTTTGAATCACTAAAGGGGCTAAAAAAAGCTATTGTTCATATATACAATTCAACATCAGTACTTCAAAGAGATGTTGTTTTTAATATGAGTAAAGAAGAGATTAAAAAAATTGCTGTAGAGGGAACTGAATTAGTAAAAGAGTATTCTAAAAATTTTGATGGAGAGATATTACTAGAATATTCTCCAGAAAGTTTTACTGGCACAGAAGTGGAATATGCTTTAGAAATATGTGAAGCGGTGGCAGATGTATGGGAAGCCAGTAAAGATAAAAAAATAATTATAAATCTTCCATCAACAGTACAAATGGACACTCCTAATATATTTGCAGATCAAATAGAATGGATGTGTAGAAATTTTAAAGATAGGGAAAGAATCATTGTAAGTGTACATCCTCATAATGATAGGGGAACTGGAGTTGCAGATGCAGAATTAGCTCTTTTAGCAGGAGCAGATAGGGTTGAAGGAACTTTATTTGGAAATGGAGAAAGAACAGGAAATGTTGATATTTTAAATATAGCATATAATATGTTTTCACATGGAGTTAATCCAAATTTAAATATAGAAAATGTCAATGAGATTATTGATGTATGTGAGAGATGCGTTAAAATTCCAGTACATGTAAGACATCCATATGCGGGAAAACTTGTCTTTACAGCTTTTTCAGGCTCACATCAAGATGCTATTAATAAAGGCATGGACAAGTATAAGGAAAGAGAAAACAACATATGGGAAGTTCCATATTTGCCAGTTGATCCAAGTGATTTAGGAAGAGAATATGAAGCTTTAGTTAGAATAAATAGTCAATCTGGTAAAGGTGGAGTTGCTTTTGTTATGGATCATTGCTTTGGATTTAAGCTTCCTAAAATGATGCAAAAAGAGTTTTCAGATATAATACAAAAGTTATCAGAAGAAAAAGGTGAAATTGCACCTGATGAAATAATGGAACAATTCACTAAGGAATACTTAGATATTGAAAAACCATTTAAGTTAGTTAGTTGTATAATTACTGATATAGATGCTGAAGATTCCAAAGAAAATACTAAGGTTGATGTATTATTGATATACAAAGGGGATGAATTTAAACTTCAAGGCTTTGGCAATGGACCAATAGATTCATTAAAAAGAGCTTTAGTTTCAAGTAAATTAATAGATACTAGAATAATAGATTATAAAGAGCATGCTTTAAGTACTGGATCAGAGGCAAAAGCTGCTGCATACGTGTATATGGAAAGAAATGATACACATGAAAAAACTTTTGGTGTAGGTGTTAATAGCAATATTACAAGAGCTTCAATAAAATCAATATTTAGTGCTCTTAACCGTCTATATTCAAAAAAATAGACTATGTTTTAAGTGGATATTTATACTACAATATTAACACTTTTTTTAAACATAATCTAAAAATTAAAAAAGTACTAAAATAGAGACATTGTTAGATATGTCTCTATTTTTATACAATGATTTTTAAATTATCGTAATTTCTTTAAATCATCTAAAGTAAGAGTTCCTTTGACATCAATAATAATTTCATTATTGTTTACTTTAAAGTTTTTAATTTCTATACCTTTAAAATTATTAGCTAAGATAATATCTCCAGAATTTTTATCAATATATATAAATTCATTAGATTTTAATCTTGAAAAGACCAAATTTTTATTTATATTTATGAAGCCTAAATGTCCACTTTCATAGTGGAAAGTACATTTGTTATCTATTAATTTTCCAGTAAAAATCATATTACCTTCAATAGGAATTCCATTATATTTTAAATGAAATAGAATATTTATTTTATTATCATTTATATCCACTTTTAAGCCAGTTAACGTATCTGATATTTTATTATTGCTATCTTTAATTAAGCTAATAAATAAATCAGTTAAATCATCTTCAGAAAGAGTTAAAGAAGTTTCTAAAGATATTTCTTTAGATGAAAGATTTAGATGATTTGTAGTTAATTTATCTAATAAAAGTTTTTCATTAAAATTTGATGAAGAATTTATACTTTTAACCTCAGTTTTAGGATAAAAACTTATATAGTAAGTTGCACTTAAAGCTACAATTATAAAGAATATAGTTCCTAAAAATATGTTAGATTTTTTTAATTTACTCATGTTAAATTTCACTTCCTTAATTTGCTTTATATAATAAGTTATTATCTATATTTAATTCATAATAACTTATTTAATATATTTTACACTAAAATATATTAGTAATGTTATAAATTAGATAAATATTTGTATTATTATATTGTAACTTACATGATATAAAAAAGAAATGATTATAAATATTAAACAAATTTACAATAAAAATTCGTTTAATTCACTTTTTTTGTAAATTTAGGACATTTTTTTGAGTTTGTTAAATGTATTATTAAATGGTACAATTTATTAGACATAATAAGGGGGAATTTTACAATGAATAAAAAAATAGTCAAAATAGGAGCGATTGCGTTAATTGCAATATGTAGTAATAGTATACCTGCATTTGCTTATGATAAAAGTACAAGCTCAGAAGTTGAGATTTCTGAACAAGATAAATTTGAAGCTGAAAGAAATTGGCTTAATATGGAGGTAGCAGAGCAATTACATAAAGATTTAAGAGATCTTACAGAACAAGATTTTCTTAAAATCAAAAAGATTGATTTGCATTATAAGAGACTAGAAGGAGAAATACCAGAAACTATAAGCTTATTAAAGAATTTAGAGTATTTAAATTTAAATTATTGTAAATTAGATAAGGTACCAGAAAGTATAACAGAATTAACAAAGTTAACATATTTAGATTTAGGAGACAATAAATTTAGAGAATTACCAAAAAATTTCGAAGAAAAGATATCTTCTGGAAAATATGCATATGTAGATGTTGAAGGAAAAGATATTAGATTAAATGAAGGAATGTATTTTCTAAAAGGAAAATGGTCTTACTTAGATAGACATGGAGAAAGACTTACAGGAATTCAAAAGATAAATGGAAAGACTTATAATTTTGGTGAAGATGGAAATTTAAAAATTGGTTGGGATAAGATAGAAGAAAAGTGGTATTATTATGATACATCAGGAGAAATATTAAAGAATACATGGAAATTAATAAATGGTAAAACATATTACTTTAATGAAAATGGAGAAATGCAAAGAGGATTTCTTACAGTAGGATCTAATAAATATTATTTAAGTGAAAATGGTGAAAAAGTAACAGGCTGGAAAACTATAGATAATAAAACATATTATTTTAATAGTGATGGAGTTATGAAGACTGGATGGTTAAATATTGGAGAAGATAAGTATTACTTTGATGAAGATGGTACAATGGTAGCTGGAGAAGAAAGCGTTATAGATGGCAAGAAATATAGATTTTATGCAGAAGGTATGTTAGCTAAAAATTTATGGCTTGATGATTATACATATGTACAAGCTAATGGGGATGTTGTAAATACGTATTCTAATTATTCACATTCTAATGATCAATATAATGCATTTAAATATATGACAAATGTTAATAATCAAGTTAGTGTTCATAATAAAGCTATATATTTACATGGAGGAGAAACTAGTAATAATTGTGTATACTTTTTATCAGAGGTGTTAAGAAGAAATGGGGTATGGTTACCAGAACAAACATGTAATACGCATCAACTTGAAAGAGAATTAATAGATAAAGGATTTGTATCAAGTACTGATTTTACTCAATTAAAACCAGGGGATATTCTTTTTACAAATGGTTATACTCATGTTTATATGTTTATGTGCTGGAAGGACAACCAGTATGCATATATAGTAGATAATCAAAGAGATAAGTTTGGAAATAAAATACTTCATATAAGAAATGTATATAATGATGATGCTTTATATAGTACAGATAGAGCAACACATTTTTATTATTATCCATCTAGATAATATTTAAATTGGGGAGGGGATAAATATGGATATACAAATTAATAAAGAATATCTTTTAAATACAGCAAAAGAAATATTAGAATTCAATAGTCCAACTGGTTTTTGTTTTGAAATAATGGACAAGATAAAAGAGATAGCAGAAGGATTTGGATATGAATTTGAAACAACAAGAAAAGGCTGTGGAATAATAACTATAAAAGGAAGTTCTGATGATGAAGTAATAGGATTATCAGCTCATGTTGATACTTTAGGTGCAATGGTAAGATCAATAACAAGTGAAGGTAAATTAAAGTTTACATTACTTGGAGGTCCTATAGTTCCTACTTTAGATGGTGAGTATTGTACAATCAGAACAAGAGAAGGTAAACTTTATAGTGGAACATTTTTAAGTACAAGCCCTGCGGCACATGTGTTTGAGGATAGTTCAAGCAAAACACGTGAACCTAAAAATATGGAAATAAGAATTGATGAAATAGTGAAATCTAAAGAAGATACTGAAAAATTAGGTATTTGTCCAGGTGATTTTATATTTATTGATCCAAAAACTACAATAACTAAAAGTGGATTCATTAAATCAAGGTTTATAGATGATAAAGGAAGCGTATCTTGTTTAATGGCTTTATTAGAATTATTTAATAGAGAAAAAATAGTTCCTAAGTTTACAACTAAAATATTTATTTCAGTGTATGAAGAAGTAGGACATGGCTCTTCATATATTCCGGAAGATATTACAGAGATGATAGCAGTGGATATGGGATGTATAGGTGATGATTTAAGTTGTGCAGAATATGATGTTTCAATTTGTGCAAAAGATTCAGGTGGACCTTACGACTATAATATGGTTACAAAGTTAGTTAATTTAGCAAAAGGCAATAAATTAAATTATGCAGTAGATATATATCCAATGTACGGATCAGATGTAGGTGCAGCATTAAGAGGTGGTAACAATATTCGTGGAGCCCTTATAGGACCAGGAGTTCATGCATCTCATGGTATGGAAAGAACTCATTACAATGCTTTTGAAAATACAATTAAATTATTATATTTATACTTAACTAGATAGAAATTTTATTCATTGATTTTATATAAAAAATACATTCGTCAAAAAATTCGTCAAAAATAGATTAAAAAAGATTTTTATTATTACTAGCTGATTTCTGTATGATACAGGAATCAGCTTTTTATATTAGAGGTGGTATTGAGCTAAGTAAGAGGAAAATTATCTAAGTCAAATATTAAGACAATTGATAAATATTAGGAATAATCAAGAAATAACAAGTCCATCTACCAAGTCTATTTTTCATTATACTGCATCAGTAGATTTGTCTAATAGATTAGATATGAAGAAAATCTACTTTCTTGTCTAATGAAAAATAATCAGGGTATTTTGGACTCGTTATTTTTATTCATATGCTTTATTAATAAAATACTATAAAATCTAGAAGGAATTTCATAGCATTTTATATAATTAACTTATATGAGAGGAGGTAGATAACATGAAGGTCATTAATAAAGAAAGTAAATGTAATGCATGTCATAATATTGTAAAGTGGAATTGTATAATCTATGGTAAAAAATCGCCAGAACATATTAAAAGAGAAGGTATGGAAGCACAAGAGGTAATAGCAATTGGTGAAAGTGTAGGTAATGAGGGTATAGTAACAGAGTATATTGCAATTGTTAAATGTCCATTTTGCAATACAAAAAATAAATTTTCAATATAGAAGAATAGGTTAAGTTAATTTTCAGTTAAAAATAATAATATATAAAATTAAATTTTAAAATATGCCTAAAGTAATTAAACAAACAGACGATAATTAATTAAGTACGGCTAAATTATCCCAAAAATTAGAAAACTTAAATGGTAGTGATATATTAATTATGTTACTACCATTTATTTTTTATAACATTATTTGTAAAATTGTATGTTTAAGGAATAATTAATATAGTTGACAACAATATAGTAAAATTTACTAATAATATATTTATAGAAAGGATATGCAATTTAAATACCTACAGAAAATAATCAACTTAACCCTTAGAAAATTTATCATTACCTTTACAATTAAAGTCTTTTTTCCAAGCCTTATCAGCATATGGTTTAAAATCAGTCGCTAATTTATCAAGTTTATCTTGAAAAGTTTTATTACGTAGCATATTTTTACCACTATCATCAGTTGGGTATGCTTTTACTTTTTTACTTACCTCTCTAATTACATTTGTATTATCAATCATCATACATGGCATTAACATATTTTCATTATAAGGTTGTTTTTTTCTAAGTTCTTTGAATAACTCGCTTCTAAATATATCAATTAAGGATTTATTTTTTACATTATCACATGCTATATGAGCAAATACACATGGCTCTACATCACCGTTAGAATTTATATGACAATAATATTTGCTTGCAATACAACCACCAACATGAGGTGCATCATTAAAGAAATCTATAGTAAAATAAGGTTTTGTTAGTCTAATTTTCTTAGTTCTTCTACCAAGTTCTATTCTTTGAGTAGGAGTAAGCATATTGTCTAGATTTACTCCTTCACCAACAGGCATGTACATGAAATACCAGTTCATTTTTGAACCTTTTGTAATTAACATATCTATAAATTCATTAGATGTTACTGTATTCATATTATGAGTTGAAGTGGCAGAAGATACACCAAAAGGAATGCCCCTTTCTTTAAGAAGATCCATCCCAGCCATAACCATATCAAAAGTACCATCTCCTCTTCTTAAATCAGTTTCTTCTTTAAAACCTTCAAGTGAGAACATTGGCATAACATTACCTAAAGCAGATAATTTATCAGCTATATTTTCAGTAATTAAAGTTCCATTTGTAAAAGGAGTAAATAATATATCATTATATTTTTTATAAATATCATACATAAAATCAACGAAGAATGGTTCTCCACCTAAAACAATTATATAATGAATTCCTAAATCATGGGCCTCACCAATAATTTTATCTACTTCTTCATATGTAAGACCTTTAGATTTATCATATTTAGCAGCATAACATCCATTGCAATGTAAATTGCATTTCATTGATGGACTTATAAGTAAAACAAATGGAATTTTAGTATTTTCTGATAAAAGTATTTTTTTTCTTTTTTCTCCACCAGACCATATAGCATTACCTAAAAAATTTATAAAAAACTTTTTTAAAAATTTAGGATTTACTGTTGTTAATATATCTTGTACAAACTCTTTAACGGTAGGTATCTCATTATAATAAGAATGTATAGATTCTAAAGCAAGCTTGCTATGTTCATCTTTAGATAGCTTAGTAATTAAATTAAAAAGTTTTTCAGTATTTTTTTCGGGATTTTTTTCTAGAAATGAACATACTTTTGCCATAACTATATTTCGAGTTGAGTTTTTAAAATATTCATTAAAACTCATAATAAAATTTCCTCCTTAAAATATATAATATATGCATAAAACATATAGTATTTACTTTATAGATATATTCGACAAATATGAAAATATACTTCAGAATATGGTAGAAAGTATAAAAACAGTTTAATAAAAGAATTAAATATTTATATTTAATGAATAAAATTTATTGGAAATTATATATTAGAGTAGAATTAAGAGATTATAATTTGATGATATTAAAAATTTAGCTTTTACTATATAAATTATTTCTATTATAATATAGTAGGTGTAAGTTAGATAAAAACATAATAGCCAAATAAAGAGTATAATTATCTATTTTGCTATTAACTAAACTTGTTTAATTGCTTGACATAAAACATATAACACATCTTTGATTTGTTATTTAATTTTGTGTTTCTAAAGCAATTTTTTATAAATTATTTAAAGTAAAAATTAAGGTTGGTATATAACAATGGAAAAAAGAATTGATTTAACAGAAGGAAAAATTGTAGAAAAGCTTATAAAATTAGCTTTGCCTATTATGGGGACATCCTTTATTCAGATGGCTTATAATATGACAGATATGATATGGATTGGAAAAGTTGGTAGTAAAGCTGTTGCTGGAGTTGGAACAGCAGGATTTTTTCCATGGCTTGCTATAGCTTTTATAATGATTTCTAAGACTGGAGCTGAAATAAAGGTTGCTCAAAAGATAGGAGAAAAAAATATAAAGAAGGTACAATCATATATAACAAGTGCTATTCAAATAAATATAGTTCTTGCAATTATATATACATTAGTACTAATTATATTCAAAAATTCATTAATAGGATTTTTTAATTTAGGTGATTTAGAAGTAATATCGATGGCTAAGACTTATTTAATAATAGTGGCAATGGGAATGATTTTTACATTTATAAATCCTGTGTTTACAGCAGTATTTAATGGAGTTGGTAGCAGTAAAACACCATTTGTAATTAATACTATAGGACTTATCTTTAATATGGTTTTTGATCCTCTTTTAATATTAGGAATAGGACCTTTTCCTAGATGGGGAGTAGCAGGAGCAGCTATAGCAACAGTAGGAGCACAAGTTATTGTTAGTTTATGTTTTATATTTATTATTATTAACTCAAAAGAAGAGTATTTAAAAATAAATATTCTAAAAAGACCAGAATATAGGTATATAAAAATATTATTTCAGATAGGGCTTCCAGGAGGTATTCAAAATGGATTATTTACTATATTTTCTATGTGTATAGGAAGAATCATAGCTGTCTTTGGACCAGTTCCAATAGCGGTCCAAAAAGTAGGATCACAGATTGAAGCAATATCATGGATGACAGCAGGGGGATTTTCTACGGCTCTTGGAACTTTTGTAGGACAAAACTATGGAAGTAAAAAATATGAAAGAATTAATAAAGGTGTGAAAGTAACAATAATTATGTCTGTAATTATTGGTGTATTAGCTACTCTTTTATTAGTATTAGATGGGGAAAAGGTGTTTAAATTCTTTTTAAATGATCCTGAAGCTTTAGAACAAGGAAAAGTGTATCTAAGAATACTTGGATATTCACAACTATTTATGTGCATAGAAATAACTATAACAGGAGCTTTTAATGGACTTGGACGAACTTATATACCATCTATTTTAAGTACTATATTAACTGGAGCTAGAGTTCCGGCTTCATATATTTTATCTCAACCTAATTTACTTGGTATGGATGGAATTTGGTGGAGTATAAGTATAAGTAGTGTTTTAAAAGGAATAGTTTTAATTTCAATATACATATATCTATTAAGAAATAATAAATTATATAAAAAATCTTATAATAGTTGATAAGAACTTATAAGTTAATAAGTTTTATGCAATATTTCAGTTTAAAATAAACACTTTTTAAAAGATTATCCCCAAAATAAGATTTTTTTACATTAAATTCATAAAAATGTATAGAAATTGTACGAATATATATAGTGGAGGGGATTTAAAATGATAACTTGTAAAAATCTTTATGAAAATAAAAATATTGAAATTATAGAAGCTAAAGGAAATGTTAAAGTCCTTGAATATAAAAAGGATTTAAGTACAAATACTGCAAATGCAATGGCTTCATATTATGCGTCAGAAATGAATGTTAGAAAAAGACAAGTTTTAATTGAATTAAAAGGAAATGCTTATACAATCAGTGCAGGAGCGATGCAATGGACAGCAGGAAATGTTAGTATGTCTGCTGATGTTAAAGGAATTGGTGATTTTTTTGGAAAAGCATTATCATCTAAAGTAACAAAAGAATCTACAATTAAACCTAAATATCAAGGAAATGGATTGCTAATGTTAGAGCCAACGTATAAACATATTTTACTTGAAGATGTTTCACAATGGGATGGCATGGTACTTGATGATGGACTTTTTCTTGCTTGTGAATCAAAAATTCAACAAAAAGTAGTAGCTAGAACAAATCTTTCATCAGCAGTATTAGGAAAAGAAGGATTATTTAATTTATGTCTTAAAGGGGAAGGAATTGCTGTATTAGAAAGTCCTGTTCCAAGAGATGAACTTATAGAATTTGTATTAGATAACGATGAAGTTAGAATTGATGGAAATTTTGCAATTGCTTGGTCTAACTCATTAGATTTTAGAGTTGAAAAGTCTAGTAAAAGTTTAATTGGGTCTGCTGTTTCAGGAGAAGGATTTGTAAATGTATATCGTGGAACTGGAAGAATACTTATGGCTCCTATAGGATAATATAAAAATCTAATTTATAACTTATATTTGCGATACATATTAAAAAGAATGAGCTGTTTTAAAATAAAATTTAATTTATATAACAGCTCATCTTTATTCTTTATTTTAGAAATATGTTATGCTTTAAAATAGTGTTGATATTGTAGTATAAGAGCGAACTGGTATTGGAATTTGCTTAAAACATATCCTATTTTAAAATAAGATTAAGAAAAGTATAATTGCATATATAGAAAAATAATCATAATTTAATTATATAATCTCATATTTAACTTTAATTTTTCTTATTGCACGAGATTCATCATAATGATATTTTAATCCAGATTTAAAAATAGTATTTTTTCTTTTAAGAGTAGGGATTTTCTCAAGAGGAAAACATCCAAAATCTCTAATTATAAATTTAACCATACGCCCAAGCATTTGTTTAAACATGTCTTCAGGCATACCACCTTCAAAAAAATTTTCTATTTCAGGAATAACTCCTTCAATTGCAGGTCTATTCAATTTAGCGGCTTCAATCATATTGTATATACTTTTAGCTTCACATAAAAAATAAAATATTTTAGGCGTAAGATAAAAAGACTCATATTTTATATACATTCTATGTTCGGGTTGATTAAAAAAATCATCTACATCATACATAAAATCACTCCTAAGTTTTCTTAATTATTAAACGTTAATATAAAATACCTTGATTTAATATAACATAATAATAAAAATTTTACAATATTTATAAAAACACATATAAAAATCAATTATATATATAAATAATAAAATTAAGTAATATTTATAAGAGTTTTATTATAAATAAATATATAGAGTATTATTTTTTTATAGAATAGGAGGACAGTTTTTATGGTAAGTAAAATTGATATATTTTCTGGTTTTTTAGGAGCTGGAAAAACTATGTTAATAAAAAAATTATTGCAAGAAAAAATTTATAGTAAAAATACAGTAATAATAGAAAATGAATTTGGTGAAGTGGGAATAGATGGGTCTATATTAAGAGAAACAGAGATAGAGATAAAAGAAATAAACGCAGGATGTATTTGTTGTCAAGTAACAGGAAATTTTAAGGATGCCTTAATAGACGTTATAGAAAAATATTCTCCTGAAAATATTATTATTGAACCTTCAGGAGTAGCAAAACTAAGTGAAATATTGAAAATTCTTGATGATAATAAATTTAAAGAAAAATGTATAATTAATAATATAATTACAGTAATAGATACTCAAAGATATAGTATGTATATAAAAAATTTTAGTGATTTTTATAAAGATCAAATAAAAAATGCTAATACATTAGTATTAAGTAGATGTCAGTTAATAAATAGTAGTGAAATAGATTCAGTAATAAATTCTATTAGTAAACTTAATGCTAAAGCTCAAATTATTTATAAACCATGGGATAGTATAAAATCTAGTGAATGGAAAGAAATATATAAAATTAAACCTAAAAAACTTTATAATAAAAATGAATTTATAATAAATAAAATAGCTAAACATTCAGCATTTAGAAGAGAAATCAATCATTCAGCTAAAGAGTTTTTTGAAAGTTATCCTATAGATTTAAATGATAAGATGAGTGAGGAAGAACTAAGAACTAAATTTAAGATTATTGAAGAGAATAAAGAATATGGAAATATAATAAGAGCCAAAGGTATAGTTGAAGTTATAAATGGGGGGTACTATCAATTTGATTATGTACCAAATGAATTTCAAAGTAGAAAAATAAAATGGGCAAATAAAAGAGTGATTTCTATAATTGGAAGCAATTTAAACAAAAAAGAATTAGTTAGATTATTTAGCTAAGGTGGTATTAAAATGAAAACAGAAATAGAGATTGTAACAGGTTTTTTAGGTGCTGGTAAAACAAGTTTTACAAATTCATTAATAAAAGAAAGTTATGTAGATGGAGAGAAAATTATTGTAATCCAATTGGAAAATGGACAAAGCAACATAGATAAAAGTATAATAAATGAAAATTTAGTAGAAGTAGTTTATTTAAATCACTTAAATGAACTAGAAGATAGAATGTTAATTTTAATAAAAGAGAATTTACCAAACCGTATAATTATAGAATTTAATGGAACTTTTAATATAGAAGATTTATTTAAAATAATGAATGAAAGAGTATATAGAGAATGTATTAGAGTTGAAACAATATATTTTATTGGGGATAGCAAAAATTTAGAGTTATATATAAAAAATATGGGCAACTTTTTAGTTCCGTTTATAGAATATTCGAATATTTTAGTTTTAAATAATATAGAGAATTGTAATACTAAAGAAAGAGAAAATATACTAAAAATAGTAAATGAGTTAAATCCAAGTGCTTTTATTTTGGAAGTAAAAAATAAATATTTATTTAATTCATCTCTTATAGAAAATAAAGTACTAAATAATAATATATTTAAAAAAATAAAAATAAAACTAGGAAGATCTAATAACATTTTAAGGAGAAAAAAGAGTGAATAATAAAAGAAGAGGTTTTTTGTTTTTAGTATTTATTATTTTTTTTACAAGCATTTTACTATATAAATTAGGCATTGATGATAACGAAAAAATGCGAAATTTTTATAATATATTCACACATATAATAATAGAAGCAATTCCCTTTATTATTTTAGGTTCTATAGTTTCAGCTGTAATGCAGATATATATATCAAATGAAGCTATAACTAAAATTATACCTAAAAATAATATAATTGGATATTTTGGAGCAGCTTTAATAGGCTTAATTTTTCCAGTATGTGAATGTGCAATAATTCCAATAACTAGAGCACTTATAAAAAAGGGGGTACCATTAGGATTTGCTATAACATTTATGTTAGCAGTACCTATAATAAATCCAGTAGTTATAATGTCAACATATACTGCATTTTATGACATACCTTCAATGGTGATTATTAGAATTGTTGGTGGGATAGTCGGATCAATTTCAGTAGGAATTATTATAAGTTTACTTCAGGGAAGAAAAAATTATTTAAGATTAGATAATTTAATAGAAAATAGGTCTTATTGTAATTGTGGGTGTAATAATAATTTTTCTATTGATAAAAATACAAATAGATTAAAATTAGTATTAGAACATGCGATTAGAGAATTTTTTGATATATTAATTTATCTTTTAGCAGGAACTTTTATAGCAACAGGATTTCAAGTAGTAATATCTACTGATAATTTTAATAGTATTGGAAATGGAAAAATATTATCTATAATATTTATGATGATTTTAGCATTTATTCTTTCTATATGCTCAGAAGCAGATGCTTTTATAGGGAGAAGTCTACTTAATCAATATTCTTTTAGTAGTGTAGCTGTATTTTTAATCATGGGTCCTATGCTTGACATTAAAAATCTTATGATGTTATGTGGAACATTTAGAAAAGGCTTTGTGGTAAAACTATCAATAATAATTACTTTAGTTATTGGAACAATTGGATATATATTTGCAATATCAGGTTTATAATTACAATATTAACATTATTTTAAAATATAACAGAAAAATAAATAATAAGGTGTTGTTATTTATTTTAATAGAATATATTAACTCACCTTATTATATAAAAACTATTTATTAATTAAATTTTTAAGCTTAAAATCTTTATCAGCCATATGACTGAAAACTAAACCATATGATAAATTTAAGAGGGATTTTAGTTCATTATAGTTTTCATTATAGATATTATTTATATTTATATTTACAATTTGATTTTTAAATTCTTCATGTTCTAATAAGTGTTCTTCCAAATCAGAAACATTAAATTTTTTTAAATAAATTTCTTCATAATAAAAATGAAAGGTTAAAAACTCTCTAAAATCACAAATTATTTTAATAGCATCATCTACTTTATAAACACCTAATGGTGTTTCTAAAAGCATTTCAAGTGATCTACATAGATCAAAGAGATATTTGTGGTGAGCGTCTATAATTTTTATTCCAATTTTTAGGTTATCATCCCATTTGATCATTAGATAGTCCTCCTATTTATATAATATATCTGTCATTATATAAATTATACAATAAGTATATAATTAAACACAAATAAATATTTAATTTAATTAAAATATATGATTAAATCAAACAAAATAAACATTTTTTAAAGTCACAAATAGTAGAAGAAATATGATTATAAGAAAAACTATTAGTATTTTTGTGAAGAATATAAATTTTTATGCAAAAAAAGTACCTTAAAATATTTTCTTAATTATTTTAAGGTACTTTTTTATAATAAATATATAACTAATTATTATTGAGCATATTTTTCATCTAAAATAATTTCAACATAACTAAGTTTATTTTCAACTTTAGCATCCGAAGCTACTGTTATTCTAAATGTATTAAATTTATTATTCCAAACAAGTCCGATTGGAGCAGTTACATCTGGAGTATCTGCATTAATTCCTAATACATTTAATATATTAATTCCATCATTAGGATATCTCATAGTTTTTATAGGTGTTATTTTAATAATTGCAGATTTTGAATCAACATAAGTTATTTCAAATGTATAATTATCTTTTTGATAAGTAGACTTGTTGTCTTCAGTATTTTTAGGTTCTCCTAAAAGCTTATTAATTGCTTTTTGATCTTTTTCTTTTAAGTCAGAAAGAGTAACTACTTTTTTTACTTCTACAGTAGGAGTTTCAACATCTCCAGGTGTAGCAGGTTCTGGAACTGCTTCAGGTTCTTTTTCCTCACCATTTATTTGAGTCTGTTCAGTAGTTGAATTAGTATTATCATTTTGTTTATTACCACCACAAGAAATTAATGTTGTAGTAGATAGTATTCCAACTAATAGAAGAGTAATAATCTTTTTTTTCATAATCTTTCCCCCTAAATTACTAAATTTAATTTTAGTAAAATATATAATAAATTAAAATCAAATAATTTCTTCATTAAATTATAACATTATTTTATACTTATAAAATTAATTTAATAAAATCGTAATAAAGATTAAATTATAATTTAATCTTTTTAGAACTTTGAGGATTTAAACGGGAAGAAATTGTAAATCTATAAAAGTATTTACTTATTAAAGAAAAAGAAGGAATATTTTCTAATTGCATAGAAATATGTATATGGGAGGGGATAAATATGAATCATATAACATTTAAAACTATAGATGGTATTGTTTACACGGGAGAGATTATATATTTTGGAAAAGAAGAGATTTCAGTAAAAAATTTAATAATAGAAAATGGTGAAGAAGAGGATGAGGTTCCTAATTTAAAAGATAGATCGTGTAAATATAATGGAGAAGTATGGTTTTATAAAAATAAAATGATTTGGTATACTCAAAAAAATTAAATTTTTTTAAATATTAGATATATTAATATTTTAGTATAAACAGAGTTCTTATTAGGCAAAACTTATTTTTATAAGAATAAGAACTTGTTATCTATAGCCAGCAGTTGTTATTTAGATTACAAATGCTAGCTATAGGATAAAAAATATGCATATTTATATTAATTAAATAATGTGTTTGAATTAAACTTAGTAATTATATTTATTTAGAATTTTTAACGTCTTCTAATATTCCTTTATAGATTCTTTTTTCTTTAAAGTTAATATTAAATTCTTTTTCATATTTTGTAATTATATTCATTTGTTTATCTGTAGCTAAACAAATACAAGTACCATTTGCATTTCCTCTTGCAGTTCTACCAGATCTATGTAAATATTCATTAAGTTTTAATGGAAGATCAAGATTAAATACATGAGTTATATCTGGAATATCAAGACCTCTAGCTGATATATCAGATGAAACTAATATTTTAATCTTACCATTTCTAAAACTATCAATAGCTCTTTTTCTTTCTTCTTTAGATATATTTCCACTCATAGCAAAACAATCTTTATTATGATAATTAAGTTTTAATGTAGTTAATTCAATATCTTCATTACTATTAACAAATACTAAAGCTTTTGCAGGATTTTCTGCTGCAATAATCTTTCTAAGAACTTCAAATTTATCTCTTCTATCACATTTTACATATATATGTGAAATATTAGGATTAACAGAAGCTTTAACTTCAGATTTTAATACTAAAGGTTCTTTCATTAATTCTTTAGCAGTTTCAAGAGTTTCTTTTCTTATAGAAGCAGAAAAAGCCATAAGCTGTCTATCTCTCATAGTTGTTTTTATTACATCTTTAACAATAGATGATCTTTTAGGGTCTAAAAGATTGTCGGCTTCATCTATAACTATTGTTTTTATTGTATGAGCAGTTATTTTCTTCTTTCTTATAAGATCAAGCACTCTTCCAGTTGAACCTACGATTATATGTGGCTTATTCTCCTTAAGTTTTTTTATTTGATTATTGATATTAACATCACCAATTATCCCCATTGATTTTACAGGAATTCCTGAATTACTTGAAAGTAATTTTATTTGTGCATCTATTTGCATAACTAATTCATGTGTTGGTGCTAATATTATAGCCTGCATTTCCTTTTTTTCTGTATTTATTCTTTGAAATATAGGAAGAACATAAGCAAGAGTTTTACCGCTACCGGTAAAAGCTTCACCTATAATGTCTTTATTTTCTAAAGCTGGTTCAATTGTAACTGCTTGTATTTCAGTAGGAATTGTTATTCCTTGTTTTTCTAATCCTTTTATTATATCTAAATTTAAATTTAAATCTTTAAATGAAGTGTTCATAAAAAAAATTCTCCTTTGCTTAAAATTTACTTAAAAATAGTTAATATGCTTAATTATATACTTAAAATATTTATTTTTCTAGTTAAACTTGTATATGTAGGATATAATCATATAGTTGAGGTCTAATATTAAAGTTATACTTTAATATTTTAAAATATAATATTCTTAAATATAAATAATAAAAGAAATAGTAGTATTACTAATTGTGCATTTAATAGATATAATATTATATTTTTAAAACTATGATATATTAGTTATTTTATTAGGGGATAGCGATAATATATTTAACTATAAAATATTTACTTTAGGCTATATTTAAAATGAATATTATTTTAAATTATAGTTTTAGTTAAAGTAATATTAAAACTTAATTTTAGAGTTGTAAATTTGTTTATAAAGAATAAATGACGATATTATACTAATTTATATATAGTTTATGTATAAAACGAATTTTTATAGAGCAATCTTAATTATGATTAAATGAGGAGAATTTTAAAGAATGAATAAAGAATTTAAAAAATTTGAGCTTAGTGATGAAATTTTAAAATCTATCGAAAGCTTAGGATATAAAAAGCCATCAGAAGTTCAAGAAAAAGTAATACCTGAAATACTTAGAAATAAAGATTTAGTTGTAAAATCTCAAACAGGAAGTGGTAAAACAGCTGCTTTTGGTATTCCGTTATGTGAGAAAATAGATTGGGATGAAAATAAACCACAAGTATTAGTGCTTACACCAACTAGGGAACTTGCAGTTCAGGTGAATGAGGATATATGTAATATAGGAAGATTTAAGAGAATAAATTCAGTTGCTGTATTTGGTAAACAATCAATTGTAGAGCAAGAAAAAAAGTTAAAACAAAAAACTCATGTTGTTGTTGGTACTCCAGGGAGAATATTAGACCATATAGATAGAGGAAGTCTTGATGTATCGAAAATCAAATATTTTGTTATAGATGAAGCAGATGAAATGTTTAATATGGGATTCATAAGACAGGTAGAGGGTGTGATAAGAAGAATACCTAAAAATAGGATTACTTTATTATTTTCAGCTACTATTTCAGATGAGATAAAAGAATTATGTGACAAACACATGAAAAAACCAGTAAATATAGAGATAAAGGCTCAAAAATTAATAACTGATAAAATAGATCACTATATTTATTATGTAGAACATGATAAAAAATTAGAAACATTAAATAATTTACTTATATATGAAATACCTGAAACAGGAGTTGTATTTTGTAGAACAAAAGAAAATGTGGATAAGGTATTTGATTATTTAAAAGATAAGAATTATTCTATTGGAAAAATTCATGGAGGAATGCTTCAAAAAGAAAGACTTAATGCTATGGAGGAGTTTAGAAAAGGAAACTTTAGAATATTAATAGCAACTGATATAGCCTCAAGGGGAATTGATATAGAGGGAATAACTCATGTAATAAACTTTGATATTCCAGTAGAAAAGGAAGCATATGTACATAGAATAGGAAGAACAGGACGTGCTGGTGCAAAGGGGAAAGCTTTAACTTTTTGTAAAAATGAAGGGGATAGATATTTAAATCAGATTCAAGAATTTATTGGTTTTAATATAGAAGTTAAAGAAATTCCAAGCAAAGAAGAAGTGGATAAAAATTCAAAAAGTGGGATAGAATTTTTAAAAACAAGACCTAAGAAGAAAACAGAAAAAGCTAAGGTGATAAATAAGAATATAATGAAAATATATCTAAATGGAGGAAAGAAAAAAAAGATTCGTCCAGGGGATATAGTTGGAGCAATTACTAAAATATCAGGAGTAAATGGAGAAGATGTTGGAATAATTGATGTTCAAGATATGGGTTCATATGTTGATATACTGAATGGAAAAGGTAACATTGTTATCAATGCTTTAAAAACTACAACAATTAAAGGTAAGAAGCTTAGATGTGAAAAAGCAAGAAACTAAAAAGAAATTGTGGTAAAATATATATAATAGAACCATTTTTATGATTTCTAAGGTTATGTTTTAAAAAGATTGTTTATAATACAATATCATCATTTACTTAAGACATAGCATAATATAAGAGGGGAAATTAATTATAAAAATATATTTTTAATAATGGTCATAAAAATGAAATAGAGTAAAGAGGTGTAGTAAAAATGTTTTCAAATAGAAATGCTAAATGTTGGTGTGGCAGTGGATTAAAATATAAAAGATGTCACTTGGAATTTGATGAAAAACTAGAAAGTTTAAGATTAAAAGGTGAAATAGTTCCTGATAGAGATATAATAAAAAGTCAAGAGGATATAGAAGGAATAAGAAAGAGTTCAGAAGTTAATAATGGAGTTTTAGATTTAGTTGCAAGTAAGATAAAAGCAGGAATGTCTACGGCTGATATAGATAAATTAGTTTACGATTATACAGTAGAACATGGTGCAATACCTGCACCTTTAAATTTTGAAGGTTTTCCAAAGAGTGTATGTACTTCAATTAATAATGAAGTATGTCATGGTATACCAGATGAAAAAATAATTCTTAAAGAAGGAGATATTGTAAATGTAGATGTATCAACAATTCTTAATGGATATTATTCAGATGCATCAAGAATGTTTATGATAGGAGAAGTTAGCGAAGAAGCTAAAAAATTAGTTGAAGTAGCTAAAGAGTGTATGGAAGCTGGGGTAAAAGCTATAAAACCTTGGGGACACTTAGGAGATATTGGAGCAGCCTGTCAAGAAGTAGCTCATAAAAATGGTTATACAATAGTTAGAGCTTTAGGAGGACATGGAGTAGGAAATCAATTCCATGAAGAACCTTTTGTACCTCATATCGGAAAAAAAGGAACAGATATGGTTTTAGTACCTGGTATGGTATTAACAGTAGAACCAATGGTTAATGCTGGAGGATATGAAGTATATGTTGATGCAGAAAATGAATGGACTATATATACTGAAGATGATTCCTTATCAGCTCAATGGGAACATACAGTTTTAATAACTGAAACTGGAGTTGAAATTTTAGCTAAATAATTACAGGATATTTAATAATTGGCTATGTTTTAAGTGAATGTTGATATTGTAGTATAAAGCTCATGGACAGAGCTGAAATAGGAAACTTGACTCATATATATTCGTCCAGTAAGTTCGAGGAACAAAATATAAAATTTTGACTCTCACTTAAGAGTTCTAAAAAGTAAATTCCAATGCCAGTTCGCCCTTATATTAGAATATCAACACTGTTTTAAAACATAGCGTAATAATTAAAATGTTTATATAATTTTGAAATGGAATACTATCTTATGTTTTTTAAATATGGGATAGTATTTTTTATTTTTATAAAAATTTTAAAGTTTAGAAGTGTTATAAAATTTAAGGTTATAAAGATGTTATCAATTCTTCATTAAGCATGATAAAAGTTTGGATTTGAAATATGTAAGCTGAAATAAAACTTTATCATTTCTAGATACTGATGATTATGGAAAATCATTAAAGTAATATAGAAATTTACTTTATTAAAAGTCTACTTTATTATGAAAGTATTTGTTTTATAGCAAGAATATTTTTAGAACATTTATTTTAGATTGGTATAAATATATTATATGAGCACTTATTTTAGTAAAGTTTTATTAATATTAAGGAGTTTTTTATATGGAAGATGAACAAATAAAGGATATTATAGTAGCTTTAATAAACAATAAGATGTTTCCAGAGGGAAAAGATGAAGAACATACTGCTAAATATGTAGCTAGATTTGTTAAGACATTAAGAAAAGAACTAGAAAAGTAAGATTATTTTAAGTAAGAAAATGTAGCTTAAGAAAGAATGTTAAGAAACACCTAGAAATAAAATCTAGGTGTTAAAAATAGAACTTTAATGTTTTGTTTTAAATTTAGTAACATCATTTAAGATATTACTAGTAAGTGATAAAAGATGTTCAGAGCTTGCAGCGACTTCTTGAGCAGAAGCTGTCATTTGCTGTGCAGAAGCAGCTATTTCTTCAGATGAAGCTGAATTTTCTTCAGATACAGCAGAGGTATTTTCAATCTTATTTACTATAGTATCCTTTTGAGTAGTAACGTTAGTTGCTTCATTAGTTATATTTGATATTAGTGGTAAGATTTCTTCTACACCTTGAATAATATCTTTAAAAGATAAAATAGAATCTTCTATTACTGTAACTTGATTTGCAAGATCATTATTTACACTTGTAGTTGTTGATATTGTTCCATCAGCTTCAGAAGAAATAACCTGTACTAAAGTATTAATTTCTTCTGATGATTCTTTACTTTGTTCAGCAAGTTTTCTAATTTCATCTGCAACTACTGCAAAACCCCTACCAGATTCACCAGCTCTAGCAGCTTCTATTGCTGCATTAAGTGCTAATAGGTTAGTCTGTTCAGCAATAGTATTTATAAGTCCAGTAATATCATTAATTTTTTTGATGTTTAGGCCAAGATGAGATATATTACTGCTTACATTTCCAAAGGAATTACTAATATTATTAATAGATGTAACTAGATTTCCTAGTTGTTCATTACTACTTTTAGCCATACTATTTATATGGTTAGCTTTAGTATCTACATTTTGGATAGATGAAACTATATTGTTAATAGCAGTTGAGAAATTTCTAAGAGTAGATGACATATCCATTAATTCTTGTGTTTGTGATGTTGAACCTTGAGCTACACCTTGAATAGCAGTCGCTACTTCTTGAGATGATGAAGACATCTCTTCAGAAACTGAAGAAAGATTTTCAGCTTGGCCGTTTATCACAGAAGTATTATCTTTTATAGATTTTAACATAAAAGAAATTGAGTCAATAGTAGATCCAAGTTCTTTTTTCATTATACCAAACTCATTTGTTGATGATGTATCAACATCTACAGTAAAATCACCTGCTGATATAGTCTTTAGAGTAGAAACAAAATTTTTAATTGATGATTTTATAGTTAAGTAAATTAATAAAGATAGAATAGATATAAGCAATGCAGAAGCTACACAAATTAATATAAATTGTATTTTAGAGTTATTATAATAGTTTCCATTTTCTATATTGCGCTCTTGACCTTGTTTTTTATCTAGTTCAATTATTTCATTTAGTGAAGTACTTAAGGTATTGCCTAAAGAATCTAATTTTGTATTTAGTTCATTAGGAATAGCAACGTTTTGTTGTTTAAGTGATTTAGCTTGGTTAAAAAGTTCAAAGTATTCATTATAAGATTTATTGAACTTATCTAGTATGGCTTTACCTTCTGGACTTACGTTATCATATCCATATTTTTCTATTGATGCTTTTAGAGCTTTATCATATTTTTCAATTGAATCAACATAGGATTTATCATAGTTTCTCTCTAATAACTTTGAAAAATCATTTCTTATGACACCTAAACTGCCAATAGCATCAGCCATGAGTGAGATTCCTAGTAGATTTTCATCATAAATAATTTTAGCATTGGTATTCATGGACTTCATGTTTTTACTACCTAAAATACTTATAAATATAGTAGATAGTAAAGACAAAATTACAATAATGGAAATTGAAGTGGTTATTTTTATGTTCTTAAGCAAAAAAAATCCTCCTTTTATTTAATAAGATATTTTAGTTATTGTAAATTTTAGCTGAATTTATATCAATAACTATTGTTTCAAATATACTAACTGTTACAATAATGGCAGTTGTTAAAATCTTTGCGGAAATTATTTTTCTTATACTAGATAGTCCTCCTTTTCTTTTAATAGATAAATAATATGAATCTTTTAATATTTTGAATTCATTTTTACATATTTGTATTTATATTATCGATAGGTTTATATGTATATACAGCGGTAAATTATGGTAAGTAAAGAAGTGGAGAAATTTTTTTTGATATTAGATTCTTATATGAAAAAATTTATATTTTTCTTAGTTATTCATATTAGATTCTTAATTTTCTATTATCAGGAATTACAAAATTTTGTGGATAGCATATTATAATGCTAACTTCCATAACTGCTATATCTTTTGTCACATGCGTTAAATTTTTACCTTGCTCTGTAACTAACTTAATTATTAAAGTAGGTAAAATTATACTTATCAATAATATCTAAAATGAATTTTTGGTATTAATGTGTTTTATTGACAAATAACTTCTTTCACAATTATACTAACTATGGATGAATGTATAAATTTATGTACTGATGAGAGAATTGAAGAAGTATATTACTTTTGGAATAGAAAATATTAATAATATAAAAATGCTTGATATGGATATTGAAAAAAGTAAATTAAATAAGCGGGGGTAAAACAAGTGAAATTTAGTGGAAATGATATAGTTAAATTTATTTTCCCAGAGCTTCAGATAATTGAAGTTATTAAGGAGCATGGTTTTATAGTAAGACCTAGTGAAAATAAAAGACAAAAGCAAACTCAAAATATGAGGCAGAAATATAGCAAAGAAAGTTCATATTCAAGAGATGATCATATAAGTACCAATAATCTTATTAAGCAGACTTTTAGTAATAGAGCAAATGCAGAACAAAATGTAAATACAGCAGCATATCAACATAAAGATACTTCAAAAGTAAATAGTAATAATATATCTGATATATTTAATAGCATTAGAAGCGAAATAGGGAATTTAATAATAGGACAAACAGATTATTTAGATAATCTCTGCATAGCATTTAAGCGTCCTTTTGTAACAGGATATGATAAATTCAAGCCTAAAAATGTTATTTTTATTCTTGGAAATAAAGGTACAGGGAAGCATAGCAGTATATCTTTTATTTCAGGACTTCTTAAACAAAGGAAAATAATTAGCAGTGATGTTGTGTCGACTATAGACCTTTCTTTATATGCTACTGTTTCAGAATTTCAGATATTTTTATCAGATTTATACAAAGCGTTGTATGGTCAGTCTGACATCGTAATTTTTAATAATTTTGACAAGTGTCATTCTAGTATTATTGATATAATAGAAACTTTAACAAATTATGGGAAATATACTCTTAGCTCAAGATATGTATTTCAGAATAATAATCTTGTTGAGGCAAATGGAATGCTTCTGCAAGACTCAATAAGTGAGATAAGTGCTAATAACAAGTATTTTGTTTTTCCTTCAGAAAAGTCCGAGAAGGATGTAATGAATACCTTTGGAGCAAAGTTTATGGAATGTGTAGGTGATATACTTCATACTGAAAACTTTAGTTGTGATGAATTAAATAAAATAGCAGAAAAATTAATTGGAAAAAATAAGAGAAAATGTAGTGAAAATCTCTCAATAGTTTTACAGTGTGATAATACTGTTTCTCAGGTGATTGTATCAAACTATAGAAGTGTATCTGGAATAAATGGTCTGGAAAAGTACATTGATTCTAATATATACAAGCCATTGGCGGAGCTTAAACTTAAGATTATTATTAAAAATAATCAGAACGTATTTTTATCTGTTATAGATGGTAAATTTTCAGCACAAATTGATGATGATTTAATAAGATTAACTGATGTTTTACCACAAAAGAACATGTCTGGACTTGATGATGTAAGAAAGGAAGTAAAAGAAGTTATAGGGCTTGAATCTGTAAAACAGTATGTTTTAAGTCTTGAAGATAATTTAAAAATCCAAAAAATACGTGAAAATGCTGGATTTAAGGCTGCAAATATTTCAATGCATATGATATTTACTGGGAATCCTGGGACAGGTAAAACTACAATTGCACGTATAGTTGCAAAATATCTAAAGGCACTTGGTGTGTTATCGCAAGGACAATTAAGAGAAGTCACCAGGGCAGATCTTGTTGGGCAATATGTGGGACATACAGCAAAATTAACTAATGACGCTATAAAATCTGCGTTAGGTGGAGTTTTATTTATTGATGAAGCCTATGCACTTTGTAGAGATAAGCATGATGCTTTTGGACTTGAGGCAATAGATACATTGGTTAAAGGTATTGAAGATAACAGAGATGATTTAGTTGTAATTTTAGCTGGATATAAAGATGAAATGGGAGAGTTTTTAAAAACTAATTCAGGTTTAAAATCGCGTTTTCCAAATCTAATTGATTTTGAGGATTATACATCTGAAGAAATGTATGAAATTTCGCTTATTACAGCAAAATCAAAGGGCTATAAAGTATCAGAAGATTGCAAAGATCCACTTATAAAATTATTTGATAAGAAACAAATTAAAGGCAGAAATGATAGTGGAAATGGTCGTCTTGTTAGAAATGTTATAGAAAGTGCTATACTTAATCAATCCAAACGTCTATTAGTTGATGAGACTGCAGCAATGGACTTATTAACCTATGATGATTTTAAATTTGAAGAAACAGGGAATTTTGATTTGGAAGCAAGTCTTTCTAAGATTATTGGTCTTGAAAATGTTAAGGATTTTGTTAGAACTCAATATAAGTTATTAATTGCACAAGAAAAACGTAGAAAAGTAGGAATGATGATAGATGCATCACAGGCTCTAAATATGATTTTTAGTGGTAACCCGGGAACAGGGAAAACAACAATAGCAAGAATTGTTGCAGAGATGTTCAAGGAAATGGGACTTTTAAAATCTGGTCATTTAATAGAAACTGATCGCAGTGGCCTAGTAGCTGAGTATGTAGGGCAGACAGCTAAGAAAACTGAAGAAGTATTTAGGTCTGCTTTAGGAGGCATTTTATTTATTGATGAAGCATATGCATTAGCTAATGATGGTGGAAGCTTTGGAAAGGAAGCAATAGATACACTAGTTAAACTTATAGAAGATAGTAGAGGAGAAATAATTGTTATTCTTGCTGGTTATAAGAAAGAAATGTCAGACTTCTTAAAGAGTAATTCTGGACTTGAATCAAGATTTCCTCTTATGATTGATTTTCCAGATTATAGTGCAGATGATTTATTTGAAATAAGTTTAAAGATGATTAAGGATAAAGGCTTTGTATTAGATGATAGAGCCAATATACTTATGAAAGAACAAATCTCTCAATTGCATAAACAATCCAATGCACATTCTGGAAATGGACGTATGGTGAGAAATTATATTGAAGAAATAATGAGAAAACAATCATCTAGAATTGCAATGAATGATGTGTCAGTAGCTGAGATGAATATAATTATAAGTGATGATATAGAAGTTAAAAATAAATCAGTGGATAACTTCAATTTAGAGAATCAATTATCTAAAATAATAGGTCTTGAAGAAGTTAAAGATTATATACGTGGTTTAAGTGCAAGGCTTAGAATGCAAAATGAACGTAAAAAACTTGGACTTCCTGTTGATAGTAAACAGACTCTTCATATGATTTTTAAGGGGAACCCTGGAACTGGAAAGACTATGATGGCAAGAACAGTAGCTGAAGTTTTGTATAATATGGGTGTAATTAAAACAAGTAAACTTGTAGAAATAGATAGAGCTGGACTTGTTGCAGGTTATGTGGGACAAACAGCAATTAAAACAAGGGAAAAAATTATGGAAGCAATGGATGGTGTATTGTTTATTGATGAAGCATATTCATTATCTCAAGGTGGAGATAACGATTTTGGAAAAGAAGCAATAGATACATTAATAAAGCTTATGGATGATTATAGAGATAGACTAGTTGTAATATTAGCTGGATATAGTGATGATATGGATAAATTCCTTTTTATAAATGCCGGATTGAAATCAAGGTTTCCTAATATAATAAAATTTGAAGATTATTCTGGAGAGCAATTAGTAGAGATAGCTGAAATGTTATTTGAAGATAATGGATATGAAATTCATTCATCAGCTAAAAACAAGCTTAAAGATATATTTGATGCAGTAAGGCTTGAACCTCAATTTGGAAATGGGCGTTATGTGAGAAATCTGTATGAAAAAGCAGTGAATAATCAAGCAGTGCGCTTAAGTTCAGATATGGATTTAACAAAAGAAGAATTGATTACAATAGTTGATACTGATATAGAAAGGGTGTGATTTAGGTGAAATCTTTAAAAAAAATTTTAGGAAATACTGTAGCTGCTGTTTATTTTGTTTTTCCAATGTCTTTGGTATTACTTCTGTTAATTTTTATGCCCATTGCTTTTTTAATGGATATTAGCGCTGTAAGAGGTTCTGGATTTGCTGGACCGAATTCAAGTGCTGCATTTATAGGTTTTGGAGGATTATTTATTGGTTTATCTTTACTTATTCCACCACTTAGGAAAATGTATAGAGTATTTCCTTGGTTATATTCATTTACAAAGATTTTCTATGTAAATCTAATAATTCTTTGTATTGGAGAGTCAATATTAAACTTTGGATATGAGGTACAGAGCAATGCTCGTCATATTACCTTTTTTATTTTGATGATAGTACAATTATTTATTTGTAGAATAGGAATGTGTATTTATTTTAAGTTAAAGCCAGTAAAGCATATTGAAGAGAGGTAAATTTATGAGTAATGAACAACAGAATTTTAAAAATAACATTAAAAAGGATATTAAAACTCATTTAAATACGAATTATGATACAGATGAACAGTCAAATAGTTTTAGAAATCAGTCAGATGAGGAACAACTTGATGTTAACGATAAGGAAAATATCAGATTTGAAGACACAGAAAGAGAAGTTAATGAGAAAGCTAACAGAAAACAAATTGATAAGCCTCTTAAAATCTTTGGAATAATATGTATTGCTGTTTTTATAATTGCAATTACGTTATCAGGTACTTCAAAAGTAGATACTTCTGAATCTGCACAAAATGCATTAAAAAATGGAGCATCTACAACTGTTTCAGCAGGAACTATTTTATTATCAAAAGATGAAAATGCTGGACCTAAAGATTACACAATCACACATAAATCTGATGAGGAGGATACTAAAATTTGGGTATGGGATTATGCAGCAGAAGATGGAGACTATGTACAAGTACTTGTAAATGGTGCTCCAATAGGAGATGCTTTTATGATTAAGCATAAACCTAAAGAGATTAGTGTTTCATCGGTAGGTAAAGTTCAAATAAAAGGAATAAAAGATGGCGGCGGTGGCATAACTTATGCTGTTAGGTATGATATTAATGAAACAAGTTATTTTAATGGAACTCCTGAAGGGGAATCAAATACTTATACGTTAACTAATAAGTAGATAGATTCTAATTTTTAAAGTAATTGAATCGTTTCTAGCTGATTAGACAGTTGAAAAATTAATTAAATGAGATAAAACTTATTGGTGGATTTTAAAGGTCACGCTTCGCTTCAACCATTAAAACTCTGGAAAGAAATATCGTGGCTTAACTATCTTTCTATTAATTGACAAGGTATTTATTATAAGTTATAATAATTTAAAAATTAATGAAAAAATTATTTGTATAACCTCAAGAATATGGTTTGAGGGTTTCTACCAGGAACCGTAAAATCCTGATTACAAAGAAAATTGATGTGTCTTTTTTCTTTGCAATCAGGATTTTTTTATTTTACACAAAATTAAATTAGAAATTTATGGAAGGAGATTATTTTATGAAAATTGATATGAATTTATTAAAAAAAAGAATTAGGGTAGCTAATAAAGAGATAAAGGCAGATACTGTTGTGAAAAATGGGAAAATATTAAATGTTTTTACTGGAGAAATTACAGAAGGTGATATAGCTATTGTAGATGGAATTATAGCAGGTATTGGTAAGTATGATGGAAAAGAAAGTATAGATGCACAGGATAAAGTTATAGTTCCTGGGTTCATTGATGGCCATATGCATATAGAAAGTACAATGTTAACACCACATGAATTATCAAAGGTTCTTGTTCAACATGGTGTTACTACAGTAATGGCAGATCCTCATGAACTTGCAAATGTTGCAGGTACAGAGGGGATTGATTTTATGCTAAATGCATCAGAAGAATTGCCAATAGATGTGTTTATTATGCTTCCTTCATGTGTTCCAGCAACTTCTTTTGAAAATAGTGGAGCAAAACTTGATGCAGAAGATTTACAACCTTTTTATAAACATCCAAGGGTATTAGGACTTGCAGAATTTATGGATTATTCATCAATAGTGAACTTAAATGAAGAGATGTTACAGAAAATTATCAATGCTCATTCAAATGGAAGTATTATAGATGGACATGCTACAGGACTTAGTAAAGAAGAATTAAATGTATATGTATCAGCAGGAATTTATGCAGATCATGAATGTGCAAATGTAAAGGAAGCAAAGGAACGTTTAGAATTAGGTATGTATTTAATGATTAGGGAAGGAACAGCAGCTAAAGAATTAAAAAAACTAATTAAAGTTGTTACTCCAATAAATTCAAGGAGATGTATGCTAGTCACAGATGATAAGTTACTTGATGATTTGATTGCTGAAGGTAGCGTAGATCATAATGTTAGACTTGCAATAAAAGAAGGATTAGATCCAGTTACAGCAATTCAAATGGTAACAATTAATGCAGCAGAATTTTTTGGACTTCGTAGTTTTGGAGCAATTGCACCAGGATATCAAGCAGATTTATTAGTATTAGATGAATTACAGAATATTTCAATAAATAAGGTTTTAAAAAATGGAAAATGTGTTGTAGATAATGGGAAAATAAAGAAAGAAGCGTTTAAACTAAAGGATAATAGTAAAGAATTAGCTTTAAATTTACCTAAAATAAATATGAAAGAATTAAAAAAAGATGATTTTAAAATACAGTTAACGTCTGATTTATGCAATATAATAGAAATAGTTCCTAATAGTTTAATAACATATCATAGAGTTGAAAAAGTTGATATAGATAAAGGGGATTTTAGCACATCCATTTTTAATGATCAATTAAAGATGGCAGTAATAGAAAGACATCATCAAACTGGAAATATTGGACTTGGAATTGTCAAAGGATTTGGTATAAAAAATGGTGCAATTGCAACAACAGTAGCTCATGATTCACATAATATTGTTGTTGTTGGAACATCTGATGAAGAAATGTTTTTGGCAGTTAATCATCTTAAAAAGATGAATGGAGGAATTGCAATTGTTTCAGGCAAAGAAGTTATAGCATCACTACCTCTCTCAATAGGAGGATTAATATCTGAGAATAGTTATTTAGATGTTCAAAAGCAACTTAATAGTTTAAATCAAGCTTTAAGTGTAATAGGATTTGAAGGAGATTTTAATCCTTTTTTAACTTTATCATTTTTAACCCTTCCAGTTATCCCAGAAATTAAGTTAACAGATACGGGGTTGTTTGAATTTAAAACATTTTCTCATATAAAAGTTCAGGTTTAAAATTTTTTTACACTAGAATTATGATTTAATGAACATGTTAATTATTTCCTGAAAAATAACAAATAATATAATGAAATTCATAATATGAGAATGAAGATAAAAAATAATGATAAAAAATAGTGGATTTTACATGTCGCTTTTTACTTTTAGCATGAAACCTACGAAAATCTAGAATTTCGTAGGTTTTTAAATTTGCAATAATTTAGGCAAATATTCTATAATTTATAATGAACATAAAGTAATTTAATTAATAAGAATCTGTTAAATCCTACTGATGTAAAGGAAGTGTTATAAGAAATTGCATCTAAACTAATATAGGAATTTTACTAAGGTATTTAAGTAATACATACACAGATTCTGCAAGGGAGAGATTATGAATAAAATTAAGTTTAGAAATTTTATAAAAAAGATATTAGTATCATTATTGATGATTTTTGCAGTTAATGGATCAACCAGTGCATTTGCAAGAGCTGGAGGAGGTGGACATTCAAGTTCATCTCATAGTAGTTCATCAAGCAGCAGTTCTTCAGGAGGTGGTAATTTATTTGAACTTATAGGTATTTTTATTGTATTGCTTTGTATTTTTTCAGCTGTAAAATTTGTTTTTAAATTAATATTAGATAAAAGGAAAGCTAAAAGTATTTCAGTAATAAAGGAATTATCTCAAAATGATAATAATTGGAATTATAATAATATGGAGAAAGATATTGAAGAAGCTTTTTATAAAGTACAAGCTGCGTGGATGGAAAGAAATCAAGAGTTAGCAAGAGAATATATGAGTGATAAATTGTATAATAAACATAAATTAGAAACTAAAGAGATGAGAATTAAAAAAGAAATAAATATTCTTGAAGACATGACATTATTAAGTGATGCTCCTATTGGACTACAAGATTTTAAAGGTATTGATAAAGACTATATATGGGTTCATATTAGGGCAAAATCAAAGGATTATACAGTTGATGAAAAAACCAGTAAAGTAGTAGAAGGGGAAGCTCATAAGATTGTTCATTTTGAAGAATATTGGAAATTTATAAGAAATGAATATAGATGGGTATTAGATGAGATAAGGCAAACAGATGATATAAGAACTTTAAAGTTCTTTAAAATAAAAGTTGATAATTAGAAAATTTAATGATTAATTTAAAAGGTATGAAGGCAGTATAAGGGATATCTTTTATAGTTTTATGAGCTATTTTAACTTTATTAAAGAAGCATCTTTACATATAATATTCAATACATATATAATTTTAAATCTCTTACACTTATAAACGTAGTATAATTATGATTATAAGTGTGAGAGATTTTTTAGGAGGTACTATTTTGGAAAAGGAAGAAGTTGAATTTTTACCATCAGGACTCGTAAGTTGTTTATTAGATGACAGAGAAGTAAGTATATTAAAAATATCTCCTGAAAAGTTAACTATTCGTGTAACTGAGGAAATAGAAAAGATAGCTTATATAAAAGTAGCATTTTATATATTTGATGAATTTAGATACGAGGAAGTAATAATAAAAGACTACAGTATTATAGAAAAAAGTGAAATGAATTTTAGTTTAACATATGTTTTTTCTATTAAATCACAAGAATATGTACATAATGTAAGAAATATTTTTAAAAATTATTCAAGATATGTTGTGTTAAAAGCTTTTGGAGACGAAAACGAATTTTCAAAAGAAATGGTTGGGTATCCAGCAGAATTAGATTATGAATTTTATGAGTATTATTTAGAGCAAAAAAAGGATTGGATGACAGAATTAGATTATACAACTTGGAATGAAAATATTATTAATAAAGTAGAATTAGCTATTACTTTAGATAATTATATTTTATATAAAAACTATATGGACAAGGATATCAAGAATTTTAAGGATGATTATTTAAAGGGAAATTTTTTAGATAATTATAAGTTGTTTCAAAAAGATATTACAAGGCTTTATATTGGAAATCAATTTTGTCACAATTTATTTCCAGACATGAATTTATTAAAGAATATGCTTAAAAAAGGTAAAGAAGAAAAGCTTCAGATAACATTATGTTTTACATATATGAGAGAAAATTATATAGAAAAAACAAAAGATATTATAAATGAAGTATATAATTGGTGTGATGAAAATAATATGAAAATAGAGATCATAATAAATGATTTTGGAATGATAAAATTGGTTGAAGATAAAACAGATTATTTTAATTTATCACTAGGAGTTTTATTAAATAAGAGAAAGAAAGATCCAAGATATATTTATAAGAATGGATATATGGAGAATAAGGAACTTATATCAAAAAATAGCCTTGATAGTTCAATTTTTAATAAATTTCTTAAAGACTGTAATATTGAACGATATGAATATGAAAATTGTGGGTATAAAATTTCTATTGCAGAAGGATGCCATAGTATGCATATTCCTTTTTATCAAACAAATACATCACAATATTGTCCACTATATGCAATGTGTAAAACAATGGATAGAGGAAATCAAAAGCTTGTTGATGGCTGTCCAAATTATTGTAATGATTATGTATTTATGTATCCAAAACATTTAAAAATGATTGGAAGATATAATTCTTTATTTGGATTTGATGATACCTTACTTAAAAGTTCAAAAAAGTTAGAGCAATATATAAATAGTGGTATAGATAGAATAGTCTTAAATTTTATATGAATATAAGGTACAATTAAGAAAATAATAGACAAGCACTCAGGTCTATTATTTTCTTTCATTTACTTAGGAGGAAAATACAATGAAGATAGTAGCAGGATTAGGATGTATTGATGATTATATAACATTGGTAAAAGCAGGAGCAGATGAAGTATTTTGTGGGTATGTTCCTTATGAATGGAATAAAAAATATGGCAACCTGTTTCCTTTAAATAGAAGAGAAGTGCTTTATTATAATATTCAGATAAGTTCTTTTGAGGATATGAAAATACTAAGAAAAATGGTTGATGTATATAAGGTTCCTGTAAGTATAACTTTTAATTATTTATATTACCTAGAAGAACAATATGAAATGATAGCTAAAATAATAAAAGATTTAATACATATCGGTTTTAATGATTTTATTATAGCAGATATTGCACTTATATTATATTTGAAAGAAAATAATATAAAATGTTCTATACATTTAAGTGGAGAATGTGCTGAATTAAATAGTCTTTCTATTGATTTTTTTAATAAACTAAATCTATCCCGTTACATATTTCATAGAAAAAATTCAATTGAAGATATGAAATCATGTATAAGTAATAATACAGTAAAAAATCTAGAGTATGAAGCATTTATTTTAAATGAGAGATGTCATTATACTGGTGCTTTTTGCAATTCTCTACATTGTGATGAGATGATACATTTATGTAAAATTCCATATTATTTATCAAAAGTGAGTAAAGATATAGATAATTTCAAGGAAGTTGATAGGAAACTTGAAACTTATTATAAAGAGTTGGATGAGAAAGAGAATGAAGAATTTTATTTGAAAAACGAATATGATATAGAAAATGAAGATGAAACTGAAGATTTATATATTCTTGGAGGGACAGGCTGCGGATTATGTTCTTTAAAAAGATTAAAAGAATCTGGTGTTACGCATTTAAAAGTAGTTGGAAGAGGGAATTCTATTAATAATATGGAAAAGGATGTGCAAAACCTAAAAAAAGCTATAAATATGTTAGATAATATTAAGGATAATAAGGTTTATAAAGAAAGCGTAAAAGATAAGTTATTTAATGGTAAATGTAGTGGTGAATGCTACTATTTTTAAATCTAATGAAAAAAATATAAACATTTTTTTGAGAATAATATTATATATTTGCAAGTATTATTAATATACAATATAATGATTGAAGTTATATAAGTATTTAATAGTTTTTAGAAATTTATATAATTTTAAAATGGTGAGAGAATATATGAAGAGAAGAAATCTATATTAATAGGAGAGGGTTTCATGGAAGAAATTATTAATTTTGAATCTATTCTGATAATTTCAGTATTAGCATTTATAACACCATTATTGATTAATTCATTTAAAAAAGTAAAGATACCTTTTGTGGTTGGAGAAATATTTGTTGGACTTATCTTTGGAAAGAGCTTTCTTAATTTAGTACATGAAGATGTATGGATTATCTTTCTTTCTAATTTAGGCTTAGCTTATTTGATGTTTCTTAGTGGATTGGAGATAGATTTCAATCAATTTAAATCAGATGAAAATGGTAATAAAACAATAAAGACCTTATTAGTATGTTTTGCTATGCTTATAATTTCATTGGTTGTATCTTTTGGAATATCAGTTTATTTTGTTAGAGTTGGAATAATAAAAGATGTATTTTTTTCTACTTTTCTTTTAACAGCGACAGCACCAGGACTATTAGTTCCTTTACTTAAGGAAAGAAATTTACTTGATTCTGATTATGGTCAAACATTATTGATTTTTTCATTATTGTGTGAATTTGTATGTTTAATTGCAATGACAATTTTATCAACAATAATAGATTCAGGTCTTAGTTATAAGAACTTTTTATTTACGATATTAATTGCACTTGCTTACTTAATATATACTCTTATAAAGAAATCAATAAAAAAGCTTAGCTTTAGTATTGAAAATTTTAAAGGGCTTCACATAGAAGTAAGGGCTGCTTTTGCTTTGATTATTATTTTAGTTTCTGTATCTCATGCTTTAGGAGCAGAAATTATAATGGGATCTTTTTTAGCTGGGGTAATATTTTCACTTATTTCAGGATATAAGCGTGAAGATTTAAAAGAAAAATTAGATATAATAGGATATGGGTTTTTGATACCAATATTTTTTATACAATTGGGTGTAAATCTAGATATAAAAACAATGTTTAATAATATTAAAATGTTAGAATTTATACCATTATTACTTATAGCATTTTATGTAGTAAAATCTGTTGCTTCATTGTTATTATCTTTTTTATTTGGAACCAATAAAGCAGTAAGTGGTGGATTTATACTTTCAAGTCAATTAAGTTTGATGATAGTTGGATTACAAATTGCTCATTCTTTAAATATAATAAGTGATTCAGTGTATACCTTATTTATAGTAACTACCATAATATCTTGTTTTATATTCCCTATTTTATTTGACAAGATTTTTAAATATGATGGAATTGTAATAAAGAAATCATCTGCTTTAGATAAAATATGTATAAGGGAAAAAGTTTTAACGAACTCTGATTTATTTGATAAACCTCTTAAAGAAATTAAGTTTCCACCAAGTTGTAGAATAGTTATGATAATGAGAGGCTTTGAAGAGATTCTTCCAAATGGAGAAACTATATTAAAAAAAGGGGATATTCTTCTTTTAGCTGGAATTAAGGCTAATGAAGAAGAAATGGTAGATATGGTTACAAACTAACATAACTTATATAAAAAATATCAATAAAATTTATATAAATAATTTTGTTGATTTTTTTATGATAGAAACACCTTTCTTTTGTAAATTGTGTATGTAAACCAATTATATAAAAGAAAGGTGATTTTTTATATTTTAAAATGAGATTTGTAAAAAATAATTATTTTTATCAATAATTCATTAGTGATAAAAATGTTATGAATACAATATTATATCTATAACATTTATATTAAATTATATAGTATAATTTTTCTGTGTTCTTTAATACTATAAAGCTATTATTTGCAGTAGTTATGTCTAGATTTGTTATTTTATTATTTGATTTTCTTAATTTATAATTAAATTGATATAATATTAAATATTACTTTAACATATAATTGCATTTACAAGTAACAGTATGCATTTATGAATATTTCTACAATCTAATTTTCTAGCTTTAACTGCTTCAACGTAAGGGGTTACAAAAATTCTATTACTTCTAAATAACTCACAAGTATTTATACAATTAATTTCCTTAGGAAGAACTATAAATAAACTTTTCATATTTTCAAAATAGGCAACATGAACACTTTGAGTTTTTTCATCTGCTACATAAGTTATTTTTTCTTTAATATTTAATTCAATAATTAACTTATATCCAGCTAATCTTTGACCTTCATTAGAATATCCTTCTTCTGTTTCAATTAATTTCATACTTACTATTTTGGGATCTACTACTACATTCAATATTCTTTCAATATTTGGTTTTTCAGATATAATTGTTAATATTTCGTTTATTATTTCTTCTTTAAAATATTTTACCTGTGATGGCAATAGTTTTTGATTGATATTAGTTTGTACTTTGCATCTCATAATTTCAGCTCCTTATTATATATCAGCTATTAGTAGAATAGTTATATTGTTGTAAATACACTTATTATCTAATTGATCTGAAAATATATCTTCAATTAATATACTTGGATTTATTTTAATATTAGGATTAAAGTCTGATGGTAAAACTAAATAGTTACAGAAAGGAAAACAAAAATGTGCAGTATGAACTGTTTGAGTTGGCTCACATGCTATATATTTTACCTTGATTTTTATATCTCCACAAACTAATAATTTATAACCTGTCATAATTTGACCTTCTATAGATGAACCAATTGGTGTATTAACTATTTCATAATCTGTCACCAACCCTTTAACTGATACTGTATTTATTTGTTCCATATCTGGTTTTTGGTTTGGAATACATACTATCTGCTCTATATTAATTTGATTAAAGTTTTTCTTATTTTTTATTGGACATTTTTCTATTCCGATATATTCAATAAGTCCTCTTTTAACATTTTTCATAAAGCACCTCCTAATTTTTCATAGTATTAATATATGCGTTAATAAAAAATTGGTTAAATATATAATGTTGTTAAACTTAAAAGATTAATTTAAATTAGTAGTTTTGGTAGATTTCAAAAGATGAGAGTCTATTTATAGGTATTTGAATTTAAAATTTATATTATAGATGAATAGTTATAGAAATAATTTATATTAACTATCAGTTAAATTTGAATAATATATAACCAAAAATGAATTTTAGAATAATATAGATTAGAGTCTTTTTTAGGAAAAAAAAGTCTATGTAAAGAATTAAATAAGATTTTATTAAACATTATAGCATTAACAATTCTAAAATATCAAATGCAACTGTTTAAAGAAATTAACCGGGTTGATATGGCAAGTTAATACATTCTAATAGATTCTAATAGATTCTAAATTAATGTTTATATTGATACTGTAAAAAATATAAGTTAGATTGTAGCAGAATTTAGAAGTTTTTAATGCTATTTGTAAATGTTAAAATTTATTATTAAAGGAGTGATTAATATATGGCTGCAACTATTACTGGAAGAGTCTTTGATGACTTAAACCATAATGGTGTATATGATCCAGGTGAGCCTGGAATACCTAGTGCCTATGTAGTTTTGAGAAATCCTAATGGTGTATGTACAACAGTCCAAACTAATGTATCTGGTATATATACTTTTACAAATATTAATATAGCTGGAACTTATACTATCTATGAAACAGCTATAAATCCTGGAGCTACATGTCCACCAACAACTTTTGGCCAACCAGCAGGATTTACCAATTCAAGTACCTTTAGAACTGATACAGTTACTGTAACTGCAACCAATATAACAAATAATCAAACCGTAACTGCAGCAAATTTTGGTCATGATAATCCAGATACCTTTATTTGTTCAGCAATTGGATATCAAGTTGCTACCCCAGGTCCAGGTCTTAATAGCCAATTTTTAAAAATTAATTTAGTAACAGGTGATGTAACTCTTATAGACTCAAATATTGGATATAATATTAATGCTATTGGATATAATTCTTTAGACAATATGATATATGGTATTGATATTAATACTGAACATCTTTTAAGAGTGGCAGAAGATGGTACTGTAACTGATTTTGGAGTTGTTCCTAATTTGCCATCAAATCCAGCTAATTTTATTGTAGGAGATATAGATAATGATGGTCATCTATTTGTATATAATACTACAAATGACAGGTATTATGTAATTGATGTAGATCAAAATTCATCTACATTTGGTCAATTACTTGATCCTCAAAATGGCTATATAGTAGATACATCACCTTATGGAAATACACTTCAATCCTCTGTTACTATAGCAGACTGGGCATGGAATTTAAATGATGGTTATTTGTATTCAATAGATTATACAACTACTAATCCTGAAGTGATAAGAATAGATCCAACTACTGGTAGCGTAACAACTTTTACAACAACAGGTTTACCAACAAGTACTGCTGCATATGGAGCTATGTTTATGGATGCTAGTGGTACTTTATATGCTATCAATAATGATACAGGAGTTATTTATCGTATAACTTTTTCTGGTACTAATGCCACTGCTGAAACTTTTTCACAAACTGTTTCATCAAGTGGTAATGACGGAGCTATGTGTGCTAATGCTTTAGTTGAAATAGATTTTGGTGATGCACCTGACCCAACTGCTGGAAATGGTCCGGATGATTATTCAACACTACTTGCAAATAATGGTCCTAGACATCAAATACTGAATGGTTTAGTTTTAGGAACACAAGTAACAAGTGAGATTAATGCATATGCAAATACAACTACTGATGCAACAGGAGATGATATTCCACAAAATATTCAAGATGATGGTTTAGCAGTTCCTCTTCCTGACTTATTAACAATTAATACAAATTATTCCTTAACTGTAACAGTTACAAATCCTATAAATACGGGAGCTTCTGCTAATTTATATGCTTGGATAGATTTTAATCAAGATGGTATATTTGAAGGGAATGAAGCTGCTTCTGTTCAAGTAATTCCAACTTCTGCATCTACTCAACAGGTAGTTTTAAACTTTACTGTACCTGCTGGTATAACACCAGATCATACTTTTGTAAGACTAAGACTTACAACTGATAATTTAGTAAATGGTAATGCTGCAGATCCAACATTATTAGATACAAGAAGCATAGGCCCAGCAAATGATGGAGAGGTTGAAGATTACTATCTAGTAATAAGAGATCCCCTTGTTGAAATAAATAAATCAGTAGATAAAGCTTTTGCAAATGTTGGTGAAGTTTTAACTTATACTGTAACTATTAGAAATCCGGAAACAGTAGCTCTTAATAATGTATTATTTACCGATCCAATTCCTTCAGGAACAACTTATAATGATAATTTATCAGTCAGTACAGGATATACAGGCACTGATCCTCAAAGTGGCTTAACTATAACTACAATAAATCCAGGTCAAACTGTAACTATTAGTTGGGAAGTCAAGATAGGGGATGTGCTTCCAACTCCAAATCCTATTCCAAACACTGGAACAGCATCCATAGATGGTGGAGTTCCAATACAAAGTAACACTGTTTTTACAGCTGTTCTTGAAAATACTAAATCAGTAGATAAGGATTTTGCAAATGTTGGAGATATTTTAACTTATACTGCTACTATTACTAATCCTGGAACTGATCCAGTTAATAATGTATTCTTCCAAGATCCAATTCCAGCTGGAACAACTTATAATGATAACTTATCAGTAAGTACAGGTTATACCGGAACAGATCCTCAAACAGGACTAACTATAACTACAATAAATCCTGGAGAAACTGTAACTATAATATGGCAAGTTACAGTGGTAGACACTTCTGCAAATCCAATAACTAATATAGCTGAAATAACAGTACCTGGAGGAACTCCAACACCAACTCCACCTGTAGAAACAACAGTCCTTGAAAATACTAAATCAGTAGATAAAAGTTTTGCAAATGCTGGTGAAACTCTAACCTATACTGTAACTATTACTAACCCTGGAATTGGGGCAGTAAATAATGTATTTTTCCAAGATCCAATTCCAGCTGGAACAACTTATAATAATAATCTATCTGTAAGTACAGGTTATACAGGAACAGACCCTCAAACAGGACTTACAATAACAACTATAAATCCAGGTGAGACTGTAACTATATCTTGGCAAGTTATAGTTATCGATACTTCTGTAAATCCAATAATCAATATAGGTGAAATAACAGTACCAGGTGGGACACCATCACCAACACCCCCAGCAGAAACAACAGTAATTGAGATCTTAAAAGCAGTTGATAAAACTGTTGCAAATGTAGGTGAAGTAATAACTTATACTGTAAGTATAACCAATCCTGGTTCAACTGCAGTAAGTAATGTATTCTTCCAAGATCCAATTCCAGCTGGAACAACTTATAATGATAATCTATCCGTAAGTACAGGCTATACAGGAACAGATCCTCAAACAGGACTCACAATTACAACTATAAATTCTGGTCAAACTATAACTATATCTTGGCAAGTTAAAATAGGGGATGTGCTTCCAACTCCTAATCCTATTCCAAACACAGGAACTGTAACTATTCCTAATGGAACTCCAACTGACACAAATACTGTTTATACAGCTGTCCTTGAAAATACTAAATCAGTAGATAAGGATTTTGCAAATGTTGGTGAAGTTCTAACTTATACTGTTACTATTAATAACCCTGGAACTCAGGCAGTTAATAATGTGTACTTTATAGATGATGTACCTCAAGGAACTATTTATAATAATAATTTATCAGTAAGTACAGGTTATACAGGAACAGATCCTCAAAGTGGACTTACAATTACTACAATAAACCCTGGTGAAACTGTAACTATAACATGGCAAGTCACAGTTGTAGATACTTCTGCAAATCCAATAACCAATATAGGTGAAATAACAGTACCAGGAGGAACTCCAACTCCAACACCTCCAGCAACCACAACAGTTCTTGAAATTGCTAAAGCAGTTAATAAAGTTTTTGCAAATATAGGTGAAGTAATAACTTATACTGCCACTATTACTAATTCTGGAACTGAGGCAGTTAATAATGTGTTATTTACAGATCCAATTCCAGCTGGAACAACTTACAATGATAATTTGTCAGTAAATGTACCATATACTGGATTAAATCCTCAAACAGGAATTACAATTACTACAATAAATCCAGGTCAAACTGTAACTATTAGTTGGCAAGTTAAAATAGGAAATACTGTACCTAATCCTAATCCTATTCAAAACACAGGAACTGTAACGATTCCTAATGGAACACCAACTCAAACAAATACTGTTTATACAACTGTTCTCGAAAATACTAAATCAGTTGATAAATCATCTGCAGTTGTTGGTGAAGTATTAACTTATACTGTTACTATTACTAATCCTGGAACTGAAGCAATTAATAATGTATTATTTACTGATCCATTACCAACAGGAACTATTTACAACAATAACTTATCAGTAAGTACTGCATATACAGGAACAGATCCACAAACAGGACTTACAATTACTACAATAAATCCAGGTGAAACTGTAACTATAACATGGGAAGTTAAGATAGTAGATGCTACAGTAAATCCAATAACAAACATTGCTGAAATAACAGTGCCGGGAGGAACTCCAACTCCAACCCCACCTGTAGAAACAACAGCTCTTGAAATTGCTAAAACAGTTAATAAGTCTTATGCTGACTTAGGGGATATCATAACTTATACAGTTACAATTAAAAATTCAGGAACTGCGGCAGTTAATAATGTACTATTTACAGACTCTATTCCAAATGGTACAACTTATAATAATAATTTATCAGTAAATACTGCATATACAGGAACAGATCCACAAACAGGACTTACTATAACTACAATAAATCCAGGTCAAACTGTAATTATATCTTGGGATGTAAAAGTAGGAGATGAAATTCCAGATCCTAACCCAATAACTAATGTAGCCATAGTAACAGTACCAGGAGGAACTCCAATACCAACACCAGAAATACCAACAGAAATTAATAATGCTGATTTAGTATCACCAGGAAACTTCGTTAAATCAACAAATTTAGATTATGCAGATCTTGGAGATGAAATAACTTATACCTTAACAGTAACTAATACAGGAAATACTACAGCAAATAATGTTATTATAAATGATCCTATTCCAAATGGTACTTCATATGTTAATGGTAGCTTAGTAGCAAATGTTTCAGTTACAGGAGTTCCGGCTACAGGAATAAATGTAACTAATGGTATTGCACCAGGACAAACTGTTACGTTAAGCTACAAAGTGAAAGTAGATGAAATACCAAATCCAAATCCAATACCAAATACAGCAAGTATAAGCTACACTTATACAGTAGATCCAAATAATCCAAATGGAGCTAGTGGTGGTGGAAATACTAATACTGTATATACAGAAGTTAGACATGGCGAAATACCACCTGAAGAGGCAATAAAAACTGTAGATAGAAATCCAACAACTCCAGGTGATATTATAACTTATACTATTACAGCTAAAAATACTGGAAATGTTCCTGTTACTGATGTAATAGTTAAAGATGTAGTTCCTCAAGGAACAACTTTCGTAGCTGGTTCAGTAGTGGTAAATGGTTTATCTAAACCATCAGAAGACCCTAATATAGGAATCAATGTAGGAACTATAGATGCTGGAGATACTGCTATAATATCATTTGAAGTTTTAGTAGGAGATACTGCTCCAAATATATTAACTAATACTGCAGATATAGAATATTCATATACAGTAGATCCAGATAAACCACCAATAGATAATATTATTCCTACACCACCGGTTAATACTACGGTTTTAAAATCAAGTATTAAATTAGAAAAAGTTGCTGATAGAACGGGCGCAATAGTTGGAGATATAGTAAGATACTCTATTTTCGTTACAAATGATGGTGAAATTGATCTTGACAATATAATAGTCACAGACCCACTATCACCATCGCTACAATATTCAAACAATCTAACTATCAATGGTTTACCTTCTAATCAAAGCATTTTAACTGGAGTAAATATAGGCTCCTTAGTTATTGGTGCTGGAGCTACTATAGCCTTTGATGCTAAGATAATTTCTATTCCTGCTGATAAAACTATTAACAACACTGCTTCTGCAAAATTTAATTATACTGTATCAGGAGAAATTTTTAATGGAACTGATATAAGTAATGAAGAAACTGTTAGAGTTTATAATCCTGAATTAACTATGACCAAGGTGTCAAATAATCCTACTGTTAAAGTTGGTGACATCTTCCAATATACTATTACAGCAGAAAATACTGGTGATATTATTATAAATAATGTAATTGTTAAAGATGATTTACCACCTGAATTCAATGTTGTTCAAATCACTGTTAATGGTGCCGTTATTAATGGAAATATTGAAGCTGGCATAAATATAGGTAACCTTGCAATTGGTGAAAGCGTAGATATTGTTTTAACAATACAAGTGTTGGCTGATTTAACTAATACCTTCAAAAATGTTGCTATTGGTACTGGTACAAGTACAACAGATCCAAATAAACCACCAGTAATAGTCGAGGGAGAAGGAGAAGATCCTGGTGTTACAGTTTATAATCCTAAACTTGAATTAGTAAAATTAGTAGATAAACCTTATGTAATAGTTGGAGATACTGTAACTTATACAATAATTGCTAAGAATACAGGTGATATTATTTTAGGTAACGTAGAGTTAGATCCGATAATAATTTATGATTTATTAAGTCCTAGCTTAGAATTCGTTTCTGGTTCAGTTACTGTTGATGGTATACCTGATCCATTATCTGGAATAGTAACTGGTGTAAATATTGGTGTATTAAATGTTGGTGAAAGTAAAACTATAACTTTTAAAGCAAAGGTTATTTCTGCTGATATTTCACCAATAGAAAATACTGCTCAAGCAACATTTGGGTATCAAATACCTGGCGATGACCCAGAAACTGGTAATTCAACTAGCGATACAGTTCAAGTTGTTCCAGAAATAGCTAGACTTGAAATATTAAAGCAAGCTAATACAAACTTTGTAGTTATCGATGATGTAATAAATTATACCATAACTATAAAAAACACAGGAACGTTAGATGCTTACAATGTAATTTTTACAGATGTATTGTCTCCAGAAGTTGAATTAATTGATGGTTCATTCAAAGTAAATGGGATTAGGATAAATAATGTAGATTTAAGCAAAGGTATAAATATTGGAACAATTAAATCAGGTGAACAATCAATAGTGGAATATTCAGTTAAAGTTATAGCTAATAACTGTGAGCTTAAAATTATAAATTCTGTAACTGCTAAATTCCAATATAAATTGCCAAATGGAATTACTGGTATTGTTACTACGGATCCTTCTACTGTTGTTGTGAATCTTGGTATTAGCAACTTTAAACAATTATCTATAGAAAAAAATATAATAATTCCATCACAAAAACCAGATATAGAAGAGATTAATAAAGTAGATGGTGATATAGATATAATTAAATGTTATGTAATAGAAACTCCGATTTTAAAATCAAATGAAGGACAAATTTTGACAGGCTATAAGTTGATAATTCATGGTATTTTAAATGAAGTTATTGAGTATACAGCAGTAAATTGTGAGCAATCAGTTCATTCAGCGCATTATTCAATGCCATTTAGTACCTTTATAGTTCTTCCAGAAAATTATTGTCCTGGTAATGAAGATATAACCACTGAAATTGAGGATATTTACTTTAATCGCTTAAATTCACGCACACTATTTACTAATGCAACTATTTTAATAAAGATAATAGGATGTTGTTGTAAATAATTAAAATTAAGGTTGGTTCAAATTTTTGAACCAGCCTTATAATTATTTTTAAAATAAATTCTCCAAATATAATGTAAAAATACTTAAATACTTACAACCTTTTGGGGATATTTTTATTCGATTAATTAAAACGATAGTTGCCCCTATTGTATTTTCATCACTTGTTGTTGGTGTTGCCGGTGTAGGTGATGCAATGTTTTGGGTAACAAATCAAATTATGAAACTTGATCCATTAGGGGTGTTTGGTTTAATAGGTGTAACAGTTTCTAAATTTGGACTAGCTTCATTAATTCCGTTAGGAAAGTTAGTTATTACTGAATCTCAAGGGCCTTTTATTATTTTTTGAATATGTATAAAATTTAATCATTGCTATAAAATCTTAAAAATATGAATAATAGTCAAAGAGATGTTTATAATAACTTAGATTATAAATATATTTATAGGGATGATGATTATGGAAATTTTAGAAAAGTTATATTCATATGTATTTAAAAAAATATTAAAAACTGTAAATCCAATAAAAAAGAAAATAATAAAGGCTGAATGTATAGTTCATAAATTCATAAATACTCAATCTTTAATAGTATTAAAAAATGATGGACATATAGAGGCTTATAAACTTATGAAATCTTATATAAGCAATATTAATGAGGGAGTAGTTTGGGCTGATCAGGATTTAAAAAGCAGTAATCATTTTTATAATCCTGATATAAATAAAGGGTTATATGGTAATAGTGATGCAAAAAAGGAATGTATATCTTACTATATTAGGGCGTTAAATGAATATTTCCATGGTAATATTAAGGGTTCAATGTTTTATTTAGGTGCTGCTTGTCATTTAATTCAAGATTTGACTGTTCCTCAGCATGCTAATGTTAAATTATTAAATAATCATAAAAGTTATGAGAATTGGGTAATTAAAACTCATAGACATTATGATGATTTTAAAATTAAAAAAGGAGGAATATATTTTAAATCTTTAAAACATTATATTGATTTTAATAGTAAGAAGGCCATAAATATATACAGAAAACATTCTAATATGCAAAATAAACAAGTTAGATTTTATATAATTACTTCAAAGGTTCTAACAATGGCTCAAGCTACTACTGCTGGGTTGATGTTTAAATTCTATAAGGATACACAAAAAATTAATTTTTTTATAGTTAAAGACCATAAAAATCACTTTGAAAATTTATTAAGTAAATTGCTATAGTAAAATAAAAAATTTATTGATTTTGTTAATGTAAATTTAATGGAATGATTTTTTTTTTTTAATACATAATAAAACTAGAAACTAAATTATCTCTAAGTAGAGGATATTGATTCGAAAATTTTACAATTTGATATAAATATATTTACTATTAATAAAAGAAATATATTTATTTTAGTTTGACCTATTAGATAAATATCAGAATAATTAAAAATAAACTAAGGAGAATAATATGGGTGTATTAAAAAAAATATTAACAAGCATAACAGCTTTAATTATTATTTTAGTTATATTAGTAGGTAACAGTAAAAAAGTTATAAGTGTTACTAAAGACTCTTCAGCAAGACAGCTAGTTAATGTAGCTTTAATTGCAAAAGATCTTGCTAATGATGATTATCTTATATATATTTGTGAAGATTTTAAAGAAATTGAAAAAAAAAATCAAGGTAAGGTTAAATTCACCTGTTATGATTCAAAATCTAATTTGGCAATAGAAAATGAAATTATTGATAGAGTAGTTAAAGAAGGTGTTGACCTTATCTTATTAGATGCAACTGACACAAAATATTTACAAGAAACTATTAATAAAATTAAAATATATAATATTCCGGTAATAGTATTTAATAGAGAACCACTTACAATGGAGCCCATTAAATCTTATGCAAAAGCCTTATATATAGGAACAGATTCAAAACAATCTGGAATAATGCAAGGAAAAATACTTATTGATGCATGGAATGCTAATAAAGATTTAATTGATAGAAACAAAGATGATATAATGCAATATATTATGTTGCAAGGTGAACGTCATAATAGGGTACCACTTGAAAGAACAAAATATTCTATTTTAACAATTGAAGAAGCAGGAATAAAAACTGAAGAACTTGCATTGGTAGTTGGTCAATGGGATTTGGAATTAGCTAAAAATGAAATTAAGTCGTTACTTTTAAGATATGGTAATAAAATTGAAGTTATAATTGCAAATGATGATACGATGGCACTAGGAGCAATTGAAGCATTGCAAGAATTTGGATATAATAACGGCGATAAAACAAAAACAATTCCAGTTGTGGGAGTTGATGGAGTACCAAAAGCTAGAGAATTGATAGAGGAAGGAATTATGTTAGGTTCTGTTGTTCATGATCCAATGGATTTGGTTCAGGCTCTTTATAGCGTAGGTATGAATTTAGTTAATAATAAAAATCCAATTGAAGGCACTGAATATAAACTTGATGATACAGGAGTGGCAATTTATATTCCTTTTAGAGGTTACATAGATAACATTAACGGGTATGTAGAAGATAAAGAGTATACAATAAAATAAATATATGTAAAATATAAAAAATAAAAAAGGAAAACAAAATTTTTAGATTACTTCATATCATATGTTATTACAAGTGTTGATTATAAAGAAATCATATAAATTGAGTTAGAATATTTTTAAAATTAATACAAATCTTAAGATTAATGACTAAAATTAAACGATATATTGGAGGATGTTAATGAATAATTTGAAAAAAATAGTAATTTCTGTTATGCTTTCTATTATCCTTGTTTTATCAATAGTATGTTTTAATTTTAATGTATTTGCTAATTCAAATTTTAATACAGAAAAACCAGTTAAGATAGGTGTATTTTTAAGTGATTTAGAAAATATGTATGTTTCTTTAGTTAAACAAGATTTAGAACGTATAGAAAAGGAAAATAAGGATAAAGTTAAATTTACTTTTTTTGATGCAAAATATAATCAAAGTATACAAAATGAAAATATTGAAAAAGCTATTACAGAAGAATATGATCTTTTTATAATAAATTTAATTACTAATAACTTAAGTGATGTAGAAAATACTTTAATTAAAATTATGAAAAATAATATTCCCTTAATTTTAAGTCCAGGTCCATCTAAAGAAATAATAAATTTCCTTAAACCATATAAGCGATTTGTGATTGTTGGAGCAGATTATAAGCAAGCTGGTATCATAGAGGGAAAAATACTTGTTAATGAATGGAATTCTAATAAAGAGCTTATAGATAAAAATAATGATAATATATTGCAGTATATTATGTTAAAAGTTGGAACTGATAGTCCTTTAACATATTTGAGAAGCAAATACTCTGTTTTAACAATTAATGAGGCTGGAATAAAAACAGAAGAACTTGCATCTTCTAACTGTGAAGGGAAAGAAAATTGTGCTAAACTTTCTATTGAATCTCTATTTCTTAAATATGGTAATAGAATTGAAGCTATAATTTCTAATAATGATGATATGGCAGTAGGTGCTGTCAAAGCTTTACAAAAGTATGGATATAATAAAGGAAATAAATCAAAAACAATTCCAGTTGTGGGAATTAACGGAATTCCAGAGGCTAAAGATTTAATTGAAAAAGGGTTTATGACAGGGACTGTTATTTTAGAACCTCAAGATTTTGCAGAAGCTCTTTATTTTATTGGAATGAATTTAGCTTCTGATAGAGATCCTCTTGAAAATACAAACTATAAATTTGATGATACAGGATTTACAGTTAATTTAGATTATAAGGAATATATAAATGATAAAAAATAAATATCAAATTTGATAATAAAATACTTAAATATGTAGATTAAAGAGTTCGTTATTTGTATATTAAAGCCCATAAAAATCTAAAATTAAGATTTTTATGGGCTTATATTATTAATTTTTTTACATAAATAGCAACTTATTTTATATTTGCTTATTTAAAGTTACTTCTCAAAATGTGCATGAGTATAGTTTTTTATTTTATTCACGGATTCATAATGCAATATTAACAAAGTTTAAAAAAATTTATTTATATTTAAAAAGTAATTTTTATAAAACTACCTTCTTTCATAATAATATCCATATTATCAACAGCTATTTTGCGAATATTTTCTAAAGGATTTCCATTAATGACTAGAAGATCAGCAAATTTACCTTTTTCTAAAGTACCTGTAATCTCTCCTACATTAAGCATCTGAGCACCAACTTTAGTGGCAGCCATTATTGTATCCATAGGTGAAATGTTAGCTTTTTCAACAAATGAATACATTTCACCAATAGCAGTTGTACCATATGGTGTTAAACTTGAACAGAATGAATCAGAACCAATAGTTAAGCCTATTCCTTTAGATTTAGCTTTTCTAAGGTTGGCATAAATACGGTTTAGTTCTTTTTCAGCAACAGTATCACCTGAATATTGGTCATGTATCTCTTGTATATATGGTGGAGCATATGTCTTAAACCATTCATTAAGAAATTGAATAGTAGGGCAAAAATATATCCCCTTTTCTGCCATTATATCTAAACATTCATCGTTAAGTGTTTGTCCATGAATAATGAGATGAACACCAGCTTTAGCAGAATCAAGTGCTCCGCCATATCCTTCTGCATGTGACCATACAGGTATACCTACCATATTACATTCATCAACAACAGCTTGGATTTCTTCAAATGTATAGTGTTGATCAAGTTTTTTATCCCAACGCCAGATTCCACCACCTGTTGACCAAATTTTTATGGCATCAGGATTTTCTCTTAATCTTCTTCTAACAGCTTTACGAAGTTCCCAAGGACCGTCAATACGTTCAGCCCATGGATGTGATTGTTCATTATACCATAGAGGAACTTTATGTGAATCACCATGTCCACAAGTACGTGCAAAACCTAATCCAGTAGCGACTACACGAGGTCCTTGCATAATTCCCTTTTCAATCATATTACGGATGTGTAAACCTGAACGTGAAATTTCACCGACAGTAGTTAAACCATGTTCAAGACATTCATGAGCTTGTTGAACTGCAACGACTGTTTTTTGAATAGGATCTTCTAAAATCCAATCAGAATCATCATCAGTAAGATTACCAGAAAAATGTAAATGACTATCTATAAGACCCGGCATAATTGTTTTTCCTGATATGTTAATCTTTCTGTAATCTTCTTCAAAATCTTTTTTAGGACCAGCATATTTTATTTTCTTATCAACTATTAATACCAATGAGTCTTTAACAGGCTCCTTTCCAGTGCCATCAATAAGTAAACCACCTATAAAAGCAATTTTCTTCATGTATATAATCCTCCTTAATATATTATAAGTTTTCTTGCTCTCAAATTTCTTCTGTATAGAAGTAAGAAGTAAGAAGTAAGATCAAATTTATCTGTTCATAATAAATTTACTAATAAGTAATTTTAATAAACTATATTATTAATTATTAAAAATTTCTTAATAGAATTTATATTATTTACATTAAGCATTTTTATTTTTTTTACTTATATTTGTAAGTGTAGTAAGAATTAATCCTATTATGAGCCAGCCAATGACGATAACCCATTCTTGTGTTTTAAGAGCAGCAGGGCTTGAAGGTATAATCATTAAACCGATTATGATAGATCCTGCTAAACAAGCAGCAGAAATCCCAAATTTTCCACCAGGAACTTTATAAGGTCTTTTCAAATTAGGTTCTGTTTTGCGCATTCTAAGACAGGCAAAACTTACCATTGTACAAGAAAAAATAAATGCAAGTGCAGAAACATTAGTAAGTGGAACAAGCATATTCTTACCAAGGAAAGGTCCAACTAAAGTAAGAATTGCTAAAATAATGTTTGATGTAACAGGAGTACCACTTTTAGCATCTACTTTTGCAAATGATTTTGGAAGCTGATTTTTACGTCCCATAGCAAGCATTATACGAGAAGTAGCACCATAGAATGAATTCATAGGTCCCATAGGTCCTAAAGTAGCAATACAAAGCATGATGACATATAAAATTATATTGATATCTTTAAGACAAGAGAGAGCAGGAACAGTGTGTTTAACAAAATCATCCCATGGAAGAATAGTTCCAAATGAGTAAATACAAACCATATAAAAAATACCTGATGCAAGTAATGCTATAGAAATGACTTTACCAAATTTCTTCCAATTGAGTCCTTCAGCTGCTTCTTCAGCTTGTTGAGGAATAGTATCAAATCCTGCATAGAAGAATGGTGTCATAACTAAGACACTAAGAATACCTGAAAATATACTAGTAGCGGTTGTAGATGAACTTGTGGCATCTACTTGTCTGAAAATCGGATTCAAGTGAGAAGGACTACCTTTAAAAATAGAAATTCCCATAGCAAGTATCATACCTGCGAGTAAAGCCTTTGTTAAAAAGCCTTGTAATTTTGCTGCAGAAGAAGCACCTTTAAAGTTCAATAAAATAACATAAGCTGCAAAACAAAGCGAAATTAATGTTGGAAAAAGGTAAACGTCAGCACCTAGTATTGAGTAAAGCTTTACACTGCGTAGAAATGGGAAAAATTCTCCAAACATTTCAGATATTAAAGTAGAGATAGCAATTGCCTCCCAAGGACAAAGAATACCATTCCCTAATGAAAGGAACCAACCTGTAATATAAGACATTTTAGAACCAAAAGTTCTATCTACATATTCAACTATACCTCCAGAAATAGGAATAGCAGAGGTAAGTTCTCCAAATACAGCTCCAATAGGTAAAAGGAAAATTGAACCAATAATAAATGCAATCATAGCAGCTATAGGGCCACCACCGATAATCATCCAATCGCCTACTAGTAAAACCCATCCTGTACCAATAATAGCACCAAATCCAATAGTGAAAAAATTCCAAAGGGATAGAGTTTTTTTCATGTTTGTTTTTGGTATATTTGTTTGAGTTGAGTTTGAATTTTTCTTAGTAACCATTTAATAGCACCCCCTTAATATATTAATATATTATAGAATTGTGAAAAAATGTAAAAAGGTATTCGAAATATTTGATTTATATATTATTTGAAATAAAATATCAGATAGATTGTAAATATTTAAATAAAATATTAATTTGTTAATAATATAGAAAGTTAAAAAATTTTTGGTAGTTATTTAAAAATAAAAGTGTAAATTAAAAAATAATTCTTAGGGTAAAAAGAAATTATTGTTTATGATATAATACAGATACATTAAATACTTATTTAAGATATATAAGTTTCAATAAAGTTTGTTCATTAATATAAATCTTAGAATATTTATAAATGTTATTATTAACTAATTTAGTAAAAAATTTATGTAGAAAAATTTATGATATATATGATTTTAACTAGATATTACTAATTAATGTAATAATTCAATTAGAACATATATATTTTAAAGATAAGTTTATTAATAAGGGAGTAATTTTAATATGAAAAAGAATGATAAAATATATAATGCTTATGTCCAAATATTAAAAGAAGAATTAGTTCCAGCAATGGGATGTACAGAACCAATTGCGATAGCTTATGCAGGAGCTAAGGCGAGAGAAGTTTTAGGTGAAATTCCTGAAAAATGTAAAATAGAGGTAAGCGGTAACATTATTAAAAATGTGAAAAGTGTCATTGTACCAAATACAAATGGATTAAAAGGAATAGAAGCAGCATTAGCAGCAGGAATTGCAGTTGGTAATGAAGGAGCAGTTTTAGAAGTACTTGCAAATGTGAATGATAAAGATAAGCCTAAAATAAAAGATTATATGCTAAATCATGAAATAAAGGTAAGTCCAAGCAATAAAAATGTGACATTTTATATTAGTGTAACACTTTATAGCAAATCATCTTATGTTAATTTAATAATTGAAAATTATCATACAAATATTGTCTTTATTGAAAAAGATGAAAAAATAATCTTTAAATCAGGTATTGAAAAAGAGAATTCAGCTGGTATTACGGATAGAAGTCTTTTAAATGTTAAAGATATTGTTGAGTTTGCAGATATAGTATGTATTGATGATATAAAAGGTACAATAGTTCGTCAAATTGAATATAATATGGCTATTTCAAAAGAGGGACTTACAGGTAATTGGGGAGCTCAAATAGGAAAAATTTTATTAAAGACATATGGTAATGATATAAAAATTAGAGCTAAAGCTGCTGCAGCTGCTGGTTCTGATGCTCGTATGAGTGGTTGTGAACTTCCAGTAATAATTGTATCAGGAAGTGGAAATCAAGGAATGACAGCATCAATTCCTGTAATTGAATATGCAAAAGAGTTTAATGCTAGTGATGAAAAGTTATATCGTTCACTTGTAGTATCAAATCTTATAACCATTCATCAAAAAACTGGAATAGGTAGATTATCTGCTTTTTGTGGAGCAGTTAGTGCAGGGTGTGGAGCTGGAGCCGGAATAGCATATTTAAATGGGGGTGACAATAAAATTGTATCACATACTATTGTAAATGCGCTTGCAATTGTATCAGGAATTATATGCGATGGAGCAAAATCTTCTTGTGCAGCTAAAATTGCAACAGCAGTTGACGCAGGGATTTTTGGATATAATATGTATTTAAATGGTCAAGAGTTTTATAGTGGAGATGGTATTGTTGCTAAAGGTGTTGATAATACAATTGATAATGTAGGAAGAATGGCACGTGAAGGCATGAAAGAAACAGATAAAGAGATATTAAAAATAATGGTTGGAGAATAATTATTTTTAAAGGAGTTATTAAATGAAATATTATTTAGCACCAATGGAAGGAATCACTGGATACATATATAGAAACTCTTATAAAAAATTTTTTGATAATATTGATAAATATTTTACACCTTTTATTGTTACAAACAAAAGTAAAAGCCTTAAAACTAAAGAATTAAGAGATGTTTTACCTGAAAATAATAAAGGAATAAATATAGTACCTCAAATACTTACTAATGATTCGAAAGGCTTTATTATGACTTCTAGAAAATTACAACAATTAGGTTATAACGAGGTGAATTTAAATTTAGGATGTCCAGCAGGTACAGTTGTTTCTAAAAATAGAGGATCAGGATTTTTAGCTAAAAGAGAAGAACTTGATAAATTTTTAGAAGAAATATTTAAAATTGATGATATGAAAATTTCTATAAAAACTAGAATAGGAAAAGATAGTCCAGAAGAATTTTATGAGTTATTAAAATTATATAATAAATATCCTATAGAAGAATTAATAATTCATCCTAGAACACAAAAAGATTTTTATGGAAATAAACCTAATTTAGAGGTATTTAAAGATGCATTATCTTTAAGTAGTAATCCAATATGTTATAATGGTGATATTTTTACAGTTGATGATTATAATAAATTAATAAAAACTTTTCCAGAAGTAAAAACAGTTATGATAGGAAGAGGTATATTAGCTAACCCATGGTTAATGTATGAGATAAAAAATAAGACTGGTTTAGATAAAAAAGTGTTAAAAGATTTTCATGATGAAATTTTTAATAACTATAGAGAATTATTTAATGAAGATAGAAATGCAATATTTAGAATGAAAGAATTATGGGGATATATGATTTACATATTTTCAGATAATAAAAAATATGCTAAAAAAATAAAGAAGGCACAAAAGTTAAATGATTATAATGAGGCCGTATTAAGTTTATTTGAAGAGCAGGAAACCATAAAGGGTGCAGGGTTATTTTATAATGAATATTAACTTAACTAAGGTTATCTTTTATTAAATAAATATGTTTAAAAAGATTAAGACAATATAATTTTATATTATTTTACACTCAAAATAAATTGAATTAATTGGATTAATATGGTAAAATGGCAAAAAATATGTTTTAATATATTAATTTTAAATAAAGTTTCAATACTAATTATAGGCTTTAGTGTTATTACAGAGATCTTTTTTTATAAAAAGTAAATAAAAAGTTATAAATGTATTAATTTAATGAGAACTAAAAATTAAAGGGAGTGTATGAGAATGAAATTAGCCTTTTTAATAATCGATATGCAAAAAGGTTGTCGTGATTTTTGCAAATGTCAAAGAGAATTTGATGAAACAGTAGAGTATATAAATGAGGCGGCAAGTATTTTTAGAGAAAAAGGATATCCTGTTGTTAGAGTATCAGATATAGAAGTTGATGGAGGTCCTGGTTCAGAAAATTTTGAATTTGTTGATTCTATTGTTACAGATGAAAATGATATTATTATTTATAAAGAATATAACAATGCGTTTTTTAATACAAAACTTCATGACAAGCTTCAAGAACTTGGAGTTGAATTTGTTGTTATAAGTGGGTTTGCAGCAGAGTACTGTTTATTATTTTCTTATAATGGAGCAAAAGAAATGGGTTATGGTGTATCATTACTTCAAAATGGGGTGGCAGGTATTGACTATGAGGAAGTTAAAAAAATGCAACTTATAAGACCAGTAGTAAGTCTTGAGGCATTAGAATATTTATTAAAGTAAAATATTTATAGGAAATATGAAAATATAAAAAGCTATGGAGACTGTTTATATTTTTTGAATTTTTAAGAAAGTTTTAGATTTTAAAATAGGTTGCAACTAATAAAAATTATAATATAAAAAATATATTATTTATTTTTTATGAAATGATATTCTTATAGAATTTTTATTATATTATTTTAAAAAACTTAAACTATGTTTTAAAATGAAGTACATGATTTAAAACATAAAATCATAACATTAAGTTTAATACAACTATTGAATTTACTTATGATTAACGCATAAAATATTAAATTTTAATAACACTAAATTAGAATATTTTTTTTATTAATACAAATGCTAAGATTAATAATTGTAATTAAACATGTATCTTGGAGGAGTTAAATGAACATTTTAAAAAAAATATTAATAGTTATTATGATTCCAATTATAATAACAACGCTACCAATAGAAGTTTTAAAAACTAATGTATTTGCTAATTCAAATTTTAATAAAGATACACCAATTAATATAGCTGTATTTTTAGATAATTCTAATGCTATGTATATTTCTTTACTTAAACAAAATTTAGAACGTATAGAAAATGAAAACAAAGATAAAGTTAAATTTACTTTTTTTGATGCAAAAGATAATCAAAGTGTACAAAACGAGAGTATTGAAAAAGCTCTTACAGAGGATTATGATCTTTTTATTATAAATTTAATTAGTCAAAATTTAGATGAGGTAGAAAGTACTTTAGTCAAAGTTATGAAGAAAAATATTCCTTTTATTTTAAATCCAGATCCTACTGAAGAAATAATAAATTTTGTTAAGCCATATAAACGATTTGTGGTTATTGGAGCAGATTTTAAAGAATCTGGTATTATGGAAGGGAATATATTGGCTAAGGAATGGAATTCTAATAAAAAGTATATAGATAAAAATAATGATAATGTATTGCAATATATTATGTTAAAAGGAAGGATTGGGAGTGATTTAACAGCTTTAAGAACAAAATATTCTATTTCAGCACTTAACGAGGCAGGAATAAAAACAGAAGAGCTTTCTTCATCGAATTGTGAATGGATGCAAGATTGTGCTAAAAGTTCTATTGAATCTTTATTCCTTAAATATGGTAATAGGATAGAAGCTATAATTGCTAATAATGATGCTATGGCAGTAGGTGCTGTTGAAGCTTTACAAAAATATGGATATAATAAAGGAAATAAAGCAAAAACAATCCCGGTTGTTGGGATTGATGGAATGCCAGCTGCTAAAGATTTAATTGAAAAAGGGTTTATGACAGGTACAGTTGTTTTAGATCCTAAAGATCTTGCAGAATTACTTTATTCTGTTGGAATGAATTTAGCATCTAGCAGACCACCTCTTGAAAATACAAATTATAAATTTGATAATACAGGATATACAATTCATTTGAATTATCAGGAATATATAAAGTGATTAAAACAACTGTTTAGATAAAAAGTCTAAATAGTTGTTTTTTATTATACTTTTTACACATGAAGATTTAAATATTATGAAAGTAATTTTATATTAGTACCTAAGAATGTAATTTATTTAGCTACAAAGTCATTTATAAAACAATTTTACAGAAGGATTTTATATGTGAAACTTATTAATACAAATATAAAGATTTAAGTTGTATATCCTGTTTTTTGAAATCACATTTTTATAAAGTATAAGGTATGGATAGTGCTAATAAGAAATCTATAGGATATTAAAGTTTATGAATACTGATTATGCTGTAAATTTAGCTATAGATGGTTTAAAAAATAAAAAACTTAAATATGGGATTTATTGACTGGGAAATGTTAGCGTGATATTCTAGTTGTATAGAATACTAAAGAAAATCATTATATTAGAGTAAAAGGGGCTAAAATGAGATACTAGAAGAAAGGAAAAATTTTTATGAAGAAAAGAAAGTCACTAATTTTAATTTCAACATTATTAATACTCTCTATTATATTAGCAGGTTGCGGACAAGCATCTAAACCTACTACTGCAAATAATGAAAAGAATAAGTCTTTGTTGATTTATTGTGCCGCAGGTTTAAAAAAGCCAATGGATGAAATAGGTAAAAATTTTGAAGAACAAAATGGTGTTAAGGTTGAATTGACTTATGCTAATGCATCAGATCTTATAGGTCAAATGGAGATTTCACATAAAGGAGATATTTGTGTATTGCCTTCAAATAAAGACTATGAAATGGCAAATAAAAAAGAATTAACATTGGATAAAAAAGATTTAACATATCATATACCTGCAATTGCTGTACCTAAAGGAAATCCACTTAATATAAAAAATTTACAAGATTTTTCAAAGTCTGGAGTTAGAGTTATTTTAGGAGATCCTCAAGCATCACCATTAGGAAAATTGGCTATGAAATTATTTGCCAAAGTTGGTATTCAAGATGAGGTAAAACCTAATGTTGTTTCCACAGTTTCTACTGTAAATGAAATAGTAACTTATCTTTCTATGAAAAAAGCAGATGCTTCAATTGTTTGGGAAGATAATGCTCTTAATGCATCTAAAGATATAGATTGCGTTCAAATACCAAAGGAACAAAATTCGATTGAAAAAGTAAATATAAGCACTCTGAAAAGCTGTGAAGATAAGGAATTATGTCAAAAATTTATTGATTTTACTAACTCAGATGAAGGAAAGGCTATATTTACAAAAAACAATTTAAAACCTGTTGAAGAATAGGTGTATTGTAATTGTTTACTTTATAGTAGTATTGAGGGCCAACTAATGAGAATTAATAAAAATTTTAAAGATATTTTTTTTAAAACGTCTATATGTATATTTCTATTTGTCTTTATATTATTTATAATTTTTGCAATATTTGGAGTATTAATAAGAGGCATTCCTAATTTAATAGAAAGCCTCTTAGACAAAGAAATTCAGTTTGCAATTAAGTTAAGTTTTTTTACATCAACTATATCAACAATTATCTGTTTGATATTTTCTATACCTATATCATATGGATTGGCTAGATTTAACTTTTGGGGTAAAAAAATTATAAATGCAATAGTACAAATGCCAATTTCAATTCCACCAATTGCATCAGGAATAGCTCTTTTACTGCTATTTACTACAAAACCTATAGAAAATATCATTACTAAATTAGGAATAGATCCTGTTTTTTCTATATATGGAATAATAGTAGCTCATTTTTTTATTAATACTCCATATATGATAAGAATTTTAAAAGTAACTTTTGAAAGTATTAATCCTAAGTTAGAATTTGTTGCTAGAACACTTGGTTATAGCAGTTGTGAATCATTCTTTAAGGTAACGCTTCCTTTAGCTAGAAATGGATTGATTTCAGGAGTTATAATTGTATGGACTAGCGCATTGGGCGAATTTGGTACTGCACTTATGCTTGCAGGAGCTATTCGTATGAAAACAGAGACCTTACCAGCAGCAATATTTTTAAATCTGTCTGGTGGAGAATTAGATAAAGCTTTAGCAGCAGCAACAATATTAATAATTATGTCTATAGTCTGCTTGTCTGTTTTTCAATTGTTTGAAAAGAGAAATATAGAAAATATTAAATAATACGTAAAAGGAGCTATTTCATGCTTAAATTAGAGCATATTTATAAAAAACTTGGTAATTTTACAATTAAGGATATAAGCTTTGAAGTAAAAGAAGGAGAATATTTTGTTATATTAGGACCAACAGGATCAGGTAAGACTATAATTTTAGAAACAATAGCAGGAATTTATAATCTGGATAAAGGAAGTATATACATAAATAATAAAAATTTAAGTAATGTTCCGCCAGAGCATAGAAATATAGGATTTGTATATCAAGATTATTTGTTATTTCCTCATTTATCTGTAAGAGAAAACATCCTTTTTAGTTCTAAAGTAAAGAAGATGTCTAAAAGTAGTGCAGAGCAAGCTTTACTTGCTATATGTGAAATGCTTAATATAGAGCATTTATTAAATAGAAATACATCTGTGTTAAGTGGAGGAGAACAACAACGTGTTGCTTTTGCAAGAGCTATTATTACTTCTCCACAAATATTATTATTGGATGAAGTTAGTAGTGCACTTGATCCTTGTACTAAAGAAGTTTTTCAACAAAATCTAAAAACGTTGCATAAAAATCTAAATACTACAACTATTCATGTGACTCATGATTTTAATGAGGCTTTGTATTTAGCAGATAGAATAGCAGTTATGAATAATGGAGAGATTCATCAAATTGGAACTCCAGAGGAAATATTTAAACATCCTGCATCAGAATTTATAGCTAAATTTACTGGATTTAGTAATTTATTTAAATGTAAAGTAAATGATGGAAGAGCGATTTTATCAAATGGAATGAAGTTTGTTGTTAAAAACAATAAAGTAGTTAATGAGGGGTTAGCAGCAGTACGTGGTGAAAATGTTGTTCTGTTTTTAAACTCTAAAACCAAAAGTTTTGAGAATAAATTTAAAGGTAGAATTGTTGAAGTTATTAATCAAGGTTTTATAAAGAAAGTTATAATTGATATAGGAATTGAATTGAATTCTTTTGTAACAGAAAAATGTATTGAAGATTTAGAGCTAAATCCAGGAAAAGAAGTGTATGTAGGAATTAAAGATAGTGATATACAAATTTTATAATAAAATTATGGAGGCAATTATATGAAAGAAACAGAATTTTATAATACTTTATTTAATAAATTTATAAATATAGTTAATGATAACGATTTTTTAAATGATGAAGTTAAAGTAAAAGGAAAGGCTTTAAAGCCAGAGGAAGCTATAGGAAATCCAGAAAGAAAAGATTTTCCTATTATAAAGGGAAAGGAAAAATTGCTTGAGGCAGATTTTAGAGGACAAAAAGGTCAAGCTTTTACAGATATGCCTAATAATTTTGAAGGAACTTTAAAACAAATTGTTGAAATGCCTTTAAAAACTAATTTTGATACTGCTGTATACATTGCAACTTTAAATGCTGTATGCAGATATTTGAACTTAATAGACAAAACAATTCATTGTAAGGATGGAGAACCGGAACTATGTGCATTGGAGTTTGTTGATTATATTAAAAATAAGTATGATAATCCTAAAATAGCAATGATAGGATATCAACCTGCAATATTAGAAAATCTTTCTAAAAATTTTCCAGTTAGGATTGTGGATTTGGCTTCAGATACTATAGGTAAGATTAAATATGGGGTATTAGTTGAAGACGGAAATAAATCTACAGAAGATTTGTTGAATTGGTGCGATATAGTAGTTGCTACAGGTAGCACAATAGCAAATAAAACAATAACAAATTTTTTAATAGATAAGCCTACTATTTTTTTTGGCACAACTCTTGCAGGAGCAGCAGCTTTAATGAAGCTTGAAAGATTTTGTTCATGTTCAAAATAATAGATAAACTATTAATAAATACGGTATATGATTTGATGTAGTTATCTTTAGTGTGTAAATTAAATATTTAAGTTTAAATATAGCTAGAAAATTTATTTTTTAGTTATATTTTTTTTAGGTAAATTATTGATTTAAAGATTTTATATAGTTAAGAAATAATAATTTTACTCAAAATTTAATAATGATTAACATAAATAGATTTATCAAATTAACGTTTATAAATTTATAATTATTAAGGATAACATAATTATAAATGGTAAAAATAATTTATAAGAGGTGAGATAAATGAGTACAAAATATAAAAATACTAAAAAGAAAATGGCATCTTTAGGTCTCAAAAAGACTGAAAACGGAGATTATACGTATATAGATGTTAATGATAAAAATTCAGAATTTAAACCAGTAAGAAAAAGTCAAAATAAAAGTTAGATATGAAGTTTTATTAAAAAAATTTATATTATTTATTATGAATATAAAGAAAAATTTAATATAAATAAATTTATGATAATTAAGAAAAGATAATATGAGCTTGTAGAGTATTACATCTGCAATGAAACTCATAACAATACAGAAATGTATTGTTATGGGTTTTTATTTGTTTAATTAGAATATTTTTATTAATAACTCAGGATAATAATATAAAAATTGCACCTTTAAATAATGCAAAAATGTTACTAAAATATGATTAATAGTATAAAATTGCACTATTAATCGTGAAGACATTTAATATTTTAATAGTGCAAAGATTATATTAATATGTAATCAAGGAAGTGATTTTAATGATCTTAACTGAAAGACAAAAGTTGATTCTTCAAAGATTGTTGCTTTCTAAAAAAAGTATAACAGCCAAGAAGTTATCAGAAGAATTTGATGTATCTTTAAGAACTATAAGATATGATTTAGAAGATATAGAATATTGGATAAATCAAAATGGTGCAATAATTGAAAAAATACCTAGAGTAGGAATTGTAATTTCACAAAAAGAAAAAGCTTTAGAGGCGTTAAGCAAAATGAATTTAGGTGATAATATCATATTATCTACAGATGATAGAAAGATAATATTAATTAGCAAATTAGTTTATTCAGGTGGAATAATTACTTCTGAACAATTAGCAGATTTGATTTTTGTATCAAGAAGTACAGTACTTAGCACTATAAAGGATATAAATGAAGAACTTTTAGATCACTCTATTTCAATAGAAGGTAAGCCGCATCATGGTTTTAAATTATCAGGAGAAGAAGGAGCTATAAGATTATATATAAGAGAGGTTTTAATTCCATTAATAATAAAAGTATATGGAAAAAAAATATTTCAAACATCTTTTAATATTTTTGACACTAGTGAATGTGAAAGAATAGACCAAGTAATTGAGCATATAAAAGATGAATTCAATATAAGAATCGATACATCAGAAGAACTTAAATTAAAACTTATGATATTATCATTTGTAAAAAGAATTAGACTTTTTAAAAGTATAGAAAAATATAAAGAAGATGTAACAAGGTACAAAACTACTAAAATTTATAAGCAAGCCACAAAAATATATATGAAAATTCAAAGTCTTTTTAACATTCCATATGTGGAAGAAGAAATAGCATATTTTTCACACTTACTTCTCTCAGAAAATATATTTTTAATAACCATAGAAAAAACAGGGATAGATGAAGAAAAGTTAAATGTAGTATCTCAAAGAATAGTTGAATTTGTCTATGAACATTTGAATATAAAAGAAAATGAGTTAGAAACATTAAATTCAGAGATAATTAATCATTTGAGGCTTACAATAAAGAGATATGATTTAAATATAATAAGTAAAAATCCTATATTAGAACAAATTAAAGCAAAGTATGGAGAGGTATTTGAAATTGCAAGAAAAACAGCACAAATATTTAAAGATGAATATTTATTTGAATTAAGTGAAGATGAGATTGGATTTATTACTATGTATTTTGTGAAATCTTTAGAAAAAAGCAAAATATATGTAAAAAAGAATATAGTAGTAGTTTGTAATACTTCTAGAGGTACATCAAAGTTATTAGCTACAAGAATAAAAAATAACATTCCAGAAATCAACATAAAAGATATAGTTTCTATAATAAATATTGAAAAAGATAAAGAATTATTAGAAGATGTAGATTTAATAATAAGTACTATAAAAACTGATAAATTAGATAAGCCAACAATAACAGTTAGTCCAATAATAACTATGTATGAACTTTCAAAGATTAGAGATTTTCTTTATCTTGAAAATGAATATATAGAAGATGTATATAAAGAAGAAAAATATATAGACGAAGCACTTACAAAGATAATGCTAAAATATATACCTAAAAAACATGTTAATGAATTTTATAAGGAAATAAAAAATCTTGGAGGCTTTATATCAAATAAAAGATTAGACATAAAGGAAGATAACGTTTATGAATTTTCAGAATTTATGGGGCTGATATTAGTAGAATTTGGAGAGTTATTTCAAAAGATTTTTCCACATGGATTAGATGAAGAGGAGTTTAAACGAGTTTATGGTATATTAATTCATTTAATGATGGCTATTCCAAGATGGCAAAGAGGAGAGTTTACTGAAGAAAAACAATTAAAACATTATGAAAAGCAATATAAAACATTGTTTAGAACTATAGAAGAAACATTTAAAAACATACAAGAAAAATATAACTTAAAGATTAGTAAAACAGAAGTTGTATCCATACTAAGATATTTAAATTAGAAAGGAGAGTTAAAATGAATAAGCTGCTTATAAAAGGAGGGCGTTTATTAAGTTCTAAAAATGGATATTCATTTGATAAACTAGATATATTAATTGAAAATGGAATAATAAAAGTTATTGGAAATGATTTAGAAGAAAATGGGATAGAAATATTAAAGCTTAATGGAGAAATAATAGCTCCAGGTTTTATTGATATACATACTCATTGTTATAAAGGAAAGTCACCTATAGGGACAGAAGCAGATTTGTTAGGAATAGAAAGAGGATCTACTACAATATTTGATGCTGGAACATCTGGTCCGTTAAATTATATGGATTTTAAAGAAAATGTTATAAATAAAGTAAAAACAAAAGTATTTACTTGTTTAAATATATCAGATTACGGGTTGGATACACTAAATGAACTATCTAATTTAGAATCTATAAATGAAGAAAGAGTATTAAAAGTTGTAAATGAAAATAGAGACAATATAAAAGCAATTAAAGTAAGAGCGAGTGCTTCAGTAGTAGGCAAAAATGGATTAAAACCAATAGCTATTGGAAAAGAAATAGCTAGAAAGGTCCAATTGCCATTAGTAGTGCATATGGGGAATTATCCTCCAAGTGCTAGTGAAGTTTTAAATTTATTGGATAAAAATGATATAGTTACTCATTCATATCATGGTAAAAAAAATGGTTTATTTAAAGATGATGGAACATTAAAGGATGAAGTTATAGAAGCTAAAAAAAGAGGAGTAAAATTTGATGTTGGACATGGAAGTGCAAGTTTTAATATAAAAATTTTTAAAAAAGCTTTAAAAAATAATTTGATTCCAGATTTTATAAGTACTGATTTGTATCACACTAATATGGTTGAGCCAGTAGGAAGCATTTTAAATGTAATAAACAAGTTAATTAGTGCTGGATTAACTTTAGAAGAGTGTATACAAAAAGTTACATCAGATGTGGCTGATTTTTTTAACCTTGAAGGGATAGGAGAGTTAAAAGAAGGATATATAGCTGATCTTACAATTTTTAATATTAAACCATGTGATGAAATAGTAAAAGATTCAGAAGAAAATGAACAAAAAATTTTAGTGAAACTTGAACTAGGGTATGTGGTGCATACAGGAGGCAATGGGAGTGGAATACTTAAATTTAATAAAAAATAATCTTAAAATAGATGGAAATAAATTAAAAGATATAGAAAAAGATATAGAACATGTTAATAGTGTCTTAGTAAAATATAATATAAATTTTGAAGATCATTTTGCTATAAGTTTTTGGAATCATATTATTAGTTTTATAGATAGAGCTAAGAATAATGAGTTTGTAGATGTATTAGGAGAAGATATGGTGAGTGAATTATCAGAAGACGCAATAAAAATAGCTATAGAGCTTTTTTCAGATATATTTACTCGATATGGAAGAGAACAAAATCTATCAGAGATTTATTTAGTATCAATACATATACAAGTTGCAAAACAAAATTTATAAGAAAATAAAACTATAAATAATTAATAATTTTAAGGAGGAGTTTATAATGAAAAATCAAGTTGTAGTAGTAATTGGTCACAGATTAGGAAAAGGTCAAAAAGTAGCAGCTGGAGTAGAAAAAGCAGGTGGAAAAGCTATAGTTATACCAGGGATGGCGGCAGACATGAAGCTTGGTGATGCTATGAAGGAAAATAATGCTACTATAGGAATAAGTTTTTGTGGATCTGGTGGAGCAGGAGCTTTGATGGCAGCAAATAAATATGGATATAAGGCAAAACATCATTTACGTTCAGTAGAAGCAGGAGTAACAGCTTTAAAAGAAGGAAATACTGTATTAGGGTTTGGATTTATGGATGTAGAAGAACTAGGAGAAAAATTGGTAAAAGCATATATAGATTTAAATGAGAGGTAGAAAAGTTATGGAAACCAAAAGTGTTATGTTTCAGAAAGAAATTGATATAACTTTATCAAGTAAAGGTAAGAGTAAAGCGGATGCAATGGGTAAGATATTCTCAATATTAAGAAAAGAAGTATACAATCATGTAAACGGTATAGTGATACACATGGAACCAATAGATGTTTTTATAGAAGAATTTAAATCAAAAAAAATAAAAGAAAAATTTATGTTCATATTTATGCCAAGAGAAAAGGAAGAAGTTAAAGTAAGAGCAACAATTAGAATAAATGTAAAATATGTAGATTTTTAATCGGGAGGGATTAATATGTTTTTGATAATTATTAAATCGCTTATTATTGGGACATTGGGTGGAGCAGCTATAACAGCAGGAGCAGCAAGAATGTTCCATGCACCAGAGTCACAAGGATTAGGAGCATTTAGAACCTTAGGAGAATTAAATGCATGTAATGGAGATCCTATAGCACATTTTTCATTTGGACTAGGTTTTTTATTTAATTCTGCTGCATCAACAGTAGCATCAGGAGCATTAACTCAAGATGTATTTCATAGAATAATACCTAATTTTTCGGCAGCTATATTGTTATTAAAAAATAAAAACATAGAAGAAACATTACATAATCCTAAAAAAATGATGTTTGCTGGAGCAGGTGTAGGAGCACTAGTTGTAACATTATTAAATACTATATCATCAATAATACCTATGAAATTATCAACAATAGCTAAAGAAGTATTAACGCCAGCAGCTAATTTAATGATAAATCCAATAATGCCAGCGATATTTTGGTTAGCAGCATTAGATTCAGGAAAAACTACAGGAATATGGGCTACTATATTAGGTGGAGTATCGCATATGGTTACTGGAAATGGTACTCCGGGAATTGTATTAGGTATATTAGTTGGTCAAACTGTTGAAGAAAATGGATATAAGAATAGAACATCTCAAGTGTTAATAGTAATAGTTGTAATAATGTTCTTAGCGATAGCTTATTTTAGAGGATTTACTAAGAAATTAGGTTTACCATTTTAATATTAAAAAGTAAAGGAGAGAATTTATTATGGAAAATAAGAAAAAAGATAAATTATTATTATTTTTACTTAAAGATCTTTCGTTCCCTTTAATAGTTGGTATAGCATGTGCAGCTATATTTGCAGGAACTCATATGTATGTTATACATCATACTGGGGCATTTAATGAAATATTTGTAGTTCAAATGTTAGATGAGGGCTTAAATGGTGGAGATTATGCAGCAGCAGCAGGTTTTGCTACAGGTTTTTTGTTGGCTAGAATACTTGAAGGACCATTGGTTGGAATTTTAGATATAGGGGGATCACTTTTAACAGGTGTTGGTATTGGTATACCAGCTATGATGTTAGCCGCAGGTGTTGAAAGTCCAATTAATAGTTTTCCATTAGCATTAGCAACAGGTTTAGTAATTGGATTAGTAATTGGAGCTTTAATAATAATAATAAGAAAAATAATGCCAAATGGAATAGCAGCGGGTGGAACAGGGATTATGATGGGAGCAGGTAATGCTACTGGACGATATTTAGGGCCATTAATAATTCTTTCAGCCATACAATATTCAATACCTACGGGAATAGGAGCATTTGTTGGAGGAGCTATATTTTATAAATTTGAAAGACCAATAGCAGGTGGAGCAATAATTGGTGCAATGCTAGCAGGTGGATTGTTCTTATAATATTAGAAGAAGGTGAAATTTATGAACTGTTATGAAGATATAGGATTAAAAAGAGTAATAAATGCGTCAGGAAGAATGACAGCATTGGGAGTATCTACATTAAGTGATGAAGTAGCAGAAGCTACAAAAAATGGAGGTCAAAATTATGTTGTAATTGATTCTTTGATTGATAAAGCTGGAAAAATAATATCAAGTTATACAAAAGCAGAAGATTCTTGTGTAACATCATCTGCATCAGCAGCAATAGCTTTATCTATAGCAGGTTTAATAACTAAAGGAAAACTTTCATTAATAGAAAAACTTCCAGATACTACTGGATTAAAAAATGAAGTTATAATTCAAAAAGGACATGCTGTAAATTATGGAGCACCTATAACGACCATGATCAGACTTGGAGGAGGGAAACCGGTAGAAGTTGGTTACTCTAATCAAGTATTTAAAGAACATATCGAGGAAGCTATAAATGAAAATACAGTAGCACTTATGTACGTAAAATCTCATCACTGTGTTCAAAAATCAATGGTAACTTTAAATGAGATGATAGAAATAGCTCATAAAAATAATTTACCTATATTAGTGGATGCTGCAGCAGAAGAGGATATAACAAAATATTATAAATTAGGAGCAGATTTAGTAGTATACAGTGGAGCTAAAGCTATAGAAGCAACAACCTCAGGTTTTGTTACTGGGAAAAAAGAGTATATTGCTTATGCAAAAGCTCAGTATAAAGGCATAGGTAGAGCCATGAAGGTGGGAAAAGAAAATATAATGGGATTACTTAAGGCTTTGGAGATTTATGTAAATAAAGATAAGGAAAGAGAATTAGAATCTCAAAAAGAAATAGTTAATTATTTAGTTAAAGAAATAAATAATATTAATGGGCTTGAAGCACAGGTTACTGTAGATGAGGCTGGGCGAATAATCTATAGAGCAGAAGTTAAAGTTAAAGAAGAAATATTAGGAATAAATGCGTCTAAAGTGATGAAAATGCTTAATGAAGGAAATCCATCAATTCATGGAAGAAAGCACAAAGTAAATTTAGGATATATAACATTTGATCCTAGACCTATGATAGATGGTGATAAAGAAATAATTGTAAAAAAATTAAAAGAAATAGTAGAGGAGAAATAGATATGGCAGGACAAAAAATTAATTTTTATAATGGTAAAGTAGCAATAAATGTTTTAGCAAAGGATATAGATAATGCTAAAGAGATAGTACAAGCAATTGATGGACATGTAGCAGTTGGAGTACTTTCAAAACAATTTAATAATGCAGAAGAAGGCATAGTAGAAGTAAATAAATGGCTTAAAGAAATACCAACAGTTTCAGTAGGGCTTGGGGCAGGAGATCCAATGCAATGGGAAAAAGCTGCTAAAATAGCTGCAGCAACAGATGCTGGACATGTTAATGAAGTTTTTACAGGAGCTCCAGTAGCTGTGGGAATGCTTAGGGCAAACAATGCTAAAAATACAATGGTTAATTCACTTATATCACCAACTGGAATAGTAGGGAAAGTTAAAATTTCAACAGGTCCAGTAAGTCAAAATGGAGAAGCAGCTATAGTAGATGTTGAAACAGCTGTATTAATGTTAAAAGATATGGGTGTTCATGCAGTTAAATTCTTTCCAATGGGTGGATTAAAAAGTATAGAGGAGTTAAAAGTAGTGGCAAAGGCTTGTGCAAAACATGATTTACCATCATTAGAACCAACAGGAGGAATTGATTTAAATAACTTTAAAGAAATATTAAAAGTTTGTTTAGATGCTGGGTGTAAGAGAGTAATGCCTCATGTTTACAATTCAATAATTGACAAAGAAACAGGAAAAACAAGAGTTGAAGATGTAAAGCAAATTTACGAAATTATAAAAGAATTAGTTTAAAAGCTTACTAAAAAACTTAATATAAATTTTTATTTTATTTAAAAAGTAAGTTAACTTTAGAACCCCGCTAAGTAGTATAGCTTAAAAAGCTATCATAGTATCTACTTAGCGGGGTGATTTTTTTCAAATGTATTGATACATTTGAAATTTATTCAAGTAAATTATTGATTAAAAAAGACAAAACGTTTAAATATAAGCATAATGTTTATAAAAACATAATAAAATCAATGAATTATTAAGAAAACTATAAAAAATATGTTAAATATAAAATAAATACAAATTTACATGATAACCTCTAAATAGTAAAGTATAGAACGTTAATGAATTATGTGGAAAATATATATAAAGGAGTCGAGAATGGGTTTATTTAAGCAAAAGAATAAAAATAATTTTAAGAAGAAAGCAATATTTAAGTCAGTTGAAAGTAAATTTATGGTCATTGTTGGAGCTATATTAATAATTAGTTCAATAATTACTAATAGTATAATTTTAAAGTTTATGGAAAATAAACAATATAAACAAATATTAGCTAATTTTGAATCACAAGTAAGAGGAATGTCAACATCAATTGATTATTTATTAAAGAGTGAATCGGTAGAACTTAACGGATATCTTTATGATAAAAAGTTTATTGATTTTGCTAAAGTTGATATAAATGAGCTAAAAAATAGAAAGGATGATTTAGTTAATCTTCAAAATACATTAAATAATATATTCATAAAAAATATTAAAGATACCCATATTGAAAATGAATATTTAATCAATAAAGATGGGATAATCATTGCTGCTGCAAATGAAAAAGGATTATTATTAGATGTATCAAGTAGAGACTATTTTATCAACATAAAAAATGGAGAGGATACATATATTTCCGATATAATTAAATCAAATGAAACAGGAAATTGTATTAATGTTATAGCTAGAAGAATGTATGATGAAAATGGTAATTTTAATGGATTAATATGTAGGGATATTATTGCAGATGTATATAAACCTATATTAAGTGAATACAACAATGGAAGATATAATGTGTTTTTAACGGACTCAAATGGAAATATTATATACGATAAAGATAAAGAGTTAATTGGAAATAGAACAATATTATATGATTTAGATAATAATTTAAACCAAAAAACTAATGAAATTAATACAATTAGTTATAAATATGAAGGAGAAGATAAAATTGCTTTAAGTACAACAATTTCAAGTGTTGGTTGGCATGTTTATTCAGCAGGATATATAAAAGATATGTCTGCTCCAGTAAAAATAGCTTCTAATTATGCTAAAATTATATTAATAGTAGTACTAATAATATCATTAATAATTACTTATTATTTATCAAAGAAGTTTACTAATCCTATAAAAAAATTAACAGGGCATATGGATGTTGTTTCAAATGGAGATTTGAGTGTTAGAATTAAAGATATTTGTACAGGAGATGAAACAGAACAATTAGCTGATAAAATTAATTCAACTACTAAAAAATTATCAACTATAATAGGAAATGTTCATGATTCTGTAGTTATTGTTAATGAACAATCACAAAAATTATTTGTAATTAGTGAAGATGTTTCAGCTTCAAATATTGAAATAACTCAAGCGATGAACGGTATATCTGATAAAATATGTAATGTAGCTCAACAGGTAGAAGAGTGTAGAATACAAACTTTAGATTTAGATAATGCGATAAATAATCTTGAAGAAAAGAACAAGTCTATGATTATTCAAAATAACGAAGTAATAAATTCACTTAATGAAAATGAAAAAAAGGTATCTTCTTTAGTTGATTTAAAACAAGAATCAATTTATAGTTTTAATGAATTAAAAAATATTATGAAAAAGTTATTTGATGAAATAAATAATATATCTAACTTTTTAGAACTTATTAGTAATATTGCAAAACAAACTAATCTTTTATCACTGAATGCAGCAATTGAAGCAGCAAGGGCAGGAGAAGCAGGAAAAGGATTTGCAGTTGTTTCAAATGAAATAAAAAATTTATCCAATGAAACACAACAAGCTACAGAAAATATTTTTTCAATTATAGAAAATATTAATTCTTTAGTTAATACAACTAGAAGTACTTTAAATAATACAGAAGAAATAAGTAATCAAGAAAACAAAGCATTTGAGCTTATGCAAAATGCTTTTATAGAAATACAAAAAGTTTTAAATAAGATGGTTAAAACTACAACTGAAATATCAAATGATATCAATATAGTAAATGATAAGAAAACAAAAGGATTATCTGCAATTTTAGAAGTTACAGATTCAACTCAACAAATAGCAGGTATAACTGAAGAAGTAACTGCATCTGTAAATGAACAACAATCTTCATTTGAAAATGTAAATAATAGTGTTCAAGAATTACAGTATATGTCAGAAGAAGTATCTAAAAATATTGATGTATTTAAAATTTAATTAAAAAACAAAATAGAGTAATTTAATATAAAACAGAGTTTTAAGTTTAAATACTGTACAACCTATACTATATATAGTATTATATAAAAATATAAAATAGTAAAACCCATATATTTCTGATAATATGGTTCAGATGTTTCTACGAGATAACCTTAAATATTCTCGCTATGGGTAAATCACATTAGTATATGAATACTAGCATTTGGTTTACCTAAACTATATGCTAGTATTTTTATGCAAAAAAATAACATAATAAATTACACTGGAGGCAAATAACTAATGAAAGATTTACTAGAAAAACTATTTAAACTTAAGGAGAATGGTACTAATATTAAGACAGAAATTATAGGGGGGCTAACTACCTTTGTAACATTTGCGTATGCATTATTAGTAATACCTAACATATTAAAAATTGGAGGAATGAATGTAGAAGGAATAAAGGGGAATGCAGCAGAAGTTCTTAATATAGCATCAGATCCAATAATAGCATCTGCTTTTGCTTCAGTGTGCATTGCAGCAGCAGTTGGTACTTTTATAATGGCATTTTATGCGAATTTACCATTTGTTTTAGCACCAGGGCTTGGGCTTGTTGCATTTTTTGCATATAATATATGTTTAAAAATGGCATTTACATGGCAACAAGGATTAGCAGCTGTATTTATTTCGGGAATTTTATTTATTATAATTACGTTTACTTCTTTAAGAGAAAAAATAGTAATGGCAATACCTCAGAATTTAAAATTTGCTATTACAGCAGGAATAGGATTATTTGTATCATTAATAGGATTAAAAAGTGGTGGGATAATAGTTCCAAATCAAGCAACTTTAGTTGCTTTTGGTGATTTTACAAATAAGGCAGTAATTTTAACTTTAATAGGATTAGTTATATCGCTAATATTAATGGCTAAAAATATTAAGGGATCAATGTTAATTGGAATAATTATAACAACAATAATAGGAATTCCTATGGAGGTTACAAGCTTAGAAGGAGCAAAAATATTCTCACTTCCTCATATTGGAGAAACTTTCTTTGCAATTGACTTAAAAGGGCTATTAACACATAATGGAAATAGTATATTAGGAGCAATATTAACAGTATTTATGGTTGTAATTACATTAAGCTTAGTTGATTTATTTGATGGAATTGGTACATTAGTTGGAACAGCGCAAAGTTCAGGAATGATCGATGAAAATGGGGAAGCAAGAGGACTTAGAAAAGCACTAGCTTCAGATGCAGTAGCTACAACATGTGGTGCTATGCTTGGAACTACAACTTTAGCAACAGTAGTAGAGTCAGCAGCGGGAATAGCAGCAGGTGCAAGAACAGGTCTTTCAAATGTAGTAGTAAGTATTATGCTTTTAATATCTTTATTTTTTAGTGGAATAATTGGAGTTATACCACAAAATGCAACATCGCCAGCACTTATAATAGTTGGAGTTTTAATGATGGGTGCAGTAAAAGAAATAGAATTTTCGGATTTTACAGAAGCTGTACCAGCTTTTTTTACAATAGCCTTAATGCCATTTACATATTCAATAGCTAATGGAATAGCAGCGGGAATAATATTTTATCCTATTATGAAAATATCAACTGGTAGAGCAAAAGAAGTACATAAACTTTTATACATATTTGCAATATTATTTATTATCAGATTTATATTAATGCCAGATTAATTAAAGTATATATAATATTTAATAAGAATGGATTATCTTGAAAAGTATCTGTATATATTTAAAAAATATATTACATTTAGTTTGAGATAATCCATTTTGATTTTATATATGATTAATAACATAATTTTATATTTTAAATCTTGATATTAAAGTTTTTAGAGAGTCAGTTATTATATTCAATAATTTTGAATTTTGGTTTAATATATGAACTGTTTTTTCTTGTTTCATATTATAGTTTACTATATCATTTATAGAATTCTCTATTTTATTAGAAGATAAGGATATATCTTTTAAAGATTTCTTTACTACAGTACTTGTATTTTTTTGTAATTCTACTAAATTGCTTAAATTTTTTGCAAATTCTTCAAAATTATTTAAGTTTTCAGCTATATTATTTAAAGCAGATTGAGAATTTTTAATATTGTTTAATTCTTTTATACTGTCATTTATATCCATATTCATAAGTTTAGCAGTAGAATTAGATTCTCTTATTATTTCTTTAATAAGATTTTCTGTTTTTTGCAAGACTATTTCTGTTTCTTGTGAAAACTTTTTAATTTCTTTTGCAACTATAACAAACCCTTTACCAGATTCACCAGCTCTAGAAGCTTCTATACTTGCATTTAATGATAGAAGTTTTGTTTGTTTAGAGATATTTTTTACTAAATCTAAAGTTTCTTCTATTTGTTTTGTTCTTTCTTCTAATTTATTCATAGAATTTACTGCAAATTTTATTAAGTTTAGAACATTAGTTAATTCTTTTATAGAAGTTTCAGTAATGTTTTTAGTGCTATCAATAACTTTAACACTTTGTATAGTTTTCTTTAAATTTTCTTCTGATAAATCATAGATATTATCCATAAAAGTATCTATTTGATTAAAATTTTTATAAATTTCATTAATATTTTTATCTTGATGTGCTATGTCTGTTTGAACAGTTTTAATTTGAGTTGTTATATCATTAGATGCTGTAGATATATTTTTGCCACTGTTTTGTAATTCCTTTACTATTCCATTTAATTGAGTTATATCTTCATTTATGCTTTTAACTATATCTCTTACAGATTTAGACGATTCATTCATGGAATTTATTAAGATACCTATTTCATCTTTTGTTTCTAAATTAACATTATACGTTAAGTCTCCTTTAGAAACAGCATTTGATAATGCTACTCCTTTGTTAATATTTTTTAAAATATTTTTACTTATTAATATAGAAGTTAAAATTGTTAAAATACTTCCTATAAATAAACCAATTATATCACTAAATAATAAATCGTAAAGTTCATTAGTTATTATATCAACAGGATAAGCTACAACTAAATTCCAACCTGTAGAATCAATATTTTGGCTAAATACATAATATTTTTTATCTTCAATAATTATATCGCTAAAGCCTTCTATATCTTTATTTAATTTATCTGTTAAAACTGATAATGGATCATTATTATCTGATATATTTTTTCTTAATATATATTCTTTGTTAGGATGATATATATAATTTCCTTGATCAGAAACTATAAAACAAAAAGAACCATCCTTTAAATCTAAGTTGTTCATTATATTTTCTATTCTATTCATGTTTACATCTATGCCAGATACACCTATGAAAGTTCCATTATCATCTATCATTTTTTTTACACCAGATATAAGTTTTCTACCAGTAGCCTCTTCATAATAAGGTTCTGTCCATATATACTTATCATAACTTTGAGCTACTTTATACCAATCTTGTTCCCAATATTTAAAATCATTTATATCAGAAGGTTCAAAAGGAGATGCCTTCATATTTTCATCTCTCAATATGCATTCATAGGGTAATTCATTTTCTATTTTCATATCTGGTTTGAAAAAGGTATACACAGTTTCTAAATCATCATTACTTTCTAGAATCTTAGATAAAGATTGTTTAAGATATTGCTTTAATTCTATATAGTGTTCTCTATCATATTTGAAATTTTCATTCATTAAAGATATAGAAGCACCAATACTTTGAATTTCTTTCATATTTTTATCTATATCATTACTTATTTGTTCTGCAACAGCAATTTCATTTGCTTGTAATTGAGCTTTAAGTTTATTTTTTGTTAGATTAAAGTTTAGTATACAAGTAAAGATTAAAATCATATTCATAGATAAAGAAAAACCTAAAATTAATTTTTTCTTGACACTTTTCATATAGTCTATCTCCTTTTTCTTAAGTTAACATACAATTCTATCTAATAATAAAATATGTTTTAAAACTTATAATGTACTACTAAACTAATAAGTAAATTAAACTATATGATATATATAACAGCTTTTATATTATTTTTTAATTTGAAATTTAAATTAATGTGTATATAATATTTAAATTTATAGAATTTTTAATATATAAACCTATTTAAATTTAAGATTACTACTTGGACTAATCCAATTTCCAGTGGCAATTATCATAGCTAGAAGCTTAAGTGTATTCCCATAAAAAAATGAATTTTGGATTGGTGTGTTTATTAATAGTTTCCAAAGCTCTATTGTCCACATTTCGTTTTTTCTTTGAATAAGTGATGAAACTAAAAATGGAGCAATAAAAGATAAGTCATTAGGAACACCAAAAGACTCCCCAGGAGTGGAATTAGCTACATAGTAACCAGAAACTATATTTTTAGGATTAGAATTTGTTTTTGTAATTATCCAATTATTTAAAGTAGATAACTGATTTGTAATAGGAGTATTGTTTAATAAAATATCCATTGAATAACGCCAAGGCGTTTTGCAGCTGTTATAATAATAATCTCCATCATGAATTGTTTCTAGAATTTGTCCTTTCGGTGCTATAAATTGATTTCTATCTTTAATAAAAAAATCTGGCATAAGTCCGTTCTTTTTACTTTCTCTATTCATTTGGTTATTTATTATATTGTTATTTTTTTTAATTATATTTCTCCAAGATTTATTATTTTTAACATCAACATTAACAAATTCTTTTAAAATATAAATACTAAAATCTGAGCTTCTAGTTATACCTTTAAATTTACTATTAACATTTGTATTAACCCAATCACCTAAATTCAATATATAATCTTCTTTATCAACACAACTATCCATTAATGCATTAATTCTTTTAAGAGCTTCTAGTCTATAATCTATATTATATTTTTTTCTCCAAAGTTTATTGGCAATAAGGAGTCCATAACATATATCCATATCACCATTAGTAGTAGAAGAAGTTTTGGGAGTAGTGTTTATTATTTCTCCACTGTCAGTAATAATTTGTTGCCAGGCCATGAGGTTATTATTATAAATACTAGGATAAGTTTTTATAAAATTATAGATATTGTTAAAATGTTCTCTAGCTGTAGAATCAAAGTTACTCATAATTGAAAAAATTACCATGCCATATCCCATTGCAACAGAAGATGTAACTGCATTATTTTCAGTAGGAGCTTCTAAAGTATCAAAGAGATATTCTTTTTTAGGAGAAGAGTTTTTAACCGTTCTTAAGTAGAGTTTTTTCCATTTGTCATAAAAAGAGAGAAGTTCCAATGTAAGTTCTTTATTAGAGTATTTTTTCATAATAATATTTTTATAAATTTTTATCACCTCAATAAAATTATATTATTAACATATGTATTAGAGTAAAAAATGAGGACAAAAAGTTTAATTGTTTTGTAGGCACATTTATCTAAAAAAGTATTAATATACATTGAATAAATAAGAAGTGTATGATATTATAAATCGGAAATATAAAGAAAGCAGAGTTTTGTAAAGTTAGTATAGATTTTAAAAGATAGTCTAAATTAAACAACAGACGATAAGTATTTAAGGAGAACAGACGATTATGAAAAAAAATGAATATGGATTATTTACAGCAATAACCATGATTATAGGAATAGTTATTGGATCAGGAATTTTTTTTAAAAGTGATAATATACTAGTTGCAACTGGTGGGAGTGTTAGTTTAGGTGTATTAGTTTTTTGTATTGCATCGATAGCTATTATATTTGGTAGTTTAACAATTGCAGAGTTAGCCTCAAGAAATTCTAAAGAAGGTGGAATAATAGCATATGCAGAAGAGTACTATAGTAAAGCAGTTGCTTGTTCATTTGGATGGATGAATACATTTATATATTATCCGGCATTACTTGCAGTTGTTGGATGGGTAACAGGAATATACACATGTATGTTATTTGAAATAGAAGGGACACTAGAAAAGCAAATAGGTATAGGAATATGTGTTATTTTACTATTCTTTTTATTGAATATTTTATCAGCTAAGCTAGGAGGATATTTTCAAAATTTAGCTACAGTTATAAAATTAATACCGTTAATATTAGTTGCAGTTATAGGAGTTACGTTTGGACATGCTAGTAATATAAAAATAACTGATGTTACTAATATGCAATCATTTGCTTGGATTTCAGCAATAGCTCCAATATCATTTTCATTTGATGGGTGGATAATAGCTACATCTATTGGGCATGAAATAAAAGATTCCAAAAAGAATTTACCAATAGCACTAATTGTAGCTCCAATAGTTATTCTAATTATATACATAGTATATTTTGTTGGAATATCTCTATATATAGGGCCAGAAAAAATTATAAGTTTAGGAGATGCTCATGTTGATGTTGTAGCAAATAGTTTATTTGGTTCTATGGGTGCTAAAGTATTATTAATATTTGTTATTACTTCAGTTTTAGGAGCTGCCAATGGATTAGTATTAGCAATGTTAAGAATGCCATATTCTTTAGCTAAAAGAGAAATGTTCCCGTATTCTGATAGGGTATCTGAATTTAATGAAAAATTAGGTATTCCTTTAATTTCAGCTTTTATTGCTATTGGAATTTGTTTTATAGTAATTATTATGCATTATTTAACTCAGAAGTTTAATCTATTACCAAACTCAGATATTTCAGAAATCGCAGTTACAATAAATTATATCATATATATACTTTTATATTACAAAGTATTAAAGATGGGATTAAGAAAAGAAATTAAGAATAAATTTAGGGGGATTGTATGTCCTTCTATGGCTATATTAGGTTCAGTTATTATTTTATTAGGAAGCATATCTAATCCACTATTTATTTTATATGCAATAATATGTGGTATAGTTACAGGTTCAGCTGTTTTATTTTGGAAAATCAAAGAAAATAATGGGGTTAAACATATAAACAAAAAAATAATGGAAATTTAATAAGGAAAGATGTTATTATGAAATAACTTTTAGATTATTTTATAATAACATCTTTTATATTTTTATAACTTAATATTTTCACTTAATGCTATAGTAGCACCTAATTGCAATACAGCAGATGAGGAATTGAAGTTATGTAGCTTAAAAATATACAATACAATTAATAATTACTCTAAAGTATATAACAATAACAACGAAAATTGATTTATAGATAAATTTCCCATTATATTTTAATTTATTAGATAGGAGTATTTTAATGAAATTATTAAATTTAAACAAAAGAATATTATATTGTACATATGTTTTAATGATTGCATTATTATTTTCTGGATGTTCTAAAGATAAATCTTTAGGTTTAAGTTCAGAATCTAAAAATGAGGAGACTAAAACTTATTTAGAAGAAACTAATAGTCAAAATGGAAATGAGATTATGGATTTTAATAAGACATTACAATTAAAAAAACCCAAAAAGCCTATTAGTAAAAGTCCTTCAATATTATTTTTAGGTAATAGCTTTTTATTTGTAAATGATTTACCATCAATGTTTACTAAGCTTTCAGAAAGTGGAGGTATTAGTCCTAATATTTATGATCTTTCAGAAGGTTGTTATCGCTTAGAATTATTTGCAGATAAAAAAGATGAAGTAGGATCAATTGCTTATGATGCTTTAGAAAATTATCAGTGGGATTATGTAGTTTTACAAGAGCAAAGTAGAATTCCCACTGTAGATGCTGAAAACAGCATGTATCCAGCATCAAGAAAACTTAATAAACTAATAAAAGATGGAAATGGACAAACTATCTTTTTTATGACATGGGCTTATAAAAATGGAGATGATTTATCTGAATTTGGAATAAATCAAAAAACAACAAGAGAAGAAATGCAAACACAAATTGCTAATAGTTATTTCTCTATTTCAAAAGAGTTAGATTCACTTCTTTCTCCAGCAGGAATAGCATTTATGAGATGTGCAGAAAAATATCCCGAAATTAATTTATGGGATGAAGAAGATTTAATGCATCCTAGTGTTTATGGAACATATTTGGCATCATGTACTTTATATGCAACTCTTTATGATGAATCTCCAGTTGGACTTAAATACACAGCTGATTTAGATTCAGATACTGCTCTAAAGTTACAAAAAATAGCGTATGATACTATCTTTAATTAATAGAAATTTATAAATAAACTAGTTATAATAGTAAATAAGTTTATAAAATAAAAATCTGATTAGGAGAAAACAATGTATATTGATGCACATACTCATTTAGATTTCTTTAAAGATAATATAGATAATGCTATAGATGAAATTAATAATTTAAAAATTTTAACTATTACAAATGGTATGGACCTAGATAGTTATTTGAAAAATAAGGAATATAGCAAAAAGAGTAAATATATTAAAGCAACTTTTGGAATACATCCTTGGAAGGCATATGAATACCAAGGCAAACTTAAAGATCTAATTCCTTATATTGAAGAAAGTGAATTGATTGGTGAAATAGGTTTAGACTTTTTTTGGATAGAAGATAAAAAAACTTATGAGGCACAGAGAAGAATTTTTAAGTTTATATTGGAAGAAAGTATTAAAAGGAATAAGGTTATATCTATACATACAAAGGGGGCAGAAAAAGAAATTTATAATATTCTTAAAAAATATAATTATAGTAATATAATTATTCACTGGTATAGTGGTGATTTTGAAACTTTAGATAATCTTATAAAATTAGGTTGTTATTTTACAGTAAGTGTTGATGTAGGATATTCAAAATTAACAGAAGAAGTGTTAATTAAAATTCCAATAAATAGATTACTTGTAGAAACTGATGGACCAACAGCCTTAGAATGGGTAAATGGAGAATATGGATATCCAAGAGTAATAATGGATGTTATGAAAAGTGTATCTAAAATAAAGAAAATTCCAATTAAAGAATTATCAAAAATTATAGAGAAGAATTTTTTTAGATTAACAAGATTTTGAATTAAAGATATAATAAAAAAGTAACAGCTATTTAAAAGATATATAAGGTATAAAAAGCGGTATAGACTAATTAATAAAAATTGTTAATTATATTGACACAATAGGAAAAAAAATATATAGTTAACTTATAATAACATAATAACAGCTGGGGAGTTAGTAAACTATCTGAGAGGAAATTATTTAAAATTTCGACCCATAACCTGATTTGGATAATGTCAACGTAGGGAGACTGTATTATTTAAGTATAATATTGAATTAGTAACCACAAGCATAAAATTGTCTGGATTAGATGATTTTATGCTTTTTTTATTTCTAGGAATTTGTATTAAAAAATTTACAAATAACTTAAATTATAATTTTGTTTTAAAATATAGTTTAAAAATTAGGAGGATTAATATGACAGTATGTAATGTGAGCTTACAAGTAATACCAAAGGTACCAGATGAGATGACATATCAAGTAGTGGATAAGGTTATAGAATACATTCAATCAACAGGGGTAAAATATGAAGTAGGTCCGATGGAGACAACAATGGAAGGGGAGCTAGACTTTCTTCTTCAAATTGTAAAAAGAGCACAAGAAATTTGCGTAGAAGAGGGTGCATCTAGAGTAGCTTCTATTGTTAAGATTGACTATAAAAAAGAGGGCGTAACAATTGATGAAAAGATTAAAAAATATAGGGGATAAGTTAATACCAATAGGTTTTGTTATTGGACTTTTGATATTATGGGAAATAATTATTTCATTAGGTGGAATTGAAAAATATATTATGCCAGCACCAAGTGATATTATTAAAGTTCTTATAAAGGATTTTAGTGTAATGCTTCCTCATATATTAATTACAGTATACGAAGGTATAGTAGGATTTGCTTTAGCTATAGTAGCAGCATTAATTTTAGCAATATTTATGGATATGATTCCATTAGTAAGAAGAACTCTTTATCCTATATTTGTAATATCACAAACGATACCAATAATTGCATTAGCGCCATTGTTTATAATATGGTTTGGATTTGGAACTTTACCTAAAATAATAGTTGTAGTATTAGTATGCTTTTTTCCAATTGTTATCAGCATATCAGATGGTTTGAATTCTGTAGATAACGATTTTATAAATCATTTTAAATTAATGGGTGCATCAAAATTAAAGGTATTTTTACACTTAAAACTTCCTTATGGAATTCTAAGCTTTTTTTCTGGAATGAGGATTGCAGCAACTTATAGTATTATGGGTGCGGTAATTGGAGAATGGCTTGGAGGGGATAAAGGACTTGGTGTATATATGACGAGAGCTAGAAGTTCATATGCACTAGATAAAATGTTTGCAGCGATAATTGTAATTGTTGCAATTAGTATGGGAATATTTATTTTAGTTACATTTATTGAAAGAAAATTTACACCGTGGAAAAGAGTACAAGATTAGAATTTATTTAAATCATGCAAAAAATGAATAAGTTAAGATTTAAGGAGGACCATTTATGAAAAAGAGAAGATTACTAGCATTAGCAATGTCAGCAGTGCTAATTTCTGCTGGATTAGTTGGATGTAATTCAACTAAAAAGAGTGCCAAGAAGGAAGATTTACAAAAGGTTAAGTTAATCTTAGATTATACACCTAATACAAATCATACAGGTATTTATGTAGCACAGGAAAAAGGATATTATAAGGAACAAGGACTAGATGTTGAAATTATTCAACCATCAGAAGGAGCAGCATTACAATTAATTTCAGCTGGAAAAGCAGATTTTGCTATAAGCTATCAAGAAGATTTAACGTTTGCTAGAACTTCAGATATTCAATTACCAGTTAAAGCTATCGCTACAATTATTCAAAATAACACATCAGGATTTGCATCACCAAAAGAAAAGGGAATAAAAACAGTAAAAGATTTTGAAGGAAAAGTATATGGTGGATGGGGAAGTCCTAGTGAAGAAGCAATTTTAAAGACTGTAATGGAAAAATGGGGAGCTGATTTTTCAAAACTTAAGAGAGTAGATGCAGGTACAGAAGATTTCTTTATAGCTACAAAGAATAATATAGATTTTGAGTGGGTTTTTGAAGGATGGACTAATATAGAAGCTAAGGAAAGAAACTTTGATATAAATTACATACCACTTAGAGAATTAGATGAATCATTAAATTACTATACTCCAATTATAGCAACCACAGAAGATCATATTAATAATAATTCAGAATTGATCAAGAAATTTTTAAAGGCTACATCAAAAGGATATGAAGAATGTATATCAAATCCAGAAGAATGTGCAAAATTATTAGTTTCAAAAGTGCCAGAAATTGATGAAAATTTAGCAATAGATAGTATGAAATTCCTAGCTAAAGAATATAAGGCTGATGCAAAAAGATGGGGTGAAATGAAGGATAGTGTTTGGGATAATTACACAAAATTCCTTTTAGATAATGGAATTATTACTAAGGATATGAAAGCAAGTGAGGCTTATACAAATGAATTCTTACCAAAATAAAATAGAACTTTCAAAGGTTAAAAAAAGCTTTGGTGAGTTAGAAATATTAAAAGATATAACATTTAATGTAAGAGAAGGTGAGCTTATTTCAATTGTAGGCCCATCAGGAAGTGGGAAAAGCACTATCTTTAATATTATTACTAAAATAATAAATGAGGATAGTGGAAATATAGTTGTTAATGGCAATGCTAGCTATATGTATCAAAAAGATATGATGGTTCCTTGGAAAAAGGTAATAGATAACATAGGAATACCACTTATATTTAGAGGATCTAATAAGAAAAATGCTAGAGAAATTGTATTAAAATATATTGATATGTTTGGTCTTAAAGGTTTTGAATATAAATATCCAACTCAATTATCAGGAGGAATGAAGCAAAGGGCAAATTTGTTAAAAACTTATTTGACATCAAAAGATATAATGTTGTTAGATGAACCATTTGCAGCACTAGATTCAATAACTAGAAAGAAAATGCAAAAGTGGCTTTTAGATTTAATTAAAGAAATGAAGACTACGATATTATTTATAACACATGATATAGAAGAGGCTATATTTCTTTCAAATAGAATATATGTAATTTCTCAAAAACCAGCAGTAATAAGGGGAGAAATTAATGTTAACCTAGGTGGAATTAGAGAAGAAGATATTGTAACAGATGATAAATTTATAAAAATAAAAAAAGAAGTGTTAAATTTAATGAAATCTTAAAAATTGTTTTTAATAAAATTAAGTTTAAATATATTTATAAAAGAAGGCTATGTTTTAAGTAAATACTATAATATTCACACTATTTTAAAACACATCTATGTAATAAAGAATGAACTATTTAAAAATAATGTTTATGCATTTAAAATAGTTCATTCTTTATTTTTTAAAAAATTATATTATTCAATAGATTGTAATAAATTAAATTACAATTTTGTTTTAAGTTAAAGAAATAAAAACTAACGAATAAAAAATTATATGGCGTATTATATATATGTTTGAAAAATTTGATGTATAAAAAATTAATATATTGTATTTATTAATTTTTTACGATATACTTTAAACATAAACTTTAAAAAGTTTATTCAAAAAGTTTTGAAAGCGTGGAATATACATGAGTAAAATATCTGGTAAACCAAAAGAATTAAAAAGAGTAAACATTTCATTAATATTAGAATTTATAAGAAATAATGGTAGTGCAAGTAGAACAGAAATTGTTAAAGGAACTGGTATTAGTCAAACTACAGTTGGAAAATTATTATTAGAATTACAAAGTAGTAATGACATAATAAATACAGGCTTAGATAAATCAAGTGGTGGACGAAGAGCAGAAAGGTATTCATTAAATAAAAATAAAAGTTATATATTATCTCTACTTATAAATGGAAAATACGTAATATATAACTTAGTGAATGGTATAGGTGATATTATAGAGAGCAATAAAATAGAAACAAGTGAGCTCTTAGACAAAATTATTATAGATAATCTGATAGAAAGTTTTATAAAAAATGATAAAGATATAAAAGCAATAGGAATATGTGTACCAGGAATTGTTAGTGAAAATGGTTACTTATCTGGAAGAACTTTTTCTGAACTAAAGGAAATAGATATAAACATTCATATTCAGGAAAAATATAATATACCTGTAGTTTTGGAAAATGATTTAAATTCAGCTGCTTTAGGATTTTTAGATGAATATGTAAACAATCAAAAAAATAATATAAAAGAATGTTTGAATATGGTATATATTAATTTTAATAAATTAGGAGCAGGGGCAGGAATAATAATTAATAACAAATTAGTAAAAGGAAAAGATAATTTTGCTGGAGAGATTGGGTTTATAAAATTAGGAGATCAACGAGTGAATGAACTATTGCAAAACAACCCAACTGATAAAGAGTATATAGATATAGTAGTAAATATATTATCAATAATTAACTATATACTTAATCCTTCATTAATAGTGTTAGGAGGAGATGATTTTAGGTACAATTTAATTGAAAAAATTAAGAAAAATTATAAAGAAAATAATATTAAAACAGAAATATTTATAGTTAAGGATGATATTGGCATTTCTTTTAAAGGAATTAATAAAACACTTTTAAATTTAATAAACAATGATGTAAAATTGATAAAAAATTTATAGATAAAATTTAAATGGGGGTAGATAATATGTATAAGTATATTATATTTGATATTGATGGAACTATTTTAGATACTGAATTAGCAGTTCTTTCATCACTTCAAAAAGTAGTTTTAGAGGAATTAAATAAAAAGGTAGATACAGAACAACTTAGATTTGCATTAGGAATTCCAGGAGAGGCAGCGTTAAATCAATTAGGAATACATAATATTGATGAAGTAAACAATAAATGGAATGAATACTTAAAAGAATATTTTCATACTATAAAAGTTTTTGAAGGTTTTAAAGATACTTTAGAAGAATTGAGTAATAGAAATGTAAAAATGGGAATAGTTACTTCGAAAAGTAAAGTTGAGTATATAAATGATTTCGAACCATTTGGTTTAAATAATCATTTTGATTTAGTAATTTGTGCAGATGATACAAAAAAACACAAACCTAATCCAGATCCAATTTTAAAGTTTATTGAGTTATCAAATGTTACTAAATCAGAGGCTATATATATAGGAGATACTAAATATGATATGGATTGTGCTTCAAGTGCTGGAATAGATTTTGCATTAGCATCATGGGGATGTAAATCACCTGAAAATATTATTACAAAGTTTAATTTCAATGGGCCTAAAGATATTCTTAAAATTTTATAAAAATAGATTTTTCAAACAACATATTTAAGGTAATATTTTATTTACTATGTTTTAAGTTATTGTTGATATTAAAGATAATAGTGAAGGGACATTTGTCCATGAACTTTTATATTTAATATCAACTATTTTTTATGGTATATTTATATTATAATATATTAGTTTTATATATTTTTCTACATATAAATTATCAAACTTGTATTTATGGAATAAATTGAAAGTTCTATGCTTATCTTGTAATTTTGTATTAAAATATATAGATTTAATGATTAGTGAGGTGTCCATTATGATAAAAAATTCATCAAAAAAAGATAAGTTATTAAATAAACAATTTAATAAAATAAATAAAATAGAAGAAAAAATATTAACTAAAAAAGAAAATGGATTTATAAAAAATAGATTAAATCCATATAAACAAAAAGTTGAAGAAAAAATACCTAAAAAACTTCAAAGTACTCTAGAAAAAGCTTTTGAAAAAGGATTTAAAATAGTTTTTCAAAAAGGAACTAGTCTTATTGAAAAGAGCTATAATAAAGAAAAGATAAAGAATGAATTTGATATAAATAATTATGGTTTTGATAAACAAACAACAAAAAAGAATTTAAAAAAGATAGATAGAAACTCTCAAAATAAGCTTATTTTAAATAAATCAATAAGTATTTTAGAAGGAGGCTTACTGGGAATATTAGGCATTGGTTTACCTGATATACCATTATTTATCGGTGTTATATTAAAGACTATTTATGAAATATGTTTAGGATATGGATATAATTATGATACTAATCAAGAAAAGGCATATATTTTAAATATTATTTGTGCTGCTGTAACTACTGGGGATACACAAAAGAGATATTTAGAAGAAATCGACTTAATAGGGTCAGAAATAGACAATGGAATTGTAAAACAATATTTTCTTGATGATTTAACCCAGCAGTGTTCTAAATATATGGCAAGTTCAATGTTAACTTCAAAATTTATTCAAGGGTTACCTTTAATTGGTATTATAGGAGGAATTACTAACTATAAAACGATTAAAGACATAAGTAATATAGCAAAGATTAAATATAAAAAGAGATATTTAAATAAGATAAGAAATAATTAAAAAATCTCAAAATGAATATAGTTATATTTTTTACATACATGTCTTTTAAATCATATGTAATAAAAGCCATATATGTTTTTATATAATTATGCTATACTACTTGAAGGAAGATATATTGAAAGGAAAAAGTAACGAATGAATAAAAGACAAATAGTTATAATTTCTAGTAGTGAAGAATATTTTTTTAAGTTACCTGATAGATTTATAAATAAAGGATATAAATTAAAAATACATAAAGATATAAATGAAATTATTGAAGCTGATATAAATTTAATAATAATAGATATTAATATAGGACATAAAGAGTGTATTAATAGCATAAGGAAGATAAAAAGTCAATTCCTAAAAGTTAAGTTGGGAATAATAGTATGTTTAAATAAAGATAATATCCAATATTTAGAAGAATATATAGAAGCTGGAGCAAATGATTATATATTAAAACCATTTATGTTAGAAGAAATAAAATTAAGAATAAATAATCAGCTTAAATTAATGGAAGCTGAAAAAAATTTTAAAATGAAAGATATACAGTTTGATGCATTATTAAATAATACTCCTTTTATGGCTTGGTTTAAAGATAAAGATAGTAATTACATAAAAGTAAACAATGAATTTATGGAGCATAGTGGGAAATCTATGGATGAGATAAAAGGCAGAGGAGATCATTATGTATGGAACGGAAATGTAGGGGATAGATGTAGAGAATTTGACTTAGAGGTTATGAATAAAAGAAAACAAGTAGTTTTTGATGAAATAATTCTAGGTAAAAAAGGATTTAAACAATTTAACATGTATAAAGCACCTGTATTAGATGAATTTGATGATGTTATAGGAACTATTGGAATAGCTAGAGATATTACTGATTTAAAAAATAAAGATGCAAAATTGCAAATACTTATGGATAATTTACCATTTCCAGTATGGCTAAGTGATGCAAAGGGTATATATGTTAATGGAAATAAAAAATTTGCAGATTACTTTAATTTAAGTATTGATGAATTAATAGGAAAAACACCTGGAGATGTTTATAAAGAAGATCTTGTAAAGAAGATTTATGATGAAAATGAAAAAGTTATTAGTAGTAGGAAGCCAATGAAGTTTGACTCTATTATAAAAACTAATAAGGGAACTAGAATAGTAGAAATTTATAAAACACCTGTATTTGATATAGGAAATCAAGTTATAGGAATTACTTGTGCACTTGTAGATCTCACCGAGATTAAAGAAGCACAAAAAGAAATAAAGAAACAAGCATTTACAGATGCACTTACTGAGATAGCAAATAGAAGAGCATTATATGATTATATGGAAAAAGAGAAGGATTATAGCAAAATAGGTATGATGCTTGTAGATATCGATAATTTTAAAGATATAAATGATTATTATGGGCATCATTTTGGTGATAAGATTATTATATATGTAGCAAATGAACTTAAAAAAAATTGTAAAGATACTTTTATATGTCGTTTTGGTGGAGATGAATTTTTAGCAGTTTTTAAAGATGTAGAAGATGAAAAAATTATATGTGATAAGGCAAAACAAATATTAGAAAAAGTGCATTTGTATAAAGAACATGATTTTTCTGTTAGTATAGGAATAGGAATGGGAGATAATGCAATAGATATAGATAAATTACTTATAAAAGTAGATATAGCAATGTATAAATCAAAAGAATTAGGTAAAAACAGATTTATGATTTATACTAAAGAATTAGAAGAAGAAAAGAATTTAATTTTAAATATAGAAAAAGATCTAAAATGTTCAGTTAAAAAAAATGAAGTAGAATTATTTTATCAACCTCAATATACAATAGATAAAAAATTAAAAGGATTTGAGGCATTATTTAGATGGAAGAATAAAAAATATAAAGATGTTAGTGTTATTAAGTTAATAGAGATTATGGAAAATAGTAATTTAATAATAGATATAGGATATTATATAATGAGTGAAGCATGCAAATTTGCTAAAAAAATAAATCAAAATAGAAAAGAAAAAATTGTAGTTTCAGTAAATATATCAGCAATTCAAATAATGGAAAAAGATTTTATAAATAAGGTAAAATCAATAATAAGTGAAACTGGTGTAGAAATAGATTGTATTGGAATGGAAATAACAGAAACAATATTAATTAAAAATATAGAGGAAAATACAATTAAAATTAAAGAGTTAAAAGATATGGGAATAATGATTAGCTTGGATGATTTTGGCAGTGGATATTCATCTCTTAATTATATTGTAAATATGCCTTTATCGATAATTAAAATAGATAAGAGTTTTATATGGGGAATGGATGTAAAAAAAGAGTACATAAAACTTTTAAAATTAATGATAGATTCATCTCATTCATTAAATTTACCAATAGTAGCAGAAGGTGTTGAAACTCAAGAACAATTAGATAAATTAAATAAAATGAATGTAGATTATGTTCAAGGTTATTTATTTTCAAAACCATTAGAAGAAAAAGAAGCATTAAAGTTAATATAAAAAAATGATTATGTTTTAAGTAGATATTTATACTAAAGTTAAAGATTATATACAGGATTTAAATAGGAAACTTGATATTAGTCCTATAAGTTTGAAGAAAGAAGTATAAAATTAGAGTATTTACTTTTGACCTGTACTTAAGAACTTCAAAAATAAAGAGTATTAAACCATAGATTGTACAATTTGTAGAGTCTATGGTTTATTATTTTTTTATATGATTTCCTCATTATACTGCAAAGTCATAATATTTATAAATATTTTAAGATTTATATTAATGAAGAAACTTTATTGGAATTTATACAATAAGAATATTGATTGCATAGTAATAAAAAAGTATGAAAAACTAAGAGTGTATAAAATTATAAGAGGTGTGTAATCATGAAGAATATATTAGGATATTATTTAATGCCACATCCACCTATAATAATTCCGGATATAGGAAAAGGTGAAGAAAAAAAGCTTGAATCAACTTTAAATGCATGTAATAAAATAGCTAAAGAAATCTCAGATATAAAACCTAATACAATAGTAGTTATAACTCCACATGCTACTATGTTTTCAGATGCTATAGCTATATCAAATGAAGAAAAAATTAGTGGTGATTTAAGCAAATTTAATTGTTCAAATATAAAAATGAATATTTTAATAGATATGGAATTTAATAATAAAATTATTCAATTATGTGCAGATGAAGAAATTCCAGCAGTACCTGTTGATTCAAAGTTTTTATTACAATTTGATAGAAAATATGAATTAGATCATGGAACTATGGTACCTTTATATTTTGTAAATAAATATTATAAAGAATATAAATTAGTTCATATAACTTATTCTATGATAGGGGATTTGAATTTGTATAAGTTTGGTATGAATATTAAAAAGGTAATAGAAGAATTAAATAGAAAAGTTGTAATTATAGCTAGTGGTGATCTTTCTCATAAACTTAAGGAAGAGGGACCATATTCATATTCTCCATATGGAGAAAAGTTTGATAAAGAAATTTTAAATAATTTAGAAAAAGGGAATGTTTCAGAGATATTTAATATGAATAAAACTATGATAGAAAAAGCAGGAGAGTGTGGATTAAATTCTATCTTAGTACTTCTTGGAGTTACGGAAGGAAGTAATATTAAAGGAAATATTTTATCTTATGAAGGACCTTTTGGAGTTGGGTATGGTGTAATGAAATTTGATTTAGAAGATGGAAATAATAATACTTTAGAGTATATAGCAAAAAGGAAAGAAGAAAATTTAAGAAAAAAATTAACTAATTTAAATCCATATGTAAAATTGGCAAGAGAAAACTTAATTTATTATTTTACACATGGAAAGAAAATTAAAGATTTATCTAATGTATCTAATGAGCTTCTAAATCAAAAACATGGTGTTTTTGTATCATTAAAAAAGTTTGGAAATTTAAGAGGATGTATTGGTACTATATTGCCAACAACAAATAGTGTAGGTGAAGAAATAATAAAAAATTCTATAGAGGCTGCAATACATGATCCAAGATTTAATCCAGTATCAGAAAGTGAATTAGAAGATATAGAAATATCTGTAGACGTACTTATGGATTCTCAGCCTTGTAGAAAAGAAGAATTAAATCCTAAAAAATATGGAGTAATAGTTAGTAATGGATATAAAAGAGGACTATTATTACCAGATCTTGAAGGAGTAGACACAATAGAAGAACAATTAAAAATTGCATGTAAAAAAGCAGGATTATGGCAAAATGAAAATTATAATATAAAAAAGTTCGAAGTTGTACGATATAAAGAAGGTGAGTAAAATTTGGATTGCGAAATAGCATTTTATGATGAGTCAAATAAGGGAGTTAGATGCAATGTATGTCCACATAAATGTATGTTAGAAGAAGGAAAATTCGGTTTATGTGGAATTAGAACTTTAAAATCTAATGTACCAATTGCAATAAATTATGGAGAAGTAACTTCTATGGGTGCTGATCCAATAGAAAAGAAACCATTATATCATTTTAAACCTTCTAAAAGTATATTATCTATTGGAAGTTTTGGATGCAATATGAGATGTAGTTTTTGTCAAAATTATGAGATATCTCAAAATAAACCACAAACTCAATATATTAGTATAGAAGAATTAATTAAGATTATATCTAAATTAGAAAATAATGTGGGTATTGCTTTTACTTACAATGAACCATTTATGTGGTATGAGTATATTTATGATGTTGCTAAGAAAATAAAAGAATATGATAAAAACATAAATATAGTTATAGTAACCAATGGATATATAAATGAAGCACCATTAAGTAAACTAATTCCATTTATTGATGCCATGAATATTGATTTAAAAGGATATACAAATAGATACTATAATAAAGTATGTGGTGCAAAATTAGAACCAGTATTAGAAACTATAAATACATGTAGTAAACATTGTCATGTAGAAATAACAACATTATTAGTTAGTAACGAAAATGATTCATTAGAAGAAACAAGAGAAATAGCACAGTTTATATCAGGTATAGATAAAAATATACCATTACATTTAAGTAGATATTTTCCAAGATATAAGATGCAAAATAATGCAACTGAGATAGAAAAAATAATAAAATTTAGAGAGGAAGCTAAGAAATATTTAAATTATGTATACATTGGAAATGTTAATGGTGTAGATAATAATACTTATTGTTCAAAGTGTGGAAAGTTACTTATAGGCAGAGAGGGATATGATACTCAAGTTTTAACTAATAAAACTAAGTGTAAAGAATGTGGTGAAAATATAAATATTATATTGTAAATAAAAATTTATAATTATATTTCAATCTAATATAATTATAAATTTTTTTACTTTTAATATATATTTTAAAATGAGAGTGAAAAATTAGAATAAAATTAAAGATTGTTTAGTTTATACATATGATTAAAATAGCATTATATGTTTTAAATTTAAATTATATTTTTATGTCAGATTTTTTTGAGGTAATACGAATAGTATTGTGTAAAGATAATTTTTTAAATGTTTATATATAATTAATAATATTAAAAATAAAAAATATATATTTATTTGTCAGATTTAATTTAATTAATACGAATAGTATTATGAAAAGATGATTTTCAAGGAGGTGTATCATAATTACTGATATTCAGTTATTAAATTTACTAGACTCTGATCCAGAAAAAGGATTAGATCAGATGATGAATTGTTATATGCCACTTATTTATACAATAGTAGCTAATAAAGTTTCAGGAATATATTCAAGAGAAGATATAGAGGAATGCGTAAGTGATGTATTTATAGATGTATTTAATAATAGAAATAGAATTGATATTAATAAGGGATCTATTAAAGCTTTTTTAGCAGTTATAGCAAAAAGAAGAGCGATAGATTTATATAGAAAGAAAGAAGGAAAAAGGAATTTACATAATATTCCTATAGACGATTTGTTTGATATTGGTACTGAGGAAGATATTACTAATTTAGTTGCTAAGAAAGAAGAAAATTTAAAATTGATAGAAGCGATAAAAAAATTAGAACAACCAGATAGAGAAATAATTATAAGAAAATATTATTTAAATCAAAGTTCAAAAGAAATTTCTAAAGCTATTAATTTAAAAGTTAATACAATAGATAAAAAGGCATCAAGATGTTTACAAAAGTTAAAAAAAATATTAGGGGGTGTTTTATAATTTGGAGAAGAGATTAACAGAGGTATTAGATGAAATAAATATAGAAGATACCAGTGTCCTTTTAGAAGATGATATTAATTTACGAATGAATCCATTTGTAAAAAGAAATATTATGAAATCAGTAAAGAAAAAAGTTGAAAACAAAAAAGAAAATTATACTATAAACAAAAGAAAAAATCATAATTTTATGAATGAATTGTTAGGGGGATTTTTTATGAAAAGAAAATTAATTTTAAGTGCAGCTTTAATAGTAGGAATTATGACAGTTGGAATAGGGGGATATTCTTATGCTACAACTCCAAAAGCTTATGTAAGTCTTGATATTAATCCGAGTGTCGAATTAGGTGTAAATGCATTTGATAAAGTTGTTTCTGTTGAAGGTTATAATGAAGATGGTGAAAAAATATTAGAAAATGAAGATTTAATTAATGAAAATATCAATGATGCAGTTGAAGAATTAATTTCTAATGCTATTGAAAATGGATATGTAACTCCTGATAATGAGGCGGTTATATCAATTACAACAGCTACAGATGATATTGCAATGTCAGAAGAACTTCAAAGTTCATTAGAAAATGTTACAAATGAAGTTTTAGAAAATAATAATATTGAAGCAGAAATTCAAGAAGATAATGTAGCTTTACAAAGAAGAGAAGAAGCAAGACAATTAGGAATAACGCCAGGAAAATTAAATCTTATACAAAAGCTTCAAGCATTAGATCCAAATATAAAAGTGGAAGATTATAAAGATACTTCTGTAAAAGAAATACAAAAGAAGAATAAAGAATTAAGGAAAAATAATATAAATACTGAAGAAAATAATGATGATGTGTTAAATAAAGATGAAACTAATATTCAAAATGAGGAGAAAAATAAGCAAGATTTAAATAAGGATATAAATGAAGCAGAAGAAAATCAAAATAAGGAAAAAAATAATAATAAAAATCAAGAAAAAGAATATAATGAAAAAAAACCAGAAAATGATAACTCAAATAAAGAAAAAGATAATATAGATAACGGAAACAGTAATTCAAATAAAGCAGAAAAAGGCAATGTAGATAAAGGAAACAGTAATTCAAATAAATCAGAAAAAAATAATAATTCATCAAATGGACAAAATAAAAATCCAAAAAAACAATAGTAAATAATTTAATAAGATATCAATACGTATTTAAACATAGTAAGTAAATAAAAGGATTATCTCAAATGTAAAAAGATATTTTTGAGATAATCCTTTTTAATGTATAGTAAAAATTTAAGATTATAAAGAGATTTTTGAATTATTGATTTAAGTGTAATGTAGTCACTTTGGTATATAGATTAAATATTTTATGTTAAAATTATAATATGAAAGTTAAAAGATATATTAAGGAGTGATATTTATATATAACTATCCATTATATAGACCACCTAGTGAGAGCAATAGTCTTATAATACAAGCAACACTAGGATGTTCACATAATAAGTGCAACTTTTGCAATATGTATAAATCAAAGAAATTTACAATAAGACCTTTAAAAGATATTAAAGAGGACATAATTTATTTTAGGCAATTATATGGATATGTAGAAAAAGTATTTTTAGCAGATGGAGATGCGCTTATTATTAATACCGAAGATTTAAAGGAATTATTAAAATATATAAAAGATGTATTTCCAGAATGTAAGAGGATAACCCTTTATGGTTCACCTAAATCTATATTGCTTAAAACTCTAGAGGAATTAAATGACCTTAAAAATTTAGGATTATATATGATATATATGGGAGTTGAAAGTGGAGATGATTATGTTTTAAATGATATAAATAAAGGGATGAATTCTAAAGAATTAATTATGGCAGCTAATAGGGTTAAAAGTTCAGAGATATTATTATCGGTAACAGTTATAGCAGGAATTGGAGGAGTAGATAATAGTAAAACTCATGCTATTAAAACTGGAGAACTTATAACTAAAATAAATCCTGATTATTTAGGGGTATTGACTCTTATGGTAGAAGAAGGAACTATTTTATATGATAAAATTTTAAATAAAGAATTTAAAGTTTTAAATGACAAAGAAATTTTGAATGAAACTAAGATATTAATACAAAATATTAATGTAAATACCACTATGATATTTAGATGTAATCATGCATCAAATTACATTTCACTAAAAGGATCTTTACCGAAAGATAAGCAAAACTTATTAAATCAGATAAATTATTATGAAGAAACAAATAGACTAAAACAAGAAAAGTATAGAAGGCTTTAAGATAATTCTATTAAATATCTCAATAAAAAAATTCACTAGATGCATAGTTTTCTAGTGAATTTTTTTATTATGCATTAATAAAGTTTACAAAGATTAACTAATTACATACACTGATTATTAAATAAAACTTTAAATAATTTTAGGAAATAAAAATATGAAGAAGAAAAAGAAAAACAGAAATAATGAGAAATTATCATGTGAAAAAAAAGTAGAATTATTAAAACAGTATTCTGATTATAAGCTAATATTGAATATGCTTAATGCAGTTGTTATTGCAGTACTTTTAAATAGAGAATTTGTTAAGAATGAAATTGTAAAAATTCAAGATGAATTAAATCAAAAGTCTAGTGGATTATATAATGAAAATCTACAAGAAATTCCTAAAAAAACAAATATAATATATGTTATAGTTTCAGGCCTATTTTTTTTAATAGAATATGGACGTTATGAAGAGGAATTAAAGAAAGCAAAAGAAAGTGAAAATTATGAAGAGCTTAAAAATACTTGGATTAATGCACTTTCAGCTTTATTAGTTTTTATTGCAGTTAATATGTCATATACTAATTTAGAAATATAGTTAAGTAAATATAATAAGAAGTCCTAATTCATATTTAATGAGGTAATAGGGATACGTCTTAAATTTACCTCATTTTCTATTTTTACATATTAGTTATGTTATTCATCAGAGTAATAATGTTTATCTTACAAAAATGTAATTTTACTGAAAGGTAAATAAATATGTAGTTATAATTAAATATAATAAAATGATTATATGTTAATGCTTAATAAGCTATAGGGATAATACCATTTAACAATTAGCATAATAATCATTATGTGTAGATTAAATTTTATAAGTTTAAAAATTATTAAAAAATGAGGAGACATACAATGAAAAATATATTAAGTGTAGAAAAAATAGAAAAATATTATGGAAATAAAGCAAATGTAACAAAGGCAATTGATAATATTAGTTTTAAGGTGGACGAAGGTGAATTTGTCGGAATAATGGGACCATCAGGAAGTGGTAAGACAACGTTACTTAACTGTATATCAACAATAGATAATGTTAGTACTGGTAATATACTAATTAATGATAAAGATATTACAAGACTTAAATCAAAAGCATTAGAAAAATTTAGACAAAATGAATTGGGATTTATATTTCAGGATTTTAACTTATTAGATACCTTAACAGCATATGAAAATATAGCATTAGCATTAACTATAAAAGGTGAAAAAGTTTCTAAAGTGGATAAAAAGATACAAGAAGTTGCTAAATATTTAGGAATTGAGCAGGTTTTAAACAAATATCCATATCAAATGTCAGGTGGACAAAAACAAAGAATAGCATGTGCTAGAGCTATAGTTAAAAATCCATCATTAGTTCTTGCAGATGAACCAACAGGAGCACTTGATTCAAAAGCAGCGAGATTATTACTTGAAAGATTTGAATGTTTAAATAACGAATTAAATACTACTATTCTTATGGTTACTCATGATGCATTTACTGCAAGCTATGCACATAGAATTCTCTTTATAAAAGATGGGAAAATATTTACTGAGTTAGTAAGAGGAAATGATACTAGAAAAGAGTTTTTTAATAAAATTATAGAAGTTATAACCCTTTTAGGAGGAGATGATAATAATGTATTCTAAAATTGCCATAGGAAATGTAAAAAAAAGTTTTAAAGATTATGCTATATATTTTTTAACGTTAACGTTAGCTGTATGCATATTTTATAGTTTTAATTCAATAGAATCTCAAAAAGCTATTCTTGAAATTAATAAGTCAGATGCACAATATATTAAATTATTAAATGATGTTATATCAGGTATATCAGTATTTGTATCTGTGATATTAGGTGGATTAATATTATATGCTAATAATTTTTTAATAAAAAAGCGTAAAAAAGAATTAGGAACTTATATGATATTAGGTATGGGAAAAAATAAAATATCTAAAATATTAATTTTAGAAACATTTTTAGTTGGACTGTTATCTTTAGCTAGTGGACTTTTATTGGGTTTCGTAGCAGCACAAGGTTTATCTGTTTTTACTGCAAAGCTATTTGATGTAGGAATGAGTGAATATAAATTCTCAATTTCCACTTTTGCTATAGTTAAAACAGCACTATATTTTGGGATAATCTTTTTACTAGTTATGATATTTAATACAATTGTTATATCAAAATATAAAATAATAGATTTATTAAGAGCAGGTAAAAAAAATGAAAGTATAAAATTTAAAAACCCAATTATATATTTAATGAGCTTTATAGTATGTATAGTATCTCTTGGATTTGCCTATAAAATGATATTATCAGTAGGACTAGATGTTAAAGATATAAGATTTACGTTATCAATTTTACTAGGGATAATTGGAACTTTATTATTTTTCTTTAGTCTTTCAGGATTTGGACTATACATAATAGAGAAGAATAAAAAAATATATTTTAAAGAATTAAATATATTTATATTAAAACAAATAAATAGTAAAATTAATACAAACTTTTTATCAATGGCTATAATGTGTTTAATGCTATTTTTAACTATTACTATATTATCAACAGGAATTGCTTTTAAAAGTGCATTAGAATCAAGTCTTAAAGATACAACACCGTTTGATGCAAGTGCTACTTTATATATAGATGAAAATAATAATTTTGATAATATAGAAGAAAACCTAAAAAATATTGGATTTGAATTTGATAACGGAGAAAAATACATATATTTTAAAGAATATGATTCAAAGATAGATATAAAAGAGTTAATAAGTGCACATGTAGAGGATAAAAATAAAAACAAATTAGATAACTATAAACTTTCAAATGTACATCTTATTAAATTATCAGATTATAATAAAATAAAAAAATTTAAAGATAAAGAACCAGTAACTCTAAAAAATAATGAAGTCTTAATATTATCTAACAATAGTGATACAGTATCAATTATCAATAAATTTTTAGAAAATAACCATAATATTAATGTAAATAAAAAAGAATATACTATAAAAAATGATAAAACAATAGAAGATTCTCTTATTACTAATTTAGTTAAAAGCAATATTTGTACTTTAATAGTTAATGATGAAGTGACAAATAATTTCAAACCATTATCAGATAATTTAAATATAAAGTATAGTGAAAATGGTAAAGAAAAATCACAAGAAAAAATATCTGAATTTTTTAATAGTTTTAAAAGTGAAAAGATAGATTTTAATAAGACTGATTTTATAAATGGAATAACAAAAGAAGAAGTATATTCTGAAAACAAAGGTATGACAACAGTAATATTATTTGTTGCAATATATTTAGGAATAATATTTTTGATATCTAGTATGGCAGTACTTGCATTACAACAATTATCGGAAGCTAGTGATAGTGCAGATAGATATAAATCATTAAAGAAAATTGGTGCAAATGATAGGATGATCAATAAAACTATATTTATTCAAACTTTAATATATTTTAGTCTTCCAGTACTTCTTGCTTTGATACATTCAGTTATTAGTGTAAAAGTGTGTAACAATTTTATATCTATGTTTAATAATACTAATATATTAGGAAATTCATTAATTACAGCTTTAGTGTTTTTAATTGTTTATATTGGATATTTTTATGCTACATATACAGGATATAAGAATATAATTACAAGTAGCAAATAAAACAATATATTTAAAATATAACCTAAAAGAGCTGCTTTAATATAAATATACTATGTTTTTTAGGTTAATTTTAAGTTATATTATAATATTAGAAATAACAATAAATTTATTAATAATAGTAAATATAATGGCTATCTAAAATACATAAATATGTTTTTAAGATAGCCTTTTAAATCTAAAATTTAAATTACTGTTTAAATTTAAAATTTTTATTGAAATAAATTTAAAGGACTTAATTGCAGTATACGAGATATAATTATAAAATACATTACATAAACTAAGGTTAAATAAAAATAGATAGGATGAACGAGATTATGAAAATAATTATTGTTGAAGATGATCAAGTAATCAGAGAGGAACTTGAAAATCTTTTAAATAGATATGGATATGAAGTTAAATCACCAAGTGATTTTAGTAATATTATAGATTATATAGAAAAAGAAAATGCTAATATTATATTACTAGATATTAATCTTCCATTTTTTGATGGTTATCATATTTGTAGAGAGATAAGAAAAAAATCAGATGTACCAATAATTATAGTAACTAGTAGAGATAGTCAAGTGGATGAACTTATGAGTATGAATTTTGGAGCAGATGATTTTATAACTAAGCCATACAATACAGAAATATTATTAGCGCGTATAAGTTCTATTTTAAAAAGGACTTATGGAAATAATTCATTACAGGATACTTTAACATATAAAAATTTAAATATAAATTTAGCCAATGCTACTATTAAGGTAGGAGAAAAATCATTAGAATTAACTAAAAATGAAATTAAGATACTTTCATTTTTAATAAAAAATAAAGGAAATATAGTATCAAGAGAAACTCTTATGAATTATTTATGGAATTCAGATTGTTTTGTAGATGATAATACTCTTTCAGTAAATGTTACAAGATTAAGAAAGAAGCTTATTGATATAGGAGCAGAGAATATTATAGAAACTAAGAGAGGATTAGGTTATATAATTCAATGAGTATAGAAGAATTTTTAAAAGAAAAAGCTCCTTTTTTATTTTTAAATTTAGTCTTATTTATTTTTGCTGCAACTATAATGATTTTAATAGATACATCTGTAGTTATAATTTTTTTAACTTTTTGTATTTGGTTTGTACCATTAGTTTCATATATCATCATAGAATTAATAAAACATAAGAGATATTATGATGAGATTCAGGGAATATTAGAAAATTTAGAGAAAAAATATTTATTATCAGAAGTTATAAATGAACCAAATTTTATTGATGGAAGAATTATTTATAATATACTTAAAGAGACATGTAGATATATGAATGAAAATGTGAAATATTATAAAGATATGCAACATGATTATAGAGAATATATTGAAACTTGGGTACATGAAATAAAGACGCCAATAGCATCAACAAAATTAATTATAGAGAATAATAACAACCAAGTAACAGATAGAATAAATATTCAAGTAAATAGAATTGAAACATTCATAGAACAGGTATTATATTATTCAAGAAGTAATGATGCTAATAAGGATTATATTATAAAAGAAGTTGAATTAAATAAAGTTGTAATGAATGTTATAAAAAGAAATTCTAGAGATTTTATTAATAAAAAAATAAAATTCGATGTGAAAAATATAGATAAAACAATATATAGTGATATTCAATGGATTGAATTCATATTAAATCAGATAATATTGAACGCTATTAAATATTCAAAGGAGAGAGATGGAAAAATAGCTATTTATTCATCTCAAAATTCAAATTCTATAATATTAACTATAGAAGATAATGGGGTTGGAATAGTAGAAAAAGATATAAATAAAGTTTTTGAAAAGGGTTTTACTGGTGAGAATGGAAGAAAGTTTGGAAAAGCAACGGGAATGGGATTGTATTTATGTAAAAAACTTTGTAATAAATTGGGTTTAGGAATTAATATTGAATCAACAGTAAATGAGGGAACTAAAGTTCATATAAATTTTCCTTTAAGCAACTTTATGAATTTTTAATAATTAATCATTTGTTAAGTGAAGGTTGGTGTTAGTATAAAGCAAATTCAAATTTTAATTCTCCAAGTTTTATAAAGTCTTGGCAATAGTTTACACTTATATTATAATATTAATTTTCTTAAAACATAATCTTATTAAGAACATTTATATTACAATAATGAAAGATAAGTGTAAGACTAATAAATATAAGATAATTTTAAAATCAGCTATAATTAATTCATAAGATAAAACAAGGAGCTGATTTAAATGAAAAACATTTTTGAAGTAATAAAAATAATTGCTTTAGTAATATTTGTAGGCTACGATGAAGAAAATTTTGAAATGATATAATAAGTTAAAATAAAAAAATGATATTAATAATTTAAATATTCTCTGTAAATAACACAAATATAAAGTGATATTTACAGAGTTTTTTTAGGTGCGTTTATTTTAAAAATATTAACTTACAAAAATGTAATCTTAATGAAATGTAAAACAATATGTAATTAAGTATAAATAATTTAAAATCGTTAGTGTAATAAATTTAGAAATTGTTAGGAGGAAAATAGATGAAAAGATTTAATACTTTTATATTAAAAATTATGGCAATTATATTTATGACTTTAGATCATGTTTATACTTATATTGCAGGTAAAGGGGATATAAATATTCCAATATGGTTTGGATACTTAGGAAAATTAGCAGCACCAATATTTTTCTATTTAATAGTAGAAGGATTTTTTCACACAAAAAGTAGAAAAAAATATAGTGGAAGACTTTTGGGAGTTGCAGGGTTAATGGCAATAATAGATATTATTTTAGATATACATAATAATATATTTTTATCATTAGGATTAGGTGTAATACTAATGAGCGTTATAGAATATTGTAAAGAAAATAAAAGAAATAGTAAGAAATTAATATTTGGAGTATTAGTATCTATATTAGTATCTGTATTAATGATGTTTACAGAAGCATCATATTATGGTTTAGCAATGATATTAACGTTTTATTTTTTTAGAGAGAAGAAAGTTATTATGTCTATAGTTTATATAGTATTTAGTTTGTTGCCGGTTTTAGGAAATCTAAGTTTAGGAGAATATTTTACTGAATCTATATTTTTATGGGATTATCAATGGATGATGGTATTTTCAATAATCTTTATTAATATGTATAATGGGAAATTAGGATTTAATAATAAGTTTATAAAGTGGTTCTTTTATGGTTTTTATCCTATTCATTTAATGATTATTATATTGATAAGTAATGTCTATTAAATGTTAAAAAAATGTACACAACACTTTTTAATTAATCATATTTTAATAAAATAAAGTATTATATAAATACTAAATATTTATAGAAGGTGAGATATATGTGTGGTATTGCTGGTTTAGTAAATTTTAAACAAAATATAGTATTAGATAAAAAAATATTAGAAAAAATGGTGAAAACTTTAGATAAAAGAGGTCCTGATAGTTCAGGTTATTATATTAGTAAAAATGTTTTGTTAGGACATAGACGATTAATAGTTGTTGATCCAGAGGGTGGAATTCAACCTATGACTAAGATATTTGAAGGAAACAAATTTACAATTGTGTATAATGGAGAATTATATAATACAGAAGATTTACGAAAAGAATTAAAAAATAAAGGATTTAAATTTGATTCTTATTCAGATACAGAAGTATTACTTACTTCATATATATATTGGGGAAAAGAATGTGTAAATAAGTTGAATGGAATTTTTGCTTTTGGAATTTATGATGAAAAGAATAGTCAAGTATTTTTAGCAAGAGATCAAATAGGAGTAAAGCCATTATTTTATACAGTACATGATGGCACAGTAGTATTTGGATCAGAAATAAAAACAATTTTGGCAAATTCCAAAATTAAAAGAGAAGTTGATAAAGAAGGTTTAACTGAAATTTTTGCACTAGGACCATCTGTATCTCCAGGAAATGCTATATTCAAAAATATAAAAGAGATTGCTCCTGCAAATTGTATGCTTATATCTAAAGATATGAGTATTAAAAAATGGGAGTATTGGAAGTTGGAAGCTAAGGAATTTACAGAAACTCCAGAAGAAGCCATAGAGCATGTTAGGTATTTATTGATAGATGCAATAAAGAGACAATTAGTTGGAGACGTACCTGTTTGCACGTTTTTATCAGGTGGGTTAGATTCATCAGCTATTTCAACTATAGCATCAAAAGAGTTTAAAAAGCAGGGTAAAATTCTTACAACTTATTCAATAGACTATGAAGATAATGATAAATATTTTAAATCATCATTATTTCAGCCTACATCTGATGAATATTGGGTAAAGATTATGTCTGACTCCATTAAAAATAATCATAAAAGTGTAGTATTAAATCATGAAGATTTAGCAAATGCGTTAAAAGATTCTGTTATAGCAAGAGATTTACCAGGTATGGCAGATATAGATTCCTCTTTATTATTATTTTGTAAACAAATACGTAAGGATTTTGTTGTAGGATTATCGGGAGAATGTGCAGATGAAATATTTGCTGGATATCCTTGGTTTACAAATGACGAAATGTTTTATTTAGATACTTTCCCTTGGTCCAGATTTGTTAGTGACAGAAAAGTTATAGTTAATGAAAACTTAAAGAACATGCCTATTGATGAATTAGTAAGATATCAGTATGAAAAATCTTTAAGCAAAGTACCTCATATTGATGGAGAAAATAAAAAAAATTATAGAATGAGAGAAATATCTTATTTAAATTTGAAATGGTTTATGGTTAATCTTTTAAATAGAAAAGACAGAATGAGTATGTATAATAGCTTAGAAGTAAGGGTACCATTTGCAGATATAAGATTAGTTGATTATGCATTTAATTTACCAGCAGAAGTTAAATTATATAAAGGTAGAGAAAAGGGAGTACTTCGAGCAGCGTTAGAAGGAATACTTCCTAACAATATAATATATAGAAAAAAGAGTCCGTATCCTAAAACACATAATCCAATATATACTGAAATAGTTTGTAAAATGATGAATGATTTATTAGATAAAAAATCATCACCAATTCACGAGATTATTGATGAGAAGATTGTAAGACAAATTGTTGATAGTAAAGGTTCATCATATAAATCACCTTGGTATGGTCAATTAATGACAGGACCTCAGTTAATTGCTTATTTAATTCAAATAAATATATGGCTAGAAGAATATAATATTAATATTTTAATCTAATATATTAAAAAAGATATCTAAAAAGCATATTATTTTTAGATATCTTTTTTAATGTACATTACTCGTATTTAAATTTAATAGATATTTCTTTAATTTCACCTTTAGAATTTTTTCTAATATTAAATTGCTTTATATCAATAAAATCATTATTTAATTGATGCGTTAATTCTGTAATAGTAGCTTTAGTTTTTTTAGTTAACTCACCATCTTCTATTACTTTAAATCTAGACTTTCTACAAGTGGTTTCTTCACTTTTATCATCAATAATAACAAAATATTCTGGGGCTTCCTCAATAACTAAATACTCTTTGCCCAAAGTTAAAGTCGAACATAAATTATTATCTATACATTTAACTATCATAATAAATACCTCCTAATGTTAAATTCATATATATAGTAGTATAAAAACTAATTAATTGATACTAGCAAAATGTATAAAAATAATAATTAAAAATAGTAAAATCTTATAAGTACAAAAGTAATAATATAAATTAAAAAGTAAAATAATAAGAAAAGTTTCACTTTTATATAGTAATGCATATATTGAAATATAAAGAATCTCTTTGCACTGCATATAAATCTACAGTACAAACTGATCAGGCGATGGACTAATGTAATTCCATGAGGCCGGGCTGCAATTGGCAGCAGCAGATGAAACATGCACATCTGCGGGACAGTAGTATGTTCCGCAGGTGTGTTTTTTTATTATTTAGAAAGTAAAGAAATTAAATTTATAGATAACTTTTATGAAAGTTTAATTTATAAATACGAAGAAATTGTCTAAAGAATAAAAAAAATATACACGCGGAATAATAAAAAATTATGTTGGATGTATGAAGTGCCATAGAGCTATCTTAAAACGCCAGTTAGGCAATAAGGAGGTAACTTTTATGACAAAAGAACAAATTATAACTAATGGCTTAACTAGTACAGAAGTAAAAAAACTACAACAGAAATATGGAAAAAATGAACTGATACCAAATCAAAAACAAAGTTTTTTAAAAAAAGTTATTCACATTATATGTGAACCTATGTTTTTACTATTACTTTTAGCAGCAGTAATATACTTTATTTTAGGAGAACCACGAGATGGAGCTGTTATGCTAATTTTTGTGGTTGGTGTTATAAGTATAGACGTAATACAAGAATGGAAAACAGATAAGACATTAAATGCACTTAAAGATTTATCTGAACCAAACATCACTGTGATTAGGGATGGAAAAGAAATTTTAATTGCTAGTATAGATTTGGTTCCAGGTGATTTAATGATTATTACAGAGGGAATAAAAATTCCAGCAGATGGAGAAATACTTAAAGCAAGTGATTTATGTATTGATGAATCTTCGTTAACTGGTGAAGCTGAAGGTGTTTGGAAAACAACTATTGAGAATTCAGAATTTTCTACAGGCTATTGGAGAAACGATTATTGTTATGCAGGAACTTTAGTTATACAAGGGAGTGCTTACGTATTAGTAGATAAAATAGGTTTATCTACTGAATATGGAAAGATAGGAAATGATGTGGCATCAGCACCAGAAAAACCAACGCAACTTCAAAAACAGACTGGTAGCTTAGTAAAACTATGGTCAGGAATCGCTGCTGTATTATTTATATTGGTTGGTATAATCACCTATTTTAATATTTCAGATCATGAATTTAAAGATAGAATTATTGAAAGTATTTTATCTGGTATAACTCTTGCAATGGCAATGATACCAGAAGAATTTCCAGTTATTCTTACTGTATTTTTATCTATGGGAGCATGGAGGCTTGCTAAAAAAAAGTCACTTGTTCGTAGATTGCCATCGGTAGAAACATTAGGAGCTGTTTCAGTACTTTGTGTTGATAAAACTGGAACTATTACAATGAATAAGATGACAGTGTGTGATACTTGGTCATTTAATAAAGAAGATAACAAACTATGCTTATGTGAAATAATGGGTTTAGCATGTGAGACTGATGCATATGATCCAATGGAAAAAGCAATGTTAAATTATTGTGAGAATCTAGGAATATTAAAAAATCATTTATTTGGAGGGGAACTAATAACAGAGTATGCTTTTACTAATGAGTTAAAAATGATGGGACATGTTTGGAAGCATGATGGAGAAATTATAATTGCAGCTAAAGGGTCTCCTGAACGTATTTTAACAATTTGTAATCTTTCAGAAAAAGAACTTAAATTAACAGAAGATAAAATTATAGATATGTCTAAACGTGGATTAAGAGTTATAGCGGTAGGAGAAATGCATGTGCAAAATGAATCTGAAATACCAACAAAACTTACAGATTGTACTCTTACATTATCAGGATTGATTGGACTTGCTGATCCTCCAAGAAAATCGGTAAAAGAGGATATCTATCATTGTACACGTGCAGGAGTAAGAGTAGTTATGATTACTGGAGATAATGGTATTACTGCAAGTAGTATAGCAAAACAAGTTGGTATGCCTAATAGTGAAAATATTATTACAGGTGATGAACTTAATAATATGAGTGACGAAGAATTACGTAAACGTGTAAAAGAGGTAAGTATATTTTCGCGTGTTGTGCCAGAACATAAAATGCGTATTGTTAGGGCTTTTAAAGATAATGGAGAAATTGTAGCAATGACTGGTGATGGTGTAAATGATGCACCAGCTTTAAAATATGCTGATATTGGCATAGCTATGGGAAAACATGGGTCTGAAGTTTCTCGTGAAGCTGCTGATTTAATCCTTATGGATGATAATTTTTCTGTAATTGTAGATACTATAAAAGACGGACGTAGAATATATGATAATATTCGTAAGGCTATGGGGTATGTGTTTACTATTCATATTCCAATTGCATTTGCGTCATTATTAGCACCAATGCTTAAAATTAGTTCAGTTAGTCTGTTTTTATTACCAATTCATGTAGTTCTTTTGGAACTTATTATAGATCCTACATGTTCAATTGTTTTAGAACGTCAACCAGCGGAATATGATATTATGGAACGTGCACCTAGAAATTCAAATGAAAAAATTTTGAAAGCAGGTACACTTGTTAAAAGTATTTTGCAAGGAATTGTGGTTTTTGTAGCTTCATTTGGTATGTATTTTATAATTCTTAATAAAGGAATTAAAAATCCAGAAATTGCTCGTTCAATGGGACTTGTAATAATTATGTTAGCGAATCTTTTTCTTGTACAAGTTAACAGTTCTGATTCAGTATTTGTGTTGCAATCAATGAAGTATTTAATAAAAGATAAAATTATGTGGGTTGTTAATATAGGAACAATACTAGGTATATTAATAATTCTATATACTCCTTTAAATGTTTTTTTGAAATTAGCACCACTTAATATAGGACAATTTTTACTAAGTTTTGGAATTGCAGGAGTATCAGTGCTGTGGTATGAAGTTGTTAAGTTTATTAAAAAAATATATTCTAGAATCCAATAAAGAGTATAAAATATTATAAATCTTTAAATTTGATTTAGATAAAACTCGTTGTATATTTTAATTTACAATGAGTTTTATATTATTTAAATATATTTTTGTTTTTTGCAAATAATTTATACGATATAATATAATAAAGAAAAATGGAGAAACATTAATTTTTTTGTTATAATTAGACTTAAAGAAAGGATTGAATTGTTATGGAAATAGGGAGAGTACGAAGTGGAAGTGTAACATCTGAAAGAAAAATTGTATCAGAAAAAAAAGATTTCTCACAAAGTTTTAATCATGCTAAGGAAAGAAAATCAGAGGAACAACTTAGAAAATTGATGGATGATATAAAGAAAAGAGGAAATAAGCTTGTATTAACAAAAACATATGTTGATGTTGTTATGTATAAGAAGATGATAAAAGAGTATTTAGAATCTATCTTAAAATTTATGTATGACACTAAAAAAGATATTAGTTTTTGGCAAACACAATATTTCGTTACAGTAGATACTATAGATGGAAAACTTGAAGAATTAACTAATTTACTTTTATCAGAAGAAAAAGAAAATATAAATATTGCTTCAACTATAGATGAAATTCAAGGATTAATTGTAGATATATATAGATAAATACAATTTAAAATTAAGGTTATGTTTAAAACATAGAATAAATAAAAGATAAAGTTTTTATTTAAATTAAGATTTATAGATTTAAAAGAATTAGATTACTAAATGATATTAACTTTAAATTAAGCTAATATCATTTTTTTTATTCTTTAGAATATACCATATCATTATTCCTGTACTACGTTTGAAAAAGGTGCATGCTTAAGGTTTTTAAGGGGAAATTAAAATAGGAAGAACATAATTTACTATTAGTATAAATGTAAAATAATACATTTAATTATTGTTTTTTGGATATACTTAATTTGGGGTTTTAATATAGTTGTGTTATTATAATCATTATTAAAGATAATTTAAGGAAGTGAAATTTAAATGAAAAAAATATCGATATTTTTAGTATTACTCTTATCAATTTTTATGTTTACAGGATGTACTGGTTCTAGCATGACAGATGATACTAAAGAAGTTAACTTTATAGTTCCAGACGGTCTTCCAGCGATATCAATAGCTAAAATTATAAAAGAAAGACCAGAAATTAAAAAGGGATATAATGTTAAATATAATATAGAAAAAACAACAGATAATGTAGTTACATCTGTTATGAAAGGAGAAGCTGATATTGCAATAGTTCCTTCAAATTTAGCAGCTACATCTTTTAATAAAAATGGAGATTATGTAATAGCAGGAACTGTAGGTTGGGGATCATTCTTTTTAGTTTCGACTGAATCTAATCAAACAGTTGAAAGTTTAAAAGGTAAGGAACTGTATAATATTGGAAAGGGATTAACTCCTGATATTATAACTAAATCGGTTTTAAAAAATAAGGGTATAGATATTGACAAAGATATTAACTTTAGTTATGTAGGTGGAGTAACAGAACTTGCACCAATAATATTATCTGATAAAGCTAAGTATGTAGTATTACCAGAACCAGCTTTATCTAATGTTTCAAGTAAAAAAGAAAACCTAAATGTGATTTTAAATCTTAATGAAGAATGGAAAAAAGAAAATAATATAGAATATGGATTCCCACAATCAACAATAATAATAAAAAAAGAATTAGTAAAAAAAGATAAAAAATTTGTAGATAATATTTTAAAAGAAATTGAAAATAGTACTATATGGGCATATGAAGATAGAGAAGGTTTAGGAACATATTGTGAAGAAATAGGAATTTCTGCAAAAAAACCAATAATAATTTCAGCAATGGATAAATCCAATATAAAATATGTAAACATTAAAGATTCGCTTAAAGAATATCAAACTTATTTTAATAAACTATATGAATTTGATAGTAATACAGTTGGAGGAAAAGTACCGGATGAAGGAATATACATGGAGAAGTAAATTAGGCATCTTATTATCATGTTTATTTTTTTTAATAGTATGGCAAGTTTTAGCAACAATAATTAATAATGATATATATATTCCAACAATAAATCAAATAATAAGTGAAACTAGAAATATTATTTGTAATGATAATTTCTTAAAAATGCTTTTAAGTAGTTTATATAGAACAGCATTAAGTTATATATTTGCTGTATTATTAGCTGTAGTTTTAGGGGTACTAACATTTTTGTACCCCTTTTTTAGATATTTAATGGCACCTATTAATGCTTTTGCAAAAACTATTCCGACAATGGTACTGGTTGTTTTGACATTAGTTTGGTTTAATAAAGATAAAGCACCATTTGTAGTAGGTTTTGCTATAACGTTCCCAATATTATATGAAGGTATATTAAGTAATCTTATAAATTTTGATAAAAAGCTGATTGAAATGTTAGATATATATGAGGTGTCATTGAATGATAGAATAAAAGGAGTATATTGGCCAGTTATAAAATTTTATTTAATAAGTATATTTGTATCAACATTTTCATTGGCTTTTAAGGTTGTTATTGCTGGAGAAGTACATGGACAACCTAAATTTGGGATTGGTTCTGCAATACAATTAGAAAAGGTTAATTTTAATACAAGTGGAATATTTGCATGGATAGTTATAATTGCTGTAATATCAATAATTTTTGAATTTATTAATAAAGTCTTTAAAAATAGTACATATAGGTGGAAGAAAAATGAAATTGGAAGTTAGAAATTTAACAAAATCCTATGATAATGAAAAAATATTTAAAAATTTTAATTTACAATTTTCTGATGAAAAAGTTAATTGCATAATAGGGGAATCAGGATGTGGTAAAAGTACTTTGTTAAATATTTTAGCACATTTGATTTCAGTAGATGATGGTAAAATATTAGGAATATCTAAACAAGATATAAGCTATATTTTCCAAGAAGATAGGTTAATAGAATGGCTTACAATTAAAGAAAATTTAAATATTGCTTTAAAAAGATATTATGATGATTCAGAGATAGAAAGTAGAATTAATAACTTACTTTTATCTTTAGGTCTTGAAAATGTAAAAGATAAATATCCAAGTGAATTAAGTGGAGGAATGAAACAAAGAGTAAATATAGCTAGAGCTTTTGGAAAACCATCAAAATTAATTTTGATGGATGAGCCATTTAAATCATTAGATTATACATTAAAGTATAAAATTATAGATGAATTTAAGTATATGCTTTTAAAGGAAAATAGAATGGTTATATTAGTAACTCATGATGTTGAAGAGGCAATATATTTTGATGGGAATATAATAGTATTAGGAAAAAGACCTGTTGAAGTAAAAAAAGTTTTTTCTAAAGATTTATATAACTCTAAAGAAGAAATCATTAATTTAATAAGATAGAAATTAATTAAAATATGTTTAAGGGAGGAAGGACTATATGATAAAAAAATTTATTGGTTTTTATAAACCGTATAAAAAATTATTTGTTTTTGATTTGATTGCAGCATTTATAGCGGCACTATGTGATTTAGTATATCCAATGATGACTAGAAAACTTATAAATGACTCTATTCCTAATAAAAATATTAGGTTAATAGTAGTATTTGCAGTGGTATTATTACTTATATTTATAGTTAAAGCTTTGTGTGGATACTTTATGCAATATTGGGGACATGTTGTTGGGGTAAGGATGCAGGCAGATATGAGAAGAGATGTGTTTAAGCACTTACAAAGGTTACCTAATAAGTATTTTGATAATAATAAAACTGGAGATATAATGTCTAGAATAATAAATGATTTAATGGATATTTCTGAACTTGCTCATCACGGTCCAGAAGATATATTTATATCTATTATTATGCTTATAGGATCATTTATTATACTTTGTACAATAAATATACCACTTACATTAATTATATTTGCTTTTATTCCACCGATAGTAATTTTTACAATGTTTCAAAGAAAAAGAATGAATAAAGCATTTTTAGATACAAAAGTTGAAACAGGAGCAGTAAATGCAAATCTTCAAAATAGTATTTCTGGAATAAGTATTTCTAAAGCATTTGTAAGTCATAAATCAGAAGAAGAAAAATTTGAAATTGGAAACAGGAAGTTTATAAATGCTAGAGAAAGAGCTTATAAGGTTATGGCAGAATATTTTGCCGGGGCTGGATTAGGTATCGATGTATTAAATTATATAGGATTAATTTTTGGTGGAATCTTTACGTTTGTTGGGATTATAGATATTGGTGATTATATGGCATATATGCTATATATAAGACTTTTTACAGAGCCAATTAAAAAATTAATAAACTTTATGGAACAGTTTCAAAATGGCATAACTGGATTTGAAAGATATATGCAAATTATGAATGAAGAACAAGAAAAAGATAAAGAACAGGCAATAAATCTATCAAATGTAAAAGGTGAAATAGAGTTTAAAAATATAGATTTTAGTTATGATGGACAAGATATTTTAAAAGGTTTTTCTATCAAAATTGAGCAAGGAAAAATGCTAGCTTTAGTTGGACATTCAGGAACAGGTAAGACAACAATTTGCAATCTTATTCCTAGATTTTACGATGTAAAATGTGGAGATATATTGATAGATGGAAAGAGTATATATGATGTAAGCTTAAATTCTTTAAGAAGTAACATTGGAATAGTACAACAAGAGGTATTTTTATTTACAGGAACAATAAGAGATAATATTTTATATGGTAAAAATGATGCTACTGAAGAGGAAATATTATCTGCTGCTAAGATGGCTAACATACATGAATTTATTGAAAATTTACCGCAAGGTTATGATACATATATTGGTGAAAGAGGAGTTAAATTATCAGGAGGACAGAAACAACGTATTTCTATTGCAAGAGTATTTTTAAAGAATCCATCTATTTTAATACTTGATGAAGCAACATCTGCATTAGATAATGCAACTGAACATATAATACAAGAATCACTTAAAAAATTATGTAAAGATAGAACTACAATAGTAGTAGCTCATAGATTATCAACAATTAAAAATGCAGATGAAATAGTTGTTATAGGAAATAAAGGAATAATTGAAAAGGGAACTCATAAAGAATTAATTATTAAAAATGGAGAATATAATAAATTACAAAGTATAGCTTCGATTTAATATAGTGATTTAAATTAGTATATAAATATTAAAAATATTTACTTAGGATTAATTATATTAAATTAATTAATAAAAGTGTATTTAAACTTATAATTAAATTAGAACAATAATTGATGCAAGTGAATATTTTGATAGAAGAGATATAAAATATAATTAATATTATATTTTATTTTAAAATTAAATTGGAATAAAATAGATAAAGATATATACTTATATATAGATATAATTAAGGAGGAGAATTATGATTAAGCATATAAATGATTCAGATTTTGAAAATGAAGTTTTAGATTGTGATGAGTTAGTTTTAGTAGACTTTTGGGCTACTTGGTGTGGACCTTGTAGGATGTTGGCGCCAGTTTTAGAAGAGTTAGATAAAGAATTTAAACATGTTAAATTTACAAAAGTAGATGTTGATAAAAATCCATTAACATCTATGCAACATGGAATTCAAAGCATACCAACTATTAAATTATTTAAAGGTGGAAAGCCAGTAGAAACATCAGTCGGATTTTTACCAAAAGAAGTTTTGGAAAATTTAATTAAAAATAACCTATAGAAAATAAGGTGGTAACTATGGAAAAAAGATATGATATAGCAATAATAGGAAGTGGACCAGCAGGTCTTTCAGCAGCATTAAATGCTAAGATAAGAAACAAAAGTTTTATTATATTTGGAAATAAAAATTTAAGCTCTAAATTGCAAAAAGCTCCTAAAGTTAATAATTATTTAGGTTTTTATGGAGTAACAGGAGAAGAATTAAAAGAAAAATTTATAGATCATATAAAATCTATGGATATAAATATTCAAGAAGAACGTGTAAATAATATTTATGCAATGGGAGAATATTTTACTTTAATGGTCAATGAAAAGATGTATGAGGCTAAAGCAGTAATTCTTGCTACTGGAGTAGAATATACAAAAGCACTTGAAGGTGAGGAAGAATTTTTAGGAAAAGGAGTTGGATATTGTGCAACATGTGATGCACCTTTATATAAAGATAAAGTAGTTTCTATAATATCTTATAATAAAGAAGGTGAAAAGGATGCTTCATATGTTAGTGAATTAGCTAAATCTGTTTATTATATACCTATGTATAGAGATGTATATAATATAAATGATAAGGTAAATATTATAGAAGATAAACCAATAAAAATTAAAGGAAATCAAAAAGTAGAAAAACTAGTGTTAAAAGATAATGAACTAGAAACAGATGGGGTTTTTCTATTAAAAGATTCTATATCACCTAAACAACTAGTACCGGGGCTTAAAATATTAGATGGCCATGTTGAAGTAGATAGAAATATGCAAACTAGTATAAAAGGTTGTTTCGCTGCTGGAGATTGTGTTGGTAAGCCATATCAATATATTAAAGCGGCAGGAGAAGGTAATATAGCATCCTTAAGTGCAGTAGCATATTTGGATTCTTTAAAATAGTAAGTCATAATCAAGAAAATAATAGTAGCATTTTGAACTTGATATTTTCTTTAATATACCTAAATAGCTGTATTTATTACTAAATACAGCTATTATTTTTAGAGTCGCCTGAATGAATTTTTTATTTGTTTTTCAAAGTTCGTACAGTTTTAATTTTATTGTACAAAGATTCTTTATCAATTTCCAAAGAGTCAGATAAATTATCAATATCAACTAAACTTTTAGAAATATCATCAATATCGATCAATCCTTTATTTGCTGAGATGAGTTTATCTAATAAAGATTTATTGTTCCTTAAAGAAATAAAATCATTTAAAGTTTCTTTGAATGATTTATTATAATTCATTTTTTTATTTGTATAATAAAGTGAATTAAAAGTATGGCGATCTAAAATTTTATTAGTACCTTCTATTTTAGGTATTAAGTAGTCGTTATCAGTATAATAATTAGTATTAATCATTTTACATACCTCCTTCAAATTACTCTACATTATATATATTCGAATGAAATTAGTAAAACTTTACAAAATAAATATTTATATTAATGGACAAAATTTACATTAAATGATTTAATATTTGGTAAGGGGTTTTTTAGTTTTATTTATATAATGGTCAAAATCAAAACGTATTATATGAATTATGGGAGGGTAAAATGAATAAAAATGAAAAGGATGATATCAAGGAATTAAAGTATTTTAAATTATTGGCAAAACAATATCCTACTATAGCAGCAGCATCAACAGAAATTATAAATTTAGAAGCTATATTAAATTTGCCTAAAGGTACAGAACACTTTTTAAGCGATATTCATGGAGAATATGAACATTTTATTCATGTATTAAGAAATGCATCAGGTGTTGTAAAAAGAAAAATAGAAGATGTATTTGGAAATTCTTTATTAGAAAGTGATAAGAAAAGTTTAGCTACTTTAATATATTATCCAGAACAAAAATTAGATATAGTACTAAAAGATGAAAATGACATTAATGATTGGTATAAAATAACTTTAAATAGGCTTATAGAAATATGTAGATATTCTTCATCTAAATACACGAGATCTAAAGTAAGAAAAGCATTACCAGTTGATTTTGCTTATATTATAGAAGAGTTACTGCATGAACAATTTAATGGTATAGATAAACAAGAATATTATGATAGAATAATAACTACAATTATTGATATAGGAAGAGCTAAAGAGTTTATTATTGCTTTATCGAAACTTATTCAAAGGTTGGTTATAGATAGACTTCATATAATAGGAGATATATATGATAGAGGACCAAGACCAGATATAATATTAGATACACTTATAGACTATCATTCAGTTGATATTCAGTGGGGTAATCATGATATACTTTGGATGGGAGCAGCGGCAGGAGTAAAACCATGCATAGCAAATGTTGTAAGAATATCTACAAGATATGCAAATTTAGATTTAATAGAAGAAATATATGGAATAAATTTATTACCATTAGCAACATTTGCTTTAAAATATTATAAAGATGATCCTTGTAAAGGTTTTATGCCTAAAGTAAAAGAAGAAAATTCAGCTTTAAATCAAGAAATAGAACTAGTTTCCAAAATGCATAAGGCAATTACTGTGTTGCAGTTTAAACTAGAAAAAGAAATTATAGATAGAAGACCGGAATTTGAATTAGAAAATAGATTATTATTAGATAAAATAGATTATAAAAAAGGGACTATAAAATTAAAAGAAAAAGAATATAAATTAAATGATACTAATTTTCCAACAATAAATCCTAATGATCCTTATGAACTTACAACAGATGAATCTATTCTTATAGATAAATTGGTATTTTCTTTTACCAATAGTGAAAAATTACAAAAACATATTAGATTCCTTTTTTCAAAAGGAAGTATGTTTTTAAAATGTAATTCTAATCTTTTGTTTCATGGATGCATTCCATTAGATGATAATTTAAACTTTAAGAGTATGAAAATACATGGCAAAGAATATAAAGGTAAAAAATTGATGGAAAAGTTTGATTCTTTATCAAGAGAAGGTTATTTTGAAAAAGTTGATAATCAAGGCAAACTTTATGGGATGGATATTATGTGGTACTTATGGACAGGCACTGTATCACCGCTATTTGGTAAAGAACAGATGAGAACTTTTGAAAGATATTTTATTGATGATAAAGAATCTCATATAGAAAAAAAGACATCATATTATAATCATAGAGATAGTGAAAAAATGTGCAACATAGTATTGGAGGAATTTGGATTAAATACTAAAGAATCAATAATAATAAATGGACATGTACCTGTTAAGAAGAAAGAGGGTGAGAGTCCGATAAAAGCTAATGGAAAATTAATAGTAATAGATGGAGGATTCTCTAAATCTTATCAAAAACAAACAGGAATAGCAGGATATACACTTATATATAATTCATATGGATTACAAATAGTATCTCATGAACACTTTTCTTCTACAGAGGAATCCATAATGCAAGAAAAAGATATTTTATCAACGATAATGGTAGTAGAGCAAAAATTAAAAAGGAAAACTGTAGGGGATACTGATATAGGTATGGAATTAAAGAATCAGATTAAAGATTTGAAGGCATTATTAACAATTTATAGAAAAGGTTTAATAAAAGAAATGAGATAAATTAATATTTATAATAAAATGAGGATATCTAAAACAACTTTTTTAAGTATTTTAGATATCCTTTCTATTGGGATAAGTATATAATAGAAAGGATATCTCTAAAATTATTTTTAAATAAATAAGTATTTTATTAATCATATTCATCTTGAGATATTATTTTATTTAAGTAAAAATAAAATTCTACACCATTTGGAATATTTCTAAAACTAAATTCACTATTATGAAGTTGTAATATATTTTTTACTATTGATAATCCAAGCCCCGTACTATTCTCACATCTTTGTCTAGATTTATCAATTCTATAAAATTTATCAAATAGTTTATCAATCTCCTCTTCAGGTATATTAATTCCCATATTTTGAATTGATATTTTAAATTTATCATCCTCTTCATTTATACTTATATTTATAGAATTTCCATCAGGAGTGTATTTAATTGCATTAGTAATAAGGTTAGTTAATACTTGTTCCATTTGGAAAGTATCAGCATAAACATAACTATAGTCATTTGAAAAAGAAAAATTTATAGTGAGATTATTTTCTTCAATATTTAAACTATGTTTTTTTAGGATTTTATTTATTAATCTATTAATATTAAAAGCTTCTGGAGCAGGTTTTACAGTACCTGATTCAAGTTTTGAAAGCTCTAACATATTTGTAACTAAAGTTCCCATTTTTTGAGATTCTCCTATTATAGTTTCTAAATAGTTTAAAGCATCATCTCCAGTAACTATACCATCTTTAATTCCCTCAGCATATCCTTTAATTATTCCAATAGGAGTTTTTAGTTCATGACTAACATCAGCTATGAAGTCTTTTCTCATATTTTCTAATTTTCTCTCTTTTTCAATATCTTCTTCTAACTTTTGATTTTTCTGTTGCAAATCTAATAATGCTGATTGAAGATTTTTTGATAAGAAATTTAATGTTCTGGCTAAGTTACCAATTTCATCTTCGCTATTAATATCACATGAAACATTAAAATTCATATTAGACATTTTATTAGCAACTGAATTTAATGTTATTAATGGTTTAGAAATTAAATTAGAATAAATTGAAGATAATATAATTGCAATAATAGTTAAACCTAAGAATAAATATATATAAAATTCATCAATAACTTTTGATGCTTCTTCAATTGGCTGAATAGAAGAAACGGATATTATGATACTATCATTATGAGATTTTAAGGACATAGGTGCAATTATTCCTATTTTTTGAGTGCTATTATTTTGATTATAAAAATTAGTAACTTTAATTTTTGAAGAATTAATGACGTCTAAAATTAAAGATTTATTATTGATTAATTCAGTACAAAAACCCGTTAATATATTAATATCCTCTTCATTTTCGAATTTACTAGGTAAATACATTAGTTCTCCATTTAAAGAGAATATCGCTATTTTAGAGTTATTATCATTTTCAAATTTTCCAAGTGCTTGATATAAAGTATAGTCATTATTATTTTGATAAGAATATAGTGTTTGAAATTTACTAATTTCTTTAACTAAAAATGAAGTTTTTCTATAAAAATAAAATTTTTGAAACAAAAATGATTGAGTAAAGTAAATTAATAACATTAAACCTGACATAAGACCAAGTGTTATTATAAATAATCTTTTTGATAAACTTTTTTTCATTTATTTTACCTCGAATTTATACCCGCTACCACGTACAGTAACTATATAAGATGCTTTATCTAATAATTTTTCTCTTAATCTTTTGATATTTGTATCTACAGTACGAATATCTCCATAATAATCAATACCCCATACATTATCTAATATATTGTCACGACTTAGAGCTATCCCTTGATTATTAATTAAATAGATTAAAAGCTCATATTCCTTTGGAGATAAAGTGATATCTATATCATTAATTTTAACTTCATGAGAAAGTTGATTAATACTAAGATCATTAAAATTTTGTATACTAGAATCTAAGTTTTGTCGTGTTCTTTTAAGTAAAACTTTAACTTTAGCTATTAAGACTTTAGGACTGAATGGTTTAGTTACATAATCATCGGCACCATAATCATATCCTTCAAGTTTATTTTCTTCTTCTCCTTTAGCGGTAAGTAAAATAACAGGAATGCTAGAAACTTCTCTAAGCTTTCTAAGCATAGTTAAACCATCCATTTTTGGCATCATTATATCTAAAATTATTAAGTCGATTTTTTCTTTACTAAAGGTTATTAATCCTTCTTCACCATTAGAGGCTTCAAATACATTAAATTCATCTTTTACAAGATAGTCTCTAAGTAAAAATCTAATTTTAAGTTCGTCTTCTACAATTAAAATAGACTTTTTCATAATATTCATCTCCCTTTTAAAGTTAAATAGCAATACTTTTCTCTATATTTTAGCATTACTTTAAGAATATATCTACATATAAGAATCTATATATATTAATGAAGTTAAAATAATGTGTTATAATTTTATTTTAGGAAGCTTAAAGAATCATATAAAATATGATATAAAAATATTAGGAGAGAATAAATGATAAAATTGAATTTTAATGCCAAGAGACACAAGTTAAGTAATGGGTTAGAGGTAATAACTATAAATAAAGATACACAAATAGCCTCAATAAATATAGGAATTAAAGTTGGAGCTTTATATGAATCTTTAGAACAAAAAGGAATAAGTCATTTTGTTGAACATTGTTTATTTAAAGGAACTAATAATAGAGATGATGAAAAGCTTAATGAGGATTTGGAGGCTTTAGGAGGAGAATATAATGCATATACTGATTATGATGCAACTGTGTACACGATAAGTTGTTTAATAGAAGAATTAAATAATGGTATTTCTATATTAAGTGATATGGTTATAAATTCTAAATTTGAAGAAAGCGAACTTGAAAAAGAACGTGGCGTTATACTTGCTGAAATAAGAACAGGTAAAGACGATTTAGAAGATTATAGTTTTAAAAATGTAAATAATATTGCATTTACCAAAAGTGCGCTTAAGTATGATGTTACAGGTATTGAAGAAAATATAAAGAAGTTTACTCAAAATCAAATAATTAATTATTATAAAGAACATTATACTCCAAAAAATTCTCTTATTACTATGGTTTCATCATTAAGTCATGAAGATGCAATAGAATTAATAAATAAAAATTTTGAATTATGGAGTGGTGATAAGCCTAAAGTATTAAATTGCATAAAAGAGAAAAATAAAAATGTAACAAAAGTTACTTATAAAAAGGATATAGAACAAAGTACAATAGTATATTTATTTACATTTAATGAATTAGAAAAAGATGATGAATTACCTCTTAGAATATTAAATCATAGATTAGGAGAAAGTGCCAACTCATTACTTTTTAGAGAAGTTAGAGAAAATAGAGGTTTAGCTTATGATATATATACTCATCTAGAAATAACAAACAATATAAAAACTTTGTATATATACACTTCTGTAGGAGAAGAAAATGTAGAAGAGGCTAAAATGGCAATTGATGAAACATTGAATAATGTAATTAATGGCAAGATTGAAATAGGTGATAGAGATTTAGAAATCATGAAAAAGGTGCATAAAACAGCTGTTATATCAACTTTAGAAGATTCTTCAGAATTATGTAATTATATATTACATCAAGCTCTTGAAGATGAAGATATATTTGAATTTGTAAAGGATATGGAAAGATTAAATAATGTTGATAAAGGTAAAATTAATGAAGTTGCCAAAAAAGTATTGTTGAACCCAACAATCCACATATTGAAATCAAATTAACTAGCAATTACAATAATAATTAAAGAAAATAGGATGGAAATTTACTATGGCAAAGATAACAAAATTGGAATTTCAAAAAAGAAACAAAGAAAGAGTAAATGTATTTTTAGATGATGAATATGCTTTTTCAATAAGTGCAGAATTAATATATAAAGAAGGAATTAAGTTAAAAGATGAAGTTGATTTTGAAAAGCTTAAAATTTTAGCTTATAAAGATCAACTTATGAAATGTAGAGAAACTGCTATAAGGATAATAGAAAAAAGTCATAAAACAGAGAAGCAAGTTAGAGAAAAATTGATTTTAAAAGGATATGAAGAGGAAGCTATCGAAAAGGCAATTGATTTTTTAAAGCAATACAATTATTTAAATGATGAGTATTATACACAACTTTTTGTTAAAGAAAAACTAAAATCTCAAGGGAGCAACAAAATTAAGTATTCTTTAATTCAAAAGGGAATATCGAAGGAAATAATAGAAGAAGAGCTAAATAATGTAAATATAGAAAATGAAAAATCTATAGCGATAAACTTAGCTCAAAGAAAAATAGTAACTATTAAAAAATCTGAAAATGATAAATATAAGATATCAAATAAATTGTATAGATTTTTACTTTCTAAAGGATATGGATATGACATCGTTAATGAAGTTGTTAAAGAAGTTATAAATGAAAAAAGTTTTAACTAAAGGAGAAGTTAAATGGATAAAATTCTTTTATACAAAATAATAATTTTTGGTATAATAGGGACATCGATACTAATTAGTATAAGAAGAGTACTAAAAAATTCTAATATTGATTATGCAATTACTCCTATACTAGATATTATATCTAGTATAGCAACATTTGTAATAATTTTAACTAAATATGATAAATTAAATAGTGTTTTATCATATTTAATTAACAATTTCTTTACAGGTAGATATTTAACTAAAGGAATAGTTAAGATATTGGGACTTATGATTGTATTTCTTATTATAAGATTTGTAATAAGGCAAATATTACAAATGATACAAACTTTTATTTTTAGTGGTGGAAAAAGGATTATAAATCAAAGTAAAACATTATTAATTATTTTTTCAATTATATTTGGAATAATTAGATCAAGCATTTTTATTTTAATAATGTTTGTTCCAATAATAATGTTTAATTCTATTCCAAACAATAATTTTAAGATAGATGTTTTTAATAATATTGAGGCATTTAATAGAATAGAAAATATTATAGATAAAAATAAAATAAAGATTATAAATAATGGATTAATTCAAGATATAGCTTCAAATAAAATTATATATTATAATGGTGTTACTTTAGATGAAGGTGTGAAATCCAATAATAATATCGATGAGAAAGCAAAAAAATTAACAACTTCAAGTAGTACTGATAGAGAAAAAGCAAAAAAATTATATTCTTGGATTGGATCTAATATAACATATGATTATGATAAAGCAAATAAAGTATTGAATTCACAAGATGTAAAAAATAGTGGAGCCATATCTGCATATCAAGAAAAGAGAGGTATATGTTTTGACTATGCATGTCTTTATGTAGCTATGTCAAGAGCCGTAGGACTTAATATAAGATTAATAACAGGGGAAGCTTATAATGGTGAAAGTTATGTGAGTCATGCATGGAATGAAGTATATTTAAAGGATGAAAATAAATGGATTAAAGTAGATCCAACATTTTATAATGCGGGTAATTATTTTGATTCAAATAATTTTGATGAGATACATAAAAAAACTAATATTGCTGGTGAATGGTAAAGACTATAACCAGTAGCAATATTAGTCACATTTAAAAAGATGATAGAACAATATGTTTGTTTATTTTGTATCATACTGCGTTAGTAGGTTTAGCTAATAAAATGTATTATGATTTTTTAAATTACATGAAACAGAATATACAATGCCAATATGATCTATTATTTTATTATGTGTGCCTTAATAAAAAAGTTTAAAATAAATAAGAGGTATATAATTAAAATATCTCTTATAAGTTGTTATGGATAATTATTTAAATTATATTGATATTTAAATAATTAAATTTTACTAAGTTTAGGTAAAAGAAGGTTAATAGCCTTCTCACAATCAGTATCAGTGTCATTAAGGCACCAAGCGATATTAAAAAATTGGAGAGCTTTATTTAAATCTTCTTTCATAGTATAGCAATAGCCTAAATTAAAGAAGTATTTACTTTCATATTGAATTGCTATGGCGTTTTTTAGCATAATTATTGCTTTATTAAAATCTTTTAATTTAATAAAACAAACTCCAGCATTATAATATGAACAAGCTTCATTTTGCTTTTGAATAGCAGACTTTTTATAACAATCTATAGCTTTAATATAATCTTTAGAATTGTATAATTTATTTCCTTCATTAAAGTAGTTCATTTTAACCTCCAAAAATGTATATAGTATTAAAAAATTACAATAAAAACATTAAATTATATTTTAAGTATAGACAGGTATAATAATGTATATACATATATTTAACTGGTTAAAGGAAATTTTATATATACATATAAAGCTTATAGAAAATTTGTATGAAATTAGAGTAGGTGAATTTTAATGAATAACTATAACATAGGGCTAGATATAGGATCAACAACAGTAAAGTTGGTAATTCTTAATTCTGAAAATATAAATGTATATAGTAAATATACAAGACACTTTTCAGATATTAAAAGCACAATCGTAGAATTAATTGAAGAAAGTTATGAAAAATTAGGGGATATTAATTGTACATTAAGCGTGACAGGATCAGGTGGATTGTCAGTTTCAAAATGGTTGAATGTAGAATTTGTACAAGAAGTAATTGCTTGTTCTAAGACTGTAGAAACAATTATTCCTAAAACTGATGTTGTAATAGAATTAGGAGGAGAAGATGCTAAGATAACATATTTTAGAGGTGGATTAGAGCAAAGAATGAATGGTAGCTGTGCAGGGGGGACAGGTGCTTTTATTGATCAAATGGCAGTTTTACTTAATACAGATGCTATGGGATTAAATGAATATGCAAAGGAATTTAAAGTATTATATCCAATTGCATCTAGATGTGGAGTTTTTGCAAAAACAGATATACAACCACTTATAAATGAAGGAGCAAATAAAGAAGACATTGCAGCATCAATATTTCAAGCAGTAGTTAATCAGACTATAGGCGGTCTTGCATGTGGTAAACCAATTAAAGGAAATGTAGCATTTTTAGGAGGACCATTATGTTTTTTATCAGAGCTTAGAAAAAGATTTATAGAAACATTAAATTTAACAGAAGAACAGATTATTTTCCCTAATAATTCTCATTTATTTGTTGCACAAGGAGCAGCACTTTTATCTAAAAATACTAAATCTATTACTCTTAAAGAAATAGTTAGCAAAGTAAAAAAAATATCTGAAATACAGGATAATGATTGTGAAAGATTGGAACCATTATTTAAAAGTGAATTAGATTATTTGGAATTTAAAGAACGACATGATAAAGAAAAAGTAAAAAGAGGTAGTCTTAGTTTATATAAAGGTGATGCATTTTTAGGAATAGATGCTGGTTCAACAACAACCAAAGTGGTTCTAATAAATAAATCGGGAGAGCTTTTATATTCTTTATATGAAGGAAATGAAGGAAATCCATTAAAAAAAGTTGTTGAAATGTTAAAAAAATTATATTCTAAGATACCTAAAGAAGTTAGAATCGTAAATTCTGCTGTAACAGGATATGGAGAAGCATTAATTAAATCAGCTCTTCACATAGACATTGGAGAGATAGAGACGATTGCACATTATAAAGCAGCGGAATATTTTCTACCAGGAGTTGACTTTATATTAGATATTGGTGGACAAGATATGAAATGCTTAAAAATAAAAAATGGAACAGTAGATAGTATTTTATTAAATGAAGCATGTTCATCAGGGTGTGGTTCATTTATAGAAACATTTGCAAAATCTTTAAATATGAAAGTAGAAGATTTTGCTAAAGAAGCTATATATTCAAAAGCACCAGTTGATTTAGGTTCTAGATGTACAGTATTTATGAATTCTAGAGTTAAACAATCCCAAAAAGAAGGGGCAGAAGTTTCAGATATATCGGCAGGGTTATCATACTCAGTAATAAAAAATGCTTTATTTAAAGTTATAAAGGTAAGAGATGAAAAAGAAATGGGAAATAAAATTATAGTACAGGGTGGAACTTTTTATAATGAAGCAGTACTTAGAAGTTTTGAAATAATCTCTGAAAGGGAAGCAGTTAGACCAGATATTGCAGGACTTATGGGAGCATTTGGTTGTGCATTGATTTCAAAAGAAAGATATATTGAAGGAAGTAAATCAACCATACTCAATAAAGATGAAATAGATGAATTTAATATTAAATCTTCTTTTAAAAGATGTGGAAAATGTGGAAACAATTGCTTATTAACAATCAACAGATTTTCTACAGGTGAAGAATTTATTTCAGGAAATAGGTGTGAAAAAGGTTTAGGAATAGAAAAGATCGAAAATAATATACCTAATTTATATAAATATAAATATAAAAGAACATTTAATTATATTCCACTTAAAGATAGTGAAGCTAAAAGAGGAGTTATTGGAATTCCAAGAGTGCTTAATATTTATGAAAATTATCCATTTTGGTTTACATTATTAACTGATCTTGGATTTAAGGTGAAATTATCACCTTTATCAAGTAAAAAATTATATGAAATGGGGATTGAAACTATTCCATCAGAATCAGCTTGTTATCCAGCAAAATTAGTTCATGGACATATTATGTCGCTTATACATTCAGGAGTAAAGACAATATTTTATCCATGTATATCATATGAGAAAAAGGAATTTAGTGATGTAAATAACAATTATAATTGCCCTATGGTAATTTCTTATCCAGAATTAATTAGAAATAATGTGGATGAACTGAATAGGAAAGGAATTAATTATATAGCACCATTCTTTTCATTAGATAATGAAAAAGAATTAGCAAAAAGAATTGTAGCAGAATTTAAAGAGTTTAATATTACATTAAAAGAGGCAGAACATGCTGTTTCATTAGCTGCTAAAGAAAGGCAAGCTTATAAGAAGGATATTCAAAATAAGGGAGAAGAAGTTTTAAAATATTTAAAAGAAAATAATAAATATGGTATTGTTTTATGTGGTAGACCTTATCATATAGATCCAGAAATAAATCATGGGATTCCTGATGTAATAGCGTCATATGGAATGGCTGTATTAACAGAGGATAGTATATCACATTTAGGTGTTTTAAAAGATAAACTTAGAGTTGTAGATCAATGGACTTATCATTCAAGATTATATAGGGCAGCAGAAGTTGTCTCAGAAAATGATAATCTTGAGATAATACAACTGAATTCTTTTGGTTGTGGATTAGATGCAGTTACCACTGATCAAGTAAATGAAATTATAAGTTCAAAAGGGAAAATTTATACATTACTTAAAATTGATGAAGGAAATAATTTAGGTGCTGCTAGGATAAGAATAAGATCATTAAAGGCAGCTATTGAGGAGAGAATTAGAAAAAATTACAGACCTATAAAAGAAAAAATAGAATATAAGAATCGGGTATTTACTAAAGAAATGAGAAAAAAACATACAATTTTATGTCCTCAAATGTCTCCTATTCATTTTGATTTAATACAGGAGGCAGTAAGAGCTAGTGGATATAATTTAGAGGTACTTCCATCAACAGATTCAAAAGCTATTGATGAGGGATTAAAGTATGTTAATAATGATGCGTGTTATCCATCTATAATAGTTATTGGTCAAATAATTAATGCTTTAAAATCAGGTAAATATGATTTAAATAATACATCAGTTATAATAAGTCAAACAGGTGGGGGATGTAGAGCAACTAATTATATAGGATTTTTAAAAATGGCATTAAAACATGCAGGATTTGAAAATATACCTGTAATTTCATTAAATGCAGTAGGTTTAGAAAAACAACCAGGTTTTAAGATAACATTAAAACTTATAAATAGAGCTCTTATGGCTTTAGTATATGGAGATTTATTTATGAAAACTTTATATAGGACAAGACCTTATGAGAAGATTAAAGGCTCTGCAAATTCCCTATATAAGGAGTTTAATAAAAAAGTAAAAGAAAATTTAAGAAATGGAAGTAAGAGAGAATTTAAGAAGAATATAAAAAACATTATTGAGTCATTTGATAATTTACCTTTACTTGATGTTAAAAAACCACGTGTTGGGCTTGTAGGAGAAATACTAGTTAAATTTCATCCTACAGCTAATAATGATATAGTAGGAACTTTAGAAAAAGAAGGTGCCGAGGCTGTAGTACCTGATTTATTAGATTTCTTTTTCTATTCAGCACTTGATGCTACTTTTAAACATGATTATCTTGCAGGAAGTAGAGTGGAAAAAAATTTAAATAATATTGCAATTGCTTTTATGGAAACTTATAGGAAGACTATGAAAAAATATCTACAAAGTAGCAAAAGATTTAGTCCACCTAAGCATATAGTTGAACTTGGAAAATTAGCATCACCGATATTATCGCTTGGAAATCAAACTGGAGAGGGATGGTTTTTAACAGCAGAAATGATTGAATTAATTGAAAGTGGTGCTGAAAATATAATATGTATGCAACCTTTTGCTTGTTTACCTAATCATGTAACAGGAAAAGGTATGATGAAAAAACTTAAGGAAATATATCCAGAATCTAATATAGTTGCTATAGATTATGATCCAGGTGCTTCAAATGTAAATCAATTAAATAGGATTAAACTAATGCTTTCCGTAGCATTTAAAAAACTAGAAGAAGAAACAATACAATATAAAGAATATGAAGAAACTGAAGAAGAAAATGGACTTAATAATCAAGTTAGCCTAACCTAAATAATAGAAAGACTTCCTATCAATGATTATTGTAAAAGGAAGTCTTTCTGCTGTCACATCATTATTCCTGCATTATGTGTGGAAAGAGTGCATAGCTTAAAAATTATAAACGTATTATTTTAATTTTAACAGATATATTTTTAAAAACATAACTTAAAATTTAAAATACTTAGTGAATAAAAAGGGGAATTAGAAAGATGAAATTAGAGTTAACAATATTTGAACTAGGTCAAATTCTAAAAAAATTAGAAAAAAAATATAAATTAGATTTATTAGTAAAATCTAATTTGAGTGGTGGATGGATGACGATAAAAGGACAAGCAAGCATTGAAAAAATTCCAGGATTAAGTTTAGATTGTACTAGTAGAGGAAACAATATTATAGATATAAAAGTTAAGGATCAAGTAGAACAAGGGGCTACAATAAAGCTTACAGGTGCTAAAGATAAAAAATTTATTTTAGATATTTCATCAGCAAGGTATAAAGAATTATCTAAAAATAAATGTTTATCAAATGAAATAAAAGTAAATAATAATGAATGCAAATTAAGAATAGATGAAAATATGATATTTACAATAAAAGCGAGTATTGATGAAATTAAGAATATTATTAAATAATTTTTAGGATTTGTTTTAACTAAAATTTTATAAAAGTACATCGTATAAAATGTTAATATAAGCACATCATATCAATGAGTGAGGTGAAATATCATGGATAATAATAAAAGTAGGTTAAAAGAAAGACCAAGATCTAATGCAGATCGTAGAAAAATGGATCCAAAAGGTAATTCGGATTTGGGAATTATTGATGGTAAAAAAATAGGAGCACCACCACATAAAGAAAAGGATCATTTATAAAAATTAAATAATATCTAATCTAAAAAAGAAAGTATGGTTTAAAAATTACTTAATGACATTTAACCATGCTTTTTTTATGTTTAGGTAGTTTTAAGTGAAAATTAATATTTTAAAAGATAGCTTTTTTATTTATATATGTTGTAATAAGTTAAATGAAATAAATTAAAGAACCGTATAGTCTCTTTTTTCACATTTAAATTTGTAATATATATTAAATTTAAGCAATCCTAAGGAATAAAACATAAATACTTTTTTGTATTAGTATTTATTTAAAAGCATAATTAAATATAAAGCATATTAGAAGTATAAAATAAGTACAAGTGTACACCATAATGTTGAGGTGATATTAATGAGTAATAAAAGTAACAAAATGAAAGCAGATAATAAAAGAAAAAAGAAAAATGTAAATCATAATCCTCAAGTAGAGAGCGTGAAGGCTGTCTTTGGAGAACCAAAGGCTAAATCTCATGATCCTAAAGATTTTCAAATTTAATACTATATTATAAATAAGGTAATATTGAAATTAAATGATTTCAATATTACCTTATTTGATTATTATACAAAATTCAAATATTTTTTAATTTGTATCAAAATTAAGAGTATAAGTTCCTTCTAGCCATTTATCTAATCCTTCTTTAGTAAAAAAACATCTACTTTTACCAACTTGAAAGTGAGGAATTTTAGACTCAGGATCATTAACAACCTTCCATAATTCATCAGGAGCAATTCCTAAATAAGTAGCAGCATCTTGAATTGATAAAGTATGCTGTGAAATATCTTTAGGTTCTTTGACTAAATGTGAAAAATTAGTGATCAATAAATCAGGTAAATCAGAAATATCACTAGATATCATATGAAAGCTATTATTGAAGGAATATTTTAAGTTTTGTATACTATTACTTAGAATTATTGCACTAATTAACAAAGAAAGTGAAAATATAACTATTGCAATACAGTATTTTGTATCTCTATTTAAATTATTAAATTTATTTTTATCTGAAGTATTTGGATTTTTTAGATTCTCCTTATTATTACACAAACTAAAGCCTCCTATAAAAATTTCTTATATAAACATTATACTATATATTACTGGAAAATTTTTAGGATTAGGAGTAATATAATATGATTGTGTTAAATCAATACTTAAAAATTAGTAAATCATTCTAAAAAAGAATAGTATAGTTATTAGAGGGGGAAGAGGGCTTATTATGTTCATAAGAAAAAATGTTTTAAAATTAGCTATACCAATAATAATAGAGCAAACATTTGTTATGCTTTTAGGTGTATGTAATACAATGATGGCAGGATATATAGGGGAAGAAGCTGTTTCTGCAATTGGAATGGTAGATTCAATAAATAATATGTTCATATCTTTTTTTGCGGCTTTATCTGTTGGAGCTACTGTAGTTGTTGCACAGCATATTGGAAAAGAAAATCATAAAAAAGCAAATGAAACAGCTAGACAAGCTCTGGTATCTGGATGTTGTTTGGCTGTTTTGATAAGTATTTTAATGTGGAGTTTGCGTGTTCCGATGATTAATTCTTTGTATGGTACTGCAGAAGAATTAGTAAAATTAAATGCAAAAATATATTTAGAACTTACACTTATTACATATCCTTTTATTGCAGTACAGCAAATTGCAAATGGAGTATTAAGAGGATGTGGAGATACAAAAACACCAATGTATATTACAATGTTTATGAATATTATCAACATAATTTTGGGATATATATTAATTTACGGAATAAAAGATGTTAAATTATTAGGATATGTTTTAAATACAACATCATATGGAATAGAGGGTGCTGCCATATCAATTGCAATTGCAAGATTGGTTGGAACAATCCTTATAGGATTTGTTTTATTTAGAGGAAGTAGAGTTATAAGAATAAGAAAAATTTTCCCATTTAAATTTAATTTAGAAATACAAAAGAGCATATTTAACATAGGAATACCAGCAGGTGTTGAGCAAGTACTTTTTAATGCAGGAAAATTAATAGTTCAAATATTTATAGTAACTATGGGAACAAAATCAATAGCTGCAAATGCAATAGGTTCATCAATAGCAACTATTGTTGCAGTCCCAGGAAATGCACTATGTTTAGCTGCAACAACTTTAGTAGGTCAATATGTGGGAAGAGATGATACAAAAGGTGCCAAAAATACACTTATTTATTTAACTAAATTTGGAACAGTATGTTTAGTAATAATAGGTTTAATCTTTATTCCTATTGCAGAATTGGTATCTTCTTTTTATACAGATAATAGAGAGGTAATAAAACTTTCAGCTACATTAATTAAAAGTAATAGCGTAGCTTTAATAGTATGGCCTATTTCTTTTATATTATCATCAGGGTTAAAGGGAGCTGGAGATACAAGATATACTATGTTAACAGCTTTTGTGGGAATGTGGATTTTTAGAATATTTACAGGCTATATTTTAGCAATAGTATTTGAAATTGGTGTTTTAGGAATTTGGATTGGAATGTATACGGATTGGCTGATTAGAGGAATAATGTATTGCTTTAGGCTTAAAGGTGAAAAGTGGTTTAAACATAAAGTTGTATAAGAAATTTAAATAATAATTTTAAAACATAGCCTAAAATTAAAATAAAGTATCAAATATAATAAGGAGATAATTTATTTAAATAGTGTACAATGTTTTAAGTAGAATTTTTAAGTTTATGTGTAATATGATATGATTATATATATGTTTCTAACTAGATATTGTTTATTAAAGAGATAATTTTCTATAAAAATTATATAAAAGATTATAAATGTATTAACATTATTTAGAACATATAATTAAATTAGATTTAAGCAAAACTAGTAAATAATAATATGCAGAGGATGATTTAATATGGAAGAAGTTATAATGTTAGAAGGATTAAGTGCAAAAGAAATATGGGAAAAGATATATAACAAAGAATTGAATTGTAAAAAAAATATATTGGAATATATAGAACTTACAAAAATACTTAAAAAGTCTAATGTTAATGAAAAACAATTTCAAGATACTTATAATTTTATTTATGATAGCATAGATGCTATGGCTGATAAAATAAAACCAAATACCATTATGTATTTAAAAAATCAACTTAAAGCTCAACTTGGAAAATATGTTGCAATAAAAGATCCTAAAAAAGAAAATGGATTTATAAAATTTTTTAAAGAAGCATATCCAGAAAAGAATAGAAGGAAGGACTTTACGTGGGTATTAATGGATATTAATAAAATAACAGAAGAACAAATTTGGAATACCCTAACTTATATTAATAGAGAATGTTTAAAAAATAATTGTAAATTAAGTGATGAAGAAAAATCTGATATTATTAAGATAGTAGAAAAATTAATTGCAAAAAATAACATAAAATATATAAATCAAGTTAAAAGTTTAGAGAAACTCCTTAATGTTTTGAAAATTAAAGTTATGACAGTAAATAACAGATATAGTCTTAAGTCTATGAATTAGTTAAGACTTATATCTATTTATAAATTCTAATTTTGTTAGCTATGTTGTAAAACATAGCTTTTTTCTTTAATCAATGACTATAAGAAATTTATTATATATATGCTTATAACTAAATATTGTTAATTAACCATATAATTTATAAAGAGATTTTAGAAATATTTAATTTACAATATAGGTAAAAATATCCTAAAGAAATAGACTTTAAAGACGAAAATTATATGTAAAAAATTAGATAAAAAGAGGTAGTTAATGGATATAAAGATATATGATAAAACTATAAATAATACTTTGAGTAGTTCAAAAAAAATATCTAGAAATAATGTAAATATATTCAAAAAGGAATTTAATAAAGCTTTATTAGAAGAAAATAATAAAAAAGTACCTAATATTAAAGGATTAAACAAGAATATTAATGCTCCACAAAATATATGTAAAAAGTTAAGTATTAAAAATGATGTAATTAAAAATTATGGGAAAAATAATGAACTTATAGTAAAAAATATAAAAGATATGGAAAGAATACTTGATATAAAGATAATAGGAAATGAGGATAAATATTTTAAAGAAGATAATAAAATAGATATTTTTAAAATTATAGATAACTATGGAAGTAATGTAAGTAGTAATGAGTTAGAAGATTTTCAAAGAACAGTAACAACATTATGGGAAGAAGGAATGATTACTGATGAAGATTATTTTTATGCAATAAAATGGATAGCATTAAAAGTAGAGCAGAAATCAATTAAAATAAAATTAGAAAATGTGAAGAAGAAAACAGAAGATTATATATACTATAAATATTTTAATAAACAGAAAGTCAAAAACATATTTAAATAAAAAAATCCTTATTAAATATTAAGATGATTTTTTATGAATAATTTAGCTTAATAGTTAAATACTATTAATAAACACTTGATAAATAATTTATAGTATAGTTGATATATGATAACCTATAAAAATATAATAAAGAATACTCTTTAAAGGTATTATTAAATATATTTATGGAGGATAAAATCAAATGATAAAAAAATTATTAAAACTTAATATATTTGTAATTATAATAATTTTAATATTTAATGGATGTAATTCAAATTCAATAACAACGAATTTAAATTTTGAAGTAGAAAAGCCAGTTAAAGTAGGAGTATTATTATATAAAGCTGATGATGAATATATTTCTTTAATTAGTGAAAATTTAAAAGAAATTGAAAAAGGAAATCAAGGTAAAGTTGAATTTATTTTTTTTGATGCAGAAAATAATCAAGTTAAGCAAAATCAGCAACTAAGAACAGCATTAAGCCAAGATATAGATTTATTATTAGTAAATTTAGTTGATGTGAGTGAAAACTCAACACAAACAGTTATAAATAGAATTAAAGAAAAAAATCTACCTGTAATTATATTTAATAGAGAACCAATTTCAAAAAATCCTATTAAATCATATAATAATGCTATTGTTTTATCAACAAATTCTGAAGAAGCTGGAATTTTACAAGGAGGAATTATTGTTGATTTATGGAAGGAAAATAGATTATTATTAGATACTAATAGAGATAATATACTTCAATATGTTATATTAACAGGTAATAAAGATAATATAGATGCGATTGCAAGAACTAAGTATTCTATTGAAACTATTGAAAAAGCAGGAATAAAAACGCAAGAACTTGCATTAAGGATTGCTAACTGGGATTCTAAATTAGCACAAGAGGAAGTTAGACAATTATTTTATCAATATGGAAATAGAATTGAAGCAATAATTTCTAATAATGATGCTATGGCAGAAGGTGCTATTCAAGCATTACAAGAATTTGGCTATAACAAAGGGGATAACAGAAGAACCATTACTGTTGTTGGGGTTGATGGAACGCCAGAAGCACAAAAATTAATTAAACAAGGTTATATGGCAGGTACTGTTATTCAAGATCCTAAAGCAGAAGCACAAGCACTTTATACTTTAGGAATGAATATGGTTGAAGATAAAAGTCCTATTGAAGGCACAGATTATAAGTTTGATGAAAGTGGAGTAGCAGTTCGTCTTTCATTTGAAGAATATATACAGAATCAACAATAATTTTATCTATATAAAATTTGTTAATTATATTTCTAATTATATCAGATTGATTATTGTTAAAAATAAGGTAGAGATTATTCTTTTCTACCTTATTTTTTTGCACAAATTTTAATATTGTCATTTAATCTGATATAAATTTTAGTCTAATAATTAAAAGAATTTAATAAATAAAATAACAGATTAATATTATAGTAATAAATGTTGATAATATTTTTCATTAAATGCGTATATTTATATAAAAACACCATATTTAGGTAAAGAAAATCTATTATTTATCGAGAATAAAGTAAGATTTAATATAAATCTACTAAAGAAAGTTGCAGGTGAAATGATATGAAAATTTTATTTAAATATGATCAAAAAGAAAATTTAAATATTAATACAGTATCTGTTATAGGAGATTTTAATGAATATAATCCTGATAAAGGGGTAATGGAAAAAGAAGAGGGAAGTTGGATTTTTTATTGTGACATTAAAGAAGGAGAATATAAATATAAGTTTTTAATAAATGGTGAATTAAAGTTAAATGATCCAACTGCCAATATATATTTGCCTGATGATAATGAAGAACTTTGGTCAGCTATAATAATAAATGAAAATGATCAAAGGCTTTACAATAATACCCAATATAATGTAAATATAGATAAATATAATATAACTTGTAATATAAATGAAGAAAAGGAGGTTGTAAATAAAAAAGCATTTAATATTTTATCTGATAAAAAAGTTGTAGTGAGATTTGATTTCACTCAAGTAACAGGTCTTCATTGTGTAACAGTTGCATGGTTTAATCCATTAGGGGAATTATTTCAATTTGCTGAAAATAGTTTATTTACACCCAAAAATAATAATGATCCAATAAAGTTATGGTTTTGGATGGATTTAAATGATTCAAATATGAAACAATTATGTGGAAGTTGGACTTTAAAAATGTTTGTAGATGGAGAGTTTATATTAGAAGATGAATTTAAGCTTAATCAATTAAATGCATATTCATCATTAGGAAAAATGATGTAAAGTTTATATAGTATTTATTTATATATTTTAAGAAGGGTGGTATAAGTAATGAAATGTAACATAATAAATAATGCTAATACAATTAGTAATATTAATAACAATAATAATAAGGTTTTGAAAAATAATTCGCAAGAAAAAGTAGTAGAAAATAATTTGGATTTAGAAGATAAAGTTGAAATAACTAAATTACAATTAAATAAAAATGATAATAATAAAGAAAATAAATCAACTAAGAGTTCAGTAGGAGAATCTATTTTTTCAGCAGCACATACTGTTATGTCAGGTATTAAAGCAGCAGTAAAAGTAGGAACATCTATAATTGATAATACTAGCAAAGCAATAGTTTCAGTTAGTGAAAGTGTAGCAAATACAGTTACTAAAGTTTCAAAAAGTATTATTAAAGGATCAAATTCAATTACTAATACAATACAAAAAACAGCAGAATCAGTAAAAAACAATATAACTAATACTACTGAGAAGATATCGACTACAGTAAAGCAAGTTACAACTACTGCAGGACAATTAAAAGAAGCAGCAAAAATTGTACGTGATTCAGCTACCGATTTAGTAAGTACATTATCAAAGAGTACCATATCACTAGGTGCAGATGTGGCAAGCTGTGTAGCTACAGTAGGAAAAACTGCAACAGCAATAGGATTGATAATAAATAATCCGGCATCAGGTCCTATAGGGAAAATAGTACAAGCAGGAGCTGCAATAAAATTTGGAATAGATGAAATAAAAACTCCTATAACTAGGATTCCAGAAACAGTAAAAAATGCCTATAAGAATATAAGCAAAGATTATAATACTATTGCTGATACTGTAAATAATTCAATGTCAACTATTAATGAAGTTAAGAGTAATATAATAACAGCAAGTAAGAGTGTTATTTCTAATGTTAAAACAGTAGTGAAAGATGTTAAGGAAGCTAGTTTAAGTGTTGTGAATGATTTAACTGAAATGAAAAAAGATGTAGTAACTTCAATAAAGACAGGTACTAATGAAGTAACAAGTGCTGTTAAAGAGGCTTATATAAACATTAAAACAGATATTAATGAAGCTTTTAACCAAGATGAATATAATGGTATTTATCAAACATCTATGGCATAAAAGTTAGGTAATAAATATTATTTTGTTTTTGAGTATAGCTAAGTATAAATAAGATAAAAAAAACACATCCTTATATAATAGAAATGTTATAAGGATGTGTTTATTATTATGTATTGGTTCATTATTTTAGTAGTATTTATTATAGTATGTTTATTAGGAGCATGGATATTTAGTCATTATAAAAGAAATTAAAATAAAAAAGTGTGCACTTAATTTTTAAGTGTACACTTTTTAAAATTTATGAGAAAGTATAGAATTTTTGAAGATTGAAAGGTTGATAGAATCTAAGGTAAATGAGATATTTTAAATATATATAATTACTAAGTTTAATCTCTTTAATACATTTTGGAATTATTTTAAATGAATTGTTGTATTTAAAAACGACTATGTAGTACAATAAATGAAGAAAAACTTGTCGAAAAAGGAGAAATAATGAATAAGAATTTGTTGCTAAAAAAAATAATGGTTTTAATCATATTTTTTAGTTTTTTAATAAATACTCAAAGTAGTGTTAAAGCATATAACAATATTAATTTTAAAAACATTAGTATAGATGACGGATTATCACAATCTAGTGTAGAAGATATTGTTCAAGATAGTAGGGGTTATATTTGGATAGGAACTCATGATGGATTAAATAGATATAATGGAAAAGAATTTAAAGTCTATAAATATGAAGAAAATTCAAGTAATAGTATATCGAGTAATAGTATAACTAAAATTGTAGAAGACAAAATGGGAAATTTATGGGTAGGAACAGCAAGTGGATTGAGTAAAATCAATTTAAAAGATGATAAAATAACTAATTATTATGATAAGGAGTCAAAAGGAAATTTATCTAATTATAATATTTGTGATATTTTAATTACTCATGATCAAAAAATATTAGTTGGTACAGCTTATGGACTAAATATTTATAATAAAGATGAAGATAAATTTGAAAGAATTTTATATGATGATAATAAGCAAGTTCTTACTAATCAAGTTATATATAGTTTAGATGAAGATGAGTATGGGAATATATGGATAGGTACTGAGAATGGGCTAAATAAAGTAAATATGGAAACTCAAAAGGTAGAATTCTTATATAATGTTAATAATAATGAAAAAAATTCTATAAAGAAAGTGTATTCAGATAAAAATGGTGAAGTTTGGGTAGGAACATCAGGCGCAGGGTTATTAAAGGTAGATATAAAAAGCAATAAGATAATTGAGTATAAACCTAAATGTATTAAAGAAAAAAAAGAATTTCAAGATGGAACTTTGCAAGGAGGAGTAGTTAAAGATATTTTAAGAGATAGTAGAGGAGTAATATGGGTATGTACAGATTGCGGACTATCTATGTATGATGAAGAAAAAGGGAATTTTATAACTTACATAAATAAAATTTATGATAAATTTAGTTTAGTAAATAAAACAACTTTTTCTATAATGGAAGATTCTACAGGATTGATATGGGTAGGAACAAATTCAGGAATAAGTACTTTTGATCCTAATAATGGAATAAGACATTATAAATATGATCCTTTTTTAAAAAATACATTAAGTGATAATTCTATACAAGGTATTTATGAGGATAATGATGGATTTGCTTGGATAGGTACAAGTAATAAAGGTCTAAATATCATGAATCCTAAAACAAAGAGTATAACAAGAATAAATTCTAAAAATAGTGATCTCATAAATGATAAAATTAAATTTATAACTGGAAGGAAAAATGAAATTTGGGTAGGAACAGCGAGTGGTTTAAATAAAATTAATAAAAGCACTAATGAATTTAAATCTTATTCAACTGAAAATGGATTAACTAATTCTAATATAAGAACTTTGTTTATAGATAATAAAGATTCTTTGTGGATAGGAACCACTGATGGAATTAATATATTAAATTTAAAAGATGATACTATATCTGATATTACTTATATTTTAAAAAATAATAATATAGTAGATACATATATTAGCAGTATATATCAAGATAAAGAAGGAATGTATTGGATAGGATTATATATGAATGGAGGATTAGTAAAATTAAATCCATATGATATGAGCATAAAAAATTATACCAAAATTGAAGGCAACACTGATACAATAAGTTGTAATGCTATAACGACAATAGTTGAAGATGGAAAGAATAATATTTGGGTAGGAACAAAATATGGATTAAATAAATTAGATAAGAATACAGAAAAATTTACAAGATATACAGAAAAAGATGGACTAGTTAATAATAATATTTATGGAATATTAATTGATAATAATGGTAATCCATGGACAAGTACTAATAATGGTATATCAAAATTGGATATAAGTAATAATACATTTACTAATTTAAATGTATCAAATGGACTTCAAAGCAATGAGTTTAATGGAAACAGTTCTTTTAAAAATGAAGATGGAGAATTTTTATTTGGAGGTATTAATGGATTAAATATATTTGACCCATTACAAATAACTCAAAATAAAAGTTTATCTAAAGTTTTTTTTGAAAGTTTTGAAGTAAAAGGTAAAACATATAAAAATATAAATGGATTAAAATTTAATTCAGATGAAAATATAATTAAAGTTAAATTATTTGTTCCAGATTATAAAAATAAGGATTCTATGAAGTATTTTTATAAGTTAGAGGGAATAGATACAGAGTGGAATATTGGAAAGGTTAATGAATTTACTTATAATAATATAAAACCAGGAAATTATACATTAAAAGCAAAGGTTGAAAAACCAGATGGTAGTATAAGTGAAGAAAGTCAAATTATCTTTACGATAAAACCACCATTATGGAGAAGCAAACAAGCAATTATATTATATATAATTTTATTTATACTAATAATTTATCTAAATATTAATAAAATGAAGAAACTTGATAAAATGGTTGAAAAAAAGACAAGTCAATTAAGAGATGAAATGGATAAAAGCAGTAAATTATTAAATAAGGTTATTAATTTAGAGAGAAATAAGAATAATTATTTTGTTAATCTTTCTCATGAATTGAGAACACCACTAAATGTGATTTGTTCTACTGAACAATTAATTTTTGAACTAAATAAAAATGATAGTGGTATAAATAAAGAAAAATTAGATTATTATATGGAAGTAATAAGAAGAAATTCAAACAGATTATTAAAGTTAATCAACAATATCATAGATACTAATAAGATTGAAAGTGGACGATATGAGATAAATTTCAAAGAAAATGATATAGTGTATTTAGTAGAAGAAACTGCACTGAGTTTAAAGGATTATATTGAAAATAAGGGAATAAATTTAATTATAGATCCTGAGATGGAAGAAAAAATAATAGAATGTGATAAATATGAAATAGAAAGATGTATAGTAAATTTAGTAAGTAATGCAGCAAAGTTTACACCAGAAGGAGGAAAAATAGAAGTTATATTGAAAGAATTAACAGAGGGTATTATGATAAAAATTAAAGATACAGGTATTGGTATAGATCCTAAATATCATAAAGCTATATTTGACAGATTTAATCAAATTGTAGATGTTAATTCAGAATTAAAGGGTGGAAGTGGATTAGGTTTAACAATAACTAAACAGATTATAGAACTTCATAAAGGTAAGATTTATCTTGAAAGTGAAGTTGGAAAAGGAACTGAATTTATAATAGTATTACCCAATAATATAAATAAGAATAAGGAATCTATATAATTAAATTTATCTATAATTTAATTTTGAATATACTATTTATACAAGAAGGATGGTTATTAGATGAGAATAAATAAACTTCTTAGCAATTTAGGTGTTTGTTCAAGAAGAGAAGCTAATAGATTGATTGAAGAAAATAGAGTAATTGTAAATGGTATAATTTGTATACCGGGACAATGGGTAGAGGAAGATGATAATATTCTTATTGATGATAAGCCTATTCCAGTAAAGAAAAAAGTTTATATTGTATTAAATAAACCAGTAGGAATAACTTGCACAGCAGCAAAAGATGTAGAGAATAATATTATAAGTTTTCTTAATTATCCAGAATACATTTTTCCAGTTGGAAGATTAGATAAAGCTTCTCAAGGCTTAATTTTATTAACCAATGATGGTGATTTAGCTAATAAAATTTTAGAATCAGAGAATAAGCATGAAAAAGAATATATAGTAACACTAGATAAAGATTTTGATGATAATTTTATTGATGGAATGTCAAATGGCGTTGAAATATGTGGGGTAAAAACTAGAAAATGTACTGTTACTAGAATTTCAAACGACACATTTTCTATTATATTAACTCAAGGTTTAAATAAACAAATTCGTAGAATGAGTAAGAGTTTTGGGTATACTGTACAAAGGCTAGAAAGAGTTAGAATTATGAATATAAAAATTGATGGAATAGAAATAGGAAAATGGCGTTACTTATCGCATGAAGAAATAGAAGGACTAAAAAATGGGTAAATTATAGTTATGTTTTAAGTGACTGTTAATATTTTGAAATATAACTATAATTAATATATATAAGGGGAGAAAAATTATGGAGAATTTTAATTATTCAATACCAACTAAAATTTATTTTGGAAAAGGACAAATAAAAAATTTAGGAAATGCTATAAAAGAATATGGAAGTAAAGTACTTATAGTTTATGGTGGAGGAAGTATAAAAAAGATAGGTTTATATAATCAGATAACAGAGATTTTAAATAATAATAATTTATCTTATGTAGAACTTTCAGGAATAGATCCAAACCCAAGAATAGAATCTGTTAGAGAAGGTATTAAGATTTGCAGAGATAATGATGTAGAAGTTGTTTTAGCTGTTGGTGGAGGAAGTACAATAGATTGTGCAAAAGTAATCGCAGCAGGAGTAAATTATCAGGGAGATGCTTGGGATATAGTGTTAAATTCAAGTAAAATAACAAAAGCTTTACCAATTATAACAATATTAACACTAGCAGCAACAGGGTCAGAGATGGATCCGTATGCAGTTATATCTGATATGAGTAAGAATGAAAAACTTGGAACAGGACATGATAAAATGAAACCTAAAGTTTCAATATTAGATCCAGAATATACTTATTCAGTACCTAAAAATCAAACAGCAGCAGGAACAGCTGATATAATGAGCCATATATTTGAAAGTTATTTTAATAATACAAAAGGTGCGTTTATTCAAGATAGAACAGCAGAAGGATTACTTAGAACTTGTATAAAATATGGTAAAATAGCTGTAGATTGTCCAAATGATTATGAGGCAAGAGCAAACTTAATGTGGACATCTAGTTTAGCTATAAATGGATTAATATCATATGGCACTAAAGGTGAATGGTCTGTTCATCCAATGGAGCATGAATTAAGTGCATTTTATGATATAACTCATGGAGTTGGTTTAGCGATATTAACTCCTCATTGGATGAGATATGTTTTAAGTGATAAAACAGTTGATAAGTTCGTAGAATATGGAGTGAATGTTTGGAATATAGATAAAAATTTAGATAAATATGAAATTGCAAACAAAGCAATAGATAAGACATCAGAATTCTTTAAAGAATTAGAAATACCTTCAACTTTAAGAGAAGTTGGAATAGGGGAAGAACATTTAGTAGAAATGTCTAAAAAAGCAGTAAATGGTGGATTGAAAAATGCATTTAAACATCTTACTTCAGAAGATGTGTTTAATATTTATAAATTAGCTCTTTAATATAATAGTGATACGAAAATAGGAACTTAATATTAAAAATAATGGACTATTTCAAATACATATAATTTTGAGATAGTCCATTTCATTTTATACTTATTTTTTTTTAAAGGCAAAGAATTTCATTAATATAAATGTAAAAGGAACACCTATTAATGCAGCTAAACCATAAGCTATAAGCTTATGAAGTCCCATTATATTAAATACTAATAATACAACTATATTTTGAATAATAAAATTTGGTATATATGATATTGCAAATTTTATAAATTTACTAAAATTAAGTCTTTCTTTGAAAGTTATAAAACTATTTAATAAATAAGATATAAATAATCCTGATATATATCCCAATATAAAGGCTATATTTTCATTTAAGAAATTTGAATATATGTAAGAAAAAATAACACCATTAAAAGTATTGATAATTCCTATTATTACAAACGTAATAAACTGTTTTGAGAAGAATGTATTTTTAAATTTTTGAATAAAATTAGTCATAATGTGTTCCTCTAAATATCAGATTTGTCAGTATCTATTAGCTTATCAGCAATAATAAATCTTGGTCTTTGTTTAGTTTCAGTATATATTTTACCGATATATTCTCCAATTATCCCTAAAGATAAAAGCTGTATTCCACCAAGTAGCCAAATAGAAAGTGTTAATGATGTCCATCCAGTTACTGTTTTTCCAAGAAACTTAACAACAAGAGAATAAATCAAAGCAATAAAACTAACGAAAAATATAAAAAATCCTAAACTAGTGATTATTCTTATAGGTTTTATACTAAAAGAAGTTATTCCATCTAAAGCAAAAGCAAGCATTTTTTTAAATGGATACTTGGATTCACCAGCAAATCTTTCATGACGTTCATATTCAACAACTGAAAATTTATAACCTATTAATGGAACTATTCCTCTAAGAAATAAATTAACTTCTTTAAATTGGCTTAAACCCTCTAAAGCTCGTTTGCTCATAAGCCTATAATCAGCATGGTTGTAAATAACATCAACACCAAGTGCATTCATAAATTTATAAAAACCTAAAGCAGTTGTTTTTTTGAAAAATGTATCTGTTTTTCTGGAAGATCTAACACCATAGACTACATCACTTCCACTATAATATTCTTCTACAAATTTATCAATGACTTCTATATCATCTTGTAAATCAGCGTCTAATGATATTGTAATATCAGCATATTCTTTAGCTGTCATAAGACCAGCAAGTAATGCATTTTGATGCCCCTTATTTCTTGAGAGAGTTATCCCGCTAAATATAGAATTTTGAGAATGTAACTCTTGAATTATATTCCTGGTTTTATCTTTCGAACCGTCATTAACAAAAAGTATTTTACTATTCCTAGATATAAGATTTTTATCTATCATAGTATTCATTTTTATTAATAATCTCTTTGCTGTTTCATGCAAAACAGCATCTTCATTATAACAAGGGATTACCAAGTACAGGCAATCATTCATATATATTACCTCCGATTTATTAATTACATTTAAATTATAGTTAGTTTTAAATTTAGTATATAATTTAATTATTATATAGACTAAAAATCTTCATCACATTATAATCCATAATATTGAAATTGTAAATATAACAATAATTAACTTAAGTTTTATTTGTACAAATAGAGAATTAAGTATTCTAGTTATTGTTTGAAAAATATCTTATAATTTATGTTATTATTATAAATTATAAAAAGCTTAAAAAAAGAAAAGCATTTAGAAAATAGATATTTAATAGAAGGAGAAAAATTAATGAAAATATTAAACTATGGAGATAATGTTGGAATTGTAGCTTGTTCTAATGGATTAGATAAAAGTTATGAATGCAAAATCGCTGAATTAGAAAATACATTAGATTTATTAGGACTTAAAGCTATATTTAGTGAAAAGTTATATAAAGAAAACTCTATATTTAATGGAACAGGTAGAGAAAAAGCAGATATATTAATAAATTTATTTAAAGATTCTAAGGTTAAAGCTATATTTGATGTATCTGGTGGAGATTTAGCTAATGAAGTTTTAGAATATTTAGATTATGAAGAAATAAAGAAAAATGCCAAACCTTTTTTCGGGTATAGTGATTTATCTGTTGTTATAAATTCGTTATATTATAAGAGTGGTATTGAAACTTATTTATATCAAATAAGAAATTTAATTGGAGATAATTCTGAAATTCAAATTAAGAATTTTAAAGAAACATTTATGGAAGATAAGAACAGTCTTTTTGATTTTAAATATGAATGGATACAAGGTAAATACCTAAATGGCATAGTAGTTGGAGGAAATATACGTTGTTTTTTAAAGCTTGCTGGAACAGAATACATTCCTAATTTTAAAGATAAGGTTTTATTATTAGAAAGTTTAAGTGGTGATGTAGCTAAGATGAGTACATATTTAACTCAGTATAAGCAGTTAGGTGTATTTAAAGAAATAACAGGGATAATATTAGGTGATTTTACAGAGATGGAAAATAAGAAATATACACCTAATATAATTGAATTAATACAGAAAATAGTAGATAATGTTAACATACCTATAGTAAAAACAAGTCAAATTGGGCATGGTTCAGATTCAAAGTGTATTATTATAGGAAAGAATATAGAATTAAAAAAATAAGAAATAAGATATAATCATTAAACTACTATTATTGACAAAAGATAATCGTTAATATATTATAAGATAAAGAAAATACAAATTAATAATAAAAGCAATGAAAAAGAGGAGTAAAAACTGAAAGTATTAAAGGAAACTAGCTTATTAAGTTTAGGAGTACTGTTCTTAGTACAATAAAGAACAATGTTAGAGAGAGGGAATAGGTGAAAGCCCTTATATGGAAGGTTTTGAAGGTAGCTTTTGAGCTTCTTTGGTGAAATAGTAGTAGCTAAAGACGGTTTGTCTAAATCGTTATTGAATTAAGAGCCTATAAATAGCATCATAGTTATATGCTAAAGTAGGAATAAAGGTGGTACCGCGAGTCTTCGTCCTTTTGTGGATTGAAGGCTTTTTTTATTTTTCAAAGAAAGCCATTGGTTTTCAACCACAATTGTTAATTGAGACATCTCATACCCACTTTATTCTCATTAAATTAAAAGGATACTTAGTTAGCAAAATACACAAACAAATGCTAATTGAAATAAAGGGAGGAACATAAATGTCAGAAATTAAAAACATATCAACAACATATGATCCAAAAGAATTTGAAGATAGGATTTATAAGAACTGGGAAGAAAAAAAATATTTTACACCAGTAATTGATAAAAAGAAGAAACCATATACAATAATTATGCCACCACCAAATATAACTGGTGAACTTCACTTAGGTCATGCTTTTGATGATACTCTTCAAGATATGCTTATTAGATTTAAGAGAATGCAAGGATACTGTGCTTTATGGTTACCAGGAGAAGATCATGCATCTATTGCAACAGAAGTTAAGGTTGCAAATGAATTAGCCAAACAAGGATATAACAAAAAAGAAATGGGAAGAGAAGCATTTCTTGAAAAAGTTTGGGAATGGAGTGATGATTATAGAGCAAGAATAAGAAATCAAGTGAAAAAACTTGGAGTTTCTGCTGACTTCACAAGAGAAGCATTTACAATGGATGAAAATTTAAGTGCAGCTGTAAAGCATGTATTTGTTAAGCTTTATAATGAAGGATTAATATATCAAGGAAACAGAATAACTAACTGGTGTACTCATTGTCAAACAGCACTTTCTGATGCTGAAATTGAATATGAAGAACAAGCGGGTCATTTCTGGCACATAAACTACCCATTAGCTGATGGTTCAGGATTTTTAGAAATTGCAACAACTAGACCAGAAACATTACTTGGAGATAGTGGTGTAGCTGTTAACCCTAACGATGAAAGATACAAACATCTTATAGGAAAAACTGTAATATTGCCACTTGTAAATAGAGAAATTCCTATAGTTGGGGATGACTATGTTGATTTAGAGTTTGGAACTGGTGCTGTTAAGATGACTCCAGCTCATGATCCTAATGACTTTGAAGTAGGTAAGAGACACAATCTTGAAATCATAAGAGTTATGGATGACAAGGGTATTATAAACGAAAAAGGTGGAAAATATAAAGGCTTAGATAGATATGAAGCTAGAAAAGCTATAGTTAAGGATTTAGAGGAAGCAGGACTTTTAGTTAAAATAAAAGATCACTCTCATAATGTTGGTACACATGATAGGTGTGGTACTACAGTAGAACCAATAATATCTAAACAATGGTATGTTAAGATGGAGTCTTTAGCAAAACCTGCTGTAGAAGTAGTTAAAGACGGAAAAACTAAATTTGTTCCAGAAAGATTTGATAAGACATACTTCAACTGGATGGAAAACATTCAAGATTGGTGTATTTCAAGACAATTATGGTGGGGACATAGAATACCAGTTTATTACTGTCAAGATTGTGGAGAAATGATGGTACTTGAAGAAGCACCAACTAAATGTTCTAAATGTGGATCTACTAATATAGAGCAAGATAATGATGTACTTGATACATGGTTCTCTTCAGCATTATGGCCTTTCTCAACATTAGGTTGGCCAAACAAAACTGAAGACTTAGAATATTTCTATCCTAATAATGTATTAGTTACTGGACATGATATAATCTTCTTCTGGGTTGCTAGAATGATATTCTCAGGACTTCATTGTATGGGAGAAACTCCATTTGATACTGTATTAATTCATGGACTTATAAGAGATTCTCAAGGTAGAAAGATGAGTAAATCTTTAGGTAATGGAGTTAATCCATTAGAAGTAATTGAAGAATATGGTGCTGATGCATTAAGATTCATGATTGCAACTGGTAATGCTCCAGGAAATGATATGAGATACTATCCTGAAAGAGTTGAAGCTTCAAGAAACTTTGCTAATAAAATTTGGAATGCTTCAAGATTTGTTATGATGAATCTTGATAAAGAAGTTATGAATAAATATAAAGATTGTAAAGAATATTCTTTAGCTGATAAATGGATATTATCACAAATGAATACTGTAGTTAAAGAAGTTACAGAAAATATGGAAAAATTTGAACTTGGAATTGCAATGCAAAAAGTTTATGATTTCATGTGGACTGAGTTCTGTGATTGGTATATAGAACTTGTTAAACCAGTATTCTATGGAGAAGACGAAAAAGCTAAAGGTATAGTTTATAATGTGTTAAATACTGTTTTAGTTACAGGATTAAAATTACTACATCCAGCAATGCCATTTATAACAGAAGAAATATTTACTCATTTAACAGATGAAGAAACAATAACAACATCTGCTTGGCCTGTATTTGAGGAAGCATTAGTAAATAAAGAAGCTGAAAATGATATGGCTTATGTAATTGAAGCTATTAAAGGATTAAGAAATGTAAGAGCTGAAATGAACGTACCACCATCAAGAAAAGCTAAAGTTATATGTTATATAGCAGAAGATGCAAAACAAGCATTTACAGCTGGTAAAGCATATATGGAAAAATTAGCATCAGCTTCAGAAGTTGAATTTATAGCTGATAAATCAATGGTTCCAGAAAATGCAGTATCACTAGTAGTTAAGGGTGGAGAATTATTTATGCCATTACTTGACCTTGTAGATAAGGATAAAGAGCTTGAAAGATTAAATAAAGAGCTTAAAAAGTTAGAAGGCGAAATTGATAGAATAGATAAAAAATTAGGAAATTCAGGTTTCGTTGCTAAAGCACCAGAAGCAGTTGTTAATGCTGAAAAAGAAAAAAGAGTAAAATATGTGGAAATGCTTGAAGCTGTTAAAGTTAGAATTGAAGCTTTAAATTAAAAATATAATAATAAAAGGTTGCACACATTATTTTAATGTTTGTGCAACCTTTTTATACATTTAAAAAAATAATCATATGCTGAACAATTATTCCTTCACTACATTTGGGAATGTTATATGGATAAAAAAATCGATGCTCCACAGACGCCTTAGCAATTTTTTTATATTAATATGATTTTATATTCTTAAGAATATATTATAATCATATTAATAATAAATTTAAAAGTATAGGTTAATATTAAAGAAAGAATGTATATACAAGGAGGAGTGAAAATGATTGTAACAACAACACCATCTATAGAAGGTAAAAAAATTATAGAATACAAAGGAGTTGTATTTGGAGAGGTTATTTCAGGGGTTAATTTTATAAAAGATTTTGCAGCAGGATTATCTAACTTTTTTGGTGGACGTTCTAATACTTATGAAGATGAATTAATTCAAGCGAGACAAAATGCTATGAAAGAAATGGAGACGAGAGCATCTCAAATGGGTGCTAATGCAATTGTAGGAGTAGATATTGATTATGAAGTATTAGGTTCTGATAATGGAATGCTTATGGTGACAGCTTCAGGAACTGCTGTTTATTATGAGTAAAAATCTATAATTATTGAAATTTAATAAATTGATATAGTTAAGATCTTATAAATAATTACTTGAATTTAAAAGTGGAAAGGTTAGTATAATGAAAAATTTTTAATAACTTTAATTAAAACATTTAATTATTATCTTTCCACGTCATATTAATAAATGTTCAATATATGTTAGTATAGATAAATTTAATAGATAATTAAAGGGGAAGTAAATAAAATGAATTATAATGAAGCAATGAATTATTTAAGTAGTGTGGGCAGATTTGGTTCAAATTATGGATTGAAAAGAACATACAGATTACTAGAAATATTAGGAGAGCCACAGAAAAAATTAAAGTTAGTACATATAGCAGGGACAAATGGAAAAGGATCTACTACTGCTATGATAACTAATATGTTGATGGGGCTTGGATATAGGGTTGGAATGTATACTTCTCCTTATTTAGAAGAGTTTGAAGAGAGAATTCAAATAAATGGAGTAAATATTAAAAAGGATTCACTAGCTAAACTTATGAGTGTTGTAAAAGAAGCAGTAGATCAAGTTATAGAAGAAGGCTATGAACATCCTACTGAATTTGAAATATTAACTTCACTTATGTATTTGTATTATTATGAAGAGAAAGTGGATTATGCAGTTATTGAAGTGGGTCTTGGAGGAGAATTAGATTCAACTAATGTAATAATACCAGTAGTTAGTGTTATTACATCAATTAGTATGGATCATATGAATATATTAGGAAACAGTTTAGGTGAGATTGCTACACAAAAAGCAGGGATAATAAAGGAAAATATTCCGGTTATAGTATATCCTCAAAAAGAAGAAGCCAAAAATGCTATATTAAATAAAGCAAAACAATTAAATTCAAAAGTATATGAAGTATTCAAAGATAGTGGAAGATTTATTAGAATGATTTCAGAGGAAAAAGTTTATCAAGAGGTAGAAGTTACAGGCTTAAGAAATAAATATAAAGTTAAATTACCACTTATAGGAGAACATCAAATTTTGAATTTAAGTGTGGCTTTAACTACAATAGAGGTATTATGTGAAAGAGAAAAGATCAATTTAGATAAAATACTAATTGAAAAATCTATTGAAAATGTAATATGGAAAGGAAGATTAGAGGTATTAAGAACTAATCCATTACTATTAATAGATGGGGCTCATAATATAGATGGAATAAAAATGCTTAGAAAAAACATTGAAAAATATTTTAAATATAATAAGTTATATTTATTATTAGGGGTTCTTGCAGATAAACAAGTTGAAGAGATGATTAAAGAAATAACACCACTAGCATATAAAGTTTATGCATTAACGCCTCATAGTGAAAGAGCAGAATTAAGTGAGGAATTAAAAAAAGAAATATTAAAATATAATAAAAATACTATAGCATTAGAAGATTATGAAGAAGCATATAAATCAGTATTAAATGAAGCAAGCAATGATGATATGATTTTGATAAGTGGATCATTATACATGGTAGGAGATATGAGAAAAATAATAAATAATATGATAAACTAATAGCAGAAATAATATACTGTAGAAAAATAGTTACATTAATAATGTGTGGTATTACTTTAAATAAAGGGGATGAGAAGTGTATGTGTAACATTAATGTTGATAATTTAATAGAGAGTAGAGAATCTATCTATAAAGAATTAGAAGAGTTTTATTATAAAAATCTAGGTATACCCTATAGTTATCAAGATTTTCAAGTAGCAGGACTTAATGAATTTAATGTAGCTTTTAATAAAATAAAACCATTAGAAATTTATGATCAAATTAGACTAGCTAATGAACTTATAAATAACTTATTAAGTTATAATAGAGATAATAAAAAAGAGGTTTTAGAAAATATTAAAGGGTATCTTACACTTAATCCTATAATTAATTATTATAATGCATTTTTAAGAAATTTTAGAGCTATTTATGAAGAAAATGAGGATTATAAAGAAAATCTAATTAATATTATTGAGTCGCTACTTTATGAAGGGGATGTAAGTGAAGAAATAAAACTTTCATTGATAATGCAGTGTGTTATTAAATTAGATAAAACTGATAAGATTTTAAAGGTACTTTCAATTAATAATGAGTATATATTTTATATAATTAAAGTATATGAATCTATGAAAAATTCTAATAAGAATATATTTAAGTTAGCTAAAAAATCAAATGGATATGCTAAAGCAGTTTGTGTACAGGCGCTTCAACCATCAAATAATGATATAAAAGAGTGGTTGATACAAGAATCACTTGAAGATAATTTAGGAGATATAGAATGTTTACCATATACAATATTAGCATTAGATATATTAAAATATTTAAAATCTGGAAAGGTTAATACTGATAATTTACAATCAATGTCAAAGTGGATTAGTCTATTGTTTTCTGAATATAGTATAGACAGTATTAATGATGGTTTAGAAATATGTATTGAATTTTTAAAAAATGTTGATGAACATGCTAGAGATATATATAGCTTATATGCAACAACATCAATTGTATATGCAATTGATTCATTTATTTTAGATGAATATGAAATTTATGATACAGAAGATATATATTCGTTAAGTCCACAATATAAAAATATAATAACGCTTGCAAATCGAATATATAAGAAGAGTTCATGGAGAGATATCATTTTGGATGAAATAGGAAACATAGAATTAGACACTGAAATAATAATAAGTTCATTAGAAAAAACTAATATTAGGCTCAAAAAAAGAGAATTTGAACTTCTTATAAAAAGAGATAATACTAATCCTAACTTATATAGATATGCATTTGAAAGAGGAAGTAAAGCTATAAAACAAATTGCTATAAAATTAGCTTATGAAAAATTAGAATTTAAAAATATTTTAAATATAAATAAAAACATAAAATTAGATGAGTTGAGTATTGAGCAAATTAATCATATTTGTTTTTATTTTTTAGTAAAGGGTATAAAATATGAAGAATTTCCTGAAAAGTATAAAAAGATAAATTTAGCTGCGTTGAAAGCATCTTTAATTGAAACACGTACTCAAGCTATTAGAAATTTAACTTTAATTAAGGAAAATTTTGATTTAAATGATATAAATATTGTAGAGGAAGCAATTATAAATGAAAAAATTGCAAGTTTGAAAACTTATTTAAAATCTTTAATAGGTAGAAGCTATCAAAAGAAAAAGGAATATGTTATTACAGAAGATGTAAAGATAATACCCCATGTAAAAGATATATATATAATATCTACTGAAATATCAGGAATTAGATATGTTGATTTATCAGAGGTATATGATGTTTTAAGAGAGGGTCAGATAGTATATTTAAATAGAGAAAAAGAGAATATCTACGATGAAAATGCTATACAAATAGTAACATCGAAAGGATATGTTATAGGGTATGTACCACAAAATAATAATTTGATTTTAAAAAATTTAATTGACAATGGAAAATATTTATATGGAATAATTAATAAGTTAAGTTATAATTATGAAGATATTAAGATTAATGTTTATTTAAGTTACAAAGATGTAATAAATGAAATAACAACAACATTATCATTGTTGTCAAATAGAGATACTGAATATATACAATGATAGTTAATACTCGTAATAGTTATAATCCTTACAGGATAGCAGATAATACTGTGTATAATGATTTTTAACCCTCAGTTGAGAAGATTCTCACCTGAGGGTTAAAAATTTGTTTATAATAAAATATAAGTCAAATTTAAAAAATAATAGATAAGTATAATCATCTTTTTAATATATTATTATATATTAAATCGAATATTTCTATGTTATTTTGATTTCCATTCTATTAAAGCTTTGGCTAATTGATCTGGGCAAGATGTATCTTTAGTATTACATTTTATTCCTAACAATTTATTGATGGCTGTATCTACATCCATTCCTTTTACTAAGGCACCAATACCTAAAAGATTTCCAGCACAACCTCCTATAAAATCGACAGATTGTATTTTATTATTTTCTATTTCAATATTAATAACTGATGAACAAACACCTTTAGTTTTATAAGAAAACATTTTTAAAATTCTCCTTTCGTTTTAAGCATTTTAATAAATAGTAAAATGTGTTAATTAATTATAGGAACATATTTATTATAGTAGGATTTTGTCAATAAATAAAGATATCACAGAAAATTATTTGTACCAATAATGTGCTTTAAGAATATATTATAATACAAAGATGATTATCCAAGAGGAGAGAGGAAAATGAAGTCAATTATTGTATGTAATACTGGATCAGATACTTTAAATAAAATCGGTGTTAAAACTTTAAATGTTGAAACTCTAAATTTATCTCTTGGGGAATCAAGAGTTGGTCCTCATGGGCTATCAATATATTCAAATAAACTTTTTGTAGCAAATAATTATAGTAATACTATATCTTTAATAAATATGGATATGTTTAAAGAAGAAAGAAATTTTTATATAGGTTCTCATCCTAATGATTTAGCTGTGTATAATGAAAGATTATATGCTTTATGTGGGGAATCTAATTCACTTCTTGTATATGATTTAATTAATAATAAAGTTAATTTTGAATTACCTACAGGTATATTTCCACATAGCATAAGTTTATTTAATGAAGGCAATAATGTATTTATAAGTAATATGGGTGAGGATAGTATATCTGTAATTGATTGTATAGAGAATAAAGAAATAACCAAAATAAGATGTGGAAAATATCCTGCAAAGATAGTTATATCAAAAGATAAAAAATATTTATATGTATGTGAAAGTCATGTAGGTCATAATACAAATGGAAGTATATCAATAATATCATTAAAGAATCTTACAATACAAAAAAGAATTAAGGTTGGAGTTTCTCCGGTTGATTTGTGGGAAGAAAATGGATATGTTTATGTATCTAATTTATTAGAAGGAAGTATTAGCATAGTTAATTTAAATAAAGCTATAGAAGAAAGAAAAATATTTGTTGGAGGAATGCCAAGAGGAATTATTAAAGTTGGTGAATGTATTTTTATTGGGGATTATTTAAATGGACAATTAAAGTTAATTAATTTAAAAGAAAAAAGTATAAAAACCATAGCAATAGGATCTGAACCTAATGCTATGATTTTAATTTAATGATCTTCATTAAACAACATATTTATTATATTTGTGTATATATCTGACGGATTTTCTTTCCATTTATTGCAAAGAATTACAGCTTGGTTTTTTGATGGAACTGTTAATTTTAGTTCCATAAGTAAACTTTGATTTTCTAGGGCTCTTAAATCAACTATAAAATTATCACTACTATCTAATGTATAATCACTATGTATAGTAAGCTCTTTTTTTATAAGTTCTAATTTGTCTTTTATATAATTATCTATAATAGAAATTTTTGAAGGGGATATTCTGTCTTTAAACAATGAAAGAACAGTATCTCCTTTTTTTGTCAAATATAGTAACTGTTTATCATTAATTTTCTTATAAATAACAAAATCTGAACTCTCTAATTCACATAAATATTGTTGAAGTGTGAAGTAATTGATGAAATTATTTTCAAGAATTATTTCGGTAAATTGAGTGTTAGATATTGGGTCTTTTATTGATTTTAATATATATAGCATTAATAATTTATTTTCTGCTAATTCCGATGAACTTTCGTACATAAACTACCCCCATAATTATTGAAATAACACTTTTATTATAACATAAAATATTGTTTATGGAATATATTTAATATTAATAAATAGCTAAAATAATACAAATAAACTTTAGTATATTATTAGTATTTTTTTTGCTATGTAGTAAGTCAAACAATTATATTAGGAGGAGATGTAAAAAAAGTTGAAATGGAGAAAATATAGAATATTTCTGGATTTAGTTCTTATTATTTGTTTAATGCTCATGTCATTTAGTATAAATCAAAATATTCAAACTACATCTGGAAAGATAGAGGATAATCCAATATATTCTGTAAAATGTGAAGATAAATCTATTGGCTTAACATTTGATATAAATTGGGCGGAAAAAGATAATCTTCAAAGCATATTAAAAATATTAGATAAATATAATGTAAAAGGAACATTCTTTATAATGGGAGGGTGGGTTAATTATAGTAGTGAAAATGTTGAAAAATTAAAATCTATAAAGGAAGGGGGACATGAAATAGGTAGTCATAGTTATAAGCATCCTAACTTTTCTAAAATAAGTGAGAGTAGAATAGAAGAAGAACTTAAAAAAACAGATGAAATTATTGAAAAATATATAGGAGAAAAGCCAAAACTTTTTAGATTTCCAAGTGGAGATTATAATAAACAGTCTCTTAAAAAAGTAAAAAGCTTAGGTTATATTCCTATACAATGGAATGTGGACTCTGTTGATTGGAAAGAATTAGGACAAGAAGTTGAGTATAAACGTGTAATGAAAGGTGTGACACCTGGATCAATATTACTTTTCCATAATAATGCAAAATATACTCCTGCAAATTTAGAAAGAATTATAAATGAGCTTAAAGTACAAGAATATAAGTTTAAAACAGTAGGAGAACTTATATATTTTGAAGATTATTATATTGATGAAAATGGAATTCAACATAAAAATAATAATAAAGATTGAAAATAAACCAGTAATTGTATTATAATGGTAATAAGTGCTAGTGGGAGTACTATTTACTAAATTTATTTACGGTGGAGAGAGGGGTAACAATGGATAATTTAATGTTAAATAACAAAATTTACCTTGAAGGTAAAGTGGCATCTGAATTAGAATTCAGCCATGAAATGTATGGAGAGGGGTTTTATACTTTTGATTTAGATGTGATGAGACTAAGTGATTCGGTTGATAGACTAAATATAACCGTTTCAGAAAGACTAATTAGTAATATACAATTAGAGATTGGATCAGATATAATTGTGGAAGGACAATTGAGATCTTATAATAAGTTTGTCGATGGATCCAATAAACTAATACTTACAGTTTTTGCGCGTAATATTGAGGAATGTTTAGAAAGAAGTAAGAATCCTAATGAAATATTCTTAGATGGATATATTTGCAAAGAACCTATTTATAGGACAACACCATTTGGTAGAGAAATTGCTGATGTATTACTTGCGGTAAATAGAGCATATAATAAATCAGATTATATTCCAACAATTGCATGGGGTAGAAATTCTAGATTTTGTCAAACATTAAATGTTGGTGATAATATAAGAGTATGGGGAAGAGTGCAAAGTAGAGAATACCAAAAGAAGGTTTCAGACACAGAAAGTGTTAAGAAAATTGCTTATGAAGTATCAATATCTAAAATGGAAAAGGTTGAAGGTGAAAATTCTTCAAATGAAGAAGGTGCAGTTTAGAAATTAGTTAAGATAAGTTTATAAACTATCTCGATATTATAAAATAAAAATAGGATTTCATATTATGAAATCCTATTTTTATTTATGTAAGAAATTATTTTCTTAAATCATCTAAAAGTTGAGTTTTTCCTTTTGTTTTTTCATCAACTGATTTTATAACTTTAGCAGGAGAACCAGCCACAACCATTCCTTCAGCTACATCTTCAGCCACAACTGAACCAGCAGCTACAACGGCACCAGCACCAATTTTAACTCCTTCCAAAATTACAGAATTAGCTCCGATTAAAACATTATCTTCTATAATACAAGGTTCTTTACTAGGTGGTTCTAAAACGCCAGCAACAACAGCGCCAGCACCAAGATGAACATTTTTACCAAGCTTACCACGAGCACCTACTACAGCATTCATATCAACCATAGTACCCTCACCAATTTCAGCACCTATATTAATTACAGCGCCCATCATTACTACAGCATTTTTACCAATAGTAACCTTATCTCTAATTACAGCGCCAGGTTCTATTCTTGCTTCAACTTCTAATAAATCAAGCATAGGAATAGCAGAATTTCTTCTATCATTTTCTATTCTAAAATGTTTGATAAGATGTTTATTATCTAATATTATTTTAGTAATAGCATCAGATTCTCCTATTAATATGTAAAAGCTATTAGCACCATACCATTCTATATTATCCATTGAAGCATTACTTAAGTCTCCATTAACATATACTTTAACTGGTGTTGATTTTTTTGATTCTTTAATAAATCTAGCGATTTCATAAGGATCAGTTAGATTATAAGACATTGTATCACCCTTTCATTATTTACAATTAATTTAATTATAATAAAAATATAAAATAAATAAAAGAGTAAAAACATATAAGTTTGAAAAAATTTGTTTATTGATATAAATTTTAGAATATTTATAAAAGGTATTGATTAACAGTAGATTAAGGAACTTAAATGGAAAATTTATAAACTATATGCTTTTAACCACATATAGTTAATTAAAACATATATATAAATAGTTTGAATGAGATATATTAATAATGTAGAATAGTCTTATAAAAAAGTTCTACTTAAATATTATTTATTGATTGAATTGGGAAAACAGGATATGAAATATTAGTAAAACAATATAGTTTTTAAGAAAATAAATTCGTATATAATTTTGGGGATATCATTTATATAAGTGATATAATATGTGAAATAAAACTTAAGAAGGAGATATAAAAAAATATGAATAAAAGAGTAAAAAATGTACAAATTTCAGGAATAAGAAGATTCTATGAAAAAGTCCAAAAAGTTGAAGGTGCAATATCCTTAACACTTGGTCAACCAGATTTTAATGTACCTGAGAATATAAAAAAATCAATGATTAAAGCAATTGAGGAAAATAAAACTACATATACATCAAATGCAGGAATTGAAGAGTTACGAGAGGAAATAAGTAAATACTTAAGAACATGTAGCATTAATTATAATAAAGATGAAATTTGCATAACAGTAGGGGGAAGTGAGGGCTTATATGTAATATTATCTGCTCTTATAAATGAAGAAGATAAGATTTTAATTCCATCACCTGCTTATCCAGCATATGAAAGTATATCAAATATATTAGGAGGAACTGTAGTAAATTATTCTTTAAATGAAGATTTTACATTAAATATAAATGAGATTAAGAAAAAAATAGATGAACAGAATATTAAGTATTTACTTCTTTCTTTTCCATCAAACCCAACAGGTGCTATATTATCTAAAGAACAAAGAGATGATTTAATAAGTTTAATAAAAGAAAATGATATTATTGTAATTACAGATGAAATGTATTCAGCAATAATATTTGATGAATATTATTCAGTAGCTCAAAGTGAAGAGGTAAAAGAAAAAATTATATATGTAAGTGGCTTCTCAAAAATATTCTCAATGACAGGTCTTAGAGTAGGATATTTTGCATGTAGTAACAAACTTATGAAAGAGTTAATAAAAGTACATCAATATGCAGTATCATGTGCAACATCAATATCTCAATGGGGAGCTTTAGAAGGACTGAAAAGTTGTCTTGGAGATGTTGAAAAAATGAAAAATACTTTTGAAAAAAGAAAGAATTATTGTATTAAAAGATTAAATGAAATTGGAATAGATGTAGTAGATCCAAAAGGTGCTTTTTATATTTTTCCATCAATAAAAAAGTTTAATATGTCTTCAGAAGAATTTTGTACTAGATTATTAAAAGAAGGAAAAGTTGCTTGTGTACCAGGAAGTGCATTTGGAGATTTTGGGGAAGGTTATATGAGAATATCCTATTGCTACTCAGGTGATATACTAACAGAAGCTTTTAATAGATTAGAAAATTTTATAAAAACATTATAGTATATTTTGTATTAAATATTTATATATATAGATATTTAATACATTTTTTTTATCTATTTAGGGAATTCTATAAATAATAGTTTGAGAAGTGAAAAATTAAATATAAAAATGAATAAAGTTTTAAAAATACAAATTATTATATAGAAAATTATTAAACTCCTAATTGATAGATATAGGAAAAACAATAAATTCTTAGTAGATTTTGTAATAGTTTTTTAATAAAAAAATATAAAACTGAATAAAAAAATAAGAAAAATAAACCAATTTTAAAATAAATTATAATAAATTAAGTGTTTTTTAATAAATTGTTATTATTAATGTGTTAAATAATGCATTTATAATAAATGATTTATTTGACAAAAGTCTAAAATATTATATAATTTAATAAATATTAACTATTAAAAATTAAAAAATGATATTAATAATTTTTGGGGGTTCAAAATAAAGAAGATTATTATGTCAGTTAAATAAAAAGGAGGCTAATAATAATGAAAAAAAGTAAGCTTAAAAAGCTATGTGCTACAACTTTAGCATTGAGTTTAGGAATGTCAGTTTTAGCTGGATGTGGTGGAGCAACAAAAAAAACAGCGGAAAAAGATGGAAAAATTCTTACTTATAATCTAAATGCTGATCCTAAAACTTTAGATCCTGCATTAAATAATGCAGTGGATGGAGGAATAGTTCTTGTAAATGCTTTTGAGGGACTATGCAAATTAGATGAGAATGATAAAGCAATTCCAGGAGTAGCAGAAAAATGGGATGTTTCTCAAGATGGAACAGTTTATACATTCCATTTAAGAGATAGCAAATGGTCAAATGGAGAGGCAGTTACAGCAGGAGATTTTGAATACGCTTGGAAGAGAGTAATAAATCCTAAGACCGCAGCTGAGTATGCATATCAAATGTCATATGTAAAGGGTGCCGATGAATTCAATCAAACAAAAGATATTAATGGAGATGGTAAAATAGATACTATAGATGATATTGGAGTTAAAGCTATAGATGATAAGACATTAGAGGTTACTTTGAAAGAACCATGTTCATATTTCTTAGAATTAACAGCTTTTCCATGTTATTTTCCAGTAAATAAACAATTAGTTGAAGGAAATGCTCAATGGGCTAATAATGCTGAAACATATGTTTCAAATGGACCGTTTAAAATTACAAAATATGCTATAAAAGACCAAATAGTATTAGATAAAAATGAAAATTATTATGATAAGGATAAAGTTAAACTAGATAAAGTTGATATGAAGCTTGTTACTGAAGAAACATCAGCTTGGGCAAGTTACCAATCAGGACAATTCGATATGGTAGATGTTGTACCGTTATCAGAAGTTCAAACAGCAGTTAAGGATGGGACAGCTAAAATATTTGATCAATTAGGAACATATTTCTATTGTGTTAATGTTTCTGAAAAGGCTAAATCAATAAATCCAGAAGCTGCAAAAGTTTTATCTGATGTAAAGGTAAGAAAAGCGTTAGCACTTGCTATAGATAGACCATCATTAGTTAAAAATGTAACTAAAGCTGAACAAATACCAGCTTATAGCTTTGTTCCAGAAGGAATTAAAGGAAAAGATGAAAAAGATTTTGCAGGAAAGAAATATTTTAAACCAGAAGGAGATATTGAAGAAGCTAAAAAATTATTAGCTGAAGCAGGTTATCCAAATGGAGAAGGGTTCCCTTCAATAGTATTAAGTTTTAATCCTGAAAGTGGTCATGGAACAATTGCTCAAGCAGTTCAAGATATGTGGAAAAATAATTTAGGAATAAATATTGAGCTTCAAAGTCAAGAATGGAAAGTATTCCAAAAAACAAGAGATAATAAGGAATATCTAATAGCAAGACATGCATGGATTGGAGATTATGTAGATCCAATGACATTCTTAGAAATGTGGATTAGTACTTCAGGACAAAATAATGCAGGATATAATAATCCTAAATATGATGAGTTGATTAAATCAGCAAAGACAGAACAAGATCCTACAAAGAGATTTGATTTAATGCATCAAGCAGAAGATGTATTAATGGAAGATATGCCAATAATTCCTGTATACTATTATACTAATCCAAAAGGTATAAAGGATTATGTTAAAGATGTTAGAGTATCTCCATTAGGATTTATATACTTTGATAAAGCATATATAGAAGGAAAGTAAGTTATTTCTAAATTGCTTCAATAGAATATATAGAGTTAATTCTCTATATATTCGAAGCGATTTTTTTATTTATATAAATGTATAGTTAGAAGTTATATACATAATAGATTTTCTATATAGTTTCTAAATTATAATTGTGAGTTTAGTATTTTATAAATAGTTTAAGAGTTATATTAATGAACAAATTTTATTAGAACTTATATATTAGATATTATACATAAAGTATAGTGAAGAAATAACAAATCTATTATGTAGATAGAGTATTACTTTGTTATTGTTAAATATTGAAAGTATAATTTTTAACGATATATATATCCTTTTATGGAAAATATAAATAAATCAACAACTTATATCGATAAAAAAGTTGTTGATTATGAATTGAAATGTGATAAAATTAATAAAAATTTAGTTAATTTAGGTATTGATTCAAAATATAGTAAGAAAATAAATTTAATTTAATTAATATATCAATTAAATTTAGAAAAAAATAAATAATTAATAATAAGAAATACATTTGTAGTTGAGAGAAATACACAGTTTAAGAGGTATTGTTGTAGATGGTTTTCATTATTATATTGTTAAATAAAGAGCCTTCTAGGTTCTAATTTATTGACAAAGTTTAATATTATTATATAATTATTAAATAAATAGAATAAAAAATAAATTTTAAAATTTATAATAAGGGAGAGAGAAAAATGCTGAAATATATTGGGAAAAGATTGTTAGCAAGTATATTAACAATATGGGTTGTCATAACATTAACATTTTTTCTAATGAGACTTATGCCTGGTGGTCCATTTGATAGTGATAAATTAACACCTGAAATTAGAGCTAATATGGAAGCAAAATATGGAATGGACAAGTCATTAGGAGAACAATATACAATGTATATGAAAAATCTACTAAAAGGAGATTTAGGTGAGTCCATGACTTTTAAAGGAAGAAGGGTATCAGATACAATATCTTATTCATTTCCAGCATCAGCAAAGATTGGTTTAGTAAGTGTGGCTTCATCAGTCCTTGTTGGAGTAGGGTTAGGAATTGTTGCTGCACTTAAAAAGGGTAAATGGGCAGATTCACTTATTATGCTTTTAGTAACTTTAGGTATAACTATACCAAGTTTTGTAATAGGAGCTGTTTTAATATACTTCTTAACTGTAGAGTTAGGGTTATTACCAGCAACAGGATTTAGTAGTTGGAAGCACTATATTATGCCTGTTATAGCTTTATCATTAGGATCAATGGCTTTTATTACAAGACTTACAAGAAACAAGTTATTAGATGTTCTAAAGTCTGATTATATAAGAACAGCAAAGGCTAAAGGGCTAAGTAAAGGCACTGTTATATTAAAACATGGATTAAGAAATTCATTAATTCCAATAGTTACATATATTGGGCCTTTAATAGCAAGTATTTTGACAGGGAGTTTCGTTGTAGAAAAGATATTTGCTATTCCAGGATTAGGTAATGAGTTTGTTCAATCAGTTACTAATAGAGATTATACTATGCTACTTGGAGTTACAGTATTCTATTGTACAATGTTAATAATGTTTAATTTTTTAGTAGACATTATGTATGTAGTAATTGATCCAAGAATAAAATTAGAAGATGTAGAAGTTTAGAAAGAAGGGGAGAGAAGATATGGAACAAGAAATGAGTTTAGAAAAGGAACTATTTACTCCTCTAACTGAAGAAGAAAAAAAGGTCGATGTGGTTATAAGACCTAGTATTGGTTATTGGAAAGATGCATGGAATAGATTAAAAAGTAATAAGATGGCATTAATATCATTAATAGCAATAATATTAATTATAGGAGCAGCAGGTATAGTCCCATGGGTATCAAGCTTTAATTATTCGGAAACAAGATTAGAGTTAGCTAATTTAAAACCTTCATCAGAACATTGGTTTGGAACAGACCAGTTAGGAAGAGATATATTTGTAAGAGTATTTTTTGGCGCTAGATATTCTTTAAAAATTGGTATAGCAGCAGCATTTATTAATTTATTTATCGGAGTATTATATGGTGGAATATCAGGATTTTTGGGCGGAAAAGTTGATAATATAATGATGAGAATAGTTGATGTTTTATATTCTATTCCATTAACTATATATGTAATAATTTTAATGGCTATTTTAAATAAACCAGGAAGTGGTGGAAGTGGTCTTTCTACAATAATAATAGCTCTTTCTATTTCTTATTGGATTGGAATGGCTAGAATAGTAAGAGGAGATGTACTTCAATTAAAGCAACAAGAATTTGTTCTTGCAGCTAAAGCACTTGGAGCTTCAAATACTAGAATATTAATTAGACATTTAATACCAAACTGTATTGGATCTATAATGGTTACAATGACATTATTAATACCACAAGCTATCTTTACAGAAGCATTTTTAAGCTTTATAGGATTAGGTCTTATTCCACCTAAAGCATCATTAGGTACTTTAGCTAATGAAGCAATGAAAGCTATTTATCAATATCCTTATCAATTGTTATTCCCAGCAGTGGCAATTTGTTTGATTATATTGGCATTTAATCTTTTTGGTGATGGATTAAGCGATGCATTAGATCCTAAGAACAAGAGATAGGAGGAAGAAGGATGGAAAAGTTATTAGAAGTAAAAGATTTAAGAACTTCCTTTAAAACTAATGTAGGTGAAGTACATGCGGTAAGAGGTGTATCTTTTTATTTAGATAAAGGAGAAGCTTTAGGAATAGTAGGAGAATCTGGTTGTGGTAAAAGTGTTACCATGATGTCTATTATGAGATTATTAGCTGACAACGGAAAACTTGTTGGCGGAGAAATACATTTTGATGGAAAAGATATTTCTAACGTAAAAGAAAAAGAAATGGAAAGTATTAGAGGAAATGATATAGGAATGATATTCCAAGATCCTATGACATCCTTAAATCCAGTTTATACAATTGGAGATCAATTAATTGAACCTTTATTAAAACATAGATCAATGAGTAGATCAGAAGCAAAAAAACAAGCGATTGAAATGTTGAATTTAGTTGGTATACCAAGTCCAGAAAAAAGAATGAAACAATATCCTCATGAATTTTCAGGTGGTATGAGACAAAGAGCAATGATTGCTATGAGCTTAATTTGTAAGCCAAAGCTTATTATAGCGGATGAACCAACAACAGCATTAGACGTAACAATTCAAGCACAAATTTTAGATTTAATGAAAGATTTAAAAGATAAACTTAATACTTCAATTATATTAATAACTCATGATTTAGGAGTTGTTGCAGATTTATGTAGTAGAATAAATGTAATGTATGGCGGAATAGTAGTAGAAACTGGTTCTACTGAAGATATATTCTACAGAGGAAGACATCCATATACTTGGGGACTATTAAGAAGTGTACCAAATCCAAAAGAAAATAAAAAAGAAAAACTTAAACCTATAGAAGGTCAACCACCAGATTTATTAAAACCACCAGTAGGGTGTCCGTTTGCTGCTAGGTGTGAATATGCAATGAAAATTTGCCTTCAAAAACAACCTCCACACTTTGAAGTAGGAGAGAATCATAAAGTTGCGTGTTGGTTATGTCATGAAAATGCACCAACGGTTGAATCACCTATAAGGAGGGAAAGATAGTGGAAAATAAGAATGAAGTAATTTTAGAAGTAAAAGATTTGTGTAAATATTTTCCGGTTAATAAAGGTTTATTTAAGGGTAAAAGCTATGTTAAAGCTGTAGATAGAGTTTCTTTTACAATAAATAAAGGTGAAACATTAGGTTTAGTAGGAGAATCAGGTTGCGGTAAGACAACAACAGGAAGAACTATATTAAAACTGTATAATCCTACGTCAGGTAAAATAGTATTTAAAGGAAAAGATATAACTAATTATTCAATTAAAGAAATGGTTCCTTTAAGAAAAGAATTACAAATGATATTCCAAGATCCATATGCTTCATTAAATCCAAGAATGACCGTTGGAGATATAATTGGAGAGGCTATAGATGTTCATAATTTATATAAAGGTGAAAAAAGAACTGAAAGAATTAGAAGTCTTTTATCAAAGGTTGGTCTTGCAAGTGATCATATAAATAGATATCCACATGAGTTTTCAGGTGGTCAAAGACAAAGAATAGGTATTGCAAGAGCGTTAGCAGTTCAACCATCTTTAATAGTATGTGATGAACCGATATCAGCACTTGATGTTTCAATTCAAGCTCAGGTTATAAATATGCTTGAAGAACTTCAAGAAGAATTAGGATTAACATATTTATTTATTGCTCATGATCTTTCAATGGTTAAACATATATCAACACATATTGGAGTTATGTATTTAGGAAGAATGGTGGAAAAAGGGGAAAGTAATGTTGTTTATTCTGAAGGTTTGCATCCATATACGCAAGCTCTTTTATCAGCAGTACCTATACCTGATCCGAATATAGCAAAAAATAATAATAGAATAATATTAGAAGGAGATATTCCGTCTCCAATAGATCCACCACCGGGATGTAGATTCCAAGGTAGATGTAGATATGCAAAACCTATTTGCAGAGAAGTTGATCCTGAATTAAAAGAAGTTAAACCAGGACATTTTGTAGCATGTCATTTATATGATTAATTTATATTTTTTTACGTTATAAAATTATATTTAGAGATTTCTAAGTTTTATGAATATATAAGACTTAGAAATCGTATCTATAAAAGATAGGAATTTTTAAGTTATTTATAAAAATATAAAGAGATATATAGCTATTAGATAAAAAATATTTAGTTTTATGCAACCGTTGTCTATGGTTTGTTTGGGTTGTGTATTTTTAATTGAAATTAGAAATCATTATCCGATAGAAAGCAATTATAATGCTTATATTAATATAATTATGACTGCTGTAGATGCTAATCATTAGATGTGATTATGTGTTAAAATTACTAAATATTATAAAATAAACTATATTTATAATTTAAGGGGGAAAAATAATGAAAGTAAGTAAACTTAAGAAGTTATGTGCTATGTCTTTAGCATTGACTTTAGGAGTTTCAGTTTTGACAGGATGTGGAGGTGGATCATCTAAATCTTCATCTGGACAAGTTTTAACTTATAACTTAAATGCAGATCCAAAAACTTTAGATCCAGCATTAACTTCTGCTATTGATAGTGGAACGATTATAGTGAATGCATTTGAAGGTTTATACAAATTAGATGAGAATAATAAACCAGTTCCAGGTGTAGCCGAAAAATGTGATATTTCAGAAGATGGAATAGTTTATACTTTTCACTTAAAAGATAATCTTAAGTGGTCAAATGGAGATTCAATTACTGCAAACGATTTTGAATATGCTTGGAAGAGAGTATTAAATCCAGAAACTGCTTCTGAATATGCATTTCAAATGTCATATATAAAAGGCGCAGAAGCTTATAATCAAAGTAAGGGTAGTTTAGAGGATGTTGCTATAAAAGCACTTGATGATAAGACTTTACAAGTAACATTAGCTGCACCATGTGCTTATTTCTTAGAATTAACAGCATTTCCATGCTATTTACCTGTAGATAAAAAAGTTGTTGAATCAAATCCGCAATGGGCTTTAAATGCTGAAACTTATATTTCTAATGGTCCTTTTAAAATGACCAAATATGGAATGAAAGATGAAATAGTTTTAGAGAAGAATGAAAATTATTATAATGCATCAAATGTAAAACTTGATAAAGTAGATGTAAAACTTGTTACAGAAGATACATCAGCTTGGGCAAGTTTTAAAAGCGGAACTTTTGATATGGTAGATATTGTGCCAACATCAGAAATTGAAGGCGCTTTAGCTGATGGTACAGGGAAAAAATTCCCGTTATTAGGAACAGGATTCTATGTAATAAATGTTTCTGATACAGTAAATTCAATTGATCCTAATGCAACAAAAGTATTACAAGACAAGAGAGTTAGAAAGGCATTGAATCTTGCGATTGATAGACCATCTATAATAAAAAATATACTAAAAGGTGGTCAATCCCCAGCAACTGGATTTGTAGCAGCAGGAATTAAAGATTCAGATGGAAAAGATTTTGCTGAAAAACAATACTTTAAACCAGAAGGTGATGTAGAAGAAGCTAAGAAATTATTAGCTGAAGCTGGATACCCAAATGGAGAAGGATTCCCAACACTTGTAGCACTTATTAATCCAACTAATCCAAATGGTGATATTGCTCAAGCGCTTCAAGATATGTGGAAGACTAATTTAGGAATAGATATTCAACTTCAAAGTCAAGAATGGAAAGTATTCCAAACTACAAGAACTGCAAAACAATATGAAATAGGATTCCATTCATGGGTCGGGGATTATGTAGACCCAATGACATTCTTAGATATGTGGGAAAGTACATCGGGACAAAATTGTGCTGGATATAATAATCCTGAATATGATAAGTTAATAAGAACTGCTAAAGTTGAAACAGATCAAAATAAGAGATCTGAAATATTACATCAAGCAGAAGATATATTAATGGATGATATGCCAGTAATTCCATTAAATTATCAAGTAAAAGTTAAAGGCATAAAAGACTATGTAAAAGGTGTTAGTGTATCACCATTAGGTTTTATATACTTTGATAAGGCATATATAGAAGGAAAATAGTAATTATACAAAATAGACCTAGCTTTAGGTCTATTTTTTTATAATTAAATAGGAGACTTTTTAAGCCTCCTATTTAAAGAATGTTAATATCCTTTAAGTTTATTTAGTTATACCTATAACATCATCCATGTTATATAGACCTGGGTCAGATATAGTGCCCATATATTCACAAGCTTTTAAAGCACCGATTGCAAACACTTCTCTTGATATAGCTTTATGAGATAGCTCTATTACTTCGCCACTTCCGGCAAATATAACATCATGATCTCCAACTATAGAACCACCTCTAATGGCATGAATTCCAATTTCATTTTCTTTTCTCTTAGATGAACCAGAACGTCCATATACAAATGTGGTTTCTTCTATTATAGATTCTTTTATTGTATCAGCTAGTAATACAGCAGTACCACTAGGAGAATCAACTTTTTGGTTATGATGTTTTTCAATTATTTCAATATCATAATTACCATAAAGAAGTGGTGTTACTTTTCTTAATAAAGAATTTATTAGGTTAACTCCAAGAGACATATTAGCCGAACGAAATAAAGGTAAAGTTTTACTTTTTTCATCTATTAATGCTAAATCTTCATCTGAAAAACCAGTTGAACATATAACTAAAGGTTTTTTTGTTTTTTCAGTTAAACTTATTAAACCTTGCAAAGCATCAGCTCTTGAAAAATCTAGTAAAACATCATAGTCTATATTCAACTCTTCTGTATTTTTATATATAGGATAAGAAGTTTCAGAAGAAAAATTATCTATTCCACCAATTATTTCTAAATTTTTAAATTTAGTTGTACATTCAGTAATAACTTTTCCCATTTTTCCTGAACAACCATTTAATACTATTCTAATCATTTTATCACCTTATATTAATTTATTTTCTTTTAAAACAGTCTTTAATATTTCTAGATTTTTATCATCCATTTCACAAAGTGGAAGTCTTAAAGATCCAACTTGTAAACCCATAAGATTCATTGCTGTTTTAACAGGGATAGGATTAGTTTCTATAAATAAAGTATTAGTTAAAGATAATTTGTTTAACTGAATGTCTAGAGCTTCATTAAACTTACCATTTAAGCAGTTTTTTGTAAGTTCATGAACTTCTTTAGGAATAACATTAGCTAAAACAGATATAACCCCTTTGCCTCCAAGAGACATAATAGGTACGATTTGATCATCATTACCTGAGTATATATCTATTTTATCTTTACATAATGCTTTCATTTCAACTATTTGACTTATATTGCCACTAGCTTCTTTTATAGCAACTACATTACTTAATTTAGATATTTCCATTAAATCATTAGGGGTAATATTTACACCAGTCCTACTTGGTACATTATAAAGAATTATAGGTGTTTTAACTGCATCGTTTATAGCAGTAAAATGTTTTAATAATCCTTTTTTAGATGTTTTATTATAATAAGGGGTAATTACAAGAAGTCCATCAACACCAATACTTTCTGCATATTTACTCATTTCGATAGCAGAATTAGTATTATTTGAACCTGTACCTGCAATTACAGGTATTCTTTTGTTTACTACATTAACAGTAAATTTAATTGTTTTTTTCTTTTCTTCTTCTGTCATTGTAGTGGCTTCACCTGTAGTACCACAAATAACTATAGCATCTGTACCTTCTTTAATGTGCCATTCTAATAAATCTTTTAGCTTATCATAATTTACTCCATTATCATCAAAAGGAGTAATTATAGCTACACCTGAACCTTCAAATACTGACATTTAAATTCCTCCATTATTAATTGTTAGATTGGATCATTATTTCAGCAATTTGAATAGCATTAAGAGCTGCTCCTTTTCTTATGTTATCACCTACAACCCATAGGTTTAGGCCATTATCAACACTGAAGTCTCTTCTAATTCTACCTACATAAACATCATCTTTTCCTGAAACTAAAAGTGGTGTAGGATATTTTAAGTCCTTAACATCATCATATACAGTTACACCATTAGTGTTTCTTAATAATTCAAAAATATCTTCAATTTCAAATGATGAGTTAAACTCAACATTTATACTTTCACTATGACTGTTTAATACTGGAACTCTTGCAGTAGTAGCAGTGATTTTAAGATCAGGACAATGAAGAATTTTTCTTGTTTCTTTGATCATTTTTTCTTCTTCTTTAGTATAACCATTATCTAAAAATACATCTATATGAGGTAATATATTACCTGCTATAGGATATGGAAATTTTTTTGGTTCAATTCCGTTTAGTCCGTCTTCTAAATCTTTTATGGCTTGAACACCAGCTCCAGATACTGCTTGATAAGTTGAATAAACTATTCTTTTAATTCCATATTTATCATTTAAGGCTTTCATAATAGGCATTGCTTGAATTGTTGAACAGTTTGGATTTGCAATTATTCCCTTGTGAAGTTTTATATCTTCGGGATTAACCTCAGGTACTACAAGAGGTACCTCTGGATCCATTCTCCAAGCACTACTGTTATCTATTACTACAGCACCATATGAAGCAAATATAGGTGCAAATTGTTTACTTGCGTCTCCACCTGCTGAAAAAAGTGCATAATCTATTTTTTTATCTTTTATATTCTTTTCACATGTTTCCTCAACAGTATAATCCTTTCCTTTAAATTTTAATACTTTACCTTCAGATTTCTTAGAGGCGAAAAGATATAAATTTTTTACTGGAAAATCCCTTTGATCTAAGATTTCTAAAAATTTTCTACCTACATTTCCAGTAGCCCCAACTATTGCGATATTATACACGATAATCCCTCCTAATTTATTGTTTTACAATTATACAATATACAAATACTATAGTTAAATATGATAAAAATATCAAGTATAAGGTGAGAAATAAGTTAAAAATTTTAATATCATATTAAAGTTTAGTACATACTAATAATGTATTCAGAACATAGTATTAGTGAAATAATAAAAATAAATTAATATATATGTTCTAATCTAAATTACTAAATTTCTAATTTTTTATATAAAGTAACTATGTATATTAATACTCAAAAATTAGAAATATATATATAATAAATTTTTTATATAAGTTCATGGATATACTTTATTAGTTATATCATTTATAAATATTCTAAGATTTATATTAATGAACAAATTTTGTTGGAACTTATATATTTATTAATAAGTAGTTTAATTTTAAAATTTTATTATTTATTTTTTGAGAGGAGTTGATAGATAGATGAGTAGTACACCGTTAAAAAAAATAATAAAATCAAAAATAAAATCAAATAAAGAACTTACAGAACTTGAAAAGATGAGAGAAAAACTTAAATATGAAATTGCAGAAGAACTAGGCTTAAGTGATAAAGTAAATAAAGAAGGTTGGGGTGGTCTTTCAGCAGAAGAGACTGGACGTATAGGAGGACTTATGACTAAACGTAAAAAACAACTTAAAATGCCAACTAATAATCAAATAGTAGATGGTAATGATGGTATTCAAGATAAAGAAAAATAATATATTAAATCATATAAAACATAATAGAAATGTTTATATATTTTAAAGTAAATTTATATAGTCTATAAAATAAGCCATAAAGTTGACTAATTAAGTATTAAGATATAATATAATTGTTGGAATAATTATATTTAAGGATGGTTAACAACTTATGGCTTATGGAGAGTTTGCAAATATTTATGATAAATTAATATATGAAGATATAGATTATAATTTAGTTAGTAATAGAATATTAGAGTTATGTAAAGAATATCAAATACAATATGAAGATTATTTAGATTTAGCATGTGGGACAGGTAATGTAGGTGTAAATGTTGCTAAATATTTTAAAAATATTTATGCTGTAGACTTATCAGAAGATATGTTAAATATAGCTTTTAATAAATTTAAAAAAAACAAAATTAAAGCTAAAATAATATGTCAAGATATGTGTGATTTGTCATTAAATCATAAGTTTAATTTAATAACATCTGTACTTGATTCAACTAATTATATTACAGATAATGAGGATTTAATTGAATACTTCAAAGGTGTATATGATCATTTAAAAGAAGATGGATTATTTATATTTGACATAAACTCTTATTATAAGTTATCAAATATATTAGGGAATAATATATATACATATAATTCAGATGAGGTTTTTTATACATGGGAAAATGTTTTTGAAGATGAAGTATTAAATATGTTTTTAACCTTTTTCGTTAAGGATAAGAATACTAGTTTATATGAAAAGTTTGAAGAAGAACATATAGAAAAAGCTTATAAGGAAGAATATATAGAGAAAGCTTTGAGACAATGTGGTTTTAAAGTGATTGGGAAATTTGAGGGATACATTAATAAAGACGTGGATGAAAAGAGTGAAAGAATAGTTTACGTTGTAAGTAAATAATGGAGGCGATATTTATGAAAGACAAAATTGTTAGAGCAACAGCAAAAGAAGGTATGATTAGAATAATTGGAGGGATTACAACCAATTTAGTTAGTGAAGGAAGTAAAATACATGATTGTACTCCAGTAGCAGCTGCAGCATTAGGAAGAATGCTTACAGCAGGAACATTAATGGGTACTACACTAAAATCTGATAAAGAATCAGTTACATTAAAAATCAATGGAGGGGGAGAAGCAAGTGGTATAACAATAACTGCTCATAATGATGCAAGTGTTAAAGGCTTTATAGGAAACCCTCATATAAATAAAGAACTTAATGAAAAAGGTAAATTAGATGTTGGTGGTGCTATTGGTAAAGATGGTCTTTTATATGTAATAAAAGATTTAGGTTTAAAAGATCCATATGTAGGTCAAGTGCCAATATATAGTGGGGAAATTGCAGAAGATTTTGCTTATTATTTTACAGTATCAGAGCAAACACCATCAGCAGTATCATTAGGCGTTTTAGTTGATAAAGATTTATCAATAAAAGCAGCAGGAGGATTTATAATTCAAATGATGCCAGGTGCAGATCCGTTATTAGCAGATTTAGTAACATATAGATTAGAAGAGATTCCACCTATTACTTCATTAATATTGGAAGGAAAAACTATAGAGGAAATACTAGAATTTATTTTTGAAGGAATGGATTTAAATATACTAGATTCAATATATCCAGAATATAAATGTGATTGTTCTAGAGAAAAAGTAGAAAAAGCTTTAATTTCTATAGGGAAAAGTGATTTACAAGAAATATATGATGAAGGAAAGTCAGAAGAAATAGTATGTAATTTTTGTAATACAAAATATAAATTTACAACTGAAGATATAGGAACTTTATTAAAAAATAATACAAAATAAAAATATTGATATAAAAGTTATATTTAAAATAGGTTTAATATTATTATCATAAACAGAATTCTCAATATAAAGTTATTATATTAAATAAGAATTATAAATGTTTAAAAAGAATATAGACTTTAGTATAAACAATATATATATTTATTTATATAAACCAAGTTTAATTAATAAAATGATTCGGTTGAAATATAAAAAATATGCCTTAACAAATTAATGTTAAGGCATATTTTTTTGTTCTTTATACAATTATAAGAATATTAATTAGGAACAGAACAAAATTAAAATCATATTATTATATAGTGAAGATGATTAAAAATTTTACTGATGTTTAAATGATGAGTAAACTGCCTCTATCTATTAATTTACCTTTTCTTAAATAAATAGGAGATACATTATATTTAGAGAGAAATTTTTTGATTTCATTACCCCATTTATAATTTTCTAATTCACCAAAGAAAGCCATCCTATCTTTAGATATCATTCCACCAGTACCTCCTATAAATCCATAGTTTAATGAAGGAAGAATTATATCACCAGGTGGGAGTAAAAGAATATCAAAATTTAAATTGGTTAAATTTTTATAAATTCCTATATCGCTTGTTATAAGTGCTTTGTCATTAATAGGAAGTACAGAACATTTAGTATAACCTTGAGAAACATTAATTAAATTTTTAGAATTTTGGGAGTTTAAAAGATTTTTATCGGTATATTTTAGATTATGTATAAAATAGTTATCAAGAATTAATGAATTTAAAATTATATCTCCAGGATATGTATTAGACAAGGAGGTTTTTGAAATAATATATTTTATATTATTATGATTTAAAGTTTTTATAAAATCTTTACATATATTTTTTTGCACAATTATTTGATTATTAGATCCATTTTTTAAGATATTCAATTGAATATCTGGATGTCCATTTATTGCTTCATATACATTTGAATATTTGGGAACTAATATGGGCTCTATATTCAGTTTGATTAGGTTATTCAGTTCTTCTTTAGTTGCTCTATAATCTATAAAACAATACATAATAATGCTCCTTTAATATTGGTTAAGGCACTATCAAAAATAACAGATTAGTATATTTGCTTTACGTTATACTGTGTAAGAAAATTCAGTTAATAGATCTATATTAACTAAAATTGTATCCAGTCTGCTAAAAATAAACAACGCATCTTTAGTATATTATTTTCGTTTATGTGCCTAATAAAAAGTTACTACAATATTATTAAAAATACAATACCCGATTAAAATGGGAATTAAAGAATTTTTTTATTCGCATAACTCATTTAATTTTACTACATACTAATGTAAGAAGGGAGTGAAATCCATGCTTGTTTTAAAATTAGCTTATAATGAGGACTTAGATTTTGTAAGTGAATTACAAGAACTAAGAGAATTATTAAAGAAAAAAGATATAATAATAGGATTAGTAGAGAGTATTGAAGGAGAAACACATATTATTAAAATTATTTGTGAAGAAGAATCGTATAATGAAAAAGTAGAAGATATAATTAATTTATATGTAAGTAATATTTTATATAGAATAGTAATTGATAATTATAGAAAAAAGGAAATGCTTGAATTTTTGACAGAAAGTTATTTTTTCTTAAAACAAGATGAAATATTAGAAGTAGAAGATAAAATAATAAAAGTGTTAAAATGTGAAGATTGTTTAAAAGATATGAATTCTGTATATTATTTAAATAAAATGAATGGAATAGTTGAAGAAATAAGAGAGTGTATAAAAGAAAAACAAGAAATTAATATAAATGGTTTTATTACATTTAGAATGAGAAAACTTAGAGAAGATATAGAAAAAATAATACAAAAGATTGTAGAAGACTTTATAGTTGAAAAAGAATATCAGGAATTTGTAAAACTATTAAAATATTTTGTTGATATACAAGAGTGTAAAATAGATTTGATAAATATAATAATAGAGGATGATGGAGGATATATAGTAACAGATAATGATGAAAGAGATTTGTTAAAAAATTTTATGCAAGAATTTGCTGATTGTAAAAGAATAAGTGATGTAAGTACTGAAGATGTATTGATAAGTGGACTAATCACAAATACTCCCAAAAAAATCATCATTCATAAAAAGGAAAATTCTATAAATAAAGAGTTTCTAGAGACTATAAATAGTGTATTTGGTGAAAGAGTAGAATATTGCACAGGATGCAATAAATGTATAAATAAAAAAATAAATGTAAAAAGTATTGACACATTATAAGAGAAATGATAAAATAATTTTTGTCAAGAAGAAACAGAGCCGTTTCTCACCATACAGTTTTTAAATTACTAGTATGGTTAATATCTCTAGATTTAAAGTAGTGATAATACAAGACGGCAATGTTGCCGTCTTTTTATTATGTATATAGCTATTCGGAGGTGAAAAGTATTAGTAAAGATTATTTTATTAATGAAGAAATAAGACAAAAGGAATTAAGAGTAGTTGCAAATGATGGATCTCAATTAGGTGTAATATCTTCAAGAGAAGCTATGAAGATAGCAGATGAACAAGAATTAGATTTAGTTATGATTTCACCAAATGCAAACCCTCCAGTTTGTAAGATAATGGACTTCGGTAAGTTCATATATGAGCAATCTAAAAAAGAAAAAGAAGCAAAGAAAAAACAAAAAGTTATAAGCATCAAAGAAGTAAGAGTTGGTCTTACCATAGAAGAACACGATATTGAAATAAAAGCAAAAAATGCTAGAAAGTTCTTACTAGATGGAGATAAAGTTAAAATCACTGTTAGGTTTAGAGGTAGAGAGATGGAACTTACTCATATTGGGCAAAGGATTCTCGACAACTTCGCAAATAAATTACAAGATGTCTGCCAAATAGAAAAACATCCTAAAAAGGAAGGCAGAAACATGACAATGGTTTTAGGCCCTAAAAAGGCATAACTTGAGAGGAGGATTTTATCATGCCAAAAATGAAAAGTCATAGAGGTGCAGCAAAAAGATTTAAGAAGACAGGAACAGGAAAACTTAAGAGAGCTAAAGCTTTTAAGAGCCATATCCTAACTAAGAAAAGTTCTAAAACAAAGAGAAATCTTAGAAAAGCTGGCTACGTGTCAAAATCACAAGAAAAAGTAATGAAGAAATTATTACCATATCTATAATTTGGATAGATTACAGGAGGTTTAAAGCATGGCAAGAGTAAAAAGAGCAAAAAACGCTCGTAAGAATCATAAAAAAGTTTTAAAACTTGCAAAGGGATACTACGGTGGAAAGAGTAAGTTATTTAAAACTGCTAACGAATCAGTAATTAGAGCATTAAGAAATGCTTATGTTGGAAGAAAAAATAAGAAGAGAGATTATAGAAGATTATGGATTGCTAGAATAAATGCAGCAACAAGAATGAATGGTCTTTCATATTCAAAATTCATGAATGGAATTAAATTAGCAGGAATTGATATAAACAGAAAAATGTTATCAGAAATAGCTATAAATGATCCAAAAGCGTTTGCAGATTTAGTAGAAGTTGCTAAAAAACAAATAAACGCTTAATTTAAAATGCGACTTAGGTCGCATTTTATTTATATATTAAAGAATTATTATTTAGATGAAATTTTTTGATAATTATTTAATATATATGCTCTAATTAAGTTATTATATTTATAATCTTTTATAAAAAAATTCTGTCTTGAATTAATAGTATCTAATTAGAAGCATATATTATATCAAAATCCACATAAAAATAATAAAAAACAGACAAAATAAAATATTATTTTTAATTAGGTGAAAATTTAACCTTTAGAGGTGAGTATATGGCAAAGTATTTAACTAAAAAGGTAAAACTTGACGCAGTACAAGTATTATCATTAGGTTTCGCAATAGTAATATTAATAGGAGCACTTTTATTAACTTTACCTATTTCATCAGTTTCTGGTGAATATACAAATTTTATAGATGCTATTTTTACATCAACATCAGCAGTATGTGTTACAGGACTTGTTACATTAGATACAGGAACTTATTGGAGCCCATTTGGTCAGACTATAATTATAATCTTAATAGAAATAGGTGGATTGGGGTTCATGTCTCTTACTACATTTATAGCAATATTGCTAGGTAAAAAAATAACATTAAGAGATAGATTACTTATGCAGGAAGCTATGAATACATTTAATCTTGAAGGTTTAGTAAGAATGGTTCAGTATGTATTTGCATTAACATTTTCTGTTCAATTTTGTGGCGCATTATTATTATCGACACAATTTATACCAAGATTTGGTTTTGTAAAAGGTATTTTTTATAGTTTATTTCATTCTATATCTGCTTTTTGTAATGCAGGATTTGATTTGATTGGAAATTTTAATAGTTTAGTAGGCTATTCAAGTAATGTAGTTATACTTTTAACAATAAGTATATTGATTATTATTGGAGGACTGGGATTTGCAGTTTGGCTTGAAATATATAATTATAAAGGTGCTAAAAGATTATCGGCTAATTCTAAAATGGTTCTTTTAATGACTACTGGATTAATAATAGGTGGATTTTTATTAATATTAATTTTTGAATATAATAATCCAAATACATTAGGAAATATGAATTTCAAAGATAAGATTTTAAATGCATATTTTGCCTCTGTATCTCCAAGAACAGCAGGATTTAATAGTATCTCTACAGATGGAATGTCTATGTCAGGAAAGTTGGTAACAATACTATTAATGTTTATTGGAGGATCATCAGGATCTACAGCAGGAGGATTAAAAACAGCTACATTCGGTATTTTAATGTTTACTGTAATTTCTGTATTAAGAGGAAGAGAAGATACTGAAGTTTTTAATAGAAGATTTTCAAAAGATATAGTTTATAGAGCTTTCACATTACTTGTTATTGCAATGATTCTAGTAATGGTAGTCACTATGATTCTAACAGTAACAGAACCAGATCAATCTTTTATAAATTTACTTTATGAAGCAACGTCTGCTTTTGGAACAGTAGGATTAACTACTGGAGTAACTCAACAGTTATCAACAATAGGTAAAATAGTAATAGCAATTACAATGTATTTTGGTAGAGTTGGACCAGTAACGGTAATTTTAGCATTAGTAACTAAAAAGAAGAAAACAGGATACAAATATCCTGAAGCCAAGATATTAATAGGATAGGAGTGAAGTGGTTTGACAAATAAACAATTTGTTGTAATTGGACTTGGAAGATTCGGGTCTTCTGTTGCAGAAACTCTATATGAATTAGGTAATGATGTTTTAGTAATTGATAAAGATGAAGATATAATACAAGAAATTTCTGATAATGTTACGCATGCAGTCCAAATGGATGCTACTGATGAAAATGCATTGAGAACATTAGGACTTAGAAATTTTGACGTTGCAATAGTTACAATTGGTGCTAATATACAAGCAAGTGTTATGGCAACTTTACTTGTTAAGGAGCTAGGGGTTAAATATATAATAGCTAAAGCAAATAATAAAATACACTCTAAAGTCCTATATAAGATAGGTGCAGATAGAGTGATTTTACCAGAACAAGATATGGGAGTTAGAGTAGCACATAATTTAGTTTCATCAAGTATATTAGATTATATTGAACTATCTCCAGATTATAGTATAATGGAAATCCAAGCATTAGAAGAATGGAACGGTAAGAGTTTAAGAGAGATAAAGTTAAGAAGTCAATATGGAATAAATGTTATGGCAATTAAAAAAGGTGATGATATAAATATTTCTCCTTATGCAGAGGATATTGTAAATGCTAATGATATAATAGTTGCTATAGGATCAGCAAAAGATTTAAGTAAGCTTGAAGGAATGATAGTAAGATTAAATTAATTGAGGTGTATACTTTGATTTTTATTGAAAGTAAAGATAACAATTTATATAAAGAAACTAAAAAATTAAAAGATAGAAAAAACAGAAATAAAAATAATAAATATGTTATTGAAGGTTTTAGATTAATTGATGAAGGGTTTAAAGCAAACTTAGATATTGATTATTTAATTTTAACTAAAAATGCATATGAAAAAATAGAATTTTATTTTGGAGATGAAATAAGAAATAAGGTAAAGATATACTGCATTTCAGATAACTTATTTAAAGATTTAACATCTACAGAAAATCCTCAAGGTATAATAGCTGTGGTTGATATGAAACAAAAAGAATTTGATGTTTCAGGCGATTTTTATTTATTTTGTGATAAATTGCAAGATCCGGGAAACATGGGAACAATAATTAGAACTGCACATGCTGCTGGAGTTAATGGAATAATACTTTCAAAAGGAACAGTTGATATATATAATGAAAAGACAATAAGAGCAACTATGGGTTCGCTTTTTCATCTTCCAATTTATTATGATGATGATTTATTATTAATAAAAAAGTTAAAAGATGATGGATTTAAATTATTAGTAACTTCTCTTGAAAGTAGTAAAGATTTTTTTAAAGAAGAATTATCAGGAAAAGTAATACTTACTGTTGGTAATGAAGGTAATGGTGTTTCAGAAGAAGTCTTAAAGTTAGCAGATAGTAGAGTAAAAATTCCTATGCCAGGAGGAGCTGAATCTTTAAATGTAGCAATAGCTACATCAATTATAATTTATGAAAAGGTACGACAAAATTCTATTTAAACAAAAGTTAGATTAATCTATTGAAATTAAAATGGTTTATTTGTATAATTATATAGAATTAAATAATAAAAGACTATGAACGAGAGAGTAGATATTAAGAAATTTGCAGGGAGAAAAAGCCATAGACTGAAAGCTTTTTTAAAAGAAATAATATTGAAGTTCACTCGGGAGTCCTAACTGTGAAGTTTTAAAGTAGTAGTTAGCGGTAATACCGTTAAAATATTAAGTTGGATTCTTATATTTATTATAAGTTTCAATTAGGGTGGTAACGCGGATAATCCGTCCCTTTTCGGGGGATGGATTTTTTTTGCTTTAAATAAGACATATATTATGTGTCTAACACAGTACTTAATATTAACTTAAAATATTACCAATATTGAAAGGAGAAAAGAAATGAAAGAAAAACTTAAAGAAATTCAAGAAGCTGCATTGAAAAAACTTGAAAGTGTTTCAAAAAGCAGTGAATTAGAAGAAATAAGAGTTAAATTCTTAGGAAAAAAAGGAGAACTTACTACAATATTAAGAGGAATGGGTAGTGTATCACCTGAAGAAAGACCTCTAATAGGTAAATTAGTTAATGAAGCAAAAAGCATATTAGAAGATAAAATAGAACAAATTGCAAGTGATATAAAACAAAAAGAAAAGCAAAGTAAGCTTTCTAGTGAAGTTATAGATATTTCTCTTCCAGGAAAGAAAAAGGTAATAGGAAAAAGACATCCACTTGATTTAACATTAGAAAGTATGAAGGAAATTTTTATTTCAATGGGATTTACTGTTGAAGAAGGTCCAGAAGTAGAGCTTGATCATTATAACTTTGAAGCATTAAATATTCCAAAGGATCATCCAGCAAGAAGTGAGCAAGATACATTCTATATAAATGATAATATAGTTTTAAGAACCCAAACCTCTCCAGTTCAAATTAGAACAATGGAAAAACAAGAACCACCAATAAAGATGATTTCTCCAGGAAAAGTTTATAGATCAGATGCAGTTGATGCAACTCATTCACCTATATTCTATCAAATGGAAGGTTTAGTTATAGATAAAGGAGTTACTTTTGCAGACTTAAAAGGAACTTTAGAACTATTTGCTAAAAAGATGTTTGGAGATAAAGTTGTAACAAAATTTAGACCACATCATTTCCCATTTACAGAACCATCCGCTGAAATGGATGCAACTTGTTTCGTATGTGGGGGAGAAGGTTGTAAAGTATGTAAAGGTAGTGGATGGATAGAAGTACTAGGATGCGGAATGGTACATCCAAATGTATTAAGAAATTGTGGAATAGATCCAGAAGTTTATAGCGGATTTGCATTTGGATTTGGTGTTGATAGAATGGTAATGCTTAAGTACGGTATAGATGATATCAGACTATTATATGAAAGTGATATGAGATTTTTAAATCAATTCTAAACTACGGAGGTAAGAAATATGAAGATACCATATAATTGGTTAAAAGATTATGCAGAAATAAATGTAAGTCCAAAAGAATTAGGAGATAGATTAACTTTATCAGGTTCACAACTTGAAGAAGTAATTGTTCAAGGAGATGTAATACAAAATGTAGTTACAGGAAAAATTGTAAAGATTGAAAAACATCCTGATGCTGATAAATTAAGTATTTGTCAAGTAGATATTGGAACTGAAGAAATACAAATAGTAACTGCAGCAACTAATATGAAAGAGCAAGATGTTGTACCAGTTGCTTTACATGGTTCGGTTTTAGCAGATGGAACTAAAATTAAAAAAGGAAAACTTAGAGGTGTTGTTTCAAATGGTATGTTCTGTTCAGAAGAAGAATTAGGAACAGCAGGAGATGAACCAGTTCATGGTTTATTAATATTACCAACTGATACAGAACTAGGTAAGGATATTAAAGAAGTTTTAGGTTTAAATAAAGCAATATTAGATTTTGAAATAACTTCAAATAGACCAGATTGTTTAAGTATGATAGGTATGGCAAGAGAAGCAGCTGCAACTTTAAGAACTTCTTATAAAATGCCTAATTTAGAATACAAAGCTTCAAGTTCATCTGATATTAATGATGAACTTAAGGTTGAAATAAAAGATGAACTTTGCAATAGATATATGGCAAGAGGAGTTAAGAATGTAAAAATTGCACCATCACCAGGTTGGATGCAAGAAAGGTTACTTGAAGCAGGTGTAAGACCTATAAATAATATTGTTGATATAACAAATTTTGTTATGTTAGAAATAGGTCAGCCAATGCATGCTTTCGATAGAAGAGAGCTTGCAAATAATAAAATAGTTGTAGAAAGAGCGAATGATAAAGAAAAGTTTACAACTTTAGATGAAGTTGAAAGAGAATTAGATAGTTCTATGCTTTGTATTAAAGATGGGGATAGAACAGTAGGTCTTGCTGGAATAATGGGTGGTTTAAACTCAGAAGTTAAAGATGATACTACAGAAATTGTTTTTGAATGTGCAAATTTTGATGGAACTAATATAAGAGTGAATTCTAAAAAGTTAAATTTAAGAACAGAAGCTTCTTCTAGATTTGAAAAAGATATTGATCCAAACTTAGCACAATTAGCATTAGACAGAGCTTGTGCTTTAGTATGTGAGCTAGGAATTGGAGAAGTTATGGAAGGTACTATAGATATCTATCCTAATAAAAAAGAAGAAGGAAACTTAGTAGTTGATTCTAATTGGATAAATAAATTCTTAGGTACAGATATTTCTAAACAAGGAATGAAAGAAGCTTTAGATAGTTTAGAAATATTAACTGAAATAGATGGAGATAATTTAGTATTAAAAACTCCTACATTTAGAATAGACCTTGCAATTAAAGAAGATATTGCAGAAGAAGTTGCTAGAATTTATGGATATGATAAGATTCCTACAACAATATTTAAGGTTTCTACTGATAGAGAATCTAAATATAGAAAAGAAGTTTTAGATGATAACATAATACTACTTGCAACTGGAAGTGGATTAAATCAATCTATCAGTTATTCATTTGTATCGCCAAAAGTATTTAATAAGGTTAATTTATCAGAAGATAGTGAACTTAGAAATGTTGTTAAAATAAAGAACCCATTAGGTGAAGATTATAGTGTAATGAGAACAACTACTTTACCTTCAATTATGGAATCTTTAGAAAGAAACTATGCTAGAAACAATGATTTTGTAAGATTATTTGAAATGGGAAAAATATATATTCCAAATGAAGATGAAACAAAACTTCCAACAGAAAAGAATATATTAACTATTGGAATATATGGTGATTGTGATTACTTAGATTTAAAAGGAATAGTTGAAAATATACTTGAAGGCTTAGGAATAAATAATGCAAATTATGTAAGAGAAAGTGATAATCCAAGTTATCATCCAGGAAAAACAGCTGCATTAATGCTTGGTAAGAATAAGGCAGGTGTTTTTGGAGAAATACACCCAGATGTTACAGAAAACTATGGATTAGATGTTCCTTGCTTTGTTGCAGAAATAAATCTAGATGTTTTATATGAAAATGCTGAAATAGCTAGAAAATATAAAGCACTTCCAAAATTCCCAGCAGTAACTAGAGATATAGCCTTATTAGTTGATGATGAAGTTCTAGTTCAAGAAATTGATCAAACTATAAGAAAAGCTGGTGGAAATATTGTTGAAAAAGTAGAATTATTTGATATATATAAAGGAAAGCAAATACCTGAAGGTAAGAAGAGTATAGCTTATGCAATTGCATATAGAGATGAAAATAAGACTTTAACAGATAAAGAAGTTAATAAGACACATGATAAGATATTAAGATCTTTAGAATATAAACTTGGAGCAACTTTAAGAGATTAATTTAATACAATAAAAAGTACTATTTCATACTGCTTAAACTGTATTTTTTGTCAAGAACAGTTTAAACAAGAGTAGAATAATTTAGAAGATGATTTCTGTATTGAACAGGAGTCATCTTTTTTAAATTATATTGCTGTCTATAATTATTGTGATAATTTCTTTAGAAAGTTTAGGTACTTACTTTATAGATATTGGAACTGTTGTTATTTTAAAAATGCAAAAACCAAGGAAGAATAAGTAACATAACTTTAATTTCATTTATTCAACTTATTTATTGGAAAGTTAAAAATTTATGTAACAGTCATTTTTAAATTAAATGTTTATTTTTATAAAAATTTCACATAATATAAGTAAGAAAAGGTGCTAATCTTATAAAGATTGATTACTTTTTTCTTTGTCTTTTAAATATTAAAGCTAATATATGAATTATTTTATGAATACTAAATATGTATTTGAAATAACAAAAGAGATAAGCTTACAAGAAAGTTTAAAAGAGTCTTTCTTACATAGAATGTGTGGAAAAAATACAGTTTTAGCGTATAAAAAATTGAAATAATATTATTTTTATTGTGGAAAAAACATTATTATGATATTATTTTATTATATTTTTTAACACTAAGATAAAGATAAGGAGGAAAAATGAAAAAATTAATAGAAAAATGGAATAATATAAGTTTAGTTAAAAGAATCATATTCGGTCTAATATTAGGTATAATATTTGCATTAACAATTCCAAATTTAGGAGCGCCAATATCGATATTGGGATCATTATTTGTAGGTGCATTAAAAGCAATAGCTCCAATATTAGTGTTTTTCTTAGTAATGGCTGCACTTTCTCAGTTTAAAGAAGGTAAAAAGACTAATATGAAGTCAGTTATAGTATTATATCTTTTAGGAACACTTTCGGCAGGAATAGTTGGAGTTATTGGTAGTTTTCTATTCCCTGTTAACTTAGTTTTTACTACAAGTGTAGAAAACTTAACACCACCAAGTGGTGTAGGAGAAGTATTACATAATTTATTAATGAGTATAGTATCTAATCCAGTTAGTGCACTTTCTAATGCTAATTATATAGGAATATTATTTTGGGCAGTAATTATAGGTTTTGCTCTAAAAAATGCTAATGAAAGCTCTAAGGAAATTATAGCAAATCTTTCAGATGCTATATCACAAGTAGTAAGATGGATAATCAATTTAGCACCATTTGGAATAATGGGGCTTGTATTTGATAGTATATCTAAGCAAGGGCTAGAATCATTAATTAAATATGGTCAATTGATATTAGTACTAGTTGGATGTATGGCATTTTTTGCTTTAGTAGTAAATCCAATAATAACTTTTATAGTAATACATAAAAATCCATATCCACTTGTTCTTAAATGTTTAAAAGATAGTGGTATTACAGCGTTCTTTACTCGTAGTTCAGCTGCTAATATACCTGTAAATATGGCATTATGTAAGGAACTTGGATTAAACGAAGATACATATTCAATTTCTATACCACTTGGAGCAACTATAAATATGGGAGGCGCTGCTATAACTATATCAGTATTAGCACTTGCTGCAACTAACACTCTTGGTATAAATGTAGATATTGGTACAACTATAATATTAACTATATTATCAGCTGTAAGTGCATGCGGAACTTCAGGAGTGGCAGGAGGATCATTATTATTAGTACCACTTGCTTGTAGTTTATTTGGTATTCCAAATGATATTGCTATGCAAGTAGTTGGTGTTGGATTTGTAATTGGAGTTATACAAGATTCTTGTGAAACTGCACTTAATTCTTCAACAGATGTACTTTATACTGCAGTAGCTGACTTTGCACAAAAGCGTAAGTTAAAATCATAATAATAGTTTAGTAAAACTCTTACTTGTATTAAATATACAGGTAAGAGTTTTTTAGGTTATTATAAATAGCTTAACGATTGTCTCTATTTATTATTTATTTGAGTTTGTATTTAGAAATTTCATTGCAAGTTCATCTTTTAATCCAGGTAAATTAGTGGTCCCATTTTCTTTGGCAATTCTATAAAATTCGCATTTATAATTAATACGATCTAAAGATTTCTGCAAAATAGCAATTTGATGTTCTGTTTTTTCTTTCTGATGAAGGAACAACTCATATCTTAAGTCAATAGTGGAATCTCCTTCTTCGCACCATTCAAAAAATTGTTTGATATCCTTAAGTGGCACACCTGTATTTTTTAAACATTCTATCATTTTCAGGCATTCTATGTCTGTATCATTAAATATTCGGATGTTTCCAGAACTTCTATTTACAAGAGGAAGAAGTCCTTCTTTATCATAGTAACGTAGGGCTGATATAGATATATTTAACATTTTAGATATCTCACCAATTGAATAATTCATAAAGTACCTCCAAAAATATTTTTAAATTTTTTAGAAAAAAGGTTGACCTAAAGTTAGGTTTAGGTATTAGCATATAAATATATTAAGTCATTGAAGAAGATTTCGCAATCATAAATCGCATTTTATAAATGACTTCTGATAATAAAAAAATAGGAGTGTTGTATATGAATTTTATGAAATATTCACCAACTAGATTATTATTTGGTGCAGGACAATTAAATTTATCCAGTTTTAGCAATAGTGGATCCAGAACTGATAAAAAGTCTTTCAGCTACATTTACAGCTTATCAAGGGTTTGATTCATTATTCCATAGTACACAGAATGTTATATTTCAGTAGCTGCTAATATGATGAGCGACATGTATGCTTTGACAGCAATTGAGAATATAGGAACTTACCTTGCAAGAACTGTGAAAGATGCAAATAAGCCTCAGGACTTTATCACACAATGATTATAAAATTACAGAAGGACTGTTGAGTGGCTGAACTTAAAATGTCAGACTATGGAATACAAAAACATGAATTAAATAATATGGCAATAAATGCAAAAGAGACTATGGGTGGATTATTTATGTGTGATCCATGTCCGTTATCACATGAAGATTGTTTGAAAATTTATGAAAAATCATATAAATAAGAAAAAAAAGAAGGTGAAAATAATATGGATAGAAAAGATTTAGAAAAAGTATCTGACTTTTTACTTGGAGAAGAAAATACCGTTTATGCACCTTATTTTATTGGGAAAAGCTATTTAAGTCTTTTGAATAGTAAGGAAGTAATGATTTGCAATGTTACATTTGAACCAGGATGCCGTAATAATTGGCATATCCATCATGGTGCTGGACAGATATTAATATGTGTTGGTGGTCATGGATGGTATCAGGAGATTGGTAAAGAGACACAACTTTTAAAGAGCGGAGATGTAGTATATATTGCTCCAGAAATCAAACATTGGCACGGTGCTGTAGCAGATGAAGCTTTTGCGCATCTGTCCCTATCTGTTCCAGTAGAAGGTACTTCCAATGAATGGTGTGAACCAGTGACAGATGAAGAATATGAAAAATTAAGATAAGATTGTGTGGTCAGGCAGGATGAAAATTCTGCCTGACTAGAAAGGAGATAGTTATGAAAAATCAAACAGCAGGAAGAGATGCCCTTGGAACATTTGCACCTAAATTTGCGGAATTAAATGATGATGTTTTATTTGGTGAAGTATGGTCACGAGAGGATAAATTATCCCTTAGGGATCGCAGTGTAATTACGGTAACGGCATTAATGACAAAAGGAATTTTTGACAACTCTTTAAAATACCATATGGTAAATGCAAAAAATAACGGAGTAACTAGGGAAGAAATTGCTGAAATCATTACACATCTGGCATTTTATGTGGGATGGCCAAATGCTTGGGCAATATTTACACTTGCAAAGGAAGTATGGGAGGAATAGATATTATTGGAAAAAAGTTGATTGTGTATTATTCATATACAAATAATACGAAGAAAATTGCAGAAAAGATTCAGATGGCTACTGGTGCAGATATCTGCGAAATTGAAACTGTAAAGCCTTATACAGGTGATTATAATTCAGTAGTTGAACAAGGAAAACAGGAAGTAGACCGTGGATTTAAACCAGCTATTAAACCTCTTAATGTAAATTTGGGAGATTATGATACTATTATTATAGGGACTCCTGTGTGGTGGTATACTTATGCTCCATCAGTTGCAACTTTTTTATCTAAATACGATCTGTCAGGCAAGACAATAATTCCATTTGCAACGAATGGAGGATGGATTGGACATACATTAAAGGATATCCAAAATAGTTGTAAGGATGCTATTGTTACAAATGCTATTGATATTAGATTTGATATGGATAAGATGGTAACGCCTGAAGCAAATCTTAACGGATGGATTAATTGTTTATAAATAGTTTTGTATTTGAATTAGTTAACTACAACTATATTTGAATATGATAAATGGCTTACATCAAGTGATGTAAGCCTATAATTATAAGATAAATTATAAAATTCTTATTTTGATTTAAATATTTTATATTTCATAATTTTACTAACAATAAAGAAAATTAATAATATTATTATAAATAATTTATCACTTATAACATTTGATTTTAAAAATAAACCTAAAATTATAATTATTATTCCTAAAATAGAATAATACAATTTATATAAATATATATTATTTTTATCTGGAAATATATTGGCCATTAAGATATTCAATAATCCTAATAACATTGTAATTACCCCTAATGTTCCCATTGACAAGATATCATCTCCTACAAATTAATATATATCAGATTTATATTCTAATTAATTGTAAAAAATATCTCAATAGATAATTTTGTATTTGCAGAAAATTTTTCCTTTTTAAACTTTATTTCATGTATTTTGCAATTAATTCATAACATCTTTCCTTAGTTGTTTCTGCTAAACTTGAAGTATATATGTATGAATATATACTTCCACCTTCATAAGGTGATGAGTCATTTTGAGCTGTATTATCTCTACATGATATCCATTTAATTTCTTCATTCTCTAATTTCTTCATATCATCAGATGATAATTGCTCTTTTAATACACCATATATTTCATTTAAAGCATCATCCCATCTTTTATGTCTTTCGCCTGCTGCTGAAAGCATGTTTGCAGTAATACCTGTAGCATCCTTTTCATCTAGATCCTTCATGCCTAATTCAATAATATCTAATTTATTTTTATATATCTGTTTTGTACTTTCCTGTGTTTTTGGGGGTTCATTATTTTCTTTTACTGTTTTATCTTTATTATTTGTTGATTTACTGTTTTCAGTAGTTTTAACATTTGATTTAGTATCTGAATCATTATTTGTTTCAGTTATATCATTTTGATTAGTTTTACTATTTTCATTAGATATATTTTCTTGTTGTTCGTTTTTAGGGGGAATATCCTTATTACTATTTGTACACCCTATAAGGTTAAAAACTGTTAATCCTATTAAAACTAAACACAATATTACTTTTTGCTTCATTAAAAATTCTCCTTAGATTTTAATATAAATTTTAATTATAAAATTATGTTTTAGAACATCAACATCATAAATTCCTTTATGTACTCTATATAATAACATATTTTCACAAATATTTTAGTTTTTAGAAAATAAAGACCAGTAAAAAAGACTTTTCAGATAAAATGGCAGAAGGAGAAGCAAAATTAAAAAGCATGTTTAAAAGAATGATATTAAGCCAATGATATTAAAAGTATATTTGGCTTATGTTATAATAAGTATACTGTAATGATAAACAAACTATGGAAGGAGATGATAGTTTGACTATGTATTTAAACACAGATAGGCCACTAAAAAATTATAAAGAGCTTATAAATGAAAAGTACTTTGTAGATAAATCTCTAATAATAAAATTATTAAATGAAAAAATATCAACTAAGAGCAAGTACGTATGGTTACAAGACCAAGGCGGTTTGGAAAATCAAGTGTTGTAGATATGCTTGGATCATATTATTCTAGGGCAGTAGATTCAAAAAAAATTTTTGATAAGCTTAAAATAAGCAAAGTTAATAGTTATGAAGAGCATCTAAATAAATATAATGTAATAAATATAAGTTTTAATACAATACCAGACAAAAACAAAACTTATGATGAATATATTGGTATAATTCAAAACGGAATAATAAATGATATAAAAACAATGTATCCAGATATAGAAATAAAAGAGTTTTTTAATATTAGCCATATGTTAAGTCATACAAATGATAGATTTATATTTATTTTTGATGAATGGGACTATATTTTCAATAATAACTTATTTCAAGAAAATCAAAATGATTTCTTAGAATTTCTAAGAAACCTTTTAAAAGATCAACCATATGTGGCACTTTGCTATATGACAGGAGTTTTACCAATTAAAAAATATTCAAGTGGTTCTGCACTTAATATGTTTGATGAATATACATTCTTAAGAGATAGGAGTTTTGGAGAATTTTTTGGTTTTACTGAAGAGGAAGTAAAGACTCTATGTGCAATAAATGGTGAGTTAAGCTTTGAAGAACTTGAAAGCTGGTATAATGGATATTTAACAGCATTGGGAATCAAAGTATATAATCCTAGATCAGTTGTTAAAGCATTACAAAATAATCATTGTGAGAGTTATTGGACCAATACAGGTGCTATGGATGAAGTAGCAGAATATTTGAAATATAACACTTTAGATATAAGAGATGATGTTATAGAAATGGTATCAGGAGAAGAAATAGATATTATAATTGATGAAGAATTTAGAGCAGGGCAAGGAGCTCCAAGAAATAAGGAAGAAATATATTCGGCTATGATTGTTTTAGGTTTCTTATCATATTATGATGGATATTTAAAGATTCCTAATAAAGAATTAATGAAAGAGTTTGAAAAAGCTTTAAGAGATAAATCTTTTGGATATGTTTCGAAGATAATAGAAAATTCTAAGAAAATGTTAAAATCAACAGTTAAGGGGGATACAAAAGTTATAGAAGAAATCCTTCATGATATTCATAACTCAGAAATTCCAGTTTTACAGTATAATGATGAGAATAGCTTATCATGCGTTCTTACACTTGCATATCTTTCTGCTAGAGATACTTATAGAGTAGAGCGTGAGGAAAAGACGGGGAAAGGTTATGCTGATTTTACTTTTCATCCAAGACGGAAGAATGATATTCCTTTTATTGTTGAACTTAAAAAAGATGAATTACCAGAAGTAGCAATAAAACAAATTATAGAAAAAGAATATGTAGAAAAATTCAAGAAAGAAAATGAAGGTAAAAAAGTATTAGCTGTAGCGATATGTTATGATTCAAAAAAGAAGGAACATAAGTGTAAGATTCAAGCAATTTAATTAGAAATAATATAGATTCTATTTATAAAGAAATAACATGAACTTTTTAGTCTTAGGCATTGATATGACTTGCCTAAGACTGTTTTTGTAAGTGAAAATGGTGTATCACAAGCAATAATATATTTACAAAATATGTTATAATAAAAATAGAAACAACTTTGAGTATTAGACAAATAGTAATTTGGATAAATGTATTTGGAGGAAGAGACAAGTGTTTAGGATTGGAGAATTTTCAAAATTAACTCAAGTTTCTATTAGAATGTTAAGATATTATGATGACATTGGTATTTTAAAACCAGCTAAAATTAATAATAAAAATGGATATAGAATGTATTCAGTAGAGCAAACAAAAGTTTTAAGTAAGATAATCTTTTTAAGAGATATAGGATTTAGTACTGAAGAAATCTCTCATGCATTAAAACATTGGGATAGTGAATCATTAAAGAAAGAATTTAAACGAAAAGAAGAAGTTATTAAAGAAGCAATAAGTGTTGAAGAGCAAAAGTTAAAGAAATTAAGAGAAGCAATGTCGGAAATAGATGATAGTAAGGATTTTAACTATAATGTTGTGATAAAATCTATTCCTTTTTATAATGTCATTTGTCTTAGAAAGATTGTACCAAACTATTTTTCAGAAGGTGAACTTTGGCATTTATTATGTGAACATATTGAAAAAGAAAATTTAAATATAAAAGATAGTAACCATAGTTTTGCAATATATCACGATAATGAATATAAAGAAAATGATGTAGATATTGAGGTATGCATAGTAACAGAGGAAAATGGAATAGAAAAAGATGGAGTTACTTTCCGAAAAACAGATGCTTTTGACTTGGTTGGATCTACAATGGTTTATGGACCCTATGAGAATATTTCAGGTGCTTATAAGTCATTTGTAAATTGGTTAGATGAAAATAATCAATATGAAATAAGTGGAATGAGTATGCAGGTATGCCATAAAGGGCCTTGGAATGAAGAAGATCCAAAGAATTATTTAACAGAAATACAGATACCCATTAAAATTAAATAATAACCACAAAATAATGTATTAGTTTATTCTTGTTCATTATTTTTTTATTATTACTAAATAAAAAATATTGACTCTCACATCGTGGTATGGATTATTATCAGTAATATACCAATGGCAAAGGAGAGTTTTTATGAATAGGAATGAGCATTTTAATGTTTATGAAATAGGGAGAGTAAAGGGTAAAAATAAAATAATAATAAATAAAAGTTTTGTTAAGGGATTAAAACACTTATCATTATTTAGTCATATCATTGTTATTTTTTCTAAGGAACTTATGCAAAAAACTATTGAAATAAATAATGTAGATGAAAAAACAGGAGTAATTACTTTTAATGAGGATAATGATTTAGAAGATAATGTTCTTGTTTATGATATAAAACCATATTTTCCTTGTGAAGATAGGATTAAGGAAAGTTCTAGCCCTAAGGTAAAGAGTATAGATAATAAAAAAGTTTTTGTGAATTCCAAAAATGAGATTGAATCAATTGGAAACCTTAAAAAAATAAATGGAGAAGATTTTATTTATATAGGGAATGATTTTGAAAATATCTATGAAGATTTAAGGGGATATTCTTATATAAAGATAATGTGGTGGTTTAATAGATTTGATGAAGCAAAGTATAGAAGGGTAACTGAATGTAATCCACCTTATGAAAATGCACCCAGAACAGGAATTTTTGCATCAAGATCACCAGTAAGACCAAATCCTATAGCACTTACAACAGCTAAAATATTAGAGTTTGATAAAAATCTAAAAAGAATCAAAGTAAGCAAGTTAGATTCTTTTAATAATAGTCCACTAATCAAGATATTTCCATATATATCTATTAATGATAAAGTTGAAGTTTGTAGTGTTCCTAATTGGCTTAAACATTGGCCAGAATGGGTTGAGGAGTTTGAAGAAGAGCATACTTCACAGCTTTATATAAAAGAGTCAAGTCTTGATATCATCAAAAAGTATTCTCATAATAATATAAATAAAGATAAAAAAGATTTTTATAAAAATCAGCATATAGATAACAAAAAAACTGAAGGTATTGTAATAAAAGGTGCAAGACAGAATAATCTTAAAAATATTGATGTTACAATTCAATATAATAAAATAACAGCAGTAACAGGAGTTAGTGGAAGTGGAAAATCAAGTTTGATATTTGATACATTGTATTCAGAAAGTAAAAGAAGATTTATGGAAAGCATTGGAGGTCCAGCTAATAATACATGCAGAGAAAAACCAGATTTTGATATGATAAATGGCCTTCCACCAGCAATATCAATTTCTCAGAAAAGTATCTCTAGAAATCCACGTTCTACAGTAGGCACTATAACAGAGATTTATGATTATTTAAGAAATATATTTTCAACTATTGGTATAAGACATTGTCCAAATTGCGGTAGTGCTATCATTCCTCTTTCTAGCCATGAAATTTATGAAAAGTTAATGGAATTACCAGATAATACAAGGATTTTAATAAAACCATATAATAATGGAGATTTATCTTATAAACCTGTAATTAATGAAAACTTGGTTTATGAACATGTAATTGATGAAGATAAAAATAATAAAAAAAACATGCTTAAAAATATAGAAGAAGCATTGAATATAGGAAATGGGGCAATTTATGTATTAATTAATGATTGTGAGAAGATATTATTTCAAGAAAAGCAAATGTGTTATGAATGTAAGCATCTTATGTTTGAATTAACCCCATCTACTTTTAGTTATAATAATCCAGATTGTATGTGCCAAGTATGTAATGGTTTAGGTATTCATAGAGAAATAGATTGTAGTTTAATTGTTTCTAAGCCAGATAAATCAATTCTTGATGGAGCATCAAGTTTATTGAAAGATTTAAGAAAATTTAAAGAAAATCCTAATGCTAACTGGTCAAAAGGTGAAGTATTAGCATTAGCAGAAGATATGAAGGTTGATTTAGAACTACCATGGTGTAAGCTATCACAAGAATTTAGAGAAAAAATAATATGGGGCACTGAATATGAAATCACATATGTATATAAAAATAAGAATGGTAGAAGTGGTGAAATCACAAGGAAAGTTGAAGGTGCTTATAATTATATAAAGCGTTTATATGATAATGGCAGTAATGAGTCTATAAAAAGAATTGCTGATGAATTTATGAAAGAAGGTATATGTAATAGCTGTAATGGTGAAAGGCTTAACAGAGAAGGAAGAAGCGTTGAAATATTAGGGGTAAGATATCCAGTTGTAGCAGCAATGACAATTGATGAGCTAAAGAAATGGATTGAAAAATTGCCAGATTCATTGCAGGAAAGTGAATTAAATAAGGTTGAGCCATTATTAAAAAAGCTTTATAGAAAAATTGATTTATATATAAAAATGGGTCTTAATTATCTAGCTTTAAATCGTTCAGTAGCAACATTATCAGGTGGTGAACTTCAAAGATTAAAAATAGTTAAGCAATTAAATGGTGAAATTACTAATATGCTTTATGTTTTAGATGAACCATCAACAGGACTGCATCCTAAGGATTATGATAAGCTTATTATGATTATAAAAGAACTTAAAGACTATGGAAATACTGTTGTTATCGTAGATCATAATAAGGAAATTATAAAGTGTGCCGATTATATTATAGACATAGGTAAAGGTGCAGGAATAAATGGTGGTAATATAGTTGCGCAAGGGACAGTCATTGAAGTTATGGATAATGAAAATTCAGAAACAGGAAAATATTTATCCAATGAAAAGACAATAGAAATTGAAAAATCATATCTAACAGATAAGTGGATTAAAATAGATGGAGCTAGAGGCAATAATTTAAAAAATATAGATATTAGATTTCCAATTGGAGCTATTACATGTATAACAGGGGTTAGTGGCTCTGGGAAAAGTACGTTAGTTTCTAAGGTTATTTATCCAGCTTTAATAAATAAATTAGAAGGAAAAGATGATATAAGCAGATTTTGTGATTATATTTCAGGAGAAAACCATGTAAAGCAAATTATTTATGTTGACCAAAGGCCAATAGGACGTACTTCTAGATCAAATATAGCAACATATGTTGGACTTATGGATGAAATAAAAAAGCTTTTTGCTTCCACAAATGCTGCAAAAACTCGAGGATATAAAGATAGTAAGTTTAGTTTTAATAGCAAAGATGGTGGATGTGAAAAATGCAATGGTGATGGAAGTATTTGCAATCATATTTCTTTTATGGAAAACATTTGGACCACCTGTCCAGTTTGTAAAGGAAAGAAATATAAAAATGAAGTATTAGAGATAAAATATAATGGGAAAAATATATATGAAGTTTTAGAAATGACTGTAGAAGAATCCTTAAATTTCTTTATAGAACAAAGCAAGGTATATAAAATTTTAGAAACATTATTTGAAGTTGGCTTAGGATATATAAAATTAGGACAAAGTGCAACAACGCTATCTGGAGGAGAAGCACAAAGAATAAAATTATCAAAAGAATTATGTTTAAATCAATTAAGTGATTGTATATATATTTTTGATGAACCAACTTCAGGATTACATTTTTCAGATATTCAAAACCTATTAGTTCTTTTTAACAAGATAAGAAATAATGGTAATACTATTTTAATTATAGAGCATAATTTAGACGTTATTAAAAATGCAGATTGGATAATCGATTTAGGTCCTGAAGGTGGAGTTTTAGGAGGAAATGTTATAATGCAAGGTACAGTAGCAGATTTACTTGATGTAGATTATAGTTATACAGCTAGAGCTTTAAAACAGTTGATTTAATCTTAATTTTATAAAAAGATTTGGTTTTAAGATTAATCTAATAATACATGTATTAAATAAAAAAACAGGATGTTCTAATCAATATAATTTCATTTTAAGTGAAAATTTAGTAATAAAATGTTGTATAATGTAATTGTAACAATAAGTATTACATTATAATACTATAGATAAAACCATGTTAAATTTAAAAATATGGAGGAGAAAACTTGATTAAGAAGAAATTAGCTTTATTTATAGCTCTATCATTGCTTTTATCAGGATGTGGACTAGGAAATAAAAATGAAGATAATAAGAATATAGATATTTCAAGTAATGAAAAAATAACGGATGATTCTACTAATGAGAAGTCCATAGAAGATTCAAAATCTTCTAATGGATCAGATTCTACTTCTAAATTAGAATCTAATTCTAAAACAGAGTCTACACCTAAGCCTGAATCTACCCCTAAAGAAAAATCTAATCCACCCCAAAAGCCTACTACTAAAAAGGCATTATCTGATACTTCATCACTCAGTACTGAACCTATAGAGTGGTCATGGTTATATTCATCAAGAGATAGTGCTGAACTTTTATCAAAATATAAAGCTTATGGTTTTGGAGATACTTCAAAAAAGATTATTTATCTTACTTTTGATGAAGGGTATGAAAATGGCTATACTGATAGTATTCTTAATACCTTAAAGGCAAATAATGTACAAGCCACCTTTTTTGTAACTAAACCTTATGTAACTGGTAGTTTTAATGGTATTTCAAATACTGAATTACTAAAAAGGATGAGCAATGAGGGGCATATAATAGGTAATCATTCTGTACATCATAAATCTATGCCTACATTTAAGGATGAATCTGCTTTTAATGCTGAAATTACTCAGGTAGAAGATGCAGTAAATAGTGTTCCAGGTTGTAAAATGTTAAAATATTTTAGGCCACCAGAAGGAACTTTTAGTGAATTGTCACTTTATTATACTCAAAAACTTGGTTATAAATCTGTATTCTTTACCCTTGCTTATAAAGATTATGATGTAGACAATCAGCCTGATCCTGGATCTTCTAAAACACAGCTTTTAAAAAATACTCGTGATGGTATGATTTGCTTACTTCATGCTGTGTCTAAAACTAATGTAACTATTTTAGACAGCTTGATTAAGGAGTGGAAGAGTCAAGGGTATGAATTTAAAACTTTAGATGAACTTCCTAATTAGATAACTAAATTTAGGATTTTACTTATGTAATGAAACTAAATAATATTTAAAACAAAATTAGGCATCCATTTGGATGCCTTTTATAATATCCTACATAATTAAAGCCTAAAATGGTTAATCATCTATAACAAAAAGTGTAACAAAACTTGTAACCTATAATTGCAATTTACTTAATTAGAAAAAGTAATGTATGAATAAATAAAGTTTAGGATAATGAAGGGTGAAACGTATCTGTGGAGAACCAAAATAAATATATATTAGGTTTATTATTTTTATTTTCTGGTATATAATTAATCTATAAATAGAAATTTTTCAGGAGGGTTATATGGATAATAAGAGTATCAATTTATATGACATTTTTATAAGATATTCCTATGCTGATATTATGGAATTACTTCAAAATTCAAAAACAAAAGAAGAACAAGATTTTTATGCAAACTTATCTAATATGATACTACAAAGAGAGCAAATGAAAGTTATAGGTAAGTAATATGCAAAATTACACTATATTTGCAGGCGTTAATGGAGCAGGAAAAACTTCTATATATAAATCTATTTATTATAATGAAAATATAGAGGAGAAAAGAATAAACACTGATGAAATGGTTGCAAGAATAGGCTCTTGGCAAGACAATAATATTCAAATGAAATGTGCAAGAGAAGCTGTAAAACTAATAAAAAAATATATACTTGAAGGCATATCATTTAATCAAGAAACTACTTTATCAGGAAAGAGTATTATTAGTAATATAAAATTGGCAAAAGAAAAAGGATTTTATGTTACTATGAATTATATAGGGGTTGAAAGTGTTGATATTGCAAAACAAAGAGTTGCAATACGAGTTAGAAAAGGTGGTCATGGAATACCAGATGAGGCTATAGAAAGAAGATATGATGATTCTTTAGCAAATTTAAGTAAAATAATTAGTATATGTGACAAAATTAATATATATGATAATTCAGAAATGTTTAAATTAGTAATGCTTATTAATAATGGAGAAATAATTTGGAAAGATAAGAAAACACCTAATTGGTTAAATATTGAATTTAAATAAGTAGTAAAATCATAGAAGGTTTTACTACTTATTTCTTTATAAAAATATAATGAAAACTTCATTTGAAATAATATTAATTATATTGTATATGTGAAAATCTAAACTTTTTCAGTTGTGGTGCGGTGAACCATATCATAAGTGAGTGATAAAGTAGAGAATGATTGATATTAAAAATTGCTTTTTTACTGAATGCAACTTTTGGTTGTCAACTTTGTTATACTTAGGTGGTAGAAACATGATAATATTGTCAGTATACTAATATTAGGAGGGATTAAACTATGAGTTTTCAAGAACAATTGCAAACACTTAGAAAGGCCAAAGGTCTATCACAAGAGAAATTAGCTGAATTCTTATGCATATCAAGACAATCAGTTGCAAAATGGGAAGTAGGACAGTCTTATCCTGATATAGCTAGATTAATTGCATTAAGTGATTTTTTTAAAGTAAGCATTGATAAATTAGTTAATGATTACGAAGAGAATTGTTGCTTGTGTATTGAAGAAAATAAAGTTAACAATATAAATGAAAGTATAATTGATTTTTTATGCAAGGCTAAAAAATCAACATATGCTGGAAATGGAATAGAGTGTAAAACTTCAAGGCCAAAATCCCATGACTTAGAATATGCAGAGGGAAACTTAAAATATATTGATACTTATTTAGGTGGAGAAAGATTTTCAGGAGAAGAAGGTTTATGGCAAGATGATATTCCATTTTGGTCAATGAATTATACTGGAAGAGTTTTGGATGAAAGATTTTCAGGTAGGTTTTTAAAGGAAGCTTTGAGTTTAGTGACTGAGGATAATCCATATAGAGGTCCTATTATTTATCAAAATGGACAGTATAAATATCATTGTATTATAAATGGAGAATTTAAGTGGTTTCAAGGATATGAGGAAATATATTTTGATGATATTAAAGTTTATGAATGTTATTTTCATGGAGGACTAATTAAATAGTTAAAATAGGGAGTAATATCATGAGATTAAAAAGAAATGATTTATGTTGGTGCAAAAGTGAATTGAAATATAAAAATTGTCATTTAGAATTTGATAAAAAGTTAAGTGATTTAAAAAGAAAAGGACATATAGTACCAACGAAAAATCTTATAAAAACAAAAGAGCAAATTGAAGGAATAAAAAAGAGTGCTGAAATTAATAATGGTCTTCTAGATTTAATTAGTGAAAACATCAAAGAAGGCATGACAACATAGGAAATAGATAAATTAGCATATAATTATACAATATCAAAGGGTGGAATTCCGGCAGAACAATTAAACCAATGATAAATGCTGGAAGTCATGAAATATTTATAGATGAAAATAATGGATGGACAGCTCTTACAATTGATGGTTCTCTCTCAGCACAATGGGAACATACAATTCTTGTAACTGAAAATGGTATAGAAATAATTTCAAGATAAAGAGTGCATTAAGATACCATGAAATAATAGCAAGTAAAATCAAGAAGTAATCTCTCTATTTCTTTATAATAAATATAGAACGGTTGAAACGAGGTGAACAGATGAATGTACGAGTGGCAGAAGCAAATTCAAATAATTGTTGATGAAATTGACAAATGTATTAAAAATTATAATGATGAAGCTGACTTACGGACAGTTAATAACCATATAATTGGTAATATCTATTTTAACAAAAAAATTATTTTTTAAAATATAAAAAACCACCTTTTTATAGTGTAAAATTGATTTGCACAAACAAATTACAAAAGA
>NZ_JAHXPT010000004.1 GCF_019431045.1 Clostridium weizhouense | reverse complement strand
TATGCAAATTTTTATTAATACAAAAAAGCAAAAAACTTGTTAAAAAGGTATTGACTTTGCTTAGCAGGTTTTTATTGTCTATTTTTAAGAGATTAATTTAAATTTCAATAACTAATTATAAGCAGAAAAGACAATATTGAAAGGAGCTACTTTATGGATGAAATAATGAAAATGGCGTTAAGTCAGGGATTAGGTTATGCATTATTTGTTTTCCTGCTACTATATGTTTTAAAAACCACGGGAGATAGGGAAACAAAGTATCAGAGTTTGTTGGACGCATTAGCTGAAAAGTTTAATGTGGTAGAAGATATAAAAGAGGATGTAAAAGAAATTAAAATTAAGATTGAAAGGTAAAATTAAATATGAAAGAAAAAGAATTGATAGGAAGAATTAAGAATTCAGGAACAATTATTACTTTAGTGTCACTTATAATTTTAATACTTACTACTAATGGAATATTAGTGGACAGTGAGAGAGTAATTAATACTGTACAAGCAATTTGTAGTATTGGGGTTATATTAGGTATATTAAATAACCCTGAAACAGATGGACTTGATTTACCATTTATATCGTCTAAAGAAAATAAAAAGGAATAATTTAAAGAAATTCATCTATTCAGGAGTTTTATACTAGAATATCAACACTATTTTAAAATATAGGATATTATTATTTAATTTATTAGAAAAGGAAGAGATTAAATGAAAGGTATAGATATAAGTAATCATAATGGAGAAATAGATTTTGATAAGGTTAAAAAAAGTGGGATTGAATTAGTATATATAAAAGCGACAGAAGGAACAACTTATCAAGATCAGTATTTAGAAAAAAATTATAGTGAAGCGTTAAAACAAGATTTAAAAGTTGGTTTTTATCATTTTTTAGTAGGGTCATCATCACCAGAAACACAGGCAGAAAATTTTTATAATAATATAGTGAATAAACAAAATGATTTAAAGCCATGTTTAGACATAGAAGTTAATAATTTTGATGTTATGGATTATGCATTAAGATTTATAAAGAAATTTGAGAGTTTATGTAATTTACCTTTATGTATTTATACTGGTCCATATTTTGCAAATGATAATTTAGATGATAGATTAGCTAAATATGCATGTTGGATAGCTCATTATGGAGTAGATACTCCGATGCAAACAAAGATATGGAAAAATAATTATGCAGGTCATCAATTTACTGAAAAAGGTAGAGTTGACGGAATAAATACTTATGTAGATATGAACAATTTTAATGAAGATATATTAATAAATAATAAAAAAACAGGATATATAATTACTAATTATTTGCCTAATGGATATAGAGGGAATAGGGAATTTGAAGGTGTAGACCTAGAGTATGTACTGAGTTATTTTGAAAATGTTAGGTGTTATATAAAGCATAATGATAATGGAATTTGGATAGAAACTCAAATATTACCTATGAGCAAATGCCAAGAGCTAAAAGATAAATTAGGTAGTTGGTATTATGAAATAAGGCAATAAATTAAGTAGAATTTAGAAAAATACAATTTTTTTGTAAAAACACGTTATATTTATAAGTAATAATATATAGATTCTTTAAGAAAGTAAAAGATTATAAATAGATCTCAATTTTGTTTTTTTACATCCCTTTAAAGCTTGTCTAGGAGTAATTATTTTTTCTTCCATATATAAATGATTATATTTCAAAATTTTCAATTTAGAAGAAAACATCTTTAAATAGATTTATAGATTTATTTTTTTCATTAGATTAAATTTATACTCCAGCAGATAATAATTTACAAAGAACAGATCATTAATATAGTAATTTTTTTGTAACACATCTTATGTAATAATTTGCTATAATAGGAAAGAATATAAATATATTTCAGAACTTTGGAGGGATGTATGAATAAACAAGTAAAAAAAAGATTACCAAGAAAAAAACGAAGAAAAAAGCAGAAAAAAAATAAATCGATAAAAGTGCCAGTAATTACCGGTATATTATATATTATTGTATTTTTAATAATAACAACACCAATAGTATTATTATATGGCCCATATGATAATACAAGAAAAGTTTTAATATCTACTGTACTAGCAACAAGACATTCATATTTAATCAATAAATTTGTACCTCAAGATATTTTAGATAATATATTAGGAGTAAATCAAGATAATTCAAATATTGAAGAAAGTGTTCAAGTAAATTCTTCAATTGACATAAACAAAGTAAATGTTAAATGTAAGACAGGAAACGAAGTAATTAAATATGATATACATACTGATAGATACGATGGTTATATATTGGAAATAAAAAATCCATTAAAAGTTAAAGTAGCCATGACTAAACATTTAGGTAAGTTAGGACAAAAAACTAGTGAGATGGCAGAAGAACATAATGCAGTAGCAGCTATTAATGGAGGATCATTTGTAGATAAATCTTCAGATGGGGTGACTTATGCTGGAACTGGTGGAGAACCAGGCGGATTTGTAATTTCAGATGGTAAGGTTATATATCCGACTTCAGAGTATAATGAAAATAAAAAAGAAAATGTTATTGCATTTACTAAAACGGGAGTTTTAATAGTTGGAAATCGTAGTTTATCACAATTAAAGAAATTAAATGTGCAAGAAGCAATATGTTTTAGGCCACCCAATATTATAATAAATGGCAAAAAGCAAATAAAAAACAAATTTGAAGAAGGATTTAATCCTAGAACTGCTGTAGGGCAAAAAGAAGATGGAACAGTATTATTTTTAGTTTTAGATGGTAGAAAATTATTAAAACCAGGGGCAAGTTTATATGATGTTCAAGAAATTATGTTGGATAGTGGAGCTATAAATGCAGGGATGCTTGATGGTGGATATTCAACAACAATGTACTATAGAGGTGATGTAATAAATTCTCCTAATGCTTGGGATGGTGAGAGGACAGTAGCTACAGCCTTTTACGTTGAAGAGTAAAGATTTTATATAATTAGGAGAGTGTAAATTATGAAAAAATTAAGAATAATAATAAGTTTTACGATTATAGCATTGTTAATTCAACATACCATATTTTTATATATAGAAACTATATATTTATCATCAGATATGAAAATTAAAATAGAAAAATCTGATGATAAGCAATCTATTAAAAATGAAAAAAAAGAAATTAAACTAAAAGAAGAGTTAAATGATTTTAAAGTATCATCTAATGGAAGATTTATCGCTTCTTTAAAAAATGGAAAGATAAATATATTAGATAGTAACGATAATAAAGATAAAGAATTAAAAAGTAGCTTAAATGGAGAAGTTGTATTTTATAAATGGGTAACGAATTCAGATAGTATAATACTTATTCAAAAGATAAAAGAAAAAGGAAAATATTATTTTAAACCCATAGCATTTAATGCTAAAACTGGAGATGAAACAGAACTTTCTGATTTTAACATAAATAAATTGAAAGTTAAGGTTGAAAATAGTGGGGATAAAGTTGAAGATATACCATTTTCAATAGGAACGCATAGTTTATATATAAAAATAAGAAAAAGTAATGGAAAATGTGATTTATATTATGCAAATATAATGAATGAGCTAGAAAAGAAAAGAGATAATAAAGATATAGGTAACATTGTAGTACCAACTACTGGAGCTAATGCAATAATGGAAATGGGTTCAAATGTAACAATATTAGATAGTAGAGGAAATTTATCAATACCTAATTTTAATAATCCTAAAGTATTAGGAACAGATATAGATGATAATGTATATTTTGGATCAGAGAATAACGGAAAAGTAGATAAAATATGTTATTCTGTTGCATCTGATAAGTATAAAGAATGGAAACAGCTTAAATTAGATAAGGCAGTTGATAAGGAAGATATATTAGTAGATTATTCAGGTAAAGTTTATATCAATGATAAAGATAATGGATGTGTAATAGATCTAATAAGTAATAAGTCTATTAAGTATAAAGGGGATTTAGTTCAATCATATTCTAAGGGGATTATATCTAAAGTGGGAAATAAATTAATGAAAAATAATATATAAAAAAGCGTGGATAAGTTTTAATAGAATTTATTTAGGAAAATACTATGGTTAAGTTTATAATTAATCATAGTATTTTTATATTTGGTTGTGTTTTGAGTAAATATTATAGAATTTTACGATGAATTTATATTTTTTAGTAGTATTTCACAAAAAAAGTAAAGTAGTTTTGGAATTTTTTAATATAGAGTTTAAAGGATTACAATTGTACAATATATATATAAACAGACATAGAAAAAATCAGGATATTTTTAAAGGGAGTGATTAAAATGGCAGGTTTGTCATTAAAACATATTTATAAAATTTACTCAGGTAATGTAACTGCTGTAAGTGACTTTAATCTTGAAATAGAAGATAGAGAATTTATAGTTTTTGTTGGCCCATCAGGTTGTGGTAAGTCAACAACTTTAAGAATGGTAGCAGGTCTTGAAGAAATTTCTAAGGGTGAATTATATATAGATGGAAGATTGGTTAATGACGTAGAGCCAAAAGAAAGAGATATAGCAATGGTATTCCAAAACTATGCTTTATATCCTCATATGACAGTTTATGATAATATGGCTTTTGCATTACAATTAAGAAAAGTGCCAAAAGATGAAATAGATAAAAAAGTTAAAGAGGCAGCAAAGATACTAGATATAGAACATTTGTTAACTAGAAAACCAAAGGCTTTATCAGGTGGACAAAGACAAAGAGTTGCACTAGGAAGAGCAATCGTTAGAGAACCTAAAGTATTTTTAATGGACGAGCCATTATCAAATCTTGATGCTAAATTAAGAGTTCAAATGAGAACAGAAATAGCTAAACTTTATCAAAAGTTACAAACAACATTTATATATGTTACTCATGATCAAGTTGAAGCTATGACTATGGGTACTAGAATCGTTGTAATGAAAGATGGTATAATACAACAAGTAGATACTCCACAAAATATATATAATACTCCAACAAATATATTTGTTGCTGGATTTATAGGAAGTCCTCAAATGAATTTTATTAATGGTAAAGTAATCGAAAAAGATGGAAAATTATATTGTAACTTTGAGGGGAATAGTATATTATTACCAGAAAATAAAGTTAAAAAATTAAGGGACAAGGGATATGTAAATAAAGAAGTTACTTTTGGAATTAGACCTGAACATTTAGATGATAATGATGAAATTATTGCAGCAAATCCATCATCAATTATAAAAGGTAATGTTGAAGTAGTTGAACTTATGGGTGCTGAAAGTTATATTTATTTTGTAGCAGCAGGACATAACATGACTGCAAGAGTTAATGGAACCACTAAATCTAAAACAGGCGATTCTATAAAATTATATGTAAAAAATGAATGTATTCATATATTTGATAAAGATAGTGAATTAAGAATAATTTAACTTTGAGGTGAAAGTATGTATGGATTAGTTACTTATTTAGAAGAATTATATAAAAGCTGTGAAATACCATTTCAGGTTTGGTTAAACAATGAAGTTATATTTAGAACTAATCCTATACTTTCTGCTGAAAAAAATTTAGTAGAAAATAGATTTTATATTAAAAGTGAGTTATGCATAATTCAAACTTATGATAGATTTAAAGATTCATTAAAGATTATTAAATTTTGCATTGAAAATAAATATAAAGAAGAATATTGTTCTAAAGAGAAAATTGTAATTTCATTACTGAAAAATGAATATATATCAAAAGAAAAATTAGAAGAAATAATGTATCCGTTAATAGATACATATCTAATAACTATATCTTTAAATGAAAAAACACATGAATTAATACAGCTTTTAAAAAATATATATTCAGATATGGATATTACTATATTTGAATATGATGGTTATGTAGTTTTAATTGGTGTGTTTGAAGAAATAGAAGAACACATATTTAGTATAATTGGGACTATTGATGTTGATTTATATAAAAAATGTTATATAAGTTATTGTTTAATTAAAGAATATAATTTTATAAGTCACTTATATGAAGAGAATATAGGTAAAATTGGATTAGCTAAAAAATATAATTTATCTAATAGGATTATTAATGAAAAGAGTATGCTATTTGAAAGCATTATAGATAGTTTAAGTGAAAAAAGCAAATTAAAAATATTAACTAAATTTAATAATGGATTTAATAATTTAGATGATGATACTATAAAAACAATTGAGGTGTTTTTTAATTGTGATTTAAACTTAAGCGAAGCAGCAAAAGAATTATATGTTCATAGAAACACATTAATTTATAGATTAGATAAGATAAAAAAGTACACTTCTTATGATATTAGAAGTTTTAATGAAGCTATATTATTTAAAATAGCATTCTTTATATGGAAAGGGAAAAAGTAAATTTTTCTCAATGTTTGGTAACGGTTCCGAAATTGATGTAGTAATTTGTAGAATAAACAAAATACTTTATTGATATATATTAAGCAATAGAGGTATAATAGTATTATTACGGAATCGATACCGGTAATTTCTAATAACTTTAGAAATATCATAGGAGGAGTATTATGAATATAGGAGATATTGCAAAGCTTGCAGGGGTTGGAGTAAGTACTGTATCTAGAGTAATAAATAATCATCCAGATGTTAAAGAAAGCACAAGAGAGAGAGTATGGGAAGTAATAAAAGAAAATAAATATATACCTAATAATAGCGCTAGAATATTAAAACAAAATAATACTAAAAATATAGGCGTTTTAATCAAAGGTGTATCTAACCCATTCTTCTCACAAATGATAAATGTTATAGGTAAAACTATTGATAAAGCAGGATATACTATGATTCTCCAACAAAATGATTTTAGTTTCTGTCAAGATGTTGAAAACCTTATAGGTTTTATTAAAGAGAAAAAATTACAAGGAGTTATATGCCTAGGCGGTAACTTTATTGATATTACTGATGAGAGTTTTAGTGGATTAGACACACCAATAGTATTAACATCAGTGAATACCATGTCTAAAAAAGGAAAAGCAAATTATTCGTCTGTAGGAATTGATAATATTAAAGCTGCTTATGATGCAACAAAATATTTAATAGATAATGGACACAAAAATATAGCATTACTTTTAGGAGAAACTAATGATTTTGGAGTAAGTTGGTGGAGATTAAATGGATATAAAAATGCATTAGAGAAAGAAAATATAAATATAAATGATGAACTTATTTTAATAGGAGATTATTCTTGTGAAAAGGCATATAAAGAAACTATGAACTTATTAAAAATAAGAAAGGATGTAACTGCTATTTTTGTTCTTTCAGATTTGATGGCAATTGGAGCTGCAAAAGCTGTAGTTGATAGTGGATTAAAAGTTGGAGAGGATATATCTATTGTTGGGTTTGATGGAATGGATGAAAGCAAATACTATAATCCAGGAATTACAACTGTAAAACAACCTAGAAATTTAATGTCGGAGATAAGTGTGAATTTATTATTGGCATTAATTAATGGCAGTGAAGAACATAAACATATATTACTTGATACTCAATTAATTGAAAGAGAATCTTGTAAGAAGTTAATATAAAAAAATTAAGGGTTTGAAATTGAAGGAGGAGAAATAATGGAAAGAAAAAGTGGTATTCTTATGCCAATAGCATCCTTACCAGGAGAATTTGGTATAGGAACATTAGGAAAAGAAGCATATAAATTTGCAGATTTTTTAAAGAAAGCAGGACAAAAATATTGGCAAATGCTTCCTATAGGACCTACTAGTTATGGAGATTCTCCATATCAATCTTTTTCAGCATTTGCTGGTAATCCATATTTTATTGATTTTGATTTATTAGAAGAAGAAGGTTTATTGAAGAAGTATGATTATGCTAATGTTAATTTCGGAACTAATCCAGAAGATATAGATTATGGTTTGTTATTTATAGAAAAGATGAAGATTTTAAAGATAGCTTATGAGAGATTTAAACTTAATAAACCAGATGATTTAAAAAAATTTGAAGAAGAAGAAAGTTTTTGGCTAGATGATTACTCATTATATATGGCAATAAAATCACAATTCGAATTAAAAAGTTGGCAGACTTGGGATATGGACATAAAACTTAGAAAGAAAGAAGTCTTAGAAGAGTATAAAATTAAACTTCAAGATGAAATCGAATACTGGAAATTCATTCAATATAAATTTTTTGAACAATGGAATAATTTAAAGAATTACGTTAATGATTTAGATATAGATATTATAGGAGATATTCCAATATATGTAGCAGAAGATAGTGCAGATATATGGGCTAATCCAAAAGCATTTTTATTAGATCAAGAAACTTTAGTTCCATTAAAGGTTTCAGGATGTCCACCAGATCATTTTGCAAAAACTGGTCAACTTTGGGGAAATCCAATTTATGATTGGGAGTATATAGATAATACCAATTATAAATGGTGGATTTATAGAATGAGACAAAGTGCAAGACTTTACGATGTAACAAGAATAGATCATTTTAGAGGATTTGAATCTTATTGGTCAGTACCTTATGGTGATTTAACAGCTGAAAATGGTGAATGGGTAAAAGGTCCTGGTATGAAATTATTTAATGCAATAAAAAAAGAACTTGGAGATATTAGAATTATTGCTGAAGATTTAGGTTTTCTAACAGATGAAGTTGTTAAATTTAGAGAAGATTCAGGATTTCCAGGAATGAAAATATTACAATTTGCATTTACATCAGATTCTTCAAATCAAGATTTACCTCATAATTATGAAGAAAAATATGTAGCATATACAGGAACTCATGATAATAATACATTTAGAGGTTGGTTTGAAAAGACTGGTAGTAAAAGAGAAATTAAAAATGCTATAAAATATCTTGGCTTAAATAGAAAAGAAGGTTACAATTGGGGATTTATACGTGGTGTTTGGAGCAGTAAAGCGTATTTAGCAGTAGGATTAATGCAAGATTTCTTAAATTTAGGAAATGAGGCTAGAATAAATGTTCCATCTACATTAGGAACTAATTGGAGATGGAGATTTAAGAATGATGTTTTTACAGATAAATTAGCAAATAAAATATATAATATAACAAAAATGTATGGAAGGTGCGATTAGGTATGAATAAAGAGAATATGAAAAAAGGTATTAATAGATATTTAAAAGTAAAATATGGAGTAACAGTAGATGATGCAAAAGAATATGAAATATTTAATGCGCTTTCATTAACTGTATTAGAAGATATAGTAGATGATTGGAAAAATACTAGTGAATCTTATAATTCTGGAAGAAGTGCAAATTATTTTTCAGCTGAATATTTAATGGGTAGAGCTCTTGGAAATAATTTAATGAATTTAGGATTATATGATGATGCTAAAGACGTGTTATCAGAATTAAATATAGATATAAATAAAATAGAAGAAATAGAGGAAGATGCTGGACTTGGTAATGGTGGTCTTGGAAGACTTGCAGCATGTTTTATGGAATCAGCAGCAACTATAGATGTACCACTAAATGGTTATGGAATTAGATATAACAATGGTTTATTTAATCAAAATATTGAAGGTGGATTTCAAACTGAAAGTGAAGATAACTGGTTAAAATATGGAGATCCTTGGAGTGTAAGAAAAGAAAGAGAAGCACAAATAGTAGAATTTTCAGATATGAAAGTTAGAGCTATTCCATATGATACTCCAATAATTGGATATGGAACAAAGAATATAAATACATTGAGATTATGGAAATGTGAACCTATTAAGGAGTTTGATTTTGTTTTATTTAATGAGCAAAAATATGATAAAGCTGTTAGTTTAAAAAATAGAGCAGAAGATATTTCAAGAGTATTATATCCAAATGATTCAAATGATCAAGGAAAAATATTAAGATTACGTCAACAATACTTTTTAGTAAGTGCTTCACTAAAAGATATTATAAGAAAACACAAACAAAAATTCGGTACCGATTTCGAAAATATAAGTGTAAATAATTTTGTTCAATTAAATGATACTCATCCAACACTTGCAATTCCTGAATTTATTAGATTATTAGTGGATGAAGAAGGTGTTAACTTTAAGGATGCATTAGAATATGCTAAGACTTTCTTTGGTTATACAAACCATACAATATTAGCAGAAGCATTAGAAAAATGGAATATTAAATTAATAAAGAAACTATTCCCTAGAATATTAGAAATAGTTAAAGATATAGATAAAGAATTAATAAAAGAATTAAAAGAGAAACATTATACTAAAGAAGAGATTAATGAATTTAGAATTATATTTGATAGACAAATGAGAATGGCTAATTTAGCTATATTTGTATCAAAAGCTGTAAATGGTGTTGCAAAGTTACACACAGATATATTGAAAGATAGTGAATTAAATAATTGGTATAAATTATATCCACAAAAATTCCAAAATAAAACTAATGGAATAACTCCAAGAAGATGGCTTAGATTATGTAATCCTGAATTATCATCATTTATAACTAAATTATTAGGTACTGAAGAATGGGTTAAAAATTTAGATTTATTAAAAGAGTTAAAGAAGTTTGAAGATGATGATAAAGTATTAGAAGAACTTATGAATATTAAGCTTCAAAAGAAAACTCAATTAGCAGAACATATTAAAAATGAAGAAGGAGTTGAATTAGATCCTAATTCAATATTTGATATTCAAATTAAAAGATTACATGAATACAAGAGACAATTATTGAATGCTATGTATATCTTAGATTTATATTATAGAATCAAAGAAAACCCAGATATGGATATTCCTAAAACAAGCTTTATATTTGGAGCAAAAGCTTTCCCAGGATATGTAAGAGCAAAATCAATAGTTAAATTTATAAATGAAATAGCGGAACTTGTTAATAATGATGAGGATATAAATGGAAAAATAAAAGTGGTATTTGTTCATAATTATAGAGTTTCATATGCTCAAAGATTATTCCCAGCAGCAGATTTATCAAAACAAATTTCAACAGCAGGAAAAGAAGCTTCTGGAACTGGTAATATGAAATTTATGTTAAATGCTACACCAACATTTGGAACTTATGATGGAGCTAATATAGAAATTGTTAATGAAGCGGGAGAAGAAAATAACTACATTTTTGGATTAAGAGTTGAAGATATCGATAAGATTAAAGAAGAATATGACTCAACAACTTATTATAAAAAAGATAAAAATATTAAAAGAGTGTTAGATACTTTAATTGATGGTACATTTAATGATGGTGGAAGTGGAGATTTTGAAGATCTATATAACTCATTATTAGAAGAAGGAGATCAATATTATCTATTAGCAGATTTTAAATCATTTAAGGAAACTCAAGATAGAGTATTCGAAGATTATAAAGATAAGAAGAAATGGGCTAAAAAATGTTTTGCTAATCTTTATAGTGCTGGAGTATTCTCAAGTGACAGAACAATTAAAGAATATTGTGATGAAATTTGGAATATTAAAAAGACATCTATAAAATAAATAATATAAAATAAAAGCTGATTCATTAAATTTTGAATCAGCTTTCTTATTTTTGTATGTTTTAAGGTATATTTAAGAAAATAATAGATCAGTAGTATAATTGCTTATTTTATGTGATACTGTGTGAGCAAATTTAGTTTATTTTATTGAAAATAGCAGTACACCATTCATTTGTTTGTATTTTTTCTTCTATTTTGTAACCTTTAGATTCAACAATTTCTTTAATAGAATCAAAGCTCCATTCAACTAATCCAGAGACTAATAATTTACCATTTTCATTAATATGAGAATTGATATAGTCCATAAACATTTCAGTTTCTTCTCCACCTATATTTATGTAAATCCAATGGAATTTACCTTCTATGTTAACTTCATTATTTAATGCATCGCCAACAAGCACTTCAATATTATTAATATTGTTTAAAGAAGAATTAAATTCAATTTCTTCTCGTACATCTCTAATATCTAGTGCACAAATTTTTTTTGCATTTTTAATACTTGTAGCTAGTGCAAGTATACCAGACCCTGTACCTATATCTAATACATTAAGGTTAGTAAAATCTTTAGATAAGATATATCTTAATATATCTTGTGTAGTTTCATGTAATCCAGTACCAAAGGCCCCTTGGGATATGAAATTTATTTTTTGTTTACCAGGAAAGTCTTCATCTGGGGATGCTAATACCCATTTATTATCTAAATGTATAGCAGGGAAATTAGGTTCTTCATAAGTATAGTTTTCTTCAACCATATTAATTGGTTCTGACTCTATTATAGAGTTAACTAAAGATTCAAATGAAGTAAGGTTCTCTTTTTCACCATCAAAAACTACTTTTAAATCAATAATTACATTTTCTTTTTCTAAGTAGCCATATCCAAATTCATCTGTAGTTATTTCTAATGGACTTTCATAAAATACATTAAAAATATCGTTAAATTGTAGTTTTTCAATTGTAGTATCTACATTCTGAAATGGAATTTTATACGTAAAAATAAACATAAATAAAAATCTCCTTTAAAATCTAAATATATATGCTCTAATTAAGTTAATACATTTATAATCTTTTAGGCACATGAAATAAAATAATAGATTAAAGAGGCATTGTGTATTTTGCGTCAGAGAAGGAAGTAAATTTAGTTAATAGTGGGCTATTAGCTAAATTTGCTGACGTAGTATTACACAAAATAGATGAGCATACTGGTCTATTATTTTTTTGAATGTGCCTTATATGATTTTTATAGAAAATTATATCTTTAATTAACAATATTCTAGTTAGAAGCATATATATCATAAGTTTTATATATCTTAGCTTATGATATAATAAAAGAAAGTGAAAAACAAGGAAAGGGAGTTTTTTTATGAAACAAATAGTGATACTTGATGGAAAAACTTTAGGAAATGTAGACTATTCTAAATTAAATGAGTTTGGAAAGGTTACATATTATGATATAACTTCAAAAGAGGATGTAAAGCTAAGAATAAAGGATGCTAATATTATATTAACTAATAAGGTGGTTTTAAATGAAGAAAATTTAAAAGAAGCTAATAATGTAGAATTAATATGTGAAATGGCAACAGGGTTTAATAATATAGATACAAACTATGCAAAAAGTAGAGGAATTGCTGTAACTAATGTGGCAGGATATTCTACTAATACAGTAGCACAGCATACTTTTGCTACACTATTACACTTATATGATAAGATTGCTTATTTTGATAATTATATAAAGTCAGGAGAATATTCAAAATCACAAATATTTACTAATTTAGATGAAACATATAAAGATATAGATGTTAAGGTATGGGGAATAGTTGGTCTGGGAGCAATAGGAAGAAGAGTAGCTAAGATTGCAGAAGCTTTTGGCGCAAAGGTTATTTATTATTCAACATCAGGTAAAAATTCAACTTCAGATTATGAAAGAGTATCATTTGAAAAATTATTAGAGAAAGCAGATATAATTTCAATTCATGCTCCTTTAAATGATAATACTAAAGCATTAATGAACTATGATGCATTTAGTAAAATGAAAGATGATGCAATAGTAATTAATATGGGAAGAGGCCCTATAATCGTAGATGAAGATTTAGCTAGAGCAATAGATGAAAACATTATAGGTGGAGCGGCATTAGATGTTTTTGAAGTAGAACCAATACCTTCAAATAACCCTCTATTAAGCGTTAAAAATAAAGAAAAGATAGTTTTAACTCCACATATAGCATGGGCAAGTGAAGAAGCTAGAGATAGGTTATTTGATAACCTAATAGAAAATATTAAAGCATATAATAAAGGTGAAAAAAGAAATAGAGTAGAAATTTAATTATTATATGTGATTTGTACAGCAGAATATATTTAAAAATAGAGTTGATACTGTAGTATAAGGGTAAAATCCACTTGTCTATGAAATTTATCCGATAGCTAGTATCTATAATTTTATAACAGATACTAGCTCATGGATAAGAATTTCTAACCTTCAGTTGAAAGCAAGTTTCACCTGAGACTAAGAACTTTGTTTATACTACAATATTAACTCTTAAAAATATTATGCTAGTATTACGTGCTCCATTATTGCACCTAATACTCCGTAATCTTCATTACTTTCTGCTATGTATTTTGCATGTTGTTTCATATCTTTTGGAGCATTTTTCATTACAAAGCTATGTTCAACTTGGTTTAGCATTTCTATATCATTATAGTAATCTCCAAATGCCATAACTTCATCTTTAGCTATATTTAAAGTATCCATTATTTTCTTTAAAGCAGTACCTTTATTAACGGTTTTATTCATTATATCTAACCATAATGGACCGGCAACAACTACATTAAGCTTGTTTCCAAATAAAGGTTCAAGAATTGTATTTGAATTTTTTATAGATGTTTCTAAATCACAAATAGTAACTTTGATTATATCATCGTCAACTTTACTTAAGTCATCCACAACTTCATAATTAACATAATACTTTTTAATTTCTTCTAAATATTCATCAGAACACTTTTCTATATAAGCACATTTAATACCACATAATACGACAGTAGTATTATGTATAGTTTTTGCTTTTGTTAATATGTCTTGTACGATATCATTAGACATAACATCTTTAAATATTAATTCATTATTGTGAAATACTAAAGCACCATTATCAGTTATATATGATAAATAGTTAGCCATAGGACCGAAATTTGTTTGTAATGTAGCATAAGGTCTTCCACTAGCTATAACTAACTTAACATCTTTTTTTCTTATTAAGTTTAAAACTTCTGTAAAACTTTCAGGTAAATTACTATTTTCATCTAATAAAGTACCATCCATATCTGTTGCAATTAATTTAATCATAAAATCCTCCTTAAGTTTATACCTATTAAAAGCTATTTAGGCACATAAAATAATAGATTAACAATGATGTTTGATATATTATGTTTCAGATGAAGAGACAAAATATATAAAAATAATGATCCATTATTTTTTGAATGTGCTTTAAATAATAATATCATAAATGTTAATCGCTTTAAAGGAGTAATGGATTAGGTATTAATATATAAAATGTATTAAAAGCAAATAATAATGTATTTAAATCCATTAAATATTCCATATAAAAGTTTTATTGGGTTTGATTTATAATTTAAGTATGATAGTATGATAATTGGTAAAGATAAAAAAATTAAGCACATGAAATAAAATAATAGATAAAAGAGACGTTGTATATTATGTTTCAGACAAGGAAGCAAGGTCAGTTAGTAATGAGCTATTAGTTAAATTTATTGACTTAGTATGATGTAAAATAGATGAGAATATTATTCTACTATTTTTTTGAATGTGCTTAAAGTGAAAAGAGGGATTTTTATGAAATATGCATTAGATATTCATACTCATACAATAGCAAGTGGTCATGCTTATTCAACTTTAATGGAAAATGCAAAAGCAGCTTCAGCAAAAGGAATAAAGGTATTAGGAACCACAGAACATGGCATAACTATGCCTAATTCTCCTCATATATGGTATTTTAATAATTTTAAAGTGCTTCCAAGAGAAATGTATGGTGTTACTATGCTTTATGGAGTAGAAGCAAATATAAGTGATTATGATGGAAATTTAGACATGGATTTAGATACATTAAAAAAATTAGATGTTGTTATAGGGAGTATTCATCCTCATCCTGGAGTTTATAAAGTAGGAACTAAGGAAGAAAATACAAGAGCATTTATAAATGCAATTAAACAAGGACAAATAGATGTTATAGGTCATCTTGGAAATCCAGAAATATCAGTAGAATTTGAAGAAGTAGTAAAATGTGCTTATGAAAATAATGTTTTAATTGAAATTAACAATAGTTCTTTTACAACTTCTAGAGTAGGAAGTAAGAATAATTGTACTGAGATTGCCTTGTTGTGTAAAAAATATGGTGCTAAGTTAGTTATAAATAGTGATGCACATTTTTGCACTAAGATAGGAGAATTTACTGAAGCAATTGAAATGTTAGAGTCAATAGAATTTCCAGAGGAGCTTATAATTAATAAAACTCCAGAAGATTTATTAAAAATGTTAAAGAAAAAAGGGAAATTAAACGATTTAGATCTAGTGGATTAATAAAGTTTTAAGTAAGGTGTGATAGGGATGGGTATATTAAGAATTAATGAGACGGATTTAAATGAATGTGCAAGTTTATTTGTTAGAGTATTTAATGGAGATCCTTGGAATGATAAATGGAGTGATGAGAGTGCATTTAGAAGATTAAAGGATATTTATATGTGTCCCAATTTTATTGGAATTAAATATGTAGAAAAGAATATTATTAAAGGTGCTATATTTGCAAATTGTGAAGAATGGTATGAAGGAAAACATTTAAATATAAAAGAAGTTTTTGTTTCAAATGAAGTACAAGGAAATAATATAGGAAGCATTTTAATTAATTCTATAGAAGATGAAGTTAAAAAAGTAGGAGTAGATTTTCTTATATTATTTACACAAAATAATTTGTTGAAAAATTTCTATATAAAGAATAACTTTAAAGAAGAAAATTCATTAAGTATAATGACAAAATCTATATAAAATGTATTAAATAAAAATAATGTTCGCTTTTATATATTTGAAATAGCTACTTTTAGTTAACATATAGAAAAAATAGTATATATAGTATATTAAAGAAATAAAAAAAACTTGAATAAATTTAAAAATACATATATAATTGAACCATAAATTAAAGAACGTTCGGATGAAGGTAGTGGGAGAGATATTAATATAATACAAATTATATTAATACACCGAAGAGGGAAATCTTTCAGGTATTAGGACCGCTACTGGACGAGCCTCTGGAGAGACTCATTTATATGAGCACCGAAGGAGCAAGGTAATTGCTATAATTGCTGAAACTCTCAGGTAAAAGGACAGGGGATAGGATTAATCAAAATAAATTTTGGTTGAATTCTTATTCTCCTCCGTAATAAAAATTAAGGGGGATTTTTTATGTTATTATCAAATCTATTATTATCAACAGCGGGAGTACAAACTTTCTTTGAAACAATTGACAATATTGTTTGGGGTCCGCCATTACTTATTCTTTTGTTAGGAACAGGAATTTACCTAACAATTCGTCTTAAATTATTACAAATATTTAAATTACCAATAGCATTAAAATATGTATTTGGAAAAGATGAAGAAATTACAAGTGAAGATGCACATGGAGATGTATCTAGCTTTGCTGCTTTATGTACAGCTTTATCAGCAACTATAGGTACAGGAAATATAGTTGGAGTGGCAACTGCTGTTAAAGCAGGTGGTCCTGGAGCATTATTTTGGATGTGGATAGCAGCATTTTTTGGAATGGCAACCAAATATGCTGAAGGAGTACTTGCAATAAAGTACAGAGAAATTGATGAAAATGGTCAAATGTGTGGAGGGCCAATGTATTATATCCAAAATGGACTTGGAATTAAATGGCTTGCAAAGTTATTTGCCTTTTTTGGAATAGGAGTTGCCTTTTTTGGAATAGGTACATTTGGTCAAGTTAATTCAATTGCATCAGCTGCAGCTAACTTTAATATTCCGTTAGGAGTTACAGCAGTGGTTATAACAGTCTTAGTAGCATTAGTAACTTTAGGAGGAATAAAGAGAATATCTAAAGTTTCAGAAACACTTGTACCATTTATGGCAGTAGCATATATAATTGGAGCAGCACTTGTACTTGGATTTAACTTTCAAGCTATTCCATCAGCATTAGAATTAATAATTAAAAGTGCATTTAATCCAGAAGCCATTGGAGGTGGTGTATTAGGTATTACAATTACAATGGCGATCAGAAATGGTATAGCTAGAGGTGTATTTTCAAATGAATCAGGACTTGGTAGTGCACCAATAGCAGCAGCAGCAGCAAAAACAAAATCAGCAGTTAGACAAGGTCTAATATCAATGACAGGTACTTTTTTTGACACAATAATAGTATGTACTATGACAGGTCTTGCAATAATTATTACAAGTGATCATACAGGTGTATTCGAATTAGGAGCAACAATAGAGGGGGCAGGACTTACATCAGCAGCTTTTCAAGTAGGTTTACCTATAGCTTCTTTAGGAAAGTACATTGTTAATATAGGATTAATATTTTTTGCTTTTACAACAATACTTGGATGGAATTATTATGGGGAAAAGTGTATTCAATATTTATTTGGTACTAAATCAATTTTACCATATAGAATAATATATATAGTATTAGTTGCTATAGGACCATTCTTACCATTAGAATTGATATTTATAATAGCAGATATAGTTAATGGTTGCATGGCCTTTCCTAATTTAGTAGCATTAATAGGTTTAAGAAAAGTTATAATTCAAGAAACGGAAGAGTTTTTTGAAATCATGAAATTAGAACAATCAACAAATGAAGTGAGTGCTTAATATATAATAATAGGTGATATCTTTAAGCTTATTTAAAGATATCACCTATTATTTATTAAAGAAATAAATAATTAATACTTTATTTTGAATTTTTTTTCATTAGAAATTAGGGGAATGGGAGTTACATTTATATCCATAACTTTAGCAAATTTGTTACTTACCATTATATAAGAAATAAAAGTATCAATATTTTCTTGTCTGCCTTGTATTTCAATTTTTACATTTCCGGAATCAAGATTTTGAGCATATCCAGTTAAAGAAAGCTCTGTTGCTTTTAATTGTGAAAAAAATCTAAAGCCAACACCTTGAATTCTTCCTGCTAATATTAACAAATATCTAACCATAATGTTACCTCCTAAAAAATATTATTATAATTTATTAAAAATGTATTCTATAAAAAATTATATTTTAAATAATTACTTTTTAAAAGTTAGAATAAGTGTTATAATGAAATCATTTACAGGAGTTATTATAAGTTAATATTTAGGTTTAAAGTGAAGAAATAGATATATTTTTATAATAACATAATTGGAAAAAAATAAAATTATTTATAATTTTCGGAAAATTGTATATAATATAGGTAATCAATTAAAGGAGGCGACTTAAATTATGGAAAAAAGTATGGTATTAATTAAGCCGGATGGAGTAGAGAGAAATATAATAGGAAACATTATAAGTTGTTATGAAGCTAACGGATTAAAGGTAGTTCATTTAAAACTTATGAAAGCAACAAGAGAAATTGCAGAAAAACATTATTCTCAACATAAAGGAAAAGATTTCTATGAAGAGTTAATAACTTTTATAACAAGGAGTCCCCTATGTGCAATTATATTACAAGGTGAGGATGCAGTAGCAAAAGTAAGAAGAATAAATGGAGCAACTAGTCCTGATGATGCTGAAGAAGGAACAATAAGGCATAGGTATGCAAGAAGTAAAACAGAAAATTGTGTTCATGCATCAGATACATTAGAAAGTGCTAAAGAAGAAATTGAGTTATGGTTTCCAGAATTAAACCAATAATATAAGATAAAAAAATCCTTAGATGGTATAGATACTATCTAAGGATTTTACTATTAATTAGATGTTTTAACTTTCATCCAAGCATCATCATATAATTTTAATGAATTATCTAAATCAATAAATACTTCACATTTATCTAATACTTCTTTTGTAGGATAAGATCCTTTATCATTTTTTATATCATCATCTAAAAGTTCATATGCTTCTTTATTAGGTGTTGAATAACCTATATAGTCAACATTTTGTTTTGAATTTTCTGGATCACAAAGAAAATCGATTAACATTTCTGCTTCTTCTTTATTATTAGCACCTTTAGGAATTACCATTGCATCAAACCATTTATTTGACCCTTCTTTAGGAATTACATATTTTAATTTAGGATTTTCTGATTTTATAAAATTTGCATCTCCAGACCATACTGTAGCAAGAGCAGCTTCTTCATTAATCATTTTATCTTTAACCTCATCTACATAGTAAAGAGGAGATAAAGATTGCTTTTGTTTAATTAATTCTTTAGTAGCTGAATTTATTTCATCAGGATTTGTACTATTTATAGAATATCCAAGTTTTTTCAAAGCTACAGCTATAGTATCTCTCATTGAGTCAAACATGATTATTTGTTTATTATTATATTTTTCATTCCATAAAATATTCCAACTATCAACATTCTCTTTTACTATGTCAGGATTATATATTATTCCTATAGTTCCCCACATATAAGGAACTGAGTATTCATTAGTAGGATCATATGCTAAATTTTTAAAATTATCATCTATATAATCGTAATTAGTTATGTTATCAAAATTTAATTTTTCGAGCATATCTTCTTTAAGCATTTTTTGAATCATATAATCAGATGGTATTACTAGATCATAACTACCAGGAGTACTTTTTAGTTTTTGATACATTATTTCATTTGTATCATATGTTGAATACTCAACATGAATTCCTGTTTCATCTTCGAATTTAGCTAATAGATTTTCATCAATATAATCACCACAGTTATAAAAGTAAACTGTTCCAGTAGATTGTGTTTTTCCATTAAAACATCCTGAAAAAAGACTTAAACTTAATAAACTAATTAGAGCCAAAGCACCAAAAATTTTGAAATTTTTCAAACTAATCACCTCTTACAGAATTTTGCTTTTTGTTTACTATGATTAATAGGGTTAAAACAGTTAAAAACATTAAAGTTGAAAGAGCATTTATTTCCGGTTTAATTCCTCTTCTTGCCATTGAGTAGATCTCTATAGAAAGATTACTTACACCAGGACCAGTAGTAAAGAAACTTATAACAAAATCATCGATTGACATAGTAAATGCCATAAGAAAGCCTGAAATAATACCAGGTTTAATTTGAGGAAGTATAACTTTTCTAATGGTATACCAAGGTGTTGCTCCTAAATCTGCTGCAGCTTCTAAGGTATTTTCAGGAAGTTGTTTTAGTTTAGGAAGAACTGAAAGTATTACATATGGAATATCAAATGTAATATGAGCTAAAAGCATAGTAATGAATCCAAATTTTAAATTTATAAATATAAACATACTCATAAGAGCAATACCTGTAACTATATCAGGATTTAAAACAGGCAGATAATTAATATTTAAAATTAAGGATTTTTTTTTACCTTTCATTTGATTTATACCAATAGCAGTTAAAGTACCAACTATTGTAGCTATAATGGAAGCTACAACTGCAATTAATATTGTATAGTAAAGTGCGGACATAAGCCTTTGGTTATGAAATAATGTTTTATACCATTTAAAAGTAAATCCAGTCCACTTACCCATAGTCTTAGAACCATTAAATGAAAATATCATCAAAGTAAAAATAGGTGTATACAAAAATAAAAAAATAAGAAATAAATAAAAGCGTTTAATAAAATTTTCTAATTTATTTACCATAGTTGTCCACCACCTTCTTTACTGTCGTTATTTTCAAATCTAGATGTAAGAGCCATAAAAATTAATATAATTATCATCATAATTATTGAAATTGCAGAACCTAAGTTCCAATCACCCATAGTTGTAAATTGTTGTTCAATTACATTACCTAAAAGCATATATTGACCGCCACCTAATAATCTTGAGATTACAAATGTAGAAACAGAAGGCATAAATACCATTGTAATTCCAGAAATCATACCAGGAATACTAAGTGGAATTATAATTTTTGTAAAAACTTTAATTCTACCAGCACCTAAATCATGTGCTGCATTTATTAAATCTTGATCCATTTTTATTAAAGAAGTATAAATTGGAAGAACCATAAAAGGTAAGAAATTATAAACCATTCCTAATAAAACTGCTCCATCATTGTAAAGAAAAGAGATAGGTCCAATCCCTAATTGTCTAAGTAAAAGATTTACTAAACCAGTTTTCCCTAATATAGGTACCCAAGCATAAGTTCTTAATAAAAAATTCATCCACATTGGCAAAATAAATAACATAATTAAGAAGTTTCTTTTACACTTATCTATTTTTGCAATTATATATGAAATAGGGTAGCCAAGAATTAAACATGCTATTGTAGATTCAAATGCTAACCATAATGATTGTTTAAAAATATATAGATATTGAGGATTAAGTAGTTTATTATAGTTATCCAATGAAAATGAATAACTTGAATTAATCTTTTGTGTAAAGCTGAAAAATAATACTATAATTAAAGGGATAACTATAAATAAGGCACTCCAAATTATATAAGGATATGCTAATATTGAAGTTTTTTTATTATTCATTATCAATACTCTTTTTCATAATGTGAATATCTTCAGGGAATATATCTAATCCTATTTCAGTATCCACTTCTGCATATTTTGTATTATGAAGTATAAATGTAAAATCATTTACAGAAACAAGTATTTCATAGTGAACCCCTTTAAACATTACAGATTCAACTTTACCTTTAAGCATTCCATGTTCAGCTTTAACTATTTTTATATCCTCAGGTCTTATAACAACATCGATATTTTCCATTTTCTTAAAACCTTTATCCACACAAGTAAATTCTTTTTCGCAGAATTTAACTTTAAGGTCATCAATCATTATCCCATTTAAAATATTACTTTCACCTATAAAATCAGCAACGAAAGCATTAGCAGGTTCATTATAAATATCTTCTGGAGCACCCATTTGTTGAATTACTCCTTTGTTCATTACAATAATAGTATCAGACATTGTAAGAGCTTCTTCTTGATCGTGAGTTACAAATATAAAAGTAATACCAATTTCTTGTTGTATTTTTTTTAGTTCTATTTGCATTTCTTTTCTAAGTTTTAAATCTAATGCTCCTAAAGGTTCATCTAAAAGTAAAACTTCAGGTTTATTTACTAATGCTCTTGCAATGGCAACTCTTTGTTGTTGTCCACCACTTAAAGAATCAATACTTCTTTTTTCAAATCCCTTTAAAGCAACTAAATTAAGCATTTTTTCGACATTTTTTTTAATTTCATCTTTTGGCATCTTTTTTAATTTTAATCCAAAAGCGATATTTTCAAATACATTCATATGAGGAAATAATGCATACTTTTGAAATACAGTATTTACTTTTCTCTTATAAGGTGGAAGAGCAGAAATATCTTTATTTTTAAACATTACTTCTCCTGAATCAGAATTTTCAAATCCAGCAATTATTTTAAGCGTAGTAGTTTTACCACACCCGCTAGGGCCTAATAATGTTAAAAATTCATTCTTTTTAATGTTTAAAGATAAATTATTTAATACTTGCTGTTCACCATAAGATTTACTAATATTATGTAGTTGTATTATATTATCGCTCATAAAAGAACACCTCTTTCTAAAATTTAAAATGACGGTGGAGTACTTATCCAAATAACTTTTGCTGTTGTTTTACCAGCATTACAAATATAATGATTAACTTTTGGTTTGTAGTAAAAGCTTTCACCTTTTTTGACTTTATATTTTTTCTTTCCTAAATGAAGATAAATACTTCCTGAAAGTACATAGCCAAATTCTTCGCCTTCATGAGGTTCTTCTTCAATATATTGTCCTCCTGGCTCAAGTGTTATCATAATGGGTTCCATAGCATTTTTCTGAGCGTTTGGTATGAGCCACATTAAAGAATATTTAAGTTCTTCATCTTCTGTTGTAAACATATCATCATTACTAAAAGTAACTCTTTCTTCTTTTGTTTCACTAAAAAATTCATTTAAATTAGTGCCTAAAATTTCAAGTATGTCCATTAAGGTAGCAATAGATGGGGAAGTTAAATCATTTTCTAATTGAGATATAAATCCCTTTGATAACTCACATCTATTTGCTAACTCTTCTTGAGTTAATTGTTTTTCCATTCTTAATACACGAATTTTTTCTCCAATTTGCACAATTTACACCTACCATTGAATATATAATATACTCACTTTTACTAAACCTTAAGTTTAAAATTACTAAACAAACAATCATATTATATAGACTTTAAAAGTAAAAATCAAGATTTTTCTTAAAAAAATAAAAAAATATTTTCTTGTGTTACAATACTGTTTACAAGTAAATTGGAAATATGGTTTAGTAAAGTAGAGTTATAAGTATATATATACTAAGAATTTAAATTTAAATATTTAAATTTAAAATAATAATTTTAAATATCCATTTATTTCATAATGTATTGATAAATAAGGAAAAATATGAGATATTAAAAAGAAGATTAAAAATATTAGGTGATTTTATGCAAAAAAAAGATGGTCTATATAGAAGAAATGGAAAATTAGTATATATAAAACAACCCGAGTATAATGAGTTAGTATTTACATCGAAATTATGGGCAAGTGAAGAAACTATGAAAGATATTGGGGGAGTATATAAGTTTACGGAAAATAAATGGGATAGTTTTTATAAAAAGATGGTTTATCCAACGGATAGAAAAAATTTTTATTGTTTAATATATAACCTTAATGATGAACCAGTTGGAGAGGTAAGTTTTCATGGATATGATCCTATCACAAAAATAGCAAGATCTAATATAAAGATATTTTATAAATATAGAAAAAAAGGATATGCTGGAGAAGCTTTAAAGTTAATGTTAGAATATTATTTCTTTGATTTTGAAGGCGAAATAATGATGGATAATATTAAAAATAAGGTGGGTAAAATATTTGCCTCAAAAGTTGGATTTAAAGAAGTTAGACAGTATAAAGATGAGAGTACATATAAATTAACTAAAAATGATTTTTTAAATTTACGAGATAATAAAGTTAAAATTATTTCTATAATTATGTATGAGAATATGGATATAACAAATTACACGTTAATATGCAACATACTAAATAAAGCAAATACTTTAGCTAATAAAAAAATATTTAATATTCAAGCTATATATACAACCAATAATATTATTTGTTGTGATAATTTGAAATTTGAATTACCACCCATTGAGGAAAACTTATTAAATCCTAATATTATAATTTTACCAGATACTAAAAATATAGAATATATATTTAAAAATAATAAAATAATAGAATATATATTAAAATATTATAATGATTGTGATTATATATGTACAGTTGGAGAAGCAATTAAATTTTTAATTAAAACAAATTCTTTAAATGGTATGATTGTGCCGAATATCGATGATATACATAATTTACTTAAATCAAATAATTTAAATAACACTAAGGTAATTAATAAAAATTTTGTTGATAATGGAAAGGTTATGATAAGTTCAAACTTAATTGGGATAATTGAAATGAGTTTATCCATAATTTTAAAAATTTCTGGTAAAGAATTGATGGACAAAACTAAAGAAAAATTAGGCTTTATATAGATATAAATTTGATAAAAGAGAAATGCTATTGTAAAATATATATGTTAATAAATTTTATCAAGGGGGATATTAATGAATTCTAAAAATACTAAAATAATTACTAGTATTATTTTAGGAATACTTATTATAAGTACAAGTTTTGTGATATATAGATTTGTAGGTTCAGGATCTAAAGAAATAAAAGTTGCTAAGAATTTTATAGGAAAATTATATAATATTAATGCAATAAATAATCAGGAAAAGTTAGAAGATATAAAATATAAAAGAGTTAGGATTGTAAATACTAAAAATGAATTGATTTATAAAACTATAATGGCAAATTCATTTGGAATAGACTTAGATAAAAATTATAATGTTATAGGATTTGCAAATAAAGAAACAATAAAATCAAATACTAAAATAACAGTTGAAGAAGCTAAAAAAAGAGCAGATAAATATTTAAGTGAAATATACTCTGAAGAAGTTGTGTTTAAAAGTATAAAACCTGATGAATCTTCAGATGAATTACCATATTATTCTTTTATTTATTTAAAATCTAAAAATGGTTATCCATTTTATTTTGATGAAATAATAATAAATATAAATAAAGAAACAGGTAATTTAGAGGGATATGCAAATTCATCAACTCAAAAAGAATATAAGGAACCAATAATAAATATTTCTGAAAATGAAGCTGAGAGTGAAGCGATAAATTATTTTAATAAATATAATAAAGAAGTTCAAATAATTGAAAAAACTCAAATGGTTTATGCTGATAAAAAGGATAAAGTTGAAGATAAGCCTGTATCAGAACTATGTTATGTTGTTACTTTAAAAGGAAAGAACGAAGAGAATACTGATATAATATTAAAAATATTTATAAGTACTGAAAATAAAGAAGTAATAAATAGTATAAAATAAAACTTAAATATATAAGGTTAATTTTAGGCATTAAAAATAGCTATAAAAATGATTTGAAAATCATTTTTATAGCTGTTTTTTTATTCTAGTATTAGAAGATTAATTCCATTCGTCAGCATTTTTTAAGTTATCTATAGAAGATGATTTAAATATAGGTTCTTTTATTCCAGATCGCTTTTGCTTAATATAATCATCTAAAGCTTTAAATGCAAACTTACCTAGAAGTGTTATAGCAATTAGATTTATTAAAGCCATGAATGCCATGAATATATCTGCTAAATTCCAAACAATATCTAGACTTGCAATAGAACCGAAAAATACCATTAAAGCAACAAAGATTCTATAAAGAATTAAATACAATTTATTAGTAGTTAAAAATTCTAAATTTGATTCACCATAATAATAGTTTCCAACTATAGAACTAAAGGCAAATAAGAATACACATATAGCAATAAAAATACTTCCAAATGGTCCGATTTGAGAATTTAAAGCATTTTGAGTTAATTGAATCCCAGTTAATCCACTAGTTAAATCAACATCTGAAAGTAATATTATAAAAGCAGTACAACTACAAATTATTAATGTGTCAGTAAAAACTCCTAAAGTTTGAATTAATCCTTGTTTAACAGGATGTGAAACATTAGCTGTTGCAGCAGCATTTGGAGAACTTCCCATTCCAGCTTCATTAGAGAATAAACCTCTTTTTATTCCTATAAGCATTGTTCCACCAATACCTCCACCAATAGCTTGTTTAAATCCAAAAGCATTTTCAAAAATCATAACGAATAATTTCGGAAGTTCAGTAAAATTTTTTAATACTACAAATAGTGCAACAAATATATATGCTAAAGCCATTATAGGAACTATTATTTCTGAAACTTTAGCAACTCTATGAATTCCACCAAAAATTATAAATGCAGTTAAAACTGTTATTATAAGTCCAACCAACCATGTATTTATTCCAAAAGCTTCATTTAATGCAAGTGATATAGTATTTGATTGTACTGAGTTAAATACTAAACCAAATGTTATTGTAATTAATATTGAAAATAATATTCCCATCCATTTTTGGTTTAATCCTTTTTCTATGTAGTATGCAGGACCACCTCTAAATGCACCATTTTTATCTCTAATTTTATATATTTGAGCAAGTGTAGATTCGACAAAGCTTGAAGCAGCTCCTATTAATGCTATTAACCACATCCAAAAAATTGCACCAGGGCCTCCAATAGATATAGCAATAGCTATACCAGCTAAATTACCAGTTCCTACTCTTGAAGCAGTGCTTATACAAAAAGCTTGGAATGATGATACGCTTCCTTTTTCTTTGTTTGAATTAAATCCATCTCCAAGTAATCTAAACATTTCTTTAACAAATTTAAATTGAACAAATTTAGTTCTAAATGTAAAGTATAGACCCACTAGAATTAATAAGGCAATGAGGATATAGGTATATAAGAAATTATTAAATGTTGTAATGATTTTATTGAAATCTAACAAAATTTTGCCTCCTTTATTTTTAAAATAACATATATACATTAATATAATTTTATCTTGTTATAAGATAAATTGCAAGTTTATATATGGAAAAATTCATAGTATTATTATAATCAGTAATTATAAATTTTATTAGAATATTTTTAAATAGGGATATAATTAAGTTTTAGTAATTTATATAGAAGGTTTTTAAAAAAATAAAAAATATATAATCAATAAAATGAAAGAATATATTATAACTTATGCATTTTCTTCTAGATAGAAGTAGTTCCCCCTATTTTATAAGTGAAAAGGCTATAAATTAATTTTATTTTCTAAATAAAAATAGATTATTGATAAAATCAATAATCTATTTTAAAATATATTTTAAATTTTCTAATCAGGTTTTAATGGTTTAAGTAAAGAATCAAGAATCGAATCATTTTCATCATTATTTACAGGAGGAGCATCATCAGGAAAATCTTCTTCACTAGGTTCAACTGGTGGAGGAACTTGAGGCTGTGGAATATGTTCATTTTCCGTATAATTATCATGTGAACTTGGTAACACATATGGATAATCTTGAGTTATTGAGTTTGGATATTTTTTAGTTATGAATATTTTATTTCGAGTTAAAAATGATGGCGTATTAGGTCCAGCAATTTTATTGTTATAACTGTTTACACTAGTAGAAACATGAGTAGAACAAGTCTCTTTGGGTTCTGTTCCTTTTATGAACATTTCTTCACTTACTCTATTTCCTCTTGGGTCAGATGAACATAAAGAACTAGGTAATTTACCAGAATCCTTACATATAGGGATTCTAATAATCCCACTAGGTTCCTCTAAATCTTTTACCTCTAATCCTTCATGCGCTTTAGCCATTATTTTTCCCCATAAATTAGCACATACAGTTCCAGAACCACCTAAAACAGTTTTTGGTGTATCATATCCAACCCATACTGATCCAGAAAGATAAGGTGATAAACCTGCAAACCATAAATCTTTAGCATCGGTAGTAGTACCAGTTTTACCAGCTACAGGCATATCTCCCCATTTAGCTGGAGCACCTCCATAGAAATTAACTGGACCTTTTAATAAATCATACATAATATAAGAAGCTTCAGGTGAAAATACTTGTTTTTGGTGTGGTTTGCCATCTAAAAGAGTTTTTCCTTTTGAATCCACAACTTTAGTATAAAGTATTGGTTCAGTATATAGACCATTATTACCGAATGTTCCAAAAGCTGCTGATAGTTTAAATGTATTTCCACCATCTCTATCATTAGGATTATTATTAAATTGCCCTAATGCTACAGTAGCAATAGATTGTTTTGAAGCATTATTATATACTAAACCTAAATTTTCACCATAAGATATTCCAGTTTTTAAGCCTATAGTATTTGCAGTTATAACTGAACCAGTATTTTTAGAATACATCAATGCTTCACGCACAGTTATAAGCCCTAAATATTCATTTGGTGAGTTTCTTAAAACATTTGGAGGAGCATATTCCGGATAATGCTTATAAAGTTCAGGTGATAATGGAGCATCATCAATAGAAGTAGCAGCAGTTATTATTTTTTGGTCTATTCCAGGACCATAAACTGTCAATGGCTTTGTAGTTGATCCAATAGGACGCAAATCACTGTAAGCCCTATTAATTGATTGAGGGAGCTGTTTACCCCTTCCTCCTACTAAAGCAAGGATTTTACCAGTTCTATAATCCATAATTGTTGCAGAAGCCTGCAATAATGGAACTCCATTTTTATCATATGTTTCAGAATTACCAACATTTAGATTTTTATAATTATCTAAAGTTTGTTGAGTAAAATCTTGTAATTTTTTATCCATGGTAGTATATATTTTAAGTCCACCATTAACCATTAATTTAGAAACTTCTTCATCTGTATATTTATATTTATCTTTTAAGTCTTTTTTTACCTGAGAAACAGCTGGATAAACAAACCATTCATAATTCAATCTATAATCTTTCTTACTTGATTTAAAGATTAACTTATTGTTATCTAAATCTCCAATAGCAGTATTATATTCGGCTTCTGATATGTAGCCTAACTCATACATTTTAGATAATACAGTTTTTGTTCTATTTATATATCTTGAAGGGTCGTCTTTATTATTATCATTATAAGCACTATAGTAACTTGGAGCTTGAGTTATACCAGCTAAATAAGCACATTCAATTAAATTTAAATCTTTAGTGTTTTTTCCGAAATATAACGATGAGGCTGCTTCAACACCGTATACTTGACCACCAAGTGGAATTGTATTTAAATATGCTGTAATAATTTGATCTTTGTTTAATTTATTTTCTAATTCTAGTGCTAAATAAATTTCTTTAACTTTTCTTTTTATGCTTACTTCATTTGTTAATACTGTGTTTTTAAGCAATTGCTGTGTTAGTGTAGAAGCACCATGTAAGCCTTTTTTACCAGTTAAAATTTTTTTGACATCCATTAAAGCAGCACCAGCAATTCTTTGAATATCTATACCGTTATGTTTATAAAATCTTTCATCCTCTATAGAAATAAAAGCATTTTTTAAATTATTTGGCATTTCATTTGATTCTATAACATAACGCTCTTCATCAGTGTGGAGATTATCCATAAAATCACCATTACTATCATAAAGACTAGATGGTTGATTTAATGATAAAACAGCTTCAACGTTTAAAGGGGGGGTAGATTTTATAATTGCTAATAAATATCCTAAAGCAATTACAGACATTATTAATATTAAAGCTAAAAAACCAGTTACAACATTTTTAAAAATTTTGGAATTAGTTTTTTTCTTTCGACTTTTTTTTCTACGCTTTTTATTTTTTTTGGATTTATTTGGAGTTTTTTCAACTGACATCTTATCCTCCTAAGTGTATAAATTCACTAATATTAAATAATATTCTTTATTATTATAGCATACTTATAGTAAGAGTAAACTAATAACTAGATATAAGGGTGCTGAAATGAAATACTATACAAGACGAAAAAAATATAAAAAATTTCCAAATATAATAATTGTTATTATAACCTTGCTTATTATTTTTAATGCAATAATGCTTTTTTTAAATAAAAAATTAATACCATCTCTTACTAAAATGTCTGAAATAGCTGTAAAGTCTAGAGTGCTTAATATAATTAACAAAAATAGTATCGATATTTTTTCACAAGAATTTAATTATGAAGAAATGATAAAAATACAAAAAGATAACGATGGGAATATAAATCTTATACAAGCAGATACTATTAAATTGAACCATTTAATGTCAAAGCTATCGATGGAATGTAATGAAGAACTTGAGAATTTAGGAGATATAAAGGTTAATGTACCATTGGGATGGTTTACTGATAATAGTCTTTATTATAGTTTAGGTCCTAAAGTTCCAATTAGAGTCGAAAATTTAGGTAATATTAATGCTTTTTATGAATCGGAATTTCAAAGCGCAGGAATTAATCAAACTAGACATATAATATATTTAAATGTTGAGGCAAAAGTTAGAATAATATTACCAACTAAAACTGATGAGCTTGGAATAAGTACGAGAGTACCAGTTTCAGATACTATTATAGTTGGAAAAACACCTAATACTGCAATTGATTTTAATGGAAATATTAATGGTGGAATTTTAAAATAAAATTAGTTGATAAAAGTCTTATCACAAAACATATTCATTTGAGATAAGACTTTTATTTAAATAAAATATATTATTAAATTATTTAGTTATAAACAATTATTCCCAGTTAAATACATAAGGGACATTTCTATAAAAATCTCCGTAATTTAATCCATAACCAACTACAAATAAGTCTTCGATTGTAAAGCAGCAATAATCAGGTTTGATTTCAACTTTTCTTCTTGAAGGTTTGTCAAGTAAAACACAAGTTTTTATTGAAGTTGCACCAAGTTTTTTCACATGATTTACAACAAAGTTCATTGTTATACCAGTATCAACGATATCATCTACTATAAGAACATTAAGTCCTTTGATATCATCAGGAATATCATTAACTACTTTAACACTACCAGAAGATGTTTCATCATGTCCATAGCTAGAAGTAGTCATAAATCCAATTCTAGTGTTTACATTTATTTCTCTAACTAAATCAGCAGCATAGATAAAGCTACCTCTTAATAAAGATAAAACATAAAGATCTTTACCTTTATAATCTTCAGTAATAACCTTTCCTAATTCTTTTATTCTAGCATCAATTTCTTCTTTAGAAAAAAGTATATTACGTTTTTTATTTTCCATGTTAATCCGTTGTTCAAATCTATAAAAACATCTATTAAAAAAATTATAAAAGCCCCAATCCAATAGTTATAAAATCAAATGAATCTATCATAGATTTAACAACAGGTCACCTCCTCTAATTATATCATTATGTTTTTATGTAATATTTTAATAGTATAAAATATTAATAATGTTGTCAAGATAACATATTTGTTATAATTAGCAAAAATACTGGGGTTTGTTTACAAGGAATGATTAATAGTATAAAATTATATGAAAGTTGTCAAGATAGCACTATATGGCTATTTCGTTTTAGGTGAGGTGGTAATTAAATGATAGTTGGAAATATTGAAGGAATTAGGAATTCTATTTTAGAAGAATTAGAAAAAATTCATACTATTAGAACTTCTAAAGATGAGATATGTAATGTAGAAATTCTAAATATAATTGCTAGGGTTTCTGGAATGATTGAAAGAGAAGTGAGTGTTGCGATAAATAGAAAAGGAAATGTAACATCTGTGGCAATTGGTGATTCAACATCGGTAGAGGTTCCGGTTATTGATATAAGTGAAAAAAGATTATCAGGAGTTAGGGTAATTCATACTCATCCTAATGGATATTGTAATCTTTCTGCTTTAGATATAACTGCACTTTTAAAATTAAAATTAGATTCAATTGTTTCAATAGCAATAAATGAAGATGGAAATATAATAGATTTCTCACTTGGGATGCTTAGATTATATAATAATAAATTAGAATATGATGAGCAAATGAATCTTTCTTTAGATGAGATACTTTCAATAAATATTCTAGATAAAGTAAGATTTATTGAAAATTTAATTAAAACAAATGATGTTATTGAAGATACAGAGGAAAAAGCAATATTAGTAGGAGCTGATACTAAAGAAAGTTTAGAAGAACTAGCAGAACTTACATTGGCTTGTAATATTCCAGTACTTAAGACTGTTTTTCAAAGTAGAAATAAGATAGATCCAGCCTTTTTTATAGGAAGAGGTAAAGTTTTAGAAATAGCTTCTATGAGACAAATAGAAAGAGCTAATGTAATAATTTTTGATGATGAACTTTCAGGTTCACAAGTTAGAAACTTAGAAGCAGCATTAGGTGCTAAAGTAATAGATAGAACTACATTAATATTAGAAATTTTTGCAACAAGAGCAAAGACAAAAGAATCTAAGATACAAGTAGAACTTGCACAGCTTAAATATAGATTAAGTAGATTACAAGGACTTGGAACTATACTATCAAGAACTGGTGGTGGTATAGGTACTAGAGGTCCAGGGGAAAAGAAATTAGAAACAGATAGAAGACATATAATGGAGACAATATATGACTTAAAGGGTGAACTTAAAAAAATAAAGAAAACTAGAGAAGTTCAAAGAGAAAAAAGAAATAAGGAAAGTATACCTAAAGTTTCGCTTGTTGGTTATACAAATGCAGGAAAATCTACGTTAAGAAATACATTGTGTGATTTATCAGCAAGAAAAGATTCTCAAGGAAAAGAAAAAGTATTTGAAGCAGATATGTTATTTGCTACTTTAGATACTACAACCAGAGCATTAACTCTAAAAAATAAGGGGATAATAACATTAACAGATACAGTTGGATTTGTAAGAAAACTTCCACATGATTTAGTTGAAGCATTTAAATCAACATTAGAAGAGGTTATATTCTCAGATCTTTTATGTCATGTCGTGGATATATCATCGGATACTGCTATTGAGCAATATAAGGCAGTAAATGAAGTACTTAGAGAACTAAATGCTATAGATAAAGATGGAATATTAGTTTTAAATAAAATTGATAAAGCTACAGAAGAACAAATAAATAGTTTTATTGAATTTATACAAAATGATGAAGAGGCAAGATCACAAGATATTATTAAATTATCAGCTAAAACAGGAGTGAATTTAGAAGAATTTTTATCATTAATAGAAGAGAAACTTCCGTATAACTATAAAAAGGTAGAGTTCTTAATACCTTATGATAAAAGTAGTATTCAATCATTTCTACATAGAAATGGAAGAGTTATAAGTGAAGAGTATAGAGAAGATGGTACCTTTATGCTTGTAGAGGTTGATGATGAAGTATATAACAAATCTAAAGAATGTGTAGTAAAAATAGTAGAATAGCCATATAAAATAATAATTTTTTATAAAAATAGAGATATAATTAACTGTATCTCTATTTTTTATGATATTTAGTAATGTTAGATTTATGCATAACTTATATTTAAAAATAGTTTATAAACATATTTGTATTAAAAATTAGTTGTATAAAATAACATATTAAAATGAATAAAGTCATATTAGTAAATTGTTTTTAAAATTAGATTTCTTTAAATGAAATTATATTTAAGTTATAATGTTAATTAAGAAAAAAAGAGGTGATATTAATGAAAAAATCCATATTAGATTATCAAAAGGCTTTTCAAAAGTTAATAGATAATTTAAAAAGTAACCCAAATGTTTTAGCCATATTTGCTTTTGGAAGTATAATAAATGGAGATCTTTGGGAAGAGTCTGATATAGATTTATTTGTTTTGTATAAAAATAAATTTAAAGATGTTAGGGATGTATACTCAGAAAGTTTAGGTATAAATGTTCATATAAAAATGTTAAGTAAAGAAAGCTTTTTGGAATTATATAAAAACGACGGAAAAAAAGGATTTGCTAGAAATCTTTTGTTATCATCTAAAATAGTATTTTCAAGAGATGAAGAAATAACAGTGACTTTTAATAAAGCTAGATATAGTTTAGATAAACATATTGGAAGATGGAATTTGGTGTATTTAGGAAAATTAATTAAGGATATTGGTGTTACTAAAAAATATTTGCAAAATGATAGTATATTGACATCTTATGAAGTTTTAATAAGAGTTTTAGATAGTTTTTCTAAATTATATTTAAATTTAAATGGTTATACAGTAAGTAAAGATTCAGTAAGAATGGCAAGCAACTTGAATGATAATTTTAATAAAATTATAAATAGTTTATTTCATAATCCAATAAGTAAAAAAAATATTGAATATACTCTTGAATATATTGATAAGTTTTTAAATATGAATATAAGTGTTGCTAGCAAAGTTTTATTAGAATTTTTATATGAAAAAAAGGTGCTTTTAAGTTCTTATGAAATAAAAAATGACGAAACATTTAAAGAATTTGATATAAAAATAGAAGATATATTAAAGGAATTATTAAAAAGAAATTTAGTTAAAAAAGAAGTTAGAATGTTAAAGTTAGAAGAAGATTTAATTCTAATAAATGAAAATGTATATTCACATAAGACCTGTAATATGTAAGTAAGGAGTCATGTTATGATTAATTCCATTGATATATATAGTAAACTAGAATTTAAAGAAGAGATACCTAAATATATTCAAATAGCAAATTTTATAAAAAATTTAATAGAAAAGAAAAAAATAAAAGATGGACAAAAACTACCCACAATAAGGGAATTATCAGTTTTTTTAAATGTTAATTCGATAACAATAGTTAATGCCTATAAAAAGCTTAAATCTGAAGGATATGCATACCAAAAAGTTGGAAGTGGAAGCTATGCAAAAGTTAAAGAAATTTCTTTTTTATTTAGAAAAGAATATTCAAATAGTTTAAAGAAATTATTAATAGATGATTTACCTGATATTGTTGATTTTACAGGAGAAACTAATACAGAAGTACTTTTCCCAATAGATGATTTAAAAGAAACTATTAATAAAGTATTAGATAGAGATGGTGTAAATGCTTTGATATCTAACAACACATATGGTTATAAAAATCTTATTTCAACAATAAATAAAAATTTTTGGGATAGTAAGTTGAATGAAGAAGATATGATTATTATATCAGGAGCACAACAAGGAATTGATATAGTGTCTAAGGGAATCTTAAATATTAATGATAATATAATTGTTGAAAAGCCTACATATGGTGGGGCTTTATCTGTTTTTAAATGGAGAAAAGCAAACATATTTGAAGTTCCAGTTGAAAATGATGGTGTGAATTTAGAAAGATTTGAAAAAATACTTCAAAAAAATAAGATAAGGTGTTTTTATACAATGAGTTATTTTCAAAATCCTACTGGTATAAGTTATAGTTTGGAAAAGAAAAAGAGGATACTTGAATTAGCAGAAATATATGATTTTTATATTATAGAAGATGATTATTTATCAGAACTTGTTTATGAAGATACGATAAGTTATATTCCATTTAAATGGCTCGATAAAAATGCAAGAGTTATTTATATAAAGAGTTTTTCTAAAATATTTTTACCAGGTATAAGACTGGGGTATTTAGTAGCGCCAGAACTTTTTAGAGAGAGTCTTCAAAATTCTAAGTTTAATACAGACATAACAACATCAAGTCTTATGCAAAGAGCATTAGAATTATATATATATGAAAATAAATGGAAAGAAAATATCAGATATTTAAACTTAGAGTATAGTAAAAGATATAAAGTAATGAAAGATATTTTAGATAATGAATTTAAAGATTTAGTTACGTATATTGATCCTAAAGGTGGACTAAATTTTTATTTAACTATAAAAGATGACAAGATAACATCAAAAGATTTGTTTATAAAATTAAAGAAAAAAGGAGTATATATAACTCCAGGTATTATGTTTTTTACATCATCAAATGATGGACAAAATACATTTAGAATAGGTTTTTATCAGACTGATATAGAAAAAATAAAAAAAGGACTTGATATTTTAAGAGAGGAGTTAATTTAAATGTCGTATATTACTATAAGAAATTTGGGTGAAGATAGATTTGAAGAAAAAAAATCTGAGTTTATTGGATATGCAAAAAGGGTAGAAACAGAAGAAAAAGCTAAGGCTTTTGTATCTGAAATTAAAAATATGCATAAACAAGCTAGACATAATTGTTGGGCTTATGTTGTTGGAGAAAATCTGAATATTCAAAGATATTCAGATGATGGAGAACCACAAGGAACTGCTGGAATACCAATACTAGAAGTAATGAAAAAGGCGGGCATAACAGATTGTGCTATTGTAGTAACAAGATACTTTGGAGGAGTCTTGCTTGGAACAGGGGGACTTACTAGAGCTTATACAAAGGGTGCTAGTATTGCAATAAAATCTGCAGGGATTGTTGAAAAGGTACTTGGAGTAAAAATAAGTTTAGAAATGGATTATGATTTACTTGGAAAAGTTCAATATATTTGTGGACAGAATTCTTGGTATATAGAAGATGTTGAATATACAGACAAAGTAGTTGCACATATTTTAGCAGAAAAAGATATTGTAGAGTCAATAGAAGCAGAAATGATAGAGTCAAGTAGTGGAAAAATAATAATAACTAAAAGTCAAGAAGAGATTTATTTTAAAGAAGGAAATAGATTGTATAAGTGTCTTTAAAATATAGTATAAATTTATTATTATTTACTAAGCAATTGTAGAGTAAGAATATGAATGATTCTATATATTCTTGTGGTTGCTTGAATAGAAAAGGTTGTTATGGTATAATTTTTGTTGAATTTTGTATTTAAAGTAAAGAAAATTAATTATATATTTGTAATAAAAAATCTATAAGATTATGCATGTATCATAAAGTTTATTTGTAGGTTTATTAATGCAACTTATGTATTTGAATTAAGGCATATTCAAAAAAATAATAAGTAAATCTTTGGGTCTATTTTGTGTCATACTTCGTCAGCGAAACCTCACAATAGCTGGGCTATTCAGATGCTTCACTTCCTTGTCTGACGCAAAATATCCTCAAAATCTTTGACTTGCTATTTTCTTTCATATGCCTAAAGTGAGGAGGAAAACATATGTCAGGACACTCAAAATGGCATAATATTCAAGCTAAAAAAGGTAAAACGGATGCAAAAAGAGGAAAGATTTTCACTAAAATTGGTAAGGAAATAGTTGTAGCAGTAAAAAATGGTGGAGCTAGTCCAGAAACTAATGCAAAATTAAGAGATGTAGTTGCGAAAGCAAAAGCTGCAAATATGCCAAATGATAATATAGCAAGAGCAATTAAAAAAGCAGCTGGAGATGCAGAATCAGTTAACTACGAAACTATAACTTATGAAGGTTACGGTCCGTCAGGTGTTGCTGTAATTGTTGAAACTCTTACAGATAATAAAAACAGAACAGCAGCTAATGTAAGACACGCATTTTCTAAAGCAGATGGAAACTTAGGGGCATTAGGATGTGTATCATTCATGTTCCAAGAAAAAGGAGAAATTGTAATAGAAAAAGCAGATAGAGATGAAGATGAAATGATGATGATGGCTCTAGATGCAGGTGCAGAAGATTTTAATGCTGAAGAAGAAGAAGTATTTGTAGTTACAACAACTCCGGAAGACTTTGGAGCAGTAAGAGAAGCATTAGAATCAGAAGGAATTGAATTCTTAGAAGCAGGAGTTAAAATGATTCCAGATACACTAAGTGCTATTGAGGGTGAAGATGCTAAGAAGTTACAAAAAATGCTTGATATGCTTGAAGATGATGATGATATCCAAGAAGTTTATCATAACGCTGAGTTCCCAGAAGATTGGGAAGGTTAGGATAGTACATTTGTACTATTAATAATTTAAGATGTGTAAAGCACCAGATGTAATAAATTACAAATGGTGCTTTGTTGATTTTATTAATAATATAGTATATAATAATTAAAAGTAAACTTTAGTATACCAAGAAGACAAATTTTATTTTTATATTAGAAATGTTGAAACAAAATTATAATATATAAATTATAAGACTGAAGCGCTACATGAATTGGAGGGCTTTTTTATTGTTTATTATAATATAAATTAATTAATATAGAAGTTCAAATAAAGTTTTTCATTAATATAAATATTTATAAATAACGTGGATTACCAGTATGGTGAGAAATTTATATTTATAATTTTGAACTAATAAATTTATAGTAAACTTTTTAAATTTTGGTTGATTTTAAATGTAATATTTTTATAGATTAGGGAAATATAAATGGTCGGAGTTTTTAAAAAATATCAAAAAATAAATCTTGGAACAAAGTAATAAAAATATAGGGGGAAGTTTTATGGGGAATTTAATAAAAATTAATATTTTTGCAGATAAAGAAAAAAATATTAAAAATGAAATAAATATATCTGCATTAGAAGATAATCTTATTGCTTATGATAAGTGGTTAGAAAAAAATGATAAAGAAGATATTATAGAAAATTATAAGAAATTTTTAATGATTGGATAATAATTTTTAATAAAAAATTTCATATGATTTTAAAAAATAAGAAAAGGTAAATTCTGATGGATTTACCTTTTTTACGTATGAAAAATTATTTAGAATCAGAAAAAATAATCGTATACAATAAATATATTAATAAAAAATAAATATAAATAGTAGCAATATGAATAAAAATATAGTAAAATGTAAAAAGTTATAAGATAAGGATAGCTAAACTTAGAGTTAAGTATTGGTAAGAATGTAAATAAAAATATTTGATATTAAGTGTAGTTAGAGCATTCTATCAAATAACATAAGTAAAATTTATTTTTAATGAAAGGTTGTGATGTTAGGTTGGAAAACAAGCTAAAATTATATGGCTTTAACAACCTCACAAAGACACTTAGCTTTAACATCTATGATGTATGCTATGCAAAAAGTGAGAGAGAACAAAAGGATTATATTGCTTATATTGATGAACAATATAATTCAGAGAGACTTACAAACATATTGTGTGATGTAACGGAAATTATTGGTGCACATGTATTAAACGTATCAAAACAAGATTATGACCCACAAGGTGCAAGTGTAACTATTCTTATAACGGAAGAAGGACTCCCAGTTCATCTAATAGATCAATCTTGCAATCATGGAGAAATTGATATATTAAAGACACGAGAAACTGTAGTAGGACATTTGGATAAGAGTCATGTAACAGTGCATACTTATCCAGAATATCATCCAGATAATTCGATTGCTACTTTCCGTGTAGATATTGATGTTTCTACATGTGGAGAAATTTCTCCTTTGAATGCATTAAATTATCTTATAGGAAGTTTTGATTCAGATATTATAACTATAGATTATCGTGTTAGAGGATTTACACGTGAGGTTGATGGTAAAAAATTATTTATAGATCATAAGATGACATCAATACAGGATTATATTGATGATGAAACATTAAAAAGATATGATGCTACAGATATAAATGTATATCAATCAAATATATTTCATACAAAAATGTTAATTAAAGAACTTGAACTTCAAAATTATCTTTTTAATAAAGATGTTTATGAACTTAAACCAAAACAAAGGCTTGAAATTGAAAATAATTTAAGAAGAGAAATGATAGAGATTTTCAGTGGAGCTAATATATATTAATGAGAGGGAGATAGAGAATGAAAAATAAAGAATCCCAATCAAAAGCACCTATTTATGAAGCATTAATGAGGTATAAAAAAGCTAGAGTTGTACCATTTGATGTTCCAGGACATAAGCAAGGACGTGGTAATCCTATGCTTAAAGAATTTTTAGGTGAACAATGTGTTTCGGTTGATGTAAATTCAATGAAGCCACTTGATAATCTTTGTCATCCTGTATCTGTTATAAAAGAAGCAGAAGAACTTGCAGCAGAAGCATTTGGCTCCAAACATGCATTTTTAATGGTGAATGGAACTACTTCTGCTGTTCAAGCAATGGTTATGAGTGTTTGTAAAAAAGATGAAAAGGTTATAATGCCACGTAATGTGCATAGAAGTGCAATTAATGCTCTTATTATCAGTGGAGCAATTCCAGTTTATATAAATCCAGGTGTTAATAAAAAACTTGGAATACCTCTTGGAATGTCGGTTGAAGATGTAAAAAAAGCAATAAAAGAACATCCAGATGCAAAAGCTATATTTGTAAATAATCCAACTTATTATGGAATTTGTTCAAATTTAAAAGAAATTACTAAGCTTGCACATGAAAATGGAATGTATGTTTTAGTAGATGAAGCACATGGAACTCATTTTTATTTTGGCAAGAATATGCCAGTTTCAGCAATAGAGGCAGGAGCAGATATGGCGGCTGTTAGCATGCATAAGACTGGAGGTTCATTAACTCAAAGTTCTTTTTTACTTCTTAATTGTGATTTGCATATTGGATATGTTCGTCAAATAATTAATTTAACACAAACAACAAGTGGTTCATATTTACTAATGTCCTCTCTTGATTTAGCAAGAAGAGATTTAGTATTGAATGGAAAAGAGATTTTTGAAAAAGTTACAGAACTTGCTGAATATGCAAGAGCTGAAATAAATAAGATTGATGGATACTATGCTTTTTCAAAAGAGCTGATTGATGGCGATACTGTTTTCGACTTTGATAAAACTAAATTATCGATTTTTACCAGGGATATTGGCTTAGCCGGAGTTGAAGTATATGATATTTTAAGAGATGAATATGGTATACAAATAGAATTTGGTGATATTGCGAATATTCTTGCAATTATCTCTGTTGGTGATAGAAATCTTACAATAGAAAGATTAATTTCATCATTATCAGAAATAAAAAGATTATATTCAAAAGATAAAGCAGGAATGTTTGATCATGAATATATAAATCCAGAAGTTGTACTTACTCCACAGGAAGCATTTTATTCAGAAAAAAACTCTTTACCTATAAATAAAAGTGATGGAAAGATATGTGGTGAATTTGTAATGTGTTATCCACCAGGAATACCAATTCTTGCACCAGGAGAAAGGATTACTAGAGAAATTTTAGACTATATAGAATATGCAAAAGAAAAAGGATGTTTTTTAACAGGAACAGAAGATATAAAAATTAAAAATATTAATATTGTGGAGGAATGATAAATGGAATTATGGTATACAGAACAACATACTGATGATGTAAGATTTTCAATTAAGGTTGATAGAGAGTTACACAGTGAACAAAGTAAGTTTCAAAGAATAGATATTTTAGAATCTAAAGAATTTGGAAAATTTTTCACTCTTGATGGATTAATGATGGTAACAGAAAAAGATGAATTTATTTATCATGATATGATAGTTCATGTACCAATGGCGACAAATCCCAATATAAAGAAAGTATTAGTTATTGGAGCCGGAGATGGTGGAACAGTAAGAGAACTTACAAGATATAAAACTATAGAAAAAATTGATATGGTTGAAATTGATGAAAGAGTTGTGGAACTATGTAGAGAATATTTTCCACAAACAGCTTCTCAACTTGACGAAGAAAGAGTTAATTTATTCTTTGAAGATGGATTAAAATTTGTACGTAATAAAGAAAATGAATATGATTTAATAATAGTAGATTCAACAGATCCATTTGGACCAGGTGAAGGATTGTTTACTAAAGAGTTTTATGGAAATTGTTATAAAGCATTAACTGATGATGGAATTTTAGTTAATCAACATGAGAGTCCATATTATGATTATTATGCAAGATCAATGCAATCTGCCCATGAAAAGATAGTAGAATTTTTCCCAATAAATAGAGTATATCAAGCTCATATTCCAACTTATCCATCAGGTCATTGGTTATTTGGATTTGCATCAAAAAAATATGATCCAATAAATGATTTAAATGCTGATGCTTGGAACATATTAGGACTTAAAACAAAATATTATAATACAGATCTTCATGTAGGATGTTTTGCACTTCCTAATTATGTTAAAGAACTATTAGGTGAAAATATTAAATAAAACTATTTTCATGAGTATTTGTTTAAAGTAGGCACATTAAAAGTAATAAGCAAGTATTTTTATATATTTGAATTATTATTCTCATTGATATGCCTTAATAAAAATTAAAACTTATACATAAATATGATTATTATTTGTGTATAAGTTTTATTTAGAATGGAGAATTTGAATATGAAAATGCATAGAAATATTGAAACTTTTATAGGTTGTGATAATAATTATGAAGAATCTAAAATTGTTGTATTTGGAGCTCCTTTTGATTCTACAACATCATTTCGTCCAGGTACAAGATTTGCAAGTAAAACCATGAGAAGTGAATCTTTTGGAATAGAGACATATAGTCCATATCAAAATAAAGACTTAGAAGATATAAATGTTTTTGATGGTGGAGATTTAGAATTATGTTTTGGTAGTGCCAATAAGTCATTAGAGCAAATAGAACAATTTACTTCTAATATAATAGAAGATAATAAAATACCATGTATGATAGGTGGTGAACATTTAGTTACTCTTGGATCAGTAAAAGGAGTTTTGAAAAAATATCCAGATTTACATATTATACATTTTGATGCTCATGCAGATTTAAGAGATGACTATTTAGGAGAAAAACTTTCACATGCAACAGTTATGCGTAGAGTATGGGATCTTGTAGGAGATAAAAAAATCTTTCAGTTTGGAATTAGATCTGGTGAAAAAGAAGAATTTTTATGGGCAAAAGACCATGTAACAACAAATAAATTTGATTTTGCTGGACTTAATGAAGCTGTTGAATATCTAAAAGGAAAACCAGTGTATTTTTCAATTGATTTAGATGTTTTAGATCCATCAGTATTTCCGGGAACAGGAACTCCTGAAGCTGGTGGAGTTACATTTAAAGAATTATTAAAAGCAATTATAAATGTTTCACAACTTAATATTGTTGGCTGTGATATAAATGAATTATCTCCAATCTATGATCAAAGTGGAACATCTACAGCGACTGCATGTAAGATTTTAAGAGAATTATTATTATCCATATATTAAAACCTTATAATAAATACTAAATTTTTCGAGTAAAGCTTAAATAGGTTTTACTCGATTTTTTATGAAATAAATGTATAATTTTTGTAAAGTTATATATTAAAGACTATTTTAAATATATTTTAATAAATATTAAATAAAATTATATAGCAATATTATGGAAAATTTTCATATAAATATTGATATAATCTAATAATAGCGGTACAATTATTATTATAAGATAATTATTGTTAATTAAAGAAGGGTAGGGGAAAAGTTATATGGATCAAAGTGCATTATTTACAATAACATATGGAGTATATATTTTAACAACTGAAGTAGATGGAAAGATGAATGGTTGTACAATAAATACATTAAGCCAAGTTACTCAGGAACCAATGAGAGTTAGTATTACAGTACTTAAGAAAAACTTTACTAATGAGTTGATTAAAAAATCAAATAAATTTTCAGTATCAATCGTAAGTAAAAATGCTTCATTAAATACAATTGCACATTTTGGATATAGTAGTGGTAGAGATGTCGATAAATTTAAGGATATGCCATATATTTTAGATGAACTTAATAATCCGGTGGTAGAAAAGGATTGTATAGCTACATTATCTTGTAAAGTTGTCAAAGATATAGATCTCGGAACTCATAATATGTTTATAGCAGAAGTAGTAAATGCTAAAAAATTAAATAATGAAGAACCAATGACATATGCATATTATAGAGATCTTAAAACTGGAAAAGTGGAGCAAAAGAAAGATAATGAAAAGAAATCAGAAACTATAGAGAAAGTAAAAGATGTATATGAATGTTCAGTTTGTCATTATATTTATGATGGTGATATAGATTTTGAAGATTTACCTGATGACTATATCTGTCCAATATGTCATAAACCGAAATCAGCTTTTTTTAAGGTTAATTAGTAGAAAAGCCTATAAAGTAATTTTAAAAATTAGTTACTTTGTAGGCTCTTAATTTTTTTACTGAAAGTCCACGTTAGAGTATAAAAATTAACTTATATTTGAATTTTATACTGCAATATAAACGTTTAATTAAGGGTTATTTATGATAATGAGATCCTAATTTATCAGCAGTTAAAATTGCAGAATAAACATCATAAGGAGTTACATCAAAAGGCATATTATAGATAGTTTCACCTTCAGCACAAGAAGCTTCAGCTACTTTCATAATATCATCTTTATCAATTTTTTTTATGCCCATATCTGATAAATTAGTTGGAAGTCCAACACTTAAACAAAAATCTATGACTTCTTTAATTTCTTCTAAAGGAGCATTTTCAAGAACTAATTGAGCTATTGTACCAAATGCAACTTTTTCACCATGATATAGATTATGACATTCTTGTAGTACAGTAAATCCATTATGAATTGCATGTGCTCCAGATAATCCACCACTTTCAAAGCCTAAGCCACTTAATAAAGTGTTTGCTTCAACAACATTTTCAACTGCTTTTGTTACAACATTATTATTAACAGCCATTTTTGCTTTAAATCCCTCGGATAATAATGTATTATAACATAATTTAGCTAGCGCTTCTGCTGCTAAAGTTATATGTCCATTAGACATATTTAAGCTGTTTGCTCTTTTACAAGCTCTTAATTCAAAATAGGTAGCTAAAGCATCGCCCATTCCTGATATTAAAAGTCTTGATGGAGCACTAACAATTATTTGAGTATCTACCAAAATAAGATCTGGATTTTTATTTAAAAGTAAGTATTTATCAAATATTCCTTCATCAGTGTATATAACTGATAATGCACTACAAGGAGCGTCCGTAGAAGCGATAGTTGGAGCTATAACTACTGGAACATTTTCAAAATAAGCAATAGCTTTTGCAGTATCTAAAATTTTACCTCCACCTATACCAATAACAACATCACAGTTATTTTCCTGAAAGCTTTTTTGTAGTCGTTTTATTTCGTTTTCAGAACATTCACCATTAAAAATTTCAAAAATTAAATTAGTATTACTATCAGAGAAACTTTCTTTTATAATGTTTGCGACTCTCTTCATGCCAGAAGTGCTTACAATAACAAAAAAGTTCTCTCCTAAATTTTTAGTATGTTTAGATATATTTTTAAGTTCCCCTTTACCTTGTACATATTTTCCAGGGGAAATTATAATATTTGCCATAATCTTTCCTCCAAACGTATGAAATTAAATCTATAATAAAGTATAGCTATATTATAACATAAAAACGTTTTAATTGGTTATAAATTCTAAATAGTTTGAAAATTTCTAAATATGTAAACAAATAATATAATATCAGAGAAAATAAAAATAAATGTTGAAAAATACTGTATATATAAATAGAAAAAGTGGATTTTTTCTGGAAAGATTATTGATAAATTAGTATAATATGATTTATTAATTATGTCATAAAGATTAAAAATATATATTGAAAGTAAGGAATTAAAGGGTGAATAAAAATGAAAAAATTTAAAAGAGTATATATAGAAATAACAAATGTTTGCAATTTAGAATGTGATTTTTGTCCTAAAACCTCTAGAAAATTAGGGTTTATGGATGAAAAGTCATTTGAACATATTTTAAAGTGTGTTAAGCCATATAGTGATTATGTTTATTTTCATTTAATGGGAGAACCTTTTTTAAATAGAAACCTCGAACAATTTTTAGAATTAAGTGAAAAATATAAGGTGAAAGCCAATATTACTACAAATGGGACTTTAATTAAAGATGTGAAAGATATATTGATTAAAGCACCAGCGTTAAGGCAAGTTAATATTTCACTTCATAGTTTTGAAGCAAATAATAAAGATATAAACTTTGAAGAGTATCTAGATAATATAATTAAATTTTCGAAAGAGGCTACTGAGAAAAGCAATATAATTTGTTCATTAAGATTATGGAATTTAGATACAAAGTATAAGGCCAGTAATAATATGAATATTGATATTTTTAAAATACTTGAAGAGAGTTTTAATTTAAATTATAACTTAAAAGAAGAATTAAAAGATAAAAATAGCGTTAAATTAGCTAACAATTTATATCTTAGTATGGGAGAAAAATTTAAGTGGCCATCAATAAAGAGTGATGAATTAGGGGAGAGGGCTTTTTGTTACGGATTAAGAGATCAAATAGGTATATTAGTAGATGGAACTGTTGTACCATGTTGTTTAGATAGTGAAGGAAATATATCGCTTGGAAATATATTTGATAATGAACTTGAAGATATTTTAAATTCTAAAAGAGCAAAAGATATATATGATGGTTTTTCTGAAAGAATTGCAGTTGAAGAATTATGTAAAAAATGTGGTTTTATAAATAGAGCAAGATAATGCATAAACTAGTTAATTAAATTTACCATAAATATGCATAATTTTTTACCATTAAGTCAATACTTCTACCAAGGAGTGATGAATATGGTAAATAAGAAAAGAAAAATAATGATTTTTTGCATTTTAATGCTAGCACTTATATTTTCAATGACTTATTATTTAGTAGATAGATCAACTAATTATAAAGGCTTAGCCCAAAGTTCTCAAGGTAAAGTGAATACTGATATTGCTGTCAATAAATTAGATGACAATATTAAGGTTTCATTATTTGCAGGTGATAAGAAAGAAAGTGATATGACCATATCGGAAATAAAAAAACAATTAAACATTAATGATGATTTGACACAGGAACAATTAATTGAAATTTTAAAAAATAGTGGTTATAACCTTGATGTTATGTCAAATGGAGAATTTATGTTTAAAAGAAAAGTGTCAAATTCTTTAGAGCCAAATAAATATTATATTGGTGACAAAGATGGATATTTAGCTATATATGAAACAAATAAAGAAGGAGTAGCTTCTATAAAAAATAATGAAGATATATTTTCAGATAATAAACCTATTGAAAGTTTAAGAGATAGTGATAAAAATAAAATAAAAAATTTTGAACTTAAATATGATTCTAAAGATGAAGCAGAAGAAAGTATTTCAGAACTAATTTCTTAAAAATTATATTATGTTTTACATGTTAATGAGTACTATATATAGTGAAAGATTCATAGAGCATGTTTTACTATAGCATTAGCATTTTTAAAATTAAGATTTTTAAAAGCGTAGATAATTCTTATAATTGCATAATAAAATACCGTAATTAATTTATGAATAGGTCTATTGTTTATAAATTAATTATTGAACATAAAATAAGCTATATAATTGTAAAATTTATTTTATAACAGTTATATGGTTTATTTTTATTTGCCAAGCTATGTTTTGAAATATATCTATTTTTAATTACTATATTTAAGCGAAATATAAAATTGACTAAATAAGTACGAACGTATATTTTCTTTTAGGTGCCTTATTGAAAGATTTATTGTAAAATGATAAAGTATAAGTTAGGTTTTAAGTAAATATATATTTTATTTAAAATATAGGAGGATTTTAATTTATGTATGAATATATAAAAGGAAAGTATGTTGGAATAAATAAAGATTATATAGTCATTGAAAATAATAGAATAGGATATAAAATTTTCACTTCAGGTGCAACAATGTCCTCTATGCCAGCATCTGGAGAAGATGTTATGTTGTATATTGAACAGATTGTAAGAGAAGATTTTATTGGATTATATGGATTTGATTCTGAAGAAGAATTAGATATGTTTAAATTGCTACGTACAATTAATGGTGTTGGAGCAAAAGCTGCTTTATCGCTACTTTCTATAAGTAGATTGAATAATTTAAAGTATGCAATAATAACTGGTGATGAGAAGCATCTTTGTCGTGGAGTAGGAATAGGAAAAAAGACTGCTGCAAGAATTATTTTAGAACTTAAAGACAAGTTGAAATCGGACGAATTAGTGGAAAACATTGATGGATTTGAACCTATACAAGAAAATACATTAGCAATATCAGAAGCATTAAGTGCACTGGTTGCATTAGGATATACAGAAAAAGAAGCAGAAAATGTTCTTGAGACTATAGATAAAACTGAAAGCGTTGAAAATATAATAAAAAATGCATTAAAAGCGTTAATGGGATAAAATATTTAGTACTTATTTTACTTAATAAAGAGGGGGTGTATTTAAGTGGAAAGAATAGTGGAACCAATTCAATTAAGTGAAGATGATAATTCAGAGCTTAGTTTAAGACCTCAAAAAATCAAGGAATATATTGGTCAGGAAAAAGTAAAAGAAAGATTAGATATATTTATAAAAGCAGCAAAGAAAAGAAATGAATCATTAGATCATGTACTTTTATATGGTCCACCAGGTTTAGGTAAAACTACATTAGCTAATATTATTGCCAAGGAAATGAGTGGAGATTTAAAAATTACATCTGGTCCAGCAATTGAAAGGGCAGGAGATTTAGCAGCTATTTTAACAACTTTAAAAGATTATGATGTTTTATTTATAGATGAAATACATAGATTAAATAGAACTGTAGAAGAAATACTATATCCAGCTATGGAAGATTATGCTCTAGATATTGTAATCGGTAAAGGGGCAGCGGCAAAATCTATAAGACTTGATTTACCTAAATTTACACTGATAGGAGCAACGACAAGAGTAGGAATGTTAACATCTCCTTTAAGAGATAGATTTGGAGTGCTTTGTGCAATGGAATATTATAATGAAACTGAACTGAAAGAAATTATAATAAGAAGTGCAGCTGTCTTTGGATGTAAGATTACAGAAGAAGGGGCTTTAGAAATTGCAACAAGGTCTAGAGGAACACCTAGAATTGCTAATAGATTGCTAAAAAGGGTACGAGATTATTCAGAAGTTAAATCTAATAATGTAATTTCAGTTAAAGAAGCAAAGGCAGCATTAGAATTACTAGAAGTAGATAGTCAAGGATTTGATAAAGTTGATAATAAAATATTAGAAGCGATTATAGACAATTTTAATGGTGGTCCTGTAGGAATTGAAACTCTTTCGTACTTTATAGGGGAAGAGCTTGGAACTATAGAGGATGTTTATGAACCTTATTTATTACAACAAGGTTTTGTTGTAAGAACACCTAGAGGGCGGGTTGCAACAGATAAAGCTTATAAACATTTAGGAAGAGTCAACAATAGTAAACATAAAGAATGTAACAGTGAACAAAAAAGTTTTTTTAATAGTTAGGAGAAGATATAGTAATGAACGTAAAAGACTTTGATTTTTATTTGCCAGAAGAACTAATAGCACAACATCCATTAGAGAGAAGAGATTCTTCAAGACTTATGGTTTTGAACAAAGAAACTGGAGAAATAACTCACAAAACTTTTCATGACATCATAGAGTATTTAAATTCAGGTGACACTTTAGTATTAAATAATACAAGAGTAATGCCAGCAAGACTGATTGGGGAAAAAGAAGAAACTGGTGGTAAAATAGAATTTTTATTACTTAAAAGAATAGAAAAAGATAAGTGGGAATGTTTAGCTAAGCCAGGTAAATCAGCGAGAATAGGAAGAAGATTTACTTTTGGTGAAGGAAAACTTAAAGCAGAAGTAATAGAAGTTAAGGAAAATGGAAATAGAATAGTAGAATTTTATTATGAAGGAATATTTGAAGAAGTTTTAGATTCATTAGGAGAAATGCCACTTCCACCTTATATTCATGAAAGATTAGAAGATAAAGAAAGATATCAAACAGTATATTCTAAAGAAAATGGTTCAGCAGCAGCACCAACAGCAGGACTACATTTTACAAAAGAATTATTAGAACAAATAAAAGAAAAAGGTATTAATATAGTATATGTAACACTTCATGTTGGTTTAGGAACATTTAGACCGGTAAAAGTTGATAAAATAGAAGAACATGAGATGCATTCAGAGTTCTATATGCTTTCAAAAGAAAGTGCTGATATAATAAATGAAACTAAAAAAAGGGGAAACAAAGTAATCTCTGTTGGAACAACATCAACAAGAACTTTAGAAACTATTGGGGATGAAAATGGATTTGTTAGAGAACAAAGTGGATGGACTAATATCTTTATTTATCCAGGATATCAATTTAAAGTTGTAGATAAACTTATAACAAATTTCCATTTACCAGAATCAACATTAATAATGTTAGTTTCTACTTTGGCAGGAAAAGAATATGTTATGAATGCATATGAAGAAGCAGTAAAGGAAAAATATAGATTTTTCTCTTTTGGAGATGCAATGTTTATTAAGTAAGTTAATTGATAATAAATAAAAAATTGTTTGAATTACATTGATGAGGTGACATAGTCAAGTGTTTCAATATAAGTGAGAATTAAGTTAAAAACTTTATTCTTATAACTTAGCTAATGCCAAGAATAAAAGGTGTTAGTTTCCTTAAAAATATAATTAAGAGGTGAGCGCTTGTGAGTAAAAGATATACTTTACTAAAGAAAGAGGGAAAAGCAAGAAGGGGAGAATTTAAAACTCCACATGGAACAATACAAACTCCAGTATTTATGAATGTTGGAACTTTAGCAGCTATAAAAGGCGCAGTTTCAAGTATGGATTTAAAAGAGATAGGATGCCAAGTTGAACTTTCTAATACATATCATCTTCATTTAAGACCTTCTGATAAGGTTGTAAGAAAACTTGGTGGATTACATAAGTTTATGAATTGGGATAGACCAATATTAACAGATTCAGGTGGATTTCAAGTATTCTCTTTATCAGGAATAAGAAAAATTAAAGAAGAAGGGGTATACTTTAATTCTCATATAGATGGGAAAAAAATATTTATGGGGCCAGAAGAGTCAATGCAAATACAAAGTAATTTAGCATCTACTATAGCCATGGCATTTGATGAATGTATCCCTAACCCATCAACTAGAGAATATGTAAAAAATTCTGTAGCTAGAACAACAAGGTGGCTTGAAAGATGTAAAGATGAAATGGATAGATTGAATTCATTACCAGAAACTTTAAACAAAGAACAAATGTTATTTGGTATAAATCAAGGTGGAGTTTATGAAGACATAAGAATAGAGCATGCTAAAACTATAACTAAGATGGATTTAGATGGTTATGCAATAGGTGGACTTGCGGTTGGAGAAACTCATGAAGATATGTATAGAGTAATTGATGCAGTAGTACCATATTTGCCTGAAGATAAGCCAATTTATTTGATGGGAGTTGGTACGCCAACTAATATATTAGAAGCAGTTGATAGAGGAGTAGATTTTTTTGATTGTGTATTACCAGCCAGAAATGGAAGACATGGGCATGTATTTACAGGAAATGGTAAAATAAATCTATTTAATGCAAAATTTGAGTTGGATGAAAGACCAATAGATGAAGGCTGTCAATGTCCAGCATGTAAAAATTATACTAGAGCTTATATAAGACATTTATTTAAAGCAAAAGAAATGCTTGCGATGAGATTATGTGTATTACATAATTTATATTTTTATAATAATTTAATGCAGGAAATCAGAGATGCTATAGACGGGAATTATTTTAAAGAGTTTAAACAACGTAAATTAGAAGAGTGGAATGGATTATAATGGTACAGATTGACATTGTAATCAAATAATTGTAAACTAACTATCATAGAACATCTGAATTTAGTATATATTTGATTTAAGCAATTAGATATATTTAAGTTCTTAAATTTAAAGAATTTTTATGGAGGTATAAAGATGAACATGGCAATTTTAACAAACATTGTACCTTTTATAGTGGTATTTGTTATATTTTATTTTCTACTTATATTACCTGAAAAGAAGAGAAAGAAAAAATATAACTTAATGTTAAATGAATTAAATGTTGGTGATGAAATCATGACTAGAGGTGGAATCATAGGCAGAATATCAAAGATTGATGAAGAAAATGTTGTTATAGAAACAAGTGCAGCAAAGACTAAAATTAAAATTTCAAAGAATGGAATATCTTCTAAAATAAACAAGGAAAATTAATCATAATACCTCTTAATACTTCATAAAATTGAGTATTAGGGGGTGTTATTTTAATGGAAAGTAATAATTATGTAAAATCAGTATTTAAAGGTTTATGTGGAGCTTTAATTTTAAGCTTAATTGGAGTAATAATATTATCTATATTTATGAAAATTATTGATTTTACTCCAAGTATATTTAGTATGATATATGTTATTATATCTTTAGTAAGTTTAGCAATTGGTTCTATAATAGGAGCAAAAGCAAATTCATCAAAAGGATGGCTTGTAGGTCTTGGAATAGGATTAAGTTATTATTTAGTTTTATTTATATTATCAAGTTACATAGGTGGAGCTATAACATTTAAAATTTTTGATTTTGCTAAATTTGCTATATCTATGGTGGTTGGATTATTAGCAGGAATGTTAGGCATAAATATATAAAAATCTTTATTAAGAATTTTTATTGTGATATAATCATTTTTGTATTGGTAATATCTTGAACACTATTGATATTTTTCAACAGTTTAGTATAGTATATTAAATAAATTTAAGGATCACGTTATATGGTATTGTAAGAAGAGTATAAGTCTAGTGTAAAGGTGATAATCTAATAATATATCACTTAGTTCATTATACTTATACTTAAGTATATATATTTTACATAATAAAATGTTACGGTGAGTTTTATACTATAAGTTCAATGATTTGGGTTTTACGTACTAAAATAAAACTATAAGAGTAGAGGGGGATTACGATGAAGAAAAAAAGAAAAAGTGCAGTGTTATTTATATTAATAGTTGCTGTAGCATTTTTCTCAGCTTTCGTTGGATTTAAAGGAATGGTTATAAGTGGATGGAAATTTAAATCTTTCGATGAAGTGATAACAAAAGGTCTTGATTTACAAGGTGGGGTTTCAGTATTGATGGAAATTCAAGAAAATCAAGTAACTAGAGAACAATTAGAAAGTACAAAAGAACATATTTCTTTAAGAGTAAATAAGCTTGGAGTTGCTGAGACTGTTGTTACAACAGAAGGTGAAAAAAGAATAAGAGTAGATATTCCAGGTGCGTTTGATTCACAAGAAATTGTTGAAAGTTTAAGCAAATCAGGAAATTTAATCTTTAAAGGTCCAAATGATGATGAAATTCTTACAGGTAAAGATGTGAAGAAAGCATCAGCAGTACTTGATCAACAAAACGGTCAACCAGTTGTATCATTAGAATTAAATGAAGATGGTCAAAGAGCGTTTTCAGAAGCAACTGGAAAGTATGTAGGACAAAAAATATCTGTTTATATGGATGATGAATTATTAACAAGTCCAACTGTTCAAACACAAATTGTTGATGGAAATGCAGTTATTACTGGTAGTCAAACATTGGATGAAGCTAAAAAATTAGCTGGAGTTATAAATTCAGGAGCTTTACCAGTTACCGTTAAGGCGGTTTCGGTTAAAAATGTAGGAGCACAATTAGGTGCCACAGCACTTCCTAATGCCTTAAAAGCAGGAACTTTAGGAATTGGATTAGTATTTTTATTCATGATTTGTTATTATAGAGTTCCAGGATTTTTAGCTAGTATAGCTTTAGTTTTATTTATAACTATTACATTATTTGTATTTGCACAAGTTGGAGTAACATTAACATTGCCAGGTATAGCGGCATTACTTCTGACAATTGGTATGGCAGTTGATGCTAATGTACTGATTTTTGAAAGAATTAGAGAAGAATTAAGAAAAGGTATATCTACTAAAACATCTATTAAAAAGGGGTTTGAAAATGCTCTTTCATCAATAGTAGATTCAAATGTAACAACAATTTTAGTAGGTTTAATATTATATTTCTTCGGTTCAGGTGCTGTTAAAGGTTTTGCAGTTACATTAATGATTGGTATAATTATAAGTTTATTCACAGCTTTAGTAGTAACTAAATTATTAATTAATTTGGCAGCTGATATTGGAATGCTTAATAAATTATCACATTTTAGAGTTAAGAGGGAGGTAGAACATGCTTAAGATAATAGAAAAATCAAAGATATGGCTTTCTATTTCTCTAATTATAATCTTAATAGGATTAGGTTTTTTATTTACTAGAGGGTTAAATTTTGGAATAGATTTTAAAGGTGGTACACAACTAACAATTCAACTTAAAGAAGGAATAGATAAACAAGAAGTTGATGATATAATAAAAGGCTATGCTCCAGATGCTGTTGCTAATATGGTAGATAATAATCAATATGAAGTAAAATCAGGGGATTTAGATACTGAAAAGGTAGCTTCAATAATGAATGAGTTAAAATCTAAGTATGAATTAGATAACAATGCATTAATTTCTCAAGATGAAATAGGTGCAGCTATTGGTAAAGAGTTAACTAAAAATTCATTAATTGCAGTCCTTATGTCATTTATTGCAATGTTAATATATATAGCTATAAGATTTGAAATTAATTTTGGTATTGCTGCATTAATAGCTACCATACATGATGTTTTAATAACAATAAGCGTATATGCTATATTTAACATTTCAGTTAATACTCCGTTTATTGCAGCCGTATTAACTATAATAGGTTATTCAATAAATGATACTATTGTAATTTTTGATAGAATAAGAGAAAACTTTAAAAATATGAGAAGATCTAATCCGATAGAAATTGCAAATACAAGTTTAACTGAAACTATGTCAAGATCTATAAATACATCTTTGACAACATTATTTACTATAATTGCTGTAAATATATTTGTACCAACTGTAAGAGAATTTACTATACCTTTAATTATAGGTATAGTGGCAGGTGCTTATTCGTCTATATTTGTAGCATCTCCAGTTTGGGTTTATTTAAAAAGCAAAAAAAATGGGAAAAATAAAATAACAAATAAAAACAAATCTTTACAAAATGCATAGATATATTAAAGTGATTTTGAATAATTTATAAATGAAAATCTATTTAAAATTGATATAAATATTAAAGGAAAGAATAAACCTCCATATTTAATAATGGAGGTTTATTCATTTTTTAATAAAATATTTGTAAAAATTCATTTTATCAATTATAATATAAATGTTTTCTAATTTTATGGAGGAGTAAGCCATGCGTAAGTTCTGGGAAAGTATTTATTGTCCAAATTATATTACTGGATATAACCCTTTTATCCTTAAAGGTATGAACAAAGCATTAGAAAGATTAGTCTCTGCAGTAAATAACAGAGAGAAAATAGTTGTTTATGGGATTCCAAATGTTGATGGTATTTGTGCTGTCGCATCGCTAATTCTTGTTTTAAAATATTTGAATGCAGATGTAGAATATCTTATATATGATGGGGTAAAAACAAGGGATAAACTTAATTGTAAAGATATAAAAAATAATGTGGATTTTTTAGGTGCTGAGTTATTAATAACTTTAGGAGTAGGTTTGAAATCTCATGAGGAAGTAGCTTTATGTAGTAATTTGGGCATAGATTTAATTGTTTTTGAAAACAAGGAAACTGACCTTGTTGATGAATACATTCATGTTAATCCAAAACAAAAAGGATGCCAATATAGATATAAAGACTTATCTATAAGTGGATTGACATTTAAGTTAATGCAAGCAATTGCAATATATTATAATATGAAAAGTATTAATAAATATTTGGATTTAATTCTTATGGGAGTACAATGTACAAATGTACCAATTAAAGGGGAAAATGCAGTATTGGTTAAAGAAGGAATAAAATTCCTGCTTAATACTAATAATAATGGGTTAAGATCAGTAATAGAATTTAATAATATAGAAGAATTTGATTATGATTCTATAAATGAGATGATAGAATTTATTACTCCTACAATAGGAGCAGTGGGAATTATGGACAATGCCAGAATAGTATTAGAATTATTGACTACAGTTGATAAAGATCGAGCAGATCAGATAGTAAAGTATTTATATAGTTCTAAAAAATGTATGCTGTTTAAATAAAATCAATAATAATTTTATACATAGTTTGATTAAATAATATTTTCAGGAGGAATAAAAATGGATTTAAGAGAGAGTATAAGAATAATTGATGGATTTCCTAAGGAAGGGATAAGTTTTAAAGATATAACAACATTAATAGGTGATGGAGAGTCTTTAAAAGCTTCAATTGATATGTTCGTAGAATACTTAAAAGATAAAAATATAGATTTAATTGTTGGACCAGAGGCAAGAGGATTTATTTTTGGAGTGCCTGTTGCATATGCATTAGGAGTTGGATTTGTTCCAGTAAGAAAACCAGGTAAACTACCAGGAGAAACTATATCTGTTAATTATGATTTAGAATATGGTAGTGATGTTCTTCAAATTCATAAAGATGCAATTAAAAAAGGTCAAAGGGTTGCAATTATAGATGATTTATTAGCAACAGGAGGTACATTGGAGGGTGTTGCTAAATTAGTAGAACAAGCAGGTGGAGAAGTTGTTTCTATTGATTTCTTAATAGAATTAACAGAACTTAAAGGAAGAGATAAACTAAAAGATTATGATGTTATATCATTAGTACAGTATGATATTTAAATTTATTGAAAATAGTTGTAAAATAATATATAATTATAAAAAAGGGCTGGTTATATAACCAGCCTTTGAATTTATAGAAATTTAGCAAAAGGAGAGAAGTAAGTCCTTATGATTGAAAACTTATTAGAAAAGATTCATAATAATTGTCATAATGTTGATGTTGAAATTATTAAAAAAGCATATTCTTTTGCAGAAGAAGCTCATAAGGAGCAAAAAAGAGAGTCAGGAGAACCATATATAATTCATCCTATTGATGTGGCAGAAATTCTTGCAGAGCTTGGTATGGATACCAGTACAATTGCAGCCGGCTTACTTCATGATGTGATTGAAGATACAGAATGTTCGTATGAATTAATGGTAAACACTTTTAATGAAGAAATAGCTAATCTAGTAGAGGGTGTTACTAAGCTTACTAAACTTGGTGAGATGGAATATAAGACTAAAGAAGAACAACAAGCTGATAATGTTAGAAAAATGCTTTTGGCAATGGCTAAAGATATAAGAGTAATAATTATAAAGTTAGCTGATAGACTTCATAATATGAGAACACTTAAATTTATGCCAACAAAAAAACAAAAAATGAAAGCTAAAGAAACATTAAACATTTATGCTCCATTAGCACATAGATTAGGTATGTCTAAAATTAAATGGGAACTTGAAGATTTATGTTTTAGATATCTTCATGAAACAGAATACTATGAATTAGTACATCAAATAGCTGAAAAAAGAGTTGAAAGAGAAACATATATAAATAATGTTGTAATTGATTTGAAGAAAAGATTGGAAGATGCTGGTATTGATTCGGATATTGAAGGCAGACCTAAACATTTTTATAGTATTTATAAAAAGATGGTTAACAAAAATAAGAGTATTGAACAAATTTTTGATTTAACAGCAATCAGAGTTCTTGTGAATTCAGTAAAAGATTGTTATGGTGTTCTTGGAATAGTACATACAATATATAGACCAATTCCAGGTAGATTCAAGGATTATATAGCTATGCCGAAACCTAATATGTACCAATCTCTACATACAACAGTAATAGGTGCACAAGGGAAAACTTTTGAAATACAAATAAGAACTTTTGAAATGCATAAAACAGCAGAATATGGAATTGCTGCTCACTGGAAGTATAAAGAAGGAGACTCTTCACAAGAAGATAATTCTAAAGAGTTTGAAAAGAAGTTAGTATGGCTTAGAGATATGCTAGAATGGCAAAAGGAAACTTCAGATGCAGAAGAATTTATAGAAGGATTTAAAATTGATCTTTTTTCTGATGAGGTATTTGTATTTACACCAAAAGGTGTAGTAATAAATTTATGTAGTAAGGCAACTCCTATTGATTTTGCATATAGAATACATACTGATGTTGGTAATAAGTGCGTTGGAGCTAAAGTTAACGGAAAAATAGTTCCTCTTGATTACACTCTTAAGACAGGTGAAATTGTTGAAATACTTACTTCGCCAAATTCAAAAGGTCCTAATATGGATTGGCTTAATATAGCTAAGAGTAATCAATCAAAAAGTAAGATAAAACAATGGTTTAGAAAAGCTAAAAAAGAAGAAAATATTATAAAAGGAAAAGAACTTCTTGATAAAGAGCTTAAAAAGCAAGGGGTTAATCTCTCTGATATAGCAAAAGGTGATAGTTATGAAAAATTAATAAAGAGATATAATGTTCACTGTATTGAAGATTTACATGTAGTAATTGGAGTAGGTGGAATTTCTGCATCCTCTTTTGTATCGAGACTTAAGGAAGAAAATGAACCAGTTAAAGAAAAAGAGATGCAGGAGTCTTTAAATAAAACTATTGAAGATCATATTGCTAAGACAGATAGACAAAAAAACTCACAAAATTATGGTATAACTGTAAAAGGTGAAAGTAATCTTATGGTTAGATTTGCAAAATGTTGTAATCCTGTACCAGGAGATGAAATATTAGGGTATATAACAAAGGGAAGAGGGGTATCGGTGCATAGAAAAGACTGTAGTAATCTTAAAAATTTAATTGATACAGATGGCGAAAAGGTAGTAGAAGTATCTTGGGGAATACCAAGTGGAAATGCTTATTTTGCTGAAATTCAAGTTAAGACAGAAGATAGAATGGGTATGCTTGCAGATATAATGAGTGTAATTACAGATTTAAAATTGCATTTAAGCGCGTTAAATGCAAATGCAGCTAAAGAAGGTATAGCTTTAATTGGAATAAAAATAAAAATTAATTCTATAGATGAATTAAAAGATCTTATGAAAAAGATTAAAAGACTTAAGGGTGTAATAGATGTTTATAGAATGAATAGTTAAGGGATGATAAAAATATGAGAGCAATAGTACAAAGAGTAACTTCATCAAGTGTTAAAGTAGATGGAGATATAATAGGCTCTATTGGTAGAGGTCTTAATGTGTTGATAGGTATATCTAAAGATGATAATATTGAGGATTTAAAATATATAAAAGATAAAATTATAAATCTAAGAATATTTGAAGATGAAAATGAAAAAATGAATTTATCATTATTAGATATTAAAGGAGAAATTTTACTTATATCACAATTTACTTTATATGGTGATTGTAGAAAAGGTAGAAGGCCCAATTTTATGCAAGCGAAATCTGGAGAAGAGGCAGAAAAACTTTATGAAGATTTTATAGAACTTTTAAAAGAAGCAAATGTGTCTGTTAGTACAGGAAAATTTGGAGCTGATATGAAAGTTGAAATAAATAATGATGGTCCAGTAACAATAATACTAGATAGTGAAAAAATTTTTTAAAATTTTTATTTAGGAGGTACTGAAAATGATTATAAAAACAATTCCAGCGGGTATATATGATGCAAATTGTTATTTAGTAATAGATGAAGAATCAAAAGATTGTGGAATTATTGATCCAGGTGGAGACGCTCAAAGATTACAAGCAATTATTAAATCTTTAAATGTTAAAGTTAAATATATAATTTTAACACATGGGCATATAGATCATGTGGGTGGAGTAGTTGAACTAAGTAAATCCTTAAATATTCCATTTTTTATAAGTAAAATTGATGAAGAATATATGGAAAAAGACAATTATGTTTTTGGAAGTTTACCTAAAGCATCAGGATATTTAAAAGAGGGAGACACTTTAAGTTTAGGAAATAAGGAATTTAAAGTAATAGAAACACCGGGTCATACTAAGGGGGGGCTTTGCTTTTTAATTGAAGATAAATTATTTACAGGAGACACACTGTTCCAAGCTTCGATTGGAAGAACTGATTTTGCAGGTGGAGATTTTAAAGAAATCATTAAGAGTATAAAAGAAAAATTAATTATACTTGGAGATGATATAGAAGTTTATCCAGGGCATGGACCAATGTCTACCATAGGATATGAAAAAAGAAGAAATACATTCTTATTATAAGGCATATTCAATTCTTTCATTGAAAGTGGCGTAGCCACTTTTTTATGTGTAAAAAGGAGAAATTATGGAAGTTAAAATTAGTTTAAATAATTTAAAGTACAGATATGAAGTGTATCAATTATTTAATATATATTTTCCTTTAAGTGAGATTAAATTCTTAAGTGAAGAAGAAAGTGAATATATTTTTTATATTGGTGATGAAACTATGAAATTTTCTTATAAGGAATATGTTAAAGAAGAATCTTTAGAAGAGAATATTAAACATTCTCTTAGAAGATTCATTTTTTCCTGTTTAAAAGAATTAACTGGAGATATGTATCCATGGGGAATTTTAATAGGAATTAGACCATCAAAGATAGCACTTAAATTGTTAAAAGAAGGAAAGACAGAAAACGAAGTTATAGAAATATTCAAAGATTATTATCTGGCTCATGAAGATAAAGCAAAAATTTGCATAGAGGTTGCAAAAACTGAAGAACGATTTGTAAATAAGGATAAAAATAAAATTTCTATTTATATTGGAATGGCTTTCTGCCCAACTAAATGTTTATATTGTTCTTTTACCTCAAATCCTATAAAGGGAAACAAAAAAATGGTAATGCCCTATATAGAGGCATTAACTAAAGAAATTAGAGGTATCAACAAGTATATTGAAGAAAAGAATCTTCATATAGAAACTGTTTATTTTGGAGGGGGAACTCCAACTGCTGTTAATGATGAAGAATTTAAGTTTATAATGAAAGAGATATATAGTGCTTTTATTAAGGATAAAGATGTAAAGGAATTTACTGTTGAATGTGGTAGACCTGATACTATAACTTTAGACAAGTTGGAAACTATGAGAGATTATGATGTTAGTAGAATAAGTATTAATCCTCAAACGATGAATGATAAAACCTTAAAATTAATAGGAAGAAGTCATTCAGTAGAAGATGTTAAAGAAAAATTTGATATGGCACGAAGCCTTGGTTTCAAAGATATAAATATGGATATAATAATAGGATTACCAGGTGAAGGTCATAATGAAGTTATTAAAACTAAAAATGAATTAATAGCTTTAAAACCAGATAGTATTACAGTTCATGGCCTTGCATTAAAAAGAGGATCAAGAATGTATGAGAATTTTGTTTTAAAAAAAGGAATTGATATTCCAAATCAAGAAGAAATAATGAAAATGTACGAAGAAAGCAGGAATTTAGCAAAAACTTTGGATATTTATCCATATTATATGTATAGACAAAAAAATATGGTTGGAAATATGGAGAATTTAGGATATGCTAAAAAGGGTAAGGAATGTATCTATAATATTGAAATGATTGAAGAAAAACAAACGATTATTGCCTTAGGAGCTGCTGCTGTCAGCAAAGTAATATTTTTAGAAGAAGATAGGCTTGAAAGATTTCCAAACTTGAAGGATATTAAAGAGTATGTTTCAAGGGTAGATGAAATGATTGAGAGGAAAATAGAATTACTTAATACTTTGTATTAAAATATATTATTGTGGAAATAAATTAATTTAAGTTTTTATAAATTATATTATAAAAAGCTTAAATAAGTTTTATTTTCTTATTTAAGGAGGAATATAAATGGCAATGGAAATGCAGGCACCAAAGGGTACAAAGGATATGTTACCACAGGATGCTTATAAGTGGCATTATGTAGAAAATACATTTAGAAATGTTGCAAAAACTTATGGAATTAGAGAAATTAGAACTCCTATGTTTGAACATACAGAACTATTTTTAAGAGGTGTTGGTGATACAACAGATATAGTTCAAAAGGAAATGTATACTTTTAAAGATAAAGGTGATAGAAGTATAACATTAAAACCAGAAGGAACAGCATCAGCAGTTAGAGCTTTTGTAGAAAATAGATTATTTAATGAGGCACAACCTACAAAGTTATATTATATAACTCCAGCATTTAGATATGAGAATGTTCAAAAAGGAAGACTTAGACAATTCCATCAATGTGGATTAGAAGTTTTTGGTTCTAAGGAACCTTCAATGGATGCAGAAGTTATATGTGTAGCTATGGATACTTTAAAAGAATTAGGTTTAAAGAATTTAAGTTTAAATATAAATAATTTGGGATGTCCTGATTGTAGACCTAAATATAATGAGGCATTAAAGAAGTTTTTAGAAGAAAATTATGATGGACTTTGTGATACTTGTAAAAGCAGATTTGAAAAAAATCCGATGAGGATTTTAGATTGCAAAGAAAGAAAATGTAAAGAAATCACAAAAAATGCACCTATAATTTTAGATTTTATGTGTCAAGAATGTGATACTCATTTTACTAAAGTTAAAGAGTATTTAGATATATTAGGAGTTCCATATACAATAGATCCAGGAATAGTTAGAGGGTTAGATTATTATACTAAGACTATTTTTGAAATATTAAGTTCTGAATTTACAGTATGTGGTGGCGGAAGATATGATAAACTTATAGAGGAACTTGGTGGTCCTTCTATGCCAGCAGTAGGTTTTGGTATTGGTATTGAAAGAATGATAATGATGCTAGAAAAAGAAGGCATAGAAATACCTAATGAGGCTTTAATTGATTTATATATTGGAGCTAGAGGAGAAGAAGAAAGAAAATATGCATTTAAATTAGCTCACAATTTAAGAATATTAGGAGTAAACTGTGAAATTAACCATATGGGTAGAAGTATAAAGGCAGAAATGAAATTTGCAAATAAATTAGGAGCCTTATTTACTACTATTTTAGGAGAAGATGAACTAAAAAATGAAAAAATAACTTTAAAGAGAATGTCTGATGGGGAAACTTTTGATGTTTCTTTAAATGATACAGAGGCAATTAAAAAAATAGTTAAATAAAAATATGTTTTTCTTACATATTTATTTATATAATACTTGGATAATTTATATTAAATGTTAGCCAATAATCCATTAAAAGTATTCAACAGAATATAATTAATGTTATTAAATATCATTAAATGTAAATTAGAATTTGGAAAAAGTGTTAGGAGGAAATGACAAATGGGTGAAGCCTTAGGTGGTTTAAAACGTACAATGATGTGTGGAGAACCTAGAGAAAATCATATAGGTAAAAAGATTACTTTAATGGGATGGGTTCAAAGAAATAGAAAACTTGGAGGACTTGAATTTATCGATTTAAGAGATAAAACAGGCATAATGCAAGTTGTTTTTGGAGAAGAAATCAATGCTGAAGCTTTTGAAAAAGCAAAATCAGTAAGACCTGAATATTGTGTAGCAGTTACAGGGGAAGTTGTTAAAAGAGAAAGTGTTAATGAAAACATGCCAACTGGTTTTGTTGAATTAAAATGTGAATCTATAAAGATTCTTTCAGAATCAGAAACTCCACCAATATATATAAAAGAAAATTTAGACGCAGCAGAAAATATAAGATTAAAATATAGATACTTGGATTTAAGAAGACCAGATATGCAAAGGATATTTGCAATTAGAAGTAAAACAACAAAAGCTATTCGTGATTATTTAGAAGAACATAACTTTTTAGATGTGGAAACTCCAATTTTATCAAAGAGTTCTCCAGAAGGAGCTAGGGATTATTTAGTACCTTCAAGAAATTATCCAGGAATGTTTTATGCACTTCCACAATCACCACAAATATTCAAGCAATTATTAATGGTATCTGGATTTGACAGATATTATCAAATAGCTAAATGTTTCAGAGATGAAGATTTAAGAGCAAATAGACAACCGGAATTCACTCAAGTTGATATGGAATTGAGCTTTGTTGAGCAAGAAGATATAATGGCTTTAAACGAAGGATTAATAGCACATGTATTTAAGCAAGTTGCTGGAGTAGATGTTTCTCTTCCAATTAAAAGAATGACGTTTAAAGATGCAATGGAAAAATACGGATCAGATAAGCCGGATCTAAGATTTGGAATGGAAATTACTAATATAACAGAAGATGTTAAAGATTTAGATTTTGTAGTATTTAAGGATGCTATAGCTAATGGTGGATCTGTTAGAGCATTGTGCCTAAAAGGTGGAGCATCACTTGGAAGAAAGCCTCTTGATAAGTTAGGTGAATTTGTTAAGACTTATAAAGCAAAAGGATTAGCTTGGATTCAACTTAAAGATGAAGGTGTTAAATCATCAATTGCTAAATTCTTAACTGATGATGTTACAAATTCAATAGTAAATACTATGAATGCAGAAACTGGAGATGCTATTTTAATAGTGGCAGATAAAAATTCGGTAGTATTCCAAAGTTTAGGAGCATTAAGATTAGAATTAGCTAAGCAATTTGATTTAATTAAGGATAAGAATGAAATTAATTTCACATGGATTACTGAATTCCCATTATTTGAATATAGTGAAGAAGAAGAAAGATACAAAGCTTGTCACCATCCATTTACTGCACCAATGGATGAAGACTTAGATTTTATTGAATCAGATCCAGGAAGTGTGCGTTCTAAGGCTTATGACTTAGTATTAAATGGCGAAGAGCTAGGTGGAGGTTCTATAAGAATTCATGATACAGCGCTTCAAGAAAGAATGTTTAGGGCACTTGGGCTTACAAATGAAACAGTTAATGAAAGATTTGGATACTTATTACAAGCATTTAAATTTGGACCACCACCACATGGTGGCTTAGCATTTGGTCTTGATAGAATGATAATGTTCTTAGCAGGAACAGAAAACATAAAAGATGTAATTGCATTCCCTAAAAACCAAAATGCATATTGCTATTTAAGTGAAGCACCAAATATAGCTGATGAAAAGCAATTGTTAGAACTTGGAATAGCGGTATTACCTAAAGAAGATAAAAAATCAGAAGAATAATATTAGATATAGTAAAATTTATTTGTAATATATATATCAGTATAAAAAGGTAGGATCTAGAAATGGATTCTACCTTTTTTATATGGATTTTATATGAAAAAATAAACTTTATATATAAAAATATTATAATTTTTATTTTTATGGGTAAAATATACAATGTTAACTTATATTAGATTTATTAGTAATATATAAAGTTGAACCTAAGTTTTAAAACTAATATTTAAATTAATAATGGGAGGAAAACATATGACTTTTAATTCAATAGATTTTTTAATTTTTTTTCCAATAGTAACTATAATTTATTTTATCATACCATCCAAATTAAAATGGATATGGTTATTAGTATCTAGTTATTATTTTTATATGTGTTGGAATCCTAAATATGCTATATTAATAGCTATTTCAACAATAAGTACATATTTAACTGGATTATTAATTGAAAAAAGTTGTTTGATTAATGAAAAAAATAAATCAAAATTATTAAAAAGATTTTTGGTATTAATGAGTTTTCTTACTAACTTAGGAATATTATTTTTATTTAAATATTATAAGTTTTTTACAAGAGGAATTAATGTTTTGATTTCGATATTTGATATTACAGTTAAATTTCCTGCTTTCGATTTTATGTTACCAGTAGGTATATCATTTTATACTTTTCAAGCCTTAAGTTATACAATTGATGTATATAGAGGAGACATTAAAGCTGAAAAAAATTTAGGTAAGTATGCTCTTTTTGTTTCATTTTTTCCTCAATTAGTTGCAGGACCAATAGTAAAATCTAAAGATTTATTACATCAATTTAATGAAGTACATAATTTTGAATATTTAAGAGTTAAAAATGCATTAGTTCAAATGTTGTGGGGATATTTTAAAAAAATATTTATTGCTGATAGATTAGCTATATTAGTTAATACAGTGTTTGATTCACCTTCTGAATATGGAGCAAGTCAAATTATAATAGCTTCAATATTTTTTACATTTCAAATATATTGTGATTTTTCATCTTACTCTGATATAGCAATAGGAGCTGCGAAAGTTATGGGATTTATTCTTCCTGAAAATTTTAGGCAACCATATTTATCAAAATCTATAAAAGATTTTTGGAGAAGGTGGCATATAACATTAAGTTCTTGGTTTAAGGATTATGTATATATACCCTTAGGTGGAAATAAAAAAGGATCTTTTAGAAAATATTTAAATATTATGATTGTATTTTTACTTAGTGGATTATGGCATGGTGCATCATTAACTTTTATAATATGGGGAGTATTACACGGAATTTATGAAATTGTAGGAGGAATAACTAGAGGAATAAAAGATAAGATTATTAGAAAATATGGTATAAGAAAAGATTTTGTTAGTTATCAAATTCTTCAGGTGTTTACTACATTTTTCCTTGTAAGTTTTGCGTGGATATTTTTTAGAGCAAATTCATTTAATGATATAAGAATAATATTTAGAAATTTGTTTTTACATAATGAAAGTATTTTACAAGATGGTACATTGTTTAATTTAATTATATCACGTGATGAATTTATAGTAGCTGTTATAGGTATAGTTATACTAATAATTATTGATATTTTAAAAGAAAAAATAAATCTTTTAGAAGTATTATCGCACAAGAAAATAATATATAGATGGGGTATTTATATATCTATAATTTTAATAATTATTATATTGGGTGTTTATGGTTCGGGATATAGTGAACAACAATTTATATATTGTCAATTTTAGGAGAGTAATATGGTTAAAAAGTTTTGGTTAAAAGGAATAAATATAACAATAATAGTTGTTATTATATTAGCATTAATATCACCAATATTTGTAATACCAGGTCATGCTGTTAAATTAAAAGAAGGATTGTATAATAAGGAAAATTCATATGAAGTTTTACTACTTGGTTCAAGTCACATGAATGGTTTAATAGATCCAGAAATATTATATGATAACTATGGAATAAATAGTTTTAATTTTGGAACGGGAGGGCAACCAATAGATGTTACATACTATCTTCTAAAGGAAGCGTTAAAAATACACCCAGAAACTAAAATAGTAGTTTTAGACTTATATTATCTAGGATTGAAAAATGAGTATGGTGAGGAAGGATATATTAGAAATGTTTTAGATAATATGAAGTTATCTTATAATAAATTACAAGCTATTAGGAATTGTACGCCAAAGAGTGAATTTATATATTATCTTTTTCCAATATTAAAATATCATAATAGATGGAGTAGTTTAAAGAAAAACTCAAAAAATAATTCCGTAAATTATAAAATAACAGGATTTGAAGCTGGAGATCAAAAATATGGAGAAGAAATTAAGGGAGAACAATATAGTGAAGAGATTGGTGAGATACCATCTAAATCAGAAGAGTATCTTTACAAATTTATAGAACTTTCAAAACAAAAAGGGTTTAAATTGGTCTTTGTTAATGCTCCTTATGATTATTCTAGTAATGATTTTGAACACTGGTATATAGATGATGCAGCAATGTATAATAGAGTAAACCAAATAGCAGAGGAAAATAATATTCCATTTATTAATTATTCTTTAGAGGAAAAAATGAAAGAAATTAAATTTGATTTTAAAGAAGATATGAATAATGTAGGTCATACTAATATTTGGGGTGCAGAGAAAGTAAGCTTGGATTTAGCTAAATTTCTACATAATAATTATCAATTAGAAGATTATAGATAAATTTATGGATATTTGAATATTAAATTTAATTTCAAATATCCATACTTATTTTAAAACATATTTTTATTAGTATCATCTATTTTGATAAAAAATACTTTAATTTAATATTTGTTATGAAAATGTTTTATATTTAAGTAATAGAATAATTGTTAAATATAAATGGATTTTATTATTAAATTTATTTAAAATAGATAATTTACAATAATGATACTTTGTGTAATAATATAATAATGAATTTTTACAAAGAAAAAGCGAGTGAGGTATAATATGGAAACAGGATTTGATCATATAAAATATTTAGAAGAACAATCGAAGTATATATTAGAAAGAGTTAATGATTATGACAAATTATATTTAGAGTTTGGTGGAAAACTTTTTAATGATAGACATGCAATGAGAGTGCTTCCGGGATTTGATGAAAATGCGAAAATTAAATTATTACATAAACTTAGAGAGAAAGTAGAAGTTGTAATATGTGTTTACGCAGGGGATATAGAAAGAAACAAAATAAGAGGCGATTTTGGTATTACATATGATATGGATGTACTAAGACTTATTGATGATTTAAGAGCTTATGATTTAGAAGTTAATAGTGTAGTTATAACTAGATATGATGGACAACCAGCAACTACAGTATTTATAAACAAGCTAGAAAGAAGAGGCATTAAAGTATATAAACATAGAGCAACTAAGGGATATCCTACTGATGTAGATACAATAGTTAGTGAAGAAGGATATGGTAAAAATCCTTACATAGAAACTACTAAACCAATAGTGGTAGTTACAGCACCAGGACCTGGAAGTGGAAAGCTTGCTACGTGTTTAAGTCAGTTATATCATGAATCTAAAAGAGGAAATGCTGCAGGATATTCAAAATTTGAAACTTTCCCTGTATGGAATGTTCCATTAAAACATCCACTAAATATTGCATATGAAGCAGCTACAGTTGATTTAAAAGATGTTAATATGTTAGATTCATTCCATATGGATGCATATAATAAAGTTACTGTTAACTATAATAGAGATATTGAAACTTTCCCAGTATTAAAAAGAATAATAGAAAAAATAACAGGTAAAGAATCAGTTTACAAATCACCAACAGATATGGGTGTAAATAGAGTTGGTTTTGGAATAGTTAACGATGATGTAGTTAAGGATGCCTCTAAGCAAGAAATAATAAGAAGATATTTTAAAACTGGATGCGAATATAAAAAAGGATATGTTGATAAAGAAACATTTGATAGATCTAAATTAATAATGGAAGAATTAAATCTTAAAGAAACGGATAGAGAAGTAGTTACTCCAGCAAGAGAAAAATCTTTAAAATTAAAAGAAAAAGCTGATTCTAATGATATATGTCCAGCAGTAGCATTAGAACTTAAAGATGGAACTATCTTAACAGGAAAAACTTCAGATTTAATGGATGGAGCAGCAGCTGTTACAATAAATGCTATAAAATATTTAGCAAATATTTCAGATGATATTTATTTAATTTCACCAGTTATTCTTGAACCAATAATTAGTCTTAAAGCTAAAACATTTAAGGAAAGAAATACTTCTCTTAGTTTAGAAGAAGTTCTTACAGCATTAAGTATTTCGGCAGCAACAAATCCAACAGCAGGAGTTGCAATGGAAAAATTAGCTTTATTAAAAGGATGTCAAGCACATTCAACAACAATCCTTTCAAGAGCTGATGAATTAACCTTTGGTAAATTAGGTATAGAAGTAACATCAGATCCAAATTATCCATCAGAAAGTCTTTATTACAATAATTAAAAATAATTGAATAACTTAAACGAGATAATATACTTTTAATAAAAAGATATATTATCTCGTTTTATTTTAGCTATGTTTTAAGTGTATGTTGATATTATAGATAAAGCTAATGGACATAGGAATTTATTATAATATCAACACTATTTTAAAATATAGTCTTTATTTTAAAATTCTTATTTATAAATTATTTTAGATATTATATTAATAAAAAAATAGATATATGAAGATGATGGATATGTGATAAAGTTACAGAAAAAAATTCTTTTATTAAATAAACTAAAATAAACAATAGTTTTTAATAATTAATTAAGATATTTAGAATATTTTTTGTAATATTAATTTTAATTTAAGCAGATTATACTATTAGATTTATTATTTTAAGAAATAAATTATAATAAGGAGAGAATAATATGGCTAAAAAAGTTATTATTGTTGGAGGTGTTGCTGGAGGCGCATCTACAGCAGCTAGATTAAGAAGGTTAGATGAAAAATTAGAGATAATTATGGTAGAAAAGGGAGAATATATATCTTTTGCTAATTGTGGTCTTCCATATTATATAGGGGAAACAATTAATGATAGAGATCAGTTAATTGTTCAAACAGTAGAAGAAATGTCAAAAAAATTTAATTTAGATATACGAAATTTAAGTGAAGTAATAAAAATAAATAAAGAAAATAAAAAGGTTACTATTAAGAATCATAAAACACAAGAAATATATGAAGAAAATTATGATGTTTTAGTTTTATCTCCTGGAGCTAATCCAATAAAACCTCCGATACCAGGAATAAATGATAGTAACAATCTATTTACACTTAGAAATATGAATGATATGGATAAGATTAAAGATTATATTGATAATTCTAAACCTAAACATGCAACTATAATAGGGGGAGGATTTATAGGCATCGAAATGGCTGAAAATCTACATGATATAGGAATAGATGTTACATTAATAGAAGCAAGTGATCAAGTCATGGGACCAATTGATATAGAAATGGCAAGTATAATTCATCAACATTTAATAGATAAAAATGTTGAATTAATTTTAAAAGATGCAGTAACATCATTTGAAAATAATGGAATAAAGATAAAGCTAAAGAGTGGAAAAGAAGTAGAGACAGACATTATTATATTATCAATTGGAGTTAAACCAGAAACATTAATAGCAAAAGAAGCTAATATTCAATTAAATGATAGAGAAGCTATTATAGTTAATAAATATATGCAAACTTCGGATCCAAACATTTATGCATTAGGCGATGCAGTTCAGGTAATAGATTTTGTAAATAAAAAGCCAACATTAATTCCATTAGCTTGGCCAGCTAATAGACAAGGTAGAATAGTAGCAGATAATATATGTGGGAAAAATATTGAATATAAAGGTACTCTTGGATCATCAGTTGCAAAGGTATTTGATTATACGGTGGCATCAACTGGGAACAATGAAAAGGTATTAAAAACGTTAGGTATAGATTTTAAAGCTATTCATATTCATCCAGGTTCTCATGCAGGATATTATCCAGGAGCTTTTCCTATAGCTATTAAAATGTTATTTGATGCTAAAGATGGTAAAATATTTGGAGCACAAGCTGTTGGAATGGACGGGGTTGAAAAACGTATAGATATAATTGCAACTGCAATTAAAGCAGGACTTACAGTTTTTGATTTACAAGATGTTGAAGCTTGCTATGCGCCACCATATAATTCAGCTAAAGATCCAGTTAATATGTTAGGATATTATGCATCAAATATTATAGAAGGAAATGTAAAAACAATTCAATGGCATGAAATTGATAAATTGAATAAAAAAGAATCTATAATTTTAGATGTAAGAGAAGATTTTGAATTAGTAACAGGAACTTTAGATAATTCTATGCATATTTCTTTAAAAAGTTTAAGAGATAGATTAAGTGAAATTCCTAAAGAAAAAGATATATATGTTACTTGCCAAGTAGGATTAAGAGGATATGTTGCATGTAGAATATTAGAACAAAACGGAATAAAGTGTACTAATATAGATGGGGGAATAAAGACATATTTATATGTAAAGAGAGCAGAAGAAAGCATTTCTAATCAATATAAAAAGATTAAAGAAGTAAAGGATGAAGTAGCAGCTATGAAACTAGAAGATTTAGATATAACTGAGATAAATGCTCATGTTACATTAAATGCCTGTGGTCTTCAATGTCCAGGACCAATAAAAAGGGTTTTTGAAGAAGTAAATAAAATGAATGAGGGTGAAGTATTAGAAGTAAAAGCTAGTGACCCTGGATTTAGTAAGGATATAAAATCTTGGTGTGATAATACAGGAAATGCTTTGTTAAAATCTGAATTTGATACTAAAGGTAAAGCTTTTGTGGCTTATATAAAAAAAGGTGTGAATGAGGAAAATAAAACTTTGAAAGTATCTTCAGATAAAAATGGAGCAACATTAGTAGTGTTTAGTGGAGATTTAGATAAAGCAATAGCTTCATTTATTATAGCAACAGGGGCAGCGTCTATGGGGAAAAAGGTTACAATGTTCTTCACATTTTGGGGGCTTAATGTATTAAAAAAGAAAAATAAACCTAGAGTTAGTAAGGATTCTATGGAAAAGATGTTTGATTTCATGTTGCCTGGACACCCTGGGAAATTACCATTATCTCAAATGAATATGATGGGAATGGGGCCTGCAATGATAAAACAAATAATGAAAAAGCACAATGTTGATGATTTAGAAACTTTAATAATTAATGCAATTAAAATGGGAGTTAATGTTGTTGCATGTTCTATGAGTATGGATTTGATGGGAATAAAAAAAGAAGAATTTATTGATGGAGTTGAATTAGGAGGTGTTGCATCTTATTTAGGTGCTACTGAGGATTCAGGATTAAATTTATTTATATAACTTTTAATAAAGTTTGTTCATTAATATAAATCTTAAAATATTTATATAAAAGACAGTAGATAATTTAGTGTATAACAAAATTATCTACTGTCTTTTAAAAATATAATATAGAAATTTTTATTTATATAAGTTTTTTATTAGTATTATCTTTATATTTTTTTATCTATATTTATTATATTATAATAAAAGAATGATATTGTAAATTTATTCACTAGATAGTAATTTTAAATATATATTTGGAGGGAAATAAATGACATATAATAAGAATATATTAGAAAATAAAATGGAATTTATAGATGAATTGTATAATATTTACCCAATATTAAAAAAAATAAATCAAGAAAATAATAATGTTGTGACTGAACATGGAATTTTAAAAGTTATATATGCAGATGAGTATATATCATCTGCAAAAGAAGGATGTACAGGAGTTTTATTCGTAATAAAAGGAACAATTAAGATTCAAAAGATTAATGAAGAGGGAGAAGAAACTAATCTTTATAATATAAAAGAAGGAGAGTTATGTCATGAAGCATTAAGCTGTTTATTAAAATTTGAATCTTTAAATATAATAGGAGAAGCTATTCAAGATTCATTAGTGTATATAATTCCAGTAGAAACTATGAAAAAATATTTTTTAAATAATAATGGATTTTTATCATATATGTATAGAGACTTATATAGAAAATTTAATATTATAGTATCTAATAAAGAAGAGAGAGTTCATGAATCATTAGAAACAAGGCTGATTAAATTATTAATTAGTAAAAAAAGTAATATACTATATACAACGCACAGTGAATTGGCTTTCGAAATTGATTCGGTAAGAGAAGTTGTTAGCAGAAAGTTAAAAAGTATAGAAAAAAGAGGATATATAAAGTTAGAAAGAGGAAAAATACAAATAATAAAACCTTTAGAAGAGCTTTTGTAAAAGTTTAACTTTAACTAGGGAATTATAAAAATTAACATAAGTTCTTTATTAAATTAAAATATTAATATTTAATTACAATATAAAAACAATAGAACTTGAAAAGTTTTTGATAAAGCATTAGAATTTTAATTAAGCAATTAATTAAGATGTTTAGAAAAAATAATTAATAATAATTTATTATATATTTATCTAAAATATGATATAGAAAATGTAAATGTATATATGTTGTAAATATAAAATGCACTTATAAAAGAAAGTTTTAAGGAGGATTTAAAAGATGAAAGTATGTTTTCCAGTAAGATCAAATGAGGGTGTTAATAGTATTCCGTATGGACATTTTGGAACAGCACCATTATTTATAGTATGTGATACAGATACTGAAGAAATTAAAGTTTTAAACAATGGAGATTTAGGACATGAGCATGGCAAATGTCAACCAATGAAGGCTTTATCAGGGGAAATAGTTGATGCAGTAGTTGTTGGTGGAATAGGTCAAGGTGCTATAACTAAATTGAATTCTATGGAAATTAAAGTATATAAGGCTATTGAAGGTACTATTCAAGTAAATATAGAGGCATTAATAAAATCAGAATTAGTAGAATTTTCTTCAAATCATACATGTAATCATGATGGATGTTCACATTAGTTTAAGAGGTAGATAATAGTTAAAATAAATCTATAAATGTAAGGCTATTTCAAATATATAAATAAGTTTTATTTGGAATAGTCCATTTTTACAATCAACTAAACTATACTATATATTCTTCAGTATATATAGTTATAATTATTTTAAATATACAAATAATAATATTTAATAAAAAGTTAGAAATAGTGTGGAAAAAGATATATATAAACATTATAATGAAATAATACAATATTTATACATAAAGAGGGGGAATCTAAAATGAAGAAAGTTAGAATAGCACTACTGGGATTGGGGAATGTTGGTCGTGGTGTTTGTATGATTTTAAATTCTAATAAAGAAGAGATAATGAAAAGATCTGGCTATGAAGTAGAAATAGCAAAAATCCTTGTAAGAGATAAAAATAAACCTAGGGGTATAGATGTTTCAAAAGAACTTATAACTACAGATTTTAACGAAATATTAAATGATGATTCTATAAAAGTAGTTCTTGAAATGATGGGAGGAATAGAGCCAGCTAGAGAATATATGCTTCAGTGTATGGATAAAGGTAAGCATATAGTTACTGCAAATAAAATGTTACTTGCAACAAATGGAGATGAACTTTTTGAAAAGGCAGATAGCAACGGATTGATGTTTAAATATGAAGCTAGTGTTGCAGGTGGAATACCAATAATAAATGGTATAGATGAAAGTTTAACTGCAAATAAAATTAAAGAATTATATGGAATTGTAAATGGAACAACAAATTATATATTAACTAAAATGGAATCGGAAGGTTTAGGCTTTGATGAGGCACTAAAAGAAGCGCAGGATATGGGATATGCTGAAGCTGATCCAACATCAGATATTGAAGGATATGATGCTCAATATAAACTAGCGATATTATCATCTTTAGCATTTGGAACTAAAATAGATATAGATAATGTGTATAGAGAGGGAATTACAAATATTAAGCCAATAGATATGGATTATGCTAAAGAATTTAAAATGGTAATAAAGCTACTTGCAATTGTTAAAGAAAATAATGAAAAACTAGAATTAAGAGTTCATCCTACAATGATTCCTAAAAAACATCCACTTGCAAATGTATATGATTCATTTAATGCTGTATTTGTAAAAGGAAATGCTGTTGGAGATTTAATGTTCTATGGAAGAGGTGCTGGAGATTTACCAACAGGGAGTGCTGTAGTAAGTGATGTTATTGCAATATTAAGAAGTAATATAGATTTAGAAAATAATAATTCAGTAGTAAAAAATAATTTATGGGATAGAAAAATAGCTGATATAAAAGAAGTTAAAAGTAAATTCTATATAAGGGCATCAGTATTAGATGAACCAGGAGTATTGGGAGAAATAACTGCTATACTTGGAAAATATAATGTTAGCTTAAGATCAGTTATTCAAAAAGGAGATCAAAATGAGGAAGGGAACGTTACAATAGTTTTGGTTACACATACAACTAGTCAAAAACAAATATATGATTCATGCAATGAAATTTCAAGTCTTAGAAGTGTGAATAATATAGATAATATAATCAGAATAGAAGATTTTAAAAACTAGAATAAAAATGGCCAATAATTCTATAGGGAATTATTGGTCTTTCTTGTTATATAAAAGTACTGCTTTTTACAAAAGTGATGATAAAAATAAGATTATTAAAAATAAAATTTAAATATATAAAAAATAAGAAGTGTTTAAAAATAACCCTAAGATTATTAAAAATAATTATAATATAATATAAAGAGTATAAAATAATACTTAATATTAAACAGAATTTTTAATATAATATAAAGATTATAAGCGTTAAATAATTAACAATGTTGACAAGTTTATACAAATATGCAATAATGAAAACAACAAAAAGAAAACGTTTAATAGAGGGTGGACAATGAGTATTAGAAATTTACTAGAACAAAATCCTATCATAGCCGCAGTAAAAAATAAAGAACAATTAGATTTGGCATTAGACTCCTCAGCTGAAATTATATTTGTATTATTTGGAGATGTAATGAATATTAAGGAAATTAGTGAATTGATAGTTTCTAGAGGAAAGGTAGGTATAATACATATTGATTTAGTTGAAGGTTTTACAAATAAAGAAGTTGTAATAAGATTTATAAAACAAGAAACTAAATTTAATGGAATTATAAGTACAAAACCTCAAGTAGTTAAAACTGCTAAAAATTATGGATTAGTAGCGATACAAAGAGTATTTATATTTGATACAATTGCTTTAAATAATGCAAAAAATCATTTAGTGTTAGATTGTGATGCGCTAGAGATATTACCTGGACTTATTCCTAAGGTAATAAAAATTATTTCAGATCAATCAAATAAACCAGTTATTGCAGGTGGATTGATTGCTGATAAAGAAGATGTAATGTTAGCCTTAAGTTCGGGAGCAACTTGCGTTTCTACAACTAAAAAAGAAATTTGGAATATGTAGGCTTAAGTGTATTAGAGTAATAGCTGCATAAAACATAGTTGTGTTTTGTGTGGCTTTATTTTATATAATTATTTTGAGAGGATTGGTGAATTAAATGGGTAAGTACATCGTAGCATTGGATCAAGGAACTACAAGTTCAAGAGCAATTGTATTTGACAAGGAGCAAAATATTGTAGGGGTAAGTCAAAAAGAATTTACTCAAATTTATCCTAAAGAAGGATGGGTTGAGCATAATCCGTTAGAAATATGGTCAAGCCAATATGGAGTACTTCAAGAAGTATTAGCAAAAACAAACATAAGTGCTGATGAAATTGCAGCAATAGGTATAACAAATCAAAGAGAAACTACAATAGTGTGGGATAAAAATACAGGAGAACCAGTTTACAATGCTATTGTATGGCAATGTAGAAGAACAGCTTCTATTGTAGAAGAGTATAAAAAAGATGCAGAATTTGTTGAATATGTAAAAGAAAACACTGGATTATTATTAGATGCGTATTTCTCAGGAACTAAAATTAAATGGATTTTAGATAATGTTGAAGGTGCAAGAGAAAAAGCAGAAAAAGGAGATTTATTATTTGGTACAGTTGATACTTGGTTAGTTTGGAAATTAACAAATGGTAAGGTTCATGTAACCGACTACACCAATGCTTCAAGAACTCTTCTTTATAACATAAAAGAATTAAAATGGGATGAAAAGATAATCAATAGATTAGGAATCCCAACATCAATGTTACCTGAAGTTAAAAATTCTTCTGAAGTTTATGGATATGCAAACCTTGGAGGCGTTGGAGGCGTTAGAGTTCCAATAGCTGGTATGGCTGGAGATCAACAATGTGCTTTATTTGGACAAACTTGTTTTGAAAAAGGCAGTGCTAAAAACACTTATGGAACTGGATGTTTCTTACTTATGAATACAGGGGAAGATATGGTTCTTAGCAAAAATGGACTAGTAACAACAATTGCAGTTGGTATTAATGACAAAGTTGAATATGCTTTAGAAGGTTCAGTATTTGTTGGTGGAGCTGTAATTCAATGGGTTAGAGATGAACTTCAATTTATTCATGATGCAGCAGATTCAGAATACTTCGCTAAGAAAGTGCCAGATAACGGTGGAGTTTATGTTGTTCCTGCATTTGTTGGACTTGGTGCACCTTACTGGGATATGTATGCTAGAGGAGCTATTTTTGGATTAACTAGAGGAGCTAATAGAAATCATATAATTAGAGCAGCTCTTGAAGCAATAGCTTACCAAACTAATGATTTATTAACAGCTATGGCTGAAGATGCTGGATGTAAATTAGCATCACTTAGAGTTGATGGAGGAGCTAGTAGAAATGATCTATTAATGCAATTCCAAGCAGATATTTCTAATACACAAGTTCTTAGACCAATAATTACTGAAACTACAGCGTTAGGAGCTGCCTATTTAGCAGGTCTTGCAGTTAAATTCTGGGAATCAAAAGAAGAAATTGCAACTAAATGGGCTGTTAGCCAAAGCTACGCTCCAACTTTTGATAGTGCTAAGAGAGAAAAGCTATATAAAGGATGGAAAAATGCAGTTTCAAGAGTAAAAGGTTGGATAGAAGAGTAGACAAACCTGAACATTTGTGTTATAATATAAATATAAATTAAAAGTGCTTAGAGAATTAGAGTCAAGCGCAAAAACAGGTTATGTATAACGTGTATTTGTGTTTGGCTCTTTTGTTATATAAAAGGAGGATAAAATATGTATGATGTAGCAATAATTGGAGCTGGTGTCATTGGAGCTTCTATATTTAGAGAATTGACTAAATATAACTTAAAAGTAGCTGTTTTAGAAAAAGAAAAGGATGTATCAATGGGTACTTCAAAAGCTAACTCAGCAATAGTACATGCTGGGTATGATCCAAAAGAAGGTACTTTAATGGCAAAACTTAATGTAAAAGGAAATGAAATGTTTGAAGATCTTTGTAAAGAATTATCAGTTCCTTTTAAGAGAAATGGTTCATTAGTTGTAGCTCATTCAGAAGAAGAAATGGAAACAGTAAAAGATCTTTGTGAAAATGGAACTAAGATAGGTGTTAAAGGATTAAGAGTTATAGATAAAAAAGAATTATTAGAAATGGAACCAAATCTTACTGATGAAGTGCATGGAGCTTTATTTGCACCAACTGGTGGAATTGTAGGACCATTTGAGTATACGATTGCATTGTGTGAAAATGGTGTAACTAATGGTGGAGAAATTAAACTTAAAAAAGAAGTTGTTGCAATAAACAAAGATAATAATATATTTACAATTGAAACAGCTGATGGAGAAAAAATCCAAGCTAAATATATAGTTAATGCTGCTGGACTTTATGCAGATAAAATTCATAATTTAATATGCAAAGAAACATTCAGTATTACTCCTAGAAGTGGAGAATATTATGTAATGGATAAATCTCAAGGTACTGTAGTATCTCATACAATATTCCCTTGTCCTTCAAAAATGGGTAAAGGTATATTAGTTAGCCCAACAGTACATGGAAATCTTATTATTGGACCTGATGCTATTGATATAGAAGATAAAGAAGATTTAGGAACAATAGGAGAAGGCTTAGATGCTATAAGAGAAGCATCTCTTCATACTACTACTAAGATTAATTTTAGAGAAAGTATCAGAAATTTTGCAGGACTTAGAGCTACTCCAAGCACTGGAGACTTTATAATAGAAGAAAATGATGAAGTTAAAGGATTTGTAGATGCTGCTGGAATGAAATCACCAGGATTATCTTCAGCACCAGCTGTAGCAGAATTTGTAGTTGAAATTTTAGGAAATGCAGGACTTGAATTAAATAAGAAGGATAACTTCACAGCTAAGAGAGAACAAATTCATTTTATGGAATTACCAGCTGAAGAAAAAGCTAAATTAATAAAGAAAAATCCTCAATATGGAAGAATGATTTGTAGATGTGAAAGCATTACTGAAGGCGAAATTGTTGATGCTATCAAGAGATCATTTGGAACTCTTTCTTTAGATGGAGTTAAGAGAAGATGTAGACCAGGAATGGGTAGATGTCAAGGTGGCTTCTGTGGCCCTAGAGTTCAAGAAATAATAGCAAGAGAATCTGGAGTTAAATTAGAAGAAGTAGTACAAGAAAAAGATGGTTCATACATTTTAACAGGAAAAACTAAGTAGGAGGCTTTAATTATGAGTTATGAATTAATAGTAATTGGTGGTGGTCCAGCAGGACTTGCAGCAGCATATGAAGCATATAATGAAGGAGTCAAAAAAATACTAATTCTAGAAAGAGATAAAGAAATGGGAGGAATCCTAAATCAATGCATACATAATGGATTTGGGCTTCATACTTTTAAAGAAGAATTAACAGGTCCTGAATATGCAAGCAGATTTATTGATATGCTAAAAGATACAAATGTAGAAGTTAAATTAGATACAATGGTATTAAATATAGATCAAGATAAAACTGTACATGCAATTAATTCAGAAGAAGGTTACATGACTTTAAAAACAGAAGCAGTAATACTTGCAATGGGATGTAGAGAAAGAACTAGAGGAGCTATAAACACTCCAGGAGACAGACCAGCTGGTGTATTCACTGCAGGTGCAGCTCAAAGATATATAAATATGGAAGGCTATATGCCAGGTAAAGAAGTATTAATACTTGGATCTGGAGATATCGGACTTATAATGGCTAGAAGAATGACGCTTGAAGGAGCTAAAGTAAAAGCTGTTGTAGAATTATGTCCATACTCTAATGGATTAAATAGAAATATTGTTCAATGTTTAAATGACTATGATATTCCACTATTCTTATCACATACTATTATTGATATAGTAGGTAACGAAAGAGTAGAAAAAGTTGTTATCGCTGAAGTTGGTCCAGATAGAAAACCAATTAAGGGAACTGAAAAAGAATTTGAAGTTGATACATTATTATTATCAGTTGGACTTATACCTGAAAATGAGTTATCAACAAATGCAGGTATACAAAAAGATAATAGAACAAATGGATTGGTAGTAACAGAGAGCATGGAAACATCAATGGATGGAGTATTTGCTTGTGGTAATGTAGTTCATGTTCATGACTTAGTTGATTTTGTAACTCAAGAGTCAAAACATGCTGGAAAATCTGCAGCTAAATATATTAAAAAAGAACTTAAAAAAGGTAACTATGTTAATATAATTAATGGACAAAACATTAATTATACAGTACCTCAAAAGCTTGATGTAGAAGCTGTAGATGATAAATTAACAATATTTATGAGAGTTAATAATATTTATCATAATAAAGCTTTAGTTGTAAGATGTAATGGTGAAGAAATTGCTAAGTTTAAGAGAACTCACTTAGCACCATCAGAAATGGAAAAAGTTATTTTAAGCAAACCTTTATTAGAAAAAGTTAAAGGTGATATTACAATATCATTAGAGGATGGTGAATAAGATGATAAAAGAATTAATTTGTATAAGCTGCCCAATGGGTTGTCATTTAAAAGTAGATGCTGAAAACAAAACAGTAACAGGAAATACTTGTAAAAGAGGAGCGGAATATGGAATAAATGAAGTTACTAACCCAGTTAGAGTAATAACTTCAACTGTTAAAGTAAAAGGTGGATCACTTCCGGTTATTCCAGTTAAAACTAATGGATCTATTCCAAAAGGACTTAACTTTAAATGTATGGAAGTTTTAAAAGAAGTAGAAGTACAAGCTCCAGTTAAAATTGGAGATGTTATTGTAAAAGATGTATTAGGAACAGGTATAGATATAGTTGCTGCTAGAAATATGAAAGCAATATAAGAAATATCTATTGCATAAAAAATGCTGGAAGTAAAATTCCAGCATTTTTTGTTTGGCTATATTTTAAAATAGTCTTATTTTATAGAAGATTTATTAATTAAAAGCATGATAAATTGCAGCTATAGCCTTTTCAAAATTATCATTTTCTATTCCGATTAATATATTAATTTCGCTTGACCCTTGATCAATCATTCTAATATTAACATCGGCTTCTGATAAGGCATGAAATATTTTTGCAGCAACTCCCTTTTGTTTAGCCATTCCTTTACCAACTGTAGCAACTAATGCCATATTAGGGTGAACAACTATTGAATCAGGATTACAAGTACTTTTAATTTCATTTAAAATACGTTCTTTTTTATTTTTTAATTGTGAATCTGAAATAACAAGACATACAGTATCTATTCCAGAAGGCATATTCTCAAATGAAACATTATTATTTTCAAGAACAGATAATAATTTTCTACAAAATCCCAATTCAGAATTCATAAGAGCTTTTGAAATAGAAATTACAGTGAAATCTTTTTTACCTGCAATACCAGTTATAATTTGAGTATCATCATTAAATGAATCTTCTACAATAAATGTCCCTTTATCTTCAGGTTTATTTGTATTTTTTATATTAATAGGAATCCCCAGTTCTCTTACAGGGAAAATAGCATCTTCATGTAGTACAGAAGCACCCATATAAGAAAGTTCTCTAAGTTCAGTATAAGTAATTGTACTTATAGGCTTTGGATTATTAATTATTCTAGGATCAGTCATTAAGAAACCTGAAACATCAGTCCAGTTTTCATAAAGATCAGCATTTAAACCTGCTGCGACTAATGCTCCAGTAACATCAGATCCACCACGAGAAAAAGTTACTATATCGCCTTTTTCATCAGCACCATAAAAACCAGGAATTACAGCACCATTAGTTAGTGAAAGTTTTTGTTTTAATAAATCAAGAGTTTTTTTACAATCTAAAGTTCCGCTATTATTAAAAATAATAACATCTTTTGCATCAACAAATTCATAACCTAAATAGTTGCTTAGAATTAATGCATTCAAGTATTCCCCTCTACTTGCTGTATAATCCTTAGAAGCACCATTTTCGATATTTTTCTTTACTGTATTTAAGTGGTATTCTATATCAAAGTCTAATTCTAAATCTTTAACTATACCAGTATATCTTTTTTGAATATGACTAAAAACATCATCTAAAGAAATACCAGCATCAACATGAGCGTGACAAAGATATAGCAAATCTGTTATTTTAGAATCTTTAGAATTTCTTTTGCCAGGTGCTGAAGGTATTACATATTTTCTTGATTTATTTAAATCAATTATATGTTTTACTTTTTTAAATTGCTTCGCATCTGCTAAAGAACTTCCACCAAATTTTGTTATAATAGTATTCATTTTTATAGCCCCCTAAAAATCTAGTGTTATTATATGTAAAAATATATAAATTTACATATAATAACATTGTAACAATTTATTATTTAATATTCAACAAATTTATATATGATAAACTATAAACTTAAATATAATAATAATAAATATGTGTGATAAGAAATTATATATATGCGATTAACATTTTATTAAAATAATAGGAGTTAATCGGATTGTATTGTAAATATATTTAATCTTAAATAATAAATTACTTTATAAAATAAAAAAATAATAATATTTTATTAAAAAGTAGTTGAATTAGCTTTTAATATAATATATAATAAGAAAAAATAGTTGAGCAAAGGCGTTCAATGGACAATTATAAAGGTTCATTGTGCGCCTTTTTTAATAAAAGGGGGATATATTATGGCAAAATATACAAAGGAAGATATTATAAACTTAGTAAAGGAAAATGGAGTAAAATTTATAAGACTTCAATTTACAGATATGTTTGGGGCATTAAAAAATGTAGCAATAACAGATAAGCAATTAGAAAAAGCATTAAATAATGAATGTATGTTTGATGGTTCATCAATTGGAGGTTTTGTAAGCATTGAAGAATCAGATATGAGTTTAAGACCGAACTTAGATAGTTTTGTAATTTTTCCATGGAGACCTCAACAAGGAAAAGTTGCTAGATTAATATGTGATGTGTATATGCCAGATGGCAAACCATTTGAAGGAGATCCAAGATATATATTAAAAAGAGCTATATCAGAAGCAAAAGAACTTGGATATGAGATGAATGTTGGACCGGAATGTGAATTCTTTTTATTTGAGACTGATGAAAATGGAAATCCTACAACCAATACACAAGATAAAGCAGGATACTTTGATTTAGCTCCTACAGATTTAGGAGAAAATGCCAGAAGAGATATAACATTAGCATTAGAAGATATGGGATTTGAAATAGAAGCTTCTCACCATGAAGTTGCTGAAGGACAAAATGAAATTGACTTTAAGTATGGAGATGCTTTAACAACAGCAGATAATATTATGACATTTAAATTAGTTGTTAAATCTATAGCACAAAGACATGGATTATACGCATCTTTTATGCCTAAACCGATTTTTGGAATAAATGGTTCGGGTATGCATGTTAATATGTCATTATTTAAAGATGGAAAAAATGCATTTGTTGATGAAAATGACCCTAAAGGCTTAAGTAAAATAGCATATCAATTTATAGCGGGACTATTAAAAAATGTTAAGGGTTTAGCTGCTGTTACAAATCCATTAGTTAATTCTTATAAGAGATTAGTACCAGGGTATGAAGCACCAGTTTATTTAGCTTGGTCTTGTAAAAATAGAACTGCATTAATAAGAGTACCAGCATCTAGAGGAGCAGGAACTAGAGTTGAATTAAGATGTCCAGATCCAAGTTCTAATCCGTATTTAGTATTAGCTTGTCTTTTACAAGCTGGATTGGATGGAATAAAAAATAACTTAGAAGTACCAGCAGAAGTTGAGGCTAATATTTTTGATATGACAGATAAAGAAAGAAAGAATAATGCTATAGATAATTTACCAGATAATTTATATGAAGCTGTTAATTTCATGAAAGAAAGTGAGTTAGCTAAAAAAGCATTAGGAGAGCATACATTTAATAATTATATTAAAGCAAAAGCTGCTGAATGGGATGATTATAGAACAAAAGTTCATAATTGGGAATTAGAAAATTATTTAAGCAAATACTAATATAAATCATTCTTATTTAAGGTGGGAATTGCAATGGCAAAAATGGAGAAAATAGTTATAGCTTTAAGCAATACAGAGACAGCCACAAAATTAAAGAATTTATTAATGCAAGAAGGATATAATGTTATAGCATTATGTAATTCAGGTAATGAATTAATTAGATTAGTAATGAAAAGTTCTCCAGATCTAGTTTTAATTGGCCATAAATTTAAAGATATGAGTTTATTAGATGTTTATGAAACATTAGTAGACACTACTAGCTTTTTAGCCATTGTTAATGAACCGTATAAATCATTTATAGAAGAAGATACAGATATATATTGTATTGGAACTAAGATATCAAATGTACTTTTAACAAATGTTATTGATCTAATATTTCAAAGTAAAAGAAGGATAACTAAATTAAAAGAAAAGGTTGAAGAGTTAGAACATACTTTGGAGGAGAGAAAGCTTATTGAAAAAGCTAAAGGTAAATTAATGTTAAATTCAGGTATTACAGAAAATGAAGCATTTAGATATATGCAAAAATTAAGTATGGATTCTGGAAGAAAATTAAGGGAAATTGCTAATTTGATTTTAAGTGAATCACAATAACATGTGGATAAAATTTACGAGTAATTATATCTAAAAAGAGGTATATTTACTCGTTATTTTGCTACAAATAAGTATATTCTTAAAAGGAGGAATTTGAATGGAAAATTTTAATTCTAATCTGCAAGGCTTATATAGAAAAAACTTTGAACATGATGCCTGTGGTATTGGTACTATTGTAAATATTGATGGTGAAAAATCTTATGAAATTTTATCAGATTGTTTAACTATTTTAGAAAATTTAAAGCATAGAGGCGGAACTGGTGCAGAGGAAAATACTGGAGATGGAGCAGGAATATTATTTAATATACCTCATAAATTTTTAAAAGAAGAACTAAGATTAAAAGGAATAACTCTTGATAGTGAAGGTGATTATGCAGTTGCTATGGTATTTTTACCACAGGATAAAAAAGCAAGAAAAGAAGCAATAAATCTTCTAGAAGAGATTATTAAAGAAGAAGGTATAGAATTATTTGCTTGGAGAGAAGTTCCAGTAAATCCTTCAATTTTAGGCAAAGCATCTTTAGAAGCAATGCCAGTAATTATGCAGGCATTTGTAAAAAGACCAAAGTGGATAAAAAAAGGCATAGCATTCGAAAGACAACTTTATATAATTAGAAGAAATTTAGAAAAAAGAGCAACTTGGATAAGTAAATTTCTTAATGAGACTTTTTATATAGCTTCTTTTTCAGCTAAGACTATTGTATATAAGGGAATGCTACTATCAACTCAATTAAGAGAATTTTATAAAGATTTAAATGATGAAAGAGTAGAAACATTTCTTGCATTAGTACATTCAAGATTTAGTACTAATACATTTCCAAGCTGGGAAAGAGCACATCCAAATAGATTTATGATTCATAATGGAGAGATAAATACATTAAGAGGGAATGTAAATAAAGTTTACTCAAGAGAGACTAATGTAAAATCAAGAGTACTTGGAAAAGACTTAAATAGAGTATTACCAATTATTAACAAGGAAGGTTCGGATTCGGCAATTTTAGATAATAATTTAGAATTTTTATATATGAATGGTATGGATTTAACAAGAGCTGTTATGATGACAATTCCTGAACCATGGCAAAAAAGTAAAACTATGAGTAAAGAAAAAAGAGCATTTTATGAGTATAATGCTACATTAATGGAACCTTGGGATGGTCCAGCATCAATAGTATTTACTGATGGGGAAAAAGTAGGAGCAGTTTTAGATAGAAATGGATTAAGGCCATCGAGATATTATATAACTAAAGATAGAAGATTAATTTTATCTTCAGAAGTAGGAGCGTTAGATATTGCACCAGAAATTGTAGAAAAGAAAGATAGATTAAGACCAGGTAGAATGTTAATTGTAGATACAGTAAAAAAAGAGGTTATTGATGATGAAGAATTAAAACACACTTATGCTACAGAACATTCTTATGGAGAATGGCTTGAAGAAAAATTATTAACTTTAGATAAGATGAAAGTTAGTAAATCATTAAAAATAGAATATGACAAAGAAACTATAAAAAGATTAGAGAAAGCGTTTGGTTATACTTATGAGGAAGTAAAAACAACAATTCTTCCAATGGCTAAAAATGCCTCAGAACCACTTTCAGCAATGGGTGTTGATACTCCGATATCAGTATTATCAAAAGAAGCACAACCATTATTTAATTATTTCAAACAATTATTTGCACAGGTAACAAATCCACCTATAGATGCAATTAGAGAAGAAATAGTTACAGCTTCTAATGTTTATATAGGTCCAGAAGGTAATATTTTAGAAGATAAGCCAACAAATTGTGAGCTTATAAAGCTTGATTCACCAATAATAAATAATGAAGAATTATCAAAAATAAAAGCACTTAATGAAGGAAATTTAAAATCAAAAGTTATAGATATTGTATTTGATAAAGGGGGATCATTAGAAGATGCATTAGATGAAATATTTGATAAAGCACAAGAAGCATATGAAAAAGGATATACTATTTTAATATTATCAGACAGAAATGTATGTTCAAGTAAAATTCCAATACCATCATTACTTGCAGTATCATCGTTGCATCAATATTTAGTTAAAAAGGGAACTAGAACATCTGTAGGATTAATACTAGAAACAGGAGAACCAAGAGAAGTACATCATTTTGCTACATTAATAGGTTTTGGAGCATCAGCTATAAATCCATATATGGCATATGAATCAATAAGAAATCTTATTGAGGAAGGAATGCTTGATGTTGAGTATGAAAAGGCAGTTTATAATTATAATAAAGCTGTTCTTAAAGGAATAATAAAGATACTTTCTAAAATGGGAATTTCAACAATTCAATCTTATCAAGGAGCTCAAATTTTTGAGGCTATAGGTATAGGTAATGAAGTTATAGATAAGTATTTTACTAATACTGTAAGTAGAATTGGAGGTATTGGATTAAAAGAGATTCAAAGAGAAGCTGAAGTAAATCATGAAAATGCATTTAGGGATAAAACTTATTCTTCTGATTTTGAATTAGATTCTCCAGGATATGAAAAGTTTAGATCGGGACAGGAAAAAGAAGAACATTTATATAATCCATTAACTATTCACAAGTTACAAGAAGCAACTAGAATAGGTAATTATAACTTGTTTAAAGAATATTCTTCTTTAATTAATAATCAAGAATCTGAAATAACATTAAGAGGATTATTAGAATTTAATTATAATTCTAAAAGTATCCCAATAGATGAAGTTGAATCAGTTTCTGAAATAGTTAAAAGATTTAAAACAGGAGCTATGTCTTATGGATCAATTTCTAAAGAAGCACATGAAGCATTAGCTATTGCTATGAACAGAATTGGTGGTAAATCTAATACTGGTGAAGGTGGAGAAGATAGAGAAAGATGGAACTTAGATAAAAGTGGAGATTCAAGAAGATCATCAATAAAACAAGTTGCATCTGGTAGATTTGGAGTAACATCTGAGTATTTAGTAAATGCTGATGAATTACAAATAAAGCTTGCGCAAGGAGCAAAACCAGGTGAAGGAGGTCAGTTACCAGCTACTAAGGTTTACCCATGGATTGCTAAAACAAGACATTCAACTACGGGGGTTGGACTTATATCACCACCACCACACCATGATATTTATTCAATAGAAGATTTAGCACAATTAATTTATGATTTAAAAAATGTTAATACAAATGCAGCTGTGTCTGTAAAATTAGTATCAGAATGTGGGGTTGGTACTGTTGCAGCTGGTGTTGCAAAAGGTGGAGCTGATGTAATACTTATATCAGGTTATGATGGAGGTACGGGTGCATCACCTAAAAATTCAATTAAAAATGCAGGTCTTCCTTGGGAACTTGGATTAGCTGAAGCACATCAAACTTTATTAATAAATGAATTAAGAGATAGGGTTAAAGTTGAAGTTGATGGTAAGCTTATGACAGGAAGAGATGTAGCAATTGCAGCACTTCTTGGTGCAGAGGAATTTGGATTTGCAACTGCACCATTAGTATCACTTGGATGTGTTATGATGAGAGTCTGTAATTTAGATACTTGTCCTGTTGGAATTGCAACTCAAAATGAAGAATTAAGAAAGAGGTTTAAAGGTAAACCTGAATATGTAGTTAACTTTATGTATTTTATAGCACAAGAGTTAAGAGAAATAATGGCAAGTCTTGGTTTTAGAAAGCTTGATGAAATGATAGGAAGAGTAGATAGACTTAAACAAAAAGAAAATATTCATAGTTGGAAAGCTCAAAATATTGATTTAAGTTCTATATTATATACACCAGATAAATTTAAAGGTAAAGTAGTTAAGTTTGATGAAAGAAGAAAATATGATAATAAATTAGATGAGGTAATAGATAAGGAAGTATTTATTGATAAATGCAAAGACGCAATAAAGAATGGTAAAAATGTAAAATTTGAAGTTGATATAACGAATATTAATAGAACCTTAGGAACTATGCTTGGATCTGAAATAACTAAGGAGAATGGAGAAAAAGGATTAAAAGAAGATTCTATAGTTATTAAATGTAATGGTGCGGCTGGTCAAAGTTTTGGTTCTTTTATACCTAAAGGTTTGACATTTGAAGTTGAAGGAGATGCTAATGATTATTTTGGAAAGGGTTTATCAGGTGGCAAACTTATAGTTTATCCTCCAAAGAAATCAACATTTATTGCGGAAGAAAATATTTTAATTGGTAATGTTGCTTTATATGGTGCTACATTAGGAAAAGTATTCATAAATGGTATTGCTGGTGAAAGGTTCTGTGTAAGAAATTCAGGGGCTACAGCAGTTGTTGAAGGTGTTGGAGCACATGGATGTGAGTATATGACAGGTGGTAAAGTTGTTGTCTTGGGTAAAATAGGAATAAATTTTGCGGCAGGTATGAGTGGAGGAATTGCTTATCTTTATAAAGAAGATGAGAAGTTTAAAATAAATATAAATGATGAGATGGTTCTTTTAGAGGAATTAGATTTAGAAGATGAAGAAGAATTAAAAAAATTAATAGAAGAACATGTTAAAGCTACGGGTTCATCTAAAGGAGATAGAATATTATCTAATTTTGAAGTTGAAAAATATAATTTTATAAAAATAATTCCTAGAGATTATAAAAAAGTATTAGAAATAGTTGAAAAATATAAAAATCTTGGATGTGATGAAGAAGAATCATTGATGAAAACATTTGAAGAAGTTAAAGGAAGATAGGAGGAATAATATATGGGAAAACCAACTGGATTTTTAGAATTTAATAGAGAAATAGGAGAAAACAGAGATCCAAAAGAAAGATTAAAAGATTATGATGAATTCCATAACAGACTTCCTTTAGAAAATCAATGTATCCAAGGTGCAAGATGTATGGATTGCGGAGTCCCATTTTGTCAATCTGGAGTATTGTTTTCAGGAATGGTATCAGGATGTCCACTTCATAATCTAATACCAGAATGGAATGATTTAATATATAGAGGAAAATGGGATTTAGCTTATGAAAGATTAAGAAAAACTAATCCATTTCCTGAATTTACAGGAAGAGTATGTCCAGCTCCTTGTGAAGCAGGTTGTACACTAGGACTGAATGCACCATCAGTTACTATAAAAGAAAATGAAAGAGCGATTATTGATACTGCATTTGAAAATGGAAAGGTAATTGCTAATCCACCACAAAAAAGAACGGGAAAAAAGGTTGCTATAATTGGTTCTGGCCCAGCAGGGCTTGCAGCAGCAGATACACTAAATAAATGTGGTCATAAAGTAACAGTATATGAAAGAAATGACAGAATAGGTGGATTGTTAATGTACGGAATTCCTAATATGAAGCTTGATAAAAATATTATTTTAAGAAGAGTTAGTTTAATGGCTGAAGAAGGTGTTAAGTTTATAACAAATGCAAATGTTGGAGAAAATTACAACGCTAGAGAAATAATAGATGAATATGATGCGGTAATATTGGCTACTGGAGCATCTCAACCAAGAGATCTTAAAGCAGAAGGCAGAGAAAATGCAAAAGGAATTTATTTTGCAGTAGACTTTTTAAAAGCAAATACTAAAAGTCTTTTAGATTCAAATCTTAAAGATGAAAATTATATTTCAGCAAAAGATAAAAATGTAATTGTAATTGGAGGAGGAGATACTGGAACAGATTGTGTTGCAACATCTCTTAGACACGGATGTAAATCATTAGTTCAATTTGAAATAATGGAAAAACCAAGCTCTGAAAGAAAAGAAGATAATCCTTGGCCAGAATGGCCTAAAACTCTAAAAATAGATTATGGTCAAGAAGAGTTTAAAGCTGTATATGGGAAAGACCCTAGAGAATATTTAACAACAGTTACTGATATTTATAAAGATAGTGGAGGAAATATTGAAAGTGTTGATACTGTAAATGTTAAGTGGGAAAAAGATGAACATGGTAAATTTCTATTAACTTATGTAGAAAATTCAAAGAAAAATTGGAAAGCTGACCTTTTATTAATTGCTATGGGATTTATAGGATCTGAAAGTTATATTAAAGATGCTTTTAGAGTTGAGTTTGATGAAAGAGGTAATATAAAAGCTGAATTTGGTGATTTTAAAACTAATATTCCAAAAGTTTTTGTTGTTGGGGATGCAAGAAGAGGGCAATCATTAGTAGTTACAGCAATTAATGAAGGTATAAATGCAGCGATTAGAATAGATAAATTTTTAAGAAAATAAAATTAATTTTAATAGAAGAAAATTTTTAGCTAGCATTAGCTTAAGTTAATGCTAGTTTTTTTTTAGAAATTTATATTACTAAAAAAGATGTAGATAAATTCTAAAATATCTTGTTTTAAAGATATAATGAGTACTCTTAAAGAATAAAAACTATAGAAGTATAAACAATGGAAAATGAAGAAAAATAATTTCGGTGGTTTAATTATATAGAGAATTTCAAAGTAAAACAAAAAAGTAATAAGTTTTTAATAACTGCTTAATAGAATATTAAATATTACTTATTGCATTGGTTTTAATTTTAATGTATAATATAAAACAAAGAAATTAAAATTTGAAAAGGAGTATATTATGAGAGGAAATCTGAAAAGTATACTATATTTTATTGGGGGAGCATGTATATTGGCTCTAATAGTATCTTTATTTTTAAGTCTTCTTCCGTATATTTTATTAGTTGGAGTAATAGCTTATTTATTAATAAAAATAGTATCGTTTATGCATAAAAAAAAGAAAGAAAAAGAACATATAAATATTCCTGAAAATGATCAAAATATTACATATCAAACAGATGAAGATGATTTTAATGGAAAAGTAATTGATGTTGAATATGAAGAAGTAGATAAAAAATAATAATATATTTGTTTAGAGTAAATAAAGATAAGGTATTTCATTATAATACTTTATCTTTTTTAATATAAATATAGTAATAAAAAACCTATTATGATATAATTTTAACCATAATAAACAGTTGCAATGGAGGGATAAAAATGAGAGATAAAAATAATATTATAAAATTTTTAAAATTATTATTGGCAATTTATTTGTTTATAGGAATTTTATTATTCTTAACAAGTAATTTGATTTTTGATTTAAGCTTAAACTCAATGTTAATAGTTAGTATATTTGTATTAACTAGTGTTGTATATGGTATTTTAATAAAAAATAAAAAAATTATTATAACAGGTGGAATAGTTGCAGTAGCATATATTATTTTAATATTAATATTTAGCCCAATAATAAGTTACAATGCACATAGAAACTTAATTGGAAATGTAGAAAAAGTTGAATTTTCAAGTCAAATAGAATATATTGACTTAAATCAATTACCAATAATAGATAAAGAATTAGCAGGAAAACTTGCTGATAAAAAGTTAGGGGAAATTGCAAGTCTTGGTAGTCAAGTATATGTAGGAACATTAGATTTACAAAATGTAAATGGACAATTATATTATGTAGCTCCATTAGAACATTCATCACTATTTAAATGGTTTACAAATAGTGAGGGTACGTTAGGATACATAAAAGTTAGTGCTACAAATCAAAATGATGTTCAGTTAGTAACGAAACTTAATGGTAAAGATATTAAGCTTAAGTATTTAAATTCATCATATTTATTTTCTAATTTAAAAAGAGCAACATTTTTTAGAGACATGAAAGCAGGGCACACAGATTTTAGTTTTGAATTAGATGATACAGGAAAACCATATTGGGTAGTAACAAGATACGATAATGCTATTGGAATATTAGAATCAAAAGCTATAGGTACATTAGTAATGGATGCACAAACAGGAGAATCTAAAATTTATGATATTAATAATTTACCTGAATGGGTAGATAGAATACAACCACAAGAGTATATAAAAAGGTATATAGATAAATGGGGTGAACTAGTACACGGAGTTTTAAACTTTAGTGATAAAGATAAACTTAAAACAACTAATGGTATGAATATAATATATAATAATGATGTTTGTTATTATTATACTGGTATAACTTCTGTTGGAAGTGATGAGAGTTTAGTAGGTTTTACATTAACAGATACAAGAACTGGTAAAACCACATTATATGAAACAGCAGGTGCTACAGAAGAAGCAAGTATGCAATCAGCACAAGGAAAAGTACAACAATATGGATATTTAGCTACATTTCCTTATTTAATAAATATTCAGAATGAACCAACTTATTTTATGACTTTAAAAGATTCTAATGGATTAGTTAAACAATATGCTATGGTTAATGTTAAAAATTATAATACAGTTGCTGTTGGAGATAGCCTTCAATCTACACTTAATAAATATTTAGAAGCTTTAACTAATACCAATATTTCGTTAGAAGGTGAAAATAAAGAAGAGACTATTAAAGGGGAAGTTGAAAGAATAGGATTAGTAGTTAAAGAAGGAACAAGCATTTATGACATAAAGATAAAAGGAATAGATAATATTTTTTCAGTTTCAACTGAAATGTCTAGAGATGTAGCATTGACAAATAAAAGTGATATTATAGAGGTAAAGTATATTAAAGTAGGTGATAGTAGACATATTATTACAAATTATTTTGAAAATTTATCATTAATTGGAGAATAAAATTTAAGTAATATAAATTAATAAAATTAAATATTGAAAAAATGAAAAAAATTATTTATTAATAACTTGCATTTAATATTAATAGATGATATACTAAAATAGTTCACAAAGAACAAAAAATATAATAAAGATTTAATTACATTAACATTTCTCCATTGAGAAAGTATTAGTTAACTAAGTCTTTAATTTGGAGGAATTGAAATGGAAGATAAGAAAATAGTATGTAAAGATTGTGGATCAGAATTCGTATTCACAGTTGGAGAACAAGAATTCTACAAAGAAAAAGGATTTGAAAATGAACCAGTAAGATGTCCTGATTGTAGAAGAGCAAGAAAGCAACAAAACAATAGAAGATAGTTTTATATGAAAGTTAAGCTATAGAAATTTATTTCTATAGCTTTTTTTACTTATATGAAAGTATAAAACTTTTGATTTATAAAATTAAGTAATGTTGATAGTTTAAGAAATATTAAATATATAAAGCTTTATCAATGAAGTGAGATTGATATAAGCAATTTTTTATTGTAGAAGAGATTATAAAATTTTATAGAAATTCTTCAATTTAAAATTGTATCATGTCTATTTTATATATAATAAGACATATGAAATAAAATAATAGATCAAATAGACTCACATACTGGTTTATTATTTTTTTGAATGTGCCTAAAATAGCAAAAGCCACATAAATACTATTTATGTGGCTTTTGCTATTAATAAAAATTAATTAATAGTAGATTTTAATAAATTAGTGGCTTCAATTTCAGAAATATTTTTTATAAGCGTAATTTCATCTATTAGTAATTTTTTAGCTGTATTCAATATTTGTTTTTCACTAGAATTTAGTGATTTTTGTTTATTGATTAAAGTTAAATCATAAACTACTTCAGCACTATCTCTTAATGAACCAGTTTTGATTTTTTCCATGTTTATTTGATATCTTTGCTTGGATGTAAGATCTTCTTGAATTTGAGAGTTATTTTGAATGTGGGATAATATGTTTTCTAGAGTCTTTATATCGCTAATCATACGTATGTTAGAAGATGATAGTCTATCAGTTGGAATCATTATTTCCATATTGTTTTTTAGCATTTTTATTATGCAATATTGTTTTTTTTGACCAGAAAAAATTTTTTCTTCGAACTTTTCAATAATTCCTATTCCCTGCATTGGATAAACCACTTTATCACCGGCTTTAAACAAAAAATGCACCTCCATATATTTTTTATAGTTATAGTATAACATAAATATAAAAAAATATCAAATTTATAATATTATCACATTTTATATAGGCTTGTCAATAAAAAAATGTATTTTTTTGAGTTGTTTTATGTTGTATAAAACACTATTTTTTTTATATTTATATATGGAAAATCTATATAAGTAGTTATTATGAGGAAAAATATACAACTATGAAGAAAAATATATAAATTCAACTAAGAAAGTAAAAAGCCTTGATTAGTGATATTATGTGATGTAAAATTAAGGAAAATAATTACAATAAAATACAAATAAGAACTTGAAATAATAGCATAATACAATAGTAACTTTTTACAATACTCTATCACAATATAATAAAAAAGGTGGTTAACAAAATGAGGGTTAATTATAAAAAGACTTTTGATATTGGTAAAAATATAAAAATAAAGATAGCTAAAGATAGTGGAATTACATTTATTACAAAATATAAAGAAAATCATATTTCTATAAATAAAAAAGGAATAAGAATATATGGAGAAAATGGAATTATAAAAAAACAAAAACAATTATGGTTATTTAAAAAGAAAAAAATAAACATTAAGGAATTTAAAAAACTAAATTTAGAGAAAAAGATAAGAACTAAAAATAAGAAATCTATAATAAATGAAATTTTATTATATGATAAAAATATAAAAAATGGAGTAAAAAAATATAAGATTTTTAAGATGAATTTTTGGTTAATGATAATATTTTTGGTTATATTTAGAAGTATGTTAATGCTAGTTATTACAGGAAGTATTTTAGCTACTTATTTTAGTATGATGACATTTAAATTTATCAAATATAAAAAAATAGATTCTATAATAAAACAAGTTGCAAAAGAATTAGCATTTACTAATTTATATAATGAAGAAAAAATAATTTTTTTAATATCACAGTTTAAAAAAGAGTATGGTGAAGAAAGTAATGAATATAAAGAATTAAAGTTACTTTTTAGTAAATTTGAAAATACAGGAAAGAAAATAGAAAAAGAATTAAACAATCTTGAAATTGAGGATATTTCATATTATTTAAAGAAAAGAAATAAGGAAAGTGATATAAATATAATAAAAGAGATAAATAATGAAAATGAGAAAGATTACAATAAATTAGAATTTTTTACATCAAAAAATAAAATAGATAACAGAACAATAAACTATACATCATCATTTGATAATAATGAAGTTAATAATTTAGCAATATTATATAGAAAAGAAGAAACAAAGTCAGATGGAATTAAATCTATAAATAGAGCAATTGAATTTTTTGATGATATAGATGGTAAAGAAAAGAAAGAAAGAGCTATTATTTCAACAGATAATGATAAATTAACAGTTTACTTTTATAAAAAATCATCTGTTCTTTAAATTAAAATTATATAATAAATAAAGTTTATTATATATGTTATTATTGTACTTAAATAGTATTAATACAAATATTTATTTGATATTAAAAAATTATAAATGTAGTAATCTAATTAAGATATGTAAAAAAGCAATTTCAAATTAAAATGGAATTGCTTTTTTATATACTTATTATATTAAAAAATAATTTAATATAGATAAATACTATAAGCTATGATATATTATAATATGGGAAAAAAATAGAACTCTCTTTGCAAGAAAATTACTTTTTGTATGAATTAGGATTTAGGCATATTCATATGTATTAAAATCTAATAATCTTTAAGTAAAAAATTCTTACATTAAGATAGATAAAATTTGAAGATAAATGATATGGAGGAAATTATATTATGCAAGATATAATGGTAATAGGTATAGCTGGAGGAACTGGTTCAGGAAAAACAACTTTATCTCTAAACATAAAGGAAGAGTTTGATAATGAAGTAGTTATTCTTTCACACGATTACTACTATAAATCAAATGATGGAATTCCTATGGAGGAAAGAAAAAAGCTTAATTATGATCATCCTGAGTCTTTTGAAACAGACCTTTTAATAGAGCAACTTAAACTTTTAAAAAAAGGTGAAGCTATAAATCATCCAGTTTATTCTTTTGTGGAACATACAAGAACTAATGAAACTGTTATGGTTAAACCAGCAAAGGTAATTATTGTTGAAGGAATATTGATATTTGAAAACAAAGAATTATGTGATTTAATGGACATTAAAGTTTTTGTAGATACAGATGCTGATGTTAGAATTATAAGAAGATTATTAAGAGACGTTCAAGAAAGAGGAAGAGATATTGATTCTGTAATAAACCAATATCTTAGTACAGTTAAACCAATGCATGAAGAATTTGTTGATCCAAGTAAGAAAAGAGCAGATATTATAATACCAGAAGGTGGTTGCAATATTGTAGCGTTAAGTATGCTTTTAGAAAAGATAAGAAATTTTATTAATTGTAATTAATTATATTGTACATAAAAATGGACTAGTTCAAAAACATTTTGTTATTTGAACTAGTCTTTAAATAATTAACTAAATATATAGTGTAAGAAAAACTGGTAATTAAGAAATAAATAAAACAATTAATCCTTGAATTAGGCCTATAAAGACACCAAGAATTAAACCTAATAATTCTATATGTTTAAGTTCATTTTTTGCAACGCTTATAATTATTTTTTCTAATGCTAATAAATCTAACTGATTTATTTTTTCCTCAACAATTTTTTGGATATTAATTTTTTCTTTAGCTTTTATAGTTGCTTCATTAATTATGTCAGTTATCATAGGGGGTAATTCTTCATTTATAATATCATCTACATATCCTTGAATCATTCCTTTAAATGGACCAGGTATAAAATTCATTTTTTCTGATATTATTGAAGTAATCTTTGTTTTTATGTATTCGTTGAAATGTTCTTTATCTTCTTCTGTGATTATATCGTTAAATAAGTCATCTACAGATAATAATTCCTCAGAAATAACTTGGCCTATATTTTGAGCAATGTCATTTTTCCTTTTTGGAATTAAACCTAATATTTCAACATTTATTAAAGGTATTTTAATTGGATTAATTGGTTTAAATAGAAGCTTTATGGCTAATATATTTGTAATCCATCCAATAAGTCCACCAACTATAGCTAAAAATAATATTATTGATAAATTATTCATAGTTATTGTTTCCTCCTAAAGTTATTTTTTATAATTAAAAATCATTAAATAGTATATCATAAGTATATAAAAATATATACAAGTTTAATTATTTAAACAACATATTCAAAGAAATAAAAAATGAGATTAGTATAAAAGACAATAATAGTCTTTATACTAATCTCAATAAATTCTAAATATTAAATTTATACAACTGTTTCCGCAATATTCATAGAATGATCACCAATTCTTTCTAAATTACTAATTAAATCAAGAAAAATTGTACTTGAACTAGCAGAACATTTCTTTTCATTTAATCTTCTTATATTGTTTTCTCTAAGAGTTTTTTCATATTTATCTATTTTAGCTTCAATAATTTTAATATTTTTAACAATATTTGAATCATTTTTTTCATAACAATCAAGTGCTAAAGTAAGTGATTCAATAGTTTTTTCATACATACTAATTAATTCATCTTTAGCTTCAATTCCTATATTTACGTTATTATTAATTTTTTCAGCTGCTAATTCAACTATATTTTTAGCATGATCACCAATTCTCTCAATATCATTTATAACATGAAAAGTTATACTTAATAATTTACTATCTTTATCTGGTAATTCATAATTTGATAATAAAACTAAATAATCAGTAATTTCTCTTTCTAAATTATTTATGATTTTTTCTTGTTTATAAACTTTTTTTATAGATTCTTCATCTTCTTCTAAAAAAGCATTCATTGATAATTTAATATTTTCCTTAGCAACGTTTCCCATTCGTATAGTTTCTTTAAAAACCTGTCCACTAGCAACCACTGGAGTTTCTAATAATTTTTTATCTAAGTACATAGCTCCTTCTGTTTCAAGTATATTTTCACCAGGTAAAATTTTATTAGCTAATATAACAAGATATTTAGATAAAGGAAGAAGAACTATAGTAACAGTTAAATTGAATATAGTATGAGCATTTGCTACTTGTCTAGCTACATCTGAAGGATTTAATTTCTCTATTAATGAAACTAAAGGGGTCATAAAAGGAATAAATATTATTACTCCCATAAGATTAAAAAATAAATGAATTAAAGCAGCTTTCTTCGCAATTTTATTTCCACCAGCCGAAGCTAAAAGTGCAGTAACACATGTACCAATGTTACAGCCAAAAATAACCGGTAATGCTATATTCATATGTATTGTTCCTGTAATAGCAAGTGCTATTAATATGCCAGTAGTGGCAGAAGAACTTTGAACTATTGCAGTCATTACAAGACCAGCCAAAATACCTAAAAATCTATTTTCACCTATTACAGTTAATATTTGAGCAAAACTTTCTGATTCTGCAAGGGGTTTCATTGAACCTGACATAATACTCATACCAAGAAATAATATACCAAATCCTAAAGCTATAGAAGCGATATCTCTAGTTTTTTTCTTTTTAACAATTAATAAAGAAATGGAACCCACTCCAATAAATAAAGGTGCGACTTTATCAAGATTAAAAGAAACTAATTGAGCAGTTATTGTTGTTCCAATGTTAGCTCCCATTATTACACCAGCAGCTTGCATAAGAGTCATAAGTCCTGCATTTACAAAACTAACAACCATTACTGTAGTTGCACTAGAACTTTGTATAACTGCAGTAACAATAGCACCAATTATTACCCCCATATATTTATTACTTGTGACTTTCTCTAAAATATTTTTAAGCTTTTCTCCTGCAGCATTTTCTAAGCCATCTCCCATTAATTTCATTCCAAAAAGGAATAAGCCTAAGCCCCCTATAAGTTCAATAAACATGTTTATACTATTCAAGTATCTCTCTCCTTTTAAAGTAAATTTATAATGCCAACTCAATATACATATATATAAATTATAACTTTTTATAAATAAAAAAAGAGAAATTTAACTTAATTTTAACAAAATTTTTAATTGAAATATTTTAAATTTTTAGTTAATCCATCATCTGCTATTATAGATTTTTCAAAAATATTAGTTGCATTAATTAAAAAATTATTAGGGTCAGAAAGTGCAGGGCTAAAATGAGTAAGAATTAATTCTTTACAATTTCCCTCTTTTGCTAGAGTTGCAGCTTCAGAAAATGTCATATGACAATTTTTGATAGCCTTTTCAATATCAATATCATTACCATAAGTACCTTCACAAATAAACAAATCACTATCTTTTATAAATGATGGAATATTTTTAGTAGGTCTTGTATCTGTTATATAGGATATTTTAATTCCCTTTCTTTCATTATCTAAAACCATATAGGGATAATATTTGTTATTTTCAAAAATAACTGTTTCATTATTTTGAAGTTTATTCCATAAAGCTTTAGGAATATTATTTTTAATAGCTTTTTCTACAGAGAATTTAGCCTTTCTCTTAAAATAGAAACTATATCCTATGCAATTAGTAGAATGTTCTAGTTCTAAAGAAGATAATGAAAAATTACTTTTGTTTTTATTTTCACATAAACAAATATTATTATTATTTATATGAAAATTTATCGTATCGTTTGTATTTTCCACAATATTTAATTCATAAGGTAAGTAAGGGTTTATTACATTTAAACCATTAACAATATTTGTTATGCCAGGTGGACCAATTATAGTAAGTTTTTCTGTTCTTCCAGAGTTACCAATTGTAGATAAAAGTCCTGGTAATCCAACAGTATGATCTCCATGCGAATGAGTTATACATATTATATCTAAAGATTTAAATCCCCATCCTGTTTTTCTCATTGCAACTTGAGTGCCTTCACCACAATCTATTAAAATTTTTCTTCCATTTACATTTATAAGAGTAGATGACATAAATCTATCTATCATTGGCATACCACCTAATGTTCCTAAAATACATAAATCAACCATAATGATACTCCTCCAATTTATATTTAGTAGTTATATTATAGTATTATTTTACACTAACGATTAAAATTTAGTACAACAATAAATATAGGACTATCTCAAAAACATTTTTGTTTATTTGAGATAGTCCTATAAGTTGTGTTTGGTTAAAATATATATGAGTTATTTTACTGTTATATAAAATAAAGGATAACTAATTAATAAAACTTTATATAGAAACCTTTTTTACACATTCATCAATCCAAGGTAATGCACCAGAGGGTAATATACCAAAATTATCAGATGTGAGTTTTGATACAAACAATAGCTCTTTAGGTTCTAAAAAGTCTTTAAGAGAACTTGTTATTTCTTTAGAAGTCATAGAACTTACTATAACCCAAGTAGAAGGCATAATTTGTCCCCATGAACCTAATGATTTTATTTTTCTGCTTAAATTATCATCTTGACTATGTTGATGATGATTTAGATGATATGTAATTAAATATGTTGTCATAATATACCTCGTTTTAAAATATAGTATTTTGATATGAATTAATTATATTACAAATGATAATCAATTTCAATATAAAAATGAAATTAAATCTAAAAAATATAATAGTCTTATATTTAAGTAATATAATGTTATTGGTATTAACTTTAATTTTATATTAAATATTTATTAATTCTATTGAAAGTAATATATATAAATTTTATAATGAATAATAATAACGTTTTAATAATATTATTATTAAATAAATGTAACATATATTTAGTGAAGTGAGGTAGAAATGAAAATTAACTGGAATGAAAAATATAATACAATAGCTGTATATTCATTTATTGTAATAAGTGCTATTATTGTATTTTATTTATCTATATCACAATTAGGAATATTATTAGATAAAATTAGCGACACAATAATAATACTACAACCATTTATTATAGGGTTTTCCATATCATATATTTTAAACTTTATTTTAAGGTTTTATGAAGAAAGATTAAACATATTTAATACGTTTAGGAAATTTAGTTCAAAAACTAAAAGAGGAATAGGAATATTAATTACATATATTACAGCAATACTGCTTGTATACTTATTCATACAATTTGTTTTACCACAACTTGTTGGTAGTATTGTTGGATTAATTAATGATGTGCCACTTTATATTAATAATTCTACAAAATTTATTAATAAATTATTATTAGATTTAAACATTTCTCAGGAATATCTTTCATTAATAAATGAGAATTTTAATGATTTTATTAATTATACTATAAAAGTTGCAACTAATTTACTTCCGGTATTAGGAAGTGCAGTAACTGCTATTGCATCTAGTATATGGAATATAGTATTAGGAACAGTAATATCAATTTATTTATTAATAGACAAAGAAAAGTTTTGTGGATTAAGTAAAAAGATAACATATGCATTATTTCCTAAAAATGCAGCAGAAAAAGTTATAGAAATAACTCATAGAAGCAATGATACATTTGGAAAATTTTTAATAGGAAAAGTAGTAGATTCTTCAATTATAGGAGTATTAACATTTATAATATTAACAATAGTAAATATGCCATATACTATTTTAATATCTGTAATAATAGGAATTACTAATATTATTCCATTCTTTGGTCCATTTATAGGAGCCATTCCATCAGTTATAATAATATTATTTGTTTCGCCAATAAAAGCACTATGGCTATTAATAATTATATTAATAATTCAACAGATAGATGGTAATATTATTGGTCCTAAAATTTTAGGAGATTCCATAGGTATATCTGCTTTTTGGATTCTATTTTCAATATTAGTTGCAGGAAAGTTCTTAGGTTTAATAGGAATGATTATAGGAGTTCCATTATTTGCAGTAATTTATTCTATTATTAAAGAAGTTGTTGAAGGAAAATTGAAAAAGAAGGGTTTGAAGATTAAAACCACGGACTACATGTAAAGTTAAATTTTTAATAATCTAAAAGTATAAAAGATACTTTTAGATTATTTTTTTATGCTTTAGCATTCAAAAAATCACTAGTAAGTAGGTTATGAGAGATATAGTTAACGAATTAGATAAAATTATATTTTAGACTTTTTTAGTGAATTTTATATATTAGAAAAATTTTACATGAACATATTGTATTGAACAGTGAATAGTGATAATATGATATTGTTCAAAAAATGAACTATATAAATTTAACCAGTTTAAAGGGAAGTGGTATAAAGGAAATGGGAAAAATAAAGAATGCTGTAATTTTAGCAGCTGGTATGGGAAGTAGAATATATGAGATAACTAATGATGAAATACCTAAAGGTTTTATTGAAATTAATGGGAAAAAATTGATTGATAGATCAATTAGTAAATTAAGAAAATGTGGTATAAGAAAAATATATATAGTTACAGGACACTTATGTAATTTCTATAATGAAATGGCAAAATATGAAAGTGATATTTATGTAAAATATAATAAAGATTATAAAGATACTGGAAGCATGGCTTCATTAGCAACACTAAAAAATGATATAAATGAAGACTTTTTATTGCTTGAAGGTGACCTTATTTATGAAGAAAAAGCATTAAATTCAGTTATTAATTATTCAAAAAAAGATTGTATTTTATTAAGTGGAATGACAAATTCAGGAGATGAATGTTATGTGGAGATTAAAGATGAGAACTTATATAAAATTTCTAAAAATAAAGAAAAAATTAAAACTATATATGGGGAATTGGTTGGTATTTCAAAAATATCATTAGAATTGTATAAGGAAATGTTAAAAGAATTTAATAATTCTTCTATTAAACAATACCATTATGAACATGCAATTTTTGATGTTGCTAAAAGGAAAAAAGTTGGGTATATCAAAGAAAACAATTTAATATGGGGAGAAATTGATGATAAATACCATCTTAAAAGAGTAAAGGAGTATATAATTCCAAGATTAAATAGAATAGGTGAAGAATAGGGGGAAATTTACTATGGAAAAAGTATATGTTTCGATGAGTGGAGATATAATTCATCATGGTCATTTAAATATTATTAATGAAGCTAGAAAATTAGGAGATGTAATAATAGGATTACATACAGACGAGGTTATTTCTGAATATTGGAGAAATCCAATAATGAAGTATAAAGAGAGATTGGAAGTAGTTAAGAATATTAAGGGAGTTACTGAAGTTGTACCTCAAAGCACATTAGATCAAGTTCCTAATTTAATAAAAATTAAACCAAAATATATTTTGCATGGGGATGATTGGAAAGAAGGAATTCAAAGAAATCTTAGGGAAAGAGTAATAGAAGTTATTAAGGAATGGAATGGGAAATTAGTAGAAGTAAAATATACAGAAGGAGTTTCAATAACAAAATTAGAAGAGGCATTAATGGGAATAGGAACGACTCCTCAAGTTAGAATGAAAAAACTTAAAGAATTAATATATTCTAAGAAAATAGTCAGAATAATGGAAGCTCATAATGGATTAACAGGATTAATTGTTGAAAAAACTAAGATAGAGAAAAATGGAAAAATAAAAGAATTTGATGGGATGTGGGTAAGCTCACTTTGTGATTCAACATCTAAAGGAAAACCAGATATAGAATTAGTTGATTTAACATCTAGGTTAAATACTATTAATGATATTCTGGATGTTACTACAAAACCAATAATACTTGACGGTGATACAGGTGGGAAAATAGAACATTTCATTTATACAGTAAAGACCTTAGAACGATTGGGGGTATCTGCCATTATAATAGAAGATAAAGTGGGACTTAAAAAGAATTCATTATTTGGAACAGATGTTCAGCAAACTCAAGATACTATAGAAAATTTTTGTAACAAAATAAAAGCTGGAAGGGAAGCTAGAGTTACTAGAGATTTTATGATAATTGCAAGAATAGAAAGTTTAATTTCAAAGTCAGGAATGAAAGATGCCATAAATAGAGCTAAGGCTTATATAAATTCAGGAGCTGATGGTATTATGATTCATAGTAAAGAAACAGATGGAAATGAAATAATTGAATTCTGCAAAAAATATAAGGAGTTTAATAAGAGAGTTCCACTTATAGTAGTACCAACTTCGTATAATTTTATGACAGAAGAAGAACTTTCTAATTTAGGAGTTAATGTAGTAATATATGCAAACCATTTAATAAGAAGTGCTTATCCTGCTATGCTAAATACGGCAAAGAGTATATTAGAAAATGATAGATGTAAAGAAGCATCAGAAAATTGTATGCCAATAAAAGAAATATTAACATTAATACCAGGAGGAATGTAATAATGATAGAAGTTTCAAGTTTTTATTCTGAATTAATTAGTAAAAATATGAACTTCTTTTCAGGGGTTCCTGATTCCTTGTTAAAAGATTTTTGTGCTTATATTAAAGATAATGTACAGGATAAATTTAATATAATTGCAGCAAATGAAGGCAATGCAATTGCATTATCGGCAGGTTATCACTTAGCAACTGGTAATATAGGCGTTGTATATATGCAAAATTCAGGATTAGGAAATGCAATAAATCCACTTGCTTCTCTTACAGATAAATTTGTATATAGCATTCCGATGATGTTGATTATAGGATGGAGAGGTGAACCAGGAAAGAAGGATGAGCCTCAACATAAAAAGCAGGGGTTAATTACTATTGAATTATTAGAAGTCTTAAATATAAAATATGATATTTTAAGTGAAAACACAAATAATCAAGATATGAAAGATATATTAACTAAAGCATACATGTATATGAACGAATACAAGGAACCGTATGCATTAGTTATAAAAAAAGGTACATTTAATGAGTATAATTCTAAAAAAATTGAGGAAAAAGAAAACTTTGAAATGAGTAGGGAAGAAGCAATAGAAATACTTATTGATAATATTAAAGATAACTCAGTAATAGTTTCAACTACCGGTATGGCTTCAAGGGAACTATTTGAATTAAGAGAAAAAAGAAAAGAAAAACATGATAAAGATTTTTTGACTGTTGGTTCTATGGGACATGCATCACAGATAGCATTAGGTATAGCATTAGGTAAGAAAGATAGAGAGGTTTATTGTATAGATGGAGATGGAGCTTTAATAATGCATCTTGGAGGAATTGCTATAATTGGAAATAAAGGTCCTGCAAATTTTAAACATATAGTTATTAATAATGGAGCACATGATTCAGTTGGAGGACAAAAAACTGTAGGCTTAGAAATAAATACTTTAGAAATAGCTAAAGCATGTGGTTATAAAGAGTATTATTCATGTAGTAATAAAAAAGATTTACTATTATATTTGGAAAAAATAAAAAGTGTAGAAGGCCCTATATTATTAGAAATTAAAGTAAAAAAAGGAGCAAGAAAGGATTTAGGAAGACCAACTATTACTCCTATTAAAAATAAAGAATTATTTATCAACTATTTGAGATAAACAATATTCTAGCATAGAAAAATATAAAATTTTTAAAATTAAAAAAATAGGCTATGTTTTAAAACAGTATTGTTATTGTAGTATAATGCCAACATTCACTTAAAACATAGCAAAAAAATAATAATTTAAAATTAGATAATTTTTTGAAATAAGATGTGATGTAATAACTTTGTTTTAAATGATTTTGATTATTTAATATGAAAAGAGGAATATAAAATGGAAGTTAAGAGAAATATATTACTTAATCCAGGCCCAGCAACAACCACTGATAGTGTAAAGTTTGCTCAAGTAGTTCCAGATATTTGTCCGAGAGAAAAGGAATTTGGACTTATTATGGAATTTATATCAAAAGAGTTAACTAACATGGTAGCTTCAAATGATAAATATACTACTGTTTTGTTTGGTGGTTCAGGGACAGCTTCTGTTGAAGCTATTTTAAGTTCAGTAGTTGATAATAATGATACTATTTTAATAATTAATAATGGGGCTTATGGAAAAAGAATGTGTGAAATAGCTGAAATATATAATTTAAATTATATAGAATTTAAAAGCTCTCCTATAGATGCTATAGATTTTGTTAAGTTAGAAGAAATAATTAAACATAGTAAAAAGAAAATAACACATCTATCAGTTGTTCATCATGAAACAAGTACAGGCTTACTAAGTGATATAAAAAGAATAGGGGAAATTTGTAAAAAATATGGTGTAGAGATGATTGTTGATGCAATGAGTTCATTTGCAGCTATACCTATTGATATGGAAGAAATGAACATTAAGTATTTAGCGTCTAGCGCTAATAAATGTATACAGGGGATGGCTGGAATCAGTTTTGTAATATCAAATATAGATTCATTAGAAAAGACCAAAAATATTAAAGCAAGAAACCTTTATTTGAATTTGTATAAACAATATGATTATTTTAAAAACACTTATCAAATGAGATTTACGCCTCCAGTTCAAGTAATATATGCATTAAAGCAAGCAATAATAGAGTGTAATAATGAAACAATAGAAAAAAGATATTCAAGATATAAGATGTGTTGCAATATTTTATGGGATGGATTAGAAAAGTTAGGTTTAAATAAGTTGGTAGATGAAAAAAATCATTCTATGTTAATAACATCAGTTATTGAACCACAAATAAAAGGTTATAGTTTTGAAAAGATGCATAAATATTTATATGATAGAGGTTTTACAATTTATCCAGGAAAAATATCACTTGAAAATACATTTAGGATAGCAAATATAGGAGAAATATACCCAGAAGATATGGAAAAATTTATTAAATTATTAAAGGAATACTTTAATACAATAGTATAATGCATAATCAAAAAATAACAAGTCAATTTATTAACTTTTAGAGAAAAAAGGATATGTAGTAAAAGCTATCAATTAATATAGTTAAATATAAAAAATATAGCTGTCTCAAATATAAAAATATATTTTGAAGACAGCTATATTTTTTATAATTTATAAACTACATTAAATCTACTAGGATTATAATATCCATCTATGATTTTCCAATCAGTAAAATCATTTTTATCATATAGCAGATGTTCTTCTCTATGTGATAGAACAGGTAAATCACCAATAAAAATTGCTTCTTTAGCAACTCTTTTCATTTCATCAATTGCTTTTTTTGCATATTCTTGATTTGGAAAATAGTGAAATGCACCAAAGCAAAAAACTTTATCAAATGTTTTATCTTTAAATATTAGATTATTTGCTTCGCCATGTATTACAGAATTATTAAGTAATTCAATATGTTTTTTTACAAGTGATTTTGAATAATCTACACCCACGTATGATTTACACTTGATATATTGTGCTAATCCACCTGCACCACATGCCACTTCTAGAATACTATCACTTTCTTTTATATCTAATTCTTTAATAATATTTTTAGCTATTTCTTTTACATTAGCAGTAGTAGCTTCATACCCATCTAATATTGTTAGATCTTTTGTTGTATCTCTTCCTTTTCTTTCCCAAACTTCTTTCCAATAACTCATGTCTTCCATAATTTCTCTTCCTCCATTTATAAATAGTTAATTAAAATAAATATTTTCAAAATGTTCAATTAATGAACAAAATAAGTGTAGCATTGTTCAGTGTTCACTTCAATAAGTTCATTATAATTTTTAACAAAATATGAAAATATTTATATTATAGAACTTATAGTTATAAAAAATTTACTTAACTTATAAGAAAATTTCTAGTAAAATTAAAAAGATATGGAGGTAAGAGAACTATGAAGTGTTTAAAATGTATTATTCAAATAATTTCAATAATTATTATAACAATTGGATTTAAAGAAATATTTAATTTTTTAAATTCAAAGAATAATATTATTATAATGTTGATGATTTACTTATGCGTTTTGTTATATATATTATTTAAAGATACAGTTGTAAATAATAGAAAAAATAAAATGATAAAAAAAGCTGGAAAAGAAGGAGAAGATAAGGTTAAAAAAATCTTAAGTAGTTTAAATAAAGATAAATATAAGGTGATGAATAGTTTTTATTTAAGAGGAAACAATTTAACCCAGGAATTAGATAGTCTTATAATCTCTTCAAATGGAATATTTAATATAGAAGTAAAAAATTTTTCTGGGGATATTACTATTAATAAATTAGGAGAATGGACAAGAATAAAAAATGGTAAAACTGAAACTATTAAAAATCCTAAAGACCAAATACAGAGACATCATAAAGTTATAAATGATGTTGTTGGCAAAAATATAAATATAGTAGATATTTTAGTAATTGCAAATGATAAGTCAACATTATCAGTAAAAGGAAATGTAAATTATAAGGTTTTATTATATAGAGATTTAAAAAACTATATTTATAATTATAAATATAACTGCAAATACAATATAATAGATTTAGAAAAAAAGATACTTAATAGAAAAACAGGAGATAGTTCTATATTTGGATATAAAGAAAATACTAAATATAATTTTTTTGATAAAACAATTATCTATATAAAATTTTTATCTGCAACATGTTCAATTATTTATATTTTATGGAATATAAAACTTATATTTTAAGTTATTGAATTATCATACATAAGATAAGATTAAGGAGGAAGAAATGAAAAAAATATCAACAAAAATAATTACATCTATTTTATTTTTTTGCTTAATAACTTCAATAATAATTACTACATCAAATGGCATATTGAGTAAAAAAACATTAAGAGTAGAGGCGGAAAATACTTTACTAGAAATATCTAAAAATAAAGCTCAAAATGTAAATGAAGGTCTTATTTCAACAAAAAACTATGTAGATAATATAGTTGATTTAATATCTACTACACTAGATACGAATATGCTATATAAAGATGACAAGTATGTAGATAGTTTTTTAAATAATATGAATCCATTTGTAAATAAATTAATATCTGATAATGATAAGTTATTAGGGGTAGCAGTTATCATTAATCCGGAAATAACTCAAAATATGCATCAACTTATTTTAGAGAGAAATATTGGTTCTAATCAAATATCTCAAATAGAAAAATTTAAAAAAGAAGAATTCTACGAATCTAATAAAGATATGAATTGGTATTATAATCCTATAAATGCTAAATGTCCTGTTTGGAGTGATCCTCATAAAGATAGAAGTTCAGAAAATATGAGAATTGCATATACACGACCAATATACATAAATGATAAATTAGTAGGAGTAGTAGCCATAGATTTATTCTTTGATAACTATAAGAATATGATAAATGAGGTTAACGTGTATAATAATGGTTATGCTTTTTTACTTAATCAAAATGGTAATTATTTAGTTGATAGAACATATAAAGATACCGATAATATAAGAACTTCATTAGGTGATAATATAGATGTTATATCTAACGACCAAGGAATACAATATTACGAAAAAAATAGTCAAAAATCTATATTAGCATATTCAAAACTTATTAATGGAAATATCATGGCAATAACAGCAAATGAAAAAGATATTTTTATGAAAATAGATAATAGTATAATGTTATGTATATTAATAACATTAATAGTTTGTATAATTGTATCAATAATAGCATTAATTATTGGTAAAAAAATAAGTAATCCTATTATTTTTATTACTAAACTTGTAAATATTACTTCTACTCTTGATTTTAGGGAAAATAGCGACTTTCTAAAAATTAAGAATTTTAAAGATGAAACAGGAATAATAGGAAAAGCAGTTTTAAATTTACGTAAAATAATAAAGGAAACATTAATAGATATAAAATCTTGTTCAGATGATACATCAATTCATTCAAATAATTTGAAATTAATTACTGAACAATTAGAAGAATCAGTTACTGCTATTAATGAAACAGTATTAGAATTATCTAAAGGTGCAGAAGAACAAGCAAGAGAAGCTCAAATAGGTTCAGAACAATTAACAGAGTTATCTGAAAAAGTAGAAAATATAATTGAAATTACTAAAGAGTTCAATGAATATTTCTTTAAATCAAAAAGTTATAATGATAGTGCAGTTAATTCTATAGATAGACTAATAGAAAAAATTCAAGCAACAACTGAAATAGGATATAAAACAAGAGAATGTGTTTCAGAATTAGCTAATAAGTCATCATTAATAGGTGAGATTGTTTTAACGATAGATAATATATCAGAGCAAACTAATCTTTTGGCATTAAATGCTGCAATAGAAGCAGCAAGAGCTGGGGAAGCTGGGAAAGGCTTTGGGGTAGTAGCTGATGAGATAAGAAAACTATCAGAAGAAACAGCAGATGCAACAAAAAAAATTGAATCAATAATAAATGAAATTAGGTTTGAAATTGAAACTACTCAAAATAATATGGAAAAATCTACACAAACTATTTTTGAAGTAAATTCATTTATGAATGATTCTAAAAAATCTTTTAATGATATAAAAACTTCATTTGATATAATGACAGAACAAGTGGAAAATTTAATAGAAAATATTAATAATGTGGATAATAGTAAAGAATCAGTAGTCAATGTTATACAAGGAATAACAGCTATTTGTGAAGAATCAGCAGCTTCAACAGAAGAGGTTTCAGCAACAATACATGAACAATTAAGTTCTGTAAATCATGTTAAGAATTCATCTGAAGATCTTAATAGATTAGTAGAAAAATTAGAAAATATGATATTAAAATTTAAAATGTAAGAATTTATTTTAAATTAAATTGTGTTTTAAGTAAAAAAATAAAGTACTATTTCAAATATAAAAAGTATTTTGAAATAGTACTTTTTTCAATAAATAATAATATTAATGAATTAATATTATTATAACTTATAGAGAAAACTAAAATTTTAGAAGGTATTATTGAATTAACATAAATATAACTTAAGAAAGTGGTGGGAAATATAGTAAATATATTAAAAAGCAAAACAGAAGCTAAAGAATTTATTAAACAAAATAATATGTCTGTAATATATTTTTCTACAAATACTTGTGGAGCGTGTATTATTCTAAAAGAGAAAATTAGAGAGTTAATCTATGATTATAGTAATATTAAAATGTGTGAAGTTTTAGGGGATACATCAATTGATATATCAGCATATTTTAATGTGTATTCTGTTCCTATAATGATATTTTTTATTGATGGGAAAGAGGCTTTTAGAGAATCTAAATATTCTAGTATTGAAGAGATAAAGAAAAAAATAGATAGATATTATAATTTATATTTTAAATAAAAGTATAGATGATAAAAATATGTTAAAATAATATTTGAATATAATAAAGAAAGATTATTTTAATTTAATATATATATGTTCTAATTAAGTTAATATAATTATAATCTTTTATATAATTTTTATAGAGAATTATACCTTTAATTAACGATATCTCGTTATAAGCATATATATAATAAATTTTTTATATAAGTTCCTCACTGTATTGGTGAATCATAGCATTTATAAATATTCTATAATATTTATATTAATGAACAAAATTTATTTGAACTTATATATTAAAGTTAATTAGGAGAATATTATGAAGATAGATATATTTACGACAAATGAAATAATAGCAATTGTTATGGAGTTAGTTGATAAGTTAGAAGTTTATCAATTATATGGATTTGAAGATGAAAGTGACTTAAATATTCCAAAACCTATAAATGATAAATTAGAAAATTTGGATTCTAATAATTATGATGATTTTATATGTAAATGTTTAGAAATAGCAGAAGAGATACTTACTATAAAAATAGGGGAATTGAATGAATTAAATTACTGTCATCAAGAAATAAGTTTTTTAGCAAAGAATAGACTTAATGAATATATAAAAAGAAGTTAGAAAATAAAGTCTGTATTTTAAAATACTCACTTAAAATATAATCTAAGTTCACTAGAATAAAATATAGGTTAGTAAGTATTATACCTACTAACCCATATTTTATTGATAAATAACTTTAGGTCTCAACTCTTTAGGATCATATCCACTATTTTTAAGAGCTTCTATAATAGCTTCTTTATGTTCATGTCCAAAGGTTTCCATAGTTATTTGAAGTTCTACAGCACTATTTCTATTAATATTAACGAATTGATTATGATCAAGCTTTATTATATTTCCTTTAGAGTCTGCAATTACTTTAGAAACATTTGTTAATTCGCCAGGTTTATCTGGAAGTAGAACAGATAAAGTACATATACGTTCTCTTTCAATTAAGCCATGTTGAACTAATGATGCAAATGTAATCACATCCATATTACCACCACTAATAATAGAAACTATTTTTTTCCCTTTAAAGTTTAAATGTTTAAGTGCAGCAACTGTTAATAATCCTGAATTTTCTGCAAGCATTTTATGATTTTCTAGCATATCTAAAAATGCAACAATTAATTCTTTATCTTCAATAGTAATAATATCATCAATATTTTTTTGAATATATGAAAAAATTTTTGTTCCTGGAGTTTTAACAGCTGTACCATCTGCAATAGTATCTATAGAAGGTAGTGTAACAACATGTCCACACTTTAGAGATTCTTGCATACAATTAGCACCAGCAGGTTCTACTCCTATTACTTTTATATTTGGATTAAGAAGTTTAACTAAAGTAGAAACACCAGCTGCGAGTCCACCGCCTCCAATTGGAACTAATATAACATCAACTGTTGGAAGTTCTTTTAAGATTTCCATTGCAATAGAAGATTGACCAGTTGCTATATCTAAGTCATCAAAAGGATGTATAAAAGTATATCCTTTCTCTTTTGCAAGTTCTAATGCATAATTGCAAGCTTCATCATAAACATCTCCATGTAAAATTACTTCTGCTCCATATGATTTAGTACGATTTACTTTTATAAGAGGAGTTGTTTTAGGCATAACTATTATTGCTTTTGCTTTATATAATTGTGCTGCATATGCAACACCTTGTGCATGATTACCAGCAGAGGCTGTAATTAATCCTTTATCTCTTTCTTCATCCCCAAGAGTACTAATTTTATAATAAGCCCCTCTAATTTTATAAGCCCCAGTTTTCTGAAGATTTTCAGTTTTTAAGTAAACTTTATTACCACTTAAATCTGAATAATAATCACTATAAACTAATTTTGTTTTTAAAATTACTTTTTGCACAGCTTCGTATGCTTGTTCAAATTTTTCTAATGTCATCATTTTTATATAACCCCTTTTTTAGATATATATAATATACACTTAAATTTTATTAATTTTATAATATCACCAACAAAAATAATGTCAAGTAATTAAAAATATCAGAGCATTTTTGATATAATGATATTATATTCTTATTTCATTATATTATTCTATTTATTATGTATTAAATGGAATATATATTAAATTTAAAGCAATATATAAACAGTAATTAATGTTGTCAAAAATTTAATCATAATAAAAACCATAATAAATAATTATTATGGTTTTTATTATTCTAAAATTATAAAATAAATTTTATAATTAAGTTTATTATTTTTAATAACCTTTTGTTTATTAAATTCAAAGTAGTTTACATAAATTATACATATGAAACTTAAATTTTAGATATTATTTATTTAAAGCTATTTATTTTGCTTTACCATTAACACATGGTTGTGGTAGAAGGTTAAGAGTTGCTTCAAATTTTACATAAGTTTCATTTTTACATTTGTGTAACCAGCAATTACAAAGAGGACCACCTTTAGCTTCACAGTGAACTAATTCAGCGGCAGGGCCCATAATTGATGCGCTACAGGCTTTTATTGTAGCTACAATTCCTGGGATTGCATCTTCAGCTTCTTGTTTACTAGCATAACATGCCACATATTTATCTACACAGATACAGCATTGGCAACATACATCACTAAATGCTCCAGTAGGGCAAGTAGGTTTATTCTTATAAGTTCCTGAAAGGGCATTTCGAGCACTAAATGCGAATGGAATACAACCAACTATTTTTACAAAGTATGCGGTACATTCTGAACAACCATCACATATAGGAACTCTAATTTCTTCTACAATGGCATTTAAACAATTAGGATCGTAGATAAATGTTAAATTTTTAGAATCTGCAAGAGCAGCTTCATTTACTTTGAAAGTTTTTACAATTGTTGTACAACAAAGTTTTACATAAGGATTAATTTTTGGACAATAACGATTTCCTGAACCTTTTTGTCCACATCCTAAACAACTTTCTTTAGTTTCATTCTCTTCTTGATTAGTAGCAGCTATTTCTTTATCTAAAGTTTCCATTTCTGTCATTATTTCTTGTATATCTTTCATATTAACGTATCTCCTTTGTAAAAAAATAATTATATATTAATATTTTATGAGTAGTTTTTAATATTGCTACTATTTTAATTAGATTTTAAATTATCAATATCAGTTACTTAATCATATTTTATATAAAGAAATATTATTAGAAAGGAATAAAGTAATGTTAATTAACAATGAAAATTTTTATATTATAAAACAAAACAATGGTACATTGTGGAATTTTCAATTTAAAGAAGATAAAGGATTAATATATAAATTTTTAAAAGAGAATAGTTGGTCTGAATATTATGTGATTAACGACAAAGTTTCAAAAAATTTTTCAGTAATGTTATTTTCAGATGATAGTATAAATGTTTTATATCAGGATTTAACAGGGACTATAATATTAAGCAAGTATGATGGAATAGGTTGGAGAAATAAAGAAATATTAAAAAATCAAAAAAGTAAAAATTTTGATATTAATTTCAAAGCAGTTAGTAGTAAAGATAAAATTCATATAATTTTTAGTGTTTTAAACAGAAAAGATAATACTACAACACTTTTTCACGAAAGTATTGATGAAAGAAATAATTTATCTAATCCTAAAATAATAGATACAATTAAATATAATTATAAATCGCCATATAATTTTTATTTATCACATAATAAAAATTTATTTCTTATGTATCAGAGATTCGGAGATAAACATGAGATCGGTTATAAACTTTTTGACAATAATATTGAAAGATGGTCTGATTTTAATTTGATAGATGTAAGTATTAATCCTTTTACTAATTATTCTGCAATAATGTTTAAAAGTACTGTACATGCATTATATATAAAAAAAGAGGGAAGTATAGATAATTTAATTTATATACATGGTAATAATTTGAATTTAAAAAATAATAAATTATTTAAAGGTGAAAATATAGAATCATGTTTAATTTTTATAATGTATGGTGAGATATGGTGTTTTTGGGTAATGGATAACCAACTTTATAGCAATTTTTCTATAAATAATGGAAATAACTTTAGTAATCCACCTTATGAACAATCAATAGGTTCATCATGTCTTTATAAAGCAGGATATATATCAAATGATACTAGAGACAGAAGAGGTTTATTAGTTAATGAAATATATGTTACTGATGATGATAGCTTACAATATTTAATTTGTACTGATTTAGCTCCAAGTATTAAAAATAATAATGAGTATTTATTATATATGGAATATTATATGACTCAAATATTTTTAAATATTTTACTATATGAAAAAGCATTTAAAAAAAATGAGCAATCAATAGCTGAATTAAAATACCATTTGGAAGAACAAAAAATGCAAACTCAGTTTTATGAAAGAAAATTTAAAACTATAAATAAAGCTTATACTAAATTTATAAGTTTAAAGGGAGAACTAAATGAAAATACAAATTTACTTCAAGGAAATTTAATTAATAGAGAAGAAAAAATTAAATTATTAGAGAAGATGAATAAAGAAAAAGAAGAAGAAATATTTGTTTTAAAAGAAAACTTTTTAAAAGCACAAGATAAAATTTTACTTCTTACAAAAGAAATAAGGAATTTAAAGGGTAAACTTATGAGAATATATGATAAAACTAATAAAAAGAATAATAGATAAATTAAAATGGTAGATCAAAAGATCTACCATTTTAATTGCCTAATCTACTTTTGTACCATCAGCTTTAGCATTATTGTATATGTTAATAGCTGTGTTTAATGCAGTAACAGCATCTGTTACATCTTGTTCAGTGACAGCTGAAGTTTTAGCATTTGTTGCTGCAGTAATTGCTGTATCTAATGCATCATTAACTTCTTGAGTTACCCATTTAGAAGTTGTAGATACATCAGTTCCATCAGTACTTATTACTACATCAACTTTAGCAGCAGCAGCAGTTGTTAAAGCATTGTCTATTGCAGTTTTATCCAATACTGGAACATATTTCACGATTGTTCCTATTGTAATTGTTCCATCAGCTGCTATTGTTACATCTATTGTTGCTTCATTATTTAAATCATCTGTTACTGTGATTTTTGAAGTTCCTTCACTCACTGATGTAATAGATATTTTACCTTCTACTATTGTTACAGCTGCACCAGTAGTACTAGTTGCAGTTGTTCCTACTAGTCCTAAAGTTTCTTCATTATTTAATAGTGAATCATTTGTTGTAGCTTTAAATATTATATTTACTCCTTCATTAGTAAACTTGTTATCGCCACAATCTGGCTTGTCTCCTACGATTGCACCACTTTCATCAGCTGTATAGTTTTTACCTTCAAGTTCGATAGTTCCAGTTTTCATTTCACCACTATCAGCAAGGATGTATGTCTTACCATTTACTTCAACTATGCCAGTTAGCATTGTGCCAGATGAATTTGCAAAATACCATTTACCATCTTTGTCTTTGATCCAACCAGTTCTCATAGCACCACTATCTGCAAGGTTGTACCATTTACCGTTTGAATCCTTTAACCAACCAGTTTTCATAGCACCACTTTCATCTAGGTTGTACCATTTTCCATCAGTATCCTTCAACCAACCAGTTCTCATAGCACCATTAGAATCTAAATTATACCATTTACCATCTTTATCTTTGATCCAACCAGTTCTCATAGCACCATTAGAATCTAGATTATACCATTTACCATCTTTGTCTTTGATCCAACCAGTTTTCATGGCTCCAGAATTATCTAGATTGTACCATTTACCGTCTGAGTCTTTTAACCAACCAGTTTTCATAACACCATTATTATTAAAATAATACCAAGTTCCTTTAATATATTTCCAACCTGTTGCCTGAGTACCATTTTCTAACCAAGTCCAATTATTTTGTGAATCTTGTTTCCATGTAGCATTTGCTCCTGTTGGAAATGCAGTTGAGATTATAGCCCCTACGATAGCAATAGATATTATTTTCTTTAATTTTTCTACTCTCATTAATAACTCTCCTCTTTTGTTAAATTTTGTTAGATAAAAGATTGAATTAAAAATATTTCTTTTTTATAATTGCTTAATTTAAATATAAAATTTATATATACTTTACTAGTAAGCCTCCCCCGTGCTTACCTTGTGATTAAATAATATAATATTCTGAATTTAAAGACAATATTAGATTTATGGAAACGAGTTTGATTTGTGGTTTTTATGTAAAATTTAAGTATATTAAAAAAATAAAAAAATAAAAAAATAAAAAGTTTTTAATTAAGTAATGAAATAATTTAAGTAAGATATACATTTGAAAATTTTTTTATATAGTTAGTACTTATATTTATTAGAGTTTTATACAAAAAGGAGACTAAATAATTATCCTATTTAGCCTCCTTTAACATACTATTTATATTTATCTTATTTAAACAATCTTAGTTGTCCAATCTTCACAATTCCAAGTTTCAGTAATTATGTCTCTATAAAACTCAGGTTCATGTGATACAAGAAGTATTGATCCTTTATATCCTTTTAATGCTCGTTTAAGATCTTCTTTTGCATCAACATCTAAGTGATTAGTAGGTTCGTCTAGTATTAATATGTTTGTTTCATTATTTATTATTTTACAAAGTCTAACTTTGGCAGCTTCTCCACCTGATAAAACTCTTATTTGAGATTCTAATTGTTTTGTTGTAAGGCCACATTTAGCAAGTGCTGCTCTTATTTGATATTGAGTAAATCCAGGGAATTCTTGCCAAACTTCATCTATACATGTATTTTTATTATCAGTTCTATCTTCTTGTTCAAAATATCCTATGTATTGATAATCACCTAAATGGACTTCACCACTTAATGGTTTTATTATTCCAAGTAAACTCTTTAAAAGTGTTGATTTACCAAGGCCATTAGCACCAACTAAAGCAATTTTTTGTCCTCGTTCCATATATAAATTTAAAGGTTTTGTAAGAGGGGAGTCATATCCTATAACCAAATCTTTAGTTTCAAAAATAACTTTACCTGAAGCTCTAGCAGATTTAAAATTAAATTCTGGCTTTGGTTTCTCTTTTGATAATTCAATTATGTCCATTTTATCTAATTTCTTTTGTCTAGATTTAGCCATATTAGCAGTAGCAACATTAGCTTTATTTCTAGCAACAAAATCTTCTAATCTAGCAATTTCTTTTTGTTGTTTTTCATATGCAGCTTCTAATTTCTTCTTATTTTCTTCATATATTCTTTGGAATTCATTATAATCTCCAACATATCTAGTTAATTTTCTATCTTCTACATGATAGATTAAATTAACTACTGAATTTAAAAATGGAATATCATGTGATATTAAGATAAACGCATTTTCATATGATTGAAGGTATCTTTTAAGCCATTCTATATGTTCTTCATCTAGATAGTTAGTAGGCTCATCTAAAAGTAATATGTCAGGAGTTTCTAATAATAATTTTCCTAGAAGAATTTTAGTTCTTTGTCCTCCTGATAAGTCATCTACATCTCTATCAAGACCTAAATCTAAAAGTCCAAGACCTTTAGCAACTTCTTCAACTTTTGGATCAATAACATAAAATCCATTATGATCAAGCATATCTTGAATCACAGCAGTTCTTTCAAGCATTTTATTTAGTTCATCTTCAGTACAATCACCCATTTTTTCATATAATGAATTCATTTCTGCTTCTAATTCAAAAAGATATTTAAAAGCATCTCTTAAAGCATCTCTTATAGTTTGCCCTTTAGTTAAGGCAGCGTGTTGATCCATATATCCAACTCTAACATTATTTGACCAACTTACTTTACCTTCATCTGGTTGAAGCTTTCCAGTTACTATATTCATAAATGTTGATTTACCTTCACCATTAGCTCCAATAAGTCCAACATGTTCTCCTTTTAATAATCTAAATGAAACATCTTCAAATATGGCTCTATCGCCAAATCCATGATTCATCTCTTTAACAATAAGTACGCTCATTTGTTTTTTGTTACCTAAAACTTATAAAAGTATATAAAAATTTAGATTATATAAATTTTATTTCTACCTTATATAATGTTACTTATTTTTGGTAACTTTCTCCTTTCTCAATGTATTAAGTATTTTAATAATACTTGACGCTGTAACATGCGTTTTATTTTTATATGGTTTATCCATATTATTTATTAGGAAATAGTGAATGGCTAAAAAATCAACTCTACACAACTGCTTAGCGATTTTTTTTATTAAATAATTTTATAATGATATAAACATAATAATCTTTAATTAGTTTAAGTTATATAAACCCTTTATGTCAAAGTAATTTTTATAAAAATAAATAATTTATTTGCTATTTATTTAGTATGTTTAGGCACATGAAAGAAAATAATAAAAAGAATAAATCTTTGTAACTAATGTTATAAATTCGATAAAATAGTAAATACATGTTATTATAAATTACAAATAGATAAATTAGAAAGGAACAAAAGAATGAATTACGTATTATTATTACTTGGATTTGTATTGTTAATAAAAGGTGCTGATATATTTGTAGATGGAGCTTCAATAATAGCAAAGAAGTTAGGAATTCCATCTGTTATTGTTGGGCTTACAATAGTTTCTTTAGGAACAAGTGCTCCAGAATTAGCAGTAAGTTTAATTTCTGGGATTAATGGAAATAATGAGATAGCAATAGGAAATGTTATTGGATCTAATATTTTTAATATTCTTATTGTATTAGGTGCAACAGCAGTTATATCTCCTTTAATAATTAAAAAATCTAATATAAAGTCGGATTTTATAATAAATACACTTGTTACTATATTTTTATTTATAGTAACATTTGATAGTTTATTGAGTATAAAAAATAACTATATATCAAGATTAGATGGATTAATATTAGTTTTTATATGTTTATCATATATAATATTTTTAATAATAAAAACTAAAAATAATCACGGATCAGAAGAAGTTAGCGCAGAGATTAGTGAAGAAATTATAAATGCAAATATTTTTATTAAAATTATAACAATGATAATTGGAGTATCAGGTATAATTATTGGAGGAAATTTAGTTGTAAGTTCAGCGACCAATATAGCATATTTATTAGGAATGAGTGAAAAATTAGTGGGATTAACTATTGTAGCAATAGGTACATCTTTACCAGAACTTGTTACATCTATAGTAGCAGCTATAAAGGGAGAGAATGATATAGCAATAGGGAATGTATTGGGTTCAAATATATTTAACATAGTTCTTATATTAGGCTTATCATCATTGATTAATCCAATACCAGTTAATGCAAGCCTATTTATAGATTTTATAGTATTAATATTAATCAATTTGTTTATTGGGATATTAATATTTATCAATAAAAATAGAGATAAAAAATTATCAAGAATTGAAGGTATTATATTAGTGTGTTTATACGTTGCTTATATGTTATTCATAATTAAAAGGAACTAGTTGATAAAGTTTTGTTATCTAAAATATAAGTTTTTGTTTTTCTTATATTTTAGATAACTATTTTTATTTTCAAGAAATTATATAGATCTAAATTTAAGATGATTTTTGTACATATATAAAGAAAATTTAAGTACATTTGTATGTTTTAAGAATATTCAATATATAAAAAAGCGTAATTCAATACTTATTAATAAGTACGAGTGTCAATTATAATAATGACATAACTAATATATAATATCATTAAAGGAGTTAAATTTTAATTTAGCTCAAAAATGGAGGAATATAGTTATGGAAAATATACAATTAAGAAAGGCTAAAAAAGAAGATAGTAAAAAAATTGCAAATCTAATATATTATACGGAGACAGTACCAGAAGATGTTTGAGGAGGAGCTACAGAAAAAGAATGTATTGAAAATCTTGAAAGTTTAATACTAACAAAGAAATCAAGATATAGTTTGGAATATATTACAGTAGCAGAAAGATTTGGAGAAATATTAGGTGTTATAGTACTTATACCATCTAATAAATTAGAAATATTAAGTATGAATACAGATTTTAAATTAATTAATAAATTTCAGGGATTAAAAAATAAATGTTTTTTTATATTAGATTGTATAAAACTTATAATATGTAAGGAATGTGAAGAAGGGGAATTATATTTAGCTAATGTTGCTACATCTACAAAAGTGAGAGGACTTGGTGTAGGGAAAATATTAATGGATTATGCTGAGAAAATAGCAAAAAAAAATAAGTACTATGGGATTTCATTATTAGCTAAAGATGAAGAAGTAAGTAGTTTTTATAAAAAGTTAAATTATAAGACTATTTTAGATAAAGTTATTTTAGGTGAAAGATTCATAAAAATGGCAAAAGCTTTTTAGTTTATATAAATATGTTAGAATATATTTTAATAAAGTATTAATAGTATAGTATAAAGAGATTTCGAACCCTCAGTTAAAATTTATTTTTGACAGAGGGTTCGAAATCGTTAATTCTGTTTATATGACTAAATTATTTTTTTATATAATTATTTGTATGAAACTCTTTTTTTATTTTTCTAAAGTTAGTTATTTGCCTAGTTATTGTTGAAACAAATATCACGCCCAATGCTAATGTTCCAGCACTTGCTAATGTATGAAGACCTAATTCAAGAGATTTTATAATATCTCCAGTTACAGATTCGTACATTGTATAATACATCCCAGCACCAGGAACTAGGGGGATTAGTGCACATACTACTAATGTTGTAACAGGTGTTTTTAGTATTCTAGCACAAATTTCTGAATAAGTACTAAAGCTTATTGAAGCTATAAATAATGAAAGGGTATTGCTAACATTAAATTTTATTAAAAATGAATAAACAAACCAGCTTAATCCTCCACCAATAGCTGCAAAAACAAGGTTACGTCCTTTTATATTAAAAATTATTCCGAAACCAAATGAAGCTACAAGGGCGAATAAAGTTTCATAAATCATTTTTTTAGATACCTCCTAATTTATTTATAAATATACTTAAAACTGCACCAGAACCCACAGCAATAGACACAGCAACTAAAAATGCTTCAGAAATTTTAGTTATACCTGCAAGAAAATCTCCTGCTATAGTATCTCTAATTGCATTAGTTATTGTTAAACCGGGAACTAGAAGCATTAAAGAACCAATAATTGTTTTATCAAGATTATTATTAAGATTAAATTTTATAAGTATTATAGTTAATAATGCACATACTCCTCCACATAAACAATTTATAAAGAATTCATTTAAATTTAAGTTTTCACATTTAATAAAGATTATTTTTATTATTAGTCCAATTAATGTTGCAGCAAAAAAATCCTTATAGTTACCACCAAAAAGTATAGCAAATGATCCTGCTGATATTCCAGACCAAATTAGAGTAAAAAAGTTAGAATATCTATCTCCTTTAGCAATTTTAATAAGTTCTTTATTAAAATCATCAAGAGTCATTTTGTTAGTTTGAGTTCTTCTTGAAAGAGTATTAATTTTATCAATTTTATTTAAGTCAACGCCTCTAGAAGTAACTCTTTTAACCAATGTTAATACTTGATTTTTATGAGTTACTGATACCATAACGCCAGTAGGAGTCACAAAGCTATCAGCTTCATCAACGCCAAAAGAAGTACATATTCTGCAAATAGTTTCTTCAACTCTGTAAGTTTCAGCGCCACTTTCAATCATTATTTTGCCAGCAAAAGTAGAAATTTGTAGCAATTTATTTAAATCCATAATTTTATTCCTCTCATATGAACTATGTAATAAATATTAATTACTTAATGATTTTTATACAATTTTTGTAATAATAAAGCTGTTAAAAACAAGCTATAATCATACAGAGAACAACTTAATGAAAGTATTATAACACAAAGTTTTTTTAAATTCTTTAGTAAATTACAAAAAGTTAAATCTTATGGATAAGTTATATTTTATTATATGTAACTTTAATTGTTATTATAAAAAATGGTTGATAAATTTAGTCAGAAAACTTATAATTATATAATATATTATTAAAAAAACGTAATTTTGTTTAATAATGTATAATAAATTTTGGGGTGATAAAATGAATTTTGAAAACATACAAAGACAAGATAATGAAATTTATGGACTAATTGAAAAAGAATTAGTAAGACAACAAAAAGGAATTGAATTAATAGCATCAGAAAATATTGTAAGTGAAGCAGTTATGGAAGCAATGGGTTCATATTTAACTAATAAATATGCAGAAGGATATCCAAGTAAAAGATATTATGGTGGATGTTATGTTGTAGATGAAGTTGAGGATATAGCTCGTGATAGAGTAAAAGAATTATTTGGAGCAGAACATGCAAATGTTCAACCACACTCAGGATCACAAGCTAATATGGCAGTATACTTTACAGTTTTACAACCAGGAGATACTGTACTTGGTATGGATTTAAGTCATGGTGGTCACTTAACTCATGGTTCACCAGTTAATTTTTCAGGTAAGCTATTTAACTTTGTATCATATGGAGTAGATAAAGAAACAGAAGTTATTAATTATGATACAGTAAGAGAACTTGCTATTAAGCATAAACCAAAATTAATAGTTGCAGGTGCAAGTGCATATTCAAGAGTGATAGATTTTGAAAAATTTAGAGAAATATGTGATGAAGTTGGAGCATATTTCATGGTAGATATGGCTCATATAGCTGGACTTGTTGCAGCAGGAGTACATCCATCACCAGTACCATATGCAGATTTTGTAACATCTACAACACATAAGACCTTAAGAGGTCCAAGAGGTGGATTAATTCTTTGTAAAGAAAAATATGCTAAGGATTTAGACAAGAACATATTCCCAGGAATGCAAGGTGGACCATTAATGCATATTATAGCTGCAAAAGCTGTATGTTTTAAAGAAGCATTAGATCCAAGTTTTAAAGAATATATTAAGAATGTAGTAGAAAATTGTAAAGAGCTAGGAGAACAACTTTCTAAAAGAGGATTTAAATTAGTATCAGATGGTACTGATAACCATTTAATTCTTGTAGATTTAAACAATAAAGACATTACTGGAAAAGATGCTGAAAAGTTATTAGACGAAGTTGGAATTACTCTTAATAAAAATACAGTGCCAAATGAAACAAGAAGTCCTTTTGTAACTTCAGGTGTTAGAATAGGTACTGCAGCTGTAACGACAAGAGGTTTCAAAAAAGAAGATATGGAAGAAATTGCCGCAATAATTAATGATACTATTGAAAATAAGGATGGAGACTTATCACCATTTAAAGCTAGAGTTGAAGCTTTATGTGATAAATATCCATTATATAAATAATTAAATAATTTTAATTATAAGAGATAGTTTTAAGTGACTTTTTACTTAAAACTATCTCTTTTTTATGGCGCCAATATGGTCATATACTATAATGGCTTAAAATTTGCTATTAGTTAATGATAATATTAAATGAATTGAATAAAGAACTTAGAAAAAGAGAAGATAAATATTTAAAGATATGCAGATGATAAGAATAGATATGTTAAAAGGAAAAAGATTAGCTTTTATTAGATGTAAATCTATGATAAATCTGAAAATAATTAAAACTTAAAGTAAATAACCAATACATACAATTAGTAGGATTTGTTGATTTAATTCAAACATATAAAATCATTAAAATTTAATAATTTTATATAAGAAAAATATTTTAGTTGTAACTCAGATAAATACACATGTAATTTAAATAAGAATATTTATGAATACGTTTTACTTATTGTGTCATGTATTGACACAATAAGTCATATCATATAATATAATTATAACTTTAAAATTATCAAAAATTGTCATTATTTTTTAATAAATTACTAAATGTTAGGGCTAATTATTAAAAATAACAAATTATTTCCAATGCATACTTTTAAGATATATATAATATTAAAATATAGTTATTGCAATTCTCTGTAAAAATATATTTTGATTAAATATATCAAAGTATTTACATTTAAACTAATATTAGGAGGATATTTTTATGAAAAGAAAAATTTCTTTGCTTTTGATTTTGGTTTTGTCAACTTCAATGATTTTAGCAAGTTGTACTTCTAAATCAAATTTGAAAGCAAATGTAGATAGTGATGTAGTTAAACTTGGAGTATTTGAACCTATGACAGGTGCTAATGCGGCTGGGGGACAACTTGACTTAGAGGGAATAAAACTTGCTAATGAACTTTATCCAACTGTTCTTGGTAAAAAAGTAGAGTTGGTTTTTGCAGATAATAAATCAGATAAAATTGAAGCTGCAAATGCAGCTTCTAATCTGATAGAACAAGAACATGTTAATGCAATTATAGGAAGCTGGGGAAGTGGTAACTCTATGGCAGCAGGAGATATTGTACAAGAAGCTAAAGTTCCAGCTGTAGGAGGTTCATGTACAAACCCTTTGGTAACTGCAGGAAATGATTATTATTTTAGAGTATGCTTTATAGATCCTTTTCAAGGTACTGTTATGGCAAAATATGCAGCAGGAAAATTGCAAGCTAAAAAAGCAGCAATAATTCAAGAGGTTTCTAGTGATTATTCAGTTGGTATATGTAAATTTTTTATTGATTCATTTAAAAAGCTTACAGGTGATGAGAATTCAATTGTAGCTAAAGCAAATTATAATTCTGGAGATCAAGATTTTACAGCTCAACTTACAAATATAAAAAGTAAAAATCCAGATGTAATATTTGCTCCAGGTAATTTTACGGAAGGAGCATTAATAGTAAAACAAGCAAGAGAATTGGGAATAACAACTCCTATAATAGGTGGAGATACTTGGGAAACACCAGAATTTGTTGATATAGGAAAAGATGCGGTAGAAGGATGTGTATTTTCAACCTTCTTTTCAAGTGAAACTCCGATAACTGAAGAAACAAAAACATTTCTTAATGCCTATAGAAAAAAATATAATAAGGAACCATCAGCAGTCACAGCTTTAGCTTATGATGCTTATTTATTAATATTAGATTCAATAAAAAGAGCTAACTCAATAGATCCTGTAAAAATAAGAGATGAAATATCAAAAACAAAGAATTTTCCTGGTGCGGCAGGAGTAATTACAATAGATGAAAATAATAATGCGATAAAAGATGCGGTTTTAAAAGTAATAAAAGATGGTAACTTTACTTATTTAGATACTATAAAAGCAGAAGAAGAATAAATTAGGAGATGACTATATGACATTAAGTACATTTATGCAACATTTAACAAATGGAATTTCATTAGGAAGTTTATATGCACTTATAGCTATAGGCTACACAATGGTGTATGGAATATTAAAACTTATAAATTTTGCTCATGGAGATATATTTATGATGGCTGCTTACTTCGCATTTTTTGGAGTAGCTACTTTTAATCTTCCTTGGTATTTTGCTTTCTTAATAGCTATAATTATGGCTGGAGCACTAGGAATGTTAATAGAATTTACAGCGTATAGACCACTCAGAAGTGCACCCAAAATATCTATTTTAATTTCTGCTATTGGTGTTTCATTCTTACTTGAAAATTTAGCAGTTGTTTTGTTTGGAGGAAAACCAAAAGCATTTCCAACACCAGAAATTTTAACAGATGTAGTTGTTATTGGTGGAGTCTCTATACAAAAACTTACATTTGTAATACCTTTAGTAACAATAATATTATTATATGCTTTGTTACATTTGGTTAATAATACAAATATTGGTATGGCTATGAGAGCAGTATCTAAAGATGTTGAAACAGCAAGGCTTATGGGAATCAATGTAAATAGAATAATTTCATTTACTTTTGCTATAGGTTCCATGTTGGCTGCAATAGGTGCTATTATGTGGTCTGTTAAATATCCACAAATAGTTGCTCTTATGGGAGTAATTCCTGGACTAAAGTGTTTCATAGCAGCAGTTATAGGTGGTATAGGAGATATAAAAGGAGCTGTTATTGGAGGTTTTATTCTTGGTATAGGTGAAATTATGATAATTGCTTTTCTTCCAGGATTAACTGGATATAGAGACGCTTTTGCATTCATACTTTTAATAATAATATTGTTATTTAAACCTACAGGAATAATGGGAAAAAATTTAACAGAGAAGGTGTAACATATGAAAAAGAGAAATAAACTTTTAAATATAGCTCTTATTGTAATTATATTTTTACTATTATTAGCTGCAAGTAATAACTTAGGTTCTTATAAAATTAGAATTTTAAATTTATGTGCAATATATACGGTTCTTGGACTTAGTATGAATTTAATAAATGGATTTACTGGACTATTTTCATTAGGTCATGCTGGATTTATAGCAATAGGTGCATATACTTCAGCACTTCTTACTATGTCTGAAAAAGTTAAAACTCAGAATTTTTTTATGGAACCTTTAATATCACCATTGAATCATATATCAATTCCATTTTTTCCAGCATTAATTTTAGCTGGAATTATTTCAGCAGCAATAGCATTTTTAATAGCTGCTCCAGCTTTAAGACTTAAAGGAGATTATTTAGCTATTGCTACCTTAGGTTTTGCAGAAATCATAAGAATAGTAATCAATAATATTCAAAATTTAACTAATGGTGCTTTAGGTTTAAGAGGTATCCCACATAAAACGAATTTATATTGGAGTTTTGGAATAGCAATTATAACAATAATAATAATAACATCACTTATAAATAGTTCTTATGGAAGAGCATTAAAAGCTATTAGAGAAGATGAAATAGCAGCTGAGAGTATGGGAATAAACCTTTTTAAACATAAAGCAATAGCATTTACTGTTGGAGCTTTCTTTGCAGGTATTGGAGGGGGTCTTTTAGGAAATTTACTTGGTACTATAGATCCTAATATGTTTAAATTTGTTCTTACTTTTAACATACTTCTTATAATAGTTATTGGAGGTATGGGAAGTATTACTGGTACAGTAATCTCAGCTTTTGTTGTAACAATTTTAGGTGAAGTTTTAAGATTTTTAGATATGGAAAAACAATTTGATTTAGGATTTATAAGTTTTACCGGTATACCGGGTCTAAGAATGGTTATTTTCTCAATTTTACTTATGATAATAGTATTATTCTTTAGAAAAGGTATTATGGGAACTAAAGAATTAACATGGGATAAAATATTTAAAGTTTTTAATAAAGGAACTTTAGAAGAAAGGGGGAAATAGATAATGGCATTACTTAAAGTGGAAAATGCAACTATGCAGTTTGGAGGTCTTACTGCAGTAAAAGATTTTAATCTTGAAATTAATGAAGGCGAAATAGTTTCTTTAATTGGGCCAAATGGAGCAGGAAAAACTACTGCTTTTAATATGATAACAAATGTCTATACCCCTACAAAAGGTAAAATAATTTTTAACAATATAGATATAACTGGAATGAGACAAGATATTATAACTCAAAATGGTATAGCAAGAACTTTCCAAAATATAAGACTTTTTAATGATTTAAGTGTTTTAGATAATGTATTAATAGCAAATCATGTTCATATTAAATCTAACTTTATTGAAACAATGTTAAAATTACCAAAGTATAAAAGAGAAGAAAAACATATGGTTGAAAAATCTATTTCATTACTAAAAGAATTAGGACTTGAAGATTTAAAGAATGAAAAAGCAAGTTCTCTTCCTTATGGTAAACAAAGAAAACTTGAAATAGCAAGAGCTTTAGCAACTAATCCAAAGCTTCTTCTTCTTGATGAACCAGCTGCTGGTATGAATCCTACAGAAACAGATGAATTAACAGAATTTATTAAGGAAATAAAAGAAAAATTTAAATTATCTATATTTATGATAGAACATCATATGAATATGGTTATGGGATTATCAGATAAAATACAAGTTTTTGAATATGGAATAACTATAGCTAAAGGAACACCTACTGAAATACAAAATGATAAAAAAGTTATAGAAGCTTATTTGGGGGTATCTGAAGATGATTAAAATAGATGATTTGGTTGTAGCATATGGTGGAATAGAAGCTTTAAAAGGAATAAGTTTAGAAGTTCCAAGTGGGAAAATAGTAACTTTAGTAGGAGCTAATGGAGCAGGTAAAAGTACTACATTAAAATCTATAGTTGGTCTTGTTAAACCTAAAAGTGGTAATATAGATTATGAAGGGACAGACTTAACAAAAATTAATACTGAGAAAATGGTTAAAAAGGGTATAGCCTTAGTTCCAGAAGGAAGACGAGTTTTTGCAGATCTTACAGTATTAGAAAATTTAAAAATAGGTGCTTATTCTAGAAATGATCATCATGGTATAGAAGAGGATTTAGAAAAGGTATATGAACTTTTTCCTAGGTTAAAAGAAAGAACTTGGCAAGCAGCAGGTACTCTTTCAGGTGGAGAGCAACAAATGCTTGCTATAGGAAGAGCTCTGATGTCTAGACCTAAATTAATAATGATGGATGAACCTTCTTTAGGACTTGCACCTATAATTGTAAAAGAGCTATTTGAAATTATAAAAAAAATTAATAAAGAAGGTATGACAGTACTTTTGATAGAGCAAAATGCAAATGCAGCTTTAAAGATAGCTGATATAGGATATATTATGGAAACTGGAAGAATAATATTAACGGGAACAGGAAAAGAATTGTTACATAATGAAGAAATTAAGAAAGCTTATCTTGGAGAATCATTATAACATACATTAAATATTAATAGGATTATATAATTTAAAGAATATAAATTGAATAATCAATAGAAATAAAGTAATATATTATTTCTTGAAATATAAATAATATAGAGACTGTAATAAGAATTAAGTTATAATAATTTTTATTACAGTTATTTTTTGTTTATATGATATATGTTCTAATTAAGTTATTTATAATCTTTTATAGAGTTTTACAGGTCTGAAATTCTAATTAAATATCTAATAAAACTTGTTATAGTGGCATTTCTTTTTCTTTTAAGAATTGATAAAATCAAATATATTTTATCAATTTTTCTTTTTATTCATATAATAAAAAGAATTAATTTATGCTAGGTTAGGAGTATGGTAGATAAATTTATAGAGAGAATATCAAAAAATGGAAAGGTAGTAGAGTTTGATAAAAATTCTAAATTGGTATTTATAAGTGATGTTCATAGAGGCGATGGGGGCAATGCTGATTCTTTAAGAATAAATAAGAATATATATAAAGCTGCTCTTGGATATTATTTTAGAGATGGATATAAATTAATCGAAGTAGGAGATGGTGATGAATTATGGAAAAATAAAAATTGTTTAGACATTTCATTTCATTATAAGGAAATTTTTAAGATATTAAATAAATTTAATAAAGATAAGAGGTTATACTTAATTTATGGAAATCATGATATGATAAAATCAAATCCAGATTTTGTTTATAAACAGGAAAAAGTTTTCAATAAAGTCGGTCATGGTATTGGAAAAGAATTATTAGAATTATATAATAATGTAACATTTTATGAGAGTATTATACTTAGATATACTCCAATGAAGAAGGATATACTTGTTTTTCACGGTCATCAAGTTGATTTTATGAATTGTCAGCTTTGGAAAGTGAGCAGATTTTTAGTACGATATTTATGGAGATTTTTAGAAGGTATTGCTGGTTTTAAGGCTCCAATAAGTCCAGCTAATAATTATAACAAAGGTAGTAAAATTGATGATATATTAGATATAATTTCTAGAAGACAGAAAAAAATGTTTATATGTGGACATACCCATAATGATATATTTCCACAAGTAGGGGAAGGTCTGTATTTTAATGATGGTTGTTGTGTATTTCCATCATCAATAACTACTATTGAGATTGTAAAAGGAGAAATTTCTTTGGTAAAATGGAGTATAGAAGTAGATGAAAATAATAGTTTATATATAAAAAGAGAAAAAATTAGAGGTTCAGAAAAAATAGAAAACTACCTATATTATGCAGATAGACTAAAAATTTAAACTATCTTTTAAAATCAAGTTGATATTGTATATAAACAAAGTTCTTAGCATCAGTGCAACTAGTTTTCATTTGAGGGTTAGAAAAGTGTTATTCATGATTGTGCAATTGTTATAGAATTTACAGATGTTACATATCGGATAAAGATTATAGATAGGGGAATTTGCATTATATATTTGAAATGGAGGAGGTAACTAACTGTGAAGTTTATTGATTTACATTGTGATACAGCAAGTAAAATATATTATAATAAATTAAATTTTGAAAATGATATATGTAAGGTTAATATTGATAAATTGAAAAAAGGAGAGTCATTAGCACAAGTATTTGCTTTTTTTATTGATCAGGATATAACAAAATCACCTTATGAAGAGTTTATAAAACTTTATAATAATTTTAAATTAGAAATTAATAATTATGTTAATGAAATAAAAATAGTAACAAATTTAAATGAATTAGAAGAATGTAAAAAAAATAATAAAATAGGGGCCTTTTTATCAATAGAAGAAGGAGAAGTAATTCAGGGAGAAAGTCAAAAATTAAGAGAAGTATATCAAAAAGGAATTAGAATATTGACAATCACTTGGAATTATCCTAATTCTCTTGGATACCCTAATGCAAATTATAAATATAAAAATTATGGATTAACTCAAAGGGGAATAGAACTTATTAAAGAAGCAGAAGAATTAGGCATGATACTAGATGTATCACATTTATCTGATGAGGGATTTTATGATTTGGTTAGATTTTCTAAACAACCTTTTATAGCTTCACATTCTAATGCTAGAGAGATAACTAATCATCCAAGAAATTTAACTGATGAAATGATAAAATTATTAGCAAATAACGGAGGAGTTATGGGAATAAATTTTTGTTCTGATTTTTTAGGAACAGAAAAAATATCTTCATTAGAAGAAATAATAACCCATATAAAACATATAAAAAATATTGGTGGGATTGATGTTATAGCACTTGGTAGTGATTTTGATGGAATAGATAATGAAGTTGAAATAGAAAATTGTTCAGAATTTAATAAATTATATAAATATCTTAAAATTAATGGATTTAAAGAGTCTGAAATAGAAAAAATATTTTATAAAAATGCTTTTAGAGTTTTTAATGATGTATTAAAATAATGCTATGTTTAAAAACAAAGATTTTTTTGAGAAAGATATAATGAAAAGGAGAAGAGGAAAATTGGGAAGACTATTAGGAAAAGTAGCAATTGTTACTGGTGCTTCAAGGGGAATAGGAAGAGATATTGCTATAGAGTTAGCTAAAGAGGGAGCTAATATAGTTATAAATTATTCTAAAGATGATGAAGGGGCACAAGAAACATTGAATCATATAAAAAGTATTGGAGGATATGCTGTTTTATGTAAGGAAGATATATCATCTTATGAATCAAGTAAAAAAATAATAGAATTCACCATAAATACATTAGGAAAAATAGATATTTTAGTGAATAATGCAGCTAAGAGTATTATTGGATTATTTATGGATTCAAGTGAAGAAGAGATAAATGGAATTATAAATACAAATCTTTTAGGTACTATATATATGAGTAAGCATGTACTTCCTTATATGGTTTCAAATGGGGGCGGAAATATAGTTAATATTTCATCTATGTGGGGAGAAGTTGGAGCATCATGTGAAGTTTTATATTCATCTACTAAAGGGGCAATAAATTTATTTACGAAGTCTCTTGCAAAAGAAATGGCACCTTCAAATATAAGAGTTAACGGAGTTGCTCCTGGTGTTATAGATACAAAGATGAATTCATTTTTAGGAGAAGATGAGAGGAAGTCTTTAGAAGAAGAAATTCCCATGGGGAGATTTGGAAGGGCTAGTGAAATTGGTAAGATTGTAACATTTTTATGTAGTGATGATTCTTCATATATTACAGGACAAATAATAAGAGCAGATGGAGGATATATTTAATATATTAAAGGACAAATAAAAGCAGATAAAGAATAGATTAACAAAGGAGTGATATAGAAATTTTTATATCACTCCTTTGTATTTTAAGCATACTAAAGTCTACTTGTTTGATAAAATCTATACACAAGAACAAAAACCATGCATAAATAGGAAAATAAACTTCCATATATGTATGGTTTTTATTTATAAAAAATTTATAAATATTTGTTTTATAACAGTTACGTTTTAAGTATAATTTATTTTAATAAAATTATTTTACTTCGTATATCCAACCTTCAGGAGCTTCAACATCACCAACTTGAATACCGCAAAGTAGATCATATAATTTACGAACTATTGGGCCAACTTCAGTTTCACTGAAAAATACATGTAAATTATCTTTGTATTGAATACCTCCTATAGGAGTAATTACAGCAGCAGTACCACATGCGCCAGCTTCTTTAAATTGATCTAATTCATTAATTGCTACTTCTTTTTCATATACAGGCATATCTAGGTAATGTTCTGCAATATGAAGAAGTGAATATTTAGTTATACTTGGTAATATAGATGGAGATTTTGGAGTAACAAATTCATTATTTTTAGTTATTCCAAAGAAATTTGCTGCACCAACTTCTTCAATTTTAGTATGAGTTGCAGGATCTAGATATATACAATCAGTAAATCCTTTTTCTACAGCTTCAGCATGTGCTTGTAAAGAAGCAGCATAATTACCACCTACTTTTTGTCCTCCTGTACCATGAGGAGCAGCCCTATCATATTCATCTGAAACAATGAAATTACAAGGGGTTAAACCATCTTTAAAATAAGGACCAACTGGCATACAGAATACTGTAAATATGTATTCTGGAGCAGGTTTTACGCCTATATTATCACCAACTCCCATCATAACAGGTCTTATATATAAAGAAGCACCACTACCGTATGGTGGTACATAATCTTTATTAGCTTTTACAACCTGCATAACGGCATCAATAAATTTTTCTTCAGGAATTTCAGGCATAAGAAGCTTTTTGCAACTATCATTCATACGAGCAGAATTTCTATCTGGTCTAAATAATTGAATTTTACCTTCTTTTGTTGTATATGCCTTAAGTCCTTCAAAACAACTTTGACCATAGTGAAGAACAGTAGAAGCTTCACTCATATGAAGCATATTATCTTCAGTAAGTTTACCATTATCCCATTTACCATCTTTCCAAACTGAGACATATCTGAAATCTGTTTTTATATAATTAAATCCTAGTTTGTTCCAATCAATATCAATTTTTTTCCCCATGTTAATTCCTCCATATCTAATAGGCTTAAAATCACCTTTATTTAATATGATATATTGTAGCACTACTTAAAGAAAAAATCTACAATTTGTTATGAGAAGTGTAATTATATTACTAAATTATTAAAATAAGTAAAAATAGAATGATAAAATGATAACATGCTATTTCCAAGGTGCTGCATCAGAAGGCATTCTCCAATCACCTCTAGGACTTAGAGAAATACTACCAACTTTAGGGCCATCAGGTAAAGCACTTCTTTTAAATTGTTGTGTAAAGAATCTCCACATAAATTTATTAAGCCATTTTTCTATTTCTGAATTTGTATAATCATTTTTAAAAGCTTCTGTGGCTAAGAATAATATTCTATCTTTTGATGAACCATGTTTTATAAAATGATATAAGAAGAAATCATGAAGTTCATAAGGTCCAACTATATCTTCTGTTTTTTGAGCAATTTCACCATTTGAATCTTTTGGTAATAATTCTGGACTAACAGGAGTGTCTAATATATCCATAAGTGTATAAGCAACTTCACCCTTAGATTCTTTTTCAGCAACATATTTTACTAAATATCTTACTAAAGTTTTAGGAATAGAAGGATTTACTGAATACATAGACATGTGATCTCCATTGTAAGTGCACCAACCTAGTGCAAGTTCAGATAAATCTCCTGTACCTATTAAAAGTCCACTTTCTTTATTTGCTAAATCCATTAAAATTTGAGTTCTTTCTCTTGCTTGAACATTTTCATAAGTAACATCATGTATATTTTTATCATGACCAATATCTTTAAAATGTTGAAGTGATGCATCTACGATATTTATTTCTCTCAAATCACATCCTAATTCTTTGCAAAGAGTTAATGCATTGTTATAAGTTCTATCAGTAGTACCAAATCCAGGCATTGTTATAGTAATTATATTATTTTTATCCAAATTAAGAAGTTCAAATGTTTTAACTACTACAAGAAGTGCAAGCGTTGAATCGAGTCCTCCAGAAATTCCAATAACAGCTTTTTTTAAACCAGTATGTTCAAGTCTTTTTGCTAAAGCAGAACTTTGAATGTTAAAAATTTCTTTACATCTATTTTCTCTTTCTTGTTTAGAAGATGGTACAAATGGATGTTTAGCTATAAATCTATCAAAGCTATTTATACTAGCATTACTAAATTTAAATTTAATAAGGCAAGGTTTCTTACCAGTAAACTTAGATGCATCTCTAAAGCTAAGATTTTTCATTCTTTCAGCTTTTAGTTTAAAAATATCTATCCAAGAATATATAACTTCATTTTCTCGCTGAAATCTTTGATTTTCTTTTAATAAAGAACCATTTTCAGATATTAATAAATGTCCACTAAATAATAAATCAGTAGAAGATTCATGAACTCCAGCAGAGGAGTAAATATAGCTACATATGCCTCTAGCACTTTGATTTAATATAAGATTTTTTCTGTAGTCCATCTTACTTACTAATTCATTAGAGGCAGATAAATTTCCAATTATATTTGCACCCATAAGTGATAAATATGAACTAGGTGGAATTGTAACCCATAAGTCTTCACAAATTTCAACACCAAAATTTGCTATGTTTGAAGAAAAAATAAGATTTGTTCCAAAAGGAATATTTTTTTGAAATTGAAGGTCTATTTCATGAGTTTCTATACCAATACCTTCAGTAAACCACCTTTTTTCATAAAATTCACTATAGTTAGGTATGTATGATTTTGGAACTATTCCTAGAATCTTTCCTTTAAATAATAAAAATGCGCAATTATATAAAATGCTATCAATTAATAAAGGAGATCCCACTGCTATTAACATATCACAATCTTCAGTTGCACTTAATATTTGTTGTATTCCATGTATTGATTTATTCAAAAGGTAATCCTGTAAAAATAAATCACCACATGTATATGATGTTATACAAAGTTCAGGAAAAACTATAAATTTACTATTTTGTTGTTTAGCATCGTCTATACATTTTAAAATATTATAAATGTTATAATCCACGTCTCCAACTTTAGTTTTTGGACATGCAGATGCAACTTTAATAAAATCCATATTATATCAACTCCAATTTCTAGTATTATTTTTATTATAACCAATAATATTTGTTATATATAACCATAATATTTTAAATATAATCTAAAATCAATTAGAATATATTTAATAGACAAATGATATAACTGATAAAAAGATAAAAAATATATTGTAAAAAGGTTTTAAATACTGTATAATAAGATTAAATTAATGATTTAGTTGGATAATATTGAAATTGATGATATACTGATAAATGAAATATTAGAAAACTAATATAAAGAGGGGGGATTATAATGACTAGTCTAATGTTTTGGATTATATTAGGAATTTCTGCATTTTTAGTAGATGTTTTTACTAGTAGTTTTTTATTTGTATGGTTTTCAATAGGAGCAATAACGGCTATTATTGCAGCAACTTTAGATGCATCTTTTTTAGTTCAAGTAGTAATATTTTTAGTTGTAAGTATTATTGCAACATCAATTGGATATCCTTTAATAAAAAAGAAATATAAAAACTCTGCACATAAAATACCTCTTATGGAAGAAACCTATATAGGGAAAGAACAGTTAGCAGAAGAAGAAATTCATGAAAAAGGAATTATAAAGGTAGGAGGAATTTATTGGACAGTAATAAATTTAGGTGATTCAATAAATGCTGGAGAAAAATTTTGCATTACAGGAATTCAAGGAACAAAATTAAAAATTAAAAAAATAGAAGGGGGTAAAAAATAATGATTATTATTTTACCAATAATATTAATATTTATAATACTTACAATTTTTGCTTCAATCAAAATCGTAAATACTGGATACTTATGTGTTGTAGAAAGATTTGGTCAGTTTAGCAGAATACTAGAACCAGGATGGCATTTTCTTATTCCTTTTGTTGATTTTACTAGAAAAAAGATTTCAACAAAACAACAAATATTAGATGTGCCACCGCAATCAGTTATTACTAAGGATAATGTTAAAATTTCAGTTGATAATGTTATATTTTATAAAGTGTTAAATGCAAAGGATGCTGTATATAATATTGAAGATTATAGATCAGGTATAGTTTATTCATCTACAACTAATATGAGAAACATAGTAGGTAATATGACTTTAGATGAAGTATTATCAGGAAGAGATAGAATAAATCAAGACTTATTAAGTATTATTGATGAGGTTACAGATGCATATGGTATAAAGATACTTTCAGTAGAAATTAAAAATATAGTTCCACCAGCAGAAATTCAACAAGCTATGGAAAAACAAATGAAAGCTGAGAGAGATAAGAGAGCAATGATTCTTCAAGCAGAAGGTCTTAGACAATCACAAATTGAAAAAGCAGAAGGTGAAAAGCAATCTCAAATACTTAGAGCAGAAGCAGAAAAACAAGCTAACATTAGAAGAGCAGAAGGATTAAAGGAATCTCAATTATTAGAAGCAGAAGGTAAGGCAAAAGCTATAGAACAAATAGCAATTGCTGAATCAGAAGCTATAAGAAAAGTAAATACAGCTATTATTGAATCAGGAACAGATGAAAGAGTTATCGCTATAAAACAAGTTGAGGCTCTTAAAGAAATGGCTACAAATCCAGCTAATAAACTTATATTACCTAATGAAACATTATCATCATTAGGTAGCTTAGCAGCTATAGCTGATACATTAAAAGATGTTGTAAAAAAATAAAAATTAGTTAATCAAAATTAGGTGTATTAAATTTATGTTTAATACACCTAATCTTATTTTAGAAAATATAAAAATAAAGTCTGTGTTAGATTATGAAATTAAATATAACACAGACTAGTTTATTTTATAAGATTAATAAACTATTGTTTTACAGTTGCAACATTTCTATCTCTAGATTTATGTTTTCCATAGTTAACTTTAAGATCAGCATTGTCTTGTAAGTTTGTAAATACTATAGGTGTTATCAGCGATGGAACTTTATTTTTAATTGAATTAAAATCAACTTCAAGTAATTTATCTCCAGCTTTTACTTTATCACCTTGATTTACAAAAGATTTAAAGCCTTCTCCTTTTAAACTTACAGTATCCATTCCGACATGAATTAAAATTTCGACTCCATCATTGCTAATTAATCCAATGGCATGCTTAGTTGGGAATAAGGTTGCTATTTCACCATCTACAGGAGAGTAAACAACATTACCTTCAGGAACTATGGCAAAACCGTCTCCCATCATTTTTTGAGAAAATACTTCATCTGGAACTTTTGATAATTCTATAACTTCTCCTTCAATAGGACAAATAATACTAGAATTTATTGAACTAGAACTAGGTTTTTCATCAACAATTATGTCAGTAGAATCATCTTCATCTACAGTTAAATTACCAGAGATAATATCTTTCATTTGGTTTTTAATATTATCAGATTTTGGACCAAATATTGCTTGAATATTATTTCCAACCTCCATTACTCCAGCAGCACCTAATTCTTTAAGTTTATTTTTATCAACTTTATCTTTATTTTTAACAATTACTCTAAGTCTTGTAATACAAGCATCAAGATTATCTAGATTTTCTTTTCCACCTAAAGCTTTGATAATACTATTAGCTAAAGCGGCACCTTGTTTTCTAGAACCAGGAGTACTATCTACAATTCCTACTTCATCTTCTTCTCTACCAGGTGTTTTTAAATCAAATTTTCTAATAAAGAATCTAAAGCCAAAATAGTAGATTACTGAGAAACATAATCCTACTACTATAGCTAACCACCATTTAGTCCTGTTTGGTACAACTCCAAATAATATAAAGTCTATAATACCACCTGAAAATGTTAAACCAATTTTTACATTAAGTATTTGCATTATCATAAATGAAAGACCAGCAAAAATACAGTGGATTCCAAATAAGGCTGGTGCTATAAATAAAAATGTAAATTCGATTGGTTCAGTAATACCTGTTAAAAAGCTTGTTAATGCTCCAGAAAATAATATACCAGAAACTAAAGCTTTTTTCTCGGATTTAGCTTCATGATACATTGCAAGTGCAGCAGCAGGTAAACCAAACATCATGAAAGGAAATTTACCAGTCATAAATGTACCCGCAGTAAAAGGTACTGCATCTTTAAGTTGAGCAAAGAATATTTTTTGATCGCCTAAAACTAAGTTTCCAGCTTTATCAACATATTCTCCAAACTGATACCAAAATGGATTATACCAAATATGATGTAATCCAAATGGTATTAATGCTCTTTCAATAACACCAAATACAAATGCAGCAACGGTTTTATTAGTATCTATCATACTTCTTGAAAAAGTAAATAAAGCATTTTGAATAGGTGGCCAAATAAATGTCATAAGAATACCTAAAAGCACTGCTGATGCAGCAGTTATTATAGGTACAAATCTTTTACCAGCAAAGAATCCTAAGTATGAAGGAAGTTCTATATTAAAGAACCTTTTATATAATGATGATGCTATAACACCTATAATTATACCTCCAAATACTCCAGTTTGTAATGTTGGAACACCAAGAACTGATGCATACATTGGATCGCCTAAATTATCAACCGTAACACCAATCATTTTACTCATTGTTACATTCATAATTAAGAATCCAACTATAGCTGCAAGTCCAGCAACACCATCACCATCACTTAAACCAACAGCAACACCAACCGCAAACAATAAAGGTAAATTATCAAAAATAATACCACCAGAACGTTCAATTACTGTTGCAAATAATTGGAAACCACTAGAGTCAAGAAACGGCACTAAAGCTAAAAAATCAGGATTTTGAAACATATTTCCAAGTGCAAGAAGTATACCAGCTGCTGGTAAAAGTGCTACTGGTAACATTAATGCTTTTCCTATTTTTTGCAGAACACCAAAACTTTTTTTCCACATAAATAATTACTCCTTTTCTTTTAAATTTTAAATTTAGTATTACCTAATAAATTTAAAATATTTAAGAAATTATAATAAAAATGTAGAATATAGAAGGAATATGTTTAATTAAGAAAAATAAATTTTAATACTGATTAGTCTAAAAAAATATTGAAGTATTATTAAAAAAGTATTAAAATATGATACATAAGCTTATATTTTTATGTGAAATAATTTCTTGTTTGAGGTGAAAAAATGAAAAATAAGAATTTAATATGTTTTTTTCTGTGTATGATTTTAAGTTTTAGTTTGATAGGATGTAAATTACAAGATGATTATATACTTGTAACAAAACAAAATGAAGATGAAGTACCATCTTCAGAAAAGGTAGATGATATTTTTGATTCTGATAAAATACAAGAATTAGAGGAAAAGCTAAGAGACAAGCCAGCAGAAATTGCTGACAAATTAGATGAAATGGATGAAGATAAAGAAAGAATAATTAAAGAATTTACAGATAAGGCTGATGAATTAACTGATAAATTAAATGAAGCAGATTTACAAGGTAAAAGTGAAGATATAAAGAAAAATATGGAAGAAATTACAGATAAATTAGATGAGCTAAAAGATAAATCTGATGATGCTAAAGATAAGATTGAAGAAAAAAAGGATGATAGTATTATTGATGAAACTAAAGTTAGCGATATAAAAGATGATTTTAATTCACATGTAGATAATTTACAAAAAGCATTAAATAGACTTGGAAATCATTAATATAAAAAAGGATTTTATTATATGAAGAACATTTTAATATAATAGAGTCCTTTTTTGTTATAAAAATTTATAATAAAGAATGTTGACTTACTTACTTTATCATGATAAAGTATTAAATAAAGAAAGTGAGTTTAAGGGGGATATAAGAATGAAATTAAATAAAATTTTAAAAAAGGTTTGTATAGCATCATGTGTTATTGTAGTTGGAATAAGTCTGGCAGCATGTCAGAATAATAAAAATAATAGTATGGCTGAAAAAAATGAATTAGTTATTGGGATTGATGATACTTTTGTACCTATGGGATTTAAAAATGAGAGTGGAGAATTAGTAGGATTTGATATAGATCTTGCTAAAAAAGTAAGTGAAAAATTAGGTAAGACTATAAAATTTCAATCAATTGATTGGAGCATGAAAGAGTCAGAACTTAAAAATGGCAATATAGATTTAATTTGGAATGGGTATTCAGTCACTGATGAAAGAAAAGAAAAAGTAGAGTTTTCAAAAGCTTATTTAAATAATAGACAAGTAATAATAACGTTAGCAAATTCTAAAATTAATACAAAATCAGATTTAGCTGGAGCTAAAGTTGGAGCTCAAAATCAATCAAGTGCAGTAGATGCAATAAAAGCGGATGGAGATATAATTAATACATTTGATGGGGGAAATGTTGTTACTTTTGAAACAAATAATGATGCATTAATGGATTTAGAAGCAGGAAGAATAGATGCAGTTGTTGCTGATGAAATTTTAGCTAAATATTATATGAAAGAAAGAGGACAAGATAAATATAAAGTTTTAGATGATGACTTTGGCAAGGAAACTTATGCAGTTGGAATTAGAAAAGGTGATACAAAATTTGTAGATGAATTTAATAAAGCTCTTGATGAAGCAATAAATGATGGTAGTGCTTCAGAAGTATCAAAGAAATGGTTTGGAGAAGATATAATAGTTAAATAAAAAGGAGGAGTTACCTTGAATTACATTTTATCATTAATGCCTCAAATATTAGAGGGGCTAAAGGTTACATTAGAAGTTTTTGCATTGACATTAATATTAGCTATTCCACTAGGAATTATAGTTGCTTTAGCAAGGACATCAAAATCTTTAATATTAAAAAAGATAGTAGGAGCATATATACTTGTAATGAGAGGGACTCCTCTGTTATTACAAATAGTTATAATATATTTTGGGTTACCATTAGTTACAATACATTTTGGAGAACCATTTGTAGGAATGACATTTGATAGATTTACAGCGGCTATTGTAGCATTTGTATTAAATTATACTGCTTATTTTGGAGAAATATTTAGAGCAGGAATAATATCAATTGATAGAGGACAATATGAGGGAGCAGAGGTATTAGGTCTTACTCAAAAAGATACATTTTTTAGAATAATATTACCTCAAGCAATAAAAAGAGTTATTCCTCCAGTTGCAAATGAAATTACTACTTTGGTTAAAGATACTTCTTTAGTATATATTTTAGGATTAGATGAATTATTAAAAGTAGCTAAAATAGCATCTAATAGAGATGTTACATTAATACCATTAATATTAGCAGGCGTTGTTTACTTAATTGTGATAGGAGTTTTAAGTAAAGTTTTAGAAAAAATAGAAAAGAAATATGAGTATTATAAATAGGAAGGAGCAATTAATATGTTAAATGTCAGTGGAATTAGAAAGAAGTTCGGAAATACTGAAGTATTAAAAGGTATTGACTTAAAGATTGCAGCAGGTGAGATTTTAGTTATTGTTGGTCCTTCAGGCGGTGGTAAAACTACATTACTTAGATGTATAAATACATTAGAACATTGTGATAATGGAAGTATAGAAATTGATGGAAAATATATATGTAAAGATGGAAAATATGCTGATAAAAAAGCAATGTCTGAAATAAGAAAAGATATTGGATTGGTATTCCAAAGCTTTAATTTATTTCCGCATATGAGTGTTTTAGAAAATATAATAGAAGCACCTCAAAGAGTATTAGGATTAAGTAAAAATCAAGCAATAAAGAAGGCAGAAGAAATTTTAGGCTTTTTAGGTTTAGGAGATAAGAAAAATAACTATCCTTTTGAATTATCAGGAGGACAAAAGCAAAGAGTTGCTATAGGACGGGCTTTAGCATTAGAACCTAAGATAATGTGTTTTGATGAGCCAACATCAGCTTTAGATCCAGGACTTACAGGTGAAGTTGCGAATTTAATAAAGAGTTTAAGTAACACTGGAATGGGAATGCTTATAATAACTCATGATATGGATTTTGCTAAGAATGTATCAACTAGGATAGTTTCTATGAAAGAGGGCAAAATTCAAGAAGGATTAATTTTTGAAGAATAATTAATTTATATTGAATTATAAATTATAATGTGATATCATAAATAAGTAAGATAATTCAAGATTTAATCAGTACTATAAGTTTCCTCTGTTTCAGAGATTAGTTCTAGTATCGGGTTATAATCTATGAAAAGGGAGGAAATTAGAATGGAAGATAAGACATTAGTATGTAAAGATTGTGGAAAGGAATTCGTTTTCACAGTTGGAGAACAAGAATTCTACAAAGAAAAAGGATTTGATAACGAACCAGTAAGATGTCCTGATTGTAGAAGAGCTAGAAAACAACAAAGAAATAACAACAGAAATTACTAGAATTTACTGATACGTATTTTCTTTAGAGGCCATAAGAATTATCTTATGGTCTTTTATGTGTATATAATAAAGTGGAGAGGTGAAAATGGAAGTATTAATAGAAAAATTAAGAATAATAGAGAAAATGAAAATAATTCGAAAGTACATAATAACGTTTTTAAAATGGGTAATTATTGCAGGAATAACTGGTTTATTAGCAGGACTTGTAGGTAGTGTCTTTCATATTAGTGTTGAATATGCTACAACTTTTCGTGTAAAAAATGATTGGGTTATATTTATATTACCACTTGGAGGAATCATAATAATATGGCTTTATAATTTATTAAAAATGAGTGAAAATATAGGTACAAATTTAGTTATAAAATCTGTTCGTACAGATGATAAAGTTCCATTTGTGATGGCACCACTAATTTTTATAAGTACTGTTATTACACATCTTTTTGGAGGTTCTGCCGGAAGGGAAGGTGCTGCATTACAATTAGGGGGAAGCATAGGAACACAAGTGGGAAAAATTTTTAAATTAGATGAGAAGGACATGCATTTAATAACATTATGTGGAATGAGTGGAGTGTTTGCAGCATTATTTGGTACGCCATTAACAGCCACATTTTTTTCTATGGAGGTTATTAGTGTAGGAATTATACACTATTCTGCTTTTATTCCATGTATTGTTTCATCTATTTGTGCATATAAAGTTTCAATATTTTTTGGTATTGAACCTGTTCGATTTAATTTAGCAATTATACCTAATATATCTCCAGAGAATATGATAAAGGTTGCAATTTTAGGCGGGTTATGTGCACTAGTAAGTATTATATTTTGTCGATCACTACATAAAACCAATACTTTTTTATCAAATCTTATTAAAAATTCATATATCAGAGTATTTTTAGGTGGATTAGTTATTGTGATACTTACATTTGTGATACACACTAGAGATTATAATGGAGCTGGAATGGATGTTATAACAAATGCTATAAATGGAAATTCAAAACCAGAAGCATTTATTTTAAAAATAATTTTTACAGCTATTACTATAAGTGTAGGTTATAAAGGTGGAGAAATTGTACCAACATTTTTTATTGGGGCAACATTTGGATGTTTTGCAGGAAAACTTCTTGGTATTGATCCAGGATTTGGGGCCGCTATTGGATTAATAGCATTATTTTGTGGAGTAGTTAATACTTTAATTACTTCTGTAATACTTAGTATTGAGCTTTTTGGAGCACAAGGATTAATTTTATTTGCAATTGCTTGTGGAGTTAGTTATATGTTATCAGGATATTATAGTCTTTATAGTAGTCAAAAAATTGTTTATTCTAAACTTAAAGCTGAATTCATTGATAGAAATGCATTGTAGATTTGTTAATATTTGATATTACTGTATTTGTTTATACTTTATTATAAACAAATACAGTAATATTTTTTTTATAAATAACTAGACTTGCGTAGTAATTTGTATATATATTCCCCAAAAAGCCAACATTCTATTATTTTTAAGCATAAATTTTAGAATTAAATAGATTTTAACTTGTTATATTTGAAAATAAACCAAATTTATATAAAAGATTGAGTAGAGTATATCTAAAATTTATTATTTGATATTTAATAAACATTGATTTAAAGTCGGTTGGTAAAATTGCTCAATTTAGTGCACAAGTCAAGTAAAATAAATAAATTTTAAATTTAGAAAAAAGTTACTTTATCTTTATCTTTAAATTTAATATAAGTTATTATTATGCTTTTGTTGTAAACATAATAATAAATGTTATAATAATATTAAGAAATTTACAGTAAAAAATTAACTTTTATGTATAAATTTTTTAAAATATAATTAAAAATAAGGGGGAATTTAAATGCTAAGACGAAAATTAAAAAAATCACTTTTTGCACTTATGTTGGTGCCAACAATTTTAGGAACAACAATAATAGTTGTTCCTAAAAATGAAGTTAGTGCTGCTACTCAAATTAACAAAATTAAACGTAATGTAATGTATTATGGTGATTGGTCTATATGGGGTGGCCAACAAAATTTTTATCCTAAAGATATACCAGCTAAACAATTAACTCACTTAAATTTTGCTTTTTTAGATTTTAATGAGGATGGAAGCTTAAAATTTACAGATGGAGAAGCAGCACTGGGCGCTCCAGTTGGAATGCCAGAAGTACAATGGAATTCTCCGAATTCTGGATTAATAAATGCGTTTCAAGAATTAAGAGCTGAAAATCCAAATTTAAAAATAGGAATTTCTATTGGAGGTTGGTCTAAATCAGGGGATTTTTCTAAAGTTGCAGCTAATACTTCTGCTAGAAGGAAGTTTGTTAAAAATATTATGAAGTTTTTGAAATACACTAATATGGATTTTGTTGATATAGATTGGGAATATCCAGGTTTTGTTAGAGAACCTGATTATGTAGATAATAAAAGGGATGAAGGTACAAGAAATTCTACTACTCAGGATAAAGAAAATTATGTTATTTTATTAAAAGATTTAAAGAATGCTTTAAATGAACAAGGCGAAAAAATAGGTAAAAATTATGAATTATCTGTAGCACTTCCAGCACCTAAGGAAAAATTAGATTTAGGTATTGATATTAATGAAGTATTTAAAACAGTTGATTTTGCAAATATAATGACTTATGATATGAGAGGCGCTTGGGATGATACTAGTGGACATCAAACAGGTCTTTATACTAATCCAAATGATCCAACTAAAGGTTCAGGTTTATCTATTGATGAAAGTGTTAACTATCTTTTAAGTAAAGGAGCTAAATCAGATAAAATAGTTGTTGGAGCTGCTTATTATACTCGTGGTTGGGAAAAAGTATCAAACGGTCCTGATAGTAAGAATCCTGGATTATATGGTACAGCAGAATTAGTTTCAAAAGATGCAGATGGTACAAAAACAAGAGGCGCAAAGAATGAAGCTCCTTTAAAAACAGGAGATGGTGGTCGTAGAGGAGGAGTATGGGCTTATAGAAGTTTATCAAAATTAAAGAGCGAATATCCTGAAATGAAAGAGTATTGGGATGATGTTGCTAAAGCACCATATTTATATGATGAAAATAGTGGAGCATTTTTTACTTATGATAATAGCAAATCTATAGCTGAAAAAGTTAAATATGTAAAAGAAAACAACTTAGGCGGTATGATTGCATGGATGGCATCACAAGATGCGCCTACTTCAACTAGTAAGCGTGATGAGTTAACTAATTGTACTAAGAATGAATTATATGGAGATTCTGAATTACCTAAATATAATGTTGTTTATAATAATTTAGATGTTACAGTAGATATTACTCCATATGCTGAAGGTTGGGGAACTGGTGGTGGCTATAAAATAACTATTACCAATAATGAAAAACTTGAAGAATCTGATGAAGTTTTAAAAGGAGTAGAGAAATCAGGTAAAACAATAAAAACTCCTAAAATTTATATAAAAAGTACTGATGGCCCTTTAAAATCTGGTGAATATACTGCAGGATCAGTTGGTTATGAAGATGGTTATACTACAGTAGATATATCTACTGTTTATGATGGTAAAACTTTAGAACCTGGAAAGAGCTATTCATTTAAATTAAAAACAGAAGTTGCTCCAAAAGATATATCAGCTATACAAAGTATAGATTTATCTCAACGTATTCATAAAGATGCTGTTGAAATAGCTAGACAAACTCTTTTTAATTCTAATAATAAATAAATAATGTTTAAAAACAGGTGTTGTTAATATTCTTAATTATTAATAACACCTGTTTTTTTTGTTTGCTGTATAACAAAATATTTTTAACACATTCTAGTAATATATTTGAATATAGAAAGAGTTATACTGGTCGTTAAATTCAAATAGATTCGATTTTTAAAAGTAAATATTAAAAACATATAGTTAGACATAAAACATATAAAGGCGAACTAATAGATAATCATAGGTGTATAATATTCGTAAATAAACCAATATTATAAAGAAATTATATTTTGTTAGTTGACAATGTACGTATTTAATGCTAATCTTAAACCATAAACACGAAAATTATTATTGAAATAAATTGTAAAGTTCGGGAAAAGATAATTTGAAGGCTAAATTAATAATTTTTGGAGGAATTGTAATGTTAAATATTAAAAATATATTCGTTGAAAAGAAAGATGGATTTGATGTAGAAGCTAAAAGCTTATTAAGAGACTTTAAAGAAAATTTAAGTATAGAGAGTTTAGAAAAAGTAAGGCTTATAAATAAATATATTATTTCAGATATAAGTGAAGATAATTACAAAAAAGCACTTCATACTATCTTTTCAGAATTAACAGTAGATAATGTGTATGAATCAGAATTAAAAATTAATGATGAAGAAATAGCTTTTGGTGTAGAGTTTTTACCAGGACAATATGATCAAAGAGCAGATTCGGCATCAGAGTGTATATCACTTTTAACTGCAAAGGATAAGGTAGAAGTTAAATCTGCAAAAATAGTTATATTAAAAGGAAATATTACAAAAGAAGAAATTGATAAGATAAAAAAATATTATATAAATCCTGTTGATTCAAGAGAAGTGGATATAAATAGCAAAGATATATCATCAACTTCAAACACACCTAAAGATATTCAAATCTTAAATGGATTTATTAGTAAGAATCTAGAGGAATTGAAGGAATTTCATAGTAAACAAGGACTTGCGATGAGTATAGATGACCTTGTTATGATTAAAGATTATTTTAATAAGGAGAAAAGAAATCCATCAATTACTGAAATTAAAGTTATAGATACTTATTGGTCAGATCATTGCAGACATACAACATTCTCAACAATATTAAATGATATAGAAATAGAAGAAAACAAATACACAAAACCAATTAAAAGAAGTTATGAAAAATACATAAAATCAAGAGAGTATGTATATGGAGAGAAAGAAAAAGAAAAAACTCTTATGGATATTGCAGTTATTGCAATGAAGGAATTAAGAAAAAGAGGAAAGCTTGATGATTTAGATGTATCAGAAGAAATAAATGCTTGTTCAATTAATGTAAAAATTGAAACAGATAAAGGTATGGAAGATTACTTAGTGATGTTTAAGAATGAAACACACAATCATCCAACAGAAATAGAACCCTTTGGAGGTGCAGCAACTTGTTTAGGTGGTGCTATAAGAGATCCACTATCAGGAAGAACTTATGTATATCAAGCAATGAGAGTTAGTGGGGCTGCTGACCCAACTCTTCCAATAGAAAAAACATTAGAAGGAAAGCTTCCTCAAAGAACTATAACTTTAGGTGCAGCACATGGATATAGTTCATATGGAAATCAAATTGGTCTTGCAACAGGTCAAGTTCAAGAGATTTATCATCCAAATTATGCGGCAAAAAGAATGGAAGTTGGGGCCGTTATTGCAGCAGCACCAAAAGAAAATGTTGTACGTGAAGAACCAGAACTTGGAGATGCAATAATACTATTAGGTGGTAGAACTGGAAGAGACGGAGTTGGTGGTGCAACAGGCTCTTCTAAGGAACATACTGTAGACTCAATAAATGAATGTGGTGCAGAAGTTCAAAAGGGTAATGCACCTACTGAAAGAAAAATTCAAAGATTATTTAGAAATCCTAAAGTAGCTAAAATGATTAAAAGATGTAATGATTTTGGTGCAGGTGGAGTCTCAGTTGCTATCGGAGAACTTTGTAGAGGATTAGATATAGATTTAGATAAAGTTCCTAAAAAGTATGAGGGATTAGATGGAACAGAACTTTCAGTATCAGAATCACAAGAAAGAATGGCAGTAGTTGTAAAAAAAGAAAATGCAAATGAATTTATAAAACTTTCAAATGAAGAGAATTTAGAGGCAACTTTAGTAGCAAATGTTACTGATACTGATAGGTTAAGAATGTATTGGAGAGGTAAAAACATTGTTGATTTAAAGAGAAGCTTTTTAGACACAAATGGAGCAACTCAAAAAACAAATGTTAAGGTTAAAGCACCATGTGAATATCCATATAAGATATCTAATGTGAATGTTAAAGATGAGTGGATTAATAATTTGAAAAAATTAAATGTAACATCTCAAAAAGGCTTAGTTGAAAGATTTGATTCAACAATTGGCGCTGGAACAGTACTAATGCCATTTGGAGGAAAATATGCCAATACACCAGCAGAAGGAATGGCAGCGAAAATTCCAGTGCTTGGTGGAGAAAGCAAGGATGCAACATTAATGACATTTGGATTTAATCCAAACTTAGGTACTTGGAGTCAATATCATATGGCTTATTACTCAGTAATAGAATCAATCGCAAAACTTTCAGCTATGGGTGGAAATTATAAAAGGGCAAGATTAACATTTCAAGAATATTTCGAAAGACTAGGTAAGGATGAAACAAGATGGGGCAAACCTTTTGCTGCATTGCTTGGAGCTTATGAAGCTCAAATGCAACTTGAAATTCCTGCAATTGGGGGCAAGGACTCTATGTCAGGAAGTTTTGGAGATTTGGATGTTCCTCCAACGTTAATTTCATTTGCTGTTGGGGTTGAAAAAGCAAGTAAAATTATATCGCCTGAATTTAAAGAAGTAGGTTCAAAATTAGTTTTACTTAAAACTGAAGAGTTAGAAGATAAAACTATTAACATAGATAAGTTTAAAAGTAATTTAGAAGTTCTTTATAAATTAATAGGAGAGGAAAAAGTAATTTCCGCGTGTACTATTAAATTTGGAGGAGTTTCAGAAGCCATTACCAAAATGACATTTGGAAATAAAATAGGTGTTGAATTTAAAAATCTAAGTGAAGAAGAATTATTTGGACTTAGTTATGGAAGTATATTATTAGAAGTAAAATCAAATGTAAATATTAGTGAAGAATTTAAGGATTGTTTTTATAAAGAAGTAGGTAAAACAATAGAAGATTTAGTTATAGTTTCAAAAGAATTTGATTTTAGATTATCAATAGAAATTTTAGAAGAAGTTTATGAGAAAAAATTAAATGGTGTATTTAAAATTAAGACTAATGATGTTTTAGAAAAAATAAAAACATCATTGTATGATAAAAATGTATATAGTTCTCCAGTTATTAAAATTAGTAAACCTAGAGTTGTTATTCCAATTTTCCCGGGAAATAATTGTGAGTATGATTGCAAGAAGGCTTTTGAAAATGAAGGAGCTGAAGTATCAGAAGTAGTATTTAGAAATATTACAAAAGAAGCTTTAGTGGAATCAATAGAAAATCTTAAAAATGAAATAAATAAATCTCAAATAATTATGATTCCAGGAGGATTCTCAGCAGGTGATGAACCAGATGGATCAGGAAAATTTATAGCAACAGTATTTAGAAATGAAAAGATTAAAGAAGCTGTTATGGAATTATTAAAAAATAAAGATGGATTAATGTTAGGTATTTGTAATGGCTTTCAAGCTTTAATTAAATTAGGATTAGTACCTTATGGAGAGATAGTAGATATTAAAGAAGATATGGCAACATTAACTTATAACAATATAAATAGACACATGTCTTCAATAATTAACACAAAGGTTGTTTCAAAGAAATCACCATGGTTTAGTGAAGCGAATTTAGGTGATATTCATTCAGTAGCAATTTCACATGGCGAAGGACGATTTGTTGCACCGGAAAAATTAATTAAAGAGTTGATAGAAAATGGGCAAGTGGCAACTCAATATGTTGACTTTGATGGAGAGGTTGCTATGAATATGCCGTTTAATCCAAATGGATCAATGTATGGTATAGAAGGTATAACAAGCCCTGATGGAAGAGTATTAGGTAAAATGGCTCATTCAGAAAGAATAGGAGAAAATCTATACAAAAATATACCAGGAGACTTTGATCAAAAAATATTTAAATCAGGAGTTAATTACTTTAAGTAGCGAATCAAAAGTGATTCTCTAAATTTTATATTTGGTTAGCAGAACTTTCACACAGTGCAATCTATGATTTTGTTATGAGTTACTTACTCAGCTAACGGATATGAGTGGAGTAAGTAGGAAATTTAAATTTATGGTTTTCTGGGAATGATTTATTTAGTAGAAGAATATAAATTAAGTTTTATAAATAAAAATTGAAAATTTTTAGACATTAGCTAATAAAGAATGATAAAATGTCCAGAATTTAAGAATTTAAGAATTTAAGAATTTAAGAATTTAAGAATTTAAGAATTTAAGAATTTAAGAATTTAAGAATTTAAGGTGTAAATTTAGGAGGTTGATTAATGAGAGTAGCAATATTTTTTGGAAGTAAATCTGATACAGAGGTAATGAGAGGAGCAGCAAATGCATTAAAAGAATTTAATGTAGATTATAAAGCATTTATTCTTTCAGCTCATAGAGTACCAGAAAAGTTAGAAGAAACATTAGAAAAAGTTGAAAAAGATGGATGTGAAGTAATAATTGCAGGAGCAGGACTTGCAGCACATTTACCAGGAGTAATTGCATCAAAAACAATACTTCCTGTAATAGGAGTTCCTATTAATGCAGCTATTCAAGGATTAGATTCATTATATTCAATAGTACAAATGCCTAAAGCAATTCCAGTAGCAACAGTTGGAATAAATAATAGCTATAATGCTGGAATGTTGGCACTACAAATGTTAGCACTTAAAGATGAAAAGTTAAAAGATAAATTAATTGACTTTAGATTAAATATGAAGAAAAAGTTTATAGAGGAAAATGGGGAAGGGGTAGAATTATAATGGAAAAATTACAAATGTTATATGAAGGAAAAGCTAAACAAATTTATGCAACTGATAAATCAGATGAGGTAATAGTATATTACAAAGATGATGCAACAGCATTTAATGGAGAGAAAAAGGGTCAAATTGAAGATAAAGGTGTTATGAATAATGAGATTACTTCAATTTTATTCGAATTGCTAGAAAAGAAAGGTATAGAGACTCACTTTATTAAAAAATTAAGTGATAGAGAGCAATTATGCAAAAAAGTAGAAATAATTCCACTTGAAGTAATTGTAAGAAATATAGCAGCTGGAAGTATGGCAAAAAGATTAGGCCTTGAGGAAGGGTTTAAGCTTAAAACTACAGTATTTGAATTTTCTTATAAAGATGATGAATTAGGAGATCCACTAATAAATAGTTATCATGCTGTAGCAATTGGTGCAGCTACATTTGAAGAAATAGATACAATTCTTAAAATGACAGCAAAAATAAATGATATATTAAAAGAAGTGTTCTTATTACAAAATATAAATTTAATTGATTTTAAACTTGAATTTGGTAAATGTGAAGATGGAACAATAGTTTTAGCTGATGAAATTTCACCAGATACTTGTAGATTTTGGGATGCAACTACAGGAGAAAAACTAGATAAAGACAGATTTAGAAGAGATTTAGGTAATGTTAAAGATGCATATGTTGAAATACTAAAGAGAATTTCTAAATAAGGCACAATCAAAAAATAACAAGTCTATTGTAACTTTGGACTTATTATTTATTTGCATGTGCTTAATAAAAATCAAGTATGAAAGGATTGTGTATATGAGTAATCCAATTTTTGAATTAATACTGGATCCGAGTATGGATAAATTTAAAGATGAATGTGGAGTTTTTGGTGTTTATGCAAATTTACCTATAGATGTTGCATCTATGACTTACTATGGACTTTATGCACTACAACATAGAGGGCAAGAAAGTGCAGGAATAGCAGTAGCTGATGGAAAAGAAATTGATATACACAAAGGTTTAGGGTTAATTACAGAAGCATTTGAAGAAGAGGATTTAAAAAGATTAAAGGGAAATATTGCTATAGGGCATGTTAGATATTCCACAGCAGGGGGCAAAGGAATAGAAAATGCTCAGCCAATATTGAGTACTTCAAAAGTAGGTTCAATAGCTATGGCTCATAATGGAAATTTAGTAAATGATGATGTAATAAAGGAATTACTTGAAGATGCGGGGCATATATTTCATACTTCAAGTGATTCTGAAGTAATAGCTTGCCTTATAGCAAGAAGTGCTAAAAAGGGGATTGCAAAAGCAGTAGTAGATGCAATGCAAGCTATAAGAGGATCATTTGCACTAGTTATTATGTCAAAAAATAAATTGATAGGAGCAAGGGATCCACACGGAATTAGACCACTTTCTTTGGGGAAAATTGAAGAAGGATATATATTAACTTCTGAAAGTTGTGCTTTAGATGCAATAGGCGCTGAATTTATAAGGGATATAGAACCAGGTGAAATTGTTGTAATAGATGATAAAGGAATAAATTCATATAGGTACTCTGAAAACACTCAATGTCAAACTTGTGCATTTGAATATATTTATTTTGCAAGACCAGATTCAAGAATTGATGGATTAGAAGTACACACAACAAGAGTAAGAGCTGGAGAAGAATTATTTAGGGAACATCCAATAGATGCAGATTTAGTTATTGCTGTTCCAGATTCGGGAATACCAGCAGCAATAGGATATGCAAAAGCATCAGGAATTCCTTATGACACAGGATTTATTAAAAATAGATATGTTGGAAGAACATTTATATCACCATCTCAAGAAATAAGAGAGAGAGCAGTTGCAGTAAAATTAAATCCATTAAAGGTAAATCTTCAAGGTAAAAGAGTAATACTAATAGATGATTCAATTGTAAGAGGTACGACATCAAAACATTTAGTTGAATCATTAAGAAAAGCTGGAGTTAAAGAAGTTAGTTTTTTAATCGCTTCTCCAAGTGTAAAATATCCTTGTTATTTTGGAATTGATACTCCGTATAGAAGTGAACTTATCGCTTCAACTAATACAGTAGAAGAAATAAAAGATATGATTGGAGCAGATTATTTAGGATATTTAAGTGAAGAAGGAATTTATAGAAGTTGTGAAGGTAAAAAAGGATTTTGTATGGGGTGTTTTAATGGAGTTTATCCAGTAGCTACACCAATAGAAATATCAAAAGATCTTGAAAGGTAGGATTAATAAATGATTACTTACAAAGAAGCTGGAGTTAACATAGAAGAAGGATACAAATCAGTTAAACTAATAAAAGAGTATGCAGCTAAAACTATGAGTAAATATGTTTTAAATGGTCTTGGAAGTTTTGCTGGAATGGTTGAACTTCCATCTGGATATGAAAAACCAGTACTTGTTTCAGGAACAGATGGAGTTGGAACTAAGCTTGAAATAGCATTTAAGAATAAAAAGTATGATACAGTTGGAATTGATTGTGTTGCTATGTGTGTTAATGACATTCTATGTCATGGGGCAAAACCATTATTTTTCTTAGACTATATTGCATGTGGAAAACTAGAAGCAGAAGTTGCTTCTGATTTAGTTAAAGGTATAGCTGATGGTTGTATTCAAGCGGAAAGTGCATTAATAGGAGGAGAAACTGCAGAAATGCCAGGTTTTTATGATGAAGGGGAATATGATATGGCAGGTTTTGCAGTTGGTATTGTTGATAAAGATAAGATTATTAATGGAAAAACTATTAAAGAAGGAGATAAATTAATTGGTATTGCTTCTTCAGGAATACATTCTAATGGATATTCATTAATAAGAAAAATCTTCCCAGATTTAAATGAAGAATTTAATGGAGAGGAAGTTTGGAAAACATTAATTACTCCAACTAAAATATATGTTAAACCAATACTTAAACTTTTAGAGAATTTTGATATTAAAGGAATGTCTCATATTACAGGTGGAGGATTTATTGAAAATGTTCCAAGAATGTTTAATGGAGGAGATTTTACAGCTGTAATAAATAAAGGTTCTTATCCATTACCAGCTATATTTGAAAAAATCATTGAAAAAGGTGTAGATAGAGAGCATATGTATAATACTTTTAATATGGGAATTGGATTTGTACTTGCCGTTAAAGAAGAGGATGCTCAGCCTATTATAAAAACTTTAATAGAAATGGGAGAAAAAGCTTATGAAATAGGTTATGTAACCTCTGGAGGTGAGGGTGTTTGTTTAAAATAGCAGTTTTAATTTCTGGAGGAGGAACTAATCTTCAATCGATAATAGATGCAATTGAAAGTAAACAAATTAATTGTAAAATTGAAATGGTTATTGGAAGCAGAGAAGATATTTATGGATTTGAAAGAGCTAAAAAACATAATATAGATACTTTTGTTGTTAATAAAAAGACATATGGAGAAAAATTTTCGGATAAGATTTTAGAGTTAACAAAAGGAAAAGTTAACTTAATAGTACTTGCAGGATTTTTATCAATTTTGGAAGGGAAAATTTTAGAAGAATTTAATAATAAGATAATAAATATACATCCATCATTAATTCCATCTTTTTGTGGACCTGGCATGTATGGGCTAAAAGTTCATGAAGCAGTAATTAAGAGTGGAGTGAAATTTTCAGGATGTACAGTACATTTTGTAAATTCAGAAGTTGATGGTGGAGCAATACTTCTTCAAGAGGTTGTTCCAGTTTATTTTGATGATGATTCAAAAACTCTTCAAAAAAGGGTATTAGAAAAAGAACATATTATTTTACCTAAAGCAATTAAATTAATTAGTGAAAATAAGATTGAATTTATAGATGGAAAAGCTAAGATAATTAAATAATGGGAGGTCTTCTAGTGAAAAAGAGAGCTTTAATAAGTGTATTTGATAAAGATGGAGTTTTAGATTTTGCTAAATTTTTAGTTTCTAATGATGTTGAGATAGTATCAACAGGAGGAACATATAGATATTTAAAAGAAAATGGAGTAAATGTAATTGAAATAAATGAAGTTACTAATTTCCCGGAAATGTTAGATGGAAGGGTTAAGACACTTCATCCATTAGTACATGCAGGAATACTTGCTATAAGAGATAATAAAGAACATATGAATACTTTAAAGGAAAAAGAAATTCATACAATAGATTATGTAATTGTAAATCTTTATCCCTTCTTTAAAAAAGTTAAGGAAGATTTAGAATTTGAAGAGAAGGTTGAATTTATAGATATTGGTGGTCCTACAATGCTTAGAGCTGCTGCTAAGAATTTTCAAGATGTTGTTGTGATTTCAGATAAGAATGACTATAAGATAGTGATGCATGAAATAAAAGAAAATGGAGAAGCCTCTTTAAAGACTAAGAAAAAATTAGCTGGTAAAGTATTTAATCTTATGAGTGCTTATGATGGAGCTATTTCAAACTTTTTATTAGAAGATGAAGAAGAGTATCCTGAATATCTTTCAGTTTCATATAAGAAAATGCAAGGATTAAGATATGGTGAAAATTCCCATCAAAGTGCAGCTGTTTATTCTTCAACAATGCTTGACGGTGCTATGAATACTTTTGATACATTAAATGGTAAAGAGTTGTCTTATAATAACTTTAAAGATGTTGATATAGCTTGGAAGTGTGCAAATGAATTTGATAAACCATCATGTTGTGCATTAAAACATAATACTCCTTGTGGCGTGGCTATAGGAAAAGATGCTTATGAGGCATATATGAAAGCGTATGAAGTTGATCCAACTTCTATATTTGGAGGAATAGTTGCATTTAATAGAATGGTAGATAAGAAAACAGCAGAGGAAATGGTTAAAATTTTCTTAGAGGTTATAGCAGCTCCAGGTTATGATGAAGATGCTTTAGAAGTATTAAAAACTAAAAAGAACTTAAGAGTTCTTAAATTTAATAGTATTCCAAAGTCAGAGAAGTACATGGTTACAGTTGATGGAGCAATGCTAGTACAACAAGAGGATAATAAATTAGTTGATGAAATAAAAGTTGTAACTGAAGTTAAACCTACTGAAGAGGAAATGGAAGATTTATTATTTGGAATGAAAGTGGTCAAATATGTTAAATCTAATGCTATAGTTGTTGCTAAGGATGGAATAGCACTTGGAATAGGAGGAGGTCAAGTTAATAGAATTTGGCCAACAGAAGATGCTTTAAGAAGAGGTAAGGGTGCTACAATACTTGCATCAGATGCATTTTTCCCATTTAGAGATGTAGTTGATAAAGCTGCTAAAGCTGGAATTAAAGCAATAATTCAACCAGGTGGTTCTATGAGAGATCAAGAATCAATAGATGCTTGTAATGAACATGGAATTGCAATGGTGTTTACAGGGCTTAGACACTTTAAGCATTAAACTATGTTTAAAAACCGTGTTGATATTGTAGTATAAAGCTCATAGACAGAGAAATTTGCATGCTAGTTCACCCTTATACTAAAATATCAGCATTCAGTTAAAACATAGCATAAATTAAATATCTAACTTTTGAATTTTGGGAGGAAACATATATGAAATTACTTTTAATTGGTTCAGGTGGTAGAGAACATGCACTAGCATGGAAGCTTGCAAAAAGTCCAAAAGTAGAAAAGATATTTGTAGCACCTGGTAATGGTGGAACTGCAATAGAAGATAAATGTGAAAATATAAATGTGACGGATATAGAAGAATTAATTAATTTTGCCAAAAAAGAAATTATAGATATCACAATAGTGGGTCCGGAAGAACCTTTAACAAAAGGAATTGTTAATAAGTTTCAACAAGAAGGATTAAAGATATTTGGACCAGCACAAAATGGAGCAATGCTTGAAGGTAGTAAAAGCTTTTCTAAAGCGTTTATGAAAAAATATGGAGTTAAAACTGCTGAATATGAAATATTTAATAATGCAGAAGAGGCGTTAAAATATTTAGAAAAGTGTTCTTATCCAACAGTAATTAAAGTTGATGGATTAGCAGCTGGTAAAGGTGTAGCTATATGTGAAACTAAAGAAGATGCAGTTAAAGCAGTAAACTCATATATGTTAGATGATATATTTAATGGAGCAGGACAAAAAATAGTAATTGAAGAATTTTTAGAAGGTGTTGAGGCATCAATACTATCAATAACTGATGGAAAGACAATAATTCCATTTATATCAGCCAAAGACCACAAACAAATCTTTGATGGTGGAAAAGGGCCTAATACAGGAGGCATGGGAGTCTTAGCGCCAAATCCATATGTGACTGAAGAAATTTTAGAAGATTTTAAAGAAAATATAATGAATAAAACTTTAATTGGTATTAGAGAAGAAGCATTTGACTTTAAAGGAATCATATTTTTTGGTCTTATGATTACTAAAAAAGGAACATATCTTCTAGAATATAATGTTAGAATGGGAGATCCAGAAACACAATCAGTACTTTATTTAATGGAAAGTGATCTCTTAGAAGTTATTCAAGCAGCTTTAAGTGAGGAACTAGCCAATATAGAAATAAAATGGAATAATGAGGTATGTATAAATGTAGTTTTAGCTTCAAATGGATATCCAGGAAAATTTACTAAAGGTTATGAAATACAAATAGATGAAAAGGTAAAAGATAAAGTATTTTTAGCAGGAGCTAAATTGGAAGATAATATTTTAAAAACTAACGGTGGAAGAGTATTATCTGTAATTGGAACTGGTAAGAATTTAGAAGAAGCTAGAGAAGATGCTTACTCAAATATTAAAGATGTTACATTTAAAAATGCTTATTATAGAAAAGATATAGGAATTTATGAATAATTTTAATTATAAAAAATAGTAGCTTTTAATTAGGCTACTATTTTTTGTGATTTAATATTTGTTAATTATATAATAAGATGTTATAAAAATGATTACATTTGAAAGAATATAACTGAGTATTAATTTTGAAAGGAGGATTTATATGAATAGAGAACAACTTACATATTATAAAGATAAACTTAATGAAGAAAAAAAAAGAGTTACTGGTCTTATTGATCAACTAAATATTAATGAAATGACTAAATATAATACTGAGGTTGCTAGTGAATTATCATTTTATGATAATCATCCTGCTGATATAGCTACTGAAACCTTTGAAGTTGAGATGGGCAGAGCACTTGAAGCGAATGAAGCATCAATGTTAGGTAAGATAAATGAAGCATTAAAATCAATTAATCAAGGAAGTTATGGAAAGTGTAAAAAATGCGGCAAGGATATACAAAAAGAAAGGTTAGATGCATTGCCTTATGCAGAAAATTGTATTGAATGTCAAAATACTCTTAGTACAGTGAAAAACTTTAATTCAAATCAGAGAGTAGTAGAAGAAAGTGTACTTAAACCATTGGGATATGGATTTACGCATTATAAAGGAGATAATATAGAGTTTGATGCAGAAGATAGTTATCAAGCAGTAGAACTTTTTAATAAAATTAATAATATAGAAGAATATTATAATGAAGATGATGATGTTGATGAGATAGAAAAAATAAGTAATCAGCAATATAAGGATCAATTACCTGATTAAATTATATTGTAACTTCATTTATAAAATTAAAACAATATTAAATTATAAGTTTTTAAAAAGTTATATATTCTAAAATAAATAAATGTAATAATACTTAAAGCTAAAGAGAACTAAATAATTAATCCCTTTAGCTTTAAGGTATTTATTAGTTATTTTTAATGTATAGCTTAACTAAGCATTGCTACTATTCCAAATGCTAGTATTACTTGTAAAATACAGCTAAGGATAAACCACATTATAACAGCACCTTTTTTCTTTTTGTGTGAAGCTTGTATATATAGCATACTGAATAGTGATCCTATACACATACCTAATACCCCTGTTAAAAGCAATCCTCCTAGTATATTTATAGCTGAAAGTACTAATACCCAAGAAGGTAAAGCACTTACGGGTTCATATTTAGTTCCTTTATTTAGATATACTCCATTTACAGCTAAATCAACTTCTTTTCCTATTACAACTAAATTACATTTTGTATCACCAAAACATATTTCATAGTCAATTAAATTAGTTATAGAACTAGATGATTTTAATTTTTGTACTTCACCATCTATAATAACTTTATTTCTAAATCCTTTCTTATATTCTACAGTATGACTTATTCCATCAACTTCTACTTTCCAGTTTTTCATTGCATTTCCTCCGAACTTGTTTTTTGAAATTTATTATTTATAATGTCAATTTAATATAAAAACAATTTATTATCGGTTTTTCTTTACATTTCTTTATATTTTTTATAAATTAATATACTTTTTTCTTGTTAATCTAATATTAACCATAATATTAACCATAATATTAATAAATATATCTAAAATAATATAATTATTAATATTAAAAGAACAAAATATCAAAATCTGTTCTAATAGTAATGAAATTAATAAAATTAAGATAATAGTATTTTATTAATTTTAAACAATAGTAATAGTTAAATTATCAAAGTTAAAGATAGATTATTATAGAAATAAATTATAATTTTACATTTTTTTATTTAAATATAAAATTTTATTGAGAAATTTTTAAAAATTATCTATAAACATATCTTAATTATTGTTGATTTATATAACAAATTGTTATTTTTAAAAATTTTGTAATTTAGATTTGTTGAAATTTGTTTTTAAATATGATATATTTACTTTCGCTAAGTTAGTTGTACATACAAATGAGAGATTATATACTAATATTTAAATTAATATAACTAAACCTTAATGAATTACTAGTAATTTATCTAACACGTAACTTTAAATTAAGAGCTATAAAAATAATGATGCCAAATTTAGTTAAATATCCAATAATAGCAGTACCTATTATTGGAAATGCTATCTTAAGTGGAGTAGGTTGTTATTTATTTAATTTGTAATAGATGCAAAAGAGGAGAGTGGATTAAAATGAAAATTGCAATTGTTGGAGCTGGAGCTATGGGCTCACGTTATGGATATATGTTACATGAAACTGGAAATGAAGTTTTTTTAATAGATGGGTGGAAGGATCATGTTAATAACATAAATAATCAAGGATTGATAGTAGAAGAAAATGGACAAATTAAAAAAGTAAAAATACCAGCAATGTTACCAGGAGATGCTGTAGAAATTCCGGATTTAGCAATTTTATTTACAAAATCAATGGGATTAGAGGCTATGCTAAAATCTGTGAAAAATATTTTGGGAAAAAATACTAAAGTATTATGTTTATTAAATGGACTAGGTCATAATGAAACTCTTGAAAAATATGTTGATAGCAAAAATATACTTATGGGAGTAACTTTATGGACAGCAGGATTAGCTGGACCTGGACATGTTGTATTATCAGGAGATGGAAGTTTAGAAGTACAAAACATTGATCCAAGTATGGAAGTAGAAGCAAAAGAAATTTGTGATGTATTAAATAAAGCAGGATTAAAAGCGCATTATAGTGAAGATGTTATCTTTTCAATATGGCGTAAAGCTTGTGTAAATGGAACTTTAAATAGTTGTTGTACAATTCTAGATTGTAATATCAAAGAGTTTGGAGAATTAAAACAAGCACCTCAACTTATCCGTAATATAATAAAAGAATTTTCAGATGTTGCTACTAAATATGGAGTAGAGTTAGATGTTGAAAAAGTTGCAAATGGAATAGAAGCAATATATGATCCAAGTCAAGCGGGAGAACATTATCCTTCAATGCACCAAGATTTAATTCAAAATCACCGTCTTACAGAAATTGATTATATAAACGGATATGTATCTAGAAAAGGAAAAGAATTTAATATAAATACACAATACAATGATTTATTTACAACAATGGTTCATGCCAAGGAGCAGCTACTTGTTAAATAGATAATGATTAAATTTAGAATGGAGGACATAATGCTTGAACAAAGTTTCTGCGAATGTTTATTTTTCACTGCAACTAGATTAAAGAAGATAGCAGCTAAAATAGCTGAAGATGAATTGAAACCATTAGGATTGTCTCCTACATATGTATATATTCTTCTTGGTGTAAAGTTTAAATCTGGAATAACACAAAAAGAATTAAGTGAAGAACTACATTTAAAGCCATCCACAATAACTAGACTTATAGATAAATTGGTTATAAATGATTTAGTTGAGAGAAAAACAGAAGGTAAATTATCACATATATATTTAACTAATGATGGTGAAAAAATTCAAGAAAATATACAAAAGTATAGATTGAAATTACATAATCGTTATAGAGAAATATTAGGAGAAGAATATAATTTGTTAACAGAGATAACAAATCAGTCTGCCAAAATATTGGAGTCTAAACAAAATAATATTTAATAATACTAAATTTAGAAATTGTATATAATATTATAAACTAAGATTAAATTTAGATAAAGTGTGCACCAAATAAAATTAATACATATAAATAACTATAGAGAGCAAAATTTGTTCTCTATTTTTTTATTCACTATATAAATGATAGTATTTTAATTAGACAGAAAATTTAAAATTTTAAGTAATTATATGTGTAAATATTGGGTATAATAAATTTGTATAAATAAATCTGTATAAATAAATCTATGTTAGGGGGAATATTAAATGTTAATATTAACAACAGACAATGTACCAGGGAAAAATATATGTGATATAAAAGGTCTTGTAAAAGGTAGTACTGTCAGATGTAAAAATATTGGGAAAGATTTAATGGCAGGATTTAAAAACATTGTTGGTGGAGAAATGAATGGTTATAATGAAATGCTTACAGAGGCAAGACAAATAGCAATAGGAAGAATGATAGATGAAGCTACTGAAAAAGGGGCAAATGCTATAATTGGAGTAAGACTTATGTCTTCATCAATAGCTCAAGGAGCAGCTGAAATGGTTGCATACGGTACAGCAGTAATTGTTGAGGAATAGTATAAATAAGTGATTTATTTGTAATACTTATATAATAAATTTATACATTAAGTATAATAATAAGTATAGTATTATTAAGTGTATAGACAAAAAATAAAGAAAAAATAATATAAATATTATAATGAATGCTTTTATAATAAGGAAATAAATTATTATAAAAGCATTTTATTTTTAATTTTTTTAGTGATATACTTATTTAGTTATTAGAAAACTTTTAGTAAGGATGAATTTTGAATGGAAAATAAAAATTATTTATATAATAATTATTTAAATATGGCTAGAAATTTAAAAAGTGAAAGAAACTTATTAAAAGCTCTTAAATTTTATAAAAAAGCATATTCATTAAATATAGGAAAAAAAGATATAGAATTTTTGCTTGACATGGCATTGTTATGTGATGAAATAGGCCTTAAGAGTGAAGCAAAAGAAAAATATTTTGAAGTAATAAATTTAGATAAAAATGATTCAAGAGCTTATTATGGTTTAGGGACAATATATGATGAGTGGGGAGACTTAGAAAATGCTAAGAAGTATTATAAAAAGGCTATACAAAAAGATCCTTCTTATGATAGGGCATATTTTTTCTTAGCTAATATATATGATGAATTAGGTGAGAAATATAAAGCAATAGAGTATTATAACAAATCTATTGAATTAAATCCAAAGGATTCATGGGGATATGCTAATATAGCATGTATTTTAGAAGAATTAGATAAAAATGAAGAAGCATTAAGATATATTAATAAAGCTTTAGAAATTGATTCATATCATTATAGGATATTGTTTAATAAAGGGGTAATATTAAATAAATTAAATAGAAAAGAAGAATGTATAAGATATTATAAAAAATCTATATTAAGTAATTCTAACTATCCTTATAGTTTTTTAAATTTAGCTGTTATTTATAGAGAAGATAATGATTTTATTAGTGCAATAAATATAATAAATCAAGGAATAAAAGAAAATCCAGATGAAGGTTTTTTGTATTATAATAGAGCTTGTTTTTATGTTAATATAGGAGAAGAATTTAAAGCTTTAAAAGATGTACAAAAAAGCATAGAATTAAATGATTTATTTTTGGAATATATGAAAGAAGATAAAGAACTAGATACTATAAGAAATTTAAAAGAATATAAAGATTTATTTGATTAGTATATAAATAAGCAATAAGTTAATTTTTATTATTTGGAGGGGCAATGGATATTATAATTAATAAAATGAAAAAAGAAGATTTTAATGAAATGATGAATATATATAATGAAGGAATAAAAACTGGAATTTCAACATTTCAAACAGAAGTTCCATCATACAATGAATGGGATGAAGCGCATATAAAAACCTGTAGATTAATTGCTAAAAGTGATAAAAAAATACTAGGATGGGTAGCACTATCTAAGATTTTTGCAAGAGAAGTATATAATGGATTTTTAGAATTAAGTATATATATTAAAGAAGGTTATAAAGGGAATGGAATTGGAAGAAAATTATTAAATAGTGTTATAGAAGAATCAGAAAAGGAAGAAATCTGGTCTCTTCAATCTTTAATAATTTCAACAAATGAAGCAAGTATAAATTTACATAGTAATTGTGGGTTTAGAAAGGTTGGATATTGGGAAAAAGCAGGAAAAATGAAAGATGGTATTTGGCATGATGTAGTAGTTATGGAAAGAAGAAGTAAAATGGTTGGGAAATAAAATAATAAATATTTTTTAGTAATATATAAGAATAATTGGGAGGTATAAATATGAAAGATACTTTTACAGATGGATTAGAAATATCAATGGATAATCTTTATAAGACAGGAGCATTTTTAACGGCTGGAGATGAAAAAAAAGCTAATACTATGACTATAAGTTGGGGAACAATAGGATATATTTGGAGAAGACCTATATTTATGGCTTTAGTTAGAGAAACAAGATATACTAAAGAATTCTTAGATTCTGGAGAGAGCTATACAGTAAGTGTTCCTTATGATGGAACTATGAAAGAAGAGTTAGCTATATGTGGAACAAAATCAGGTAGAGATATAGATAAAGAGAAGGAAGGTAATATTAAATTTATACCTGGCAAAAAAGTAAAAACACCTATAGTTGATGGATGTAATAAATATTATGAATGTAAAATAATGTTTAAACAAAGCATGGACTTTGATACTCTTGATGAAGAAATAAAACAAAAGTTTTATGGTGTGGGGGAATCAAAACATGTATTATACTTTGGTGAGATCGTAGAAGATTATACAAAATAGAAGATAAGTGATAATATACAGTCTAATATAAAAGGAGAATCTTTAAAAGATTCTCCTTTTATATTATTTTCTATATTGAATTCCTGATAAATTAGGTGTATGTTCAAATTCGATTGGTTCATTTTTATATAAAAATTTAACTCCATCAATCCATTCACCTTTATATTTTACTTGAAGGAATGTTTCTAATAAGCTAGATTCTGAAATTTCTCCACCAGTAGAACCTTGTAATTTATTTGTTGCCCAATTAGGTTTCTTTAAATCAGCGTTAGAAGTAACATTTTTATTTGTAGCATTTTCTTCTAAATTAATAGTAGCAATTTTTTTACCATCTACATTATCAATAGATTTAACTTCAATTGGTAATCCTTCAAAAACTTTTTCGGAAAGATTTTTTGATAACTCTTTAAGTTTATTTTCTAAACTTAAGTCTTTAGATAATTCAATATTTGAAATTTCTTTAATGCTCATGTTATCAGCATCCATTGTATATATAGAAAATTTCTCTTTTTCTTGTTTATCCTCTTTAGGAGTTTCAACAGGTTTAGTTTCCTTATTATTAGCAACATTTTTATCTGTATTGTTTGAATTTTCTACTGTAGTATTATTTGTATTGTTATCATTTGTAGGATTAGAAGTTGAGTTTGAAGAACATCCTATTAAAAAGATACTTAATGTTAATACTATAGTTAAAATCAATTTTTTATTCATTTATTTGTCCTCCTTCTTATGTAAAAATAATTAATCAGTTTAAAATATTGTAATAATTATAGCATAAATGCATACCAAATAAAAGATTTGGGTATAATATTACGCTTATTTATTAAATTTTGTCAAAAGTAAAGATTGACAACTTAATTTGATTGTAGTATATTTTGATTATCAAAATATTTGATTGTATAAATTATTAAGGCTTGGGGTAAAATTCTATCAATGCTTTAACTGGAGGAAAATACAAATGGAAAAATCTAAAAAGGTGGTTAATGAACTTTTAGTACAATTGTTTAATGATATTTTACAAATAGAAGAACATACATTGAGAGAAGGTGTAATATCAGATCTTTCAATTACTGAAATACATACAATTGAAGCAATAGGAATGTATACTAAAAGAACTATGTCTGAAGTAGCTCAAGACTTGAAAATAACTGTTGGAACTTTAACCACAGCAATTAATAAACTTATAAAAAAAGGATATGTTGAAAGAAATAGGATAGAAGAAGATAGAAGAGTGGTTTTAATTAGTTTGACTAAAAGGGGAAAACTTGCTTATAGATTACATGAAAAATTTCATGAAGATATGGTTACTAGTTCAATAGAAGGATTAAATCCAAATGAAGAAGAGATATTAACTTCATCATTAAGCAAAATAAATAAGTTTTTAAAAGAAAAATATAAATTAGAATAATTAAGGAGAATGTTATGAACATTAAAATAGGGGGAATAGGGGCATATTTACCAAAATTAGTAGTAACTAATGATAGAATTAGTGAATTTGTTACTACGAATGATGAGTGGATAGTAGAAAGAACAGGTATAAAAGAGAGAAGAATATCTGAAGGTGAAAATACATCACAAATTGCTATAAAAGCATCTAGTGTTGCCCTTAAAAGAGCTGGAATTAAAGGAGAAGATTTAGATTTAATAATTGTAGCAACAATTACTCCAGATATGTTTATGCCATCAGTAGCATGTTTAGTTCAAAAAGAATTGAATGCTGATAATGCAGCAGCATTTGATATAAATGTTGCCTGTTCAGGTTTTGTATATGCATTAGAAACTGCAAATTCATTAATGAAATCATTAAATTATAAAAATGCATTAGTTATTGGTGCAGAAACACTTTCAAAAGTTGTTGATTGGACTGATAGATCAACTTGTATATTATTTGGTGATGGAGCAGGTGCTGCTGTACTTGTAAATGATGAAAAAAAAGGAATAATAAATTCATACTTAAAAACAGAGGGTAAAAAAGGAGATTCTTTAACTATAGGAGCATTAGAATTTAATACTCCATTTACTAAGGAAAAATCTGAAACTAAACAATATGTAGAAATGAATGGAAGAGAAGTTTTTAAATTTGCTACATCAGCAATTATTAAAGCGATTGATGGAGTACTAGAAAATACAGATGTTTCGTTAGAGGATATAAAATATATAGTACCACATCAAGCTAATGTAAGAATCTTAGATTATGTTGCTAGAAAATTAAATTTAGATATAAATAAATTTTATTTAAACTTAGATAAAGTGGGTAATACATCATCAGCGTCTGTACCATTAGCATTAAATGAAATGTATGAAAAAAATATGTTAAATGATGGAGATAAAATACTTTTAGTTGCTTTTGGTGGAGGCTTAAGTTATGGAGCTACATTACTAGAATGGTAATTTATTAAAATAAAAAAGTTATAAAATTAAAATTTAAATAGATAAGATATAAGGAAATTTTAGGAGGAAAATAATATGTTATTTGAAGAAATTAGAGATGTAATATGTGAACAATTAGGAGCAGAAAGCGATGGAATAACTTTAGATACAACATTTGAAGAATTAGGAGCTGATTCTTTAGACTTATTCCAAGTTGTAATTGAATTAGAGGAAAAATATGATATTCAAATAGAAGAAGTTGAGAATTTAAAGAGCTTAAGAGATGCAGTTGCATATGTAGAAAAACATACAAACAACTAATTATAAAAAAATAAAAGATAAATAAATCGGGCATGCAATTATAAGTATTCCCGATTTACTTATAAAGTTTAGTATTTTTATAAAATTACTAGGAGGAAATTTTAGTGAAGAATAATAGAGTATGCGAATTACTTAATATAGAATACCCTATATTTCAAGGAGGTATGGCTTGGATAGCAGATGCTTCTTTAGCAGCATCAGTAAGTGAAGCAGGTGGGATAGGAATAATAACAGGTGCAGCACCAACTGAATGGGTTAGAAATCAAATAAGAGAAGCTAAAAAATTAACTAAGAAGCCATTTGGTGTAAACATAATGTTAATGTCTGAAAATGCAGAAGAAATAGCAGATTTAGTATGTGAAGAAGGAGTATCTATTGTTACAACAGGTGCAGGAAGTCCAGGAAAATACATGGAAAAATGGAAAAGCCATAATATAAAAGTAATTCCAGTTGTTGCATCAGTAGCTCTTGCTAAAAGAATGGAAAAATCAGGTGCGGATGCTATTATAGCTGAAGGAACAGAATCAGGTGGACACGTAGGCCAATTAACTACTATGGCTTTAATACCACAAGTTGTAGATGCAGTTAGTATTCCAGTAATAGCAGCTGGTGGAATAGGTGATGGAAGAGGCGTAGCAGCTTCATTTATGCTAGGTGCTGAAGGTGTTCAAGTTGGAACTAGATTTTTAGTATCTAAGGAATGTACAGTGAATCAAAATTACAAAGATAAGATTTTGAAAGCTAAAGATATAGATACAGAAGTAACAGGAAGATCAACGGGACATCCAGTAAGAGTTATTAAAAATAAACTTTCTAGAAATTATGTTAAATTAGAAAAAAGTGGTGCAGATGTTGAAGAGTTAGAAAAACTAGGTGCTGGGACATTAAGAAAAGCTGTTATTGAAGGTGATATGGATAATGGTTCTATAATGTCAGGTCAAATTGCAGGATTAGTTAATAAAGAACAAACTTCTAAAGAAATAATTGAAGAAATGTTTAACGAAGCAAAAGAAAGATTCAAGCTGTTTGGAGGAAACAATGAGTAATAGAAAAATAGCATTCCTTTTTCCTGGGCAAGGAGCTCAATATGTAGGTATGGCAAAGGAATTTTATGAAGAAATACCTGAGTGTAGAGAAATAGTAGATAATGCAGAAAAAATATTAAATATGCCTATAAAGGATATGTTATTTAATGGACCAGAAGAAGCATTAATGCAAACTGAAAATGCTCAACCTACAATAGTAATTGCTTCTTTAGTTGCTTTAAAAGCTCTTGAAGTTAATAACATTAATGCTGAATATACTGCTGGACTAAGTTTAGGTGAATATGGAGCGTTGATATATGGTGGAGCACTTTCATTAGAAGATGGATTACTTCTTGTAAAAGAAAGAGGAAGAATAATGGGAAATTCACTTCCAAAGGGTCTTGGAAAGATGGCTGCTATATTGAAACTTGATAATGATAAAATAGATGAGTTATTAGAAAAAGCAAGTGAATTTGGAATAGTTGAAGCTGCAAATTATAATTGTCCTAAACAAGTAGCAATTGCAGGAGAAAATAAAGCAATTGATGAGGCAGTAAAAATAGCTAAAGAACTTGGTGGTTTAGGTATACCTTTAAAAGTGAGTGGACCATTTCATAGTTCACTTTTGAAACCAGCAAGTGAAGAATTTTATAATACATTAGAAAAAGTAACTATAAAAGAATTAAATAAAGTAGTTTATTCCAATGTAAAGGGATTACCTTACAAAGAAGATGATGATATTAAGGATTTATTAAAGAGACATATAAGATCATCAGTACTTTTTGATAAAACTATTGAAGATATGATAGAAAATGGAGTAGATACATTTATTGAAGTAGGTCCAGGTAAGATACTTAGCGGATTTGTAAAAAAGATTAATAGAAATGTTCAAATTTTAAATGTTGAAAATATGGAGTCATTAAATAAAGTATTAAAGAGCTTAGAAGTTAACTAGCTTAAGGAGGATTTATATTATATGTTAAAAGGAAAATGTGCGATTATTACAGGTGCAGCAAGAGGAATAGGTAAAGCCATTGCTTTAAAGCTCGCTTCACTTGGAGCAAATATAGTTTTAAATTATAGAAGTAGTGAAGACGAAGCTAAAATAGTTGCTGCTGAAATAGAAAAAATGGGTGTTGAAGTTTTAACTGTTAAAGGTGACATAAGTAATTTAAATGAAGTGGAAAATCTTATAAATACAGCAAAAGAAAGATTCGGAATTATAGATATTATTGTAAATAACGCTGGAATTACAAAAGATACGCTTATACTTAGAATGAAAGAAGAGGACTTTGATAGCATCATTGATGTAAATCTAAAAGGAGTTTTTAATTGTTTAAAATCAGTTACTCCAGTTATGGTAAAACAAAAGCATGGAAAAATAATAAATATTTCATCAGTAGTTGGTGTTGTTGGAAATGCAGGGCAAGTAAATTACGCTGCATCTAAAGCAGGGGTTATAGGAATGACTAAATCTTTAGCTAAAGAGTTGGGTGGAAGAGGCATTAATGTAAATGCAGTAGCACCAGGATTTATTGAAACTGATATGACGAGCACTTTAGGAGATAAGGTAAAAGAAGAAGCGAAGAAAAACATACCATTAAAGAAATTTGGAACTACAGAAGATGTTGCAGGTGTTGTAGCTTTTCTTGCTAGTGAAGATTCAAAATATATCACAGGTCAAGTTATAAACGTTGACGGTGGAATGGTAATGTAGTGGAGGATTAGAGAGTTATGGAAAGAAGAGTTGTAGTTACAGGTATGGGAGCATTAACTCCTATAGGTAATAATGTAGATACGTTTTGGAAAAATAGTAAAGAAGGTAAATTAGGGATAGATTTTATAAAATTAATCGATAATGATTTAATTGATGTTAAGATTGCTGGGGAACTTAAAGATTTTAACCCAGAAGATATAATAGGAAAAAAAGAGTGCAAGAGACTAGATAGATTTGCTCAAATGGCAATGGTTGCAGCTGATGAAGCAATAAAAGATTCATGTATAGATTTAGATAAAGTAGATAAAAAGAGATTTGGAGTTATGGTAGGTTCAGGAATAGGTGGATTTGCTACAATTGAGAGTGAATGTAGTAAGTTAGTTACAGGAAAATCAAAAAGAATGTCTCCGTTTTTTGTTCCAATGGCTATTATAAATTTAGCAGCAGGAAATATTGCAATTCAATATGGTTTAGAAGGAGCTTGCACATCAGTAGTAACAGCATGTGCAACTGGAACTAACAATATAGGGGATGCATTTAGAGCTATAAAGCATGGATATGCAGATATAATGTTAGCAGGAGGAGCAGAAGCTCCAATCACAAGAATTGGTATAGGTGGATTTCATAGTATGAAAGCGCTTAATTCATCTAATGATCCATCTAAAGCATCTACTCCTTTTGACAAAAATAGAAGTGGTTTTGTAATGGGAGAAGGAGCAGGAATACTAGTACTTGAATCTTTAGAATCAGCACAAGCAAGAGGAGCTAAAATTTTAGCAGAAATAGTTGGTTATGGTTCAACTTGTGATGCTTATCATATTACATCTCCACATCCAGATGGAGTTGGAGCAGCAGAATCTATGCTTCAAGCAATAAATGAAGCTGGAATAAAAGAAAGTGAAGTTTCTTATATTAATGCACATGGAACTTCAACTCAATTAAATGATAAATTTGAAACTGCTGCAATTAAAAGAGTTTTTGGAGAAGATGCTTATAACATACCGATATCTTCTACAAAATCAATGACAGGTCATCTATTAGGAGCAGCTGGAGCCATTGAATCAGTAATATGTATAAAAGCTTTAGAAGAAGGATTTATTCCTCCAACAATAGGATATGAAACAAAAGATGAAGAGTTAGATTTAGATTATGTACCTAATATAGGAAGAAAACAAGATGTTAAGTATGCTTTAACAAACTCTTTAGGTTTTGGTGGACATAACGCAACATTGCTATTTAAAAGATGGGAATAGTAATTTAGGAGGGAATTTTTATGGATTTTGAAAAAATTAAAGAACTTATTAATGTGGTAAATGCTTCGGATTTAGCATTTTTTGAAATAAAGACTGATGAAAGTTATATAAAAATGGATAAGTCATTAACTAGAAATTTAGGAGAAGTTTCTAATAATAAAGAAAATGTATCAGTTAGAGAATTAGTTGATGAAAAAATTGAGAAAGTTAATAAGCAAGAAAAAAAAGAACTAAGAGAAGAATTAAATATAAATAAACAACTTGAAAATGATGATTTAGGTGATGCAACAATAATCACTTCACCAATGGTGGGTACATTCTATTCATCACCATCTCCTGAAAGTGATCCTTTTGTTAACGAGGGAGATGAAATAAAAAAAGGTCAAACTATTTGCATAATTGAAGCTATGAAACTTATGAATGAAATTGAAAGTGATTATAGCGGTAAGATAATTAAATGCTTTGCAAAAGATGGAGATATGGTAGAATATGGCCAAAAATTGTTTGCTATAAAGGGGGAGTAATTGTATGTTAAAGATAAAAGAAATAAAGGAAATTTTGCCTCATAGATATCCATTTTTACTTATTGATAGAGTAACTGAGATGGATATAGAAGAAAAATTATTTGTAAGAGGATATAAAAATGTTTCTGCAAATGAAGAGTTTTTCCAAGGACATTATCCAGAAGAACCTATTATGCCAGGAGTTTTACAAATAGAAGCATTAGCTCAAGCGGGTGCAGTAGCAATTCTTTCTATGGAAAAGTTTAAAGGTAAAACACCATTATTTGCTGGAACTAATAAAGTAAGGTTTAAAGCCAAAGTTGTACCAGGAGATAGATTAGATTTATATTGTGAAATAATTAAATTAAAAGGACCAATAGGAATAGGTAAAGGGATAGCATCAGTTGATGGAAAAACAGTTTGTGAAGCTGAAATACTTTTTGCTATAGGATAGGTGAAGTTTATGTTTAAAAAAGTGCTTATTGCAAACAGAGGAGAAATTGCAGTTAGAATAATTAGAGCTTGTAGAGAGATGGGAATTCTTACAGTTGCTGTTTACTCAGAAATTGATAAAGAAGCACTTCATACTCAATTAGCTGATGAAGCAATTTGCATAGGACCAGCTGCAGCTAAAGACAGTTATTTAAATATTACAAATATCTTAAGTGCTTGTGTTTTAACAGGCGCAGATGCAATACATCCAGGATTTGGATTTTTATCAGAGAACCCTAAATTTGCAAAGATGTGTAGAGAATGTAATATAAAATTTATAGGGCCAGACTATGAATCTATTGAATTAATGGGTGATAAAGCAAGAGCTAGAGAAATAATGAAAAAAGCTAATGTTCCAGTTGTACCAGGATATGAAGGTTCTATAGAAAATGAAGAACATGCTTTAAGTATTGCCAAAGAAATTGGTTATCCAATAATGATAAAGGCAGCAGCCGGTGGTGGCGGTAAAGGAATAAGAGTTGCAAGAAATGATGAAGAATTTTTAAAAGGATATAAAACTGCAAAATCAGAAGCTAAGGCATGTTTTGGTGATGATAGATTATATATAGAAAAATTTATTGAAAATCCAAGACATATTGAGTTTCAAATCTTAGCTGATGAACATGGTAATGTTATTCATTTAGGAGAAAGAGAATGTTCTCTTCAAAGAAAAAATCAAAAGGTATTAGAAGAGGCTCCTTCTAATATACTAACTGAAGAAATTAGAACTAACATGGGTGAAATTGCAAAAAAAGCAGCAAAAGCTGTTAATTACAAGAATGCTGGTACAATAGAGTTCTTATTTGATAAAAATAATAATTTTTATTTTATGGAAATGAATACAAGAATACAAGTAGAGCATCCTATAACAGAGATGATTACAGGAGTAGATTTAGTCAAAGAACAATTAAAGATAGCTTATGGTGAAAAATTATCATTAACTCAAGAAGATATAAATATAACAGGTCATGCTATAGAATGTAGAGTTAATGCAGAAGATCCAGAAAATGATTTTAGACCATGTCCAGGAGAAATTTCAGAACTTTGCCTTCCTGGTGGGATGGGAGTAAGAATAGATTCAGCAATATTTTGTGGATACAAAATTCCATATTGTTATGATTCAATGGTTGCCAAACTTATTACCTATGGAAAAACACGAGATGAAGCAATTGTTAAGATGAAAAGAGCTTTAGGTGAATTTGCAGTAGGTGGGGTTAGGACAAACATAGATTTTCAATTTTCTATACTTGAAACTGAAGAATTCTTAAGAGGAGAATATGATACGTCATTTTTAGCAGAAAAGATGGTGAAGAATAATGCTTAAAGATTTGTTTAGAAAAAATCAATATGCTACTGTTAATCCTTCAGTACTTAAAAATAATATTACTGCAAAAATACCTGAAGATAAACCTAATATCCCTTCAGGTATGTGGACCAAATGTAATAGTTGTAATAGTATGATTTATTACGAAGATTTAGAAAATAATAAACATGTCTGTACAAAGTGTGGTTATCATTTTAGAATAAGTCCACAAGAAAGAATAAAACAGTTTTTTGACAAAGATACATTTAAAGAAATGTGGAAAGTTCTAACAACTAATAATCCAATTAACTTTGAAGGTTATGAAGAAAAAATTAAAAAGATTAAAAATACTATAGATAGTAATGAAGCAGTGGTTACAGGAGTAGGAAGAGTTAATGGCATAGAAATAGCATGTGCTATAATGGATAGTTTCTTTATGATGGGAAGTATGGGTACTGTTGTTGGAGAAAAGATAACTAGAATAGTAGAATATGCTACTGAAAATAAAATGCCAGTTGTTATCTTTACTGCTTCTGGTGGTGCAAGAATGCAAGAAGGAATATATTCATTAATGCAAATGGCTAAGATAAGTAGTGCTATAGCAAAACATGATGATGCGGGACTTTTATATATTACTGTTTTAACAGATCCAACTACTGGTGGTGTAACAGCAAGTTTTGCTATGGAAGGTGATATTATTTTAAGTGAACCAAATGCTTTGATAGGATTTGCAGGAAGAAGAGTAATAGAAAATACAATTAAAGAAACTCTTCCTGATTCATTTCAAAAAGCAGAATTTTTACTTGAAAAAGGTTTTGTTGATAAGATTATAGAAAGAAACAATATGAGGTCATGTATATATAAAATTCTTGTTTTACATGGAGTTGGTAGATATGAATAAAGAGTTAATGAAAGCTATAACAGTTACACCATGGGAAAAGGTGGAGATTGCTAGACATAAAGAAAGACCTACAGCAAAATATTATATTGAGAATATATTTAAAGATTTTATTGAATTTCATGGTGATAGATTATTTGGAGATGATAAAGCTGTTATAGGTGGAATAGCTTCAATAGAAGGTATAAATGTTACCGTGGTTGCTATAACAAAAGGGTCTAATACTGCTGAAAATATTGAAAGAAATTTTGGTATGCCAAATCCTGAAGGATATAGAAAAGCTTTAAGGCTTATGAAGCAAGCAGAAAAATTTAATAGACCAGTAATTTGTTTTATAGATACACCAGGAGCATTTTGTGGTGTTGGAGCAGAGGAAAGAGGGCAAGGAAGTGCTATAGCAAATAATTTAGTGGAATTAAGCAGACTTAAAGTACCGGTTATTTCAATCGTTATTGGAGAAGGTGGAAGTGGGGGTGCTTTAGCATTAACTGTTGGTGATAGAATACTTATGTTAGAAAATGCTATATATTCAATACTTTCACCAGAGGGATTTGCTTCAATCTTATGGAAGGATAGTAAAAGAGCAAAAGAAGCTGCTGAAGTTATGAAAATAACAGCACAAGATTTAAAAAAATTTGGTATTATAGATAAAATAGTAAGAGAACCTAAAGGGGGATCACATAAAAATCCGGTTAAGCAAACTCTTATGATAAAGGAAGAAATTTCAAATTCATTAAAAGAAGTTAGATTTACAGAAATAGATAAATTATTAAATGAAAGATATGATAAATTTAGAAAAATTGGAATTTAAATAATAATTAATATTGTAATATATAAAATATATTTAAAGAAGCTCTATGGATTTTAGTATCATAGAGCTTCTTTAAATATAAAATTACTAAAATGGAAAAATATCATAATACAAATTTATATATAATAATATTGACAATAATATTATGTAGAAATAAGATAGTATATAAGTTCCACTAAAGTTTGTTCATTAATATAAATCTTAAAATATTTATAAATAATATAACTTACCAATACAGTGAGGAACTTATATAGAAAATTTATGATATATATACTTCTAATTATATGTTGTTAATTAAGTCACATACAATGATTCTTTTATGTATTATTTTATTTCATGTGTCTAAAGATATAATTTTATATAAAAGATAAACTTAATTTAATTAGAATATATATATTAAATATATTGTTAAAATTAGAGGATGGTAATATGGACGTAGATCTGAGAAGTAAAGTAAATATTTTCAAAGAATACTATGATAATTTAAATAAGTCATTAAGACTTGAGAGTAGCAAAATCAAAGTTTTAGAAAGTTTTTTATATACTATAACTAATGAAGAAATTGATTATGTAAAACTAAAAGCAATAAGAAAATATATAAAAAAGAGTGATATAGGATCTAACTTTAATTCAGAAATGAGAAAAGTAATGTCTATTTTTTTATATTCAAATAGTAATTATGAAAAAATAATTAAGGACACAGCAATGATATACAATCATTTGATTAGTAAGAGATTTGAATTGGACAAGTTAACTGAATTTATATCATTTAATATAAGTGTTAGATTTCCAGAAATAGAATATGATTATATTATAAAAAAAATGATATACATAAAAGAAAATATAGAATCTAGATATGGTATAGGAAAAGAATATAGTTTAAGAAACTTATGTTTTTTAAATATTTCAATGTTTACAAAAGAGTGTGATGAAGTATTAAAAGATTATTTTAAAATTTATGATACACTAATTAATAAAGGTATAAATAAAGAGGAGGCATTATATTCTGTCTCTACGTTGATGCTTTCAAACAATAAAAATTATATAGATAGATTAGAGAAGCTTAAAGATATAAAAAAATTATTTTATGATAATAATATTTTATTAGAAAAAGATTATTATTTATTACTAGGATTGTCAGTATTAATTGTTGAAAAAAGTGATAAATTTGTTGATAATGTACTCGAAGTTTATAAATGTCTTTATGAAAAAAAGTATTTAAAGAAAAATATTTTAATGTTACTTTCAATAGCTTTAGTTTTAAATGAATATATTGAGGTTAATTATGCAGAATATACAAATTTTTTTTGGGATAGAGAAGTAAATATACTTAATAGGTTATTAGAATACCTGTCTGTAATAATAGTCTAAGGATATATTTTAAAATTAAATATTAGTCTATGTTTTAAGTGAATGTTGATATTGTAGTATAAAGCTCATGGACAGAACTGAAATAGGAAACTTGACTCATATACATTCGTCCAGTAAATTCGAGGAACAAAATATAAAATTTTGACTTTCACTTAAGAGTTCTAAAAAGCAAATTCCAATGCCAGTTCAGGCTTATACTACAATATCAACACTGTTTTAAAACATAGCAAAATGTTAATATAATTTTAAATATTTTATAAAAAGGAGCAGAAATAATATGGATAGCAATAGTACTAGAGTTGCCAAAATTGCAACTAAGATGGCCATATGTGATAGACATGAAGAGGAAGAATTAAAAAGAATTTATAATAAACAAGATGTTAAGGTTACAGCAGTTAATATAGGTGGAAATATTAATTCATCTATATCTAAGATATTAGAAAGTGCTTTAGTAGCTTCAAAGAGAAATGGTCTTATAAGAGAAGAACATTTACATGAAGGTGCTGTTATAGGTGCTACTAGAGATGCTATAAATCAAATTTCTAATAGAGCAAATGCTCAAAATGTTGGTGGAAAAATTGGAATAGCTAGAGGTGGAGAGCATATATCAGTTTGTATATTTCTAAGTATAGGATTGCTTCATTTAGATGAAGTTGTTATAGGAATAGGACATAGGGCTATTTCTATATAGTGGATTTTAAAAAATATTATTTAGAATTATATTTTTAAAATAGTATATTAAGTAAGATAGATTTAGATTAATAGTTATATATAGTTAGAAGCAAACCAATAAAAGGTTTGCTTTTTTTTATGCTTTATTCTACTATTAATTATATATAAATTATGTTACATGTATTAACAATAGAGTTATATAATATGTAATTTTAATGAGGTGAAAATATGAGGCCATTAGCAGATTTAATGAGGCCAAATAAATTAGAGGATTTTGTTGGGCAAAAACATATATTAAGTGAAAAAAGCCCGTTATATAATTTAATAAAAAGTAATCAAATATGTAATTGTATATTTTATGGTCCGCCAGGAACAGGAAAAACAACATTGGCTAATATAATGGCTAATTATGTTGATAAAAAGTTTTATAAATTAAATGCAACAACAGCATCTGTAAAAGATATTCAGGAAATAACGGGAAGTTTAGATAATTTATTAAATTATGGTGGTATAGTTCTTTATATAGATGAATTACAACATTTTAATAAAAAACAACAACAAGCTTTATTAGAATTTATAGAAGATGGACGAATAACGTTGATTGCAAGTACGACAGAAAATCCTTATTTTGTAATACACAAGGCTATAATAAGTAGGTGTAATATATTTCAATTTGAACCACTAAAAGTTTTAGATATAGTATTAGGTCTTAAAAAGTCTTTAGATAAATTATTAAATGAAGGTATAAAAGTCAAATACTCTGAGAACGCTTTAGAATATATTGGAGAAATTTCTCAAGGGGATTATAGAAAAGCATATAATATTTTAGAATTAGCTATAAATTCTCAAGTTAAGTTAGTTAAAGAAATTTCAACTGAGTATATAGAGTCTCTTGGTCAGTCTAATTTAAGATCTGATAGTAATGGTGATGAATTTTATAACTTATTAAGTGCATTGCAAAAAAGTATTAGAGGAAGTGAACCTAATGCAGCTGTACATTATTTAGCAAGACTTATAAAAGGCGGGAATATGTCAGCAATTATAAGAAGAATATCTGTAATAGTAGCAGAAGATATAGGGCTTGCACATCCAAATGCATTAACTGTTGTTAATTCTGGGATTGAATTAGCTTTAAAAGTAGGATTTCCTGAAGCAGGTATAATTTTATCAGAACTAGTTGTTTATTTAGCAACACTTCCAAAATCAAATAGTACTTATAGGGCTCTAAATTCCGCAATGAGTGATTTAGAGTCAATAAATATTGGTGATATACCTAAGCATTTAAAAGATGCTCATTATAATGGCGCAAAAAAATTAGGGGTTGGAGGATATAAATATCCTCATGATTATCCTAACAACTATGTAAAGCAGGAATATTTACCTTTAGAACTAAGAGAAAAAAAGTACTATATTAAACAGAACAATAAATATGAAGAAAGTATAAAAAAATACTGGGAGACAATAAAAAAGTAATTCGAATTAATTGACAAAAGCCGAGTGTTTTGATAAGATATAAACGGAATTTATAATTAATAAATAATAAGTGGGTGAAATGAATGAAACTTTCTACAAAAGGTAGATATGGAGTTAGAGCTATGGTTGACCTGGCATTTAACTATGGAGGGCCACCGACATCGATAAAAACTATATCTAAAAGACAAGGTCTCTCAGAATATTATTTAGAACAACTATTTAGTCCACTTAGAAAAGCCAATATAATCAGAAGTATAAGAGGTGCTCAGGGAGGGTATGTATTAAGTAAACCACCAGCAGAAATTACTGTTGGAGATATAATGCATGTTTTAGAAGGACCAGTTGAAATAGCAGATTGTATTGATGGAGTAGAGTGTTCAAATGTTGACAGTTGTGCAACAAAATTACTATGGCAAAAGATAAAAGATAGTATTGATGATGTTATGAATTCAATTACGTTACAAGATATAATAGATGACTATGATGGTAAAAAAACATCAATAGAGATTGTTGATAGGAGTGAATAAATAATGAGAAACGTTTATATGGACTATGCAGCTACAACTTATGTTAAACCTGAAGTTCTAGAAGAAATGTTACCATATTTTACAGAAAAATTTGGTAATCCATCTTCTTTTTATGGAATATCAAGAACAACTAAAATGGCGATAGATGAAGCAAGACTTAAAATTGCAAAAGCATTAAATTGTAAAGCAGAAGAAGTATACTTCACAGGCGGAGGATCAGAAGCTGATAACTGGGCGATAAAGGGAATTGCTTCTGCGCATAAAAATAAAGGAAATCATATTATAACAACAAAGGTAGAACATCATGCAGTTCTTCATACTTGCGAATATTTAGAAAAACAAGGTTATGAAGTTACATATTTAGATGTTGATAAAGAAGGATTTATTAACTTAGATGATTTAAAAAATGCTATAACAGATAAAACTATATTAGTTTCAATTATGTTTGCTAATAATGAAATAGGAACTATTCAACCTATTAAAGAAATAGGAGAAATATGTAAACAAAGAAATATATATTTTCATACAGATGCAGTTCAAGCAGTTGGTAATGTACCAATTGATGTAAAAGAAATGAATATAGATATGTTATCTTTAGCAGGACATAAGGTTTATGGACCTAAAGGAATCGGAGTTTTATATATAAGACAAGGCATTAAGATTGATAATTTAATTCATGGTGGAGGCCAAGAAAGATCAAGAAGAGCAGGAACTGAAAATATAGCAGGTATAGTTGGTATTGGTAAGGCAATTGAACTAGCAAATGATAATTTAGAATCTCACATGAAGAGAATGACAGAATTAAGAGATAGATTAATAGATGGACTTCTAAAAATTCCTTATACTAGATTAAATGGACCAACAGGTGATAAAAGATTACCGGGAAATGTAAATGTATGTTTTAGATTTATTGAAGGGGAATCAATTTTATTATCTTTAGATTTTGAAGGAATATGTGGATCAAGTGGAAGTGCATGTACATCAGGATCATTAGATCCATCTCATGTATTATTAGCGATTGGTCTGCCACATGAAAGAGCACATGGATCATTAAGATTAACATTGGGTGAAGGATCAACTATAGAAGATGTAGATTATGTTATTGAGACTGTACCACCAATTATTGAAAGATTAAGAAATATGTCACCATTATGGGATGACTTTTTAAAGAAGGGAGAAAATTAATATGATATATACAGATAAAGTAATGGACCATTTTAAAAATCCAAGAAATGTTGGAGAAATTGAAGATGCTAATGGAATAGGTGAAGTTGGAAATGCCAAATGTGGCGATATAATGAAAATATATTTAAAGGTTGAAGATAACATTATAAAAGATGTAAAGTTTAAAACTTTTGGTTGTGGATCAGCTATAGCATCATCATCAATGGCAACAGAGATGATAAAAGGTAAAAGTTTAGATGAAGCATGGGAATTAAGTAATAAAGCAGTTGCAGAAGCATTAGATGGACTTCCACCAGTAAAAATGCATTGTTCAGTGCTTGCAGAAGAGGCTATTCATAAGGCTATAAATGATTATAGAGAAAAAAATGGTTTAGAAGTAAGACCAATGAAAGAACATAACCATGATGAATTACATAACATGGTTCATGGAGAATAACAGATGAGTAACTCTACTAAGAAAAAAGTATTAATAGGTATGAGTGGCGGAGTTGATAGCTCTGTTGCTGCATATTTATTAAAACAACAAGGTTATGAAGTCATTGGTGCTACAATGCAAATATGGCAAGAAGATAATGAATATGCAGAAAAAGAAGGGGGATGTTGCTCCCTTTCTGCTGTAAATGATGCTAGAAGAGTATGCGATAAGTTAGATATACCTTTTTATGTTTTAAATTTTAGAGATTATTTTAAAGATAAGGTTATAGATTATTTTGTGCAAGAATATATAGATGGAAGAACACCGAATCCTTGTATAGAATGTAATAAACATTTAAAGTTTGATGAACTTTTAAGAAGAGCAAGAGGAATAGGTGCAGACTATGTAGCTACAGGTCATTATGCTAAAATTGAAGAAAAAGATGGTAGATATCTTCTTATAAGATCAGATGATGATAGAAAAGATCAAACTTATGCTTTATATAATTTTACCCAAGACCAATTAAAGCACACTCTTATGCCTTGTGGACAATATACAAAAGAAAAAATAAGAGAAATTGCTAAAGAAATAGGATTAGCGGTTCATAATAAGAAAGATAGTGAAGAAATATGTTTTATTCCAGATAATGATCATGGAAAATATATATTAAATGCAAGACCAGGTGTTATAAAACCAGGCAATTTTGTTGATAAAAATGGTAATATACTTGGAAAACATAAAGGAATTGTATACTATACTATAGGGCAAAGAAAAGGATTAGGTATTGCACTTGGAAGACCTATATTTGTAACAGATATAAATCCTAAAACAAATGAGGTTGTTTTAGGTGCAGAAGAAGATATATTTAAAACTGAATTGATAGCTGGAAATTTAAATTTTATTACTTTTGATGCTTTAGATAAGCCAACAGAAGTTGAAGCTAAAATAAGATATTCTGCAAGAACGGCTAAGGCCATTATTTCTCCATTAAAGGATGGAAGAGTTAAAGTAACGTTTAAAGAAAAACAAAGAGCTATAACAAAAGGCCAATCAGTTGTGTTTTATAATGGAAACATTGTAGTAGGTGGAGGAATAATTGAGGCTATTATTTAATTTATATTTGTTTAAATAATATTAGTACAGATATTATTTAATTTTCTTACTTTAAAGTAACAAGAAAAAGATAGATTTTACTTTTTCTTGTTATTTTTTTTATCCAAAAATTAATTATTTATAGAATTTATTTCTTATATTATGGATAGAATACCAATTAGATAGTAGAAAACTATTAAGATAAGGAGTATTATAAATAATGTTTAAAACTAAAGATTTTTATTTGAAGAAAGTATATGATATAAATGGTAAAAAAATTGGTGTTATACAAGATATTTATATTGACTTTTATGATGAACAAATAGTTGGATTTGAAATTTCTAATTTAGCTTTTTTTTCTAAAAAGAATTATATTTCAATAGATGATGTTATCGAAATTGGAGAAGATGTAGTAGTAAATAATTTAGAAATAGGTTCAGGATTAAAATTTAGAGATATTAAAGATATGGATGTTGTTGATACAGGTAGTACTGTAAAAGGAGTTGTAGAAGATTTATTAATTTGTGAAAAAGATTATTCAATAAAAGCAATTGTAGTAACATCAGGACTTATTGACAAGATGATAAGAGGAAAAGAAATCATTCTTTTAAATGAGTGTATATTAGGAGAAGATTATATATTATATACTGGAAAAAGAGGCATTTCATTTAAGACTATGCCACATAATATGAATAATTATGAAGCTGTTAAAAAGATATAAAAATAAAATTATACCAATAATATTGTTATTAATATTATTCCTAATAGTATTAATATATTTATGTAATGATTCTATAAATAGTGTTGCAAATATAATAATAATTTCATTTATTTTATCTTATCTTATATCACCTGCTAGAGATTTTATTGAATATAGGTTTAAAATAAAAAAAACTACAGCATCCTTATTGATAATTATTGGAATTTTAAGTCTTATTATAACTTGTGTAGTAATAATAATCCCTGAACTAGTTAAAGAAGTGTCTAATATTGGAGTTATATTTGATAATATTGCAGAATTTTTAGATTCAATATCAGGAAGGTTTAAAATGATTAATTTTCCAGCATTGAATTCAATATATAATGAGATTTTGGAGAAGGGAAATATAATATTTTTAAATTTTTCTAAAAGTATAATTAATAATTTTATATTGATAACTGAAAATATTATTTCTTGTGCAATTTTACCTGTAGTAGTTTATTATTTTTTATGCGATGGAGAAAAAATATATAATAAGATATTATTAATATTACCAACTGAAAAAAGGGCGTTAACTAAAAGAATATTAAATGATATAGATAAAGTTTTAGGAAGATACATTGCAAGTCAAATATTTCTTTCTGTAATAATAGGTTGTATGACATTTATTTTATTAATTATATTTAAAGTTAAGTTTCCGGTTTGGATTTCTCTATTAAATGCTATATTAAATATAATACCTTATTTCGGACCTATTTTTGGAGGTATACCAGCTGTTATAGTAGCTTTTTTAGATTCACCTATAAAAGCATTTTGGGTGGCATGTGGAATTTTTATAATTCAACAAATAGAAGGAAACATTTTATCTCCTAAAATAACTGGAGATAGTACAGATATGCATCCGATTGTTATAATTATATTACTTCTTATTGGGGATAAGTTTGGAGGATTTATAGGAATGGTATTAGCTGTTCCTATAGGAGTAGTTATAAAGGTTTTATATGATGATATTAACTATTATTTATTTTAAAAATAATTAATATATATGTTCTAATTAAGTTATCATATGTATAATTTTTTATAAAATTTTTATAGGAGATATGCCTTGAATTAATAGCATCTAATTTATAAGGCTATATATCAGAAGTTTAAAACAAAAATATATTGATTATTGACATAATTATTTAGATGAAATATAATTTTCATGAAATAATTAAATATTAAGCGATGAATAGGAAAAGTAGATGTGTTATAGATATTCAGAGAAGGAATGGTTGGTGAGAATTCCTTATTTATATATTTCGAAGCTACCTAGGAGCTATAAATAACTGAGTGATGTATTATATACATAATTAGGGTGGTACCGCGGAAATAATAGCTTTCGTCCCTTTATTTTTAGGGATGAGGCTTTTTTTATGTACTAGGAAATTATAAAAGCTATAATTTTATAATAACATTGATAATTTTTATATTAAGATAAATTAATTTATTATATGGAGGAATATTTATGAATTTTATGAAAACCAATGATTTAAGAGAAGCTTATTTGAAGTTTTTTGAAAGTAAAGAGCACTTAAGATTAGATAGTTTTTCTTTAGTTCCACAAAATGATAAAAGCTTATTATTAATAAATGCAGGAATGGCTCCACTTAAACCATATTTTACAGGTTTGCAAAAACCACCTAAGACAAGAATTACAACTTGTCAAAAATGTGTAAGAACTGGAGATATCGAAAATGTAGGAATAACAAGTAGGCATGGTACATTTTTTGAAATGCTTGGAAACTTTTCTTTTGGAGATTATTTTAAAAAAGAAATAATTCCATGGGCTTGGGAATTTATAACAGAAGTCTTAGAGCTTCCAAAAGAAAAATTATATGTAACAATATATTTAGATGATGATGAAGCATATGAATATTGGACTACTCTTACAGATGTAGATAAGACTCATATATTTAGATTAGGTAAAGAGGATAATTTCTGGGAACATGGATCAGGTCCTTGTGGTCCTTGTACTGAAATTCATTTTAATAGAACCGATAAAGTGCCTAAAAATGCTGAAGAATTTGTTGAATTTGCTGATGCAGATGAAATAGTAGAATTTTGGAATCTTGTATTTACTCAATTCGATGGTGATGGAAAAGGGAATTATGAAAAACTTGAAAAAACTAATATAGATACAGGTATGGGTCTAGAAAGACTTGCAACTATAATGCAAGGAAAAAATAATATATTTGAAATAGACACAATAGAGAATATATTAAAAGGAATATGTAAGCTTGCTAATGTGGAATATGGAAAGGAATATAAAACAGATGTTTCTTTAAGAATTATAACTGATCATATTAGATCTATAACATTTTTAATATCTGATGAAGTTATGCCTTCAAATGAAGGAAGAGGATATGTTCTTAGAAGATTACTAAGAAGAGCAGCTAGACATGGAAAAACTTTAGGGATAAAGGACGCATTTTTATGTGACTTATGCGATATAGTTATTAGAGATGCTAAAGATGCTTATCCAGATTTAGAAAAGAAAAAGGAATATATTAAAAAAGTAATCAAAATAGAAGAAGATAAATTCAGAGAAACTTTAGATGCTGGAATGGATATATTAAATACATTTATATCAGAATTAAAAGAAAAGAATGAAAAAGTATTAAATGGAACTGATGGATTTAAGTTATATGATACTTTTGGATTTCCAATGGAACTTACAAAAGAAATCTTAGAAGATGCAGGTCTTTCTCTTGATGAAGAAGGTTTTGATAAGGAAATGAAAGAGCAAAGAGAAAGAGCTAGAAGTGCAAGAAAAACTTCAAATTATATGGGGGCAGATATAAAAACTTTAGATATTATAGAAGAAACTATTGAAACTAAATTTGATGGATATAATAATGATAAATTAGTTGGAGAAGTAAAGTGTTTAATTAGTGGAGAAAATTTTGTAGATGTTATAACAGAAGGAAATAGTGCTGTTGTTGTTACTGATACTACTCCATTTTATGCGGAAATGGGTGGTCAAATAGGAGATACGGGTACAATATCTAATGATAGATTTAATGGAAAAATACTTGATACTAAAAAGAACATTGGTGGAAAGATAGTTCATTTTGTAGAAGTATTAAATGGAGAACTTAAAATAGGTGATAAGGTTACATTAGAAGTAGATAAAACTAGAAGAGAAAATATTAAAAGAAATCATACAGCTACGCATCTTTTAGATACAGCTTTAGTTAAGGTATTAGGAAATCACGTTCATCAAGCAGGATCATATGTAAGTGCGGATAGATTAAGATTTGATTTTTCTCATTTTGAGGGTTTAAAAGAAGAAGAAATTCTTAATGTTGAAAAATTAGTTAATGAAGCTATTATGAGTGTTATAGCAGTAAGTACACAAGAAATGGATTTACAATCTGCAAAAAATAGTGGAGCAATTGGAATATTTGATGATAAATATGCAGATAAGGTTAGAGTTGTTTGCGCAGGTGAGTATTCTAAGGAATTATGTGGAGGTACTCATATAGATAATACTGGTAAAATAGGATTATTCAAAATAATATCTGAAAGTGGGATAGCTGCTGGAACTAGAAGAATAGAAGCGGTAACAGGTATAGAAGCTTATAAATTAATTAATGAAAAAGCAGAATTATTAAAACAAGTTTCAAATAAGCTTAAGTGTTCAGAAAAAGAAATAATAGGAAAACTTGATCAACAAGCTAAAGAAATTAAAGAAAAAGATAAAGAAATATCAAATTTAAAATCTAAATTTGCATCAATGGGAATTGATGATATAATTAATTCAACCAAGCAAATTAAAGGTATAAATGTTATTTCTTATGGATTAAAAGATGTTGATGGAGAGGCATTAAGAAATCTTTGTGAAAAGGTAAGAGATAAGGTTGAAAAATCATTAACAGTACTTACAAGTGAAACTGATGGAAAAGTAATTATTTGTGCAATGGCTACAAAAGATGCAGTTTCTAATGGAGTACATTGTGGTAAAGTAATAAAAGAGGTATCGTCTATACTTGGCGGTGGCGGTGGAGGAAGACCCGACATGGCTCAAGCAGGAGGAAAATTACCAGAAAAGGTAGAAGAAGCACTTAATGAAGTTTACAAAATAGTTGAAACTTTAGCAAAGTAGTATACTTTTTAGACAATATAGGTTATAATCTATATATAGATTATAAAAGTTCGATAAAATCATAATTTTTATATAGTATATATACTTAGTGAATAAGTTTTAAATATTAAGTTAATAATAAATATGGATATCGTTTCCTTAGACTATTGGTAAGGGGGGTGTGCTGCTTTAAGCAGCGGTACTATGAGTAATAATATTGAACATACAATGCAATTTGATTTAACTAAAAATAAAGAAGTTTTAACAAAATCTATTTTGACAGAGGTTTATGATTCATTAAAGGAAAAGGGTTATAATCCTATAAATCAGTTAGTTGGATATTTAATTTCAGGAGACCCTACTTACATTACTAATTACAACGGAGCAAGAGCTTTAGTAAGAAAGCTTGAGAGAGATGAAATACTCGAAGAAGTTATAAAGTCTTATTTAGAGATAAAGTAAAGAGTGCCCGTATGGCGGGCACTTTTATTTTTATAAGAGGTGTTTTAATTTTGAGGATACTAGGTTTAGATGTAGGGCAGAAAACTATTGGAGTAGCTATATCAGATCCATTAGGGTTTACTGCACAAGGAATAACTACAATAAGAAGAACTAATAAAGAAAAAGATATAGATGAAATTAAAAAAATTTGTGAAGAATATAAAGTTGAAACTATAGTTGTTGGCCTTCCTAAAAATATGAATGGAACAATAGGACCATCAGGAGAAATAACTATGACATTCGGTAAATTAATTGAAGAAGAGTTGCAAATAAAAGTAGAATTTTGGGATGAACGTTTAACAACTGTGGCAGCACATAAAGCTATGTTGGAGGCAGATCTTTCAAGAAATAAAAGAAAAAAAATAGTAGATAAAATTGCATCAACTTATATACTTCAAGGATATTTAGATAGAATTTCTAAATAAAGTTAAAAAAGCATTAAATTTTGAAATATTTAAACGAAATATATTTATGGAGGTAATTTTTATGGAAAAAGATGTAGAATTTATAGAATTATTAGATGAAAATGGTGAACAAGTTAAATTTAAAGTTATTACTTATTTTCAAATAGATGAAATAAATGGTGAATATGTAGTTGTAACACCAGCATTAGGTGAAACAGATGAAGCTTTTGTTTTAAAAATTGTTATAGATGAAGACGGAAACGAAAATCTTATAAGCATAGAAGATGAAAAAGAGTTTGATTTAGTTGAAGAAGCTTATAATCTTATTATGGAAGAGCAAAATTAATATATTATAATTAAAAAAGTGAGGTGTTATTATGGAGAAATTAACTTCAATAGATATGGATGCCTTGAAAGAAGATTTGAAAAAAAAAGGATATAAATTAACAGCACAAAGAAGATCTATTGTTAATGCGATTATCGAAACAGAAGGAAAGCATTTAACAGCAGAAGAAATATATGATGAAGTTAAGCGTAGCTGTCCTGAAATTGGTTTAGCTACTGTATATAGAACTATCATCTTATTAGAAGAATTAGGTGTAATATGTAGATTAGAATTAAATGATGGATGTAATAGATATGAGTTGGTACATGGTGATGAAACTCATAGACACCATCATCTAGTGTGTAATTTGTGTAATAAAGTACTAGAAGTACAAGATGATTTATTAGAAGAATTAGAAACACAAATTGAAACACAATATAAGTTTAAGATATCCGATCATAGTGTGAAATTTTATGGAGTATGTGAGGAATGTCAAAACAAAGCTGATAAAGAGTAAATAACTTTTTATAAAGATAAGTTATTTATTGATAATATAAATATATAGAAAAGGAGGGGAAACATGAAAAACGAAAGGGCTAAGGTTAAAATTATTCCTTTAGGTGGTATAAACGAAATAGGTAAAAATATCACAGCTATTGAATATAAAGATGATATTGTTGTAATAGATTGTGGTCTTAAATTTCCAGATGATGATATGTTTGGAATAGATATTGTAATACCAGATGTTTCGTATCTTATAAGAAATATAGATAAAGTCAGAGGAATATTTTTAACTCACGGACATGAAGACCATATAGGAGCATTGCCTTATATTTTAAAGCAATTAAATGTTCCGGTTTATGGTACTAAACTTACTCTTGGGATTGTTGAAACAAAACTAAAAGAGCACGGTTTACTTAGTTCAACAGAATTGATAAGAGTAAAGCCAAAAGATACAATAAAGTTAAATAGTGTTTCAGTAGAATTTATTAAAACTAATCACTCTATTGCGGATTCAGTAGCAATTGTTATTCATACGCCACTGGGTGCAGTACTTCATACTGGTGATTTTAAAATTGATTATACTCCTATTGATGGAGAAATAATGGATTTTGCAAGATTTGCAGAATTAGGGAAAAAAGGTGTATTAGTCATGATGGCTGATTCAACTAATGTTGAAAGACCAGGATACACAATGTCTGAAAGGACTGTTGGAGAAAGCTTTGTAAGGCTTTTTGATAATGCAAAAGGTAGAATTATAGTTGCAACATTTGCTTCAAATGTTCATAGAATTCAGCAAATAATAACCGCTGCGCAAATTTATGGAAAAAAGGTAGCGGTGTCTGGAAGAAGCATGGAGAATATAGTTCAAGTTGCAATAGAATTAGGATATTTAAATATTGAAAAAGAAGTTCTTATTTCTGTTGACCAAATATCAAAATATCCAAATGAAAAGGTTGTTATTATAACAACTGGAAGTCAAGGTGAGCCGATGTCAGCATTAGCAAGAATGGCTGCATCAGAGCATAGAAAGATTAATATAATTGAAGGCGATACAGTAATTATTTCTGCAACGCCAATCCCAGGAAATGAAAAGCTTGTTTCTAAAGTTATAAATCAGTTATTTAAAAAAGGTGCTGAAGTAATTTATGAATCTTTAGAAAAAGTCCATGTATCAGGGCATGCATGTCAAGAAGAATTAAAATTAATGCAAAGGTTGGTTAAACCAAGATTCTTTATTCCAGTTCATGGAGAATATAGACATTTAAAACAACATGGGGAACTCGCTGTAGAGCTTGGACTTCTTGAAAAGAATCTTTTGATACCAGAAAATGGTGATGTGATAGAAGTAACAAGAAATTATATAAAGAAAACTTCTACTGTTTCATCAGGTCAAGTATTTGTTGATGGTCTTGGTGTTGGTGATGTTGGTAATATAGTATTAAGAGATAGAAAACATTTATCTCAAGATGGAATATTAACAGTTGTGGTTACTTTAGAAAAGAAGACTGCTAATGTAATAGCAGGTCCTGATATTATTTCAAGAGGATTTGTATATGTAAGAGAATCAGAAGATCTTATGGATGAAGCTAAAGATCTTGTAAGAAATGTATTAAGGGAATGTGAAGAAAAGAAGATTGCTGATTGGGCTACATTGAAATCTAGAATGAGAGATGAACTTAGAGAGTTACTTTATGAAAGAACAAAGAGAAAACCGATGATTTTACCAATAATAATGGAAACTTAAAAATATTGGCAAATAGGATATTGTATAATAAAGTTGACTTTTGTAAAATAAAAGGTTAAAATAGAAAATAGTGATTTATAAATTGGATACTTTTGTATCCAATTTTATTTTGGAGAAAAAAAGTTATAGGTTTACATAGAGTAAAAGTTAGACTTTCCATACATTAAATATTTACTTTGGAGGAATGGAAATGGAATTAATAAAAAGAGAAGATATAAGAAATATTGCGATTATAGCTCACGTTGACCATGGTAAAACTACTTTAGTAGATGCTTTGTTAAGACAAAGTCATGTTTTTAGAAGTAATGAAAAAGTTCAAGAAAGAGTTATGGATTCAAATGACCTTGAAAAAGAAAGAGGTATTACAATTCTTTCAAAGAATACTGCTGTACATTATAACGGAATTAAAATTAATATTGTAGATACACCAGGACATGCTGATTTCGGTGGAGAAGTTGAACGTGTTTTAAAGATGGTTGATTCTGTTTTATTAGTAGTTGATTCATATGAAGGACCAATGCCACAAACTAAATTCGTTTTAAAGAAAGCTTTAGAATTAGGATTAAAACCTATAGTTGTAATAAATAAGATAGATAAACCAGATGCAAGACCAGTAGATGTTATTGATGAAGTATTTGACTTATTCTTAGAATTAGGTGCTAATGATGAACAATTAGATTTCCCAATACTTTATGCATCAGCTAGAGAAGGTTTTGCAAGAAATAATGTAGAAGATACAAACAATGATATGCTTCCATTATTTGAAAAAATAATTGAACATGTAGATGCACCAGAAGGATATATAGATGAACCATTACAAATGTTAGTTACAACATTAGATACTAATGAATATGTTGGTAAAATTGCGATAGGGAAAATACATAGAGGTAAAGTAAAGAAAAATCAAACTGTTGCTTTAGTTAGAAATGATGGATCAACTTCAAATTACAAAATTACAAGTGTATTTACTTATAACGGATTAAAAAGAGAAGAAGCAGATGAAGCTTCATTAGGTGATATAGTTGCAGTAAGTGGAGTTACTGATGCTAATATAGGTGAAACTATTGCGGATTCACAAAATCCTGAAGCACTTCCATTTGTTAGTATAGATGAACCAACTCTTAGTATGAACTTTATGGTTAATAATTCTCCGTTTGCAGGAAAAGAAGGAGAGTTTGTAACATCAAGACATTTAAGAGATAGATTACTTAAGGAACTTGAAACAAATGTTAGTTTAAGAGTAAATGAACTTACGCCTGATTGTTTTGAGGTTTCAGGAAGAGGAGAACTTCATCTTTCAATACTTATAGAAACTATGAGAAGAGAAGGATATGAATTCCAAGTTTCAAAAGCTAGCGTTATTATTAAAGAAGAAAATGGTCATAAAGTAGAGCCAATGGAATATTTAACAATTGATGTTCCAGAAGAATTTATGGGACCTGTTATGGAAAAATTAGGACCAAGAAAAGCTGAAATGGTTAATATGACATCAGCTGTAAATGGTTATACAAGATTGGAATTCATAGTTCCTGCTAGAGGATTAATAGGATTTAGAAATGAATTTATGACTGATACAAAGGGTAATGGAATAATGAACCATGTATTCCACAGTTATGATAAATTTAAAGGTGAAATTCCAACTAGAAGTAGAGGTTCTATAGTTTCTTTTGGAGATGGAGAATCAATAGCTTACGGATTATTTAATGCTCAAGAAAGAGGACAATTATTTATAGGTGCAGCTGTTCCTGTATATGAAGGTATGATTGTTGGAGTGTCATCTAGAGCAGAAGATATTGATATAAATGTATGTAAAGGTAAGAAACTTACTAATACAAGATCATCAGGAGCTGATGAAGCTGTAAAATTAATTCCACCAATTGAAATGACACTTGAACAATGTTTAGAGTTTATAAATGATGATGAATTAGTTGAAGTTACACCAGAAAATATTAGAATGAGAAAAACAGTATTAGCAAGTGGTGAAAGAAAGAAGTTAATTAGCAGAAGTAAAAAATAAACTTGAAATTTGTTTTAAATAACATAAAAAGATATTATAATTAAAGTAAATAGTCTTTTAGGCTATTTACTTTATTGTATTAGGAGGAACTTTATGATTAAGTTTAAATCCTTAAAAAAAACATTGTTTTTTATAATATTAACAACTTTAGTTTTAGTCTTAATAATAGGATTTATTTCTTATAAAAAGGCTATTAATAAACCTTTAAAGAATAATGAAAATGTAACCATAATAGAAGTTAGATATGGAGAAGGCTTTTATGGGGTTTTAGATAGATTGCAAAGAGAAGGAAAATTGACTAATAAGTATTTTATTAAACTTAACCTTATGTTAAATAAACCAAATATAGATTTACAAGAAGGAATATATCAAGTTAACTCTAATGTTGACTTAAACGAATTAATTTCAATATTAAATAATCAAAATGATAATAAAAATCTTAAAAAATTAACTATTCCAGAAGGATATGATGTGGATAAAATAGCTAAAAAGGTAGAAGAAGAAGGATTTTGTTCAAAAGATGATTTTTTAAATGCAGTAAAAAAGTATCCTTTACCAGATTTTATAAAAAAAGATGAACATAAAAGATATAATTTAGAGGGATTTTTATATCCTGATACATACTTATTAAAAAGTGATACTAATGCAGATTTTATAGTTAAAGCTATGCTTAGAAGATTTACAGAAGTTTTAGATGAGATTGAAAATGATTTAAGTATTGATATTAAAGATGATGATATAGAAAAGACTATTACAATTGCGTCTATGATAGAGAAGGAAGCACGATATGATGAAGATAGAACTTTGATTTCATCAGTTATTTATAATAGATTAAATGATAATATGAAGCTTCAATTAGATGCAACAGTGATTTATGCTTTAGGATATCATGTAGATGTGGTATTAAACAAACACTTAGCTATTGAGTCACCTTATAATACTTATAAATATAATGGCTTACCGGTTGGTGCTATATGCAATCCAGGAAAAGAATCAATTAAAGCAGCATTAAATCCAGAAAAAACAGATTATTTGTTCTATATTCTACAAGATAACGGTTATCATTATTTCTCTAATAATTATGAAGATTTTTTAAAGAAAAAGAAAGAGTTAGGATATTAGTTTATTATGGAGGAGTTAGATGAGTAAAATTACATATGATTATATGGAAGACTATATAAGAAATCTTATTCCAGATAGAAAAGGAATTTTAAAAGATATAGAAGATTTTGCGAGAGAAAATGGCGTCCCTATAGTTCAAAAAGAGACAGGAGTATTTTTAGAATTTATGGTTAGTATGAAAAAGCCATTAAGAATTCTAGAGCTTGGAACAGCTGTAGGATTTTCATCAATTTTAATGTATGAAGCTTCTGGAACTAATCCAGATATTGTAACAATTGAAAGAGATGAAAAGATGATAGAACTTGCTAAATTAAATTTAAATAAATTTAATTTAAGTGAAAAAATTAACATAGAAGAAGGCGATTGTTTAGAGATTTTAGAAAAATTACAAGAACCTTTTGATTTGATTTTTATGGATGCGGGAAAAGGTCATTATAATCATTTTCTTCCACATTGTTTAAGACTACTTAAAGAAGATGGAATAATTATAGCTGATAATGTCTTATTTAGAGGTATGGTTGCCTGTGATGATTTGGTGAAAAGAAGAAAAATAACTATAGTAAAAAGAATGAGAACTTATTTAGATTTAGTAACTCATGATGAAAATTTAATTACTACTGTAATACCGATGGGAGATGGTATAGCAGTTACAAAGAGGAGGTAATTTTAAAATGATAAGACCAGAAATTTTAGCACCAGCAGGGAATTTAGATAAACTTAAAATAGCAATTGATTTTGGTGCAGATGCTGTATATTTAGGAGGAAGTAAACTAAATTTAAGAGCTTTTGCAGATAATTTTACAAATGAACAATTAAAAGAAGGTGTAGAATATGCACATGAAAGAAATAGAAAAGTTTATGTAACGTTAAATGTATTTCCACATAATTCAGATTTAGATGGTGTTGAAGATTATTTAATAGATTTATATAATACAGGAATTGATGCTATAATAGTATCGGATCCAGGAATAATATCTATAGCTAAGGAGGTTGTACCAAACTTAGAAATACATTTAAGTACTCAAGCTAATAATGTTAATTGGAGAGCTGCTAAGTTCTGGTATGATCAAGGTGTCAAAAGAATAGTAATGGCAAGAGAACTTAGTTTAAATGAAATAAAAGAAATGAGAGAGAATTTGCCAGAAAAATGTGAAATTGAAGCATTTATTCATGGAGCAATGTGTATAAGTTACTCAGGAAGATGTTTATTATCAAACTATATGACAGGAAGAGATGCTAATAGAGGTGCTTGTGCACAACCGTGTAGATATAAATATCATTTGGTAGAAGAAAAGAGACCAGGAGAATATTTTCCAATAGTTGAGGATGATAATGGAGCATATGTAATGAATTCAAAAGATTTATGTATGGTTGAATATATTGATGATGTTATTAATGCAGGAGTATATTCACTTAAAATAGAAGGACGAATGAAAAGTGCTTACTATGTTGCTGCAGTAGTAAAATCATATAGGCAAGCAGTAGATGCTTATTTAAAAGATCCAGAAAACTATAAATTTAATCCAAAATGGATGGAGAATTTAAATAAAGTAAGCCATAGACAATATCATACAGGTTTTTACTATGGTAAAAATAATGAGCAAGTATATGATGATTCATCGTATGTTAGAACGGCTGATATAATAGGAATAGTAAGAGCATATGATGAAGAGACTAAAATAGCAACTGTTGAACAAAAAAATAAAGTTTTAAATGGAGATACAGTAGAAATATTGAGACCTGAAGGGGATAATTTTGAGATTGTATTAAAGGATATGACTGAAGAAAATGGTACTCCTATTGAATCAGCAGCTAGAGCTCAAATGATGTATAAAATAAAATCAGATATCCCATTAAAAGAAAAAGATTTAATAATAAAAAATAGATAATAAAATATTGTGTGTTGAATAAAACACCTTCTCTAAGGCTAAAATTTAGTTGAAGAGAGGTGTTTTGTATTTTTATTGATAGATATAATATGAAAAAAAGATTACTATTAATTTTATCTTTATTTATTACTATAATGATAGTAATAGGTATAAGATTATATATGTTACAAGTACATCCATCAGAGAAGGTTCAAGGATCATATCAAAATCATCAAGAAGAAAAAATTAGTGACACAAAATATATGATTCTAGATACAAATGGCAAGGATTTAATGAAATATAATAAAAAATATGTTTTAGTTATTGATATAAAGCCTTTTAGTTTAAATAATTATGAAGAAACATTAGAGGATTTAATGGCACTAAATTTTATAATGAAATCTGAAAATCCTGATTTTAATTATACAGATATAATGAAATCACAAGGAAAACTTTATTATAATATTTCAGAAGAAACTTATAATAAAATAAATAAACTAAAAAATATTAAAGGTATATATACATATACTACTGATGAGGTTGATACTAAAAAAGCATGGAGTGTTAGTAGTTTTTTATCAAAAATTTTGGATGAGGATTGTGTTAAAGATTCACTTCAAGCTGAACTATATAAATATTTAAAAGGTAATGAGCAGCCTAAAAATAATTTTTATTTAGATGATAGAGCAGTATATGCTGATAAAAAAGTAAATATTAATGATAATAATAAAAATTTAAAATTAACTATTGATAAAGATATGGAAGATAAGATTAGGCGAGTATTAGATAAAGGTGAGTATAGTTATTTAAAAAATGTTGGTGTTACTATAATGGAAAGTTCTACAGGAAAAATAAAATCTTTAATACAAAAAGATGAAAGTGCATCAAATGTAAATTTAGGAATACAAGAATTTGGATATGAACCTGGATCGATCTATAAAATAATTACATTAGGATCTGCATTAGAAATGGGATTAGTAAATATGAATGATAATTTTACTTGTACCGGAGAAGTATGTAAAGTAACTCATGGTAAACTAACAGTAAAAGATGCGTTTGTAAAATCATGTAATGATATATTTGCTAAAATTGGAAGTTTAGTTGGGTATCAAAAATTAATGGAATTTTCACAAGCTCAAGGTTTATATAGCAGAGTTTTAAATTTACAAGGAGAAAATAAAAATGAAACAACTGGAGTAAAGCCTGAAGAAGCAGCAGGAATGAATAATATTTCTATAGGTCAATGTATGAATGTTTCTCCAATACAAATGTTAGGTGCAATTAATACAGTAATAAATAATGGAGTATATGAAAAACCATATTTAATAGAAGATATTTTAGATAAAGATGATAATGTAGTTAAAGAATTTAAAACTGAAGAAAAGAAAATATATAGTGAAATAACTTCTAAACTAATAAAAGATGCAATGAAAGAAGTTGTTATAAGAGGAACAGGAATAAAAGCATATTCTTCAGATTTGAATATAGGAGGTAAAACAGGATCAGCAACGAGTTATGATGGAAATACTCATGGGTGGTTTGCAGGATATTTTACTTTGCAAAATAAAACTTATACTATGGTTGTTTTTATACCTGATATAGGATCAGAAGAAGGATTAGGAGGAGGGGATACAGCAGCTCCAATTTTTAAAGATATAGTTAAAGTCTTAAATTCTAAATAGAACCTACAAAAATAAAAATAAAAATAAAAATATGAATAAGCAACTTTTTTAATTTTCAAACATATTATAATATCAAGCACTGTTATGGAGGAAAAAGGTGTTTGTATTAAATGGTTTCATAGATTTGATATGTAACTCGCTATTTTTAACTGGATATATAACAAATAGTAATACATTTCCACTTCCTCTTGACGAGAAAGAGGAGGAAGAATATCTAAAAAAACTTAAAGAAGGAGATAAGATAGCTAAGGGTATTCTCATTGAAAGAAACTTAAGGTTAGTAGCACATATTGTCAAGAAGTATTCTTTCCCCAATAAGGATGTAGATGAATTAATCTCTATAGGAACAGTTGGATTAATTAAAGCTATAGATTCCTTTGATTCTAGTAAAGGTACTAGGCTTGCTACTTATGCATCTAGATGCATAGAAAATGAAATTTTAATGTTATTTAGAAATAACAAAAAACAAAAGAGTGAAGTATATCTTCAAGATCCAATTGGAGTTGATAAAGAAGGAAATGAAATTTGCCTTATTGATATATTGAGTAGTGAGAATGATTCAGTATTAGAAAAGGTAGAAAACAATTTACAAATTAAAGCTTTATACAATAAGATTACTGATTCTTTAACTAAGAGAGAAAGTACAATACTAGTAATGAGATACGGATTAATAGATGGCAATCGTAAAACTCAAAGAGAAATAGCTGCTACTTTAGGAATTTCACGTTCATATGTATCCAGAATAGAAAAGAAAGCTTTAAAAAAATTAAGAAAGGAGTTATTTAATAAATACTAAATTAATATATATGTTCTAATTAAGTATATATATTTATATCAAAGATAGAATGTTTATAAAAAATTAGATTTTCGATTAACAATATAGAATTAGAACTGTATATATTACAAATTTTTATATGAGTTACTCATTATACTGTTAAGTCATACTATTTATAAATAGTATAATAGTTATATTTATGAACAAACTTTATTGAAACTTATATATTTTAAAAATAAGGTGTACGCTAGAAAAGTATGCCTTATTTTTTTTTGGTTAAGGAACAATAAAAAAATAATAAGTTTAATTATTAGCTGATTTTCTATAATGAGTTTATTATTTATTTTCATGTGTTTAATACTTTAAATTCTCATAATATGATAATATTATAATATGATGATTTAAGAATTATATATTTGTAGGAGATTTATTATGTTAAAAATAGATAGTTTATTAAATAATATAGATATAAAAAATGCATCAGATATTCATATATCTTCAGGTTTACCTCCAATCGTTAGAGTAGATGGAAATTTAAAAAATGCTAATAATAATATAATTTCTCATGAAATGGTTAATGAATATATCAAAGAGTTAATACCAGATAGATATAATGATTTTTTAATAAATGGTGATATTGATTTTAAATACAACTTAGATGGAATAGGAAATTTTAGAGTTAATGCTTTTAAGTGTAAAGGTAATTATGCTATATGCATGAGAGTAGTAAAACAAAAAATACCTAAAATTAGTGATATAACATCAGCACAAGCATTAAAAGATTTTACTAAATTAAATGATGGTTTGGTTTTAGTAACAGGTCCAACTGGATCTGGTAAAAGTACAACTTTAGCCTCAATGATAAATGAAATAAATAATACAAAAGAAAAACATATAATTACTTTAGAAGAACCAATTGAACATATATATAAGAATAATAAATCAATGATAAATCAAAGGGAAGTTGGGCAAGATACTAAAAGTTATGCTTTAGGATTAAGAGCGGCTTTGAGACAAGATCCTGATGTTATATTAATTGGCGAGATGAGAGATACAGAAACTGTTGAAGTAGCTTTAAGAGCAGCTCAAACAGGTCATTTAGTTTTTTCAACACTTCATACAATGGGGGCTGCAAATAGTATATATAGAATAATCAATTCATTTGATAATGCACATCAAAATGAAATCAAGGTGCAATTATCATCTTTATTAAGAGGAGTAATATCACAAGTATTGTTACCTAATGCTAGTGGAGAGGGTAGAACAGCAGCAGTAGAAATAATGACATGTACTACTAGTATAAAAAATTTAATTAGAGAAGGAAATTATGAACAAATAAATAGTTTTATTCAAATGGGAGCTAAATATGGTATGCAAACTATAGATATGGATTTAAAAAGATTAGTTAATGAAAATATAATAACTAAAGAAGAGTATTTTAAATGGCAATCTAATAAAATTTAGTAAATTTAGAAAATAAATCTTTTAAATTTATATAAATAATTAAAAAAGATATAAATCTATTAAGTTTTAAATCATAAAAAAGAATATTTTTTATGGATTAATAAATTATTAAAAGGAATTTTGACAATTATGTTGAATATAGTTATTATACTTTTTCTGCAAGGAGGGAAGAAAAATAATAATGCAAGAAGAAATAATTGCATCCGTAGATTTTGGAAGTAAGAAGCTGTCAGCTTCTCTTGCAGCAAAAAATAATGAAGAAGAAATAGAAATACTAGGAGTTAAATCTTGTAAATCTAAAGGAATAGAAAAAGGATTAATCAAAAATGTTGATAAATGTAGAGAAAGCTTAAAAAGTTTATTGAAAGATTTGGAAGACAAAGTAGGTAAAAAAATAATAAATGTTTCAGCTGGAATATCTACAAGGAAAGTCAGAATTAGTGAAGCAACTGTTTCAGTTCCTTTATCCCAAGGGATTGTTAGGAAAGAAGATATATCTGATGCATTTAAAAAGAGTGAAAATATAATAGCCATTAGTAATGATGAAATTATAATAGATATTATGGTTAATTTCTATATTTTAGATGGTAAGGTTTTACACAGAGATATATTAAACTGGAAAGGTCATAATCTTGACTTGAATTTAACTTTAGTAATAGGTAAAAAAGAAGAAATTGCTAAATACTATAAAGTTTTTGAAGAGACTAATTATAAATTATTTTCTTTAAAACTTAATATTTTATCTGGAAAAGAAATATTTTTAAATGATAAAAATTCTATGGGTGAAAAAGTGCTAGTAGATATAGGTGCAGGTACTACAGATGTAGCTGTATTTAGCAATGGAATTCCAAAGTATATAGGCAATATTCCTTTAGGAGGAAATAATATTTCTAAAGATTTAGCAATCTGTGGAGAATTTTCTTTTTCAGAAGCGGATAATATAAAAACAATTTATTCTAGTAATTATAAAACTTTGTATAAAGATAATTCAATTTCTGACGAAATAGAAGTGGGGACATTAAAAATATCAAAATCTTTATTTTATGAAGTTGTAAATGCTAGAATTGAGGAAATTTTAAATTACATTAACAGAGAGTTAAAAAATACTGGTCATTATGATAGAATTTGTAGTATAATTCTATATGGTACAGGATTAAATTATTTTGAAAATATAAATAAACTTGTTAACGATATTTTAAAAATAAAAACTAATGTTATAACAAAAGATGATTTGGGAATAAAGAATCCAGAGAATATAACATCTTTAGCTGTATTAAAGGAAGTATATGATGGAATAAATCATTTTTGCTATAACAGAGATCTAAGTAAAGTTAATGATGTTGTTATGAACAAAAACATAAATGAAGCAGAAAAACTAGAAAAAAATGAAGAAAAAGAATTTAAAAGTGTTTTAAAGAAAGTTAGAAATTTTTTAGAGGGAATTTTCTAAAGGAGGAGTTATTTTGTTAGATTTTGATGGGGATATGCAAGAATTAACCAATATAAAAGTAATAGGATGTGGAGGTGGAGGTAGTAATGCTGTAAACCGAATGATAGTTGAAGGATTAAAGAATGTTGAATTTATAGCTATTAATACCGATAAACAAGCGTTAATGCTTTCACATGCAAATCAAAAAATTCAAATTGGAGAAAAGTTAACTAAAGGACTAGGTGCAGGAGCTAATCCGGAAATAGGTAAAAAAGCAGCTGAAGAAAGTAGAGAAGAAATATCAGCAGCTATAAAGGGTGCTAATATGGTATTCATAACTGCTGGAATGGGTGGTGGAACTGGAACTGGAGCAGCACCTATTGTTGCAGAAGTTGCTAAATCTATGGAGATATTAACAGTAGGAGTAGTTACAAAACCTTTCCCATTTGAAGGAAAAAGAAGAATGAGACATGCTGAAATGGGTATTGAAACACTAAAAGAAAAAGTTGATACATTAGTAATAATTCCAAATGAAAGATTACTTAGAATGGCTGATAAGAAAACTACATTATTAGATTCATTTAAATTAGCTGATGATGTTTTAAGACAAGGTGTTCAAGCAATTTCTGATCTGATTACAATTACAGGTGTAATTAATGCAGACTTTGCAGATATAAAAGCAGTTATGCTTAATAAGGGATTAGCTCATATGGGTGTAGGATTTGGTAAAGGTGATAATAGAACTCAAGATGCTGTTCAACAAGCTATATCTTCTCCATTATTAGAAACATCAATAGAAGGTGCCACTGATGTTGTAATAAACTTCACTGGAGGAGTAGATATGGGAGCATTGGAAGTTTATGATGCTGCTGACGTTGTTCGTGAAGCTGTTGACCCAGATGCGAATATAATAGTTGGAGCAGTAATTGATGAAACACTTACAGAAGAAATTAGAATTACTGTTATAGCAACTGGATTTGAATGTGATAGAAGTGAAATGCCTTCAGAAGTAATAAATAAGGTAACACAACAATCTTCTACAGTTAATGAAAAAGCACATGTATCAGAAGCTGCTGCTACTTCAGAGGTAGAAGAGAAGTCAGAAACTAATTCAAAGAAGTATGAAGATGATGATTTATTAGATATACCAGTTTTCTTAAGACGAACTAAGAAACATTAAAATAAATCTTTTTATATAAAAATATTAAAAATGGATGTAGCTATAAGCTACATCCATTTTTAATTGCAAATATTTAGTTAAATGAAACTAAATATATATGAAAAAAATCGACGATTCAGTACTTGCTTTAGGATTTTTTTTATAAAGAAAGATTGAATTATATAAGTATATATAGATAGAGAATTTTTTTCGGAGATATAAAAAATATTCTGTAAATATATGTAAAAAGTTATGTTCTGAAACTCAGAAAATTATATGCTATTATGACAAATTTTTAAATCAAATAAGTCTATAATAAAATTCAATAGGAGGATTTGCAATATGGAAGTATATGTAGATATTCTGATTTTTGAAAATTTTATAGTAAACTCATTTTTGATTAGTTTGACAATGAAAGTATTAAAATATAAGTGTAAAGATATTCGGTTAATTTGTTCTTCACTAATAGGAGCAATATATACAATTGTACTTGTGGTTCCTCAATTGTATATACTGACATTATTACCTTTTAGATTTTTGATTTTGTATATAATGATTAGAATAAGCTTTGGAAAAACAAATATAGTAAATACTATTAAGTCTATTAGTGTGTTTTTGTTATTAACATTTACATTAAGTGGAATATGTTTTATGTTTTCTATGAATCAAAATCAATATATTTTAGGTTCAAGTTTTGAAATGAGAAATTATTCAATAAAATATCTATTATTATCAGTTATGATTATATATATGTTTTTTGATAGGTTAATAGAATACATCAAAAATAGGGTCTTTATAAATAATTATAAATTTAAAATTATATTTACTATAGAAGACAAAATATATGATATAGAAGGTTTTTTAGATACAGGAAATGAGTTAAGAGAACCAGTTACTAATTTACCTTGTATTTTAATTGAAAAAGACTTAATAAGTAATATTGATTTTAATAATAAGAACACATATTATGTTCCCTATGCATCTATTGGATATGAAGGAAAGCTAAAAGGCATAAAAGTTGAATCTATTAATATAAAAGGTGAAAATTTTAATAATAAGATAGATGCAATTATATGTCCATGCAATCAGAAATTGAGTAAGGAAAACGATTTTAATGCGTTATTATCAAGAGGAATAGTATAGAGGGGTGTATCATGATTAATTTAAGTGTAATTTTTAATAATATAATATCAAGATTTAAATTTTTAAGAAAAAAACTATATTATGTAGGGGGAAGCGATGCTCTTCCACCGCCACTTTCAAAAGATGAAGAAGAGATCTTAGTAAACAACTTGATGCATGGTGATGAGAGCATCAGAACTGTATTAATAGAAAGAAATTTAAGGTTAGTTGTATATATAGCAAGGAAATTTGAAAATACAGGAGTTCATATAGAAGATTTAATATCTGTAGGAACAATTGGTTTAATAAAAGCTGTAAATACGTTTAATCCAGAAAAAAAAATAAAGCTTGCAACATATGCATCTAGATGTATAGAAAATGAAATTTTAATGTATTTAAGAAGAAATAGTAAAATAAAAGCAGAGATTTCATTTTATGAACCTTTAAATATTGATTGGGATGGAAATGAACTTTTATTATCAGATATTTTAGGAACCGAAAATGATGAAGTCTATAATTTTATTGAAGATGAAGTTGACAAGCAGTTACTATTAATGGCTCTTAAGATTCTGAATGATAGAGAAAAAGAAATAGTAAGATTAAGATTTGGATTAAATGGAACCAGAGAAAAGACTCAAAAGGAGGTGGCAGATATGCTTGGCATATCTCAGTCATATATCTCAAGGCTTGAAAAAAAAATAATCAGGAGATTAAAGAAAGAAATAAGCAAAATGATTTAGCTTGTCTTAAGTATAAAAGTATCATCTAGCGGAGATACTCTTTAATGCAGTAGATTATTACTTCCGAAAGGGATGGTACTTATGGTTATTAATAAAGTGGAAATATGCGGAGTAAATACCTCTAAACTTCCGGTGCTTAAAGAAAAAGAAAAGAAAAAACTTCTTTTAGCTTTAAAAGAAGGGGATATAAGTGCTAGGGAAACTTTTATAAAGGGAAATTTAAGGCTAGTTCTTAGTGTTATTCAAAGATTTAATAATAGAGGGGAAAATGTTGATGATTTATTTCAAGTTGGTTGTATTGGATTAATGAAATCAATAGATAATTTTGATTTATCTCAAAATGTTAAATTTTCAACATATGCAGTTCCTATGATAATAGGAGAAATTAGAAGATATTTAAGAGATAATAATTCTATTAGAGTAAGCAGATCATTAAGAGATATTGCATATAAAGCATTAATAGTAAGAGATAAATTTATAAAAGATAATAATAAAGAGCCTACTATATCACAAATAGCAAAGGAACTTGAGTTACCAAGAGAAGAAGTTGTATTTGCATTGGATGCAATACAAGATCCAGTATCATTATTCGAACCTATTTACCATGATGGTGGAGATGCCATATATGTTATGGATCAAATAAGTGATTCAAAAAACTCTGATGAAAGTTGGTTAGAAAACATATCTATAAAAGAAGCAATGAAAAAACTTACTGATAGAGAAAAATTAATACTTAATTTAAGATTTTTTAGAGGAAGAACGCAGATGGAAGTAGCAGATGAGATTGGAATATCTCAGGCACAGGTCTCAAGGTTAGAAAAAACAGCTTTAAAACATATGAGAAAACATATTTAATTGTTATAAAAAACTGATATTAATTTAATATCAGTTTTTTTATTATAAACTTTGAGTATTAATCTATATATATTTACATCTAAAAAACAAAATTAATAAAAAGCATCATATTACGTATCATTATCACTGAATTACATTTAGAAATACTACATGACTAAAAGAGGTGGCGTTCCACAGTGATTTAGCAATTTTTTATATGTAGTAATTAAGTAAAATAAGTATACATATATTATAAAAGAATACAATTTAAGGTTTATTTTAAGGAGGAGAAAGTATGGAACTTGAAATGCATTCTCTTAATGCAATGAGAAATATGGAAGTAATAGATATATCAACAGGAGGAAAACTTGGTTTTGTCAAAGATTTTAAAGTTGATTGTGAAGAAAATAAAATTACATCATTAATTTTACCAGGTTCAACAAAATCTTGGTTTGGAAAAGAGGAGGAAAAGGAGATTATGTGGAATGATATTGTTAGAATAGGGGTAGACGTTATCCTTGTAGATACAGGAGAAAGAATGAATCAGAATTTAAATAATGTCTAGTCAGATTAGAAAAAACTATGTATAATAAATCTATACTTAAAGGACTCTAGGTACTAAAGTAAAGAGGTGATTAAGGATGAGATGTCCATTTTGTAACTTTGAAGAAAGTAAGGTTATTGATTCAAGAGCAACAGATGATAATACTACTATAAGAAGAAGAAGAGAATGCCTTAAGTGCAATAAAAGATATACAACTTATGAAAAAGTCGAAGATTTCCCTATTTCAGTCATTAAAAAGGATTTAACTAGAGAAAATTTTAATAAAGAGAAAATAATAAATGGTTTAATTGTTGCATGTCAAAAAAGGCCAGTATCAAGAAAACAAATAGAAGATATAGCTTATGAAGTAGAAAAATCAATTTCTAATAGTATGGTTAATGAAATTGAATCAAAAGATATAGGTGAAATGGTTATGGATAAACTTAAACAGGTAGACGAAATATCATATGTTAGATTTGCATCTGTTTATAGACAATTTAAGGATATAAATACTTTTTTAGAAGAGATTAAAAATCTTATAGTTTAAGAAGATTAAATATTATAAGTAATATTTAATCTTCTTAGTATCATATATAAAGGATATTGAAAATAATTTTCAAGTCCTTTTTAGCATATTTACAGTAAATTTGAACTTTAATACTTATATTGTATGTTATTTTAGTGTTAAAATTTAGTTAATAATTTTTTTATAATACAAATAAAATGTTAGAATAATTATATAGATTTTAAGGGGGAATAATTCTGAATAATATAGATTATAAAAAATTAGAGAAAAAAGATGGATTTATTATAATTAAAATAAACAATATTGCTAAAATTATATTTTCGACGGCTGAAAATGAAAGAAGTTTTAATAGAAATACAAAAGAAGGAATTAACGAGTTAGATTTATTAAAAGATGAATTTAGTGTAAAAAATGTAGTATATCTTAAACAAGTACATAGTAATAATGTATTGTCTTATGATAATAAAAATATAGAAATTAATAATAAAGAGGGAGATGCAATAATAACAAATAACAAGAATGTTATCATTGGAGTTTTTACAGCAGATTGTGTGCCAGTAATATTAATTGATGAAGTTAAGAAAGTATTAGCTACAGTTCATAGCGGATGGAGAGGTACATTTGAATCGATAACATTAAAGACTATTGAAAAGATGAAGAAAGATTATAATTGCGAATCAAAAAATATTAAAGCATATATTGGTCCACATATTAGATCATGTTGTTATGAAGTTTCAGAAGAACTTAAGCATAAATTTATTAAAAAGAAAAAAGATATAAATGAAAAATATTTATTTAATGGAAGAAATCTTAATTTAGAATTATGTATAGTTAATGATTTAAGGAATTCAGGATTATTAGAAAATAACATAAATACTTTAGGCCTATGTACGTATTGTAATAATGATATAAAATTATATTCATATAGAAAATCAAATGGAGACTATGGAAGAATGTTTGCTTTTGGAATTTTAGAATAAGGAGATAAAAAAATGGCAGAAGAGAAGGTATTAATAGTTGATGATGAGGAACATATAATTGAATTATTAAAGTTTAATTTAATGAATGCAGGCTATAAAGTATTTGAGGCATATAATGGTATAGATGCACTTAAGATAGCTAAAGAAGAAAATCCAAATTTAGTTTTATTAGATTTAATGCTTCCGGGTATAGATGGATTTGATGTATGTAAAGAAATAAAAAGAAATAAAAATACTAAAAATATTTCTATAATAATGTTAACAGCTAAAGGAGAAGAAATTGACAAGATATTAGGTTTGGAATTAGGTGCTGATGATTATATAACGAAACCTTTTTCAGTAAGAGAATTACTTGCAAGAGTAAAAGCGGTGCTTAGGAGGGCATATTCAAATATAGATTTTGATGAAAATATTTATGAATCACAAAGCTTAAAAGTAGATTTTGAACGTCATGAAGTGTTTGTAAATAATAATAAAATTGAATTAACATTAAAAGAGTTTGAACTTCTACAAATACTTATAAAAAATAAAGGAAAAATTCTTCAAAGAGAAACATTATTAGATAAAATCTGGGGATATGAATATATTGGTGAAACAAGAACAGTAGATGTTCATATTAGATACTTAAGAAAGAAAATAGAGGCAGATGATAAAAATCCCAAATTTATTGAAACAATAAGAGGAGTTGGTTATAGATTTAACCAAGAAGAAAAATAATGAGAAGAAAGATATTGATATCTGTAATTGTAACAGTTTTATTTGCACTTATAATTATTACTGCATCTTTTGTATTATTAAGCAATTTCCAAAATATTAGAGAAGCAAAAGATGAACTTAAAAATATTAATTTAATTATTTCTAAATTTGATGATATTAATAAAGAAGGATTAAATGATATAAAAGTAAAAGACATCCCTGTCAGATTCACATTTATAGATAAAAATGGAAATGTGTTATATGATACAGAAGTAGATAATTTAGATAATCATAGTGATAGAAAGGAAATTAAAGATGTACTAGAAAATGAGGAAGGATCTGCTGTAAGATATAGTCAAACTTTAAATACAGATTTAATATATTCTGCTAAGAAATTAAATGATGATATTATAGTTAGAAGTTCAATACCAGTAAATATGATTGAAGTGTTCCAAAAAGAAAATTATAAATATTATTTAGCAATAATTATTGTGGTTATGATTATTACAATGGTATTATCATTAAATTTAATAAAAATGATTATTGATCCTGTAAAGAAATTAGAAAATGTAACAGGAAAAATGGTTAATGGAGATCATAGAATAAGAGTAAAAATAAATAGCAATGATGAATTGGGGATTTTAGGAAAAAATTTTAATGATATTGCAGATCAGCTTCAAATAAAAATAAATGAAGTAGTAGAAAAACAAACAAGAATAGAATCTATATTAAGAAGTATGGAAAGTGGAGTTATAGCAGTAGATAATAATGATATTGTTATAGCAATAAATCCTTATTCGGAGAAAGTGTTTGGAATAAAAAAGAATATAATTGGTGAGCCTTTAGTAGACTATATAACTGATTATGATATAAACAAATTTTTAACAGAAGAAGAAATGGATAAAGAGATAAAAATACTTTATCCTATAGAACGTAATTTAAAAATAAAAAAAGCAAATATAATAAATGGTATAGAAAAAATAGGTAAAGTAATAACCATACAAGATATAACAGATTTGAAGAAGTTAGAACTTATGAGAACACAATTTGTTGCTAATGTGTCACATGAATTAAAAACACCATTAACATCAATAAAAGGATTTGCAGAAACATTAAGATATGTTCAAGATGAAGAAACAAGAGGAAAGTTTTTAGATATAATTGATAAAGAGTCTGAGCGATTATCTAGACTAATTAATGATATATTAGTATTAGCTAATATTGAAAGTAATGTTGCATTTCAAAGAGATGAATTTTTACCAGGTGTAGTAATTGAAGATGTAATAAATATGGTAAAAAAAATAGCATATAATAAGGGGATAGTTTTAGAATACAATGATGATAATCAAGAACTTATAGTTGGAGATGCAGATAGATTTTTTCAATTAGTTTTAAATTTAGTAGAGAATAGTGTGAAATATTCTGAAAAAAATTCATATGTTAAAATAATAAGTTATAGTAAAAATGGATATTATTATTTAGAAGTAAGCGATAATGGAATAGGTATTCCATCAGAAGATCTTCCTAGAATATTTGAAAGATTTTATAGAGTAGATAAGTCTAGAAAAAAAGGAGGAACAGGATTAGGACTAGCTATTGTAAAACATATAGTAAAAACATTTAATGGAGATATTATAGTTGAAAGTGAATTAGGTAAAGGAACTAAATTTATAGTAAAAATAAAATATATATAAGTTCTAATAAAGTTTGTTTATTAATATAAATCTTATAATATTTATAAATAATTTAACTTATCAGTATAGTGAGGAACTTATATAAAAAATTTATTATATGTAAAAATTTAAAATATAATAAATTAATTAGAACATATATATTGAATTAGTAAACTTTTTAGAATGTTTTATTGAAATATATTAGTTTAAGATTATTAATAAGTAAGGTTATAAAAAATAACTTTACTTATTTTTTTATGCTTTAATTATAAATTTAAATTTATAATTTTAGAAGTTAAGTTATTAAAAAACTTTGTTAAATTGTTTTAACAAAATTGTAATATAAATTAACTTTTTTCTAATAATAGATTAACTTATGGGGTATATTATAATCGTATAAGGCAGATAAAGACAATATTAATAGTATTAAAATTTAAAATTGAAATATTAATGGAGGTATTTAAAATGAAAAAAAGAAGTTTGAAATTTATAGTAAGTGCATTAGTAGTAACAATGATAACTGGATCTATGATTGGATGTGGACAAAATAAAACTCAAACAGATAATAGTACACCAACAAATGTAACTGGATCTATAACAATAAGTGGATCATCTGCATTACTGCCATTAATGGAACAATCGATTGAAAATTATACTGAAAAAAATACTGATGCTGAAATTAATGCTCAAGCTGGTGGCTCTGGTACAGGATTAACTCAAGTGTTAGATGGCACAGTTGATATTGGAAATTCAGATATATTTGCAGAAGAAAAATTAGACAAAGATAAAGCAGCAGAATTAGTTGATCATAAAGTTATAGCTCAAGGATTTGGAATTGTAATAAATAAATCTCTAGGAATTGATTCTTTGACAAAAAGTCAAATAAAAGACATATTCTCAGGAAAGGTTAAAAATTGGAAAGAAGTTGGTGGTCCAGATAAAGAAATATTATTAATTCATAGACCATCAGGATCAGGAACAAGAGCAACTTTTGAAAAGACAGTATTAGATGGAGATAAAGCTTTAGAAAATGACACTTTAGGAGCTACTCAAGATTCAAATGGAGCAGTATTAACAGCAATGAAACAAAATGATGGAGCAATTAGTTATTTAGCACTTTCATATATGAATACTGAAGAAGCTAAGAATACTTTAAGCGTAGTTAAAATCGATGGAATTAGTGCAGAAAAAAATAATATAAGTGATGGTTCATATCCATTTTGGTCTTGGGGACATATGTATACTAAAGGTGAAGCAACAGGATTATCTAAAGACTTCATAGAGTTTATAACAAGTATTGATAATGCTGAAACTATAAATAATTTAGGATTTATATCAGGTAGCGAAATGAAAGTAAAATAATAAATTAAAGGATGAGTAGAATTATGGAAAAAAGAAGTTTCAAAGAAAGGCTTAAAAATGAATACTTAGGTAAAGGCTTTGCAGGACTATGTGGAATATTAATTATTTTAATAACAATATCGATAATATTATTCATAGTTTCAAAAGGAATAAGATTGTTTACAAAGGATGGATATAGTCTTATAGAATTTTTATTTAGTAATAATTGGAAGCCTGGTCAAGGAGGAGAGCCTTCTTTTGGAGCTTTAGCTTTCATAATAGGTTCGACATTTGTATCATTAGGAGCAATAATATTAAGTGCACCAATTGCAGTTGCTTTAGCAATCTTTGTAAATGTTATATCTAAAGGATTTGGAAATAAAGTTATTAAGCCTTCTTTAGAAATTTTAGTTGGAATACCTTCAGTTGTATATGGATGGGTAGGTATTTCTGTATTAGTACCATTAATAAAAAATTATTTTGGTGGTATGGGGTTTTCTTTATTAGCTGGAACTTTAGTGTTGTCATTAATGATATTACCAACAATTGCAACATTATCTATAGATGCTATAAAGAATATACCTCAAGATCATATTGAAGCATCATATGGATTAGGGGCTACTAGATGGCAAACAATTTCTAGGATAATAGTTCCAGGTGCAAAATCAGGAATACTTACAGGAATTGTACTTGGAATAGCAAGAGCTTTTGGTGAAGCATTAGCAGTTCAAATGGTAATTGGAAATACAATAAAATTACCAGAAGGTATTCTTTCTTCCATGGCGACATTAACAAGTATTATAACTATGGAAATGGCAAATACTGTTGCAGGAACTTATTGGAATGATGCTCTATGGAGTTTAGCATTGATATTACTTTTAATTTCCTTTGGATTTATAGTTGTAGTTAGAAAGATTGAAAAAAGGAGTGGAGTATAATGAATGCAAAAAAAGCAGATAAACTTGCAACAATTATATTTTATATAGTAAGTATTTTTATAGTAGTATTATTAGGAGCTTTTATTGCCTATATATTATATAAGGGTGGAAGTATGTTAAAACCTTCATTTTTATTTGGAAAACCTAAATTGACCGGAGCAGGAGGCGGGATAGGCCCGCAATTATTTAATTCTTTTTACATGTTATTTATTTCTTTAATAATAACAGTACCTATTGGAATTGGAGCAGGAATTTATTTGGCCGAATATGCAAAGCAAGGAGCACTTCTTAATTTTATAAGAATGTCACTAGAAACAATGTCTTCATTACCTTCTATAGTTATAGGAATGTTTGGATTATTAGTATTTGTTAATATGGCTGGATGGGGTTATTCAATACTTGCAGGTGCTTTATCTGTAAGTATATTAAATATACCGTCTATGACTAGAATATCTGAAAATGCTATTATTGCAGCGGGTAAAAAAGTGAAAGAAGCATCTTTAGGACTTGGAGCAACTAAATGGCAAACATTAGCTAAGCTTACAGTACCAACTGCTATGGGAGAAATTTTAACAGGTATTATCTTATCAGCAGGAAGAATATTTGGAGAAGCAGCTGCATTTTTATATACTGCAGGATTAAGTTCAAAAACACTGAAATTTAATACTATAAGTTTAACTGGAAATCAATCGGCATTTTCTCTTTTTAGACCAGCTGAAACATTAGCAGTTCATATATGGAAATTAAACTCAGAAGGAACTGTTGTTGATGCAGCACAAATAGCTAATGGAACAGCAGCTGTACTTATAATTGCAGTTTTGTTATTTAATATTATTGCAAGATTGTTTGGAAACAAATTAATGAAAGCTTATAGTGGAAAGTAGAGGGATACTTATGGGGATAATAGAAACAAGAAATTTATGTCTGTATTATGGAGAAAAACAGGCACTTAAAAATATAAATATGAGTATAAATAAAAATGAAGTAACAGCATTAATTGGACCTTCAGGATGTGGAAAGTCAACTTATTTAAGAACATTAAATAGAATGAATGATTTGATTGATATTGTAAAAATAACAGGTGAAGTTCTATTTGAAGATAAAGATATATATATAGATTATGATGAAATACATTTAAGAAAAAGAGTAGGAATGGTATTTCAAAGACCAAATCCTTTTCCGATGTGTATATATGATAATATTGCTTATGGACCTAGAATACATGGTATCAAAAGTAAAAAAGTTTTAGATGAAATAGTAGAGAAAAGCTTAAAAGGTGCTGCTCTTTGGGATGAAACTAAAGATAGATTAAAATCTAGTGCACTTGGAATGTCTGGTGGTCAACAACAAAGATTATGTATAGCTAGAACTTTAGCAGTATCACCAGAAGTAATTCTTATGGATGAACCAACATCAGCTCTAGATCCTATATCTACGAGTAAGATGGAAGAACTTATGGATGAATTAAAAAAACAATATACTGTAATAATAGTAACACATAATATGCAACAAGCAGGAAGAATTGCTGATAAAACTGCATTTTTCTTGAATGGAGAAGTAATTGAATATGGAAAAACAGAAGATATTTTTTACAATCCAAGAGATAAAAGAACGGAGGATTATATAACAGGAAGATTTGGCTAATAAGGAGGAGAATTTATGACAAGAGTATCTCAAGATATAAGGGTAAAAGAAATAAACAGGCAATTATTAAAAATGACTAGTCTAGTAGAAAAACAAATACATGAAAGCATGATTGCATTAAAAAGTCATGATTCACAAATGGCAGATAAGGTTATAAAAGGTGATGATGAAGTTGATGAATTGCAAAAAGTAATAGAAGAAGAATGCATTAAATTTATAGCTATGGAACAACCTGTAGCTATAGATTTAAGAAGAGTTTTTACTGCATCAAAAATTGTAACAGATTTAGAAAGGATGGCAGATCATGCTGTGGATATATGCAAAATAGCTAAGAGATTAAATGATAGTTTATTTAAAGAAAATATAGATAGTTTATGGCATATGGAAGAGAAAGTAAGGAATATGATAAATTTATCTATAAATGCATATATAAAAGATGATGTGGAATTTGCATATGAAGTATGTAAAATGGATGATGCTATAGATGATTCATATAAATTATTATTTGGTATATTAATAGATGAAATTAAACAAGATGAAAATTCAATCAATCAAGGAACTCAACTTTTATTTGTAATAAAATATTTAGAAAGAATAGCAGATCATGTGACTAATATATGTGAATGGACTATATTTTCAAAAAAAGGAACTTATGTAGATTTAAATGAATAAAGTCTTTTGTAAAAATATATTTATTGAGAAGGAGATATGTTTATTTTAAGTGTAGATATTAAGGGACATAAAATAAAATAATAGATTAAAGAGACGAACATATTGGTCTATTATTTTTTTATCTGCCTTAATTAATAATTTGCATTTAAAATAAACATATCTCTATTTTTAATAAAGATGTATTTTAAGTTATAATTAATAAGAAATATTGTATTAAATTTTTATTTTACAAATATTAACTAGTTAATTGGGTAGAATGAAATTTAATTATATTAACATTAATAAGACAAGCTTTGTTGACTTAGTTCTAGTATTAATGTAATATAACAAAGATAGCAATGTTATAATTAGGAGTGAAAAGATGAAAAATATTATAACAAAAGTAGAAGTAGATAGTATTGCAGAAGAAGTAGGGATAGAAGTAAATGATAACTTGATATCTATTAATGAAAATAAAATAGAAGATATTATAGATTATAAATTTTTAGCAGCAGATGAAGAGTTACTTTTAGAAATAGAAAAAGATAATGGAGAAATCTGGGAAATAGAAATTGAAAAAGATTATGGAGAAGATTTAGGAATAGAATTTGGTGGCGGAATAATGGATAAAGCTAAAAGCTGCAGTAACAAATGCATTTTTTGCTTTATAGATCAATTACCAAAAGGAATGAGAAACACCTTATATTTTAAAGATGACGATTCTAGATTATCATTTCTTCAAGGAAATTTTGTTACATTGACAAACATGAAGGAAGAAGACATAGATAGAATAATTAAATATCACATAAGCCCTATAAATGTTTCTGTACATACAACTAATCCGGAACTTAGAGTTAAAATGTTAAATAATAGGTTTGCAGGCAACATATTAGAAAGACTTAAAAAATTAGCACAAGCAGGAATACAAATTAATGCTCAAATAGTGTGTATACCAGAAATAAATAATGGTGAAGAACTTGTAAAAACAATAGAAGATTTATATAATCTTTATCCATCAGTTTCAAGTGTAGCGGTCGTTCCAATTGGAATAACTAAATTTAGAGAAAAACTTGTACATGTAAAAACATTTACTCCTGAACAATCAGCTAAAGAAATTGAAATGATAAAAGAACTTCAAGATAAATACATAAAAGAGATTAATGAGCCTTTTGTTAGGTTATCTGATGAGTTTTACATAGTTTCAGGAAAGAAAATTCCAAATGAAGAATTTTATAATGGATATGAACAGTTAGAAGATGGAGTTGGAATTGTAAGATATTTTAAAGATGTAATAGATGAAACAATAGAAGATTTAGATGAAAATGCTAAAGGAAGTTTTTCTATTGCAACAGGAGCTTTAGCATATGATCAAATTTTAGAAGCTAGAAATAAGATTTTAAAGAAGAATCCTAATATTAAATTAGATGTTTATAAAATAATAAATAATTTTTTTGGAAAAACAATAACAGTAACTGGACTTTTAACAGGCACAGATATAATAGAACAATTAAAGGGAGAAATAAATAGTAAATACTTATTGTTGTCTGATAATATGTTTAGAAGAGGATATGAATTATCAGATTCTACTGAAAGAATTATGTTAGATGATGTTAAAATAAGGGATATTGAAGATGCTTTAGATGTTAAAGTAATAGTTACAGATTACACAGGAGAAGATTTAATTAAAATACTCAATGAGTATAAGGAGGAGATTTAAATGGGAAAACCAATAGTTGCTATAGTAGGAAGACCTAATGTAGGAAAATCAACATTATTTAATAAATTAGCAGGAAAAAGAATTTCAATTGTACAAGATACACCAGGTGTAACAAGAGATAGAGTTTATGCAGAAGCTGAATGGCTAAATTATAACTTTACAATGATTGATACTGGTGGAATAGAACCAGAAAATGATGATATTATTGTAAAACAAATGAGAAGGCAAGCTAATATAGCTATTGAAACAGCTGACGTAATAGTTTTTATAGTTGATGGTAAAGAAGGTTTAACCGCAGCGGATCAAGAAGTTGCTAATATGTTAAGAAAAAGTAAAAAGCCGGTAGTATTAGTTGTAAATAAAATTGATTCTTTAAAATATGAAGAAAATAGTTGGGAATTTTATAATTTAGGAATTGGTGATCCAATAACAATTTCAGCATCTCAAGCATTAGGACTTGGAGATATGCTTGATAGAGTAGTTGAACATTTTGATAAAGTAGCAGCAGAAAATGAGGATGATGAATATGTTAGAATAGCTATGATAGGTAAACCTAACGTGGGAAAATCATCTTTAATTAATAAACTATTAGGAGAAGAAAGACTTATTGTTTCTGATATAGCTGGAACTACAAGAGATGCAATAGATAGTTATTTAGATACAGAACAAGGTAAATTTATTTTAATAGATACTGCTGGACTTAGAAGAAAAAGCAAGGTTAAAGAAGAAATAGAAAAATATAGTGTTATAAGAACTTATGCATCAATAGAAAGAGCAGATGTTTGCATACTTATGATTGATGCACAAGAAGGTGTAACAGAACAAGACGAAAAAATAATTGGTTATGCTCATGAATTAAATAAAGCTATAATGATCATTGTTAATAAATGGGATCTTATAGATAAAGATGATAAGACAATGGAGAAATTTAAAAAAGATTTACAAGGTAATTTGAAATTCTTATCATATGCTGAATATTTATTTATTTCAGCATTGACAGGACAAAGAACTCATAAAGTATTAGAAGTAGCTAAAAAATGCTATGATAATTATAATAAAAGAGTTTCAACAGGAATATTAAATGATGTTATAAGTAAAGCTGTTCTTATGAAAGAACCACCAGTGGTTGGAATTAAGAGATTAAAGATCTATTATGCAACACAAGTGGCAACAAAGCCGCCTAAGTTTGTATTTTTTGTTAATGACGTTACAGCTAGACATTTCTCTTATGAAAGATATTTAGAAAATCAATTAAGAAATAGTTTTGATTTTAAAGGAACAGGTATACAAATAGAATATAGACAAAGAAAGGAATAGTTATGAATAAGGTTGCTTTTATAGGTGGAGGTAGTTTTGGAACTGCATTAGGAGTATTACTTGCTAAAGAAAAAAATATTGTAAGTATATATGATAGAGATATAAATGTTGTTAATGATATAAATAGAAATAGAAAAAACAATAAATATATTAAAAATTTAGAAATCACTAGTGGAGTCACGGCATTTAATGATATAGAAGCAACTGTTAATGGTGCAGAATATATAGTTTTAGCAGTACCTTCTCATGTTATAAGAAGTGTTTCAAAAAGCTTGAAAGGTAAGATACCAAATAATATACCAATAATCTCAATTGCTAAAGGTATTGAAGAACATAGTAATAAAAGATTATCTATTGTGATTAATGAAGAACTAGATAACCCAGTAGTGGTTTTATCTGGACCTAGTCATGCTGAAGAAGTAGCATTAGAACTTCCAACTACTTTGGTTGCCACTTCAGAAGTTATGAAATATGCAGATGACGTTCAAAATTTATTTATGTCACCTTTTTTAAGAGTTTATACTAATGATGACATAATAGGTGTAGAAGTTGGTGGTGCAGTAAAGAATATAATTGCATTAGCAGCAGGTGTTTTAGATGGGATAGGATATGGAGATAATACTAAGGCAGCTTTAATGACACGTGGAATGAAAGAAATTGCAAGAGTTGGAATAGAGCTTGGTGGAAAAGAAGAAACTTTTTATGGTCTAACTGGTATGGGAGATTTAATAGTAACCTGTACATCTATGCATTCTAGAAATAGAAGAGCAGGATTATTAATAGGAGAAGGTATGCCAATTGATAAAGTACTTGAACGTATTGGAATGGTAGTAGAAGGTATAAAGGCATGTAAAGCCTTTTATGAATTGAAGGAAAAGATAAATATATCTATGCCTATAACTGATATGTTATATAAAGTTTTGTTTGAATTTAAAGACCCAAAAGAAGGGGTGGCAGAACTTATGCTTAGAGATAAGAAAAATGAAATATTTTAACAGATATATTTTAATTAGGTTGATACATTTATAATATTTTATATATTTAGTCCTAAAAAGAAATTTCAAGCCATAAATATTGGTAGAAGGATCTTTTTAGGACTTTTTATTATTAATAAAATTATAATAAAGTTAAATCTATGTGTAACTTAAATAAAAATATAATTTATAAATACATTATAGATAACTTGAAAAGTAAAAATAATTATATATCACATTATTATTTTTTATAAGTTGTATATTTTTTACTACACAAGAATATATATATATTGGTAAAAAGAATAAGGAGGGAATCGTGTGGACAGCTTTAACATATACAAAGATATAGCTGAAAGAACTCAAGGGGACATATATGTAGGAGTAGTGGGACCTGTAAGAACAGGAAAATCTACTTTTATTAAGAAGTTTATGGACCTTATGGTTATACCAAAGATTGATAATACTTATAAAAAAGAAAGAGCAAAAGATGAATTACCACAAAGTGGATCAGGAAAAAGTATTCATACAACAGAACCAAAATTTGTTCCAAATGAAGCAGTTGAAATTAATTTGGGAGATGAAACTAAATTTAAAATAAGAATGGTGGATTGTGTAGGGTATATTGTAAAGAGTGCATTGGGATATTTGGAAGGGGAAGAAAGTAAAATGGTACATACACCATGGTATGAGTATGAAATTCCTTTTGAAGATGCAGCTGAAATTGGTACAAGAAAGGTTATAAGTGATCATTCAACCATAGGCTTAGTAATTACAACAGATGGAAGCATTACAGGTATACCTAGAGAAGATTATGTAGAAGCAGAAGAAAGAGTTATTCATGAACTTCAATCATTAAATAAGCCATTTGTTGTTGTTCTTAATACCAATAGACCAAATTCTCAAGAAACTAAAGCTTTAAAAAAAGAATTAGAAGAAAAATATAATGTTTCAGTTAAGATTATGGATATATCTAACATGAATGAAGAAGATATTGAAAATTTATTTGAGCATGTACTTAAAGAATTCCCAATAAAAGAAATTAATATAAATATTCCAGAATGGTTAGAAAAATTAGATGGGAATCATTGGCTAAAAAAAGACTTTTTTAACATAATTATGGATATGAGTAATGATGTTTCAAAAGTAAGAGACATTAGGTTTGTATTAGAGGGTTTTGGAGACAGAGAATTTATGGGTGTAGCTTCAATAAGAGAAATTGACTTAGGAGATGGAACAGCTAATATACTTATGAAACCTAAAGATGGAATATTTTATAAAGTACTTAGTGAAATCTGTAATCTAGAAGTTAATTCAGAAAGTGACCTTTTAGGTATAATTAAAGATTTAACTCATGCAAAAATGGAGTATGATAAAGTTAAGGATGCATTAGAAGATGTTAAGGAAACAGGATATGGATTAGTAGCACCTCAGTTAGCTGAAATGAAATTTGAAGAACCTGAAATAGTTAAACAAGGAAATAAATATGGGGTAAAACTTAAAGCTAGTGCACCAAGTTTGCATTTTATAAAATGTGATATAAAAACAGAAATAAGTCCTATAATGGGATCAGAAAAAGAATCAGAAGAACTTGTTAAAGGATTGCTTGAACAATTTGAAACTGATCCAGCATTGTTATGGCAAAGCAATATGTTTGGTAAATCATTAGAAGTTCTTGTTAAAGAAGGACTTCAAAATAAATTATACAAAATGCCTGAAGATGTACAAGTTAAAATTCAAAAAACACTTCAAAAGATTATTAATGAGGGAAATGGTGGATTAATCTGTATAATACTTTAATAAAAAGTATATAGTAATTAATGGGGTTTAGAAGTATGCTTTTAAACCCCATTTTAATTTAAAATAATATTTCTTAAATTAAAATTTAAAGATAAATACATACATAAATTAAACAATAAATATTTTCAGTGAATACATAGCAAATAGTGTTTTAATATTATATAATAAAAGAAAGGATATAAATGAGGGATAGCATGAGAAGAGTATATAAAGCCTACAAAAAAGTCGGGAAATTAAAACTCTCAATAACTAGACTTGTAGAATTTGAATTTCCATCCACTGTTTATGCCTCTCCAGGAGTTATAAATCATATAATAAAAAAACATGGAAAACAACTCACAAAAAAGGTTAAACACAATATAATAGAAACTATGGAAGAAATAATTAATGATCCTGATTATATTGGTTTAGATAAATTAAGAGGAGAAAATGGATCTTTAGAATTAATAAAGAAAGTTGACAATAGTCTTCTTTTGGGTTTAGAAGTTGATGAAGAAGAACACTATATATACGTGGCAACTATGTATCCTATCACACAATCAAAAATAAATGCTAGATTAAATAGTGGACGTTTAATAAGCTGTAATGATGTATTAGAATAAAGTATTATGTTTTTAAATAAAATTAATTTTTGAGGTGAGAAAAGGCTCCTCATACGCTATATTATTTAGTAAACAGAGATGCAGGATACGCCGACCTGCCAAAAATAATTTTTGTACTCTTGGATTCCCAAGAGTATTTTTATGCTTTAGACTAATTATAAAAAGATAAATATATGTATAATTTATATTAAATAATGATTAGAAAAGTAAATAAGCTGTAGTGCTTTTTTATAAAAGTTAGATAAAAGATTATAAATGTATTAATTTGGTTAGAGTATATCTCTTAAAAATATTGGAATATAAATTAAATTTGGAGGAATAATAATGAAGAAAGTAGCGGTAGTATTTAATGGTGGAACTATTTCAATGAAAGTAGATGAAAAGATAAAAGCAGCAGTTCCAAGTTTGAGTGGAGAAGATATAATGGCAATGGTTACAGGAATTCCTGAATATGCTCAAATAGAAAATTATACTTTTTCTAATTTGCCATCTCCTCATATGACACCAGAATTAATGCTAAAATTATCAAATTTAGTACAGGGGTTATTAGATAGAGAGGATATAAATGGAGTTGTTTTAACACATGGAACTGACACATTAGAAGAAACAGCTTATTTTTTAGATTTAACTTTAAAGACTAATAAACCAGTTGTGGTTACAGGAGCAATGAGAAGTAGTGATGAACTAGGATATGATGGACCTTTTAACTTAGCAACATCTATATGTACTGCTATTTCAGAAGCAGCACAAAATAGAGGAGTATTAGTTTGTTTTAATGGAGAATTGCATAGTGCAAAAGAAGTTACAAAAGAAAATTCTATGGCTTTAAATGCTTTTAGTACACCTAATTTTGGTCCAATAGGAATTGTAGATAATAATAAAGTTATTTTTTATAGAAATAGTCCAGAATCTATACATATTAAAATTAATAATGTTAAAAAAGAGGTTGCATTAATTAAATGTGTTGCAGGGATGAATTCTGATTTTATAGATTTTGCAATAAATAATGGGTATTCAGGTATAGTCATAGAGGCATTGGGAAGAGGTAATGTAACCCCTTTAATGGCATTAGGAATTAAAAGAGCAATAGAAAAAAATATTCCAGTAGTAATTGTATCTAGATGCTTTGAAGGAAGGGTATTTGAATCTTATGGATATGAAGGTGGAGGAAAAAATATAAGAGAATATGGTGCTATATTTGGAGATGTATTAACTGGTCAAAAAGCTAGAATAAAATTATTAATAGCGATAAATTATGGATTTAACATGAAAGAAATAAGACAAATGTTTGAATGTGGTGTTTATGAAGTGAAAAAACTGAATAAAACACTTCATATAACAGTATAACATTCGTAAAAATTGCAAAAATTACATATAATAAATAGAAATTAATTGACAATGTTCGTATTTGAATATATAATAATATTCGTGATGAGATAGCTCATATAATTGTGATAATATGGTTCACAAGTATCTACCAGATGCCGTAAATAATCTGACTATGGGTATAGATGTATTAATTTTTATTAAATTTAGTCGCTATGGGTTATCTATTAGAGGAGATCCTAGCGACTTTTTTAGTTAAATGAATTAGGAGGAATAAAAATGCAACAAGAAAAAAGGTCAGAAAAAGTACTGGGTATACTATCTAATGAAAATGTTGATTTTAAAAAGGAAATAGTAGCTGGTATTACAACTTTTTTAACTATGGCATATATAATTGCAGTAAATCCTAATATATTGGGAGAAACAGGGATGGAAGCTGGTGCTATTGTAACATCAACATGTTTATCAGCAGCATTTGCGACAATATTTATGGGTATATTTGCAAATTTACCTTTTGCGTTAGCATCTGGTATGGGATTAAATGCATATTTTGCATATTCAGTAGTATTAGGGAAAGGGATATCATGGGAAGTAGCTTTGACAGCAGTATTTGTAGAAGGAATAATATTTATCTTAATGTCTTTATTTAAAATTAGAGAAGCTGTTGTAAATGCTATTCCTAAAAATATGAAATATGCTGTTACAGCAGGTATCGGTTTATTTATTGCTTTTATAGGATTAGTAGGAAGTAAAATAGTTATAAAAAATGAAGCAACTTTATTATCATTAGGAGATTTTACGGTTCCAACTGTTTTAATTACATGTATTGGTTTGATTACTATTGCGATATTAGATAAAAAAGGAGTTAAGGGCTCTATCTTAGTAGGGATTTTAATAAGTACATTATTAGCATGGGGATATGCTTTAAGTAACCCAACACTTGCATCAGAGTTAGGAATATATTTACCAACTGGAGTATTTAAATTTGAAAGCATTGCACCAGTTGCTGGAAAAATAGATTTAGGATATGCATTTCACCCAAGTAATCTTTGGACATTTGCAACTATTGTATGTACATTTTTATTTGTGGATTTTTTTGATACCGTTGGAACATTAGTTGGAGTTTGTTCAAGAGCAGGAATGCTTGATGAAGATGGAAATGTACCTAACGCAGGAAAAGCGTTATTAGTTGATGCTATTGGTACAACAGTAGGTGCATGTATTGGAACATCAACAGTAACAACTTATGTAGAAAGTTCAACAGGGGTAGCAGCAGGTGGTAGAACTGGTTGGACAGCTATTACAACAGGGATATTATTCTTAATTGCAATGTTTTTTTCACCAATATTTATTGCTATTCCATCATGTGCAACAGCACCAGCTTTAATATATGTTGGTTATCTGATGCTTGGTGCTGCTAAAAATATAGATTTTGATGAAATTACAGAGGGGCTTCCAGCATTTTTAACAATTGCTTTAATGCCACTTACTTATAGTATCGGTGATGGATTAATATTTGGTGTATTATCATATGTATTCATAAATGTATTATATAATATATTTTTTGCTAAGAGTAAAGAGGATAAGAAAAAAGTATCTTTAGTTATGATAATTTTAGCAATAATATTTTTATTCAAATTATTTTTCTTATAAAGAAATAATATTGAAACAAGGTATAGAACTTAGTTTTTGCTAAATTCTGTACCTTTTTTTAATTTATAAAATAAATATGAACAAAATATGAACAAATAATTGACTGAAAAAATATAATTAATTATTATATTTATAGGATATAAACAGAAGTCTTGGATTTGAGTGGAGATTATATTCAATTAAGAAGTAAATTTCATTAAATATTACTTGATATTTAATTTTTATATTAAATCTAGAAATAACTATTCATGAATATGCAATAGTTATTTATGAATTATAGAATTTACATATGCTAGTTATGTAATAAAAAAATTAAGAGGAGGTGTTATATATGACAATGAGTATGACAAGTTTTGGAAGAGCTCAAAGCCAAGAGGGTAAAGCATTATGTTTTTCAGTTGAAATGAAGAGTGTTAATCATAGATATTTGGATATAAATATTAGAATGCCTAAATCTATGTTAGCATTAGAAGAGAAAATTAGAAGTATAATTAATGATAGATTAAATAGAGGAAAAGTAGATGTTTTTATTAATTATAAAAACTATTCTAAAGGAAATGCTGAACCAACTTTAAATAGTGAATTGGCTCAAAAGTATTATGATTGCTTAAAAAGAGTACAACAAGAATTAAATTTAGTTGACGATATAACTACTACTAAAATAACATCATTACCTGAAGTTATTACTTTAGTTGAAAAAGAAGAAAATTTAGATGATATTTTAAATGAAATAAGACCTTTAATAGAAAACTCACTTGATTTAATGGAAGAAATGAGATCAAAAGAAGGAGAAAAATTAAAAGGTGATATTTTAAAAAAATTAAATATAATAGAAGCATATGTTCAAGAAATTGAAGATATAGCTGATAATATTCCTAAGAGTTATAAACAAAAACTTGAGGAAAGATTAAAGGAAATGTTAATAGGTGTAGATGTAGACGAATCTAGAATAGCACAAGAAGTGGCAATTTTATCTGATAAAGCAGCGGTTGACGAAGAAATTGTAAGACTTAGAAGTCATTTGAGCCAAGTTAGACAAACTTTAAATTTAGAGGAACCAGTTGGTAGGAAACTAGATTTCATAATTCAAGAAATGAATAGAGAAGTTAATACAGTAGGATCAAAATCTACAGATATAAATATGACTAATAAAGTTATAAATATAAAAAACATAATTGAAAAAATAAGAGAACAGGTTCAAAATATAGAGTAATTAGGAGGAAAAACATGGGAATAAAATTAATAAACATAGGTTTTGGTAATATAGTTTCTGCTAATAGATTAGTTGCTATTGTGAGCCCAGAATCAGCACCAATTAAAAGAATAATACAAGAAGCAAGAGATAGAGGTATGTTAATAGATGCTACTTATGGAAGAAGAACAAGAGCTGTAATAATAACAGATAGTGATCATGTGATTTTATCAGCAGTTCAACCAGAAACTGTAGCACATAGATTAGCTACTAAAGAAGACGTTGTTGATGAGGTTGATGAATAATGAATAAAAAAAAGAGAGGACTATTGATTGTTATATCAGGACCATCAGGTGCAGGAAAAGGAACAATATGTAAAGAATTAATTAAAAATAACAATAATTTATCTTTGTCTGTTTCTGCAACTACACGATCTCCAAGACAAGGAGAAATAGATGGTATTAATTATCATTTTTTATCTAAAGAAGAATTCTTAAAAAGAATTGAAGAAAATGATTTTTTAGAAAGTGCAGAAGTTTATGGAAATTACTATGGAACACCTAAGTCTAATGTTGAAGAGATATTAGAAAGTGGAAAAGATGTTATTTTAGAAATAGACATACAAGGTGCATTAAAAGTAAAAGAGAATACTGAAGAAGGAGTATTTGTATTTATTCTTCCTCCATCTATGGAAGAGTTAAAGCAAAGAATTATAAAAAGAGGAAGTGAAACGCCTGAATCTCTTATGAAGAGATTTAAATCTGCATATAAAGAAATAAATTTTGTTTCTAAATATAATTATGCAGTAGTAAATGATGAAGTTGATGTTGCCGTTTCAAAATTAGAAGCTATAATATTAGCTGAAAAATGTAGAGTAGATAGATTAAAACACAGTATATTAGATTCAAAGGAGGACTTAATACATGAACAACTCTATGATTAATCCATCAATAGTAGATTTATTAACAAAGGTGGAGGACAGATATTCTTTAGTTATTTTAACTTCAAAAAGAGCTAGAGAAATAATTGAAGGTGCAGAACCTTTAGTTGATGTTGATTCCAATAAACCTTTAACAATTGCAATAAATGAAGTAAATGAAGATGCAGTTAAATATGCAAATTCAGAAGAAGGAATTTAAGAAAAATGAAAAAATGTGTTGTATTAGGAGTAAGTGGAGGAATTGCGGTTTATAAAGCGCTTGAGATAGTAAGTTTACTTAGAAAAAAAGATATTGAAGTTAGAGTGATAATGACAAAATCAGCTACTGAATTTGTTACACCGCTTTCTTTTCAATCACTTAGCCAAAATATGGTAACCTGCGATATGTTTTCTGAACCAAAAGCTTGGGAAATTCAACATATAAGTTTAGCAGAAAAAGCAGATATATTTTTAGTAGCACCAGCTACTGCTAATATAATTGGAAAAGTAGCTAATGGTATAGCTGATGATATGTTATCTACAACTATTATGGCTACTAAAGCAAAAGTGATTTTTGCACCTGCTATGAATACAAATATGTACAATAATCCTATAGTTCAAGAAAATATAGAAAAACTTAAGAGATTAGGATATGAATTTATAGAACCAGCATCTGGAAGACTTGCATGTGGTGATATTGGAAAAGGTAAACTTGAAAGTCCAGAAATAATAGTTGACAAAGTAATGTCAGAGTTTGTTAATAAAGATTTGATAGGGAAAAAAGTCTTAGTTACAGCAGGTCCTACTATATCACCAATAGATCCAGTAAGATTTATTACTAATAGATCTACAGGTAAAATGGGCTATGCAATAGCAAAAGAAGCTAGAAATAGAGGTGCTGAAGTTACATTAATATCTGGACCTACATCATTAGATGTACCTAAAAATATTAATCTTGTTAAAATTTCAACTAATAATGAAATGAAAGATGAGGTAAATAAATATTTTGGAGATTCCGATATCATAATAAAATCAGCAGCAGTAGCTGATTATAAAATAGAAAAATATAGCACACAAAAGATAAAAAAACTTGAAGGAAATTTAGACTTAACTTTCATTAGAGATAGTGATATTTTAATGGAGTTAGGAAATAAAAAAACTAAGCAAATTTTAGTTGGTTTTGCAGCAGAAAGTCAAAACTTAAAGGAAAATGCACAAAATAAACTTTTAAAGAAAAATTTAGATTATATTGTGGCAAATGATATAACAAGCAATGATACTGGTTTTGCCTCAGAGGATAATAAAGTTGTTATTTTATCTAAAGAAGGCAAAGAAATTAAATTAGATAAAATGAGTAAAAGTGAAGTTGCTAGAAATTTATTTGATATTATTGTTGGAAAGCGCTAAATTTGCGCTTTCTTCTCATATTAGGCACATTCAAAAAAATAGTAGATTAGTATGTATGTTTATTTTTTGTAATACTGCGTTAGCAAATTCAGTTAATAGCTCGCTGTTAAATAAAATTGCTTTCTTATTTCATACAGAATATAAAACATATGTTAAAGATCTATTAATTATTTCATGTGCCTTAAATAAAAAGGCATCTTGAAAAAGGGTGAATTTAAATGGGCATTTATGCTGAAATAATTATAAATAGTGATGCAAACGAAGTTGATAGACCTTTTACCTATAAAATTCCGGATGAACTTTTTGATAAAGTTAATGTTGGATTTAGAGTAAAAGTGCCATTTGGAAAGGGTAATAGGATTGTTGATGGTTTTGTATTTTCAATTTTAACAGAGGAAGTAGATTTAAAATATAAAGTTAAAAATATTATAAGTTGTTCTGATGATAAACCTATTTTAACTAATAGTGATATTGAACTTATTAAATTTTTAAGAGAAAAATATCTTTGTAAATTTATTGATGCTATAAGATTATTGATTCCAGTTGGAATTATGAAGGGTATTAAAAACAAGAAAAAGATAGTCATATTTACAGAAAAACCGTTATGTGGAGAAAAATTTAATAAAGAAAATTATATAAGCCTTTATAATTTTATATCTCTAAATGAAGGTTGTTTTACAAAAACTGAATTAACTAAAGAAAAAGGATTTTCGCTTTATTCTTTAAATAATTTAATAAAGAATGGTTTTTTAAAATGTGAAGAAAAAGTAGTATTTAGATATAATGTTCGTAATTATGATAAAGATATATCCAAAGTATTAAATATTGAACAAACATATGCATTAAATACAATTTTAAATGGAAATAATTTGGGGTATTTAATAAAAGGAGTTACGGGTTCTGGGAAAACAGAAGTTTACATGAATTTAGTAAATGAAACTTTAAAAAAAGGTAAAAGCTGTATAGTTTTAGTCCCAGAAATATCTTTAACGCCTCAAATGATTGAACGATTTAAAGGTCGATTTGGTAGTAATATTGCACTTTTTCATAGCAGACTTTCAGAAGGTGAAAGATTTGATGAATGGTATAGAGTTAAGGAAGGAAAAGCTAAACTTGTTATTGGTGCAAGAAGTGCACTTTTCTTACCAATGAATGATTTGGGATTAATAATAATAGATGAAGAACATGAATCAAGTTATAAGTCAGAACAAAATCCTAAATATAACACAATTGAAGTAGCAGAGTTTATAAGTAAATTGAAAAATTGTAAATTAGTTTTAGGTTCAGCTACTCCGAGTGTTGAAACTTATTATAAAGCATTAAAAGGTGAATATACATTAATAGAGATGACTAAAAGAGTCAATATGAGAAAAATGCCTAAGTTTGATATAATAGATATGAGACAAGAATTAAAGGCTAATAATATTTCTTTATTTAGTAGAAAACTTTATAATGAGATTGATATGAATTTAAGAGAAAAAAATCAAATAATTTTATTTTTAAATAGAAGAGGATTATCTACTTTTGTTTCTTGTAGAAGTTGTGGCTATGTGTTTAAATGTCCAGAATGTGATGTTTCTATGACTTATCACAAAAATGGATATTTAATATGTCATTATTGTGGTAGAGCAGAAAAAGTTTCTAAGATATGTCCTAAATGTAAAAGTAAATATGTTAAATTTTTTGGTGCAGGAACTGAGAGAGTTGAATTGGAAGTTAAAAAATATTTTCCTAAAGCAAAAGTATTAAGAATGGATGTTGATACGACAAGACATAAAAATTCACATGAATCTATTTACAACTCATTCAAAAAAGGTGATGGTGATATTTTAATAGGAACTCAAATGATTGCCAAAGGTTTGGATTTCCCTAATGTTACTCTGGTTGGAGTATTAGCAGCTGACATTTCAATAAATATTCCAGATTATAGATCTGGAGAAAGAACATTTCAAATAATTACTCAAGTTGCAGGAAGAGCAGGGAGAGGAGAAAAGGAAGGGAATGTCATTGTTCAAACCTATAATCCAGAGCATTATAGTATAAAATATGCAAAAGAAGAAGATTATGAATCTTTATTTAAAGAAGAATTAACTTTGAGAAAATTTATGAATAATCCACCTTTTGGAAAAATACTTTTAATTAATGCTTCTAGCAAATTTGAAGAAAAATTAAAGAACTTTATGTATAATTTAGGAGAAGAACTGGAAAAAATAATAAATGAGAAAGATTTAACGTTATTAGGTCCAGTACCATGCATAATTACCAAATTAAAGGATAAATATCGTTGGCAAATACTTATAAAAGGAAATTTAACTGATAAATTTAACAAAAAAGTAAAAGAGACACTTTATCTATTAAATAAGAGTGTATATAATGAAATAAGGGTTAGTATAGATATAAACCCAAATAATATGAATTAGGGGGAAGAATTAAAATGGCATTAAGAAATATAAGAAAATTTGGAGATCCAATCTTAAGAAAGAAATGTAGAGAAGTTGAAAATATTGATGATAGAATAGTAACTTTAATTAAAGATATGTTTGAAACAATGTACGAAGCAGATGGTGTTGGTTTAGCTGGACCACAAGTAGGTATATTAAAAAGATTATTTATTGTAGATATTGGAGAAGGTCCTTTAGTATTTATAAATCCTGAAATATTAGAAACAGAAGGAATACAAGTAGATGAGGAGGGATGTTTAAGTTTACCAGGTGAAACAGCACCAGTAAAAAGACCTAAATTTGTTAAAGCTAGAGCATTAAATGAAAAAGGTGAAGAGTTCGAAATAGAAGCGGAAGATCTTTTAGCAAGAGCTATATGTCATGAATATGATCATTTAAATGGAACTTTATTTGTAGATAGAGCAAAAAGAAAATAGGAGGCCATAATAAATGAAAGTAGTATTTATGGGGACACCCGAGTTTGCAGTTCCGTCTTTAAAAAAGATAATAGAAACATATGATGTTAAAGCAGTAATAACTCAACCAGATAAGCCGAAAGGTAGAGGTAAAAAAATGGCTTATTCTGCTGTAAAAGATGAAGCATTAAAGCATGATATTCCAATTTATCAGCCTATAAAGCTTAAAGATGATAGAGAATTAATTAATAAATTAAAAGAAATAAATCCCGACTTTATTATTGTAGTTGCATTTGGACAAATTTTAACAAAAGAGGTATTGGATATTCCTAAATATGGTTGCATAAATTTGCATGCATCACTTCTTCCTATGTATAGAGGTGCAGCACCATTAAATTGGGCTATAATAAAAGGTGAAAAAACTTCAGGAAATACTACTATGTTGATGGATGTAGGATTAGATACAGGAGATATGCTTCTTAAAGATGAAATTGAAATAAGTGATGACATGACAAGTGGAGAATTACATGATATTTTAATGATAAGAGGATCAGAACTTTTAATTAAAACTATGCAAGGTCTTTATAAAGGAGAAATAAATCCTATAAAGCAAAGTGATGAAACTTTTTATGCAAAGATGCTTGATAAGGAATTAGCAAATATAAATTGGTCAGAAAGTGCAAAAGATATTCATAATCTTGTAAGAGGACTAAGTCCTTGGCCAATTGCTTATACACAATACAAAGGTGAAAGAATGAAAATATATAAAACGAAAGTTTTAGAAGAACAAACAGCTAAAGTTCCGGGAACTATAATAGATGTAACAAAAGATGGGATAAAGGTTGCTTGTAAAGAAAAAGTAATTCTTATAGAAAAAGTACAATTCCCTAATGGGAAGCCACTTACTATAGCACAATACATAAATGGTAATAGTATAGAAAAAGGTGTTATTTTAGGAATATAGGAGGGAAAAATTATGTTTTATTTTGACAGTACAATGATAATATTACTTCCTGCAATAATAATTGCTTTTTGGGCACAAAATAAAGTTAATTCTGCATATAACAAGTATAGTAAAGTAAGAACAATGAATGGTTATACAGGACAACAGGTGGCAAGGATGATGCTAGATGAAGCAGGTCTTTGGGATATCCAGATAGAAGTTATAAATTCTAAATTAGGAGATCATTATGATCCTTCAAGTAGAGTTTTAAGATTATCACCAGAAGTTTATTCAGGTCAAACAATAGCATCAGCTGGTATTGCAGCACATGAAGTAGGTCATGCAATGCAACATAAAGAGGCATATAAACCTTTAGTGGTAAGAAACTCAATTGTGCCAGTTGTTAATATTAGTTCAAGTGTTTCATGGATTTTATTTTTTATAGGAATATTAATGGGATTTAAAGGTTTAGTGACTTTAGGAATTGTGTTATTTTCAGGAGCTGTAATTTTTCAATTAATTACATTACCTGTTGAATTTAATGCGTCAAGTAGAGCATTAAACATATTAAAAACTAGAAATATTTTATATAATGATGAAGTAAATGGAGCAACAAAAGTTTTAGATGCGGCAGCTATGACTTATGTTGCGGCAGCATTAATGTCAATATCGCAATTAATTAGACTTATTGCAATTAGTAATAGAGATTAAGTAAAAGAGGTAGTATATGAATTGTAGAAATTTAGCAGTAAAAATATTAAAAAGAGTCATAAATGAAGGAGCGTATTCAAATATAGTTATTTCAAAAGAATTAAGTAATTCAGATTTATCTGAAAAGGATAAAGCATTATTAACTGAAATAGTATATGGAGTTTTAAGAAGAAAGAAAACACTTGATATAATTATTTCTAATTTTGTAAAAGATATTAAAATAATGGATAATGATGTTTTAAATATATTAAGAGTAGCAATATATCAAATGGCATTTTTGGATAAGATACCAAGTTATGCAGCTTGTAATGAGGCTGTTGATGATGCAAAGAACATATCTGAGGAATCATCTAAACTTGTAAATGGTATACTTAGAAATTATACTAAAAATCCAGATGATATTAAAGTTGATGGTAATAAAATTGATGAATATGCATATAAATTTTCATTTGAACCTTGGATGATAAGACTTTTAATTAAACAATATGGAGAAGAAGTAGGAAAAAGAATACTGGCAGGTTTAAATCAAACTCCAAAAATTAGTGTTAGAGTGAATGATATTAAATGTAATTATGATGATGTTTATGATGAATTAGAAGAAATGGAATATTGCATTGAGGAAGGATTTGTTTGTCCAGAAGCTATTTCTATTAAGGGTGGAAGCTCAATTCAAGAAAATCCTTTATTTAAAGATGGCAAGATTACAGTACAAGATGAGAGTGCTATGTTAGTTGCACCATTACTTGAATTAGAACAAAATATGAGAGTGTTAGATTTGTGTAGTGCACCAGGCGGTAAAACAACTCATATAGCAGAAATAATGGAAAACAAAGGTGAAGTACTAGCTTTTGATATTCATGATTCTAAGTTAGCTTTAATAGAAGAAAATTGTAAAAGATTAGGAGTTACTAATGTAGAAGTTCAATTAGGAGATGCAACTAAATTAGATCCTAAACTTATATCATCTGCAGATAGAGTATTAATAGATGTTCCATGTTCTGGATTAGGTATAATAAGAAAAAAACCTGAAATAAAATGGAATAAAAAAAGAAATGATTTAAGAGAAATTATTCCAATTCAAAGAAAGATAATGAAGAATGCTTGGGAATATTTAAAAACAGGTGGAATCATGATATATTCAACTTGTACTCTTAATAAAGAAGAAAATGAAGAAAATATAGAATGGTTTTTAAATAATAATAAAGATTGTAAAATAAAGAAGATTTTCATAGGTAAGCAAGATAATTTAGTCTATAATAGAGATGGTTCATTAACTATAATGCCTAATGAAAATATGGATGGATTCTTTGTTGTAAAATTAGAAAAGCAATAACATAGTAGGTGAATAAATGAAAAATTTATTAGATTATACTCTGGAAGAGCTTGTGTTATGGATGAAGGAAAATAATGAAAGTTCTTTTAGAGCAAAGCAAATAATTTCATGGATATATAAAGGAATTAAAGATTTTAAGGATATGAGAAATATCCCTAAATCTTTAATTAGCAAACTTGAAGAAAGTTTTGAAATTAGTTTTCCTGAAATAGAAGAAGTCTATAAATCTAATATTGATGGTACTGAAAAATTTTTATTAAAATTTTCAGATGGAAATTTAATAGAGAGTGTACTTATGAGATATAAACATGGAAATTCTATATGTATATCAACTCAAGTTGGTTGTAGAATGGGCTGTAAATTCTGTGCTTCAACAATTGATGGAAGGGTTAGAAATTTAACTGCTGGAGAGATTTTATCTGAAATACTTGTAGTACAGGATTATATTGGAGAAAGAATATCAAATGTTGTTTTAATGGGAAGTGGAGAACCGTTGGACAACTATGATAATGTTATGAAATTTTTAGAATTAGTTTGTGCAGAGTATGGATTAAATATAGGTCAAAGGCATATAACATTATCAACTTGTGGTATAGTTCCTAAAATATATGAACTTGCAGATAAAAACTTAAATATTACTTTAGCAATATCTCTTCATGCATTTAGTGATGAAAAAAGAAAAGAAATTATGCCAATAGCTAATAAATATACTATAGAAGAAATTTTAGAAGCTTGTAGATATTTTATTAATAAGACAAATAGAAGGGTTACTTTTGAATATGCTTTAGTAAGGGGAGTTAATGACACTAAAGAAGATGCAAAAGCTTTAGGTAAATTATTAAAAGGACTGCTTTGTCATGTTAATTTAATACCAGTTAATGAAATAAAGGAAAGTTTATTTAAAAGATCTTCTAAAGAATCAATACAAGATTTTTCAAATGTATTAAAAAAATTAGGCATAGAGGTCACTGTAAGACGAGAAATGGGAAGCGATATTAATGCAGCTTGTGGACAACTTAGACGTAGTTATATAAATACCCAAAAGATAGGGGGAGAATAAATTGGTTGGCTTAGTTAGTGATGTAGGATTAAAAAGAACTTTAAATGAAGACTTTACTATTTATTTAGAAAAAGAAGATTTTAAAATATACGTAGTTGCAGATGGAATGGGCGGACATAATGCTGGTGAGGTAGCTAGTAAAATGGCAGCAGAACAAATTGTAAAATATGTAGAAGAAAAGTTTTTTTCTATAACTAAAGAAGAATTGATTGAATCAGCAATTCAAAAATCAAATGAATTAATTTTTGAATATTCAAAGACTAATCAAGCTCTAAATGGAATGGGAACTACAGTTACGGCTTGTTTAATAACTAAAGATTTTATTCACATTGCAAATGTAGGAGATAGTTCATGTTTAGCAGTAAAGGATGGAAAAATAACAAAAATAACAAAAGATCATTCTTTAGTACAAGAATTGATAGATAGTGGAAGTATAACAGAAGAAGATGCAATAAACCATCCTAAAAAAAATATAATAACGAGAGCTTTAGGAACTGGTAGAAAAGTAGATGTAGATATTTTTCCATTAAAAAGTAATCAATATGATTTATATATTTTATGTTCAGATGGACTTACAAATGAATTAACAAATGAAGAAATATTGTCTATAATTAATGAGGAAAATGATTATAATAATGCAGCTAATAGATTGGTGAATTTGGCAAAAGAAAAAGGTGGTAGAGATAACATAACTGTATTGTTGTTTGGAGGAGAGATGTAACATGAAAGGGATTATATTAGGTAATAGATATGAATTGCTTGAAAAAATAGGCGAAGGTGGAATGTCTGAAGTTTTTAAAGCAAGATGTAATAAATTAAATAGATTTGTAGCAGTTAAAATTCTTAAAAAAGAATTTTGTAATAATGCTGATATTGTTGAAAAGTTTAAAGGGGAAGCTACTGCAATTGCCACTTTATCTGATAACAATATTGTAAATATATTAGATGTGGGCACACAAGATGATTTAAATTATATAGTTATGGAGTTAGTTGATGGTAAGACATTAAAAGATACCATAAATAAATTTGGTAAAATGAATTATGAAAAAGCTATATTAACAGCTATACAAATAGCAAAGGCATTAGATTGTGCACATAGAAATAAAATAATTCATAGAGATGTCAAACCACAAAATATTTTAGTTGCTGAAAATGGTGCAATTAAAGTAACTGATTTTGGAATCGCTAAATCAACCTCCTCATCAACTATTACTAATACTAGCACTATAATGGGATCAGCTCATTATCTTTCTCCAGAACAAGCAAAAGGAAGTTTTATAGATTATAGAACAGATTTATATTCACTAGGAGTTGTATTATATGAAATGGTTACAGGTGTTCTACCATTCGAAGCAGATACTGCTGTAACTATTGCATTAAAGCATTTGCAAGAAAATGTTATACCACCTAAAAATCTTAATTCCAAAATACCTGATAATTTAAATAAGTTAATATTAAAATGCATGGAAAAAGATCCTAATAAGAGGTATCAAACTGCTAAAGAAGTAATATTAGATCTTGAAAAGATAAAGGAAAATCCTAATGCTATAATAGATAGTGTTACAGATAATGAACATACAATAATAATGTCAGCAGTAACAGAAGAAATATCAAAACAATCTAATTTAAACAATAGTGCTTATGAAGAGGATGATTATTATTATGACGATGATGATTATGAGGAAGATAATGAAACAAAATCGAAAAATATCAATAAGAAAAAGATTATGAAAATTGGAATGATAATAGGAGGCTTAGCGCTTCTAATATTATTAGGTATAGGATTGTTTACATTATTTAGCTCTGCAGGTACAAATAAAGAAGTAGAAGTTCCGAATATTATAGGTAGCACATTAGAGCAGGCAAAGGCTAAACTTGAAGGCATGGATTTGATTTTGGTAGATGCTGGAACTGAAAAAAGTGATCAACCAGAGGGAACAATTATTAAAATAGATCCTAAAGAAGGAACTAAAGTAAAGGTAAAAAGTAAAGTTAGAGTTATTGTCAGTTCAGGAGAAACTAAGGTTAAAATGCCTGATTTAAGGGAAGATGATTTAGATACAGCTAAAAAGATTTTAGAATCCCTTGGATTAAAGATAGATAATACTACAGAAGAATATAGCAATGATATTCCAAAAGGACAAATAATAAGCCAAAATCCAACTAAAGATACAGAAATAACTACATCTACAAAGGTTTCAATAGTTGTAAGTAAGGGTTCGGAGATAAAATATTCTAAGGTTCCTAGTGTGATAGGTTTAACTTTAGATGAAGCAAAGGTTAAACTTGAAAATGCAAAATTAAAAGTTTCAATTGTAGAAAAAGAAACAAATGATGAGTCTAACAATGGTAAAGTATTATCACAATCTAATGAAGGCTCTAATGTAAGGCAATGGAGTACAATTACAATTACTATTGGTAAATATGTGAAACCAGAACCTAAACCAGAACCAATTACTCCACCACAAGAAACACCAGGAAACAATACTCCAGGAAGCAATACACCGGGAGGAACAACACCTGGGAATAATAACAATAATAATAAACCAGGTACTACCCCTCCAATATCTGAAGATGAAGCAGAAAATCAGGATGTACCAACTCAAGGTCCAGGAAAAACTACTAACAGTAAACCACATTAATAATAATGGAGAGGTATGGGTTAAAAACCACCCTCTCTTTTTTATAAAAGTTGAATTATTTACAAAATTTTGTTTATTATAGTAATGAGAAAAATTTAATTATGGAGGAATATATGAAGGGAAAAATAATAAAAGGAATAGCTGGATTTTACTATGTAAAAGTTGATGACGAACTAATAGAATGTAAGGCAAGAGGAAAATTTAGACATAAAGATATTAAACCGATGGTTGGAGATAATGTTATTATAAAACTTGAAAATGGTAAAGGTGTTATTGAAGAAATTAGTGAAAGAACTTCTAAATTAGTTAGGCCGGCTGTTGCTAATATATCATTAGCATTTGTGGTATTTGCGATTAAGAATCCTGATATAAATTTCGACTTATTAAATAGGTTTTTGGTTTTATGTGAGTATAATAATATTGAAGCTATAGTTTGTTTAAATAAGGTAGATTTAGTATCAGAAGAAGAACGAGAAGAAATTAAGAATAAAATTAATGATATAGGATATGAAGTATTATACATAAATGCTAAAGAAGGACTAGGTATAGAGCTCCTTAAAGAGAGGATTAACGGTAATATAACAGTTTTATGTGGTCCATCAGGTGCTGGAAAATCTACATTAATCAACAAGCTTACATCTAAAGAACATATGCAAACAGGAACTGTCAGTGAAAAGATAGGAAGAGGTAAGCATACAACAAGACACAGTGAATTGATAGAAGTTGCGGATGGGTATATTGTTGATACACCAGGATTTTCAACTTTAGAAGTAAAGGAACTTATGAGTAAAGAAGAGTTGAAATACTGTTTTCCAGAATTTGAAGAACATAATGAAAGTTGTAAATATAGAGGTTGTTTACACAATAAAGAACCACAATGTGCAATAAAAAAATATGTAGAAGAAGGTAAAATTAATAAATACAGATATGAATTTTATATAAGAACATTAGAAGAAATAATAGAGGGGGAAAAAAATAAATGGTAAAAGTAGCACCATCAATATTATCAGCAGATTTTTCAAGATTAGGAGAGGATATAGAAAGAATAGATAAAGCAGGAGCAGATTTTATTCATATAGATGTTATGGATGGGTCTTTTGTACCGAACATATCATTTGGATTTCCAGTTATAAAAGCTATAAGAAAGAGAACTAGCAAAGTTTTTGATGTACATTTAATGATAGAAAATCCATCAAAATATATAGACGAATTTATAACAGCAGGAGCAGATATTATAACTGTTCATTATGAAGCAGATAAACATATTGATAGAACAATTCAATATATTAAATCAAAAGGGAAAAAAGCAGCGGTTTCATTAAATCCGGGAACACCAACAATGGTATTAAAAGATTTAATATCTCAATTAGATATGGTATTGATAATGTCTGTAAATCCAGGATTTGGAGGTCAAAAGTTTATTCCATATGCGCTAGAAAAGATTAAAGAAGTAAAGGAATTAAGTGAGAAATTAAATCCAACATTATTAATAGAGGTAGATGGAGGTGTTGATTCTTCTAATGTAAGTTTACTAATTGAAGCAGGAGCTAATGTAATAGTAGCTGGTTCAGCCATATTTAATGGTAGTAATATAGAAGAGAATATAAAAGCCTTAAGGGGGTAACTAACAAAATGAGAGTAATAATTGTAAGTGGAGGCAATCCCCCATCTAAAGAACTTTTAGAAAGTTATATTAAAGATGCAGATTTTATTATAGCAGCAGATAAAGGTGGAGAATGTCTTTTGAATTATGGAATTACTCCGAATTTGCTTCTTGGAGACTTTGATTCGATGAAAAAAGAAGTTTTAAAAGAACTTGAAAATAAAGTAAATGAAGTTGTGAAATATCCACCAGAAAAAGACTTTACTGATACAGAAATTGCATTTTTAGAGTCAATAAAAAGAGGTGGTGATAAAATATATTTATTTGGAGCAACAGGTACAAGGTTAGATCATACACTAGGGAATATAGGATTACTTTTAAACGCAAAAAATAAAGGTGTATATCTTGAAATTATAGACAATAATAATAGGATGTATTTAGGAAATAAAAAAATAAAGTTGTTTGGAAAATATGGAGAAAATATATCCTTTCATGCTTTATCTGATAAAGTGAAGTCTTTAAAAATAAAAGGTGGTAGGTATACCTTGTTAGAATGTGATGTATCATTGCTAGAACCAAGAGCAATATGTAATGAATTTATAGACACTCCAATTGAAATTGAGTATAAAGAAGGAGAATTATTAATATTACATTCTTTTGATTAAATTTTTATAAAAGAAAAAATACTTTGTAATTTAAATTATGTAATTATTTGAAGTGTTTTAAGTATATTTTTTTATTTAAAGATAATAATAGAAATATTATTTTAATATGTATTTATTGAATTTATTTTTATATAAAATGATAAAAACAGGAACATTTTTATCATTTATGAATATTAATATATTAAGAGCATTAATATATTAATTTTCAGGAGGACTAAAATGAAGATTGTAGCATTTAAATTACCTAAGTTTTTTTCGAGTATAATAAAATTTTTTAGAAAAAATAAATAGAGTATACATATAACTCTAAAATAAGAAAAAATAAAAAATGCAATTGGGATAACAATTGCATTTTTTATTTGAACTATATTGCTCTTTGAACCTTACCAGATCTAAGGCATCTTGTACATACATGAACAGTTTTTGGTGTTCCGTTAACTAAAGCCTTTACTTTCTTTATGTTAGGAGCCCAAGTTCTCTTTGATTGACGATGTGAATGGCTGAATTGTACACCAGATACAACACCTTTATCACAAATTTCGCATCTTCTTGCCACTAGAAAACACCTCCTTATATTGTAAAGATAATTATCTTCAATAGGACAGAATGAATTATATCACATAAAGTATAAAGTATGCAAGTTAATTTTCAAAAGAAAAGGCAATAATATTATTATTTAAAGAGATATTTCTTGAATAAAATACCGTTCTAAGATAGAATATACAATAAGGATATAATATTTAGGAGGAATAGCAATGGTTGGATTTTCAAACGAAAATGGTAATATAAGTTATTCAGAAGAAGTCTTAGCTAAGATTGTTGGATTATCAACAATGGAATGTTATGGCGTAGTTGGCATGGTTTCTAAAAATGCTACTGATGGATTTTGGGAGCTTATGCGTATAGAAAACTTGAGTAAAGGTGTAAAATTAAATTTAATAGAAGAAAATAGATTACAAGTAGAGTTATTTGTTATGGTTGAATATGGAACAAAAATATCTGTTATAGCTAATAATATAATTCAAAAAGTTCGTTATAGTGTTGAGAATTACACAGGGTTAAAGGTTTCATCGATAACAGTAAATGTTCAAGCGGTAAGAGTCTAGGAGGTTAAATTAGATGGAATTTAAAAAAATAAATGGCCATGATTTTTATAACATGGTTGTAAATGCTAGCAATAGATTATTAGAACAAAGCGATTTTGTAAATGCTTTAAATGTATTTCCTGTACCAGATGGTGACACAGGAACAAATATGTCAATGACTTTTAAAGCAGCAGTTAAAGAAATAGAAAATATAAATTCTAATTCAATTGGAGAAATATCTAAAAAGTTAGCAAAAGGTGCACTAATGGGTGCAAGAGGAAATTCTGGTGTTATTTTATCTCAAATATTAAGAGGATTTTCTAAAGGCCTAGATGGTAAGAGTGAAGTAGATCCAACTGAATTTGCAATTGGATTTTTTGAAGGATGTAATGCAGCTTATAAAGCAGTTATGAGACCGACAGAAGGAACAATACTTTCAGTAATAAGAGCAGCATCAGAGGCAGCTGTGGCATCTAATGCTAATGATATTGTAGCTTTAATGAAAGAAGTAAATAAAGAAGCTAAAATAATGCTTGATAAAACACCAGAATTATTACCTGCTTTAAAGAAAGCGAAAGTAGTAGATTCAGGTGGTATGGGACTTTATATTATACTTGAAGGTATGCTTGAAGCATTAACAGAAGAAATTGAAGCAGAGATTAAAGATATAAATGTTAATTCAGAAGCTCAAAAAGTGGGCGCTAAAGCTACTGAAGATATAGATATTAAATTTGGATATTGCACTGAATTTATAATACTTGGAGATGCAAAGAGAGCAAAAGAATTTCAAGATAAGATAGAGTCATTAGGCGATTCTATGATTGTTGTAGGATATGAAGATGTAATTAAAGTTCATATTCACACTAATGATCCAGGGTTAGTTTTATCTCACGCTGTAAAAATAGGTGAATTATCAAAAATTAAAATTGATAATATGAGAGAAGAACATAGAGAATTGTTATCTGTAACTGAAGAAGCTAATGAAAAATTAGTAGATGATATAGCAGTAGATAAAGTTGAACATAAAAAGTATGCTTTTATAACTGTGGCAATGGGAGATGGGCTTGTAAAGATATTTAAAGATTCAGGTGTTGATTATGTTATAGAAGGTGGTCAAACGATGAATCCATCTACTCAAGATATATTAGATTGTATTGATAAAATAAGTGCAGATAATATTTTTATAATGCCAAATAATAAAAATATTATTATGGCAGCTAATCAAGCAGCAGAAATTTCCGATAAAAATATAGTAGTAATACCAACAACAACTATTCCACAAGGTATTGCATGTATAACTATGTTTAATCCAGAGCATGAAGTGGATGAAAATATTGAAGAATTAAATGAAATTATAAAATCAATAAAAACAGGATCTGTAACTTATGCTGTTAGAGATACTGAAATTGATGGAATAGAAATTAAACAAGGAAACATGCTAGGTCTAATAGAAGGTAAAATTAAGGAAGTAGGGGAAAATTCAATATCTGTTGCTAAAAAAGTTTTACAAGATATGTTAGATAATGAAAGTGAATTAGTTAGTATTTATTATGGAGAAGAGATGGAAGAAGATAAGGTTCATGAATTTATAAGCGAATTAGAAGATGAATATGGAGATTTAGATATTCAAGCTTATAAAGGAAATCAACCTTTATACTATTTCTTAATGTCAGTAGAATAAGACATAATAAAAAATAAAAAGTCTATATGTAAAGTATATTTTTCATTATAGTAAAAATAAATTTATAGATATTAAAGAATAAAAAAGCACCTTAATTGGTGCTTTTTTTGGAGGATAAATTTAATGGATATATATAGTAATATTTCTTCATTGAAAGGGGTAGGCCCAAAACTAACAGAAAAATTAAATAAATGTGGAATTTTTAATATTCTGGATCTCTTATTATATTTTCCTAGAGATTATGAGTTTGTAAGTGGGAATTTAGAATTTGATGAAATAATTGATGATGAAAAGCAGATTCTAATGTGTAAAGCAGTAAAGATAAAAACTGATTTTAAAACTAAGACAGGTAAGATTTTAACAACAATAGAATTTGATTACTCTAATCATAAAGTGGTTGCGAAATGGTTTAATCAGCGTTATATAAAAAATACTATTTATATAAATAAAACATATAATTTAATGGGTAAATTTAAAAGGATAGGAAAAACACTAGAAGTAATTAATCCTGTTATTGTTTGTGAAGAAGCATTAAAGAATAATATTTTACCTAAATATCCTTTGAAGGGGGATATAAATAATAAAACAATTGAAAAATTAATAAATAGTATAATTTCATCTATAGAAATAAGAGAGAATTTACCGATTGAGATATTAAATAGATATTCTCTTATATCATTAAATAATGCGATAAAAAGCATACATTTTCCAGATGATAAAATTAGTTTAGAAAAGGCTACTATTAGATTAAAATTTCAAGAATTATTTACTTATTCTTTAAAATTACTATTAATAAAATATAAACTTAAAGAAAATAGAAATGGAATAATATTTGAGTGGGTAGATGAGCTTAGAGAGTTAAAAAATAAAATACCATATCAGCTTACTAATGCACAGACAAAAGTGGTTAGAGAAATTCTAAGAGATCAAAAATCTTTGCATCCAATGAATAGACTAGTTCAAGGAGATGTTGGAAGTGGAAAAACAGTAATTGCTTTGATTGCTATATTTAATGCTATAAAAAATGGCTATCAATGTGCGTTTATGGCACCAACTGAAATTTTAGCTACTCAACATTATGAAGAAGCAAAAAGGCTTTTTGATGATTTTGATATAGAAATTGAATTATTGACTGGAAGTACCTCATTAAAAGAAAAAAGGCGTGTTAAAGAAAGAATAAGAGGAGAACAACCTATATTAATAATAGGTACACATGCTCTTTTTCAAGAAGATGTTGAATTTAAAAAATTGGGTTTAATAATTACTGATGAACAACATAGATTTGGTGTTGAACAAAGAAGTAAATTAATAAATAAAGGAAAACAAGCAGATTGTCTTGTTATGACAGCTACACCTATTCCAAGAACATTAGCTCTTTATTTATATTCAGATTTAGATGTTTCAATAATTGATGAGTTACCACCAGGTAGAAAAAAAATAGATACTAGATTTTATCAAGATAATAATAAAAATCTTGCTTATGAATTAGCGCTTGAAGAAATAAAAAAAGGAAGGCAAGTATATATTGTATGTCCTTTAATTGAAGAAGATGAAAAAGAACAGTTGAATTCAATTGAAACTTTATATAGAAAGCTAGTAAATAGTGAATTTAAAGATGTAGGTGTTGAAATACTTCATGGAAAGATGAAAGCTAGTGAAAAACAAGATATTATAACAAGATTTAAAAATGATGAATTTAAGGTATTGATATCTACAACAGTGATAGAGGTAGGGGTTAATGTACCAAATGCTTCTGTTATGATTATTGAAAATGCTGAAAGATTTGGATTAGCACAGCTTCATCAGTTAAGAGGTAGAGTTGGAAGAGGAAAATATGCATCATATTGTATTTTAATAGCTAAAGCTAAAAGTAATATAACTAAGAAAAGAATGATGATAATGACTGAATCTTCTGATGGTTTTTTTATTTCAGAAGAAGATTTGAAATTAAGAGGAGCAGGAGAGATGTTTGGGAGAAAACAAAGTGGAGATGAAGGTTTTATTTTAGCTAACTTATATGAAGATGTGAATATATTAAGATCAGCAAAAGCTGAAGCGTATAATTTAATACATAATAATTATGAAGAAGGTTTTCAACTAATAGATCAAATGCAAAAAAACTTAGAAAAAAGCAGTAAATATATTTGTTTTAATTAATTTGAATTAATATATATAAATATGTTAATATATTTAATATATGCTGTTAAGGAGGAAAAATTTTGAGAATAATATCAGGAAAAGCTAGAGGACGTAAATTAATACCTCCTGCAACAATGGAAACTAGACCAACACTTGACAGAGTAAAAGAAGCTATGTTTAGTATGATTCAAGGTTATATACCTGATGCTGTTGTTATTGATGTTTTTGCAGGAACAGGAAGTCTGGGATTAGAATCAGCAAGTAGAGGAGCAAAAGAAGTTTATTTAGTAGATAAAAGTGCAGTTACTTTTCCTTTGCTTAAACAAAATGTGGAAAATTTAAAATTTCAAGATTTTTGTTTCCCTTTAAATATGGATTCTTATGAAGCTTTAAAAAGTTTGTCTAAGAAAGAAAAAGTTTTTGATTTAATTTTTATTGATCCACCATATTGTAAAGAAATGATTCCAAAAGCTATTGAAATTATTAAAAAAGAAAATATTTTAGATAGAGATGGAATAATTGTAACTAAAATTGATAGTATAGAAGAAATTTATGATGGTTATGAAGATATAATTCTAACAAAAAGCAGGAAGTATGGAAATACTACTGTGTGTTTTTATGCATATAAGGAGGATTAAACGTGAAAGTTGCTGTTTACCCAGGAAGTTTTGATCCAATAACAAATGGGCATCTTGATATCATAGAAAGAGGAGCTAAAGTTTTTGATAAGCTTATTATAGGTGTTTTGGTTAATGTTGATAAAAAAGGACTTTTTGAGATTGAAGAAAGAGTAGAATTAATAAAAAGAGTAACTAAACATTTGAAAAATGTAGAAGTTGTTAGTTTTAATGGACTTTTAATAGATTTTCTAAGAGATAAGGAAGCACAAGTTATTTTAAAAGGTCTTAGAGCGGTATCTGACTTTGAATATGAATTTAAAATGGCTCTTATGAATAATAAATTAGATCCTAATATAGAAACTGTTTTCATGATGACATCTACACAGTATTCTTATTTAAGTTCTTCATCAGTGAAACAAGTAGCTAAATTTGGAGGATGTATTGAAGGTCTTGTGCCAAAAGAAATTATTCCTGATGTTATGAGTAGGATCAAAGTTTAAGGAGTGATATTATGGAGAAAATGGATGTAAATATCATGGAATTATTAGAATATTTACAGGATTTAGTTGATAATTCACCTAAAGTACCTATAAGTGGAAAGGTAATGGTTGATAAAAAAGAAATTCTTGAAGTAGTAGATCAGATAATAAATTATTTACCAGATCAATTTAAAAAGGCACAATGGGTTATGAATGAGAGAGAACGAATACTCGGAGAAGCTAAAAAAGAGTATGATTCTGTTAAACAAGAAACAATGATGATAATGAGACAAAATGTTGAAAATCATGATATTGTTAAAGAAGCTAAAATTAGAGGGCAAGAGATTATAGCCTCAGCTCAAAGAGATGCTAAGGCTATAAGATTAGGATCAAGAGATTATTCAGATGAAATTTTATCTGAACTTGATAGAGAGATAGAAGCACAAAAAGCAGTATTAATTAAAGGTCTTCAAAGTAGTTTTGAAACTGTAGCTAAAGATGTTGATGAAACTTTAGCAAGTGCATGCACAACAATTAGAGAAAATATTAAAGAATTAAGAGGTATGAAAAAATAATTTATAAAGTACTTTAAGCAATAGTGTTAATGTTGTAAGTATTATTATAGGTAAAAAATAAACATAGGGTTTTATATTATAACTTAAATTAAAAGTAGATGTAGTAACGGTAGTAGGTAAAATACTGATTAAAAAGTATGTTGTTATAAAACTAAAAAAACCTTGGACAAGTTTTAAAAATATATATTTTAAATAACATATTTTAAAATTGTTCATAAATGAACTAATTTGTGCAATTACAGAAAGACCGGAAAAAGAACATAAAAAACTTATAATTCCTAATTTTATAGGAAGTGAAATATTTAAATTAGAAATAAGATTACACCCGTTAGTCATTTCTATGCTTCCTAAAAATAGTGAAAATAAAGTTCCAGTTTTCATATTTAATAAATTTTCGATACACATAAATATATATTTTATATAAACATTATCTTTAAGAAGAGATATTACAACGGAAAATATAACAATAAATCCACCTATAGATAACGTTATATTTATTCCGTTACTAACAGCATCTTTTATTGCTTGTCCAAAATTTATTTTTTTCTGATTTGTAGAATCATAAGGAGAAATTTCACTTATGATTCTCTTTTTTTTTGTTATTATTCCAATTAAAATTGATGAGATATAATTACCTATAAGTAATAAATAACCTAATTTTGGATTTCCTAAAAGAGCTGATCCTACAGATCCTATTAAAAATAATGGTCCAGCATTAGAGGCTATATTTAATAATCTTTGACAATCAGAATCGTTAATATATCCTAAACTCCATAAATCTATAGAGTATTTAGCGCCCAATGGATAACCACATAAAAAACTGGCAACTATAGGAAAAGAGCAATTTTGGGATAAGCCTAATGGTTTACAAATTAGTGGTCCAAGAATTTTAGAATAAAGTGATATACCATCATAAGAAATTAATAAATTACAGATTACTAAAAATGGAAATGTGACTGGGATAACAGCTCTATACCAAAGTTTACAGCCATCAATAGCAGCTAAAGTACATTTTTGTATATTTAGTACAAAGAGTACTATAAATATAGAAAAAAACATACATAAAATAAAATTTTTATTTATGTTTAATTGTTTTATAAGAAGAATAATTAATAATATAATAAAGAACCATAAAATAAAAATATAATTCATAAAATCACTCCCATATTTAGTATATATATTTTATGGTTATGTTAAATATTATTATATTATGATAGGACTAGTTAAATAATCTTGCATTGGATTTACCTTAGGATTTAATAAGGAATATGTTTTAGTACCTAAGATATCAATTTTCATATGATCATTAATATTTTTTTTAGGGACCTTTGTAATTATATCGATATCGCTATTCTTTTTTATGTTTTTTAAAATTTCTTTTCCTTTAGATGTAAATCCAAGAATTCTACAATAAGGTGTAGGTTGCTTTGATAAATTTAATAAATCGTATTTTTCAAGATTCAAGAATGACTGAGCTAAAATTCTATTTATTCTAGTATAAGTATATCTTTTACTCTTAGAATTTAGTATTAATTCATCCAAAGAAGATGAATTTAGTAATTCTTTTAGTATTTTATTATCTAATCCTTCTGAAATGTCGGGTAAAGTTTTTAGTGAAGTATCATCTATTAATAATTTATATTTAATATATTTAAACATATCTTTTTCAAATATAAAAGGATAGTTTTCACATGATAACTTGTATAAAATATCATAACTTTCTTTAGGTAAATAATTTTTTAAATCTTTTAAGCAACCATTTTTTAAGTGATTTCTTATAGATGTTGCTGATGAAAAATCATTGTTTAACTTTTTTTCATTATATTTAGCACCTATTCTTTTTATAGTCATAGGTGTTATAGAACTATTAAGTAATTTTAAAGCTTTAATATATTCAATACCTAAAATATTATTTGAGTTTGAAATTATATCAGAGATATTATCTGATTTAAAAAAATCACTTAAAGATTTCGCCCTACTTAAATGAAAAGGAAGTCCTAAACTTAAATAATTTTTTAACATACTTTTGTATTTTTCTGGTTCGGATATTAATACAGAAGATATAGATTCTAAAGTTTTAACATTACCTTCTTCACTTCCAAAATACAAATTATCAATTATATTTAATGAATTTAATAATGATACTGAACCAAAAGCAAAATGTTCAGCAGATGATAATGAATATACCAATGGAAGTTCAATTACTAAATCAACACCATTTTTAAGTGCCATTTCAGTTCTTTTCCATTTATCTATTAAAGCAGGAATTCCCCTTTGCATAAAGTTACCACTCATAACACAAACAATATAGTCTGCATTTGTATCTAACTTACAATTATTTAAGTGATATTGATGCCCTTTATGAAAGGGATTATATTCTGTAATTATTCCTGTTATCATAATAAAAACACTCCTTAATAAGTATAATATTCTGTTATTATAACATATTAAAAAAGATAGTAGTTTATCGTTAAAAAAATGTCAATATAATAAAAAAAAGTATATATAAAATTCAATTTATTATTTAGAAGGCTAAAAAATAAATAAAAAGTAAAAAATATTGTCAGATAATTTTGAGTATTTGAAATGTATAAACTTCTATTTTTATGAGCAAAACTAGTTGAAAAAGTTAGTCATATAGGAGTATATTAGAGAAGAGCGATAAAGTTGAAAGGAGAATTTTATATGCAACTTATGGAAAAAATGTGGGATAGAGCTAAAGCAGATAAAAAAAATATAGTATTACCTGAGGGTAATGAGGAGAGAAATATTACAGCAGCTCAAAAAATAGTTGAACTAGGTTTAGCAAATCCAATTTTAATTGGAAATAGAGAAGAAATACTAAATAAAGCAAACGAAATTGATATAGATATATCTAAAGTTAAAATAATAGATCCTAATGATTCTGAAGACTTAGAAAAATATATAGAAGCTTTCTATGAACTTAGAAAAAATAAAGGAATGACTATGGCAAAGGCCGAAAAGATTGTAAGAGATCCTCTTTATTTTGCTACAATGATGGTAAAATTAGATGATGCAGATGGAATGGTTTCAGGAGCTGTACACACTACTGGGGATTTACTTAGACCGGGATTACAAATTATAAAAACTGCACCAGGTGCATCAGTTGTTTCAAGCTTTTTTATAATGAATGTACCAAATTCAAATTATGGAGTAGACGGTACTTTGATATTTGCAGATTGTGCAGTTAATCCAAATCCGAATGAAGATCAATTAGCTGAAATTGCTATTACTACAGCTGAAACAGCTAAGAGACTTTGTAATATGGAGCCAAGAGTAGCGATGCTATCATTCTCTACAATGGGAAGTGCAGATAATGCTATGGTAGATAAAGTTAGAAATGCAACAGAAAAAGCAAAGGCTTTAAGACCTGATTTAATGATAGATGGTGAATTACAATTAGATGCTGCAATAGTAAAAAAAGTAGCAGATCAAAAAGCACCAAATAGTGAAGTGGCAGGAAAAGCTAATGTTTTAGTATTCCCTGATTTACAATCAGGAAATATAGGTTATAAATTAGTTCAAAGATTTGCTAATGCAGATGCTATTGGACCAATTTGTCAAGGTTTTGCAAAACCTATAAATGATTTATCAAGAGGATGCAGTGCAGATGATATAGTTAATGTTGTTGCATTAACTGCTGTTCAAGCACAAAATATTAAATAAGTTTTACAAGGAGATGGGAAAATGAAAGTACTAGTTATAAACTGTGGAAGTTCTTCATTAAAATATCAACTTATAGATATGACTACTGAGGAAGCTTTAGCTGAAGGTCTTGTTGAAAGAATAGGAATTCAAGGTTCTATATTAACTCAAAAGGTTAAAGGAAGAGATAAATATATAGTAGAAAATCCATTAAAGGATCACCAAGATGCTATTGAACTTGTATTAAATAGTTTAGTTCATGAAAAATTTGGAGTTATAAAATCAATGGATGAAATAAGTGCTGTTGGTCATAGAGTAGTTCATGGAGGAGAAAAATATTCTCAATCAGTATTAGTTGATGAAGAAGTTATGAAAAATATAGAAGAGTTTATTAAGTTAGCGCCTCTTCATAATCCACCAAATATAATAGGTATAAAGGCATGTCAAAAACTTATGCCAAATACTCCTATGGTTTGTGTATTTGATACAGCGTTCCATCAAACAATGCCAGAAAAGGCATATGTATATCCATTATCTTATGAATACTATGAAAATGATCATATTAGAAGATATGGATTCCATGGAACATCTCATAAATATGTAGCTAATAAAGTTGCAGAGACTATGAAAAAGGATATTAAAGATTTGAAAATTATAACATGCCATTTAGGAAATGGAGTTAGTGTTACAGCTGTTGATGGTGGGAAGTCTATAGATACTACAATGGGATTCACACCACTTGCTGGAACTATAATGGGATCAAGATGTGGAGATATAGATCCAGCAATAGTTATGTATCTAGTAAAAGAAAAAGGATACAATATTGATGAAGTTAATGAAATTTTAAATAAAAAATCTGGTATTTTAGGAGTTTCAGGGGTTGGAACAGATTTCAGAGATATAAGAAGTGCTATGGGAGAAAATAATAAAAGAGCAATTCTTGCAACAGATATATTTGGATATCAAATAAAGAAACAAATAGGAGCATATGCAGCTGTTATGGGTGGTGTTGATGCTATTGTATTTACAGCAGGTATTGGAGAACATGCACCTGAAGTTAGAATAAGAGCATTAACTGGTCTTGAGTTTATAGGAATAAAACTAGATACAACTAAGAATGATAGTCATGAGGTTGGCGATGGAATGTTAATTTCTGCTGAAGATTCTGGAGTTAAAGTTTATGTTATTCCTACAAATGAAGAATTAATGATAGCAAAAGAAACTTTAGCATTAGTGTAATATAAAGTAATTTGATAATAAAATTCTTGACTTTTATCGATACACTTTATATAATAAATTGTGTTTGTTTAACAAATATAGAAGCTAAGGAGTGAAGGAAAAGTTTGTTACATGATAAAAATTATTTATATTGTGTAATAAGGTTCCGTAATTATGAAAATACGAGTTTCAGATCTTATTTCAAGAAAAGAAAGAAGTAAAAAAATCGACTACAAATTTCAAATGCCTAAATTTGAATTTGAAGGTGATATAATTACTCCTATAAGCGATTGTGAAGTAGTAGGAGTGATCAAATCAGATAAAGACATTTTAATAATGGAAGCTAAGGTAACAGTTACTTTAGAAATGATTTGTTCAAGATGTTTAGATACCTTTATCTATCCAATAGATATTGATATAGAGGAGAGGTTTACAAATAATAATGAACTTCAATCAGAAGAAGTTATTATTGTACTTGATGACGTTTTAGACATCACAGAAATTGTTGAAAATAATATAATTTCAACCTTACCTATTAAAAGACTTTGTAAGGACGACTGTAAGGGACTATGTCAAGAATGTGGTGCTAACCTTAATAAAGAATCTTGTTCTTGTATTAAAGGTGATGTAGATATTCGATTTGATGTTCTAAAAAGTCTGTTCAACAATAAGGAGGTGTAATTATGGGAAATCCTGCAAGAAAGTGTTGTAGCGCAAGAAGAGATTCTAGAAGAGCTCAAACTTTTAAGGCTAGCTTACCTGGTATAATTGAGTGTCCTCAATGCCACGAAATGAAGCTTGCTCATAGAGTATGTAAAAACTGTGGATTCTACAAAGGTAAAGAAGTTGTATCTTCAGAAAAATAAAAGAAAGTCTTTTGACTTTCTTTTATTTATATATTTAGAAATTTTAAAGAAAATACTAATTTGGGTATTTTCTTTAAAATTTCTAAAGAGAGAGGTTAAATTTATGAAGATAGCTATTGATGGGATGGGTGGCGATAATGCACCAAGCGCTGTTGTAGATGGAGTTATAAAGGCGATAAATGAATATAAAGAAGTTATATTTTACATTACAGGGCCAGAAGAAAAAATTTTATTAGAACTTTCTAAATATGATTATCCAAAAGAAAGAGTAATATTAATTGATGCAAAAGAAGTAATATCAACTAATGAACATCCAGTTATGGCTTTAAGAAAAAAGAAAGATTCTAGTATAGTTAAGGCTTTGAATTTAGTTAAAGATGGAACGTGTGATGGGATAATATCAGCAGGAAGCACTGGTGCATTTTTAGCGGGATGTACGTTGATTGTAGGGAGAATAAAAGGTGTTGAAAGACCAGCTTTAGCCCCTATAATGCCAGGTAGAAGAGGAAGCTTTATGATTGTTGATGTTGGAGCAAATGTAGATTGTAAACCAGAATATTTAGTTCAGTTTGGAAAAATGGGGAATATATATTATAAAAATGTTTTTAACGTAAATGAACCTAGTGTTGGACTTTTAAATATTGGAGTTGAAGAAGAAAAAGGAAATGAGCTTACAAAAGCGACATATAAACTTTTAAAGGAAGAAAAGTCTATTAAATTTGTAGGAAATATAGAACCAAGAGATATACCAACAGGTGATACTAATATCTTAGTAAGTGATGGTTTTTCCGGAAATACAGCATTAAAAATGTATGAGGGATCGGCAAGTAATCTTTTGGGTATGATAAAAGATGAGGTAATTAAAGCTGATATTAAAAGTAAACTAGGAATTTTACTTTTAAAACCATTTTTAAAAGGTGTAATGAAAAAGTTTGATTATAAAGAATATGGTGGAGCACCTTTTCTTGGGGTCAATGGTATTTGCATAAAGGCGCATGGAAGTTCAGATGGAAGAGCTTTTAAGAATGCTATTAGACAAACAAAAACTTTTTATGATAGTGGTGTATTAGAAGAAATAAAAAAAGAATTTTTAAGTGAAATGTAAATCTTCTTAATAAACTATTAAATTCATATTGACGAGCAAGATAATATATACTATTATCTAAATGTAGAGTTTGGGAGGTGAAATAAATGTTTGAAAAGATTCAAAATATTGTAGCTGATAAGCTAAGCATAGATTTAGAAAGTATTACTATGGACTCATCATTTATTGAAGATTTAAATGCTGATTCATTAGATATAGTTGAACTTATAATGGCGTTAGAAGATGAATTAGATATGGAAATACCAGACGAAGATGTTGAAGGCTTTAAGACCGTTGGAGATGTCGTTAACTATGTAAAAGCTCATCACGAAGAATAAAATAATCCCGCCTATAAGCGGGATTTTATTTATAACTAGTTTATTCTTGAATTTGTTATGTTAGAAAAATAAATGATAAATACTTATAAAAATATTATTTATTTATAGCTCTCTAGCAAGTTGAAGAATAAACTTCAAGGAGTGTATAAAATGAATAAATATAAAATTAATGATATAGAAAACAACTTGGGAGTTTATTTTAACAATCCTTCATTATTAAAGACAGCATTAACTCATAGTTCATTTGGAAATCAATTTAAAGATGCTAAATATAATGAAAGATTGGAATTTTTAGGAGATGCTGTATTGCAACTTTGTATTACAGAATATCTATTTAATAATTTCAAAAATAAATCAGAAGGTGAATTAACTAAAATTAGAAGTTTAATAGTTTGTGAGAATTCACTTTATGAAATTGCAAAAAAATTAAATCTTGGTGAATATATACGTATGAGTAAAGGGGAAGAACTTACTGGTGGTAGAGATAGAATATCAATACAAGCAGATGCAGTAGAAGCAGTAATAGCAGCGGTTTACTTAGATAAAGGTACTGGGTTTGCTCAAGATTTCATATTACTTCATTTTGAAGAAATAATAAAAAAAGCAATAAATAATGAAATAGTTTTAGATTTTAAAACTAAGCTTCAAGAATTACTACAAAAAGATGGAGAAATCTTAATACAATATGAATTAGTTAAATATGAGGGTCCTCCACATAGAAGAAAGTTTTTTACAAATGTAATTATAGATGGTCAGATTATGGGGGAAGGATCTGGATATAGTAAAAAAGAAGCAGAACAAAATTCGGCGAAAGAAGCATTAAAAAGATTGGAAAATAGGAATGAGTAAAAATTATTATATAATACCTATATTTGTGCCACATGAAGGTTGTCCACATAATTGTGTATTTTGTAATCAGGATAGAATAACAGGTCTTAAGGATACTGTAACTACAGAAATCGTAAGGAAGACTATAGATGAATATTTAGAAACTATAAAAAATAAAGAAGCAACTATAGAAGTTTCATTCTTTGGAGGAACATTTACAGCTATCAAAGAAAAAAAGCAGAGAGAATTTTTAGAAATTGCAAAAGAATATAAAGATAAAAAGTTTATAAATAAAATAAGATTATCTACAAGACCAGATGCAATTAATGATTATATATTAACATATTTAAAAGAATACAATGTTGATATAATAGAACTTGGTGTTCAATCTTTGGATGATGAAATTTTAAGGAGAGCTGGAAGAGGTCATAGTGTTTTAGATGTTAAAAATGCTTCAGAGTTAATTAAAAAATATGGATTTACTTTAGGACATCAAATCATGCCAGGATTACCAGGAGATACATTTGAAACAGATATTAAAACAACTAAATTATCTATTCAGATGAAACCAGATATTTGTAGAATATATCCATCTTTAGTTATAAAAGATACACCTATGGAAGAAATGTATTATAGAGGAGATTATATTCCTTATTCATTAGATCAGGCTGTTGAAATAAGTAAAAATATGTATGAACTATATAGAGAGAATGATATAACTGTAATTAGAATTGGATTACAACCTACAGAAAGCATAAATGAAGGTAGAGATATAGTTGCAGGACCATTTCATCCTGCATTTAGAGAATTAGTTGAAGGAAGTTTAATTTCAAATTTAATTATTAAAAATATAAAGGAATCTGATAAATTGATAATTCAGATAAATCCTAAAGATATAAGCAAACTCTATTCAAATAAGAAAAAATATTTTAATATGATAAAAAACAAAGATGTTTTAGTAAGGCAAAATCCTAAAATTGATAGAGCTAGTATAGAATTATCAGTTGATGGTAAAAATTTAATTATAAAATATTAGCGAGAGGAGACTCTCGCTTTTTAAGTGTATATCAGAATTTATTGATATTTTATTGCCTTTAAGATAAAATTAATAGAAATAAGGAGTGTTGTTTATGAAAAGAAAGACTAGAGAAAAATTGAAAATAGTAATGATTGTTTTTATTATTTTAAGTTTTATTATAGGATTTTTACCAGCATTATTTTTACTATAAGGAGTGGGATGAGTGTTTTTAAAATCACTAGATATAAGAGGATTTAAATCCTTTGCAGATAAGACAGAATTAAAGTTTAACAATGGAGTGACTGCAGTAGTAGGACCCAATGGTAGTGGTAAAAGTAATATTTCAGATGCGGTAAGATGGGTTTTGGGAGAACAAAGCATTAAGATTCTAAGAGGAGGGAAGATGGAAGATGTAATCTTTGCTGGAACTCAATATAGAAAACCAGTAGGATTAGCACAAGTTTCTTTAACTTTAGATAATAGTGATCAGAAGCTTTCAACGGAATATAATGAAGTTACTGTATCTAGAAGAATATTTAGATCAGGCGAATCTGAATATTTAATCAACAATAAGAAGTGTAGATTAAAAGATGTAACTAATCTTTTTATGGATACAGGTATAGGTAAAGAAGGTTATTCATTAATTGGTCAAGGAAAAATAGAATCTATTTTAAGTGGGAAACCTGAAGAACGAAGAGCACTCTTAGAAGAAGCGGCAGGAATAGTTAAGTTTAAAACTAGAAAAGAAGAAGCAGAGAAGAAGTTATCTAATACTGATAATAATTTGATTAGAATAAGAGACATAATATCCACTTATGAAGAGAGAATAGAACCACTAAAACTTGAAAGAGAAAAAGCAATTAAATTTAATGAGATTTCTTGTGATTTAAGAAAAAATGAGGTTTCTCTTTTAGTTAAACATATAAAAATAAAAGAGGAAGAATTAAAGTACTTTAATGATGAATTGAATAAAAAGAATTATATTATAGAAGAAAAAAGAAATAAGTTAAATATTCAAAAACAAGAACTTAAATTAATTGAAAAAGATATAGAAAGTTTAGAAGAAGAAACTAATAAAGATAAGAATTTATATTATGAAATCAAAGATATAATTAATGAAGATTCTAAAAATATAGAATTATCTAGAGAAAGAATAAAAAATCTTCAAGAGAAAATAGAAAAAAATGAGGAAGAAATTAAGAATATAGAATCTAATATTAAGCAGTTGACTGAAGAAAAAGATAAACTAAATATATCTTTAGATTCTAAATTAAGTGAACAAGAACAAAAGAAGTTGCTTATAGATGAATTAGAAAAATCACAATTAAATTCTTCAAATAAATTCAAGAAAATGGAAGAAGAATTTAATGAATTAAAGGAAAATGAATTTGAACTTTTAAGAAGTAATTCAGATATAAAAAATGAAATAACATTAATAAGCAGAGATATTTCATTAAAAGAAGAAAAGAAACTTGAATTACAGAAGTCATGTGAATTTATAAGTCATAATATATCTATTAATGCAGCAACTTATGAAAAATTATTAGATATTATAAATAATGAAAAAGATGAAATAAAGTCTCTTGAAAAAGCTATATTAGAAGAAAAGAGCTCTATGACTGCATTAGTTAGAAAATTATCGAATACAGAAAATGAACTCAGAAATTTAAACAATAATTTGGCCAAGCTAGATGCGAATAAAAATATGTTAGAAAATCTAGAAAAGCAGTACGAAGGATATAATAAGTCAGTTAAAAGATTAATGGAATCTATTGAAAAGGGAAAAATATCGAATGTAAAAAATACTAAAGTATTAGGTGATATTTTTAGTGTATCTAAAGAGTATGAAGTTGCTATAGAAATAGCTTTAGGAGCATCGATTTCTAATGTAATTACTCAAAATGAAGAAAATGCTAAAAGATTAATTAAATATTTAAAGGATAATCATTTAGGAAGAGCTACTTTTTTACCTTTAAATATAATAAAAGGTAAAAGGCTGATTTTGGATAATAAAATCACAAATGTTAATGGATATATTGGTTTGGGAAGTGAAATAATTTCATGTCTACCAGAGTATAAAGATGTCTTAGATTATGCATTAGGAAGAATAATAATATGTAAAGACATGGATTCTGCTTTAAAAATATCAAAATTAGGTAACTATAAATATAAAATTGTTACTTTGGATGGGGAAATAATAAGTCCAGGTGGAGCATTAACAGGAGGAAGTATATATTCGAAACATACTAATGTACTTGGGAGAAAAAGAGAAATTGAAGAAATCTCATTACAAATAGAAAAAAGTAAAGTGAAATTTACTGAAATTCAAAAAGAAATATTTGATTTAAAAGAGAAAATTAAAGTTTTAGATGAAGAAATATTAAATAAAAAAGATGAAATTCATGACAAAAATATTGAAATAACTAAAAAACAAAGTGAAGTCCAAAGATTACAAAGTGATACAAAGAAATTTAAAGATAATTTAGAGATTACTAATAACGAAATTTTACGAATAACTAATGAAATAATTAAATTTAATAATAAACTTGAAAATAAAAAATTAGAAATTAAGTCTATTGAAAATAAAAATACATTTAATAAGGATAGAAGTTTTCAATTAGAGGAACTTATAAAAAATAAGTCTAAAGAGATAAATGAAAATAATGAAAAGATCACTGAGGCTAAAATATACAAAGCAACATTAGATGAAATAATTCAAAATGAAAAAAATGCGGTTTTAAGATTAAAAAAAGATTTAGAAAACTTATTTATAAAAGAAAAAGATTTGAAAAATGAAATTAAAGATAATATTTATAATCTAAATAAAAATGAAGAAGCTATAAAGAATAAATTAGTTGAAATTAAAGAAAATAATAATAAAATTCAAGATTTAGAAAAAATATTTAAAGATAAAGAATTATTAAAAGAAAAACTAAAAGAAAAGTTTACAGAAAAAGATAATTTAATAAATAATATTTTTCAAATGATTAGTCTTGAGGAAAAGGATATTAATAAAAGTGAACTTACTAAAGCTAAAAAAGAAATTGAAAAAGAAAATTATTATAAAAAATTAAATGAAGAATTAGAATTAACATATGTAGAAGCTTTAGATATAGCAACAGAAGTTGAAGATGAAGCGAAAGTAAAAGAAATAATTTTTAAATTAAAGTCTCAGATAACAGCATTAGGTACAGTGAATTTAGCATCTATTCAAGAATATGAAGAAGTTAAAGAAAAGTTTGAATTTATGTCATCTCAAGAAAATGATTTAGAAAATGCTAAAAAAGAATTAGAGTCTGTAATTGAAGAAATGACAATTAAGATGAAAGAGTTGTTTAAAGAAAATTTTAAGGTGTTAAATTATAATTTTAATCAAACTTTTAAAGAATTATTTAAAGGTGGAAGTGCTGAACTTATTTTATCAGATGGTGATGAACTTACAGCAAATATAGAAATAAATGTACAGCCACCGGGTAAAAAGTTACAAAATATAAATTTAATGTCTGGTGGAGAGAAAGTTTTATCTGCTATAGCACTATTATTTTCAATATTAAAGATGAAGCCAACACCATTTTGTATATTAGATGAAATAGAAGCAGCGTTAGATGATGCTAATGTTTATAGATATGCTGAGTTTTTAACTAAGTTTTCAAAGAATACACAATTTATAGTTATAACTCACAGAAAAGGAACTATGGAAGTAAGCGATGTTATATATGGAATCACTATGGAAGAAAAAGGAATTTCTAAAGTTGTATCTGTAGATTTATCAAATAGTTAAAATGATAGATATTACTATAAGATTATGCTTTGAAAAAAATCTTGTTTAATGTTATTTTAAAATATAACATAATTATAGAATTTAATTAAATATACTTAAAATTTAGGAGGAATTAGATTTGTTTGGAAATTTGTTTAATAAATTAAAAGAGGGATTAACTAAAACTAGAGATAATTTAACTGACAAAATAAATGAAGCTTTAAATATAGCAATATCTATAGATGAAGATTTATATGAAGAGTTAGAAGAAATATTAATAACATCTGATATAGGTATGGATACTACTATAGACATTATAGAAAGATTAAAAAATAAGATACGTAAAGAAAAAATAAATGATCCTCAAGAAGTTAAACCAGCATTAAAAGAAGTAATAAAAGAAATGTTATTAGAAGGCAGTTATGAAGATGGTGATGATGAAAAGAAAGTGATGCTGGTAATTGGGGTTAATGGGGTAGGAAAAACTACATCAATAGGAAAGTTGGCAGCTAAAAATAGAAAAGATGGGAAAAAAGTTTTACTTGTTGCAGCAGATACATTTAGAGCAGCTGCAATAGATCAATTAGAAGTGTGGAGTAAAAGAGCAGAGGTTGATTTAATAAAACATACAGAAGGAGCAGATCCAGCAGCAGTAGTATTTGATGCTATTGAAGCATCAAAAGCTAGAAATACTGAAGTATTAATATGTGATACTGCCGGAAGACTTCATAATAAAAAGAATTTAATGAATGAATTAGAAAAAATAAATAGAATAATTGATAGAGAATTAGCTGGTATAAAAAAAGAAACTTTATTGGTATTAGATGCAACAACAGGTCAAAATGCAGTTATTCAAGCAAAACAATTTATGGAGGTTTGTCCTATAGATGGCATAATTTTAACTAAGTTAGATGGAACTGCAAAAGGAGGAGTTGTACTTTCTATAAAACAAAGTTTAAATATTCCTGTTAGATATATAGGGGTAGGAGAAGGAATAGAAGATTTACAAGAATTTGATGCAGAAAGCTTTGCAGAAGCATTAATTTAGAAGTAAAATAATAATAAATATAAAAAATGTCTAAAAAAATTAACTGTTAAGTAAAAATACTTGACAGCCATAATAAATGCTGTTAAAATCTCTTTTGTGGGTAAGGTGATTTTATGGAAGATCGAGTTGAAATTTCATTATTTATGGATTTATATGGTCCGTTATTAACTGAAAAACAACGTAGCATTATGGAATTGTACTATAATGACGATTTATCTTTAGCAGAAATAGCTGAATTAAATAAAACAAGTCGTCAAGCAATTCATGATTTAATTAAAAGATGCTATAAACAACTTCTGTTATATGAAAGTAAGCTTAACTTATTTCAAAAGAGTATAAAAAGAGAAAAAGATATTATAAATTTTTTAGATGATATAAAAGAAAAATATTCTATAAATAACGATGAATATTTAATATTAAAAGAAAGACTAGAAAATTTATAAGGAGGAGGTAAACATGGCTTTTGAAGGTTTAGGCGAAAAATTACAGGAAACTTTTAGAAAGTTAAAGGGTAAAGGGAAGCTAACTGAAAAAGATATAAAAGAAGCCATGAGAGAAGTAAAGCTTGCATTATTAGAAGCAGATGTTAACTATAAAGTTGTTAAAGGATTTATTTCAAATGTTAGCTCTAAATGTGTTGGAAGTGAAGTACTTGAAAGCTTAACACCAGGGCAACAAGTTATTAAAATAGTTAACGAAGAACTTACTAATCTTATGGGTGGAAGTGAGAGTAAACTTAATTACTCTAGTTCAGGCACTACAGTTATTATGTTAGTTGGTTTACAAGGAGCAGGTAAAACTACTATGTGTGGTAAACTTGCATTACAACTTAGAAAAAACAATAAAAAACCATTGTTAGTTGCATGTGACGTTTATAGACCAGCAGCTATAAAGCAATTAGAGGTAGTTGGAAAGCAAATTGAGATTCCAGTATTTTCTATGGGGGATAAAGTTAATCCAGTTGATATTGCAAAAGCTGGTATAGCTCACGCTAAAGATAATGGTAATAATGTTGTTATTATAGATACAGCTGGTAGACTTCATATAGACGAAGATCTTATGAAGGAATTACAAGATATTAAAGAAAATGTTAAACCATCAGAAATACTTTTAGTTGTTGATTCAATGACAGGTCAAGATGCAGTAAATGTTGCAGAAAGTTTTAATAATGATTTAAATATAACTGGTGTTGTATTAACTAAATTAGATGGTGATACTAGAGGTGGAGCAGCTCTTTCTATCAGAACAATTATTGATAGACCAATAAAATATATTGGTACTGGTGAAAAGATGAATGATTTTGAAGTGTTCCATCCAGATAGAATGTCTTCAAGAATTTTAGGTATGGGAGATGTATTATCTCTTATAGAAAAAGCTCAGTCAGCAATAGATGAAAAAGAAGCAGCTGATTTAGGTAAAAGAATGTTAAATCAAGAATTTAATTTTGATGATTATCTAATGGCTATGGAGCAAATGAAAAAGCTTGGACCTTTGAATAAAATCTTAGAAATGATACCTGGAATGAATTCAAAAGAACTCCAAGGTGTTGATTTAGCTAAAGGTGAAGAAGCTATGAATAAAACAAAGGCTGTAATTCAATCAATGACAGCTAAAGAAAGAAGAAATCCTAGCTTGCTTAATTCGGGATCTACAGCAGGTTCTAGAAAGAAGAGAATAGCCAAAGGATCAGGTACAACAATACAAGAAGTTAATAAACTCATGAAAAGCTATGATATGATGAAAAAAAACATGAAACAAATGAAATCATTACAAAAGCAAGCTAAAAAAGGTTTGTTTGGAAAGTTGCCTTTCTAGAGTAGAATTATAGATAGTTATTTTTGAAGGAGGTGAAATTAAAATGGCAGTTAAAATTAGATTAAGAAGAATGGGAGCTAAAAAAGCACCTTTCTACAGAGTAGTTGTTGCAGATTCAAGAAGTCCAAGAGATGGTAGATTCATCGAAGAAATTGGTTACTACAATCCAATAACTGAACCAGCTGAAGTTAAGATTAACGAAGAAAAAGCTAACAAATGGTTACAAGATGGTGCACAACCAACAGATGTAGTTAAAAAGCTTTTTGCTCAAGCAGGTATTAGCAAGTAATTTTGTGGAGGTGAAGTCTATAATTAGTAATACTAATTATAGAGGTTTATGAAGGAATTAGTTGAGTTTATAGCTAAATCACTTGTTGATAATCCAGATGAAGTTACTGTTAATGAAATAATTGGAGAACAATCGATAATTTTAGAATTGAAAGTAGCCCCAGAAGATATGGGCAGGGTTATTGGTAAGCAAGGAAGAATAGCAAAAGCAATAAGAACCGTTATAAAATCTGTAGCCATCAAACAAAATAAACGAGTTATAGTAGAAATTATTTAAAAATAAAGAGTTAGGGTTATTCCTAACTCTTTTTAAGCATTTAAAATAAAGATTATATTTTAAAATCAGTGTTGATATTTTAGTATAAAAAGCTATGTTAATATATATGTTCTAATTAAGTTAATACATTTATAATCTTTTATATAATTTTTATAAAAAATTATATCTTTAATTAACAATATCTAATTAGAAGCATATATATCATAAATTTTTTATATAAGTTTCTCACTATATTGGTGAGTCATAACGTTTATAAATATTTTAAGATTTATATTAATGAACAAACTTTATTGGAACTTATATATTATAATAAAATATCAACATTGATTAAAATATATGAATTAAACATAAAGCTGAAGGAAGTGAAAATATTGGAAGAATTATTTAAGATTGGACAAATAATAAATACTCATGGAATTAAAGGAGAAGTTAAGGTATATCCATTAACTGATGATGTTAAAAAGTTTAAAAAGTTAAAAACTGTTTTAATTAATGGTGAAGAACGAAAAATACAAAGTGTTAAATTTCAAAAAGATAGAGTTATTTTAAAAATAGAAGGTATAGATTCTATGAATGATGCTGAAACTTATAAACAAAAATATATTGAGACACCTAGAAATGAGCAACAGCCACTTGAAGAAGATACATATTATATTGTAGATCTAATAGGTTGTGATGTTTATGATACTGAAGGAGTAGAATTAGGAAAAATATTTGATGTAATTAATACTCCAAATAATGATGTATATTGGATAAAGCAACCTAAAGAATTATTAATTCCTGTTTTAAAAGATATAGTTCTAGATATTGATATAACAGAAAAGAAAATAGTAATTAAACCAGTTGGACAGTGGCAAGATGAAGATTAGTATACTTACATTATTTCCGGAAATGTTTTCGATTTTTAATCATAGCATTATAGGAAGAGCGCAAGAAAATAATATAATAAATTTTGATATATTTAATATACGTGATTATACTTTAAGTAAGCATAAAAAAGTAGATGATTATCCATATGGTGGAGGGGCAGGTATGGTTATGGCTCCTCAACCTATTGTAGATACAATAAAGGCTGCGAAAGAAACCAATAATGCTAAGGTGATTTTTTTAGGACCCAGAGGAAAAACATTTAATCAAGAAGTTGCAAAAGAATTATCAAAAGAAGAGGGATTAATATTTTTGTGTGGGCATTATGAGGGAATAGATGAACGTGTATATAAACATATTGATATGGAATTTTCTTTAGGTGATTTTATTTTAACAGGTGGTGAGATGGCTGCAATTCCAGTTATTGATTCTATACTTAGACTTATACCAGGAGTTTTAGGAAAAGAAGAAAGTTTTATGGAAGAATCATTTTCAGATGGTCTTTTAGAATATCCTCAGTATACAAGACCACATGAATTTGAAGGTGAAAGTGTACCAGATATACTTTTATCAGGTCATCATGAAAATATAAGAAAATGGCGAAGGTTGCAATCATTAAATATAACAAAACAAAGAAGATCTGACTTATATAAGAATATTAACTTAACAAAAGAAGATAAAAAACTTTTGGGAATAAAAAATAAATAAATTATGTTGAAACATATAAAAAAATATGTTATTATTGACTCTGTGCTAGTACGGGCGTTCCTCTGTCATGTAGAAATTCTGTTAAGAGCGTCAAATTATCTTTTAAGGAGGGAATGCACAATGAACGAAATAATAAGAGCTATTGAAGCTGAACAATTAAGAACTGACATACCAAACTTTAAAATTGGTGATAACGTAAAAGTTTATGTTAAAGTTAAAGAAGGTACAAGAGAAAGAGTACAAATGTTCGAAGGTACTGTAATTAAGAAACAAAACGGTGGATTAAGAGAAACTTTCACTGTAAGAAGAGTTGCTTATGGATGTGGTGTTGAAAGAACATTCCCAATGCATGCACCAATAATCGAAAAGATCGAAATCTCAAGAAGAGGTAAAGTAAGAAGAGCTAAACTTTACTACTTAAGAGATAGAGTTGGTAAGGCTGCAAAAGTTAAAGAATTATTAACTAGATAGTTAGATTAAAAGGTGGACTGTTTCAGTCCTCTTTTTTTCTATATTAAATAAAAAGTATGCTGATTGGGGGCTTTAAGCCCCCTTTTATTCTTTAGAATATTATAAAGATGTTACAATTATCCCTTTTTATTTAATGTTACTTTTTATGATTTTACTTTAGATGTAAATTCGTAATAGATATAAAAATTAGAATTTAAGATAATTTTATCAAACGAAATTTAGAGAAAATAAATCTAAATACTCTAAAGAATAAAAAATAAAAATTTAGTTTGCAAAAATAGATAGTTAATTAAAAGGAGGAATAACAAATGGCAATTAATTGGTTCCCAGGGCATATGAAAAAAACCCAAAGAGAAATAAAAGAAAATTTAAAGTTAGTTGATGCTGTTATAGAAATAAGAGATGCTAGAATCCCAAGAAGCTCAGCTAATCCTGATATTGACAATTTATTAAAAGGTAAGCCAAGAATAATACTTTTAAATAAAAGTGATTTAACAGAAGATAAAGTTACAAAAGATTGGATTAAAGACTTGACAAAAGAAGAAGTTAAGGTATTAGAAGTAAACTGTTTAAAAGGTGATGGATTAAAGGCTATTAAACCAATGTTATTATCATTACTAAAAGAAAAACATGATAGGTTAAAATCAAAGGGAATGGTTAATATAACAACTAGAGTTATGGTAGTAGGTATTCCTAATGTAGGTAAATCAACTTTTATTAATAAAATGGCTAGAAACAGTATAGCTAAGACTGGAGATAGACCAGGGGTTACTAAGAGTAAACAATGGATAAAGACTTCTATAGGAATAGAGCTTTTAGATACTCCAGGAGTATTATGGCCTAAATTTGAAGATGATGAAACAGCTTTAAATTTAGCCTTTACAGGAGCTATAAAAGACGAAATAATGGATATAGAAGAACTTTCTTATAAGCTTGTTGAAAGACTACAAATGTATTATGGTGATAAATTAAAAGAGAGATATAAGATATCAGAAACTTTTGAAGATCCATTAGAAACTTTAAATGCTATAGCAAGAAAAAGAGGTGCTTTAATTTCAGGTGGTCAAATTAACTATAATAGAATAGCAGTTATTTTATTAGATGAATTTAGAGGTGGAAAAATCGGAAAAATATCATTAGAACGTCCAGGTGTTAAAAATGAAGAACTTTCTTAATTATGACATAAGTAAATTATCATATAAGAATATAAAAGAAGAAATAAGTTGCATTTCCATTCAAGAAAATTATAAAAATAAAGAATTAATAGAATTAATTAAAGTTTTATTAAACGATAAAAGAAAAAATGTATCTTCACTAGGCAATAATATAAAGAAAGAATTAGATTTATATTTAAATGAAATTAAAAGAGTAAGAACAATGTATAATTTTGATAAATCTTTTGGAGATTACAAGATTATTGCCGGGGTTGACGAGGTTGGAAGAGGACCTTTAGCAGGACCGATTGTTGCTTGCGCTGTTATTTTAGATTTAGATGTATTAGAAGAAAATTTAATTTTGTATTTAAATGATTCAAAGAAGTTAAAACCTAGCAAAAGAGAAGAGCTTGCAGAAATTATTAAAGAAAAAGCATTAGCATATCATATAGGTATTTCATCAAATTATGAAATAGATCAGAAAGGAATAGCTTTTTCAAATAATAAGGTTTTTTTAGATTCATGTAATTCTTTAGAAATAAAACCAGACTTAGTTTTATCAGATGGATATTTAATTAAGAATGTAAAAATAGACAATAAATCTGTAATAAAAGGAGATACTAAAAGTGCAAGTATTGCTGCAGCTTCAATACTTGCTAAAGTTTATAGAGATAAGCTTATGAGCGAATATGCTTTAAAATATCCTTATTACGATTTTGAAAATAATATGGGATATGGAACACAAAAACATATAGATGGATTAAAAAAATATGGAAAGTGTGATATACATAGAGATAGTTTTTTAACTAAAATTTTATCTGATAATAATTAATAATGTATAATAAAAAATTGTCCTATAAATGTAAAAAACATTTGTAGGACGATTTTTAATATAATCTAAAAGCATCTTTTAAGTGATTAATTTTAAATGACTGATTATGTGAATTTAAATATACTTCAATAACATCAAATCTTACATTTATATATTGAAGATTTTTATATGCAATATATGATTTAGTAACTTTTATTATAGAATTTTGTTTAGAAATAGATACAGCTTCCTTTGGCATTCCATAATTACAATTATACCTTCCTTTTACTTCGAATATTATTAATAGATCATTCTTTAAGCAGATAATATCTATCTCACCTAAAAAATTTCTAAAATTACACTCTAAAATTGTGTACTTATTATTAAGTAAATAGTTCTTTGCTAATAATTCGCAATAGTCACCAATACCTTTGTTTAATTTTTTCATTAATAAAGTCTCCTAAAGTATATCATTAAGTTTTAATTATTGTATAAACTTTTAAATTGTTATTTTATTACTTAACTAATTAAAGAAACTTTATACATTCTTATTAGAATATTATAAAAGGTAACCTTTTGTTTTATTATAAAAATCTATATTTAAAAATGATAGCTTGCATAATCGTCTAGTTTATGTGATACTGCTTAAGCAAATTACTTCTAAAAATATGTTGATGTGATTAATTTGGAAATCTATGTCTATAATCTTAAAGGGGTGATATATATGTCTGTAAAAATAATAAGTGCAACAAATAATGGTTTAGAAGGATTTTTAATAGAAGTAGAAGTTGATATATCAAAAGGATTACCTATGTTTTCAATAGTAGGTCTTGCAGATACATCTGTTAAAGAATCGAAAGAAAGAGTGAGGGCAGCTATTTTAAATAGTGGTTTTGATTTTCCTTTAGGAAGAATAACTATTAATTTGGCACCAGCTGATGTAAAGAAAATAGGTTCGCTTTTGGATTTGCCTATTGCTTTAGGAATACTTATTGCTTCTGGACAGATAAAAAATAATTTAACAGATAAACATATAGTATTTGGAGAATTATCTTTATCTGGTGAATTAAAAAGCGTTAAAGGAACAATACCAATAATAATAGAAGGGATAAATAAAGACATAAATAAATTTATTTTTCCTTATGAAAATTTAGAAGAAAGTTATTATTTTGAAGAGGGAAAGTATTATCCATTTAACAATTTAAAAGAAGTTGTTTCTTATATTACATATAATGATTTACTTCCTTATGAGAATACTGATTTAAAGGTTAAAGAGAATAATACCGAGATCTTAGATTATGGGGAAGTTATAGGACAGTATTCATCTAAAAGGGCATTGGAAATTGCTGCTGCTGGTAATCACAATATACTACTGTATGGGGAACCGGGATCAGGAAAAACAATGCTTGCAAAAGCATTAACATCAATACTACCATCATTATCTAAAGAAGAATTAATAGAGGTAGCTAAGATATATAGTGCATCAGGTCTTATGATAAAAAATTCAGTTTTAAGACGTCCTTTTAGAGCACCACATCATACAACGACGAAAACTGCTTTAACTGGTGGAGGAAGAGAAGTTAAGGCAGGAGAAATAACACTAGCACATAATGGAATATTATTTTTAGATGAAGTATTAGAGTTTAAAAAAGATGTTTTAGAAGCATTAAGAGAACCATTAGAAGAAAAACATATTAATATAAATAGACTTAGTGGAAGTTATACAATGCCAGCTAATTTTTTGTTGGTGGGTGCATTTAATCCAACAGAAGAAAAACAAGATGAAATTTTAGATGAGAGATTATATTCTGGATATCATACTAAAAAGTATTTTAAAAAATTTTCAAGTGCTTTGTTAGATAGAATTGATATATTAAATTTTGTACCTAGATTAAATTATGAAGATATTGAAAAGAGAGAGGATTCCTATAATTCTGAATTAATGAAACAGAATGTAATGAAAGCAAGAGAAATTCAAAAAGAAAGATTCAAAAATACTAAGTATAAATATAATTCCGATATAAAAGGAAAGGATATATTTGATATATGTAAGATAAGTAAAAAATGTGAAGAAATATTAAAACATTATTATAATACCTCTAGTGTATCACTAAGAGGATATGGAAAGGTGATTAAACTAGCTAGAACAATAGCAGATATAGAAAAAAGTGAAGAAATTTTAGAAGGCCATATATTAGAGGCTTTTAGTTATAGAAAAAATATAAATGGAGAAGTTATATAAATAGTAAAAGGAGAATTTATATGATGAATTATGAATTATGGTTAATGTTATTAGATATAAGTAATAATCAAAAAATTAAATTAATAGATAAGTATGAAAATGAAAAAAATATATATAATAATTTTGAGGATATTCTAAAACAAAACAAAAGTTTATTAAAAAAAATAAAAAATTTTGAAAAGAATAATTTGTTATATGAAGTAATAAATTTAAATAAACTATTAAATAAGACTGGAGTAGGATATATAACCTACTCTAATCCTTTATATAAAGAGAAGTTAAGGCAAATGGAAAATCCACCTTATTATTTGTTTTATAAAGGAAATATTGATTTAATAAATAAAAAATCTTTAGCAATTGTGGGTGCGAGAAAGTGCTCTAATTATGGTTTAGCTGTAACAAAGCTCTTGACAAAGGAGATTATTACTAATAATATAGCGATTATAAGCGGTGGAGCAAGAGGTATAGATTCTATTGCTCATAAAACTTCTTTAGAAAACAATGGTGAAACAATAGTAGTGCTAGGATGTGGCATAGATATCGTTTATCCACCAGAAAATAAAGTTTTGTTTTCTAAAATTATACAAAATGGATTAATTATTTCAGAGTTTCCATTTGGGATGCCACCGTTAAAGTGCAATTTCCCACTAAGAAATAGAATAATTAGTGGATTAAGTGATGGTGTAATTGTTATAGAAGCAACAGAAAAAAGTGGTTCTTTGATTACAGCTAGAAAAGCACAAGAACAAAGTAAGCCAGTTTTAGTTGTACCAGGTTCTATCTTACATAAGGGATCAACTGGATCTAATAAACTGATAAGAGATGGATGTGAAATTTTAACAGGAGTGGAAGATTTGCATAGATTTTTTGAAGGAACTAATATAAATATAAAATCTATGTCAATTAGGCCCGAAAAAAGTGAAATTTTAGACATTATTACGGATTCGCCGGTTCATATTGATGAGATATTTAAAAATACCTGTGTTGACAGAGGGGCTTTATATGCGTTATTATTTGAAATGCAAATAAAAAATGAGATAATTTGCCTTCCTGGTAATTACTATATAAAAATAATCTAAAGAATTTAGGGGGTGAGTACTTCATAAAATTTTTATGAAGTGGTAGCTATGGGTCAAAAACTTGTAATTGTTGAGTCGCCGGCAAAAGCAAAAACAATCGGCAAATATTTAGGAAAAAATTATATTGTGGAAGCCTCTATGGGGCATGTTAGAGATTTGCCCAAAAGTAAATTAGGTGTAGATATAGAAAATAATTATACACCTAAGTATATAACTATTAGAGGTAAGGGAGAATTAATAGATAAGCTTAGAAAAGCTGCTAAAAAAGCTGACAAAGTATATTTGGCAACTGACCCCGACCGTGAAGGAGAAGCAATTTCATGGCATTTAGCTAATATTTTAAAAATATCTGAAGAAGAAAATTGCAGAATAGTTTTTAATGAGGTTACTAAAACAGCGGTTAAAGACGCTATAAAACAAGCTAGAACAATAGATTTAGATTTAGTTGATGCACAACAAGCTAGAAGAATATTAGATAGACTTGTAGGTTATGAAATAAGTCCGATTTTATGGAAAAATGTTAAATGGGGACTTAGTGCAGGAAGAGTGCAATCGGCAGCATTAAAATTAATATGTGATAGAGAAGAGGAAATTAAGGCTTTTGTTCCAAAAGAATATTGGTCAGTTGATTGTATATTAAAGAAAGAACGAAAAAAGTTTCCAGTAAGGCTTTCAACATATAAAGGTAAAAAATTTGAAATTAATAATGAAGAAGAAGCTAATAATATAATAGAAGAATTAAATGAAAATAACTTTATAGTAAAATCAATAAAAAAAGGAACGAAAATCAAAAATCCTTTACCTCCATTTACAACAAGTACACTTCAACAAGATGCTAGTAAAAAATTAAACTTTATGACGAAAAGAACTATGTCAATTGCTCAGGTTCTTTATGAAGGTGTAGAAGTAAAAGGGTATGGTACTGTTGGTTTAATTACTTATATGAGAACAGATTCTGTAAGAATTTCAGATGAAGCTCAAGCGAGTGCTAAGACATTTATAGAAAGTGAATATGGAAAAGAGTATGTACCAGTTTCACCAAGAGTATACAAAGGAAAGAAAAACATACAAGATGCACATGAAGCTATTAGACCTACGTATGTTGATATTACTCCAGAAGTAGCAAAGAAAAATTTAACACCTGAACAATATAAATTGTATTCTTTAATATGGAATAGATTTGTTGCCAGTCAAATGGCATCATGTAATTTAAATACAAATTCAATTGACATATTAAATGGAGAATATAAATTAAAGGCATCTGGTTCAACAATAGAATTTGATGGTTTTATGAAATTATATGAATACTTAAATGAAGATGATGAAAAATCCGTTACTTTACCTGTATTAGAAGAAGGAGAAGAATTAAGTAGTGCTTCTATTGAAGGAAAACAACATTTTACTCAACCATCTCCAAGGTATACAGAAGCTTCTTTTGTTAAGCTATTAGAAGAAAAAGGTATTGGAAGACCTAGTACCTATGTTCCTACTATTTCTACATTGCTTGGAAGAACTTATGTAGTTCGTGAAAAGAAAAATTTAATTCCTACAGAATTAGGATTTATAGTAAATAATATAGTAAGTGAATACTTCAAACAAATTGTAGATGTAGATTTTACAGCAGATATGGAGAAGAAGCTTGATAATGTTGAAGAAGGAAAAGAGAATTGGACTAAAATAGTTGAGGAATTCTTTACTCCATTAAAAGAAGCTATTGAAAAAGCAGAAAAGGAAATATCTAAAGTAGTTATAGAAGATAAAGTAAGTGACGTTAAATGTGATAAATGTGGACGTATGATGGTAATAAAAAGAGGAAGATATGGAGAGTTTTTAGCTTGTCCAGGTTATCCAGAATGTAAGAATGCTAAACCTATAGTTGAAGAATTAGATGTTTCATGTCCTGAATGTGGAAAGAAAATAGTTGCTAAAAAGAGCAAAAAAGGAAAAAAATTTTTTGGATGTTCAGGGTATCCAGAGTGCACATTTGTAAGTTGGTATGAACCAGTTAAAGATAAATGTCCAAAATGTAATTCTTATATGGTTCTTAAATATTCAAAAAGTAAAGGAAAGTATGTTAAATGTTCTAATCAAGAATGTGATTATACTAAAGAAGTACCTGAAGAAAAAAATGAATAGCTTAAATATAAAAAATACCTATATTATTATGTCGAATTTAAAAAAATACTGTTGTAAACCTATATTTTATGTGATAGACTAAAATTATTAGGACTTGCAAGAAAATTCATTAAATTAAGAATTTTCAAAAAGATTATATTCTGTTTGTATAATCAAGTATTATTGTGAGGTTAACAAGGAGGATAAAAGATGTCGTCTCTATTAAATAAGACAAGAAGATTAAATAAAATTCTACAAAAATCAGGAACGGATCCTTTAGCATTTCAAGATATATGTTCGCTTTTAAGTGAAGTTTTAGACTGTAATGCATATATAGTAAGTAAAAAAGGTAAAGTTTTAGGATATACTTTTTCTAAAGGCTTTGAATGTGAAGCAATGAAGAAAAAAGTTATAGAAGATAAACAATTTCCAGAAGATTATAACCTTACACTTTTAGAAAGTAATGAAACTTTATCTAACCTTTATAATCAAGGTAGATGTGTATTCGCTGAAATTGGAGATTGCAAAGCAAAAGATAAGATATCTACAATAGTTCCTATTATGGGAAGTAGAGAAAGATTAGGTACACTTATATTAGCAAGATTCGGAACAGAATTTACTGATGATGACTTAGTATTAGTAGAGTATAGTGCTACTATAGTAGGAATGGAAATGCTTAGAGCAATGCAAGAAGAACTTAGTGAGCAAACAAGAAAAAAAGCTGTTGTTCAATTAGCTATAGGTACTCTTTCATATTCAGAACTAGAAGCGGTAGAACATATATTTGAAGAACTAAATGGAAATGAGGGTCTTTTAGTTGCTTCAAAAATTGCTGACAAAGTAGGAATAACTAGAAGTGTTATTGTTAATGCATTAAGAAAATTTGAAAGTGCTGGAGTAATTGAGTCTAGATCTTTAGGAATGAAAGGGACTTATATTAGAGTATTAAATGAAAAATTATTAGAAGAACTTAAAAAAATAAAATAATATTAGATTATTTATGTATATTATATTGAAATTAGACGAGCTATAAATAAAAGAAACTAAGTTTTACTTAGTTTCTTTTATTTTGGTTAAATTATTTTATTTAAATAAATAAAAAAAGAATTTTTTTTGTTGATACCTTAAACACCTTATGTTATACTGTTTAAGGTAACAAATACACACATCATCCAATTCATGATTTTGGTGCCCTTTTAGGGAAGAATTGTGAGTAGAAGATGATGGAGGTAAAAACCAAGGAGGTAACAAAATGTCAGTAATATCAATGAAACAATTATTAGAAGCAGGTGTACACTTTGGACACCAAACAAGAAGATGGAACCCTAAAATGGCTCCATACATTTTCACAGAAAGAAATGGTATTTATATCATAGACCTTCAAAAAACAGTTAAAAAAGCTGAAGAAGCTTACAACTTTATTAAAGAAGTAGCTACTGAAGGTAAAGATGTACTTTTCGTTGGAACAAAGAAGCAAGCTCAAGAAGCTATAAAAGATGAAGCTATAAGAAGCAACATGCACTTTGTAAACAATAGATGGTTAGGTGGAATGTTAACAAACTTCACTACTATTAAAGCAAGAATCAAGAGATTAGCTGAAATAGAAACAATGCAAGAAGATGGAACATTCGAAGTTCTTCCTAAGAAAGAAGTTATAAAATTAAAGGGAGAAATGGAAAAACTAGAAAAGAATCTTGGCGGTATCAAAAACTTAGATGCAGGTAACATAGGTGCTATGTTTGTAGTTGACCCAAGAAAAGAAAAGAATGCTATATTAGAAGCTAAAATTCTTGGAATACCTGTAGTTGCTATTGTAGATACTAACTGTGATCCAGAAGAAGTTGACTATGTAATTCCTGGTAATGATGATGCTATAAGAGCTGTTAAATTAATAACTGCTAAAATGGCTGATGCTATCATGGAAGGAAGACAAGGCGAAGAATTAGCTGAATAGTTTAGATAATAGAAGGCAAAACATATATGTTTTGTCTTCTACCCTAAATTGCAAGGGTTACCTTTATCTAAGAATATAGAAAATTAACTTTTATAGAGTTTAATATAAACGTATACTCTTAGATAAGTTCTTCTAAATATTAGTTTAATAAATTATTAAATTAATATAAGGATTAATAGATATTTAAGGAGGAATTTAATAATGATAACTGCAAAATCAGTTAAAGAATTAAGAGAAAGAACTGGCGCAGGAATGATGGACTGCAAAAAAGCATTAACAGAAACAGATGGTGATATCGAAAAAGCTATCGAAGTATTAAGAGAAAAAGGACTTGCGGCTGCGGCTAAGAAATCAGGAAGAGTTGCTGCTGAAGGTCTAGTTAAAACATATATTTCTGAAGACAAAAAGAGTGGAGCAATTGTTGAACTTAACTGTGAAACAGATTTCGTTGCTGCAAATGATGAGTTTATAGCATTTGCTGATAATTTAGCTAAAATAGCTGTTACAACATCAGCTACAACAGTAGAAGAATTTATCAATGAAAAATTTGATGGAGAAGCTACAGTTACTGAAGCTTTAACAGGTTTAATTGCTAAACTTGGTGAAAACATGACTGTAAGAAGATTTGTTAAATTCTCATTAGATAATGGTGTGGTTAAGAGCTATATCCATGGTGGTGGAAGAATTGGAGTTCTAGTAGAAATTGCTTGTGCTACAGAATCACCAGTAGTTGAAGAAGTGGCAAAAGAACTTTGTATGCAAATAGCTGCTGCAAACCCACTATTCTTATCAAAAGATGATGTGGATCAAGAAGCTCTTGAAAAAGAAAAAGAAATTTACAGAGTTCAAGCTTTAAATGAAGGAAAACCAGAAAAAATCGTTGACAAAATGGTTATGGGAAGAATTCAAAAATACTACAAAGAAGTTTGTCTTCTTGAACAACTTTGGGTTAAAGATGGAGATAAAACAATAACTAAGTTTATCGAAGAAAAATCTAAAGAAGTAGGTTCTCCAATTACAGTTAATAAGTATGTAAGATTTGAAAGAGGAGAAGGAATCGAAAAAGCTGAAGAAAACTTTGCTGAAGAAGTTGCTAAACAAATCGGAAAATAGTAAAATATATAAAACTAAAGAGGACACTCTGTGTTCTCTTTTTTTAAAGAAAATAACTTAATTTCATACATTTTTATAACACCTAATATTTCGGGAGGGATTTTTTAATGACAAATTGTAAATACAAGAGAGTAATTTTAAAACTTTCAGGAGAAGCACTAGCGGGAGTTAGTGGATTTGGTCTTGATTTTAATGTGGCTAAAAGAATAGCTTTAGAAATCAAAGAATTGATTGATATGGGTGTAGAAGTAGGAGCAGTAGTTGGTGGCGGAAATATCTGGAGAGGTAGAAGCGGAGAAGGCATGGATAGAACTACTGCGGACTACATGGGTATGATGGCAACTTGTATAAATGCATTAGCATTACAAGATTCTTTAGAACAGGTTGGAGTTAAAACAAGAGTTCAAACTGCTATAGAGATGAAAGAAGTTGCTGAACCTTTTATTAGAAGAAGAGCGATGAGACATTTAGAAAAAGGAAGAGTTGTTATTTTCGCAGCAGGAACTGGAAATCCTTATTTCTCAACTGATACTACTGCAGCTTTAAGAGCCGCTGAGATTGAAGCAGAAGTAATACTTCTAGCAAAAAAAGTTGATGGAGTATATGATAAAGATCCAGTAAAGTATTCAGATGCTAAAAAATATGATACACTATCATATATAGAAGTTTTAGATCAAGGATTACAAGTAATGGATTCAACTGCAACTTCATTATGTATGGATAATGAAATTCCAATACTTGTATTTGGATTGGATGAACCAGGAAATATCAAGAGAGCAATAACTGGTGAAAACATCGGAACCTTGGTAAAAAAGAAATAGGAGGATAAGCATGATCAAGGATATCATTAAAAATGCAGAAACAAAAATGAAAAAAACTATATCTGTTTTAGAAACGGATTTAAGCACTATGAAGGCAGGAAGAGCTAATCCAAGTATGCTTGATAGAATTCAAGTGGATTATTATGGAAGTATGTGCCCGTTATCACAAGTGGCAAATATTTCTGCTCCAGAGCCAAGAGTATTAATGATAACACCATGGGAAAAAACACTATTAAAAGATATAGAAAAATCTATATTAAAATCAGACTTAGGTTTAAATCCTTCAAACGATGGTTCTGTAATCAGATTAATTATACCTGAATTAACTGAAGAGACTAGAAAAGATCTTGTTAAGAAAGTGAAGAAAACAGGGGAAGAGTCAAAAGTAGCAGTAAGATCAATAAGAAGAGATGCTAATGAAAAAATTAAAGGATTAAAAAAAGATGGTGAAATATCTGAGGACGAAATCAAAAAAGGTGAAGATGATGTTCAGAAGAAGACTGATGCTATTATAAAACAAATAGATAATATAATAGTTGCAAAAGAAAAAGAGATTCTGTCAATATAAATCTTAAAAACCTGCTATTTAGCAGGTTTTTTACTTAATTAATAATGTGAGATTCAAAAAATAATAGACTAATATACTACATATTTTGTTGACAAATCCAACTTAATAGTTTTGTTTTTAACTTGATTTTTTTATGCTTGTTTGGGACAAAATATAAAAAGTATTTTTAAACTATTATTTTCTTTTATATGGCTAAATCTTAAATTTGTGTTTTAAGGTATAATCAAAAAATAATAAGTCCATTTGTCAAGCCGATTTTCCATTATACTGCGTAAACAAATTTGCATAATAGAATGGTTATAAGATCAATAGACTTTCTTGTCTAATGAAAAATAATCAGAGCATTTGGGATTCGTTATTTTTGTTCATATACCTAAAATCTTTATATAAGGAGAAATAAAAGCACAGATTAAAAGGGGGATGAAGATGTTAGAAATATTTAAGTCAAAAAAGCGTTATAAAGAAGAACTTATTTTAGATATGAATAATGTACCTAAACATATAGCTATAATAATGGATGGAAATGGACGTTGGGCTAAAAAAAGAAATTTACCTAGAAGTATGGGACATAAAGCTGGAGTTGAAACTATAAGAAAGATAGTTAAAGAGTCAAAAAGATTAGGAGTGAAATATTTAACTTTATATGCATTTTCAACCGAAAATTGGAAAAGACCTAAAGAAGAAGTAAATGCATTAATGAAACTTTTAGTTTTATATTTAAAAAAAGAAGTAGATGAACTTAATAAAAATGGAGTTAAAATAAATGTTCTTGGTGATATAGAAAAATTTCCTACAGAATGTAAAGTGAATTTAGAAAGAGCAATGGAAATAACAAGCAAAAACGTTGATATAAATTTAAATCTTGCATTAAATTATGGTGGAAGAGATGAATTGGTTAGAGCTGTAAAATTTATAATAAAAGATTTAGAAGAAGCAAAAATAAAAACTGAAAATATTAATGAAGAGTTAATATCAAATTACATATATACTAAAGGAATGCCAGATCCAGATTTGATTATTAGACCTTCAGGGGAACAAAGAATTAGTAATTTTTTGTTATGGCAATGTGCTTATTCGGAATTCTGGTATTCTGATATAGCTTGGCCTGATTTTAATGAAGATGATTTACAAAAAGCTATATTAGATTACCAAAATAGAGATAGAAGATTTGGTGGAATAAAATAAAAAAGGAGTGATTGTTTTTTGAAATCTAATAACAGATATTTGGGCGCACTTATGATTGCTCCATTTATAATATTTATTTTTCTTGGAGGAATTTATCTTAAAACTTTTATAATTTTATTATCAGTTATGGGGCTTTGGGAATTTTATGAAGCTTTAAAAAATGCAAAATTTAAACCGGTATCATTAATAGGATATTTATTGCTAGTAGCATATTATTTTTTGAATAATGATTTTAACATTATGATGTATGTTATTATATTTGCTATGTTTATATTATTGATTATACCTGTTGTAAATTTAAAGTACACTTTTATAGATGTTTCTTTAACACTGTTAGGTTTTATTTATGCAGGAATTCTTTTTAGCTTTGTATATTTAGTTAATACAAAACCTAACGGGGAATTTTTAGTATGGCTTATATTTATAGGTTCTTGGATGACTGATACAAGTGCATATTATGCAGGAAGATTTTTGGGGAAGAATAAACTGTGTCCTAAGGTTTCGCCAAAGAAAACAATAGAAGGATCTATAGGAGGACTTTTAGGCTCAATTTTATTTTGTGGTATTTTTGGATTTATAGTTAATAATTATCAATTTATTATGCCATTATCTCATTATTTGATTATAGGTGCTTTATGTGGAGTTTTTAGTCAATTCGGGGATTTGGTTGCTTCATCAATTAAAAGGTATGTTGGAATTAAGGATTATAGTAATCTTATTCCAGGACATGGAGGAATACTTGATAGATTTGATAGTATATTATTTTCAGCTACAGTAGTATTTTATTATTTAACTTTTATAGTTAATATATAATTATTCTTATATATTTTACTATCTCAAAAATATGTTTGTGTTTTTGGGGTAGTTTTTTTGTTATAAAATAATAATTTAAATGTAACTTAAAGCATATATTATAAAAAGTAATTTATGGGTGGTGGACAGTATTTTTCAAAAATATAAAAAAATTATTTCGTTAGTTATATTACTTTTAATAATGCTTATAATTACATATGTTATTAAATATTATTTTAAGCCATTTTTATCCATGATTATAATATTCTTAATAGCGAGTCCTTTATATAGAATGATGATTAAATTAAATATTCCTGATAAAATAGCAGGGGCTTTAAGTATTGTTATAATAAATATTTTAATGATTCTTTTAATATTATATTTAGGAAGTGGAATTTTTGATATTGTTCAAAAGGTATATGTAAAAAATATGGAAGTTATAAATAGAATTATACAGGATATATGTTCTGTAATTGATTTTAAATTTGAAAAGCTGGAGATTGGTAAAAATGTAATTTCCATTATAAATCAGGAAACTATAAGGAAAGGTGCTTTAACTACAGGGGAAGGAATAATAGCTTATTTTATAGGAAATATATCAGCTTTTTTTATTTTAGTAGATATGGAAAAACTTCAAAAGATAATTTTTATATTATTTCCTGAAGAAATGATGATAAAAATAAAGAAACAAAAAGAGAATTTTGGTAAAATGTTCACAATAGAAATAATTTTAGTATTAATTTCTACTCTTGAAATTATGATTGGTTTTTTAATACTTAGAATACCAAATTCATTTATTCTAGGAATACTTTGTGGTGCATTAGATATATTACCATATGTTGGAACTATAATTGTATTTATTCCAATTATAATATACAATATTATAATAAAAGATTTTATACATGCCTTTGGTCTTATGTGTTTATATATATTAGTTCAAGTCATAAGAGAAATTTTGGAGGCTAAATTTTTAAGTGATAAACTAGATATACATCCTTTATTAGTACTGATTTCTATATATATTGGTGTACAAATTTTTGGTATACTTGGAATATTAGTTGGACCTATGTATAGTATTTTAGCTAAAGAAATAATTTATAGTTAGATGTATTTTGAAATGGAAGATTAATACACAAATATTATTTTTATAATATCCATAATATACTTTTAGGAGGATAAATTAATGAAGAAACTTTCTATATTAGGGGTTACAGGTTCTATTGGAACGCAAACTCTAGATGTAATTAAAAAATCTAAGGGAGAATTAAAATTAATTGGTGCTACAGCTAATTCATCTGTTAAGAAGATGATTGAAATAATAAATGAATTTGATCCTTTATATGTGGGAATGATGAATATAGATTGTGCAGAAGAAATAGAAACATATTGTAATAAGAATAATAAAGGCACAAAAGTATTTTCGGGAATGGATGGAATTAATAAAATAGCTTCGTTAGAAGAGGTTGACATAGTATTGACATCTTTAGTTGGTATGATAGGATTGGAACCTACTATAAAGGCGATAAGAGCTAAAAAAGATATAGCTCTAGCCAATAAAGAAACTTTAGTTGTTGCTGGGGAACTTGTTATGAATGAAGCTAAAAAATATGGGGTAAAAATATTACCAGTGGATTCAGAACATAGTGCAATATACCAATCATTAAGAGGAAATGATTTAAAAACTTTAAAGAAAATAATCTTAACTGCTTCTGGAGGACCTTTTAGAGGTAAAAAATTAAATGAGTTAAAAGAGATAGAAGTAGAAGATGCATTAAAACATCCTAAATGGAATATGGGAAGAAAAATTTCGATTGATTCTGCTACTTTAATGAATAAAGGGCTTGAAGTAATAGAAGCTCATTGGCTTTTTGAATGTGCATATGAAAATATACAAGTAGTAGTTCATCCTCAAAGTGTGGTACATTCAATGGTTGAATATACTGATGGAAGTATAATTGCGCAGTTAGGTGCACCAGATATGAGGTTGCCGATACAATATGCACTTAACTATACAGAAAGGAAAAATCTTATTGCTAATACATTAGATTTTTATGAAGTATCTAAGTTGACATTTGAAAAGCCTGACTTAGAAACTTTTAAAGCATTAAACCTTGCATTTAAAGCAGGAAAAATAGGTGGACTTATGCCAACAATATTAAATGGGGCAAATGAAGCTGCTGTAGAGATGTTTTTAAATAGAAAAATAAAGTTTTTAGAGATATCAGAGATTATAGAAAAATGTATGGATGTTTTTAAAGATGAAGTTATAAAATCTTTAACACTAGAAAATATAATTGATTTAGATAAAAAGGTTAAAGAATATGTAGTATCTAGTATATAGGAGAGGATGGAGTAGAATGTATATTATTTGGGCAATATTAGCTTTTGGTATATTAATAATAGTTCATGAATTTGGACATTTTGCATTAGCTAAATTAAATGGAGTAAAAGTTGATGAATTTGCAATAGGAATGGGACCGAAGATATTTTCAAAGCAAGGGAAGGAAACTAAGTATTCATTAGGAATATTTCCAATAGGCGGATATGTAAAGATGATGGGAGAAGAAGAAGATGTAGAAGATGAAAGAAGTTTTTCTGCTAAGTCACCTTTAAGAAGGATCAGTATAATAATTGCTGGAGCAGCTATGAATTACATATTAGCTATATTATTATTTGCCACTATTTTTGGAAAATTTGGTTATAATTTATCTGAAATAGCAACTATTAAAGAAGCATCTCCTGCTTATGAAGCAGGTTTACAAGAAGGAGATAAATTCTTGAAAGTAAATAATTCAAAAGTATTTACAGCTGATGATGTTTTAACTGGAATATTAATGTCAAAAGGAGAACCAGTAAATTTTACTATAAAAAGTGGGGAAGAGATTAAAAATCTTACAATTACTCCTGTGCAAAATGAACAAGGGCAATATCAAGTTGGATTTTCTTTAGGAAGAGAAACTAATCCAACTTTAGGAGGAAGTATTAAGCAAAGCTTTAATCAAACAATATCTTTAGTGTCTCAAACATTTAAATCATTTAACATGTTATTTACAGGAAAACTTAATGTTAAAACTGATGTTGGTGGTCCGGTTACAATAATTAAGATGTCAGCAGCAACAGCGAAAAGTGGACTTTGGAATTTAGTGTACTTTGTAGGTTTCATTAGTGTTAGTTTAGCTGTATTTAATATGTTACCATTTCCCGCATTAGATGGTGGTTGGACTGTGATTTTATTAATTGAATTAATAACACGAAGAAAAGTTCCAGATAAGATAGTTGGAGCATTAAATTATGTAGGATTCATGTTACTTATAGGGCTTATGATTTTAGTAACGATAAAGGATATTATATTCCCCGTTAAGTTTTAGGAGATGAAAAAAGTGAAAAGAAGAATTTCAAGAAAAGTTAAAGTTGGAGAGGTGTATGTTGGGGGAGATTCTCCTATAACAATTCAATCAATGACTAATACAGATACAAGAGATATAGAGAAAACATTAAATCAAATAAATTTATTATATAATGCAGGATGTGAGATTATAAGATGTGCTGTCTTAGATATGGAAGCAGCAGAGGCATTAAAAGAAATAACTGAAAAATCACCAATACCAGTAGTTGCAGATATACATTTTGATTATAAATTAGCCCTTAAATCAATTGAAAATGGAATATCAGCTTTAAGAATTAATCCTGGAAATATAGGAAGTGTTGAAAGAGTTAGATTAGTTGCACAGGCTTGCAAAGAAAAAAATATACCTATAAGAATAGGTGTTAATTCAGGTTCTTTAGAAAAGGATATATTAGAGAAGTATGGAAGTCCTACACCAGAAGGATTAGTTGAAAGTGCATTAAGACATATAAAGATTTTAGAAGATATGAATTTTTATGATATAGTTGTTTCTATAAAATCATCAGATGTTAGAATGATGATAGATTGCTATAGATTAATAGGAGAAAAATGTAATTATCCTCTTCATTTAGGAGTTACAGAATCAGGAACTGTTAATAAGGGTACTATAAAATCAAGTATAGGTATAGGAACTCTTCTTGCTGAGGGGATAGGTGATACTATAAGAGTATCTTTAACTAGTGATCCAGTTGAAGAAATAAAAGTTGCAATTGAAATACTTAAATCTTTAGGGCTAAAAAAAGGTGGAGTTAACTTTGTTTCTTGCCCTACATGTGGAAGAACACAAATTAATCTTATTAATATTGCTAATGAAGTTGAAAAGAGATTAGAGTCTTGTAATAAAGATATTAAAGTTGCTGTTATGGGATGTGTTGTAAATGGGCCTGGAGAAGCTAGAGAAGCTGACATTGGTATAGCGGGAGGAAAAGGTGAAGGGATTATATTTAAAAAAGGGCAGATTATAAAGAAAGTTAAAGAAGAAGAACTTATAGATGCTCTTATGGAAGAAATAAATAATCTTTAATACGATAATATATTAAAATAATGTTTTATATTTTTTATTAAAGCATTATAATATAAAGTAAGAATAAATAGAGGGATGAAAATCCCTCTATTTATTTGTGGAGAGGAGAGTGATTCTTATAAGTAGAGAGTTCATACAAAAGTTAACAAAAGAAATTAATAATAATGAAGCATTAGAGAATAAAGAAATACGACTATTAAGATTTCAATTTTATAAAAAAAGCGATGTTCTTAAAGTTACATTAAAATCTATAGAATCACTTAATAATCAAGAAGAGGAAAACTTAAAAAAAATAATTGTAAAAAATCTAGGTTTTGATATAAATATAGAATTTTTATGTTATAAGGATGTAAGTAATTTATCATTAGAAGAAATTAACGAGAAGCAATGGGTTAATGTTGCAGAAGAATTAGCAAAAAAATTTCCACTATGTCGTCCTATTTTATATTCAAAACATAGAAAAATTGAAAATAAATCAATAAATATATATTCTGGAAATGAAACTCTTATAAAACATGTTTTAAATAAAAAACTAAATATATTATTACAAAATAATATAAAAGATATATTTAGTGTTTCAGCAAAAGTTAATTTTAAGCTTGACTCAACACTTTTAACTACTGAAGAATATGAAGTTAAGAAGAAAGAGGAAAATCTTAAAATAATAAAAGAAGTTATGAATAATAGATCAGTAACTAATCAAAGCAAACCTAAAGTTTCTCAACAATCGAATGAGAAAAATTATAAAAATAATGAAAATAAGCGAGAATATAATTCATATAAAAGAGAGCCTAAGGATGAGAATACTATTCTTGGAAGAGGAATCAAGACAGAACCAACTCTTATAAAAGATATAGATGAAACAACAGGATATGTTGCTATAATTGGAGAAGTTTTTAAAACTGATATTATTGAAACAAAAACAGGAAAAACAATTTTAACATTTTATGTTACTGATTATACTAGTTCAATTACAGTTAAATGTTTCTTAAAGGCACAAGATAAAGAGGCTGTATTAGATGAAGTTAAGAAAGGGCTTTATTGTAAAGTAAGAGGAGAAGCTGTATATGATACCTATGCAAGAGAAGTTGTAATAATGGGTAGAGATATAGCTAGAATGAAAAAAATAGAGAGGACTGATGGAGCTCAAGAAAAGAGAATTGAATTACACTTACATACTAATATGAGCAGTATGGATGGAATAACATCTGCAGCTAAGATTGTTGAAACAGCTGCTAAATGGGGACATGAGGCTATTGCTATAACAGATCATGGTGTAGTTCAAGCTTATCCTGAGGCTCAAATTGCAGCAAAGAAAAATAAAATAAAAATACTTTATGGTGTTGAGGGATATTTAGTTGATAATGGAGTTCCACTTGTAATAAATGAAAAAGGAAATTCATTAGATGATACTTTTGTAGTTTTTGATATTGAAACAACAGGATTTTCTCCAGTTAATGATAAGATAATAGAAATTGGTGCAGTTAAAATTAAAAATAGTGAAATTGTAGATAGATTTAGTTGTTTTGTTAACCCTGAAAGAGATATTCCATATAAAATTACAGAATTAACAACTATAAATAATGATATGGTAAAGGATGCAGAAAATATTGAAAACATACTTCCTAAATTTATGGAATTTTGTAAAAGTAGTGTCATAGTAGCACATAATGCTTCGTTTGATACTGGTTTTATTAAGAAAAATTGTAGAGATTTAAATATAAGATTTGATCTTCCAATATTGGATACAGTTACATTATGTAGGTTTTTATATCCTGAATTAAAAAAGGTTAAACTAAATATAGTTGCTAAACATTTAGGAATTTCTCTTGAAAATCACCATAGAGCAGTAGATGATGCTAAAGCAACAGCAGATATACTTTTGAAATCATTTGAAAAAATAAAAGAAGATTATGAGTTAAATGATTTAAAATTATTAAATGAGTTATTTTTATCAAAGGTGGATATAAAAAAACAACCAACATATCATATAATTATTTTAGCCAAAACACAGCAAGGATTAAAAAACCTTTATAAGTTAGTATCAGAAGCACATATAAATAATTTCTTTAGAAGACCAAGAACTCCTAAAACATTACTTTCAGAAATGCGTGAAGGTCTTATTATAGGTTCAGCTTGTGAAGCAGGTGAATTATATAGAGCGGTCTTAGATGGAAGAAGTGATGAAGAACTAAAAGAAATTATTGGATTTTATGATTATGTAGAAATCCAGCCTATTGAAAATAATAATTTTCTTATTCAAAAAGGATCAGTAAAAGATGAAGAAGAATTAAGAGAGATCAATAGAAAAATATACAGACTTGGAAAAGAATGTAATAAACCTACGGTTGCAACAGGAGATGTACATTTTCTAAATCCTAATGACGAAGCTTTTAGAAGAATCATTATGGCAGGACAAGGATTTTCAGATGCTGATAATCAACCCCCTTTGTATTTGAAAACAACAGAAGAAATGTTAAAAGAATTTTCTTATTTAGGAGAAGATATAGCAAAAGAAGTTGTTATTGATAATCCTAAAAAAATTGCTGATAGCATTGATGTAATAAAACCTATTCCAGATGAAACTTATCCTCCTAAAATCGATGGTGCAGAAGAAGAAATTAAAAATATGACATTAAAAAAGGTACATGATATATATGGTGATAATCTTCCGGAAGTGGTACAGAAAAGATTAGATAAAGAATTAAATTCTATAATTAATAATGGATATGCAGTACTTTATCTTATAGCACAAAAACTTGTTGCAAAATCTACAGAAGATGGATATTTAGTTGGATCAAGAGGGTCAGTAGGATCATCATTTGTAGCTACAATGTCAGATATTACTGAAGTTAATGGATTGCCTCCTCATTATGTATGTCCTAATTGTAAAAAATCTGAATTCTTTTTAGATGGTTCAGTAAGTTCAGGAGCAGATTTGCCTGATAAAGATTGTGCAGATTGTGGAACTCCTTACAAAAAAGATGGTCATGATATACCTTTTGAAACATTCTTAGGATTTGAGGGAGATAAGGAACCTGATATAGATCTTAATTTTTCAGGAGAATACCAAGGAGTTGTTCATAGATATACAGAAGTTCTATTTGGTAAAGGTCATACATTTAAAGCAGGCACAATTGGAACAGTTGCTGAGAAAACCGCATATGGGTATGTTAAAAAATATTTAGATGAAAGAGAAATTAGAGCATCACAAGCAGAAATAGAAAGACTTACAATTGGTTGTACAGGGATTAAAAGAACTACAGGACAGCATCCAGGAGGAATAATGGTTGTACCTTCAGATAATGAGATTTATAATTTTTGTCCTATCCAGCATCCTGCAGATGATAATGATACTGATGTTGTAACAACACATTTTGATTATCATTCAATAAGTGGTAGACTGTTAAAATTAGATATACTAGGACATGATGATCCAACTGTACTTAGAATGTTACAAGATTTAACTGGTCTTGATCCTAAAACAATACCTTTAAATGACGAGAAAGTATTGAGTTTATTTACATCTCCAAATGCATTAGGAGTTACAAAAGAAGAGTTGGGATGTGAGGTTGGAAGTTATGGGCTTCCTGAATTTGGTACTAAATTTGTTAGAGGTATGCTTGTAGATACTCAACCCAAAACTTTTGCAGATTTAGTCAGAATATCTGGACTTTCTCATGGTACTGATGTTTGGCTTAATAATGCTCAGTATTATATAAAAGAAGGTTTCACTACATTAAGAGATTGTATAGCTACAAGAGATGATATAATGGTTTATTTAATGTATAAAAATTTACCACCTAAAAGTGCATTTACAATAATGGAAAAGGTAAGAAAAGGTAAGGGACTTTCGGAAGATGATGAAAAATTAATGAAAGAACATGACGTTCCAGAATGGTATATAGGTTCTTGCAAAAAAATAAAGTATATGTTCCCTAAAGGGCATGCTGTTGCCTATGTTATGATGGCTGTTAGAATAGCATATTATAAAGTTTATTATCCAGAAGCTTATTATGCAACATATTTTACAGTAAGAGCAGATGACTTTGATGCAAATCTAATATGTCTTGGAGAAGCTGCAATTAATGCTAAACTTCAAGAATTATATGAACTTGGTAATAATGCAAGTGTAAAAGATAAAGGACTTATTACTGTACTTGAACTATGTTTTGAAGCATATAAAAGAGGAATAAAATTTTTGAGAGTTGATTTATACAAATCAGAAGCAATTAAATTTAAAATTGAAGACGGAGCACTTCGCCCACCATTAAATGCATTACCAGGGGTTGCGGAAAATGCAGCTAAGAATATTGTAGAAGCGAGAGTAGATGGAGAATTTATTTCAAAAGAGGATTTAAGAATAAGAGCTGGAGTTTCTAAAACTGTAATAGAAAGTTTAACTAATCATGGATGTTTAGAAGGCTTATCAGAAACAAACCAATTATCTTTATTTTAGAAAATAAATAGAGTTCTTCTTATAACTCTTGTATTTATCTATTGTTTATGATATGATGTAAATAGTTTTTAATGACAATAGATTAAAAAATTGGAGTGGGAAGGTTTACCCGCTCTTTCTATTTGTAACGCAACTACTTTAAAATAGTTGCGTTTTTGATTACAAATTTATAATTAAAAACAAAATAAATAATTAAAATTGAATATTGAAAGGGAGGTTTAGAGAATTGAAAAAAGATGTCTTAATTGAAAAAATAGAAGCATTAGTAAAACCGATTGTTTTAGAATTATCTTATAATTTATATTATGTAGAATACGTAAAAGAAAATGGAGAATTCTATTTAAGAATCTATATCGATAAACCAGAAGGAAGTATATCACTAAGTGATTGTGAAGCTGTTTCAAGAAGGGTTAGTGAGATGCTAGATGTTGAAGATCCGATTGAAAGTTCATATTACTTAGAAGTATCTTCACCAGGACTTAATAGAGGTCTTTATAAGGAAGAACATTTTAAAATGTTTATTGGAAGAGAAGTGTTAGTAAGATTTAATAGTTCTTTTAATGGAATGAAAAATATAAAAGCTATATTAAAAGATGTAAATGAAGATTTTATAGTAATTCAAGATAAAGAGGAAATTAAAGTTCCAAAAGAAAAAATAAAAAGTGCAAATTTAGAAGGGGAAATATAACAAGGAGGGTATAAAAATGAATCAAGAGTTTATAGGCGCTCTTAAAGAAATAGTAAAGGAAAAGGGGATTTGTGAAGATTTACTTTTTACAACTATTGAAGACGCTATGGTTGCAGCATACAAAAAAAATTATGCAAATTTAAATACGTCTGCACAGAATGTAAAAATAAGTATAAATAGGGAAACAGGAGAAATTCATGTATATGCTCAAAAAGTAGTAGTTGATGAAGTATATGATGATGTAACTGAAATTTCATTAGAAGAAGCCAAGGCTTTAAATCCTAAAAATGAAGTTGATGATATAGTAGATTTAGAAGTTACTCCTAAAAACTTTGGAAGAGTAGCTGCTCAACTTGCTAAGCAAGTAGTTACACAAAGAATAAAGGAAGCTGAAAGAAATATAGTATATGATGAATACAAAGAAAAAGAATTTGATATAATAACAGGTACTATATTAAGAAAAGATAAAGGTATGGTTTTCGTTAGTTTAGGCAAGATTGAAGGTATAATAGGTCCTAATGAACAAATGCCAAATGAAGAATATAAATTTAATGAAAAATTAAAATTATATATAGTTGAAGTGAAAAATACTTCAAAAGGTGCACAAGTGCATGTTTCAAGAACACATCCAGGATTAGTAAAAAGATTATTTGAATTAGAAGTACCAGAAATATTTAATGGAATAGTAGAAATAAAAAGTATTTCAAGAGAAGCTGGGTCAAGAAGTAAAATAGCAGTTTACTCTAATGATGAAGAAGTAGATGCAATGGGTGCTTGTGTAGGACCTAAAGGAATTAGAGTACAAAATATAGTTAATGAACTTAAAAATGAAAAAATTGATATAATAAAATGGAGTAAAGATCCAGCAGAATTTATATCTAATGCTTTAAGTCCAGCAAAAGTATTAAGTGCTGAAATTGATGAAGAAAGTAAATCAGCTAAAATCGTAGTAGAAGATAATCAACTTTCTTTAGCAATAGGTAAAGAAGGTCAAAACGTAAGATTAGCAGCAAAACTTACAAATTGGAAAATAGACATAAAAAGTAAGTCACAAAAGGACGCTTTAGATGCTGAAGAAGAAAAATACTTAAATGAAGAAATAGTTACTGAAGAAGAGGTTGTTACTGAAATTAATAATTCAGAAAATGAAAATAGCATAGAAGAATAGAGAGGTGTTTTTAATGAAGGTTAAGAAGATTCCTCTAAGGATGTGTACTGGTTGCATGGAAATGAAACCTAAAAAGGAATTAATAAGAATAGTTAAAAGCCCAGAAGGGGAAATTTCTGTTGATTTAACTGGCAAAAAGTCAGGAAGAGGTGCTTATATTTGTAAAGATATAACATGTTTTGAAAAGGCTTTTAAAGCAAAGAGGTTAAGCAGAAATTTAGAAAGCCCTATAAGTGAAGAAATTTATGAAAGATTAAAGGATGAAATAGAAAATGAATAAGTTTTTTAACTTTTTAGGAATTGTAAAGAAATCTGGAAATTTGCTTGAGGGTTATAGTAAGTGTGATGACTTAAGAAATAAAACAAAAATTTATTTGTTTATAATATCTAATGATTTATCAGAGTCTTCAAAAGAAAAATTTAAAAAGCATTGTACTGAAAAGAATATACCATATATTGAGGATTTCTCCAAAGAACAATTAGGTATTCCAATTGGTCGTGATGAAATTATGATTTTAGGAATTCTAGATAACAATATGGCAAAAAGATTGCTAGAATTATATGAGGAGGAGAAGAAATATATGAGTAGATAATAATAACGGGGGTGACTTTATGTCAAAAATAAGAGTGTATGAATTAGCAAAAGAACTTAATGTAAGTTCAAAAGATTTAATAACATTACTAATGGATGAATTTGGTGTTGAAGTAAAGAACCATATGAGTGCTATTGAAGATGAAGAAGCTCAATTAATAAAGGAATTAATTGCTACAAAATCTCCATCTAGTGAAGAAGCAAAAAGCTTAGTTGATGAGTATGAAGAAATTTTGTCTGATGAAGTTAATAAAGGACTTAAGAAAAAGAAAAAAATAAAAAGAGAAGATAAGGGTGAAGGTAAAGAAACTATGGAAGAAACTCAAATGATTATTGAAATTGGAGAAACTATTACTGTTAAGGAATTAGCTGAAAAGCTTAATAAGCCTTCAAATGATGTTATAAAAACATTAATTTTCTCAGGAGTTATGGCAGCAATAAATCAAGAGATAGATTATGCTACAGCTGAAAAAGTATGTGAAAGTTATGAAGTATTAGTAAGTAAACAAGAAGTAACTGAAGAACTTGAAGTTGTAGAAATAGATGAAGATGATGAAGAAAATCTTTCAAAGAGACCACCAATAGTAACTGTTATGGGTCACGTTGATCATGGTAAGACATCATTACTTGATGCTATTAGAAAAGCAAGAGTTACAGATACAGAAGCGGGTGGAATAACTCAACATATCGGTGCGTATACTATAAATTTAAATGGAGAACAAATTACATTTTTAGATACTCCAGGACATGAAGCGTTTACAGCAATGAGAGCTCGTGGAGCACAAGTAACAGATGTTGTTATATTAGTTGTTGCAGCTGATGATGGAATTATGCCTCAAACTAAAGAAGCAATCGATCATTGTAAAGCAGCAGGAGTACCAATAGTTGTTGCAATAAATAAAATAGATAAGCCAGGTGCAAATTCTGATAGAGTTAAACAAGAATTAACAGAACATGGATTAGTAGTAGAAGAATGGGGTGGAGATACTATATGTGAAGAAGTATCTGCAAAACAAAACTTAAATATTGATAAACTACTTGAAATGGTTCTTCTTACAGCTGAAATGCTTGAACTTAAAGCCAATCCAAATAGAAAGGCAAAAGGAACTGTAATTGAAGCTAAGCTTGATAAAGGAAGAGGTTCAGTTGCAAGTTTACTAGTTCAAAATGGAACTCTACATGTTGGAGATTCAATTATGGTTGGTTCTACATATGGTAGAATAAGAGCAATGTTTGATGATAGAGGTAAAAAGATTAAATCAGCTGGTCCATCAATTCCTGTAGAAGTATTAGGGCTTTCAGAAGTTCCAGAAGCAGGAGATAGATTTAATCAAGTAAAAGATGAAAAAACTGCTAGAATAATGGCTGATAAGAGAAAAGAGAAGGAAAAAGCAGAAACATTAAATAGCAATCATAGAGTATCATTAGAAGATTTATATAGCCAAATCAAAGAAGGTAAAGTTAAGGAACTTGCAGTAATAGTAAAAGCAGATGTTCAAGGGTCTGTTCAAGCTATTAATCAATCATTAGAAAAACTTTCTACTGATGATGTTAAGGTTAGAGTAATACACGGTGGAGTTGGTGCAATTACAGAAACAGATATAACTTTAGCAACAGCGTCAAATGCTATAGTTATTGGATTTAATGTGAGACCAGATAACAATGCAGTAATTCAAGCAGAAAAAGAAGGCGTAGATATAAAAACTTATAGAATAATATATGATGCAATTGATGATGTAAAATCAGCTATGATAGGAATGCTTGAACCAGAATATAAAGAAGTAGTTTTAGGTTCAGCAGAAGTAAGAGAAACTTACAAAATTTCAAATGTTGGAACAATTGCTGGTTGTTATGTATTAAACGGAAAGCTTCAAAGAAATGCTGAAACAAGAGTTATAAGAGATGGTATAGTTATTTTTGAATCTACTTTATCATCATTAAAGAGATTTAAAGATGATGCAAAAGAAGTAAATGCTGGATATGAATGTGGTTTAACTGTAGATAAGTTTAATAACATTAAAGAAGGCGATATCATTGAATGTTTCATGATGGAGGCAATCAAGAGAAAAGAGCTATAAAAGAGGTGATATAAATGCCAAACTATAGAGGAGGCAGAATTAACGAAGAATTTAAAAGAGAAATCAGCAATATTCTTCAAAATGAAATTAAAGATCCAAGACTTACAGCAATGATTTCAGTAACAGATGTAAAAGTTACTAAAGATTTAAGATATGCTAAGGTATATGTAAGTATCTTTTCTAAAAATGAAGAAGAAAAGAAGAATAACTTTAGTGCATTAAAAAGTGCTAGTGGATATATAAGAAAAACTTTAGGCCAAAGAATAAATTTAAGATATAACCCAGAAATAATAATGGAATTAGATGATTCAATAGATTATGCAATGCATATTGATGAATTAATTCATAAAGTAAGAGAAAAATAATGTCAATTAAGAATATAAAGGAAGAAATATTAAAATCAAAAAAGATTGGATTATCTTTTCATACATCTCCTGATGGTGATGCAATAGGAAGTGTTTTATCACTTCTTAAAGCACTTAGGAGAATAGGAAAAGAAGCTTATATTATTTCAAGAGATGTTATCCCTGATAACCTCTCTTTCCTTTCTTTATCTGAAGAAATTGATGGAAATACTTTAGAACCAGATAGCAATACAGATTTAGTGATTGTAATGGATTGCGGTAATGTAGAAAGAATATCTGCAAACTTAGACAAGTATTCTGGAAAAATAATTAATATAGATCATCACTTGTCTAATGAAGAATATGGATTTATAAATTATGTTGATCCAACCGCTGCAGCTACCGCAGAAATATCATATTTGTTAATAAAAGAGTTAGGAATTGATTTTAATAAGAAGACTCCTTTAGAAATAGATATAGCTAAAGCTATTTATACATCTTTAATAACTGATACAGGGTCTTTTAGGCATTCAAATGTGACTAAAAGAACTCATATTATAGCTTCAGAACTTATAGAATTAGGAATAGATAATAGTAAAATTCATAGCAATCTTTTTGATAATAGAGATTTTAATAAAATAAAATTAATGGGTTATGTTTTGTCTAATTTGGAACTTGCATTAGAGAATAAAGTAGCAGTAATGCAGATACCTAAAAATATACTAGAAGAATTTGATTTAGTTAATTCTGATACTTCAGATATAATTTCGATTGGCCTTGGAATTAAAGGAGTAGAGGTTGCTTTATTATTAAAAGATTCTGAAAAAGGAATTAAAATTAGTTTAAGATCCAAAAGTGATGTTGATGTAAGAAAAGTGGCTGAATGTTATGGTGGCGGTGGACACACTAAAGCAGCAGGTGCTCTTCAAAAAGATGTGGATTTAGAATGTGCAAAGAGTAATTTATTAAAAGCTCTTAAAGAAGAGATGAAATTATGAATGGAATTTTAAATATATTTAAAAATAAAGGGATGACTTCCTTTGATGTTGTTAGAAAAGTAAAAAAAGTATCTAATCAAAAAAAGGTCGGTCATACAGGAACATTAGATCCAGAAGCAACTGGAGTATTACCGGTTTGCTTAGGAAAAGCCACTAAAATTATTGATTATATAATGAATTCTAAAAAAGTATATGAAGTGAAATTTGAATTGGGAAAAAATACAACAACTTATGATTTAGAAGGTGAAGTTATAAAACAAAGGGACACTTCTAATATTAAAGAAGAGGATGTTAAAGAAGTTATTTTTTCTTTTTTAGGAGAGTATGATCAAGTTCCACCAATGTATTCAGCATTAAAACAAAATGGGGTTAGACTTTATGATCTTGCAAGACAAGGGATAGAGGTAGAAAGAGAAGCAAGACGTATTACTATATATAACATTTCTGATGTTGTTTGTGATTTACCATATGTATCAATTAAAGTTACTTGTTCAAAAGGTACATATATAAGAAGTTTATGCTATGATATTGGAGAAAAATTAAATGTTGGTGCAACAATGGTAGATTTAAAAAGAACTGAAACATCAATATTTACTGAAAAAGAAAGTGTTAATATAGAAGACTTGACATCAGAAAATATAAAAGATTATATTATAAGTATTGAAGAAGCATTATCATTTTATCCTAAATTAACTGTAAATAATTCTTTTACAAAATTATTAATAAATGGTGTGAAAGTATATGATAGAAGATTAAGTGATGAGGTTATAGAAAAAAATATTTTATATAGAGTTTATGATAAAGAAAATATGTTTATAGGACTTGGAAAGCAAGATAACCAAGGATTTAAGATAGAAAAATTATTAGTTTAAATTTAGGAGCAAAAGTATGGTTATAATAGAAAATAATTTTGGAGATGTACAAACTTATAACAACTATGTTGCTATAGGTAGTTTTGATGGGTTACATATTGGTCATCTATCATTAATAGATAAGGTTACTGAAATTGCAAAAAAAAATGAAGGTAAAAGTATGGTATTTACCTTTAAAAACCATCCAAGAAAATTTATAAATCCTAAAAATACTCTTAAACTTTTAATGGAAAACGATGAAAAAGAAAAAATTCTAAATGACAAGGGTATTGATATATTATATTTTGCAGATTTTAATGAAGAGTTTATGAAAATAACTCCTGAAAAATTTATAGAGTTTTTATATAAAAAATTAAATGTAAAAGGTATAGTTGTAGGATTTAATTATAAATTTGGATATAAAAACTCGGGAGATATAGAGGTTTTAAAAAGCTTACAAAAAAAATATGGATATGAATTATATATTATGGATCCTTGTACATATCAGGATGATGTTGTAAGCAGTACAAGAATTAGAAGAGAATTAGAAGAAGGAAATGTTTGTAAAGCAGGAGTGATGCTTAATAGACCGTATTCGATTAAAGGGAGTGTTGTACATGGAAGAAAAATTGGTACAACAGTTCTTGGATTTCCTACAGCAAATATAGAATACAATAAAAATATTCTTTTACCTAAAATAGGTGTATATTATACTAATGTTAAGGTAAATAATAGAATATACAAAGGAATGACTTCAATAGGAAATAATCCAACAGTTAACGGTAAAATGTTAACAGTAGAAACTCATATATTGGATTTTAATGAAGATATATATGGAGTAAATATAGAAGTTTACTTTATAAAAAAAATTAGAGAGCAAAAAAAGTTTAATGGAGTAGATGAATTAATAAAAGAACTTCATAAAAATAAAGTTTATGCAGAAAAGGAGAATATTGTTGTTAAATAATATTATTATTTACAATAATACTTCATTTTGATATAATACACATTGAACCTACTTCTAAGTTTAAAGGTGCCATCTTTTTACTTGGAAATAAGGGGATAAAATACACGGAGGTGCACTTATGGATAAGGCAAGAAAATTAGAAATCATTAAGCAATTTGGAAGAAGTGAAGGAGATACTGGTTCACCAGAAGTTCAAATCGCATTATTAACTGAAAGAATCAACTCATTAACTGGACATTTAAAAGTTCACAAAAAAGATCACCACTCAAGAAGAGGTCTTTTGATGATGGTTGGACACAGAAGAGGTCTTTTAAACTACTTAGCTGATCAAGATATCGAAAGATACAGAACTATAGTAAAACAATTAGGTTTAAGAAGATAATTTTTTTAGAGCGGGTCTTCCGCTCTATTGTTTTAAAAACTATAAAATTAAAAGAATAATTGAAGGGAGGGTTTCAAAAGATGAATAACGTTTTAAAAACTAACATCGCTGGAAAAGAGATGAAAGTTGAATTCGGAAAAATAGGGATGTTATCAAATGCAGCTACTTTTATGAGCTATGGTGATACCGTTATTTTAACTAATGTTAATGCATCCGAAGAACCAAGAGAAGGAATAGATTTTTTCCCGTTAAGTGTTGAATATGAAGAAAGATTATATGCTGTAGGTAAAATACCAGGTGGATTTATAAAAAGAGAAGGAAGACCATCAGAAAAGGCTATATTAAATGGAAGAGCAGTTGACAGAACTTTAAGACCGTTATTTCCAAAAGGATATAGAAATGATGTTCAAGTAGTTTGTACAGTAGTTTCAGTAGAAAAAGATAATTTACCTGAAATTTTAGCAATTAATGCAGCTTCAACTGCATTATGTTTATCAAGTATACCATTTACAATTCCAGTTGCAGCTGTGCAAGTAGGATTAATTGATGGCAAGTTTATTGTAAATCCAGATGCAAAAGAACGTGAAGAAAGTATACTTCATTTAACTGTATGTGCAACAAAAGAGAAAGTAATGATGATAGAAGCTGGTGGAAATGAAATCCCAGAAGATACAATGATTGATGCTATAAAATTTGGATTTGATGAGTGTCAACATATTATTGCTTTCCAAGAAGAAGCTATGGCTAAATTCGGTAAAACTAAAGATACACCAGAACTATTTACTGTAGATGAAGAAGTAGAGAAGGATGTTAAAGCATTTGCTTCAGATATGATTAAAGAAGCTATGTATATAACTGACAAAGATGAAAGAAATGCAGCAATTGATGCAGTAAATCAAAAAGTTAAAGAAGAATTTGGTGAAAAATACGAAGATAAATTTGGAGATATAAAAGAAATCCTTTATACTATGCAAAAGAAAGTAGTAAGACAGATGCTTTTAAAGGATAAAAGAAGACCAGATGGTAGAGCTTTTGACGAAGTAAGACCATTAGGTTGTGAAGTAGGATTACTTCCAAGAACACATGGAACAGGATTATTTACAAGAGGTTTAACTCAAGTAATGACTGTTGCAACTCTAGGCGCAGTAGGCGATATTCAAATCTTAGATGGAATAGATGAGGCACAATCAAAAAGATATATGCATCACTATAACTTCCCAGGATATAGTGTTGGAGAGGTAAAACCTTTAAGAGGACCAGGTAGAAGAGAAATTGGTCATGGTGCTTTAGCAGAAAGAGCACTTGAACCATTAATCCCATCTGAAGAAGAATTCCCATATACAATTAGATTAGTATCAGAAGTATTGAGTTCAAATGGGTCAACTTCACAAGCATCAGTTTGTGGGTCAACATTAGCATTATTAGATGCAGGTGTACCAATAAAAAGACCAGCAGCAGGTATTGCAATGGGACTAATTACATCTGAAGATTTATCAGAAGAACAAGTATTAACTGATATACAAGGAATAGAAGACTTCTTTGGAGATATGGATTTTAAAGTAGCAGGTACTACTGAAGGCATTACATCAATTCAAGTTGATACAAAACTTCAAGGTTTTAGTTTTAATGTAGTAAAAAATGCAATATATGATGCAAGAAAAGCTAGATTAACTATAATTGATAAAATAAATGAATGTATTTCTGAGCCAAGAAAAGATGTTTCTATGTATGCACCAAAAACTCAGACAATTCAGATCGATCCAGAAAAAATAAGAGCTGTAATTGGAACTGGTGGTAAGGTTATTAATAAGATAATCCAAGATACTGGTGTTAAAATAGATATTAAAGAAGATGGAGCTGTATTTGTAAGTTCACCTGATCATGCAGGAGTTGCTGAAGCAATAAAAATTATTGAAGGTTTAACTAAAGATGTTAAGGCTGGAGAGGTTTATTTAGGTAAGGTGACTAAAATAACTACATTTGGAGCTTTTGTAGAAATTCTTCCTAATAAAGAGGGATTAGTGCATATATCTAAATTAGCTAAAGAAAGAGTTAATAAGGTAGAAGATATTGTTTCTATTGGAGATGAAATTTTAGTTAAGGTTACTGAAATTGATTCACAAGGAAGAATAAATCTTTCAAGAAAAGATGCATTATTAGATCAGGAAAACAAGGAAGATAAATAAAGGCAATTTAATTGCCTTTTTTTTATATAATATATATTTAGAAAATTTTTTCATATAAGAAACTTATTATGGGAAGAATATTTTTATAACTAAAGGCTAAAGTATTTAAAATTTATAATATAAAGAACAAAATAGTTCTTTATATTATTTTATTATTTTTAGACAATGCCTAAAGGAAGGAGAACAAAAATATTTATGTATAATATGTATACTTTAGACAATGGTCTTAGAGTTATAACAGAAAATATTGAACATTTAAATTCAGTAAGTGTAGGTGTTATGATTCAAAATGGTTCTAGGAACGAAAGCGAAGAGTTGAATGGTATATCTCACTTTATTGAACATATGTTTTTTAAAGGTACTCAAAAAAGAACTTCGAAACAAATTGTAGAAGAAGTTGAAAACGTTGGAGGACAAATTAATGCTTTTACAAGCAAGGAAGCTACTTGTTATTATATAAAAGCATTAAACACTCATTTAGATTTAAGTTTAGATATTCTTTCTGATATGATATTGAATGCAAAATTTGATTCAGAAGAGATTGAAAAGGAAAAAGGTGTAATAACTGAAGAAATTAATATGAGTCAAGATTCCCCAGAAGATGTTTTAGATGATGAACATTCAAAAGTTAGTTTTGGAAGTGATTCATTATCATATCCTATACTTGGTACTATCCCAAAAATAAAGTCTTTTAATAGAGAAAAAATAATAAACTTTATTTCAGAAAAGTATACTCCGTATAATTCTGTTATTTCTGTTTGTGGAAAATTCGATGAGAGTGAACTAAAAAAATTAATACAAGAATATTTTGGTGAGTGGAAAAGTGAAAAAAGCTATATTCCAATATATACTTCTCCTATATTACAATCTAATTCGGGTTTTGTAAATAAAGAGATAGAGCAATTACATATTTCTTTAGGATTAAAAGGTTTACCATATGGTGATATAGATAATTATTCACTAGTATTGTTAAACAATATTTTAGGTGGTGGAGCATCAGCAATACTTTTTCAAAAAGTAAGAGAAGAATTAGGGCTTTGCTATACAATATATTCTTATTTACAACCATTTCAAGGTACAGGTATGTTAAATATATATACTGGACTTAGTAAAAACTATGCTCAAAAAGCTTTAGAGATAATAGATAAAGAAGTTATTAATTTTTCTAAAACAGGCATAACAAAGAGACAATTAGAAATAAATAAGGAAAAAATAAAGGCAACTTATATTTTAGGATTAGAAAGCACTAGTTCAAGAATGTTTGCAAATGCTAAAAATTATCTTTTTAGAAATAAAGTATTTACTCAAGAAGAAGTAATAGAAAAGATTAATAATATAAATAATGAAAATATACAAAATGTATTAGATAGATGTTTTAAACCAGGAATACTAAATGCTAGTTATGTTGGTCAAGATATAGACAGTGAGTCATTGAATAGTGTAATTTTTAAAGATATTAAAGCATATAACAACTCTTCAAATATTAATAAGTTTGAGATATAAGGAATATGAAGCAAAATAACAAATCAAAAAAATATTGTATATTCTAGTCAGATAAGGGAGCAAGTTCAGTTAATAGAAAACTATTAGCTAAATTTGCTGATGCAAAATAGACGAGCATATTAGTTTGTTATTTTTTGAAAGTGCTTAAAATCATACTGTAATAAACTACCTTTTTTTATCATATTATTTTATAAGTAATAAAGGAGGTAGTTATTATGGGTGAAGAAAGTAATATTAAGTACTTAAGTGATATAGAAAGATATGAGTTAATAAACATAAATGATGGAGAAAAATATGATTATTTATTAAATAATGATTTAATAATAGATGATGATGGAAATTTCAAATTTTTGATTATTAATTTAAATACAAGCAAGTTTAACATGTTTAGTAGTAAAGAATTCTTAGAAATACCATGGGATTGTGTAAAAAAGATAGGATCTAAAACAATAATAATTGATGCTGATGATGAAGTTGTTAAAAAAGTAAAACTATAATTTTTATTTAAGAATAATAATAAACATGGTATATTATTTAGTAGTTGGATTTTGTAATAATGAAGGGAGGGTGTTTATTAAAATGAATAAGTTCAAAGTTATGTTTTAAAATTTAATTATAAAAAGTATTAATTAATTTTTAAAGTATAACTTAAATTTATAAAATTTTGATAAACAATTATAAGTGAAAATAGTTATTCAAAAATTTGGAGGGACATCAGTTTCTACACCAGAGAGAAGACAAAAAGTAATTGAAAAAGTAAAACAAGCAATTAAAGAAGGATATAATCCAGTGGTTGTAGTATCTGCAATGGGAAGAAAAGGAGAACCATATGCTACAGATACATTATTATCATTAGTTGATGATAAATTTAAAAATTCTAATAAATTAGCACAAGATTTACTTATGTGTTGTGGTGAGTTTATTAGTTCAGTTATAATGAGTAATGATATGTATAATTCAGGAATAGATGCAGTACCACTAACAGGTGGTCAAGCAGGTGTTACAACTAATAGTAATTATACAGATGCTAAATGCATAGATGTAAATCCTAAGAAAATTATAGATTTAGTTTCTCAAGGAAGAGTTCCAGTAGTTACAGGATTCCAAGGCATGACACAAGAAGGATATTTCACTACTCTTGGTAGAGGGGGAAGTGATACTTCTGCATCTATTTTAGGAGCTGCATTGCAAGCAGAAAGTATAGAAATTTATACTGATGTGGATGGAATTATGACTGCTGATCCGAGATTAGTTGAAGATGCTACATTGATTGATATAATAAGTTATAATGAAGTATTTCAATTAGCTGACCAAGGAGCTAGTGTTATACATCCAAAGGCAGTAGAAATTGCAATGAAGGCTAATATACCATTATTAATTAAGAATACTATGAGTAATTCAAAAGGAACATTAATTAATAATCTTGGAGATAAAGAAAATGAGAGAATTATAACAGGTATTACTCATCAAAAAGATAGAATACAGGTTTTAATCAAATTATCAGAAAATGAAGGAAACTTTAAATATCAAGATGTATTAGATTTGCTAGCAGCCAACAAAATTAGTTTGGATTTAATAAATATATTCCCAGATAGACAAGTATTTACTATAAGTGCTAAAGTTAAGCATGTTTTAGAAAATATTTTAGAGAGCTTTAAATTAAAATATAATTTAGTAGAAGATTGTAGCACTATAGCTGTTATTGGTTCAAGAATGAATGGTAGACCAGGAGTTATGGCTAAAATAATAAAAGCACTTATTAGCAATAATATAGAAGTTTTACAAACAGCTGATTCAAATATGACAATTTGGTGTTTAATTCATGAAAAAAATGTAAAAGAAGCAATAAATGTTTTACATAAGACATTTAATTTAGCTTAAGGAAGATGATTTGTTATTTTTCTGATTATGTATAAATATTAAATTATTAATCAACAAACATTATTTAAAGTTATATATTAATTAAAATCTATAGTATAAAACAATTCCTTTCGTACAGAATAATTGTATGGGAGGAATGTTTTTATGAATAATATATTTAATGGTGAAAATACTGAAAAGAATAAAAATTCAGAAGCTGAAGATAAGATTGAGTCTATAAAAGAGCTTGGAAATACGGCAGTTGTTACTCCAAATAAAAACATACAAGTTTTATCAATAATAGGACAAATAGAAGGTCATATGGTTTTACCACCACAAACAAAAGCTACAAGATATGAACATATAATACCTCAATTAATAGAGTTAGAACAAAATGAAAATGTAAAAGGTATATTGATAGTATTAAATACAGTAGGTGGTGATGTGGAAGCCGGACTTGCAATAGCAGAAATGATAAAAAGTATGTCAAAACCAACTGTTTCAATAGTAACAGGAGGAGGACATTCTATTGGAGTCCCACTTGCAACATCTGCAGATTATTCATTTATAACTCCATCTGCAACCATGATAGTTCATCCAGTTAGAATGAATGGTTTTATAATAGGGGTTGCTCAGACTTTTGAGTATTTTAAAAAAATGCAAGAAAGAATAAATGAGTTTATTGTAAGAACATCACACATAAAAGAAGATAAATTAGAAGAATTCATGTTACAAACAAATGAATTATTAAATGATGTTGGAACAATATTAATTGGAAAGCAAGCAGTTGATTGTGGTTTGATTGATGAAGTTGGAGGAATAAAAGAAGCTTTAACTAAACTTAAAGAATTAACTCAAAATTGATAAATTATTTAATCAGCTATAGAAAAACTATAGCTGATTTTTGCTTTTAATGGTATCTTATTAAAGGAGAAATTTTATTTAGTGTAGAAATAATAAAGCGAGGTGATTAATTTTGGGTAAGACAGCAGCTAAAAGAAGCACTAAAAGTAAGAAAAAAGAAAATTCTATAAAGAATGACATTTTAGGCATAACATATATAGCATCAGGTTTAATACTTACTATAGCTATATATACTTCTTTTGCGGGACTATTATCTTCTTTAGCACAAAACCTTTCTTATTTATTAATAGGGATAGGTTCTTATACGATACCTGTATATTTAATGTATTTTGGATTTCAATATATTAAAACAAGGGGGAATCTAAAATTCAGTAAAAAATTTATTGGAATATCAATTTTAGTAATCATAGTAATTTTAACTTGTGGAATTATAAATATTCAAACAATGGACGACCCTAATGATTTTGGGAAGAATCTTAAATTTATTATTGATAATAAAGGAAGTTTACATGGAGGATTAATATCATATTTTTTATGTTATCCATTATATAAATTTATAGGAGGAATAGGTTCATATATATTATTTTTCACTTTTTCAGTTATTTCAGTTATATTGATTTTTGATGTGAATTTATATGACTTAGGATTAGAAGCTAAAAGTAAAACTGAAAAACTACGAAATGAAAGAAGTTTGAAATCTAATACTAAAAAGAGTTTAAAGTCTCCAGAAAGTAATTTTATAAATATTGTTGATAAAACAGAGACACCTGTATTAGAGGATAAAGAAAAAGAAGAATTTTTATCAGGTGTAAATAAAAAAATAAAGATATTAGATTTTATGAAAAATGATTCTATAAATGATGATGTAAAAGAAGATAGAAATCTTGAACTATCCTCTGATATTGAAACTGAAGATTTTTTTAAGGAAGTAAAGCATGCACAACATAATAAAAAAGAGAAATTGGGTAATTTAGAGAAAGAAGTAGTAAGTAATGAAATTGAAGAAACAATTTCTAAAGAAAGAGAAGAGATACCTTATTTGCATCCAGGTTTAGAACTTTTAAAGGTAAATAATACAAAGCTTAAGAATTCTGATAAAAAAGGATTACTGGATAATGCAGAAAAACTTGAAGAAATATTATCAAATTTTGGAGTTGAAGCTAAGGTTATACAAGTTACGAAAGGACCTTCGGTAACAAGATTTGAACTACAACCAAGTCCAGGGGTTAAGGTTAGTAAAATAGTTAACTTATCAGATGATATAGCTTTAGGACTGGCAGCATCTGGTATTAGAATAGAGGCACCTATACCTGGAAAAGCAGCTATTGGAATAGAAGTTCCTAACTCACATCAAGTACCAGTGTTTTTGAGAGAAGTATTAGAATCAGAAGAATTCTTAAAATCAAATAAAAAGTTAGCGTTTGCGCTTGGTAAGGATATTTCAGGGAAGTGTGTTGTCGGAGATTTAAGTAAAATGCCACACACATTAATTGCAGGGGCAACTGGTTCAGGTAAAAGTGTATGTATAAATTCTCTTATAATAAGTCTATTATATAAATATACACCTGAAGAGGTAAAACTTTTAATGGTTGATCCTAAGGTTGTTGAACTTAATGTATATAATGGTATACCACATTTATTAATTCCAGTTGTTACAGAGCCTAAAAAAGCTGCAGCTGCCCTTAATTGGGCAGTAAGGGAAATGGAAAAAAGATATCAACTTTTTGCTGATAAAGGAGTCAGAAATATGGAATCTTATAATGAATTATTTAATAAAGGAATAATTCAAGAAAAACTCCCTTATATAGTTATTATAGTAGACGAACTTGCAGATTTGATGATGGTATGTCCAAATGATGTGGAAGATTATATAGGAAGATTAGCTCAGATGGCAAGAGCAGCAGGAATGCATTTAGTTATAGCAACTCAAAGACCTTCTGTAGATGTAATTACAGGTGTAATTAAGGCTAATATACCATCTAGAATATCATTTGCCGTTTCTTCTCAAATAGATTCTAGAACAATTTTAGATAGCTCAGGGGCTGAAAAACTTCTTGGTAAGGGAGATATGCTATATTGTCCTGTAGGAGAAAATAAACCACTTAGAATACAAGGATGCTTTATATCAGAAGAAGAAGTAGAACAAGTAATATCGTTTATAAAAATGAAACAAGGGGATAATTCTTATGAAGAGGATATAATTGAACATATTAATAGTGAATCTCAAGGAACTGTAGTAGAAGGAGAAGAAGTAGATGAATTACTTCAAGAGGCTATAAATGCAGTAGTTGAATATGAACAGGCATCAACTTCTTTTCTTCAAAGGAAACTCAGAATAGGATTTAATAGGGCTTCTAGAATTATGGATCAGTTAGAGGAAAGAGGAATTATCTCAGAAAAAGATGGAAGTAGACCAAGAAAGATATTAATTACTAAAGAAGATTTATTAGATAATCAAGAAGATTAGTAGTAAGATTAATTTAGATAATAATTATAGTTTTAATTAACTATTTTAGTTGTAAGTACTATAATTAATTTGATATAATTAAAAACATTAAAATGCAGGAGGGCAATGACTTGACTAAATATAAAGTAGGATTGGTAAGTTTGGGATGTGACAAGAATAGAGTTGATTCTGAAATCATCCTTGGAAAAATGAATAATGACTATGAAATAACAAATAATGCTAAAGAGGCTGATGTTATTATAGTAAATACATGTGGTTTTATAGAAAGTGCTAAACAAGAATCTATAGATACTATTTTAGAAATGGCTGAATATAAGAACAATTATAAATGTAATCTTCTTATAGCTACAGGATGTTTAACACAAAGATATGGAGAAGAATTAAAAAATCTTATTCCAGAAATAGACATAATGTTAGGAGTAAATGATTATAATAAAATAAATGAAATTATAACAGAATTTATTGAAGGAAATAAATTAGCAGAGGCATTTTTAAACTATTCTGATGAAAATATAAATGAAGGGAATAGAATTCTTACGACTCAAAAAGAAAGTGCTTATATAAGAATAGCAGAAGGATGTAATAATTTCTGTACGTATTGTATTATTCCTAAAATAAGAGGAAAATTTAGAAGCAGAAAAATGGAAAATATCATAAATGAAGCTAAGGATTTAGTAGCAAGTGGTGTTAAGGAAATAATATTAATAGCTCAAGATACGACAAGATATGGTAGTGATATTTATGGTAAAAAGAGTTTACATCTATTATTAAAAGAATTAGCAAAGATAGAAGAAATCAAATGGATTAGAGTACTTTATTGCTATCCAGAAGAAATATACGATGAATTAATAGAGGAAATAGCTAATAATAAAAAAGTAGTTAAATACTTAGATTTACCTATACAACACATAAGTGATCATGTTTTAAAGCTTATGGGTAGAAGAACTACTAAAAATGATATAATAAATAAAATAAATCAACTTAGGGAAAATATATCAGATATGATAGTTAGAACAACCTTTATTGTTGGATTTCCACAAGAAACAAATGAAGATTTTAATGAAATTATAGAATTTTTAGAAGAATACAAGCTTGATAAAGTCGGTGTCTTTAAATATTCAAGAGAAGAAAATACTCCTGCTGCAAGAATGGATGGTCAAATATTAGAAGATATTAAAGCTGAAAGAGAAGAAAAATTAATGACCATTCAAGAAAAAATATCTAATAATATAAATGAATTGAAAATTGGCAGAGTGTATGATATTCTAGTGGAGGAATATAATGGAGAGTATTATAAGGGAAGGAATTTTGAGATGGCACCAGAGATAGATGGAAATGTCTTTTTTGAATCTTCTAAGCCTATAAATGTAGGCGAATTTGTCAAAGTGAAAATAATTAAAAATATGGATTATGATTTAATAGGAGTTGTTGAAGATGAACCTTGCAAATAAGTTAACCTTAATTAGAATATTTTTAGTTCCAGTTTTTTTAATCTTTATAGCAGTTAAAGGGATACCATATGGGAGTTTTATTGCTACATTTATATTTATTTTAGCTGCTTTAACAGATAAACTTGATGGGTATATTGCGAGAAGTAGAAATCAAGTAACTAACTTTGGAAAGTTTATGGATCCACTAGCTGATAAATTATTAGTAACAGCAGCATTAATTTGCTTAGTTGAAATGCAAATTGTACCTAGTTGGGCAGCAATTATTATAATTGCACGTGAATTTGCTGTATCAGGTCTTAGAACAATAGCAGCTGCTGAAGGAAAAGTAATTGCAGCAAGTTGGTGGGGAAAAATAAAGACGGTGATACAAATAGTTGCAATAGTATTGTTGTTATTAAAGGTAAACATAGGCGATTCTAAATATTTAAGTGATTTATTAATTAGTAGTGAATTTGGGGAAAAGTTTTTTAACCATGTTCCAGGTGTAATGCTAATAGCTGCAGTTGTAATTACTATAATATCCGGATATGAGTATTTTAAAAATAATAAAGAAGCAATTGCTATAAATAAATAGAGTTTAGAAATAACAAAATATGGATATAATTAAAATGAATTCCTTCTTTAAAGTTTAAAGAGGGAATTTTTCTTAAAGAGTGTTGACTAATAAGAATAGTTAAATTATAATTATTATACAGAACATAAGTTCGATGAGAGGAAGGTAGTAATATGGCTAATATAGATATTAATAAATTAAAAGCAATTGAAAGTGCAATGGGACAAATAGAAAAGCAATTTGGTAAAGGTTCAGTAATGAAATTAGGAGAACATAATGTTTTAAATGTTGATGCTATTTCTACTGGATGTTTAGATTTAGATATATCATTAGGAATTGGTGGAGTACCTAAAGGAAGAATAATAGAAATTTATGGACCAGAAAGTTCTGGTAAGACTACTATAGCCCTTCATATAGCAGCAGAAGCTCAAAAGAAAGGTGGAGCAGTAGGATTTATAGATGCAGAACATGCTTTAGATCCATCTTATGCAAGAAATTTAGGAGTAGATACAGAAAATCTTATTGTTTCTCAACCAGATACAGGAGAACAAGGATTAGAAATTGCAGAAGCATTAGTTCGTTCAGGAGCTATAGATGTTATAATAGTTGATTCAGTTGCAGCATTAGTACCAAAAGCAGAAATCGAAGGGGAAATGGGTGATTCTCATATAGGACTTCAGGCAAGATTAATGTCACAAGCTTTAAGAAAACTTGCTGGTACTGTTAGTAAAACAAATTGTGTTGCGATATTCATAAATCAATTAAGAGAAAAAGTGGGAGTAATGTTTGGATCTCCAGAAACAACAACTGGTGGTAGAGCATTAAAATTCTATGCTTCAGTAAGACTTGATGTAAGAAGAATTGATTCTATAAAACAAGGTGATGGAATAGTAGGAAATAGAACTAGAATTAAAATTACTAAGAATAAAGTAGCACCTCCATTTAAACAAGCAGAATTTGATATCATGTATAATGAAGGGATTTCAAGAGAAGGTAACATTATAGATGTTGGGGTAAAAGAAGAAATTGTACAAAAAAGTGGAGCTTGGTTCTCTTATGGAGATGTAAGATTAGGGCAAGGTAGAGAAAATGCAAAATTATATTTAAAAGAAAATCCTGAAATTGCATTAGATATAGAAAATCAAATTAGATCAAAACATGAATTGCCATTAATGCAACCACAATCTAATGAAAAACCAAAAAAGTCTGATTCTGGAAAAGAGAAAAGTGCTGAAGTAGAAAAAGAAAGTAATAAGTAAAAATTAAAGGCAAAAGAAAGATTTGAGATTTCTTTTGCTTTTAATTTTTATATTTGGTTATAAAAAGTTAAATGTGTGGAGAAATTATATATGAAATAAAAATATATTTAGTTAATAGAATTTTTATAATAATAATTTTAAATTTAATAAATATAATGGGTTTGTCGGTACATTTAAGATTTTTTAATAAGAAAAATCAAGGTATTAATTATGTAAAATATATAGCATTTAGGTAAAACATATTGAGAAATTATATTAGGGTTTATAGGTAATTTTTAGAATAGAAATCATTAGAAAGAAATAGTATAAGCTAGTAAATGTGGGCATGATAACAATATCATAGCGAGCTTGACATAATTTTATTTTTAATATAGAATAAAAAGGAATACTGGTTTATCATATTCCCAATACAGTGAGAAGAATATGACACCTACTACGATTTCTTGTTTACTTAAATAGATAGCTTAACAAGCTAGGAGGTGTTAATATGGAAATTTTTATTATGATAATAATAGATATATTTATATTATTAGTATTAGGAATAGTACTTTATAAAATGATTCAAAACGTGTCAAAAAACAAAGTTGAATCTCTTGAAAAAGAAGCACAAGATGTTTTAGATAAAGCCAAGAGGGATGCAGAGGCTCTACAAAAGGAGACTATCCTTGAAGCTAAAGAAGAGGTTCATAAGTTAAGAAATGATTTTGAAAAAGAGTCTCGTGAAAGAAGAAATGAGATTCAAAGGCTTGAAAGAAGAGTAATTCAAAAAGAAGAATCACTAGATAAAAAAAGTGATGTTCTAGAAAAAAGGGAAGAAACAATCAATGAAAGAATGCTTGAGATAGATCAAGTAGAAGCAAAAGTACAGGAACTTTATAATGAAAGAAGAGAAGAACTGGAAAGAATTTCATCTCTTTCTGGTGAAGAAGCTCGTAAAATTCTTTTAGATGAAATTAAGAGAGAGATTTCACATGATGCTGCAATAATGATAAAAGAAGTTGAAAGTAAGGCAAAGGAAGAAGCAGATAAAAGGTCTAGAGAAATAATTACTACTGCAATTCAAAGATGTGCCGCTGATCATGTGTCTGAAACTACTGTGCATGTTGTTGCGCTACCAAATGATGAAATGAAGGGTAGAATAATAGGTAGAGAAGGAAGAAACATTAGAACTCTAGAAACATTAACAGGAGTAGATCTTATAATAGATGATACCCCAGAGGCAGTTATTCTTTCCAGCTTTGATCCGATAAGAAGAGAAGTTGCAAGAATGGCACTTGAAAAGTTAATAGTGGATGGTAGAATACATCCAGCAAGAATCGAAGAGATGGTTGAAAGAGCAACTAAAGATGTAGAAAATGATATAAAAGAAGAAGGGGAACAAGCGACCCTTGAAACTGGAGTACATGGATTACATCCTGAACTTGTAAGACTTCTTGGTAGATTAAAGTATAGAACTAGTTATGGTCAAAATGTCTTAAAACATTCCATAGAAGTTTCTTACTTAGCTGGTTTAATGGCTTCAGAATTAGGTCTAGATGTTACTCTAGCTAAAAGAGCAGGATTACTACATGATATAGGTAAAGCAGTTGATCAAGAACAAGAAGGTCCTCATGCACTAATAGGGGGAGATCTTGCCAAGAAATATCATGAGTTACCATTAGTAGTAAATGCGATAGCAGCCCATCACTCAGATGTGGAAATGCAATCTTTAGAGGCAGTATTGGTTCAAGCAGCAGATGCTATATCAGCAGCTAGACCAGGTGCTAGAAGAGAAACATTAGAAGCATACATTAAGAGATTGGAAAAATTAGAAGAAATCGCAAATTCTTATGAGGGTGTAGAAAAGTCATATGCCATTCAAGCTGGAAGAGAAATTAGAATTATGGTTAAACCAGATAAAGTTGACGATGCTGGTACTGCTGAATTAGCGAGAAATTTAGTGAAAAGCGTAGAAGAACAACTTGAATATCCAGGACAAATTAAAATTAATGTTATAAGAGAAACTAGAACAATAGATTTTGCTAAATAAAAAATATAAAATGCGTTTTGTAATATTGCAAAACGCATTTTATATTTTTAAGAGATTATAATTTTGTTTAAAAGTTAAGAAATAAAATTAGTATATTTCATATTAATTGTAAAAAATAAAAGGAATTTAAAGCTATGTATAGAATATATATAAATGTAAACGATTAGTATAATGACGCTAGGAGGAATAATAAAAATGGAAGTATTAAAAGTATCAACAAAATCAAATCCAAACTCGGTAGCAGGAGCGTTAGCAGCCATAATAAAAGAGAAGAATATTGCAGAAATTCAAGCTGTAGGAGCAGGAGCGATAAATCAAGCAGTTAAAGCTATTGCAATTGCAAGAGGATTTGTAGCACCAAGTGGAAAAGATATTATTTGTGTGCCAGCTTTTACTGACATACAAATAGATGGAGAAGAAAGAACGGCTATAAAATTAATAGTGCAACCTAGATAACTTAATGTTTGATTAGATAAAGCATATCAATTATTTTTAAGTTGAAATTACTGATAAAACAGTATATACTAAAATAGTTGAATGCTATATTTATTAATTTTTTGTAAAGAGGTGGATATAATGGTATCAAAAGAAGTAGTAGTAAAAAATGGTTCAGGTCTTCATGCTAGACCAGCAACATTATTAGTAAAAAAAGCTTCAGGCTTTAAGTCAGACGTTAGTATTGAATACAATGGTAAGAAAGCAAACGTTAAGAGCTTAATCGGAGTTTTATCTTTAGCTGTTACTAAAGAAGCAACAATTAAAATAACAGCATCTGGAGATGACGAAGCTTTAGCTGTTGAAGAACTAGTTAACTTAGTACAATCTTTAGAAGACTAATTATAAAAAAAGCCCTATGTTGTGGGGCTTTTTTTGTTTTATGTGCATTATTAGGTATAAGAATAAAATAATAGATGAGTATAAAGAAATATTATTTTTTTGAATGTGCCTCAATTAAGTTGCATCTAAATATTAAAGAAATTAAATTTAAAGATGATAGAAATATGATTACATAAATAATTCTTTGAATTAAAGGGAAACCTAAAGAAACTATATTTACTAAATTAACATTTAGTAAACCTATAAGTCCCCAGTTAAATGCACCTATAATAACCAAAATAAACGAAATTTTATCAAATAGATTTAATTTGCACATTTGCTAACCACTCCTATACATATAAAATATTATATTTATATATATGATTAAAATATTAATATAAAACAAAAGTTTTAAGAAAACACTATAAAAAGTGCAAAAATATGTTATAATACGAATGTTGAAACAAAAACTAAAAAATATATTCGTGTGGAGGTTTTAAATGAGAAATTTATATAGCACACCATTAAATTCAAGATATGCATCTAAGGAAATGAGTTTCATTTTTTCAGATGATATGAAATTTACAACATGGAGAAAATTATGGGTAGCTCTTGCTGAATGTGAAAAAGAATTGGGTTTAAATATAACAGATGAACAAATAAAAGAGCTAAAAAGTCATATTAATGATATAAATTATGAAGAAGCTACAAAAAAAGAAAAAGAAGTAAGACATGATGTAATGAGCCATGTATATGCATATGGTCTTCAATGTCCAACTGCAAAGGGAATAATACATCTTGGCGCAACTTCATGTTATGTTGGGGATAATACTGACATAATAATAATGAAAGACGCATTGTTACTAACAAAAAATAAGATAGTAACAGTATTAAATCACTTAAAGAAATTTGCGATTGAATATAAAGATTTACCAACATTAGGTTTTACTCATTATCAACCAGCTCAATTAACTACAGTTGGTAAAAGAGCAACACTTTGGATGCAAGATTTAGTTATGGATATAGAAAACATAGATTTTGTATTGTCGACATTAAAGCTAAGAGGGGTTAAAGGTACTACTGGAACTCAAGCTAGTTTTATGGAACTTTTTGATGGAGATGAAAAAAAGGTTAAAGTGCTTGATGAAATGGTAGCAAAGAAAATGGGGTTTGATAAGAGTTTTGGAGTTACAGGACAAACATATCCAAGAAAACTAGATTCAATAGTTTTAAACACTTTATCTGAAATAGCTCAAAGTGCATATAAATTTAGTAATGATTTAAGATTACTTCAAAGTATGAAGGAAATGGAAGAACCTTTTGAAAAAAATCAAATTGGATCATCAGCTATGGCATATAAGAGAAATCCTATGAGAAGTGAAAGAATAAGTGCATTAGCTAGATATGTAATAGTAGATTCATTAAATCCAGCTATTACCGCTGGAACTCAATGGTTTGAAAGAACATTAGATGATTCAGCAAATAAAAGATTATCAGTTGCAGAAGGTTTCTTAGCATTAGATGGTGTTTTAAATCTTTACATAAATATTGCTGAAAATATGGTAGTGTATGATAAGGTAATTGCTTCACATGTATTAAGAGAACTACCATTTATGGCTACTGAAAACATAATGATGGAAGCAGTAAAGAGAGGCAAAGATAGACAAGAATTACATGAAAGAATTAGAGTGCATTCAATGGCAGCAGCACAAAGAGTAAAAGGTGAAGGCTTAGATAATGATTTGATTGAAAGAATAATAAATGATGATTCTTTTGGCTTAACTAAAGATGAAATTTTAGGAATTATAGATCCTAAAAAGTTTATAGGTAGATCACCAAGTCAAGTAGTTGAATTTATAAATGAGTATATAGATCCTATTATAAAAAATAATGAAGACGCGTTAAAAATAAAAAGTGAAATAACAGTTTAAATCTATTAACTCAATTATCACCTATATATTAATAAGACATCTTAGTTTATAAAATAATCTAAGATGTCTTATTTTTTAGTTATATAGAGTTAGTAGTGACATTAATCCTCTGTCTATGAAGCTTTCTTCGATAGCTAGTATCTGTAATTTCATAACAACTAAAATCTCATGCATAACGACTTCTAACAATTAGCTAAAGACAAGCCTTATCTGATGATAAAAATTCTGCTTATACTACAATATGAACATCAATTTAATAAAACATGGTGTTATATTAAAATATATCTATATTTCTTATTTTAGGATATATTACAGGATAACTTAAACTTAGAGGATAATTTAGTTTGTTATAGCTGTGGCAACAATATAGATAATCACCAGTTGAAAGTGTATGTGTAATTATTCCAGAATGTGAGAATCTGCCTATTTTAGGATTGTAAAATTGAATTATAGATCCTTTAGTCATAGGAGATTTTTCAGTAATTTCAAAACCTATTTTATTATATATTAAATAAGAATAAAGTTCTTCAACTCTAACCCAAGAATTAGTGTAAGGTTTCCAAATTTTTGTAGTTTCAATACCTCCAAAGTTTATTGCTTGAGAAACAAAATTAGTACAATCACCACCAGAATCTTCAAATAATTTATATTTATCATTAGGAACTAAAGCAAATTTTTCAGCATATTCACATGTCATTAACGGATTATAGTTAAATTTTTTATTTTCATAATAAGGAGTTCTATAAAAAGTAATTGTTTTTAAAAATTTTTTATATAATCTATCTAATACTTTAATTTTTGAATTCCAAATGTTTGTTCTATCAGATTTAATTAAACTATCAATTTGAATAAGATTTTGCTTAAATACATTTTCGTATAAGTGAGGTTCATCTTCTTTATTAACAATAAAAATTATGTTATAGTTTTTATTAACTTTTTTTAATATAATAAGATATTCATCAATAGAAAATGATTTAATACCTTTTGGAAAATTATCAAAAGAGAAAGAGTAAGTGTAGTTAAACTTTATTTTTATTAAATCAAAATTTTTTTCTAGTATCTTATAATTGTATTTGGATTTAATTTTACTAATATTAGAATTTAATTTTGATATCCAAAGATGATTAAAAAATTTTTTTAAGTATAGATCATCAAAAATAGAATCTGTTATATTAAAATTTTTCTTTGAAAGTAAGTTAAATTTATCATATGGAGTAGATAATATATGATAAAATTTATGCAAAGTTACAAACAACAAATATATCACCACCTATTAAAAATTATATTTGTGTTTTGGTACTTAATAGAACAATTGTTTTTATTTTATATTTTAAGTTAGTATTTTATTGTGATATAATTAGCATTTGGATAGACTAATTAAAATATATGCTTCAATTAAGTTAATATATTTATAGGATGTATAAAAAATAAAAATAAATTGATAACATGTATTAACGTGTATAATTTTATATAATATGATATAATTTCAAGAGGATTACATTTTATCTAAATTATTAACCTTAATCATTTAGATAAATAGAAATAAATTATAATTAATTTTACAGTAGTTTGTTGCACTTGCACTATAGTGTAATTAAACTATATAATATAATAAGATTGAAAAACTTAAGTATATAAATTTAATTATATATTTTTTGAATTATTAAGTATAAAAATTAAATTTATTAGAGATTCTTAAAAAGGAGTTATCAGAAGAATGCAAAATTTACCTAACTCAATGGTTGGCAAGTATGAAGAAATTGTAGAAAAGATAAATAAATTTTCTAAAGAACATCTTAATCAAGAATACGAAAATATTTGTATAAAAGCTTTACAAGATTTATGCTTAAATCATGAAGATATATTAAAAAAAGGAAAGGGTTCTTCATGGGCAGCGGGAATTGTACATGCTGTTGGAACAATAAATAATCTATTTGATGTTAAAGAAGAGCCATATATTAAAGCACTTGACTTATATAAAGAATTTGGAGTTAGTAGTAGCACGGGTTCTACAAAGTCAAAAGAAGTGAGAACTTTACTGAAGATGTCAAAAGAAAATGAAATTTGGATGATACACTCTGATAAAAGTGTAGAAGTTTCAGTAGTAAAAGAAGAATGTAAAGTTATAGAAAAACATGAAGCTGATAAGTCAGAAGAAACATTTGAAATTAGTGAAGAATTTATAGTAGCTCAAAAGATAATGAGAAGAGCTTGGATGGAAAAGAATTACAACAAAAAAGTAAAACTTGCAAAGGAAGCTTTAAGCATTTGTGAAAATTGTTCAGATGCTTATATAATATTATCAAAAAATAATAATTTAAGTGAAAATGAACAAAAAAAATTATTAGAGAAAGCTGTTAATGCAGGAAAAAATATTTTAGGAATAGATGATTTTAAAAATGCTTCAAAAGAAATTTTTAAAAGAAAAGAGGCTCAACCATTTTTGGGAGCTAAATATACTTTAGCTATTAAATTATGGAAAATGGGAGAAAGAGATGAGGCAATCAAAAATGCTTTTGAGCTTTTAGAATATAATGAAAAAGATAATTTAATGGTTAGAGGAATTTTATCTAGTTGGCTATTAATTGAAAAGAAATATGATTATGCAGAAAAACTTTTTAAAACTTATAAGAATGATTATTTAGCAGCAGTTGTATATAGTAATGCATTATTACTATATAAGACAGGAAATATTAAGGAAGCAGAAGATATGTTAAGAAAAGCATATAAGAAAAATTCATTTGTAATACCATATATTATAAAACAAAAGAAACTTCCGAAAGTATTACCTAATATATCAAAATTTGGTAGTGAAGCTGAAGCTATGCATTATATTAAATATAGTTTAGAAGCATGGAATAATTCAGTTGAAATTATTAATTGGGTAAAAGAAATGAATATAAATTTTAAAATAGAAATGAATAATTAAGTAAATTTTAGAATAATCTTTACATAAATGAAAAAAAGTGATAATATGAAAATATAATTAAATAAATTATCTTCAGGGCAGGGTGAAATTCCCTACCGGCGGTAAAGCCCGCGAGCTATTTTTAGCAGATTCGGTTAAATTCCGAAGCCGACAGTAAAGTCTGGATGAAAGAAGAGAATGATATATCAATCTAATTAAATTATTATTAGGTTTTTAGCTATGTTATTTAGAATGTTTTATTCCCTGAACTTAAAATTTAGAGTTCAGGGTTTTTAATTTATAAAATATTAATTTAAGCATTAGTTTATTTTAGGTAGAGTAAATTATTTAAAACTATTTTAAATAATTTAATGATTGATTAAATGTGTTTGTTTATAAACCTCTGAAGATATTTAAAACTTCAGAGGTTTTTTTGAATGTACCTAAAATTAGAATAATTCAAATTAGAAGATAATTTATATTAAAATATAGTTTAAAAAATTAAATATAGATAAAACTAAATAAGTAATATTAAAGTGGGTGAGAAGATGAATGAAAATTATATGGACTTAGCTATAGATTTAGCTAAAAAAGGTATAGGAAAAGTAAATCCTAATCCATTAGTTGGTGCTGTAATAGTGAAAAATGGAAAAATAATAGCTCAAGGGTATCATGAATACTATGGAGGGCCACATGCAGAAGTAAATGCAGTTGAAAATTCTACTGAAATACTAGAAGGAAGTACAATTTATGTTACATTAGAGCCTTGTTATCATTATGGAAAAACACCACCGTGTGTTGATTTAATAATTAAAAACAAGTTTCAAAAAGTAGTAATAGGGATGTTAGACCCTAATCCACTAGTAGCAGGAAAAAGTATTGAAAAATTGAAAGAAAACGGTATCGAAGTAGTAGTTGGAATAAGAGAAAAAGAGTGTAGAGAACTTAATGAGATATTTATTAAATATATTACATCAAAACTTCCTTTTGTAGTTTTAAAAAGTGCTACTTCACTAGATGGAAAAATAGCTACATCTACAGGTGAATCTAAATGGATTACTTCAGAAGAAGCAAGAAAAGATGGTCATATATTAAGAAAAAAATTATCAGCTATTATGGTTGGTGTAAATACGATTATTAATGATGATCCCAATCTTACATGCAGAATTGATAATGGAAGAAATCCTGTAAGAATTATTTTAGATAGTAAGCTAAGAATTCCTATGAATTCTAAAGTAATAAAAAATAAAGATGCACTCACAATAGTAGCTACAACTAGGTATGCTGATAAAATAAAGATGCAACAATTGTTAAAAGAAGAAATTAAGGTTATTCAGGTAAGAGATAAAAATAAAAAAGTTGATTTAAAAGATCTTATGATTGAACTTGGAAAAATTCAAATAGATTCAATTTTAATAGAAGGTGGAGGAGAAATTAATTTTTCTTCACTACAACAAGGAATAGTGGATAAAGTTAGATTTTATATTGCTCCTAAGATTATAGGAGGAGTAAATAGCAAAGGAAGCATAGGTGGAGAGGGATTTAGGAGATTAAGTAATGCTGTAAATTTAAAGAGTTTAACTTATAAAAATATAGGTAATGAGATAGTTATAGAAGGCTATATAAAAAACAGTAAATAAAGGGGGATTAAAAGAAATGTTTACTGGGATTATTGAAGAGGTAGGTAGAGTAGAATCACTTACTTTAAATGGAGGTTTTGGATTAATAGAAATTAATGCAAATAAAGTTTTAGAAGGAACAAAAATAGGCGATAGTATAGCATCAAATGGAGTATGTCTTACTGTTTTAGAGATGACTAGTTCTTCATTTAAAGCTAATATTATGGGCGAAACTTTAGATAAGAGTACTTTAGGAATTTTAAAAATTGGAGATAAGATTAACCTTGAAAGAGCTATGAAGTTAGAAGATAGGTTTGGAGGACATATTGTAAGTGGACATATAGATGGTATTGGTAAGATAGTATCAATTGATAAAAGAGAAGATGGTACATGGTTTACAATATCATCATCTAAAGAAGTATTAAAGTACATCATATATAAAGGATCCATATCAATTGATGGGATAAGTTTAACAGTTGCTTATGTAGATGATAATACATTTAAAGTATCTGTAATACCACATACATTAGAAAATACAATTTTATGTGATAAAAAGTTAGAATCACTTGTTAACTTAGAGTGTGATGTAGTAGGAAAATATATAGAAAAGTTAATACCTAAAAAAGATGAAGCAGAAAATGTGAAGAGTAAAAGTAATATAACCTTGGAGTTTTTAAGAGAAAATGGGTTTTAAATAAAAAATATTTTTATGAGGTGATAAAATTGAAATTTAGTAGTGTAGAAGAATGTATAAAGGACTTTAAAGAAGGCAAGATGGTAATCATTGTTGATGATGAAGGTAGAGAAAACGAAGGTGATTTAGTAATTCCAGCAGAAAAAGCTACAGGAGAAAATATAAATTTCATGATTAAATATGCAAAAGGGCTTTTATGTGCACCAGTAGAGGAGGAGATAGCTATTAAATTAGGATTAAATCCGATGGTAGAAAAGAATACAGATAATCATGAAACAGCATTTACAGTATCTGTTGATTATATAGATACAACAACTGGAATTTCAGCATTTGAGAGGGCGCATACAATAAATAAATTAGTAGAAAGTAATAATCTGAATGATTTTAGAAGACCTGGTCATGTATTTCCACTTATTGCGAAAAAAAGAGGGGTACTTGAAAGAATAGGTCATACAGAAGCTTCAGTAGATTTATCAAAACTTGCAGGATTTAAGGGCGCTGCTGCAATATGTGAAATAATAAAAGATGATGGAACAATGGCACGAAGAGACGATTTAATTGAATTTTCAAAAGAGCATGATATTAAAATTTTAACTATAGAATCTTTAGTAAAATATAGATTAGAGAATGAAAGTGTTGTAAAAAAAGAAGTTGAAGCAAATCTTCCAACTAAATTTGGGGATTTTAAAGTAGTAGCATTTAAAGAAAAAGGGACAGAAAAATGTCATTTAGCTTTAATTAAAGGGGATATAACAAAAGAAGAACCAGTTTTAGTTAGAGTACATTCAGAATGTTTAACTGGAGATAGTTTAGGCTCAAGAAAGTGTGACTGTGGAGAACAATATGAGGCTTCTATGAAAATGATAGCTAATAAAGGAAGAGGAATACTTTTATACATGAAGCAAGAAGGAAGAGGAATAGGACTTTTAAATAAATTAAAGGCATATTCACTTCAAGATGAAGGATTAGATACAGTAGATGCAAACTTAGCATTAGGATTTGCACCAGATTTAAGAGATTATAAAGCAAGTTCTGATATGCTAAAGAATTTAGGCGTAAATAAGATAAGATTAATTACTAATAATCCTGAAAAGATAGAAGGACTTAAAGAAAACGGAATTAATGTTGTAGAGAGAGTTCCAGTTGAAATGCCATTAAATAAAAGTGATGAATTTTATTTAAAAACTAAAAAAGAAAGAATGAATCATTTATTAAATATATAAATTTAACTATATTTTAAGTGAACGTTGATATTTTAAAACATATAAATAAATTATAAATAATTAAAAGTATTATAAATTGGAGGAATAAAAAATGAATACATTTGAAGGAAAATTAGTTGCAGAAGGATTGAAATTTGGAATAATAGTGGGAAGATTTAATGAATTTATAGGAAGTAAACTTTTAGATGGTGCATTAGATGGTCTTAAAAGACATGGAGTTAATGAAGAAGATATAGATATAGCTTGGGTACCGGGTGCATTTGAAATTCCATTAATAGCTAAAAAGATGGCGAAAAATCCCAAATATGATGGAGTAATATGCTTAGGTGCAGTAATAAAAGGTTCTACATCACATTATGATTATGTTTGTGCGGAAGTATCAAAAGGTATAGCTAGTGTTTCACTAGAAGCAGAAAAACCAGTGATGTTTGGAATACTTACAACTAATACTATAGAACAAGCTATTGAAAGAGCAGGAACTAAAGCAGGAAATAAAGGATATGATTGTGCAGTATCAGCTATAGAAATGGCTAATTTAATTAATACATTAAAATAATATTAAAAATGGTCTGTTGAAAAATATATAAAAATAAAAACCATGCATAAATAGATTATAGTATATTTGTTTACTATTTTCTTTTATATAGTTTATAAAAAAGTGATAGTTAAAAACATAGTAAATATAAGAAGGAACAATTTAAATTGAATAAAGATATCTTTAATAGAATTTGTTAATATTAATAGAAAAGAGAGTGTCCCTTTTAAAGAATTTTAAAAGGAGACACTTTTTTATTATAGGTCATCAGCATCTTGTTCTTCACCATATCTAGTAGTTCCTTCAGAACTAAAACTGTCATTATGATCTTTCTCAATAAAATATCCATCATTAGGTTCTTTTGAAGGCTTAGCACAATTTGTACAAGACTTTTGTTGAACATGTAATGAATCAATAATTTTTTGTGTTTTATCCATATTAAAAAATACTCCTTTCTTATAATAGTTTTAGTGTTACCAAGTATTGAAATTATAGTATTAAAAATAATATAAATTAAATCTATAACCAATTTACTTAGAAAGGTAATATTTATGAAATATTATCATAAAATTATATGGGTATACTATGTTTTAGGAGAGGGTTATATGAATTTAGAACAATATGATAGAAAATTTAGTGAAAATAAAAAAGTAATATTAGAAAATATACAAAAAGGGAAAAAAGCAGGAGTAAATAAGGTTTCAGCTGTTTTTGCAATAAATGAAAATGATGAAATAAAAAATAAAATGGTTACAGAATTAGCAACCTGGCTTATGAATAGTGGATATAAGGTATCTATTAAAGAAGGTGAGCTAAAAATATTAGTAATTGAATGGGAGTAGGTTATTTATATATTATCATAAGGAAGAAAGAGTAGTATAATTTAATATATATAAATTATGGAATAAAAGATAAAATATATTTGTATACTATATTAATTCTGTATGTATTAAAAGGGCAGATAAATGAGAATGTGGACAGCTTTATATATTTTGATTTAGCAATTCTTTTATTATAATTTATAAGCAAAATACAAAGGGAGAGAAAGTATGAAAGAAAATAGAATAATTAAATTAAAAAAAATAGCTAATACTAAATTTTTAAATCTATATAATGTTAAGTATAAAAATAAAATGGGTAATCTTAAAAATTGGATTATTGCATCGAGAAAAAGTGAAGAAGTATTAAAGGATACTTATTTTAATAGGAAAAATGATAATATTGATGGAGTAGTTATAGTTGCTTTTCATAAACAATTAAAGAAACTAGTTGTAATAAAACAATATAGAGTTCCTATAAATGATTATGTTTATGAATTGGTAGCAGGGCTTGTTGATCCAGGAGAGGATATAAAGACTACTGTTAGTAGAGAACTTAAAGAAGAAACAGGACTTACAATGTTAGAAATTAAAGAAAATAGTAAAGAAAAATTATATATTTCTCCTGGAATGACAGATGAAGCTTTAGCATTTGTATATTGCACTTGTGAAGGGGATTTTTCAAAAGAATATCTTGAAGAGGATGAGGATATTGAAGCTATGTTTATATCCCAAGAGGAAGCAAGAGAGTTTGTAAAAAGTGATAAAAAAATAGATGTAAAATGCTTTTTAGTATTACAAAGTTTTGCAAAATTAGGAGAAAAAATGTTTGATTAGCTCTAAGAATAAATTTTGATACTACATAGCATTTGTTAAGAAATACAAATTGAAAAAATCAATGTTTAAGTTATGTTTTAAGCAAAAGTTTGTATTGTAGTATAAACAAAGTTTTTAGTCTCAGATGAAACTAATTTCAAACTGAGGGTTAGAATTTGTTATACTTTCAAGGAGTACCAAGTTCAAGGCATATAACAGAAAAATTCATTTAAAATATAATAATTATTTAAAATAAAGAGATGAGTATATCAAATACATAAAGATGTTTTGATATACTCCTTTTATATAGACACAATCAAAAAAATAAAAAGTTAATTTATTAATCTATTCTAATGTGCCTTGTAATTAATGAATAAATCCTTGGATTAAAAAATATAAAAGAAAAATTGAAGATATAATATACATACAAATAGAAATATCTTTTCTTTTATTAGTAGCTATTTTACATATAGGGTATAAAATAAACCCAAAGGCTATTCCATCTACAATACTATAAGTTAATGGAATTAAAATTATTGTTATAAAAGCTGGAAGTAGCTCTGTTAAATCATCAAAATTCAAATGTTTTAAGTTTTGAAACATTAAGCAACCAATAATAATAAGTATTGGAGATAATGCTGCATTTGGAATTATTGATATAAATGGTATAAAAAATATTGAAGCTAAAAATAGCAATCCAGTTATTATTGAAGTTAATCCTGTTTTTCCACCAGCAGCTATTCCAGCAGCTCCTTCTACAGTAGAAACTGGAGGACTAGTCCCAAGAAATCCATATGCAATAACAGAAAATGCAACAGCAGATAATGCTTTTGGATTTTTTTCAGGAGCATTTAATAAACCAATGACTTGGCCATGTAATAGCCCTATATTTTCAAATATTAATACCAATGTTAATGAGAATGTAGCTATCCCAAAATTCACACTAGCTATTCCAGAAAAATCTGGATTAAAGAATATATTTTTATATGCTCCGAAATCTGGAAGAGAAAAAGTAAGATTACTTGTATCTACAATTCCCATAAATATAGATATAATTGTACCTAGAATAATTGAAATTAAAAATCCACCTGGTACATTCTTGATAAATAATATCAAAGTTATAATCATGATAATAAAAAATGCAATAACTTGAGGGCTTGTAATATTTCCAAGTTTTAATATTGTAGAAGGATCAGAGACTATAAGACCTGATTTACCTAAACCTATAAGAGTTATAAAAAGTCCAATACCTACGGTTATGGCTTCTTTTAAATTATTAGGAATAGATTCAGTTATAGTATTTGCAAGTGGTGTAAGCGTTATTATAACAAATAAAACACCAGCAACAATTACTGTGGCTAATCCTTCGTAAAATGTAAGACCTAGAGTATTTACAATAGTATAAGTAAATAATGCATTGATTCCCATTCCGGGCATAATGATTAGAGGAGCGTTACTAATGAAACCTGCCAAAAGACATCCAATCAATGAAGCAAATACAGTAGAAATAATCAATGGTTCAAGATCTATACCTGAATCACTTAGTATACTAGCATTGACAATTATAATGTATACTGCTGCAAAAAATGATGTTAAAGCGGCAATAGTTTCCCTCCTAACTGTAGAATTGTGTTCTTTTAGTTTAAAAAATTTGTTCATCCTTTCAACCTGACTTTCAAAAGCTCCCTCACCCACCCGCACAAAAGTGCAAGTATATTATATCATCCATAAGAAATTTTGCAACTTTAAAATTATATAAATTGTAAAATACATATAATTTTTAATGGTTATTATGTAGATTTATATTATTATTTGAAATTATTTTATAAAAATGGGTTACTTTAAAAGGAATTTATCATTGTTTAAATCAAAATTTAAAATTGTTTTTATATTTAATATTAAGGAATAACTTTTTTGTTTTTGTAAAAATAAAACGTAGAAATGATAAAAATAAAATTTAGGAATTATATGATGTTTTTATAAAAAATAAAAAGAAAAATTACTCTAAATTTATATAAATTTTTAAAACTAAATTTAAATAAATAAGGTGAATTTTAATTTAGAAAAATTCACCTTATTTATTTTTATATTAATTATAAAAAATAACGATATTATTAAGTAGATTTTATACAATTAATAATAAAATCATAAAAAAATACATTTTTGTTAATTAACACTATAACAAAAATATTACAGTAAATTGAAGAAAAAAATAACAAATTGATAAAATGAATACCTTTTTTTCAATAAATTCTAAAAAGTAACAATAAAAGGTAAAGTAAGGAAAAAATTGTACGAAAACAAAAATACAAGCATTAAACAAGCTTTAGACAATATTAAAATAATTGAATTATTTAGTTATTTAAAAATTTTATAAATAGTTTAATAAGGGTTAAAAGAACTCTCTTTATACTCTAATAATAAATAAAAATATATGGGAGGAAATTAGATTATGGATGTTATCCAACAAACGAATAGGACAATATTATTTGAGGAAATAAATCCTGAAAGATTAGATTTGATTTCTGTAATTGGAGATACTAAAGGCTTAACTAGCTTAAATGATGATCAGATAAAAGAAATTAATGAAAATTTTTTAGTAAGTAGTTTTGATGAATTTTTAGATAAATTCTCACCAGTTGTATATTCGTTTTATAATGCAACAAACCAAAAGGTAATGTACACATTAAAAAAACCTGAAAATCTTTCAGATAATTTTGTGACAGAAATACCAATAAATCAATCAAATGATTTTCTAAAAATGCTATTCACTTTAATAGATACAAAAAGTGCTCAAGGAATAGCTAATGTAGATTTTAAATTTGAAAATTTATTAGATATGATTTCTCCAAAAAAAGTAATGGATGATATAAGACAATCAAGAAAAGAAATACAATATTTATATAGCAAATATGATGAATTAGATGATGAAAATCCAAGTAAATTAGATTTAGGAGATAAATTAAATAATTTATTTGAAAATGCTAGTGAAAATTATAATAATATAATGGCTATGCTTCCATTAGCTATTGAAGATATAAAAACAAGATTGTTATTAGGAAAAGATGAAAGTCAAAATGGTGGAGAAGCATTAAAAATAGGTGTATTAAGTATGGGAGAAGATGGTGAACTTAAAGTTCTTGAAGCTCCTAAGAGTGAAGAAAAATCATTAATTGCAATAGATGATAATGCTAATGTAGGATTAATTGAAGCTTTTGAAGATGATTATGATGAAGTTAATGAAACAAAATCTGATTATGTAAAGAGTTTAGTAGTTAGAACTTTTTGCCCACTTGCATCTACAATGGAAAGCCAAATAGATGTAGAACGTGAAGTAGAAAATTATAATACATATCTTGAATTCTATAAAAATTCTAAAGATGATTTTATAAAAACTGTTAAACCATTAATAGAAAAAATTGTTGGTGTAAAAATGTTCTTTGATCAATATAAAACAAAAAATAAAGGAATGAGACCAACATTACTTGTTACAAACAATAAACTTGACAGACTAGTAAATTCAGCTAATTTACCAAGGCTTGAAGCATATTTAAGTACTGTAAATGATAAAAATGATTTTGATAATACAATTTGGTTTGGAATAGTTCCATCAATTGAATTAGAAGGACAAAACAAAAGTGGAGCTAAGAGAGAAAGATTTAAGGGAAACAAAAAAGTTGAAAAAACAGAATGTAATACTATGGAAAACCTATCTTTACTTCTTAATACAGTTCAAAAATATAGAGTTCAAATTTTCTTCAGCTTTGAAGCAAGAGAAGATACTACATTCAATCATGTAGCAACAGCAGGAATAGACAAATTTATGGATAGATGTGCCCCTCTTATGAGACAAACATACAGCGAATTCGCCATTCCATGTGTTCCAAACTTTACGATAATTCCAAAGGAAAAATCAGGTGTAATACTTGATAGTAAAATGCTTATGACAGATGAAGGAAATGCAGAATTATCAAAAGCAAAAGAAGATTTATTTAAATTATGGATTGAAGGAGTATATATTGGAAGTTCATATATTGCAGCTGGAATAGTTGCATCATATCAATGTCCAGAATACTTAAAAGAATATTATGGTAATGTATTTTTTGATTATCCAGGAGTAAGATTTGATATTGAATCTGGAGATAATTCATTAAGAGTTACTTCAACTTTAGCAAAAGAAATATCAGGATTTACTAATGAAATCAAAAATTCAATAAATAGAAAGAACTTTGGATTTGTATTCTCATCAGAAAATGCTAAATTTCAAGGTAAAGATATAAAACAAATTACAGTTTATAAGGCAAGAAGCCTTCAAGCAACTGAAAATGATTTTGAATCAATGTATAAGACTTTAGTTACAACTTATATAGAAAGAATGCTAAGATTCTATACAAATGATTTTAAAGAAGATAATATAGTTAAATTCTTTAGTAATAATCCAAGTAGCGTTAAGAGCAAATGGATGAATAATAAAGAATTCATTAATGCAATAATACAAGATGGAGATGACATAAACTTTGTTATAAATGATAAGAGTGGAACATGTAATATTGATCTTGTATTTAATGGAAATATTAAAAATCTTGAAGTTGAAATTACTAGAAGTGAAGCTAGCTAATTCTAATAGATATTAATAAATATCTATTTTAATTATAAAAAAATTATAAAAAGGGAGATGACAAAATGGGATTTAAAGTAAAAGTTGAAGGTGCAGAAACTATTGATTTAAGCATTGAAAGTGTTGAAACAGTAGAATTTAAAACTGATACACCAGATGATTCAAATGCCCGTTCTACAGACCAAGGTACAACACTAGTTATTACAGGAAAAATATTAACTCCAGTAGGAGGAGAGGCTGCTGATAGTACTATGAAATTAGCACAATGGTCTCTTGTACCAGCAGAAAAAGCTGATTGTTACAGAAGCATAAAGGTAGATGTTATTTCAGCATCACAAGTTGTAAGACAAATAACATTACCTAATGCATTTGTTGTAGATTATGAAGAAAGTTTTGGTGACTGTGAGGGTATTGGTACTTTCACATTATGTGCAAAACAAAAGAAAGACAAAACTGCACTTGTAAAATTTGAAGGTGGATTTGGACAAGAATAGGAGGAATTAAAAAATGGGATTTAGAGTAAAAATTGAAGGCGCAGAAACAATTGATTTAAGTATTGAAAGTGTTGAAACAGTAAAGTTTACAACAGATACACCAAAAGATGCTAATGCACGTTCAAAAGACGTAGGAAGCACAATGACTATAACAGGAAAAATATTAACAGCTGTAGATGGAGATCCATTTGATAGCACAAGACAAATGGGACTTTGGTCTTTAGTGCCAGCAGAAAAAGCTGATTGTTATAGAAAGTTAACAGTAGAAGTTATTTCAGCTGATCAAATTATAAGAAAGATTACTTATCCTAATGCTTTCGTTGTAGATTACAAAGAAAACTTTGGTGATACTGAAGGTATTGGTACATTTACACTTGTAGTTAGACAAAAGAAAGACAAGCTAACTCAAGTTACAATTGAAGGCGGATATAGTGCTTAATTAATGCCTTAAATTACTAAAATATAGTTTTATTATAGTTGCAGAGGATTTAAATTGGATTCACTAATAATTTAAATCCTCAAATGCAACTTTTTTAAAATAAGAATAAGTATTTTAGTTTTACATATACCTTCAGCATCATTAATTATAGTATACTAAAATATTTCAATATTAGTCTATAAAAATTAAAAGATAATATAAAAATAAAATTTTAATTTAAGTTCAAATTTTGAAAAAAGTTTAATATATGAATAAGTAAAAATAGAAAGAAATTAAACTTAGAAATATTGAAATGAGTTACATCCTGATATAAGCATATGTTTAAAATATGCTTTAATTTAAGTGAAAAGCGAGTGATAAAGTGAAAAATTATTATAAAATACTTGGAGTTTCAGAAAGTGCTAATAAAGATGAAATAAAAAAAGCCTTTAGAACTCTAGCAAAAAAGTATCATCCAGATAAAAATAAAGATAATAAAGATGCAATAGAGATGTTTCAACAAATAAATGAGGCATATGAGATTTTAGGAAATGAGTCATCTAGAGAGGAATATGATAAGAAGTTAAATCAACATAATTCTAATAGTAAAAAAAGTGATGGCAAAAATAGTAGCAAAAAATCACAAGCTAAATCTAAAGAAAACTTTAATAAAGGTGATGCTTTAAATGAGTTAAATCAATATTTTGAAAGTTTTTTTGGATTTAATGCAAATAGTGATGATATTGATAGGAGTAAATTAAAAAATAATAAAAATCCTATTGATACAAGTAATATGTTTAATAGTTTTTTTAATTTAAAGAAATAAAAAAAATTTACCTAAAGTATTAAAAAGTAATGGAGTGGTTACTTTGAAAAATAATCAAAATAACAAATTAATGTTTAGTATTCAATTAATAAATGTCTTTATAGGGATAATTATAACGTTAATATTTGGAATAATTTATATAACAATAGAGTCAAATGAACTTAAAGGAATACTTTTAGGTTTATTAATTATATTAGGAATTTTTATATTTATAAATTTATATAAAAGAATACACAATCAAAATTATATAGAGAAAAGCAACAATATAAGTAGTATTGAATTAGTAAATGAAGACAATGAAATTATAAATCAATGGTCAATAAAAGAAAAAATTTCTTTTATTATTGGAAAGAGTAATGGAGAGAATGAAGTATTGGTAGATTTAAATAAATCTATTTATTCAACGTTAGTTGAAGATAATCATGCTGTATTAAATTATGCTGCTGGAACATGGTATATAGAAGATTTATCTATAGAAAGTGGTGTTTGTATACAAAAAATAGATGATGGTAAAAAATATAGACTTGTAAAAAATACTCCTTGTAGCTTAAAAAGAGGAGACATTATATTTATTTCAAAAGTGAAATTATTACTTAGATGAATGGAGTGATTATATGTCATTAATTAGATGTCAAAATGGTCATATGTTTAGTGAAAGACGCTATGGTCCAATATGCCCTTATTGCAATATAGATACAAGTAAAAAAGAAAACAAAAAAGAACTTGTACCAGAAGTAGAAGAAGTAGAAACAAACCTTTTATACCAAGAAATAGAGCCGGTTTGTGGATGGCTTGTATGCATTGAAGGCTGTAGAGTTGGAAAAGATTACAAGATAAAGAATGGAAAAAATTTTATTGGTAGAGCTGATGATATGGATATACAAATAATTGGAGATAATTATATAACAAGTAGAAATCATGCAGTTGTAGTATATGATCCAAAGAAGAAAAATAATGTGTTACTTCCAGGTGATTCTTCAGGTATTGCTTATTTAAATAATGAACCAGTCTATATGCCAACACAGCTTTCAACTTATGATGTTATAGAACTTGGAAAGAGTAAATTTTTATTTGTACCGTTTTGTGGAGAGCATTTTGAATGGCAAGATAAAGAACAGAGGTAATTTAAATGTTATTTATAAGTAGATATGATTCAAAAGAAGCAGTATTTATATTGATAATATTATTATTTTTATTATGTGTAATAAAGCATATATTATTTAAAATTATGAATAAAGAAAATATAAGTTTAGTTAAATATTCGCATACAGGTTATGAAGAAATACAAGAAGATTACTTTAATATAAAAGAAAAAAATAATGTACTTTTAACTGTTATGGGTGATGGGTTAGGAAAAAATGAAGCAGGAAGAATTTCTAGTATTACTGCTGTAAAAATAATATCAAATTTATTTTTGAAAGAATATAGTAATGCAAACGTAAGTTACTTTTTTAAAAAATCTATTAATAAAGCAAATAATGAAATACTTAAAAGAGTAGAAAAAAATAAAGGTGGTACAAGCATTTTAATGACAATTATTGATCAAGAAAATTTGTATTATACATCTTTAGGAAATTTAATGTTAGCTATTTTTAGAAAAGGTCAACTTATAAAATTAAGTGAAGGTCATTGTATGAATGAGGTGGCAAAACAAAAATATTATGAAGGAAAACTAGAAAAAATAGAAGCACTTAAAGTTTTAAACAACAAAAAGGTTTTATATTACCTTGGGCAAGAAAATCTTAATAGTGTAGAAATGAAAATTGATAGTATTAAATTAGAAAAAAATGATTTACTTTTGATTATGAGCAAAGGAATTTATGAAGAAATAAGATGGGTAGATTTTGAGAATATATTAAATAAAAATAAAAAAGATATAAATACGGCTTTAAATAAAATCATAGATGAAATAGAAGAGCATGAAAATACTCATAATGGAAGCATAATAATTATAAAAAAGAATATTTAAATTAAGTGAGATACTATGTTTTAAAATAGTATTGATATTGTAATATAAAGCTCATGGACAAGGCTGAAATAAGAAACTTGACTCATATACATTCGTCCAGTAAGTTCTAGGGACAAAATATGAAATTGCACTCTGTGAAAGTTCGAAGAACCAAATATAAAATTTGGATTCTCACTTTTGACTATTACTTAAAACATAGAGTGAAAATAAGCACATTTTAATAAGTTAGGGTGAGACAAATGAGAAAATTAAATTCAAAATTTAAGACAAGCTTTATATCAGAAGAAGGAACGTATCTTCAAAATAAGGATTATTTTGCATATGTAGAGCTTGATAAATTTGGATGTTATGCTATTGCAGATGGAATTGATAATGACACGAAAAATGAAACAGCTCAAATTGCAGTAACAACATTTATTAAATTATTTACACAAAATCCTACTATGAATAAATTTACATTAAAAAAATACTTAAATAAGGTTAATGAAGAAATAGTAAGTGTAAGTAAAAATGTAAGACTTAAAGCTTCTATGACAATAGCAATAACTAATTATAGTAAAGTTAGATACATCGTTATAGGTAATTCAAGATTTTACTTTTTTAAGGATGGATACTTAAAAGAAAGAAGTAAGGATTTATCTTTAACACAAGAACTTAGTGATAAAGAAATCATAGCTTTAGATAAGGCAGCTAAGCATATAGAGAGAAATAATCTTTCTTGTTACTTAGGAGAAAATAAATTAAGCTCACCATTTATATCTAAAAAAATAAAACTTAATGATGGAGATGTATTTACATTACTTACAAAGGGTATATGGGAAAATTGTGATGAAAAAGAAATAGAAGATGCCTTAGAAGGAGCAACAAAGCCACAAGAAGTTGCTGATAGAGTTGAAGATATGATTTTATCAAAGCAATTAAATAAGTTAGAAAACTACACGTTAGCCGTGACATTTGTTGAAAAGGCATATATAAATCCAAAGAAAAAAGCTATGATAAAGAAAATTTTGTTTGCAGCAATTCCAATAATTATAGTTTTAGTTATAGCATTAGTAGTATTTAATATAAAGCAAAATAAAAAACGAGAAGAAATTGCATCTATGAATAATTATGTAACTGAAGCAGCTGGATACATAAAAAATGAACATATTGAAAAGGCAAATTCAAAATATGAGGAAGCATTAAAAATAGCTAATAAATATAAACTTAAAAATGACATAAAAGAAATAGATGGAGAATGCAAATATACAGAAATAATACTTGAAGGTGATAAAAAGCTTGAAGAAAAGAAATATAATGAGGCATTAGATCAGTACTTATTAGCAATGAAAAAAGGGGAAGATGTTGATGATAATGCAAGAGAGTATATTTTAAAGAAAATAGATATAGCTAAAACATGTATAAGTGTTGCTGATCTTTTAGAGCTTGCAGATAGTCAGTTGGAAGCTGGAAAAGTAGCAGAGGCAGAAGTAAATTATTTAGAGGCTAAAAGACTTGCTTCAAATTATTATTTAAAAGATGAAAAACAAGAAGCTATAGATAAACTTAAAGAAATATATGAAAAGCAAGGTAAAGAAGCAGAAGCACAAAAACAAGAAGAAGAAAAGGCTAAAGCTGAGGAAGAAAAAGCAAAAGAAGAAGAAGAAAAAAATAAGGAAAAAGAAGAAAAAGCTAAAAAAGAAGAGGATGATCTTCAAAGCAAAGCTATAGACCTTAGAAAAAATGGTGATACGCAGTATATAGCAGGAGATTTTGTTGGAGCAAAGATGTATTATGCTTTAGCCAAAGAAGCTTTTGAAAAAATAAATTCAAATAGTTTAGCAAATGAGTTAGAAGAAAAGATATCTCTTATGGATAAAAAGATAGAAAGTCAATCGCAAACAAAAGCTGAAGGAGATATATATTTAAATGAAGCTAATGAAAGATATGTTAAAGGAGATATTAATTCAGCAAAAGTTTTATACACATTAGCAAAAGATTCTTATACTCAAGTAGGACTTACAGAAGAAGTAAAATCAATAGATGAAAAATTAAAGGTATTAGATAAAGAGATAGCTAGTACAGGTGGTAAAAATGAATAGAATTTATGAAAAATTAAATGAAATAAATGATTTAAACGAAAGAGTACTATTAAAAAAAATAATGAATAGTGTATTTACTTCATTAGAACAATATAGCGAAGAGAGATTTAATGATTTAGAAGAAAGAGTTTTTGATGAAATACAATATCTAGAAGAAAAATACAATGTTTATTCCACAATAATTGATAGAAAACATTTAGATGTAACTAATGAATTTTTATTTCCAATGATAGAAGAGGATTCTGAGGAAAAAACATATGATTTAAAAACAATTATAGATAATTTAAATAATAATCTATATTCTAAAATATTTAATGTATTTTTAAAATGCGATTATGGAATGTTTAAGAAATTCATATCTGAGAATCTAGAAATAACAGGAACAATTGAAACAAATAAAAAGATTCATAAAGCTTATTTTAAAGTAAAAGAAAATACTGAATATAAAGAAAAAATAAGTACACTATATAAGTCTTTCATAAATAATAATGTTATGTGGAAAACAGTTAATATGCCATATATTAATAAAATAGCACAAATTTATCTTACAAAATGTGAAGATCAAATAGATAAAGAAGAAGAAATTATAAAAATTCACATAGATTTTGGTGATTATAATAAATATATAAAATATGATATGGTGCCACTTTGGAATATTAAAGAGATTAAATTAAAATGTACAGGATTTCCAGCAGCTTGCGTAGATAAAGTAAATTATGAACATGATATTTCAATTCAAAAAGAGGGAATGAATCATGGTTACTTAATTAATTCTAATAAAGAATGTATAGATTATGTCACAATAAAAAAAGATTATATTAAAATAATTTCAAAGATTTCACATTCATTTTTATGGACAGTTTATAAGATTGTAAATTATAAAGAAGAGAATAATTTAAAATACGAATATGAACTTATGAGTAATTATAAAAATGTTAATTTTTCAAATAGATTTTTATTTAATAATAGATATATTATAAAAACAAAAAGTGAAATAGCAAAACTTATAAATTCATTTCAAGTATCAAAACATTTAGAGTTTAGAGATTTAAAAATAGAAGAAGTTAAATATGATTTAGGTAAAGAAACGTATGATTTTAATGATTTTATAATAGATGAAATAAGAGAAGATAATATTAAAAAATCTTTGGTTTTATATTTTGAAGCAAAGGATAAAGATTACTATTTAAATAATGATATTTTAAGCTTTTTGACATCAGAAATACAATTAATTTATCCAGAATATAAATGTGAAGGAAGATTAATATGAATTACATTTATGACATCTTTATAAAAGCAATAGAAGAAAATATTTCAATAGAAAAAATAAAATTCAAACAAGCTGAAATATATAGTCCTTATATGGAATTATCCATTTCAAATATCAATTCAAATAGATTACCACAAGATGAATATATTGAAATAAATGCTTTTTATAGATTTCAAGAGATATTTCAAGAATTGTTCAATATTAATTTTAAAGAAAATACAGAATTAAAAAATGTGCTATTTGATATACTAATTCACTATTTGTGCGAGTTAGATTTAAAACAAGGATTAAATAAAAATGAATTTTATAAAAAGTTTTTATTTGAAGACATAATAAATAATGTATATGGAGAAGAGTTAGCTAAAAACATAGTTTACTTTAATAAAGAAGAAAAAGATATATTTTTAAATAGCTTTATAACATTATATAAAACAGGAACTTCATTGCAGCTGTTTAATAAAACTTTATCAAAAATATTTAGAGATAGTACAGTGTATTTAAATAAAGAAAATCCAAAAGATCTTTATATTTATTTAGGTAAATATAAAGATGAAGTCCTAAAAGGTAAAATAAATGCAATTATAGATACATTTTTACCTATAAGTATGAAGATTCATTTGTTTTGGGATAAGCATTTTGGAATTTTAGGTTCTGATAATACCATGAAAATTAATGACATAGTAATGATTGAATAGATTTATAGGAGGAAAAAATGGGGTTATATACTTACAAGTTGCATAAAAAACAGGAAGAAAGTATTTCAAAAAGATATAAAGAAAAAGATTTAATTCTCATGACAACTTTTCAATTAAGAGAGATATGTAATAAAGAAAAGTTAATAAAAAGTATAATAAATCCTTTAGATAAAGAAGAACTTATAAAACTTATTATGAAGTATAGGGGGGAAAAAGATAGTCGATTAATAAATAATTATGTAGAAGGTGGAATAGAAAGAATAGAGAGGTTTATAAAGAGAAGTAGTAAAAGAGAAATACAAAGTAATATTATAGACTATTCTGGAAAAATAGTAATTTATAAAGATTTATCACTTGAAATATACGATGAATATGAGTTAAAGGGTAATAAAGAACTTGAAGAAGGAAATGTTCTTTTAATTGATAATAGTTTTAATGTTTCTACTGTACTTAATATTAAAAAGGTTAAAAAACATAATGAATATAAATATTTTTTAGTAAAGGGAAAAGATGTTTTTATTCAAGAAAATGAAAGTAAATTTTATAACCTAATGTTTTTACCTCAAAAAGAATCAGAACTTCTTTATGATATATATGAAAATAAGGTAGATTTTAAAAATTATGATTTAGAGTATTCATCTGTACCTATTTTGCAACTTGAAATAAAAGAATTAGAAGAAACAACAATGCCACTTGCTATAGATTTTGGAACTTCAAATACTACAGCTGGAATTTATATTGATAAGGAAGTATTTCAAGGATTAAATGATAATTTAATTAGAAATTTAGAATATTATGAAGATGATAAAGTAAAATTAGTAAAACTTTTAGATACAACAAAAAAAGATTATAAAATAACACCACTAATTCCAAGTGTAGTAGGAGTTAAATACATAAATGAAAACGAAGATACTATTAAATATATATTTGGATATGATGCTTTATTTGCATCAAAGAAGAGATATGTTGATGATAGTTTAACAGTTTTTTACGATATAAAAAGATGGATAAGTAACTTTGAAAAAAGCGAAAAAGTAATAGATATTCATGGAAAAACAACATTAATAAAAAGGAAAGATATCATAAAAGCATATTTAGAATATGTCATATCATTAGCAAATCAAAGATTTAAATGTAAATTTAAAAATATTTATATTTCATGTCCATCAAAACAAAAGTATAAGTTTCATAAATTATTTGAAGAAGTATTAAGTAGCTATAATGTTGATAGCAAAAATATGTTAGAAGAAAGTGTTGCTGTTCTTTATAACACAATAAGTGACTTTATCTATAGAGATAAGTATTCAAGTGGAGATGAATACAAAGCATTAATTATAGATTGTGGAGGGGGAACTACAGATCTTTCAGGATGCAGCTTTAGCATAAGAGATAATAGAGTTTCGTACAAGATAGATATAGAAACATCTTATGAAAATGGAGATACAGATTTTGGGGGAAATAATCTTACATTTAGAATTTTACAATTTATAAAAATATTAATGGCAAATGCATTGGTCAGAGATAATTATTTAGAAATAAAAAAAGCAATAGTAGATGAATTTAGGATAGATATATTTAGGAATATAGATAAGTATGGAATTTCTCAATTATATGAAGATTTAAACAGTGAATATGAAAAAGCTGAAGAAATAATTCCAACAAAGTTTAAATTATATGAAACTAGAAATAAAGAGGACTATTGTAAGGTAAGAAATAATTATTATTTTCTATTCAATTTAGCAGAAGAGATTAAAAAAATATTCTTTAGTAATCCAGAGCTTATAAAGATAACACTAAGTCCAAATGAAGTAAAAGAAAATTTAGAACTAATCGATAATGCACAAATTATATATGATAAATGGAAACTATCATATATAAAAGATGAAAAATTACAAATTATAAAAGAGGCACCAATATTAACTCTTACGACTTATGAAATAAGTACATTAATAAAAGGTGATGTATATAACATAATAAAGAAATTTTTAGAGACTTTATATAAAAATGATGAACTTTATGAGTATTCATTAATTAAACTTACAGGTCAATCATGTAAAGTAGATATATTTAAGGATGCATTAAAAGAATTTATACCAGGAAGAATAATTGAAATAAACAAAAGCAAAAAAGATACAAGTGAAGATTATGATTTAAAGCTAGCTTGCATTAAAGGAGCCTTAAAGTATCTATATTCTAAAAATTTTGGATATGCTGATATACAAATTCAAAATAATATCCCAACACTTCCATATACGCTTACAGCATTTACACATAAAGGAGACGAAATTACATTAATTAAAAATAAAGAAATCAAAAGAGGTTTTGTTTCAAGATTTATGGATCGAGTTATATTAAAGCTTTATTTAAAAGATAGTGGTAATAATGTGAAATATGAGTATGATTATAAATTTAGTAATGAGGAATTAGAAAATACGGATGCTGTTAGCATTATGGAAAACTATCCTAATATAAGTCAACATGAAACAGATAATATTGAAAATGATGAAATAAAGTTTTTTGTTTGGGCAGAAGAAGAACTTTGGGGATTTTATGTACTAGCTATATTAAGAAAAGAACATGAATTATATATAAGTAAAGAAAAGTTCTTTTATTTTGAAAATGATAAATGGGAGAAAAATTTCTTTGATGGGATGAACTAGTTTTAAAGTTAAGTGGTGAAAGCCGAAATGAAAGGAATACATTTGTTCGGTTACTGAAAGAAGGTGATTTGGTGTTTGAAAATAGGTATCCACTATTTGAGAGTGGTAGACTTTTAAAAATAGATATGCTTAATGAGCTTAGGGATTATCCAAGAATATTTATTGACATAATGCTTAAAGAGTATTGTGATGGAATAGTTTTTGGATGCTCAATAGATGTATTAGATGATTTTTTATTAATAGGAAAAGGAATAATTAAGCATGATGGAATTATTTATATATTAAAAGAAGATACAAAAATAAAATATGCATGTAACAATAAACTTACTGTAGTAAAAGTAAAATTTTTACCAGAAATGGTAGAGAAGGATTTTATAGAAAATTGCACAGAAATTCATTTAGATGATGAAGCTAAGTTAAATGAAAATGAGATGGAACTTTGCAGATTTCAGCTTAGAGAAGGGGCACATTTAAGAATAAATTATACTGGTTTTGAAGATTTATCAACTGAGTATGATACTGTGAATATAATTAATGTTCCTTACTCAACTAAAAGAACAACAGGATTATCACCAATAATTTTAGATATGTTTGGTAGAGAATTAATAAAGTGCAATATTAATGAAGCATGGGACATAACTTTTGCTACTATGTGTATTCAAAATAAAGATTCAATTGAAAAAGATATAATAATAAATTATTTATTATATAAGCTAAATATTCAAGAAAGGAATTATTCAAATGAAGAATTATATTTATATCTTTTAGAGATATTAAAAAAACAAACAGAAGATTTAGGAATGAATAATAATCATAAGAGAGGAAGATTTAAAAAGATATTGATAGATTAAATATGATTAGAAATATAGGGCAAAGATTTGATTAAAAGATATTAGATTATACAGTTATGTAATATAAGATGGAGGATACATATGATTAAAAAAATATTTAAAATATTAGTTATTTTAATAATATTTGTAATGAATACAGGTGTTGTACAAGCGGATGATTCAATAGAAACATCAAAAATAAATTGGATTGAGGGTCCAAAGACTGTAGATGTTGGTAATAATTTAGCAAAGCTTGATTTATCTAGTGAATATATTTTTGCAGATGGAAAAGATGCAAAAAGTATAATGAAAACAATTGGTAATAGTGTTAGCGGTATGGAGCAAGGTATAGTATTTTCAAAAGATACTAATGAAGAATGGTTTGTTTTATTTGAGTTTAATAATATGGGATATGTTAAAGATGAAGATTCTAATAAGATAGATTCAGATAAATTATTATCACAAATAAAAGAAGCGACAGAAGAAGATAACAAGCAAAGAAGAAAAGATGGAAATAATACTTTGGATATAATAGGCTGGGATGAAAAACCGCATTATGATCCAAATACTCACAATTTAACTTGGTCAGTATTATGTAGTAGTGAAGGCGAAAAAATAGTTAATTATAACGTAAGAATATTAGGTCGTGATGGAGTAACAGAAGTTACACTAGTTGCAAATAAAAATGAGATAGAAAGTGTTAAGCCTAATTTAGACTCTATAATTAGTAATTATTCTTATAAGGAAGGAAAAAGATACACTGATTACATAAAAGGGGATAAAGTATCTAAAATAGGTGGATTAGCAGCATTAATAGCAGGAGGTTCAGCAGCATCAAAGGCAGGGATATTTGCAAAAATATTTATTGTATTTAAAAAGATATGGATTTTAATTGTAGTTGGTATAAGTGGTGTTTTTAGAAAAATAAAAAATATATTTAAGAAAAAAGATGATGAGTTTAACTTATAACAAAAACTAAAAATAATAAATAAACAATTTGAGAGGAGAAAATAAGAAATGTCAAAGATTAATGTAATTATTGTTGATACAACAGGAAATAAAGAGAGAAAGGTTGGTCTTCCAGCTGATATTAAAATAGGTATTATAATGGTTAAACTTATAGAAAAAATTAAACTTCCATCAATAGGACCAGATGGAAATTTAATTAGTTATAAATTTATTCATAAAGTATCAGGAAGACAGCTTTTAGAAACTCAAACACTTTATGATGCACAAATAAAAGATGGTGATGTTTTAAGACTTCAACCAGAAATAACAGCAGGTGCATAATATGGAGGAAACTTTAAATTTAGATATTAATGAAAATAGATATTCAAGATTTGAACTTATACCTTGGTGGAATCAAGAACTTTTACATAATTCAACTATTATGGTTGTTGGTGCAGGTGCTATTGGTAATGAACTTATTAAAAATTTAGCATTATTAGGTATTGGAAAAATTTTAATCATTGATATGGATAAAATTGAACAAACAAATTTAACTCGTTCAATTTTATATAGAATGAGTGATGTAGGTAAATATAAAGCAGAAGCAGCTGCTGAAAAAGCAAGAGAAATAAATCCAGATGTTAGAGCAAGTTCACTAAAAGCAAATGTTGTTACTGACATAGGTCTTGGAGTTTTCAGAAAAATGGATATTGTTTTAGGTGGACTTGATAATCGAGAAGCTCGTCTGTTTATTAATCAATCTTGCTATAGAGTAAACAAGCCCTGGATTGATGGAGCTATTGAAGTGTTAAATGGATTTGCAAGAGTTTTTGTGCCACCAGGTCCATGTTATGAATGTACAATGACGGAAAATGATTGGAATTTAATTAATAAAAGAAAATCATGTGCATTACTTACTCATGAGCAAATACTTGAAGGCAAAACGCCTACTACGCCAACATCATCTTCTATTATTGCTGGAATTCAAGTTCAAGAAATGCTTAAGTTATTACATAAAGATAGAAATTTTCCAACTCTTGCTGGAAAAGGTTATGTATTTAATGGTTTAACACATGATTCTTTTGTAGTTGAATATCAAAGAAAAGATGACTGCATGAGTCATGATACATACGAAAATATTAAGGAAATGCCATGGTCTGCACGAAATATTTCTATTAAAGACGCATTAAATCAAGCAAAAAAAGACTTAGGAGATAGTGCGATTTTAGAATTTGATAGAGAAATTGTGACTATAGCAACTTGTAATTGTGGTCATTCAAAAGATATTTTTAATGTAGTAAATAAGCTAAGCAATAAAGATATTATATGTGAAAAGTGTGGAAAGACAATGAGATTTGAGACATTTCACTCTATTTATGGACATGAAAATTTTCTTGATAAAAAATTATTTGATATAGGAATTCCACTTTTTCATATTATTAGTTCAAGAAATGGTCTAAAGTATATTCATTATGAACTATCAAATGATAAAAATGAAGTCTTAGGAGGTTTATTTGAATGAATGCAAGACTTAGGAGAATTACAGCAGATTATGAAGAGATAAAAAAGAACTTCGATGGTCATAAAAATATAATCGTTGAACCAATTGGAGTTGAACCAGCTGAAAAATACAAAGTAACTTATTATATTAATGGTATTTATTTGGATAAAGACGATAAAATTGAAACTTTAAACAAACATATTATAACAATTACGTTACATTCAGAATATCCAAGATACAAACCTATTTGTACAATTGAAACTCCAATATGGCATCCTAATTTTAAGGATAGTCAAATTTGCATTGGAGATATATGGGGGGCAGGTGAATCTTTATGCGACATAATTGTAAATATTGGAGATATGATTCAATATAAATCATGGAATTCATTTAGTCCTCTTTGTGCAGATGCTGCAAAATGGGCAATTGAAAATAAACATTTGTTTCCGGTTGGAAATATAAATTTATGGACAGGTGAGGAAGATACAGAAAGTTTTACTTCAAATTTTGATATAGATATATTCAATGATGATGATGAAATAATTGAAGAATGTGAAAATATTAATACTATTGAGACGTTGCAAGATATTGAAGTGTTGCAAGAAGATGAAAATGAAATGAACCAGGATACTTCTGAAATAGCTACAGTAGTAATAGAAGAAACAGACGAAAATGATTTTGATATTACGGTTGAAGAACTTGAAGGAATTGATTTTGTACCAACTGCATCAAGAATGCAAAATAGTCAAGTTACTGTTCCTAAAGGTGGAAAAATTAATTTCAAAACTATATTTTTTAAAGGAATTTTATATGGTTTAATTGGAGGATTCATTGCATGGATATTGCAAGAGGTTATTCCAATTCATGATAATACAATACTGGCTTTAAAGGGATATACACTTGAAAGTCTTATTAATGATGTTAATTTAGGTAAAATTAGTGAGTCACAGTTTTATATAATAAGGAGAAGTGCAATTCTATTAGAATCTTCATTATTTTCTGCGATTATTGGTGGTACTATTGGTGCTGCAATGGGAATTGGTGAAGGTATATATTATGGTTCAAAGAAAAGAGCTATTAAGTATGGATTTATAGGACTTATTATAGCACTTTTTATTGGATTTTGTGGGGGATTCTTAGCGCAATCAGCATATTCCTCTTTATTAAATGATACAACTGAATATACATCACAAGTTTATTTAGGATTTGTAAGAGCTATTGGTTGGACAGTTATGGGAGCAGGAGTAGGTATAGCTATTGGTTTAATTAAACCTGAAAAAATGAGAATAATTAATTGTGTATTAGGTGGTATTATAGGGGGCTTTATTGGAGGATTTCTATTCAACTTTATAGCACAGTCTATTAGTTTAGACATAACAGATACAGGAACAGTAGCAAGAGCAATTGGAATCATAATTATGGGAGTTTTAGTCGGATTAGGTATAGGATTATTAGAACAATTTGCTAAAACTGCATGGCTAAAAGTGATACGTGGTGAGTTTGAAGGAAAGGAATATCTTGTATTTGAAGGAATAACAAGCATTGGAAATAGCGGTAAAAATACAATTGTACTATTTAAAGATAAATTAGTTGCTCCTAAGCATTGTGATATTGTTCAAGAAGGAAATAGATATGTGCTTATAGATAAAGGTTCACCATCAGGGACTTTTGTAAATGGAGTGAGAATAACAAAACATACTTTAAAAAAAGGAGATGCAATTTCACTTGGAAATTCTGTTCTTATATTTAATACAAAATAAGGTAAGTAAAAAGGGGAATTTGTATGAAATTTAAATTTACAATTGCACTTCTAATATGTGTATTATTGATTCCTAAGCATGTTTTTGCTATGAATTTTGTTCCTGAAAATCTTTTTAATTCAGTTACTATTGTTTATACAGATAAAGGTCTTGGAAGTGGATTTGCAATTAATAATAATACTATTATTACTAATGCACATGTAGTTGATACCTTCAGTTCTGTTACTGTTAAATTATATAACGGAAAAAGTTATGTTGGAAAGGTAACTAAAATTGATAAGAAAATTGATTTGGCACTTATTGAAATAAATGAAAACTTAACGCCTCTTAAACTTGTCTCAGAAGATAACTTATCTATAGGAAAAGAAGTTTATGCCATTGGAGCACCAGAGGATATACCATACACAATGACAAAAGGTATAGTTTCAGCAAAGAACAGAAAAATTAAAAATCATGAATATATTCAAATAGATGCATCAATAAACTCAGGAAATAGTGGAGGGCCACTTGTTGATGAAAATGGTGAAGTAATAGGAATAAATACTATGAAAATATTAGATGCAGAAGGAATAGGATTTGCAATAGGAACATCTAAGATAAACGATTTTATTAATAATGTTACACAAGAAAATATTAATACTGATGAGGATGATCAAGATAATGATTTAATACAAAGTGATATAGAAACCAGATATAAAAAAATTGTAGCACAAAATGAAAAATTAAAAATTGCAATTATCATTTTATCAGTATCACTTCTTGTATCAATACTGATTATATTAAAATTGTTAATTAGGAAAAAGCGAAAAGATGAATATGATTTTGAAATAGAAATTGAGTAACCGTTTATGTGTATAAAAAGGAGGAAATGAATAGTGGACTTTATAGGAAAAATTTGTCCTTATTGCAAATCGAAATTTAAAGAAGATGAAGATATTGTAGTATGTAGTGTTTGTGAGATGCCACATCATAAAGAGTGTTGGGTTGAAAATAAAGCATGCACTACATTTGGATGTACAGGAACTATTATGGGAACTGAAGAGTCTGAATATATACATGAAATATTTAGTAATAATTATAATCCATATAATGAAACAAGCATTGATGAAGATATGAGAGCCTTTATTGGAAAAAATCAAACTTATTTTTTAGAAAGATTTAAAAAGTTTAATGTTACTAATAGTAAAGTGAGTTGGAATTGGGCAAGTGCATTTTTCGGAGGACACTGGTATGCATATAGAAAAATGTATAAGATTCAATTTTTATATTATGTATTACATTTTTTAAATTTAATATTTTTAGGAACGTTATTGTCCGATTTAATTTTAAGTGAAAATAGTATATTAATATTACTGATATTCTTTATGCCTTTTGTGCTTTCAGGGGCTTTTGGTAATTATTTATATAATCGTCATGCAGAAAAACATATTAAAATAGCAAAAAACATGCATGAATATATTAAACCAAATTATCTAGAAGAAAAAGGAGGAACCAGTAAAAGAGCCGTATGGGCTATTATTGCTATTATGATATTTTTTAAAATTATTTAAGCTACAACATAAATCTATTGATGAGGTAAATTATGAAAGAAATTGAAATTTTAGAAGATGAAAAAATTAATGAGTGTAATGAAATTATTAACCTTCCTGTTAATTTTGTTGTTGTGGGAGAAATAGATGTTAATGATATTAAGATTTATATCAAGCAAAATGTATATAAGGAAATAGAAAAATTTTCAAAAGAAGATACATCTCATGAACGTGGTGGAATTCTTATAGGAGATTATGCTGAAATTAATAATAAAAAGAATGTTATAATTTCAGGTTTCATTGAAGCAAGATATACTGATGCATCCGCATCTACTTTAACTTTTACCCATGAAACTTGGAATTATATTCATAAGGAACACGAAAGATTATATCCTGAGAAAAAAATATTAGGGTGGCAACATACGCATCCTAATTATGGAATATTTTTATCAGATTATGATATATTTATTCAAAAAAATTTTTTCAACTTATCATGGCAAATAGCTTATGTTGTTGATCCTATAGCAGGAACAAGGGGTTTTTTCCAATGGAAAAACGATAAAGTGGAGAAAACTAATGGGTTTTATATATTTGATGATGTTGAAAATAAAATTGATATAAAGCAAGTAAAATCATATGAGAAAAGAAAAAAAGTCAGTTTATGTTTTATAACAAGGATTTTCTTAACAACTATTTTATTAATATTAACAGTATATTTTGGTATTCAAAAATTTAATGAGATAAGTTCTATTAATACACAAATAACTTCAGAAAAAGATGAATTGGTACAAAAGCTAAAGCAAAGTAATGAGTTAATACAAAAATTACAACAAGAGGACAATCTATCAAAAACAACTAGACAAGATAATGTAGAAATTACAAATGATACTCTAAAACTAAAAGTGTATACAATAAAAGAAGGCGATACACTAAATGAAATTTGTAAAAAAAATAATATTGAATACGCTAAAAATAAATCTACAATATTAAAAATAAATGATATAGAAAATGAAGATGAAATTTATTTTGGACAAACATTGTATTTACCATTAGATTAAGAAAAAGTTTTTAAGTAATCATGGAGATAATTAATTTTCATGAAAGTTATATAAAGTTATGGGAGGATGAAAAATATGGATCAAAGAGTAGATGAAAAAATATTAGATTTTATCAATGCAGCAGAAGAAAAAGAACTGAGGAAAGATATTACAAATGGGTTAGTTAAGATAAACAACAAATTTTATGAGTTTGAAGAAACAGAATTTTTTGATGGAGCTTTAAAAATGTACATACCAAATACATTTGAAGATATGCCTATGGAAGCAAGAAAGCTTAAATATCCATCAGAAAGTAGACCAGAAATAATTAAATGCAATGAAGATGGAAGTATTGCAATAACATTAAATTTTATAGATAGTCCATTAGATGAAGAACATGTTGAAGAATTAAAAAATGGAATGAAAATGGTTATAAGAAAAACAAATCCTGCTAATGTATTTTATGAAGATGGGGTTTTAGAAGTTGATTCTAAAAACATTGGATTCTTTGATTTTAAAAGTTATGCGATAGATGATTCTTTATATAACATAATGTTTTTTCTTGAATTTGAGGAAAAAACATTAATGGGAACTTTTTGTTGCCGTTACAGAGAATATAAAGAATGGAGAGATATTATTTTTGAAGTTTTAAAAAAGATAACTGTAATTAAAAAGAAATAATTTTACTATTAATATGTAAAGTAAAAAAAGTATTGGAGATGATGAAGATGGATTATGTTTATACTTATGGAGATATTATAGTATCAAATTATGAATTTATAAAAATAAATGATTTAAAAATAGAACGTAGAATTAATGAGCATGCCAAACTTTATATTAAGGGGATTATTGATGCAAATCAAGGTGATAAGTATGTTGAAAGTGCTAATGATGAGAGCTTTATAAAAATATCTATAAAAGATGATAAAAATAATATTAAAGATTTATTTCAAGGTCTTATTACCAATATAAGTATTAACATGCTTAATGATATTAGAATATTAGAAATTGAAGCTTTAAGTCAAACTTTTTTAATGGATATTAAAGAAAAAAACAGAACATTTCAGAATGGAAATAGTACTTATAGAGATGTTATAAATACTGTTAATTTAGATTATGATAATGTTCAAATATTAGATGATATTACAACTACATCCAAAATTGATACTTTTATTGTTCAATATAAAGAAACTGATTGGGAATTTATTAAGAGATTAGCCTCATATTTTAATGTATGGATAGTACCTGAATGCCAATTAGGAGACATAAAGTATTCAATAGGTAGATGTGAAAGGGTTACAACATATTCTTTAGATGAATTTAATTATTCAATTAAAAAGGAACTTAGAGAATACAAGGTTAAAGAAGCAAAAGGGATAGATGATTTAGATGATATGAATTTAATAACTTATGAAGTTGTAACAAATAAAATTTTGAATTTATGTGAATCTATTACATTTAAAGGAAGAAATCTATATGTATACGAAGTAGAAATTGAAATGCATAATAGTATTATTTCTAATAAATATAAGTTAAGAGATGAAAAGGGAATGAAGATTGGAAGAATTTATAACAATAAAATCGTAGGGATTTCTCTTAGTGGAACAATATTAGATACGAAAAATGATGTTGTAAAAGTTAATTTAGAAATAGATGGATGTAAAAATTCTGGAACTGAAAGATGGTTTTCATATTCAACAGTATTTTCATCAGAAGATGGCACTGGATGGTATTGTATGCCAGAAAAAGGAGATGCTATAAGGCTTTATTTCCCAGATAATATAGAAAAAAATGCTTATGTTACAAGTTCAGTTAATTTAAAGAGTAGAGATACAGAAAAAAGAGGCGATCCATCAGTAAAGAGTATTAGCACAAAGTATGGTAAACAACTTGTTATGGAACCAGGTGCAGTTAACATAATGGGTGGAAATGGAATGATGGTCAAGATGAGTGATGATGGAGGAATAGAAATAATTAGTAATAAAAAGATAATATTAGATGCACAAGATGATATTGAAATAAATGGAAAAGCTAAAGTATCTATAAGTGGAGATTCAGGTGTTGATTTAACTCAAAATTCAGCTAATTTAAGTATAAAAGATGATGTAACAATGAGTGGGGGAAAGGTTAAAATTGAGTAATTATGATTAAGTATCCAGATAAAGATAAAATATTAGAAGAATTTAAAGTGAAATATGTTGATAATAATTGGGTTAAGGATTTCATTAGAATTGATGAATTTTATAGAAATAATAAAGATGATATTGATACTAAATTAATTGAAAAATTTAATTTAGTATGTGAAAAGTGCATATCTATGCAAAAGGATAACTTAAAAGGGCAGGTTGCGTATATTTATTTCTCTTTTCTAAGGTCAAGTATTATTAAAAAAAAAGGGGAAGTTAGAATTGATTTATATGATGAAAATTGGTTTTTAGATAAACAAGAATGTTCAATAAATATAGAATTAGATTTTTTATATAATTCTCTTTTTGAACTTGAATCAAATTTAAAGAATAGAAAAATGGAATATGGAAGAACTATAACAGATATGGATGTAGAATATATTATTTTAGATGAAGCAGATAAATATCATATTTTAGCAGTTGAATTTTTAAAACAATTAGTAAGTAAATTTATAGAATTTGATTCTTATAAAATTATGAAAAAAAGTAGCAATATAAAAATTCTTGCTGGAGAGTTAATGGATAGTGCAGAAATAATATATGAGAATAATTAATTTAGATGGGAGGATATTATGGATTATTTTTTATTAAAGCAGGATGAAAGATATACTAATACTCCGAGACTTAAGGATATATTTTATAAAATAAATATAAGAAATATAAATAGATTAAATGCTGATAAAATTGATGATGTAATTATATTTCAAGTTACAGCAGAGGAAAGATGTGAATATTTAGATGTGTTAGATAAGCAATTATTTTTAATATCTGAAAAAATAATGAAGATTATTTCTAAATATGACACTGATATTATTTTAAAGATTTTACCACTAATAGATTCTAAACGGGATAGACAAGAAAATTATTATCTTCCTATATTTGAAGATATAGAAGCATTAAGTGAAAAATCAGAATTTAATTTAAATAAAACAATAGTCAAAAAGATAGTTCTTAATAAGAAAAATATTGAAGGAAAAAAGATATTTAGAATAAAAGAAAGTGAAAAAACTCTAATAGTAGTTAGATTAGATGTTGCTGAAAGTTTACTAAGAAGAAAGCCAAGAGGAATATCATTAGAAAAATTAGAAGTTGAATAAAGGAGGGATTAAAAAGTGGCAGATGAAAAATATTACATTGTAAGAGGTGCTAAAATGGTATGCGATAAGGGCTCTAATCAAAGGCATATAAATCTTCCTAATAGTCATGGATCTTACGCAAGTGAAAAACCTATGATGAATAAGAAAGATAATATTGTAGAAAAAAATATAAAATATTTTGGAGTATGCAAAGGAGATTGTCCAGCAGGTGATGGAGATGTTGCGGTAATAGACATGAATGGTAACAATGCTGTGGGAAAGAAGTGTCAGGTTAAAATATTAAAGGATTGGATGCAAACTAAGGAAGATACATTAGTCAGAGGAGAAGAAGCATTAACAACAGATTCATTTTTGGTATGTAAATATGGTGGAAAAATAACCTTTGTAACTACAGGACAAGAAGAATAGAGTAACTAAAGTATTAAAAAATAGGGGGAATATAGAGGATGGGAGCAGTTCATGCATTAAGGATTAAATCTCCTTATAAATTATTGCATGTAGAAGATATTAAAGTTACACATTTACCTAATGAACATGGAAAATTATATTTAAAATGCTTATTAGATGATAGTATTAATTTTAAATATTCTATAGAAGCTTCAACTAAAGATGAAATAATAGTTTATGAAGAAAAAGAAGATGAAAATAATAATTTAGAAGTAGATATTAATAATGTAGATATAAGTAAAAGTGTAGTAGTTTTTAATGGATTAGTAGAAAATATAAAGACAACAAATAAAGATGGTTTATACTATATAGAAATAGAAGGAATATCAAGAAGTTCAGAGATTGATATAAAAGAAAAAAGCAGATCATTTCAAAATGTTAACATGACATATGATGAACTTATAGGAACAATATTAAAAGATTATTCTGGGTTTGGTTTTGTTCAATGTATAGAAGAAGGACAAGCAATAGAAAAGCCAATATTTCAATATAAAGAAACAGATTGGGACTTTTTAAGAAGAATAGCAAGTGAGTTAAAGTCAGAAATATATTGTGATATAATAGATTCAAATAATCTATTATATTTTGGAATAAATAATGGAGAAAATTATGAACTACAAGATAATATAGCATATAAAGCCACCAAAGATTTAAAAACATTTTATAAATCAGGTGGATATGATTTAGGTTTTCATGATACAGACTATTTCTACTATGAGATAAAGAGTAGAGAAAGATATAATATAGGAGACAATATTTATTTCAAGCAAAAGGATGTATATGTTAGTGATTATGAGGCTTTTAAATACCAAGATGAAATAATTTATAAATATAAATTAAGAAGAAAAAATGGAGTATGGCAAACAAAAATATATAATTCACTTTTATGTGGAGGATCACTTGAAGGAAAAATATTAGATGTTCAAGGAGAAGAAGTAAAACTTCATCTTAATATAGATAAAAAACAAGATAAAGGGGAAGGTTCATGGTTTAAGTATGCTCCACCAACAGGGAATGCCATGTACTCAATGCCAGTAGTAGGAACAAGTGCAAGATTATATTTTCCAGATGAAAGTGGAAATGAACCACTAGTTTCAGGGTGTGTAAGAAGTAATGGAAGTAGCTGTGCTAAAACAAGTGATACAACAAAAAGATACTTTGGAACAGAGCATGGTAGTGAGTTAGAAATGACACCATCAGCACTAAATATTAAGGGTGGAAGTGCATCACCAATAAGTATAAGTATTGATGATAATGTAGGAATAAAAATAACAAGTCCAAAGAAATTGACATTAAGTGCAGATTCTGAAATAATAATGAAAACACCAAAAAATGTTAAGATAAATGGTGTAAGCCAAATAAATGCATTAAAAACTAATACACAAAGTGGATTTTCTTTAGAAACAGATTTGAATTTCTTTTCTGATAATGTAATTAAGAATGGAAGCTCTAGCGAACCTTATCCAGATTTTGAGGATGAGCCACAAGCAGGAAAAATACCTGAGCCAGAACCACCAAAGGAAGAAAAGAAAGGATTTAATTGGAAAAAACTAGCTGTAGGAGCTTTAGCAGTAGTTGCAACAGTAGCAGTAGTTGCAGCTGTTGCAGTAGCATCTCCTGTAGGAGGAGCAGTAGTTGCATGTGCAGTTTTAGGTGCAGTTGTATCAGCAAGTGTAGATGTTGGGTGTCAGTTAGCAACAAATGGAGGAGATATTTCCAAAGTTGATCCATATCAAACGGTAATAGCTGCTTGTGGTGGGGCGTTAAGTGGTGCTTTTGCTGCTACTCCTATAGGAGTAGAAGGTCAAATAGCTATAAATGGAGCAATTGGAGGAACGCAAGCAGCATTAAATGGTGGTGATGCGAAAGATATTGCCAAAGGAATTGGGATAGGTATGTTGACTGGTAAATTAGGCGGAGATGGATATAAGCCAACATTGCATTTTTGGAATAGATTATATGTTACTGATGGAGTAAAAGCTGTAAAAGGTGGTGTAATATGGGGAGCAAAAATATCTGGAATTGATACAGTCATTAGCATGGGAAGTAAATTTGTAAAAGAAAAGTATAATGAGATAACACAAAGAAAGGAAGAAGTTCCAAATGCAAATTAAAATAGTAAATATAGTTGTAACTATATTCTTTTTCTTATTGTTTAATGATGAATGTAGGACATGCTCAGCTTATTTCCCAAACAGTAAATGGAAAAAATATATAACTATAAAAAACAATTTATTTGCAGATATTCTTATTGCAAAATCTATATCAAGAGATAAGTTTGTACATTCATTTGATTATAATAAAATGTCCATAGTTGGTTTGATATCATATATATGCATAGGACCTATTAATTTATTTGCATTAATAGTTGGCATACTTAAAAGTGTTTCTCAAGAAAATAATAAGTATTTGATAGATTTATATATTTTAAGTATTGGATTAGTAGGAGTATTATGCATAATATTCATTATAGTTATACTTATCAATACTAAAAAATGTAAGAATAGATAAAATGTAACATGAATGCATGTATTGTAGGAGTACATTTTTAATAGTACATGTAGAGGCTACTCCACATATTTTTTTAAGGGCAGATGTAAAAAATGTATATAAACGAATGAATACAGTTATAGAAGTTCCTAAATTTAATATTAAGCCCAAACTTAATAATAATTCGGAGTTGAAAAATGAATTTGAAAGACAGTTAAGAGTCAAGTTGCATTACATGATCCTAATCAAATAGCTGGTGGAAGCCCTCAAAATGCAATTGGAATGTGAGATATTATTACATGTAATAATAGAGGGAGTTTTGGAATATTAGATTGCCGCCATCAACGGATAGAAGTATTATAGACTGAAAAAGAAATAGAGTGAGATTTTTTCTTTAATAAGTACTATGACTCAAATACAGGGAATATTATCTTAAAAATAATATATAAGTCAAGATAGCAGGTAAGAAAAATTAATTAATCTTACCTGTTTTTCGATTATATTTAGTAGTATGAACCCCAAAAAAGGTATAAGAAATAAACCATCTTAAAATACGAATGATTGCAAATATTGGAATATAATTAAGCGGCTTTGTTTAAAGGGCTATTTTCTAAAAACATTTGTTTATGTATTTTAGGATCTCTTAATTCAAACGGAATTTGATTTCGGAGAACAGCAAATATATAGTTTATAATTTTGTGCATTATAGCTACCAAGGCTACTTTAGCCTTTTTACCTTTAAGGTTTTATTTGATAACATTCTAATAAAACTTTATTTATAGGAATTCCATTACGATTTGTTCTTATAGACTCAAGTGCAACAGCATAGAATGCTCTTCGACCGATTCGTGTTCCACGTTTTGAAAATTTATTTTGATTACCTTTAAATTTACCAGACTCATTAACTGAGCTATAAATACCAAAAAGTCAACAAGGTGTTTAGGATTAAGAAAGCGATTAATATCACCTATTTCAGTCATTAGTGTGATAGCTGTTAATTGTCCTATACCTGAAATAAAATTTATGAATTCAATATTATCCTTAACTGATTTTGGAAAATTATTAGATTCTATAAGAGTCTTAATTTCATTTAATAAGTTACTTATTTCTGATTCAATAGTTTCTATTAATGTCAATGAAGTTGATATTTTTACCGCTAAACCGTGTAACGGCAAGCCAATAACAGTAGATTCTTTAGCAGCATTAATTAACTTTGAATATATTTTTTCAGACTATACAATACCTTTCTTAGATTTGTTAATAAGGATATTAAGAATATCTTGTTAGGTGCTTCTAAGACTGATTGTGGCGTTGGATAACGCTTCAAAATGCCAATTGAATTATTGGTTATTATGTTTGAGAAAACAGTATTGTAACTTGGAAAAATAACTCTTAAATCAGAAGATAATTTTTTCTTAAAAACAGAGCATGTATCTGTAAGCTTATAATATTCTCTTATAAGATTTTTCAATAGGAAAATATCTAAGCTAATGCCTTGAGAAAGCTTAATATTTTGAAATTTTCCTATTGTTGCAATAGATAAAGTATATTTTTTATCATTTTTCACTTTTTTATGTTTTCATTTTTGTTACACTTAGTAATGGGTGGATTGATAACAAACGTGTTATCTAAGTTTTTATAAGATAGTGGAAAAGAGATAAGTGGTACACACCAGTGGACTCCATGAAAATTGTAGTTTTCATGTTAAGCTCTTCTTCCACTTTTTTTATTTCATTAGTTAAGTGATTGAAGCCATTAACATCATGCTTTATCTTAAAAGATTTCTTATAAATATCACCATTCGGTGCGAGTATTGCCACATATGAAAAATCTGCTGAAATATCAATTCCTACTATAGGACTATTAAAAAATTTAGACATTGTATACATCTCCTTTAAATAAAATTTGAGATAGAATAGAACTTCCAATCTATTAGTTAGTCTATAACCTTGTTTGTGACACGGGTAATTCCCCAATGTAAACCCAACCAGCTAAACATAGAATTCTACCTGATGGAATGACACGCTATCTTACCGGTATAAGTTCTAAAAAACTTCCCAAGGAGGTTACATCTATCCTCTATTCAGGAGTATTATACTAAACTATATTTAATTTGGTTAGATTCCTTAGATGAAATTTAAATAAAAAACTATTTTATGTATGAAATGTATATTCCCTAACGGGGCATAAGCAGAGTAATAAATAAGAATATTAAAATTAACAAGAAGTGTAATGTTCGTTAGAAAGATAAATAGTTTTCTATCAAATGTTACAACTAGATTATACAAGTATTCCTGTAATAAAGAGATTTGAACTTTGTAAGAAATAAAAAAAACTGTTATAAATATAGGTGTGAATTGCAAAACACAAAAATATTTATAACAGGAGATTAACTTAAATGAAAAATATTATAATGGTACCTAATACACTAATCTTAGGAATAGATATAGCAAAAGATAACCACTATGGTCAATTTGTTGTGAATGGAGAATATATAAAGAAACCATTCCTAATAAAGAATACCAAAGAATCGTTTGATTGTCTATTAAAAATCATAAAAGAATTGACTATAGAATATGGAACTGTTCATACTCTTGTAGGTATGGAACCGACAGGTCATTACTGGAAGAATATCGCCTACTATTTGAAAAATAGAGGTATAAGCTCTGAATTACGGACAGTTATTATCAAAATTATTGAATAAATTCCATAATAAATTTAATTTTAAATTATTATGGAATTTGCTCT